>CAVQRQ010000010.1:0-238347 GCA_963715265.1 uncultured Acidobacteriota bacterium
ACGCGCCGAACTGGTCCGCCAGCTGGAGCAGGACGCCAGGCGCGAGGCCGCCCATCTGGTCAAGCGGATTGTCGAGGCCGAGGCGCGGGAACAGGCGTCGGCACGGGCCCGGCAACTCGTCACCGAGGCCATCCAGCGCAGTGCCGCGGAGCACGCCGTGGAAACCACGGTCTCCGTCGTCGACCTGCCCTCCGACGACATGAAGGGACGCATCATCGGGCGAGAGGGCCGCAACATCCGCGCACTGGAGCAGGCCACGGGCGTCGAGCTGATCGTGGACGACACACCGGGCGCCATCATCCTCTCCAGCTTCGATCCCTTCCGACGCGAAGTGGCACGGCAGGCCATCGAGCGCCTGCTCGTCGATGGACGCATCCACCCTGCGCGGATCGAGGACGTCGTCGAGAAGGTGAAGGCGGACCTCGAGGACACGGTCCGGCGCGACGGAGAGGCTGCGGCGTTCGAGTTGGGACTGCACGACGTCCACCCGGAACTGCTCCACCTGATGGGACGCCTCCGCTTCCGCACCAGCTACGGCCAGAACGTGCTCAGCCACAGCAAGGAAGTGGCCTTTCTCGCGGGCGTCATGTCGCGGGAACTCGGGCTCGATGGCCACGTGGCCGTCCGCGCCGGACTGCTGCACGATATCGGCAAGGCCGTCGATTACGAGCGAGAGGGGACGCACCCCGAGATCGGGCGGGAGGTGGGCGCCAAGTACGGCGAGCCCGACGTGGTGATCAACGCCATCGCCTCGCACCACGAGGACTGCGAGGTCACCTCGCCGATCTCGGTGCTGGTGTCGGCCGCCGATTCGCTCTCCGGCGCGCGACCCGGCGCGCGGCGCAAGACGGTCGCCGAGTACATCAAGCGCATCGAGAAGCTCGAGGAACTCGCCAACTCCATGCAGGGCGTGGAGCATTCCTACGCGATCCAGGCCGGACGCGAGATCCGAGTGATCGCGAAGTCGAGAGAGACCGACGACGCGAGGGTCGATCTGCTGGCCTCGGATCTGGCGACGCGGATTCAGTCGGAGATGGACTACCCGGGCAAGATCAAGGTCACCGTGATTCGAGAGATGCGCGCCGTGGAGATCGCCCGCTGACCATGCCCACTCAGCTTCTCCATGGGTGGACCTTCCGCCCTGCGGCGACGTGTGCCGAGGTCGGCGAGCACGCCCTCATCCGGTGGATCGCTGCAGCCGTCGGGGCGCCCGCGTCGCCCGACGTCCTGCTCGGCATCGGCGACGATGCGGCGATCGTCGCGCCGCGCCGCAACCACGTCGACGTGCTGACGACCGACGTGCAGGTGGACGGCGTTCACTTCACGCGCGCCACGAGTCAGGCCGCAGACGTGGGCCATCGCGCGCTCCACGTGAACCTCAGCGACGTCGCCGCGATGGGCGCCGAGCCGAGAGTGGCGTTGCTGTCGCTCGGCCTGCCGCCAGACCTGGACGCGCGCTGGGTTGGCGAACTGGTCACCGGACTCCTCGGCGCCGCTCGTGCGGCACGCATGCACCTGGTCGGGGGCAACTCTCTCGCTCCCCCACCCTCTTCGTGGACGTCAGTGTCACCGGCGCGGTGAAGCCGCGCCATGTGCTGCGCCGCGCGGGGGACCGGGCCGGCGACGAACTCTACGTGAGCGGAGCCGTCGGAGCGGCGGCCGCCGGTCTCGCCTGGCTTCAGCATGCCCATCAGGCCGCTGGAGGGCGAATCGACCCTCGGCTCGCACGCCGGACGACGGGCACGGTGCAACCATGGCCGAGCCACCCGTGGCCGTGCAGGACGCGATCGAGCGGTATCGGCGCCCGGAAGCCCGGCGTCGCCCTGGGCACGCAGTGTCGGTCGGAACAAGGCGGCGTCGGCGTGCATGGACACCAGCGACGGCCTTGCCGACGCCTTGCGGCAACTGGCGGAGGCCAGCGGCGTCGGCGTGCGCGTCGAGGCGACCGCCGTACCCGTGTCGCCCGCGGTGGGAGAGGTCGCGAGTGCCACTGGCTCTGACCCCTCCTCCATGGTCTGGTCGGGCGGTGAGGACTACGAACTCCTCTTCGCGGTGCCGCGCCGTGCCCGACGACGATTCCTGCACGTCACGGGCCGCAAGGGGCTGCCCCCTGTGACCCGGATTGGTGTTTGCACGAAGAACGCCGATCTGGTGATCGTGGACCACCAGCAGCGAGAAGGCTCCCCTCCCGGGCGGGTACGAGCACTTCGTGGACGCCTCCCCGCTCCGGGCGGAGGGCGGATCCGCTGGATCGCCGGCTGGCGCGGCCCCGGCGCGCGGGGTGACGGAGGCACGGGACTGATGCTGTTGACCCGTTCGCTCCGCCGCCGCATCGTGGTCGCCGCGGGCGCCGCGCTGGGGTTCGTGCTGCTCTACGAGAGCCCGATCTTCGACGTTCAGTACCTGCCGGACGCGTTCCGCCGCACGCAGGCGGAGACGCCTGTCATGCAGCCGGGGCCGCCCGATCCACTCGACGTGGCCGCGCCGGCGCCAGGCATCAGGCTGCGCTTCCGGGCCACGGCGTACTGCAAGGGGAGGACGACGGCCTCCGGCGCCGGCATCCGGACGGGCATCGCCGCTGCCGATCCCGACCTGCTGCCCGTCGGGTCGGTGATTGGCGTCGAGGGGCTGAGCCCGCGCTACAACGGCATCTACACGATCCTGGACACCGGGCCGCGGGTGAAGGGCCGCCAGATCGACATCTACATGTGGAACTGCAACGAGGCGCTGGCGTTCGGACGGCGTACCGCCGGTGTCAACGTCGTGCGGCTCGGCTGGAATCCGCGCACGAGCACGCCAGATCGGGTCGACCCCGAGTTCCGCCGGCGGGAGGCGGAGCGTGACGCACAACTCGCGGCTCCGCCACAGACACCCTGATGGATCTCCTCCTCGAAGCGACCCGGCGCGCCGAGCGCGAGCACTTCTGGTTCAAGGGCTTCCGGGCATTCGTCTCGCCCCTCGTGGCGCGAGCGGCCGCCGCCCATCCGCCCGTACGACTGCTCGACTGCGGGTGCGGCACGGGCGTGAACCTGCCGATGCTGGCCCGTTACGGCACCGCCTACGGGTTCGATCTGACCTGGACCGGGCTCAAGTACGCCAAGGACCACGGCACCAGGCGCCTGGCACAGGCCAGCGTGGTGCACGTGCCCTTTCGGGACGCGGCCTTCGACCTCGTGACCTGCTTCGACGTGCTCCAGTGCCTGACGCCGGAGACCGCCCGCCTCGTGCTGGCCGAGTTCAGCCGGATTCTCACGCCGGGCGGCCACCTCGTGATGAACGTCGCGGCCCTCGAGGCACTTCGCGGCGACCACGCGGTGCTGGCCGAGGAGGCGCATCGCTACGGACGCGGCGAGCTGCACGGCATGGTGGAGGCCGCCGGGTTCCACGTCGAACGCCTCACCTTCACGAACGTGTCGCTGTTTCCGGTGATGGCGACCTCACGCTGGTGGCAGCGTCGCCGAGGCCTGAAGCCGGCCGCCGACGCGCACGGCGAGATCACGATCCCTGCCGCCCCCGTGAACCAGGCGCTCTCGGGCCTGCTCCGGTGCGAGGCCGCGCTCGTGCGGCGTCTGGACATGCCCATTGGCAGTTCGCTCCTGCTGCTGGCGCAGAAGCGCTGACAGCGCCGCATGCAGGAGGGCACGCCCGGTTGGTAGCTGTTCAGAACCACCCGCGGCTGCCTGCGACTCCCCCCTTCATCGCGGTGACGCGCCCGCCATTTCGGGGAGTGGCCCTTCATTGCGGTGAGGAGTCCTGCATTGTGGTGAGGAGTCCTTCATTCGTCTCCCAGGTGCTTTCCCGGTACGAGGTAGTCACGAACGTACTCGATGACGGCCTCGGTAAGCGGCGTCGGCGGACGCGTGTAGCCCGCCTCACGCAGGCGCGCGACGTCGGCCTGCGTGTGGTACTGGTACGAGGTCCGAAGCCCCTCGGGCATGTCCACGAACACGATCTGCTCGGGCACGTCGAGGGCCGCGAAGATGGGTCGCACCAGGTCCAGCCATGTGTGTGCCGTGCCTGAGCCCATGTTGAACAGACCCGTCGCCCCGGTCTCGGCAACGTGCAGCGTCATGTCGACGACGTCCTTCACGTAGACGAAGTCGCGTCGCTGCTCGCCGTCGCGGTAGTCGGGTCGATGGCTGCGGAACAACCGCACCTGCCCCTCCGTCTGCACCTGGGCGCACGCCTTGTGCACGACCGACCGCATGTCGCCCTTGTGGTCCTCGTTGGGGCCGAAGACGTTGAAGAACCGCAGGCCCGCGACCCGCGCGAGCAGGCCCTGGTCGCGCGCCCACCTGTCGAACAGCAACTTCGAGTACCCGTACATGTTCAGGGGGCGCAGCCCTTCGATGCTCGCCGGGTCGTCGTCCATGCCCCGGCTGCCGTCGCCATAGGTCGCTGCCGACGAGGCGTAGACCACGGCCGCCCCGTGACGGATGGCCCACTGGCACACATCCTTGCTGAACTCGTAGTTGTTGCGGGCGAGGTACGAGGCGTCGGGCTCGGTGGTCGCCGAGCAGGCGCCCATGTGCAGCACGAGGTCGAATTGGCCGAGTGCGCCCGACGCGAGCCGGTCGAGCAGGTCAGGCGCCTCCACGTAGTCCTCGAAGCGCAGCGCGCGCAGGTTGCGCCACTTGCCGTCGGTGCCGAGGCGATCGGCGATGACGATGCGGGCGTTCCCCCGCTGGTTCAGGCCCCACACGAGGGCGGACCCGATGAAGCCGGCGCCGCCGGTGACGAGCACCCGCGCACGTGTGATGTCGATCACTCAGGCGTCTCCGTGAGAAGGCTGCAGCAGCGGCACGGCGGCGTGCGACTGGTACTGCAGCTCGTACAGTCGATGGTAGATCCCGCGCAGGGCCAGCAACTCCTGATGCGTGCCCGCCTCGCGCAGTTCACCCTTGTGCAGCACGAGGATCCGATCCATGTCCTGGATTGTCGAGAGCCGGTGGGCGATCGCTATCGTCGTGCGGCCCTCCATCAGCACGTGCAGGGCATCGCGAATCAGCAGTTCGGTCTCCGTGTCGACGCTCGACGTCGCCTCGTCGAGCACCAGGATCCGGGGATCGACGCGAGGGCCCTGGCAAACGAGAGCAACTGCTTCTGCCCCACCGAGAGCGTGGCGCCCCTCTCGGCGACGGGCGTGTCGTATCCCTGCGGCAGGTCGCGAATGAACGCGTCGGCGTGCACGGCGCGCGCGGCCTCGACGACCCGCTCGTCGGGGATGTCGTCGCGGCCGAGCCGGATGTTGCCGGCAATCGTGCCCGAGAACAGGTACACGTCCTGCAGCACCAGCGCGAAGTGCGACCGCAGGTCGGCCAGGGGCATCTGGCGGATGTCCGTGCCGTCGAGCAGGATTCGGCCCTTCCCGACGTCGTAGAAGCGCAGCAGCAGGTTGATGAGCGTGCTCTTGCCAGATCCCGTCGCGCCGACGATGCCGATGCGCTGCCCCGGCTCGACCGTGAACGAGACGTGCTTCAGGACGTCCACGCCCGTGGCATAGGCAAAGGACACGTCGTCCACGACGATACGACCCGCCTTCGCCGGAGCCTTGTGATCGACCGCCTCCGGCTTCGGCGGGGCAAGCCAGGCGTCGCTCGAGGGCCGGGTTCGGGACAGCCGGCCCTACCTGGTGACGCGGTCGGGCCGTCGTCGGAGACCGTGGGACCGCCGATCCTTGCGTTGGGGCCGGCTTTCCGAGCCCGGCTCGCGCCGTCGTGGGTAGGGCCGGCTCTCCGAGCCCGGCTCGCGCCGTCGTTGGTAGGGCCGGCTCTCCGAGCCCGGCTCGCGCCGTCGCTGGCCGGCTTTCCGAGTCCGGCTCGCGCCATCGCTGGTAGGGCCGGCTTTCCGAGTCCGGCTCGCGCCATCGCTGGTAGGGCCGGCTTTCCGAGTCCGGCTCGCGCCATCGCTGGTAGGGCCGGCTCTCCGAGCCCGGCCCCGTCCGTGATGCTGATCGGCGTGTCCACCAACCCGAACAGCCGCTCGCTCGACGCCATGGCGGCCTGCAGGAGGTTGAACTTCTCCGACATGTCGGAGATGGGCCTGAAGAATCGCTGCGCGTACTGCGTGAAGGCGACCAGCGTACCGATGGTGAGCGTGCCGGCCAGCACCCAGCCGCCGCCGTACCACAGGATGAGCGCCGTGGACAGCGCGCCAATCAACTCGATCACGGGGTAGAACACCGCGTAGTAGTAGATGGATCGGAGGTTGGCGTCCCGGTGCTCGCTGTTGACGCTGTCGAAGTCGGCAAACGCACGAGACTCCCGCCTGAACAACTGCACCGTGGTCATGCCGGTGAGGTTCTCCTGCAGGAACGCATTCAGGCGCGACACCAGGGTGCGCACCTCGCGATAGGAGTCGCGGACGTTGCGCCGGAACCACTGCGTGACCATCAGGATGAGCGGCAGCACGCAGAACGTGAGCAGCGCGAGGCGCCAGTCGAGCGAGAGCAGGATCACGACGATGCCGAGCAGCGACAGCACGTCGCCGAACACCGAGACGACGCCAGAGGTGAACAGGTCGTTGATGGCGTCCACGTCGCTCGTGACCCGCGTCATGAGGCGCCCGACGGGATGACGGTCGTAATACGCGAGGTCGAGGCGCTGCAGGTGGTCGTACACCTGCCGGCGGAGGTCGTACATGATGCGCTGCCCGAGCATCTGCAGCGTCGCCGTCTGCACGAACTCGGCGACGAAGGCGCCCGCCAGCGTGCCGAGGTAGAGCAGCGCCACCCGCCCCACGCCCGCGAGGTCGCCCGTGCCGATGTGGAGATCGATGGCGCGCTTGACCAGCACCGGCTGCGCGAGTTGGAACGCCACCCCGGCGACGATCGCGCCGAGTGCCAGCAGTACCCGCGCCGTGTACGGCCGCAGGTAGCCGAGCAGCCGGCGCATGAGCCGGCTGTCGTAGGCCCTGCCGAGAATCTCGTCGTCGTGCGTGGACATCAGGAGACCGCCAGCTCCTCTTCGAGCT
Source organism: uncultured Acidobacteriota bacterium (assembly GCA_963715265.1). Lineage (GTDB taxonomy): Bacteria > Acidobacteriota > Vicinamibacteria > Vicinamibacterales > Vicinamibacteraceae > Luteitalea. Next base: position 6,973 of record CAVQRQ010000010.1, read on the forward strand.
GCTGCTGCCGCACGAGCTCGCTGTATGGACCGCCGGCGCGCGCGAGCGTGTCGTGCGTGCCACGCTCGACAATCCGTCCCTCGTCGAGCACCACGATCTGGTCGGCGTGACGCACCGCGGAGATGCGGTGCGCGACGATGATGGTGGTGCGTTCGGCCGTCTCCGCGCGCAGTCGCGTCAGGATCTCCTCCTCGGTATAGGTGTCCACTGCCGACAGGGCGTCGTCGAAAACCAGGACCGGCGCCCCCGTCATCAGGGCCCGGGCGATGGCCGTCCGCTGCTTCTGGCCGCCGGAGAGCGTCAGGCCACGTTCCCCGACGCGGGTCTGGTAGCCCTCGGCGAACTGTTCGACATCCTTGTCGAGCCGCGCGACCTCCGCGGCCGCCGCGACGCGCCTGGCGCGCTCCCCAGGCGGCAGGTCCTCGACCCCGAACGCGATGTTCTCCTCGAGCGTCGTGCTGAAGAGAAAGGTCTCCTGCGGCACGAAGGCAATCGCGCTGCGCAGGTCGCGCAGGGGGATCTCGCGAACGTCCTGCCCGTCCAGGAACACCGTCCCCGCAGGGGGATCGTAGAGGCGGACGAGCAGGTGCGCGAGCGAGGACTTGCCGCTGCCCGTGGCGCCAACGATGGCCAGGGTGGTGCCCGCCGGCACGTGCAGGTCGATGTCGTGCAGCACGCGCGGTCCCGTGCCGTAGGCGAACGACAGGTGCCGCAGACGCAGGTCGCCGCGAACCGGTCGGGCCAGCGGTCGGGCCGTCGGGCTGTCCGCGATCGACGGCGGGGTGTCGAGCACCTCCAGCATGCGCTGCCACGAGGCGAGTCCCCGCTGGATCATGTTGGTGACCCATCCGAAGGCGATGAGGGGCCACGCCAGCTGCCCGAGATAGCCGTTGAAGGCGACAAACTCCCCCAACGTGAGTTCACCGCGAATCACTTCGCGGCCGCCCAGGTACAGGAACCCCACAATCGCGAAGCCGAACAGCAGCGAGATGCCGGGATAGACGACGGCCTGCAGCAGGATGAGGCCGCGGTTGCGGGCCACGTACTCATCGTTGGCTGCCAGGAACTTGCGCCGCTCGGCCTCCTCCTGCCCGTAGGCGCGCACGACCCGCACGCCAGCCAGCGCTTCCTGCGCGATGGCGCTGATCTCCGCCAGTTGCGCCTGGATGCGCTCGAATCGCTTGTGTATGGCGTCGCCGAAGTACTTGACCATCAGCGACACGACCGGCAGCCCCGCCACGAGCAGCAGGGTGAGCCTGGCGTGGATCGACAGCATCATCGCAACCGCCGACACCGCGAGAACGCCGGTCGAGACGGCGTACATGGCGGCCGGTCCCGTCATCATCCGCACGGCCCCGAGGTCGGCCGACGCGCGCGACATCAGGTCACCCGTGCGCGCGCGGTCGAAGTACTCCCGGGGAAACCTCTGGAGGTGGGCGAAGAAATCGCTGCGGATGTCGTACTCGACGATGCGCGACGCGCCGATCATCAGCCGCCGCATCGCGAAGCGGAACACGCCGGCGGTGGCCGAGATGGCGAGCACGGCGAGCGAATAGCGCATGAGCTTGCCGCGCGTGACGCCCGCCGTGAGGTCGTCGACGGCGTACTTGAGGACCCACGGGGTGAGCAGGGCGAGCAGGTTCGAGGCCACGGCACACGACAGGCCGAGGGCCATGAGGCGCCGGGATCGGCCGAGGTACGGCAGCAGCCGGCGCAGAGCGGCGAGCACGGGATCGATTATAGGGAGTCGGGAGTCGGGAGTCGGGAGTCGGGAGTCGGGAGTGGGGAGTGGGGAGTGGGGAGTGGGAGTGGGGAGTGGGGCGTGGCGGCGCGGGGAGCCGTCCGGCCGCCGGGTACCTGTCCGGCCGCCGGGTGCCTGTCCGGCCGACGCGTGCGGGACAAGTGATCCATGGCGCCGCCGCCACCAGCCAGGCACGAATCCGAGGTTCGTAGCCGCGGGACTTGTCCCGCGGGCGGCGCTTGTCCGGCCGACGCGTGCGGGACAAGTCCCGCACCTACACATCCGGCATTCGTCGTCCGTCGTCCGTCGTCCGTCGTCGGGTCGGTGTTCGGTGTTCGGTGTTCGGCGTTCCGCGTTCGGCGTTCGGCGTTCGGCGGTTGGGGCCTACAGGCCGGATGTCGCCCGACCGATAAGTGTCCGTATGACGGTTCTACGCACGCTTCTGAGCCTTGGCGCCGCCGCCCTCCTCCTCACGGCCAGCCCGGCGGTCGCGCAGTACACGGCTCTGAACAGGCCAGACCCGGCGACGGGCGAGAAGTACACCGTCGAGATCGCGTACGGCGTCTGGAATGCGACCCCCGAGATCATCTTCTCGAGCGAGCAGTTCGGCATTCCCGGCAGCGACATCGACATCAGCGCGGACCTCGACGTGCTGAAGAAGCGCTTCCAGGACTTCCGGTTCGTCCTGCGCCCCGCACGGAAGCACAAACTGCGGGTCGAGTACATCCCCATCAAGTACGAGGTCGACACGGTCCTCCGCGGCTCGCTCATCTTCAACGGCATCGAGTTCCCCGTGGGCGTGCCGATTGCGGGCGAATTCAAGTGGGACGCGTGGCGGTTCGGCTACGAGTACGACTTCATCTACAGGGATCGCGGCTACCTCGGCGTCATCCTCGAAGCGAAGTACACGAAGGTCTCGGCCGAACTCAGCAACCCGTTCAACAGCGAGTTCGCCGAAGCGAAGGCGCCCATCCCCGCCATCGGCCTCGTCGGTCGCGGGTACCTGACGCGCAACTTCGCGGTGACCGGTGAGTTCACGGCGTTCCGGTTGCCCGAGGGCGAGGACCGCGACTACACCGGCAAGTACTACGACTTCGACGCCTATGCGACGCTGAACTTCTCCGACAACTTCGGCGTGCAGGGCGGGTACCGGCGACTCGTGCTCGGCTACCAGGTGGACAACGACTTCGGCGACTTCCAGATGAACGGCCTGTACGTCATGGGCGTCGCGCGGTTCTGACGCCCTGCGCTCCGACCGGGGTCAGGGCACGGACGCCGGCGGCGCGATCCAGACACCCAGCCACCGCTGGTCAGGGCTCGAATCTACTTCTGACGGACGGAAGCCCCCGCGCGTGCGCACCCGTATGCGCCCTCGGGCTGGCGTGAGCGTCACGGTGCGCCGCTCCCCCGCGGCCAGCCGCACCTCGTCGTCCGACGTACCCGACAACGCGACAGTGACGCCGGCCGCGCCGGCCCGGAGTTCGACCTGGAGTGCCTCACGCGACGGCAGGCCAATCGTCACGTCGGCGTCGCCGGCGACCCAGGCACCACCACTCTCCGGATAGATTCCCTCCTCCGGCAACAACCAGACCTCGGCGCCGAAGGGATGGGTGCGTACGGCGGCGGGCAGGCCAACTGTCGGCCAGATCTCGTCGGCCTGCAACCACGTGCGGCCCGGGGCGTCGGCTGCCTCGCGCGATCCCCTGACCGCCAGGCCTGCGACGGGGACGGCGGTTGTGAAAGTGACGGACTGGCTCGACGGCGACGGCACGAGTTCGGCGATGAACCGCTCGGCACGCGCCTCGCCGAGCGTCACACCGAGGCGGCTCCCCGGCGCGTGTTGCGTCGAGAACAGCCGGTATCGCCCGGCCGGCAGGCGATCCACTCGCAGCACCGTGAAGTCGGACCCGGACAGCCGGCGACGCGAGTCGATCTCCACGTCGAACCAGGTGCGCGTACGTCCGACGGGGGGCGGCGTGATCGACACGAGGACGTCCGACGGGTGCATGGCTCGCTGCTCGAGGTACCGGATCTGCGACGACGCAGGCGCGAGTCCCGAGACGCCGCGCGCCGCCCACACAGCCGCGGAGGCCACAGGCAGCACGGCGCCCACGGTCAGCAGCATGCCGATGGGCGACAGCCGTCCGCGCCGCTCGAGCGCGCGCCACAGGATCCAGGCCAGCCCCAGGCACGCGGCCCAGAGTGCCGCATCGCGCAGCACGGTACCGGGTGCGTCCCGGTGCGCTGCGGGCAGCGCCGCCACCAGATCCACGAGCGGGCTCGCCCACACGGCCCAGCGCGCCCGGCCGTCGCGCGTGTTGTAGGCGAGCGCGCCGTTGTCGACCACGACCATCACGGTGGTCAGGCCCAGTGATACGACGAGCAGCGTCAGCGCGAGCCCGCGCGACGACCGTGTGCGCAGCGACTGCCACGCCAGCGCGATCAATGGTGCCGCCGGCAGGATGAGGGGTACGAGGAATCGCGCCGGCGCGGAGAGTCCGCCCCACCACATGCGATACGCGCCGACGACACTGGCGTAGGCCACGCTCAGGGCAACCAGCACCAGCGCGACCCGCCATGCGCCTGGCGCCGCGCTGCGCAGGTCGCGGCGCAGCGAGACGAGAGCCAGCGCGAGCACCGGCGCGCTGGCCAGCAGTCCGAACTGCTGGTCGAACAGCAGTCCCGGGAGGCCGGGCCGCAGGTGAGCCAGCGCCATCTGCGTGTAGGTGCCGTACGGCGCCGATGGATGCGGCGTGCCGTAGACCACGAAGAAGAAGCCGAACCAGGCGGCGGCCAGCGCCGCGGCCGGGACGACGAATGCCGCCACAGGCCTCCAGCGCCGCGGCTCCCGGTTTCGGCCCGGAAGCGCCAGCCTCGCCAGCATGCACGCGCCCAGTCCGACCGACAGGATGACGTATCGCGTGTGCAGCCACGGCAGGAGGCCGAGCGCAACGGCAACGAGCGCAGCCCGACCCGCGCCGAACCGGTCACCCAACAGCGCCCACACGGCGAGCAGGGCGAGCACCGATGCCGGCGCATCGGGGAAGATCGCCGCCCCGTGGAGGAAGAACGGCGCGGCCCCGACCGTCGCCAGCGTGCCGAACCAGCTCGCGCGGACGTCCCCTGTCACCTCCCACCCTGTCCGCCAGGCGAACCAGGCGCCTGCCATCGCGATCAGCACCATCGTCGCGACGGCACCCGGGTAGCCCGCCACGGCGAACGCGGGAGCGAGCAGCGCCGGGAGCCCTGGCGCGTGGACCGAGTAGATGGCGCCGTCGACGCCGCGTCGCAGGTAGCTCGGAGGCAACACCTCGCGGTGGTAGATCGAGTAGTCGGCCCGTGCGTGGTTGTTCTCGATCTTCAGGTCGCCGTCGAGCAGCAGGCTCTGCGTGACGATCAGGTAATCGGGTTCATCGCCCTTCGGGTGCTGCGGCGCCGTGTGCCAGGCAGTCGTCGCGAGGGCGATGCCGGTGACCACCGCGGCCAGGATTGGCGCGCGCGTCGGCGACTGCGCGATCCTGGCGATCGGTCGGCCGAGGACGACGAATGCGTCAGCGTACACGTACGCGATGCACGCCAGCCACCAGCCGACGGCGAGCGGACCGGTCCACGCGAGCAGCGCTGCCGGCACGGGTACTGGCAGCCATGGCAGGGCCACGGGTGCCGCCAGGAACGCCACGGCAACCAGCGAACCGATGGGCGAGGCCGCCAGTCGGGTCCGATGACCTGCCCCCCCAGCGTAGCCCGAGAGGACGAGCAGGAACAGGATGAGGGAGAGGACCGCGCGAGGCAGCCCGAGGAGGCCCACGCGCGCCGGGTCGTCGAGCGATCGGACCGTGACGATGCCCGATGCCAGCCAGCCCGCGATCGCCAGGACGCTGGCGGTCATCAGCGGCACCAGGGCGCGCATCGGGCGGCATGCTACCATACGCCCCCATGCCCTCCGGACGCGCCGCGACATGGAGCGGCCGCCTGGCACTGGGAGTGCTCCTCGCCGTGGCCATGACCTGGCCGATGGCGGGCAAGTTCGACAGGGCCGCCCGCCTCAACTTCGGTGACGGCGAGTGGAGCGTCTGGAACGTGAACTGGGTGGCCCACGCCCTCACGACAGCTCCCGCGTCGCTCTTCCAGGCCAACATCTTCCATCCCGAACCCGACACGCTGGCCTATTCCGAGGCCAACGTCGTCACCGGCGCGCTCGGCGTGCCGTTCCACCTGGCTTCCGGGGGCAACCCGTACGCGACGCACAACGGCGCCATCCTGACGGCGCTGGCGCTGGCCTTCGTCTTCGCCTGGGCGCTGGCCGAGACACTCGGCGCCCCGCCAGCCTCGGCGGCGGCCTTCGCCGTGGCGTTCACCTACTGCCCCTATCTGTTCGCCCGGACCGCGCACATCCAGTTGATGATGACGTTCGGCCTGCCGCTGGCCCTGCAGGCGTTCCACCGCGTGGTGGCACGTCCGACACCGGGGCGGGGCCTCTGGCTCGGCGCGACGCTGGCGATCCAGGCCCTGGCGTGCGCGTACTTCGGGATCTTCGCGGCGCTCACGGTGGGCCTCGGCACGCTCTACTACGCGTACACGCGCGGCCTGTGGCGCGAGCGCGCCTACATCGTCGCCATCGGCCTCGGGGCCCTGGTGAGCATCGGACTCGTGGTGCCCTTCTTCCTGCCCTACATCCGGGTGCAGAAGGAACTCGGGTTCACGCGCCTGATCGAGGACGCGGTGATGTTCTCGGCCGACTGGCAGGCCTGGCTCGCTTCATCGGCGTGGGCCCACCGCTGGATGCTGCCGTGGCTCGAGCACTGGAACGAGGTGCTGTTTCCGGGGTTCCTGCTGACGCTGCTGGGCCTGACCGGGCTCGTCGTCGGCTTGCGCCGGGCAAGCCCGGCGCCTACGCATTCCGAGGCCGATGTAGCTGCCGGACTTGTCCGGCACTCTGCGGAAGGCGATGTAGCTGCCGGACTTGTCCGGCGCTCTGCGGAAGGCGATGTAGCTGCCGGACTTGTCCGGCGCTCTGCGGAAGGCGATGTAGCTGCCGGACTTGTCCGGCACTCTGCGGAAGGCGATGTAGCTGCCGGACTTGTCCGGCAGGCCGATCCAACTCCCGGCGATCCACCGCTCTCGGATCGCTGGCGTCGCGAGACGACCGTGTTCTACGGGCTGGTCGGGGCGATCGCGTTCTGGGCCAGCTTCGGACCGAAGGCGGGGCTGTACACCGTCCTCTACCACACGATCCCGGTGTTCACGTTCCTGAGGGCGCCCGGCCGCTTCGGCATCCTCGTCGTCCTGGCGCTCGCGGTGCTCGCGCTCGTGGCCCTCCAGGTACTGCTCGCACGTCGGCCGGCGCGCCAGCGGCTCATCGCGGGCACCCTTGTCGCTGCGGCGTTGGTCGCGGAGTACGCGACCGCGCCGATTCGCCTCGACGAGGCGGAGCCGGCGCCCGAGGCGCACCGTCGGCTCGCCACGCTTCCGCCGGGCGCCGTCGTCGAACTCCCGTTCTGGTACCTGCGGAGCGACTTCCCGCGCCACGCGCGCTACATGCTGCTGTCCACGTACCACTGGCATCCGCTCGTCAACGGCTACAGCGACCACATCCCGCAGTGGTTCCGCGACGAGGTGATCAAGATCAGCAGCTTCCCCACCGCCGAGTCGCTGCAGATCGCCATCGATCGCCACCAGGCGCGCTACGCGATCTTCCACACCCGGTACTACGATGGCCGCAGCCGCCAGCGACTGCGCGAGCGACTCGATCAGTACGGCTCCTACCTGCGGCCCGTCATCACCGAAGGCAACGTGTGGCTCTACGAAATCCTCGGGGCGCCGCGCTAGCCTTCTTCGCGCTGCTGGCCCTGGCGCACACGTGGCCGCTGGTGACCGCGCCGGGCTCGCTGTCGCGCACCGACAGCGCCGACGGTCTGCTGAACCAGTGGATCCTCGGCTGGGTCGCGCACGCGATTGCCACGCAGCCGCTCTCGCTGTTCGATGCCAACATCTTCTTCCCGGAGCCACGGACGCTCGCGTTCTCCGAGCATCTCTTCGTGCCCGCGCTGTTCTCGGCGCCCGTCTTCTGGGCAGGCGGGTCGCCGGTGCTCGCCTACAACGTCACGCTCTGGATGGGACTCGCCCTGACGGGCTGGGCCATGGCGCTGGCGCTCCATCGCTGGACGGGCGACTGGTACGCCGCGCTGCTGGCCGGCAGCGTCGCGGCCTTCAACACCGATACCCTGACGCGCATGGCGCACATCCAGGCCATGCACCTCGAGTTTCTCCCGCTCGCGCTCCTCGCCCTCGACGATGTGCTGCGACGGGGCGCGCGACGTGACGCGCTGCGGCTCGGCGGCTGGGCAGCCCTGCAGATGCTCTGCTCCGGCTACCTGCTCGTCATGACCGTCGTCGCGCTGGTGACGGGCACGCTGGCGCGCGCGGGCGACTGGACCGGCGACCGCCTGCGCTCGCGCGGCCCGCTGCTGCTCGCCGCGGGCGGCTTCGCCGTGTGGATGTGCGCGCCGTTTCTCTTCCAGTACTACCGCGTGCAGCAGGACCAGGGACTGACGCGATCGATCGACGAGGTGCGGCAGTACGCGGGCGTCTGGCAGAACTTCGTGGCCACCGGCGCACGGCTGCATCTCGACACCTGGAACGGGCCCTTCTATCGCGCGGCGAACTCCGCGGCGTTTCCCGGCGTCGTGCCCTGGGCATTCGCGTTCGCCGCCCTCGGATCCGGGCTCGCCTGGCGCGACAGGCGCGCCCGCATGTGGCTCGCCATCGGCCTGGTCGGTGCGGCACTGAGTTTTGGTCCGTCACTGCCAGGTTACGCACTGCTGTACGACTCCGTGCCGATCCTGAAGGGCATCCGCGCCGTGGCGCGCTTCGCCCTGCTCCCGCTCCTCGCCGTGGGCGTGCTCGGCGGCTTCGGGCTGGCGATGGTCCGCGCGCGGCTGGAGCGTCGCGGGCGAGGCCGCCTTGCCGGTGCGATGGGCGTCGCGGCCCTCGTCGCGGTCAACGCCGAGAACACGCGCGCGCCCATGGCCTTCGTGCGCTTCGACGGCATCCCGCCGATCTATGCCACCCTCACGAATCAGCCCGGTGCCGTCGTCGCGGAGTTGCCCTTCCCGGAACCGGCGCGCGTGGCGGCCAACGCGCCGGCCGTCCACGCGTCGATGGCGCACTGGCGCCCGCTGCTCAATGGCTACTCGGGGCACCTGCCGGCGAGCTATGTCGCGCACTACGAGGCCTTCAGGGCCTTCCCTGATGCCACTGCCGTCGATGCCATGCGCCGTGCAGGCGTCACCCACATCGTCGTGGACGTCGCGATGGTGCCCGATGCGGTGGCGGCACTGCAGAAGGTCGACGGCATCGCGTTGATCGCCTCTGACACCCGCCGCAGGATCTACCGAATGCGAGAAGGCGGGACCGGCGTTCCGAGTACGACGCCTCCGCCACACCCCTGACGCCCGGCTGGGACGGCTGACCCCACCAACATGATCCAACCATCAGACAAGGCCTCCAGGTTCTCCGAATCGGTCATCCGCGAGATGACCCGCGTGGCGCTCGCGCACGGCGCCGTCAACCTGTCCCAGGGCTTCCCCGACTTCCCCGCGCCGCAGGAGGTGAAGGACGCCGCGATGCGCGCCGTGGCCGACGACGTGAACCAGTACGCGGTGACGTGGGGTTCGCCCTCGCTGCGCGCGGCCATCGGCGAGCACATGCAGCGCCACTACGGCGTGCGCATCGAGCCGGACCGGCAGGTCACCGTGTGCTGCGGGTCCACGGAGGCCATGATCGCGACGCTGCTCGCCACGCTGAATCCGGGCGACGAAGTCATCGTCTTCGAGCCGTACTACGAGAACTACGGCCCCGACGCCATCCTGTCGGGTGCCACGCCGCGCTACGTCCGGCTGCACGAACCGGGCTGGACCATCGACCCCGATGAACTGCGGGATGCCGTCACGCCGAAGACCCGCGCGATCGTCCTCAACTCGCCGCACAACCCGACCGGCAAGGTGTTCACGCCTGACGAGCTGCGGCTGGTCGCCGACCTCTGCCAGGCGCACGACCTGCTGGCGATCACGGACGAAATCTACGAGTTCATCGTGTATGGCGACGCGCGCCATGTGCCGCTGTGCACCCTTCCGGGCATGGCGGATCGGACGGTGACGATCAGCAGCCTCTCCAAGACGTTCAGCGTGACGGGCTGGCGCGTCGGGTGGGCGATCGCACCGCCGCACCTGGCCGGGGCCATCCGGAAGGTCCATGACTTCCTGACCGTGGGCGCGCCCGCGCCCCTGCAGGAAGCAGCCGCCTTCGCGCTGGGGATGCCTGACGCGTACTTCGCGTCGCTCGCGGCACACTACGACGCACGCCGACAGCGCTGCGTGGCGATGCTGGAGCGGTGCGGCTTCGCGCCGCGCTCACCGGCAGGCGCGTACTACGTGATGACGGACATCCGCGAGCCGCTGGCACGGGCCCGTCGGCGCGGGTCGTCGCCCGATGGCGACGATGACATCAGCGCCGCGCGGTGGCTGGCTTCGCACGTGGGTGTGGCGGCGGTGCCCGGCAGCAGCTTCTATCGCCAGGGCACCGGCGGTCGCGACTGCCTCCGCTTCTGCTTCTGCAAGAAGGAGGAGACCCTCGCCGCCGCCGAGGAGCGGTTGTTCAGGATGTTCGCGTAGGCCGCGGCGCGGACTCCGCTTTCACCCACGCTGACGCGAGCAGTGGCAGCAGGACGACCTGCGCCAGCGCCGCCACGAGTCCGGGCACCATGGCGGCCTGCAGATAGGTCGACAACGACGTCGTGATCGCGCCGGTCAGGACCATGACCGCGAGGAACACCAGCCGGCCGCCGATCACGGCGGCCAGTGCGGCCTGAAAGCGGCCACGGCCGAGGACTTCGACGAAGAATCCGGCGATGCATCCGTATGCCGCGAGTTCGAGGGTCATCGACGGCAGCACCTCGGGACGCGGCATCCCCGCAATCAGGTAACTCACGATCGGCGACGCCGCGCCGATGAGCGCGCCCGACCGCCAGCCGTACACCAGCCCTGCCAGCAGCGCCGGCCAGTGCATCGGCAGGAGTTGCCGCACGGGCAGGCCGAGCAGGTGGATCACGGCCGGCAGCAGCCATGCCGCGCACAGCACGAGGCCGAACTGGATGGTCAGCGCACGCGGTTGCCGCGCCGGCAGCGTCCACGCAGACGGATGGGCAGAGAGGATCTGGGCCACGGGACGATTCTACTCCGCGAGCACCTTTTCGTAGAGGCGGCGGTAGTCCACGGCGGTCCCGAGAATCTTCTTCACGTAGATCTGCGTCTCGGGGAACGGGATGTCGTCGATGAACTCGGCCTGCTCGATGTTGCCCCGCTGGGCCTTCCAGCGAATCACGCGCGCGGCCCCGGCGTTGTAGGCCGCCAACGCATACGGTACCCCGCCGTGGTTGCGCACGAGCGTGGCGAGGTAGCGCGTGCCCAGCCGGACGTTGGTCTCCGGGTCCGTGAGCATCTGCGTGCGGAAGCGGCGAACGCCATCCACGCGGGCGAGTTGACGTCCCGTGGACGGCAGGATCTGCATCAGCCCCCATGCGTTGGCCGGCGACCGCACGTCGGCTACGTAGGACGACTCCTGGCCGATGAGCGCGGCCACGACGAACGGATCGAGGTCGTGCTGCGCCGAGTAGCGCTTGATCAGCGGGACGTAGTCGAGCGGGAAGATCACTTCCTGAATCTCGCGCGGCAGCGCGTCGCCTTCCACCGACAGGTACTGCGGGTAGGCCTGGCGCATGGCGTTGATCGCCGGACGGATCTCGCCCTGCTGCCTGTAGACCCACGCCAGCGTGGCGGTCAGCCTGGGCGATCGGCCGTGCGCCCGCTGCGCGTGCGTCATCTCCTGGACGGCCTCGTCGAACATCCCGGCCGACACGAGCCACGAGATGAGATCCGCGCCCGGCAGATCGCCTGACGCCATCATCGTGGCATCGGCTGCGTCGGATTCTTCGGTCGACGGCTCGTCAACGGAAGCCTCGCCGCCATCGATGGTCGCCACGAGCACGTCCGGGCCCGCCGACGTCCTGTCGGTCGGCACGGGGGCCCCAAGCCGTGTCAGGGCCTCGGCCGCGAGCCGACCGTAGTAGGAGTGCAGATAGTCCACGGCCGCGATCGTCAGCCGCTGCGTCGCGCCGGCCGTGTCACCGCGCTTCTCGCGTGCGCGGCCCGACCAGTAGAGCCAGGCTGGCCGTGTGTTGGCGCGCGGGATACTCGCTGCTGCCAACTCGAAGACGCGCGCGGTCTCGTCGAACTGACCAGCGCGGTAGGACCACCACCCGTACTTCCAGGCGGCGCGCTCGGCATGCCGCCCCGAGGGGTTGCGGTCGAAGAGGCGCCGGAAGGTCGCCGCGGCCTCGGCGTCGGCATCCTGCCGCAGCAGGTACGTGCCGCGCTCGTTGAGGGCCCGCTCGACCCACGTGTCTGCCGCCGTACCCGGTGCGATGGCCGCGAGGGCATCCACGGCCTGGCCGTACTCTGCCGCGCGCCTCTGGTCGCGCAGGGCGCCAGCCATCAGGTAGTGCGCCTCGCCACCGCCCACGCTCCGCGACGCCAGGTCGGTGAGCGTCTCGAGGACGGCCGCGCACCGCCGCTGCGCGCAGGCGGCCTGCGCCAGCCGCAACTGGACGCGGTCGCGACGCGTCTGGGTCTCCGCGGCGGCGACGCTGGCGGGCAACAATGCCTCGAGCTGGCGAAGGGCGGCCTCGGCATCGGCCGGGCGTCCGGCTGCCAGCAGCGCCTCGGCGCGTGTCAGGTCTCGGGGAAAGGTGTCGGGCGTCCCAACGGCGACACCCTGAAGGGCCAGTTCTGCCTGCCGTCGCGATGGCTCGGCGAGGCTGCTCGTCGGGAATTCGTAGTAGAGCCGGAGCCAGAGGCGGGCTGCGTCCTCGGGGTGCCCAGCCGCCCGTGTCGCGGTGGCCCACTGGTCGAGTACGACGTCGCGGTTGCTGACGAGCGAGGGATACAACTCCTCCAGCACCGCCGCGGCGCCAGCCGGATCACCGAGGCTCAAGGCGGCATCGGCCTCTGCCATCAATGCCAACTGGCGCAGGCGGCCGGCGCTGAGGGAGCGCCTGAGCGTGACAAGGCGGGTCCGGGCCGGGGCGGGACGTCGCAGACGCAGGTCCACGAGCGCGCGGTAGTACTCCCCGTACGCCTCGAGGGGCGTCCCGTCGAGGCGCGCGGCCTCGAGCGCGGTGCCCGCAGCCTCGAACTGACTCACCCGGATGGCCTCGGAGGCCGTCCGTAGCGCCCGCACCGCGGATCGCTGGGCAATCCGCTGGCGCTCGGCGGCAGCTGGCACCAGCCAGGCGTCCTCGATGCGGGACGGCACCGGAGGATGCTCGGTGGGGGACAGTTGCTGGGCGGCGTGCGGCGCCGATGCGACGCGCGGCAGGCCCGGGGCGCCAAACCATCCCGCGGAGATGAGCAGAGCCAGCCCGGCCGTTGCGAGCCACACCACGTGCCTGTTGGTGCGACTCCGGACCGGGCGTGAACCGTTGTGCATGGTCGCTCGCGTCTTGCCTGGGAACCCTTACAGGCTACCTCGATGCGGGCCGCTCCGTCGCGTTCCGGGTTCGGCGTTCGGCGTCCTACGTTCCTACGATCCTACGATCCCGTCCTCAGCAACGCGGCGTCGCCGTTGGCGAGCGTCCGAACGACCTCCTCGTCGAACAGGGCGTCGCGGCCAGGGAGTGCATCCGCCACACGCTGCAGGTACTGCCGGCGGGCGCGTTCGATCTCGCTGCCGAGCCGAGTGCCGAGGTCACCTTCGGCCCGCCCTGTCATCACGTCGGCTTCGTGGTTCAGACGAATCTCCGAGACCAGCAGCCGCGCCACGCGCCTGGCCTGCTCGACGGCCTCACCCATCGACGTGTCGAGCGTGCGCCGCTCCACCACGCGCAGGTGCGGCGGCATCGGCACGACGACGGCGGGGCGCTGCGCGCGGGCGTACCCGGCGGCACGCATGGCTGTGAGTGTTTCGAGGCAGCGTGCGGCGTGGCGCGCGAGGATTTCGACGCCGTCGGTCCAGCCAGGCGCCGGCGTGTGGCTGTCGGCACCGCCGTCGGCGTAGACCAGCGCGGCCGTCTGCCCGCCGATGGCGACAGGCACTGCGAGTCCCTGCTGCCCCGCGGGCAGCGCCACCAACCCCAGGACTGGTCCGTCGTCCGCTGCGGCTTCGACCATTGCCGGGGTTGCGCTGTCGAGGATGGCCTTCAGGTCGGCCATGTCGGCCAGGGCGAACTCGGCGCCGATGCCGGGCGCGTCCTCGGGGAAGCCATTGCGACGCCACATGCGGGCCTTGTCAGCCTGAAACACGAGCACGGCGGTCCGTGGCGCCTGCGCGGCGAGCCCGGCGCTCAGGGCATCGAGCACTTCGCTCAGGGTCGTCGCGTCGTCCATGTCGGTCACGGCCTGGGCGAGCGCCTGAACGCGGGCGGCGACGTCCTGTCGCGCCAGTTGGCCCGTTTCGACGACGGCGGCAGCCTTCCCCTGCTCGAGTTGCACCTGCGCCTGCCGCACCGCCTCGACCAGGGCGCGCTCCGCATCGGCCAGCGCATCGTCGGCGTCCTGCCGGAGCCGGGCCAGGGTCTGGGCGTGCCCTTCTCTGTCTGTCGCCGCCTGGGCTTCCAGGTCGGTCAGCCGACGGTCGCGGTCGCTCAGGTCGGCCTCGAGGCTGGCAACCTGTGCCTGAAGCGCCGCGAGGGCCTCGGCGTGCGCGGCGTCGGCCTCGCTCCCGGCCTCCTGCGCGGCGCGGCGGAGTTGGTCGCCGAGCGTGGAGAGCCTGGCGCGCAGGTCCTCGTCGAGGCGACGGACGGCCTCGGAAGCGGCCTCGGTGATGCGGGTCTCGATCGACATGGTCATCCTGGGATGGCGAGCGTCTCTCGTACGCGCGCGGCTGGCCGTGCGGGGATTATGCGAGCCGCATACCACCTCGTCAAGGCGCGAAAACCTCTGGGATTCCGCTGGAAATCGCATTGACCCCAACGCCATCCGCGCGTACACTGGCAATATCGTCAGCAAGGAGCGTTCCCTGCAATCGCAGCATCTGCGATGGGCGGGGACGCGATCGGCGACGACATCTCCAGGGGGGCGTCACGGCTTCGACGGAGGTGTGGAACCGTGGGATGCGTGCCGAGGAGTCCGAGCTTCCTCGTTAATCCGTTCGGAAACCAAATGTAACTGCGGAACCGCAGCTTGCACTCGCCGCTTAATTAACGGCGACGCGTCACCTCAGAGCGCCCTCGACCGGGGATGACGCGCCATTCAGAGGGCTGGCCCCCACGTGGCGTCTCGGCGTGTGGGGGCGAGACATACCGGGACTGGCTGTCAGGTTTTTCTCGTCGCTCTTCGAGCCTGCCAGTGAGACATCAAGAGCGGACACGCACGTAGATTTCTGCGGGGATGCGCCCTCGGACGCGGGTTCGACTCCCGCCGCCTCCACCAACCTTCGCCAACCGCTCGCTGCGCTCGCGGCTTCGGTTGGCAGGCCGCGTCGCGCGAGCGGCACGCGAAGGTTGCCCACCGTAGCCTTCGGCGAAGGTGGGCCTCCTCAGTCGCTTGCGAGCTTCGGTTGGCAGGCCCTGCCCAACCGCTCGCTGCGCTCGCGGCTTCGGTTGGCAGGCCGCGTCGCGCGAGCGGCACGCGAAGGTTGCCCACCGTAGCCTTCGGCGAAGGTGGGCCTCCTCAGTCGCTTGCGAGCCTCGGTTGGCAGGCCCTGCCCAACCGCTCGCTGCGCTCGCGGCTACGGTTGGCAGGCCGCGTCACGCGAGCGCCTCGCCCAGCAATTCACGACCTGCTGGTCGATCGGCTGCGCCCGTGGCTGCCGCCTGTCCGCAGCGCACCCCTGCGCGGCGGGGGTACTTCTGGGGGTACGCGGCGATTTGGGGGTACCGATGCCCTGGGGGTATCGAGAACTCGCGGCCCGCGCGTCACCACCTGCCACTCGCCGCAACGTCCCTCCTTACCTACTAGAACTCGCCCACGAGGCGAGTTCTTACGGGCGGTGCACGTATCGCAGTCTCAGCGTGCGCGCTGGTTGGTGACTTGTGGACGTGCTGTGAACACGACCGGCGAAAGGCGGGTCACCGTTGAAGGAACGACACTGCCGAGGCCACGCCAGTGGCGTACGCAGGCTGCCTCGGCGCCGTCCGCCAGTTGACAGCCACGGGCTCGGCGTCTCGCCGTGGACCGCAGGTCGCAGGAGCAGGAGCCGCGCCGAACGTCACGAATTGCAGCAGGCTCAGTCGGGCGTTCACGAAGCGTTCGGTGCCCCGTGGCGTCTCGACCACCAGCGTCACCCAGTCCTCGCCGCAGTCGATTCACAGCAACCGCCCTCGCGTACGCTGCTCGCCGGCCGCGAGCGGCGGCAGCACCGGCACACCGGCGGCGTCACCCTGGCCCCTTGGTACGTCTCGCAGCAGGCGTTCCGCTTGGCGCTGCACCTCGACGTGGTCTGACGACGCGCGGAGCGATTCCGCGAGCCGACGCGCTGACGCGCTCAGGCGCCCCGCCGCGTATGCGCGGGCCAGCCACAGCGCCGCGGACTCGTCCCACGAGGACTCAACGGCCGCCGTCAGGCTCTCGATCGCCCGGCTGTGGTCTCCGGTGGCGAGCCTCGCGATCCCGTGCAACGCCAACGCGTCCGCGAACGGCTGCTGGCGGACCGTGGCGCCCAGCAGTTCCTGCGCGCGGACCGCGTCCGCCGCCGGCAGGACCTCGATCGTCTGCGCCCGTACGGCGGGGGCCAGCAGCATCGTCGCGTAGTGGTAGGCATCCAGCGGCTCGGCCTGCGCGGCGACGGCATCGTCGAACAGCTGTCGTGCCCGGACGATGTCGCCCGAGGCCAGGGCCATTCGCGCAAGCAGCCCCCGCATGGCGGAATCCCTCTGAGCCGTCAGCCCCCACTCCCCTATCCGGCGCTTCGCGACGGGCAGCGCTTCGGTGGCTAGGAGCACGTCGATTACACGCGTCTTCCACACGCCCTCAGGAACGACGCGTGCGTCTAGCGTGGGCGGCTCCGCGCCCCCAGGCGCACGCACCCGCGTCAGTCCCTCCGGCCATCGTTCCATGGCGACGTCATGGAACGGGTCGATGTCTCCGCCGAGGCAGCGTCGCAGTCGTGTAGGTGGGTCGTCCCGGGTGTCGGGGTGGCCAAAGCAGGCCCCGAGGTCGCGAGCCTGCACGATGCGGTGGACATACACGAGCGACTGCCGCAGGAACGCCGCGCGTTGCTCCCGGTTCTGCCAGATTTCGCAGTTCTCCCGCGCCGAGAACACCTCGGCGCGCCGGCGCCCTTGCGCGACGTCAACTACTCTTGCCGGCGAGCGACAACTATTTCTGCCGGCGAAGGGCGCGCGAGAGCGCGGCCACCGCCAGGCGGCCTGGTTAGATGTCGGCCGGTCGGTGGCCGGACGCCTCGGTGGCGACGATGTGGTATTCAGCCCGCCGGAGGGCGCGTCGACGCCGCGGGCCGGTCAGAGCGGTGGTGGTGGTGGTGGCGTCCCTCGTGGCCTTGCCGCGGCGCTTGGCGTGCTCGGTCCGGAAGCTGGGGACGTCGAACTCCAGCAGGACGGAGTGATGCACCAGGCGATCGATCGCCGCGGCCGTCGCCATCTGATCGCGGAAGATCCGATCCCACTGCGCGAACATCAGATTGCTCGTGATGAAGACGGAGCGTCGCTCGTAGCGCTCGGCCAGGAGCGTGAAGAGAATCTCGGCCTCCTCGGGGCTCTGCTGGATGTAGCCCACGTCGTCGAGGATCAGCACCGTCGAAGTGATCGAGCTTGCGCAACGCTCGCGGGCAGCTCCAGATTCCGCTTCGCGGCCAGCAGCTCCTGCACCAGGCTGTAGGTCGGCATGAAGAGCACGGCGTGCCCGCGCTCGATCGAGCGCGTGGCCGACGGCACACATCGCGTGGCTCTTGCCGACGCCGGGCAGGCCGAAGGCCAGCACATTGGTCGCCTCGTCGAGGAAGTCGCCGCTCGGCGAGCTCGTGGAGCCGACGCACCAGCGCCGGCGGCAAGCGGCCTTCGTCGAGCGTGGCGAACGTCTTCCCGGGCGGGAGCTTCGAGGCCCGACGCAAGCGGGTGATGCGGCGCTCGTGTCGCTCCTGGGCTTCGAGCTCGCAGGACGTCCAGCAGCAGCGGCAACGCGCTCGCTGCTCCGCCTGGACAAACCGCGAGCACCAACTCGCGCGCGGCGGTCGTGAGCCCGAACCCCGTGAGCAGCGCGTCGTGATCTGATCGCCGACGGTGCGGTCGTGGCGGCGCGGCTCATGCCGCGGCTCCGGCGCGGAGCGCATCGTAGACGGCGAGATCCGGGCGCCGGAATGTGGATCACCGGGACCACCAGCACCGGCGGCGCCACCTGCGGCTTGCACGGTGGCGTAGTCGAAGCCGCCGACCGATCGAGCAGCGCGTCGAGGACTCGGAGGACACGCGCTCTCGCCCGCGGTCGCGGCCAGCTGCAGGATCCGCAGGTACTCGATGTCCGCGCGCTCGCCATGCGTCCGCGCCAGCGCGATCGTACGCCCGCCGGAACGTGACCGACGGGATACAGGTCCTCGCGATAGCGGTACCGCGCAAACGCGCCGGGCTTGCGCACCAACCACCCGATGACATGGCGGTAGTCGATGCGGTGCTCGTCCTCTTTGCGCAGCCGCGGCATCGTCTGCACGAGCTGGTCGCGGTAGCGGACCTCGACGACATTGGGATGGACGCGGGCTTCGACCGTGTGCCCCATCAACTGCGCGGGCACCGAGTACGTGCGGTGCGCCACGCGAATCGTGCTCCACCGCCGCACGACCGGGTAGTAGGTCGTGTAGCTCGGAATCGCCGCCGACGGGAGCGCGCCGCAGCGCCGGCCGCTCCTCGGCGAGGCGCGCCGCCGCCGGCCGATTGCGCCAGTACGGCGACGACCTCCTGGACGAAGGCGTCGTACGCGCCGAGGTCGTCGAAGGCCGCATGGCCCCGCACGAGCAGCGCCTGCGCGACCAGCGCTTTCAGGCGCCGATGCGCTTGCTCGGCGACGCCGTTTTCATGCGCCCGGCCCGGCGTGATCCGACTCGAGCGCATCCCGTAGTGCTCGAGCACGGCGCGAAAGCGCACCGTCAGAGCGCGCCCGCTACTGGCTTTCAACTCGTGCGTCGCCGCCGACAGATTGTCGCTGCGCAGCACCGCCGGCACGCCGCCGAGCGCCCACAGCGCGCCTTGGACGCCGGCGACGAGCGCCTCGAACGTCTCGCCGAACGCGATCGTCACCCACGTCCAGTGGCGCATTGACTCACCCTTTCGGTGACTCAAGCGGGGTCGTTGCCTCACGAAGTCTGCTACCACTGGAGCAGACCAAGGGAGGCACGATGGCACGGACAGTCAGCGCGGCGACGCGGCAGGAGCTGCTCAAGGCGGTTCGGGAGCGGTACCCAGGGCGGCCTCAAGAGCGAAAAGCGCCGGATCCTCGATGAGTTGGTGGCGGTCACGGGCTACCACCGCAAGCACGTGATTCGCTTGTTCAAGGCGGCGTCGATCGCGCGCGGGCCAAGACCGCGTGCGCGTCTGCCGGTGTACGACGAGGCGGTGCGGGAGGCGGTCGTCGTGTTGTGGGA
This sequence comes from uncultured Acidobacteriota bacterium, assembly GCA_963715265.1. Taxonomy (GTDB): domain Bacteria; phylum Acidobacteriota; class Vicinamibacteria; order Vicinamibacterales; family Vicinamibacteraceae; genus Luteitalea. The sequence continues at coordinate 26,357 of CAVQRQ010000010.1, forward strand.
GGCCTCGGACCGGGTCTGCGGCAAGCGACTGAAGCCGCTCCTGCCGCTGCTGGTGTCGGCGCTGGAGCGTCACGGACACCTCACGCTGGACGCGACGGTGCGGTCGCGCGTGCTCGCCGCCAGTGCGGCGACTCTCGATCGCTTGCTGCGTCCGACTCGCGCGGCGGTGTCCGGACAGCGCGTGCGGCGGCGCGCCGTGCCCGCCGTGCAGCGGAACGTGCCCGTGCGCACGTTCGCGCGATTGGGAGGACCCGCTGCCCGGCGACATGGAGGCCGATCTCGGTGAGCCATGGCGGCGAGTCCGCCGCGGCAGCTTCGTCCACACGCTCACGCTGACCGACGTCGCGTCCGGATGGACCGAGTGCGTGGCGCTCGTCGTCCGCGACGGCGCGCTCGTCGCGGCCGCGCTCGAGCAGCTGCGCACGACCATGCCGTTTCCGCTCCGCGGCTTCGATACCGACAACGGCAGCGAGTTCATGAACGCGACGGTGGTCGCCTACTGCAGCGCGCACGGCATTCCGTGCACGCGATCTCGCCCGTACCGCAAGAACGATCAGGCGTGGGTGGAGCAGAAGAACGGCGCCGTCGTGCGGCGACTGGTCGGCTACCGCCGGCTGGAGGGGCTGGCGGCCGCCGAGGCCGCGCTGGGGCGGCTCTATGCGCGTCTCGGCTCTTCGTGAACTTCTTCCAGCCGTCGTTCAAGCTGGCATCCAAGACACGTCGTCGGGGCGACGGTGCGCAAGACCTACCACGCACCCGAGACGCCCTACGCGAAGCTCCTCGCCTCCGTGGCGGTGACCGACGAGATGAAGGAGCGGCTGCGCGCGGTGGCCGACCAACTCGACCCGTTTCGGCTTGCTGGAGGAGATCCGAGCCGTTCAACACCACCTGGCGGCTTGGCGGCCGGCGAGACGCCGCACCTGCCTCCGGCGGAGGGCAGCCTGACGGCCTTCCTCAACGGCCTGGCGACGGCGTGGCAGCAGGGCGAGGTCCGAGCCACGCATCGTCGCACGCCAAGGCCAGCGCGTGATTGGCGAACCGCGACGATCCCCTTCGAGGCCGTCTGGCCGTGCGTTCGCGCGTGGCTCGAGGCCGAGCCAGACCGCATCGGTCACGAGCTCTTCGAGCGCCTGCAGGCTGAAGCACCCGGCGTCTTCCCCGATGGCCAGCTGCGCACGCTGCAGCGCCGGGTCCGGGAGTGGCGACAGGCCGCTGCGCGGCACGCTCGTCTTCGCGTCTCCGTCTACGGACGCCGCGTGAGTGGGCCCTCGGGCCCACTCACCTCGTGGGCTGAAGCGTCCCCGCCGGGCATCCGAGCGGCGGGCTCAACCGACCTTGCAAACGCCTCAAGCACCGAGCTGGGCAGACTGGTAACATTCCCAGCTGAGGCAACACGCCCGGCAGATTCAATTGTCGCCGCGCAGGCGCCCGCGGGTGCAAGTGGCCGCGGAGGTCAGCGGCCCGGAAGGTCGCGAACTGGAACCCTCCGGTCGGTAGACGTGCAGCCGCCGTGGCAAAGCGGGCGACACCCACCTGCAGCCAGAGCGGCAATGGGTGGACCGCGCGACGCAGCACGATGCGGGCGTAGCGCTCCGCCGCCTGTCCGTCGTCGTCCCAGACGGGTCGGCATCGACCCACCACATAGACGCCCCAGGGTCGCTCGACGAAGGTCGCCGGCGACGTCCCTTCGCAGTCGAGGAGGACCGTGACGGGGACAGCGATACGCGCTGTGGCCGGCACGAGCGCCGCGAGGGCGTCTTTCACGAGGGCGATTCGACTGGCGACCAAGCGCAAGGACTCGTCCGAGGCGCTCCCGAGGACCTCCACGTCGCCGTGGACAATACGGACCCATCGGCGCGGCGTCTCTTGCCCGTCCGCAGGGAGGGCCATCACGAGCCACACCAAGGCTGCTATCGCGGCACGCCGCGTGATGGGCCTGTGGCCCCGCGGCATCGACGCCTTCGGCCCACCGCGCCCGGCACCTACCTGTCGGAGCACTCGGCCTTGATGACGGGCATGTTCGAGATATTGGCGCCGGATGCTGAGGGCCTCACGGGCACTACCATCTTCGGATTGAGACTCGCGTCCGCCGGCCAGACCACCATCCCACAGACCAGCTGCCGACCCGTGTGCCCGGACTGCGACCCCGGAGGGCCCGGCACTCCAGCGGGTGGCGCATTCGGGCGTGTCGACGTGACTGGCGGAGTGAAGGGCGAGCGCCATGGATTAGGAGACGTGTCGCCCGCGTGAGTTTCGAGCTTGGCGCTTTGCGACGCGTGCACCGGCAACGAGTCTGCCGAGCACAGCGCAATGACAAGGAACGAACACGCGGCCGTGTAGTGCCGAGGCATGTGGTGTGCTCCTGTTCGAGGGTAGGTTCTGCGGATGCTACCGCATCGTCGACTACTCGAAACGACCCGGAGCGAAGCAAGTCGGGAGGTGGGCTTGATCCGGGTCGGTGGACGGATTTGACGACACCGCCTGATCGGGGCCCGCCGATCGAACGCCGAAAGACCACTCTAACCATCGGCACATCACCGTGTCATCCATGGCCTCGGTGAAGCCGCAGGCGCGGATGCGCGCTGCCAGTCGGTCGTAGTCCGCATAGCTGGCCACCTGGACGATCGCATCCACGTCGAACGTCGGGCGGATCCCGGCCGCCGCGGGGTCCGTGATCAGGAGACCGGCCGCACACCCGCCGACGTAGACGAGGTCGGCGGCGAGGGGCGCCAGCAGGTCAGCGGCGCGTTCGAGCAGCGCGCGGTTCGGGTCGTCCATCGCTCACCTCCTGCAGCCGCTGACGCAAGGCCTCTTCGGCGAGACGGCGCTCCCGGGCTCGCCCCGACCGGACGGCGTCCACCAGCGCCAGCAGCGTGTGCAGCGCTGGGTCGCGCAGGGCGGCGCCAGGCACGGCACGATACAGCGGTACCAGGCCGATGCCGCGCGTGCGGCCCTGGGGATGCGGCCAGACCGGGGGCGGGTCCGTGCCGGGGGCGATGAGGGCGTTCAGGGGCGGCGCGGCAAACGACGTGACCACGCCGCGCGTCAGTTCGCCGCGCTGCGGCGGGAACGCGTACTTGACGGCGTGGATGAGGAATTCTTCGGTCGCCGACACGTGCACGTCGCCGCCCGGCCCGAGCAAGCCCGCGGCCCGCAACCGCCGGAGGCCCGCATGCACCTCGGAGGCACTGATGCCGAGGTCGAGGCCCATCTGGGCGATGCTCGTCCGGGCCTGGCCCACCAGCAGGCACTTGAGGAGCACCACGACGTCCTGCGGCTTGAGGGCGAGTTGAGCCATATGCTATTCGCGAATCGCGAATAGAGAATACGCGAACCGGTGGCGCCCCGCAAATCTCGGCTAAGCAGGCGTTTACGTCAGTTCAAAGGCGGGTCCTGCAACGCACGGAGCTTGGGGGTAGATTTGGGGGTACTGGCGACACTGCGATATTTCTAAATCACTGTCGGAGAGTCACTTGGAGCCAGGCTCGTTCCAAGCGACATTGAGTACCTTTTCGCGCGAGTTCTCGCCACCCCCAGCCTGACACATCGTCGGGCCTGACCTGCCTGGCCTGACCGGCCGGTCCCTCAGCCTGCGGCCTCGAGCGCGGGACACACCGGGCAACACGCCGCCCGATTCGCCTTGAGACGCGCCGCACGCGCGGCGGCCATGCGCGACGGCAGTTCTGCCGCGTCGGGCTGTCTGCGCCGAAGTACATCTCGTCGGGCGTCCGTCCGCGGAACGCCGCGTGCGGAATCACGCGGTTGTGCTCGTCGACGTAGAAGGCCACCAACCGGCGCACCGTCGCGACGCTGTCCAGCGCGTTCAGGAAGAGCCACTGGTGCTTCAGCGAGCGCCACCACGCCTCGATCAGCGAGTTGGAGTACGCGCACTCGGTCAACGCCAGCAGGCGGCGGACGATGCCGGCCTGCACCAGCGCATCGACCTGCGCGTTGACGTTCTCGACGCCGGCATCGGCCAGGACGTCCGGTATGCCGTCCGGTGCGATGGCCTGCCCACTCGCCGCCAGGAGCACCGCCACGGTGTTGGCCGCGGTGGAGCGATCCGCCACGCGCCACGCCAGGATCCGACGCGAGTAGTTGTCGATGACGGCGTGCAGATAGGCGCGAGTGCCATCGAGCAGGCGAATCACGGTGGTGTCGATGTGCCAGAGTTCATCGGGCCGCCCGGCGCGCACGCCGACACTGGGCGTCTTCGGATGGACACGCACGCGTGGCCGCCGCCAGCGATGGCGCCGCACGAGCCCGTACCACGTCGACGGCGACGCACACACGGTGCCGCGCCGCTGCGCGAGGATCGCCAGCCGGCCCGTGGGCACGTGCCGATACGCGGGCGCCGTGACCATGTCGCCGATCGCCTGCACCTCGGCGTGCGTCAGTCGCTGCGGCGATGTGCGCGGACACGACGACTGGTCACCGAGCGTGCACGCCTGCTGCCGGCGTCGCCACGACTGCACGCGCCTCGCCGAGATCCCGACGAAGCGGAGCACACCTCGCAGTGGCATCTGCGTGCGCGCCTGTTCGATGGCGAGCAGCACTTTGGCCTTGGCCGGGCCGTCAGGCACACGCGCACCGGCCAGCCTGAAGCCGGACGCGTGACGCACCGCCAGCGCGAGTCGAAGCAGGGCGGCGAGCTTGCCGACGCGACGCCGCAGCATCACGACGTCACGACGGAGGTCCGCCTCACTGCGCACGAGATCGGCGAGTCCCACGACCGCTGCCGGTGGCTGCCCCACCCAGCCGCGCGCGGTCGATTGCCGCACGCGTGATGCAGGACGCGGCGACCGAGCTACCGGTCGTGACACAGGCGACCGTGTCGAGGATGGAATGCAAGGCCCGGTCGGTGAGCGCTCGCGTGGGGCTCAGAACCCCTGCGCTCACCCGGTCACGCGGGAACGTCGACGTACGACGAGGAGGTGTTCGGCGCGGGCACGTCGAGCCCTTCGGCCTTGAGCCCCTCGAGATGGAAGGCAATCGCGTCCGTCATCTCCTGCTCGACCGCTTCGCGAGTGCCTGCAGCCGCGACACAGCCTGGCAGATCCGGGGAATACGCGGAGAAGCCTGTCCGGGTCTGTTCGATGACGATGAGGTACTTCATGGCTTCAATCCCGCCTGCTTGAGAACGCTGTTCAGCGTGCCTGGTGCCAACTCGTCACCCGGCTGCCCGGCGACGGTCACGAGACCGGGCTTGACTACGTGCTTGAGCTGTCGATGCGACCCACGCTGCCGCACGATGGCCCAACCGTCGTCCTCCAACATCTTGAGGACATCTCGAACCTTCACTGCGACGCCACCGCACTGGACGCCGAAGGCTCACGCTCGGTCCGACACCACGCGTCACGCACGGCGGCATTTTGCCACGAGCTCAGCCCGCCGAAGAGTCGAACCGGAGTCTCGACGGCCCCGCGTTCAGCCTTTGGCCCACGGCTGGAACTCCGGTCGGCGTCGCCGTCGACGTGACTGCCGAATGACGCGCAGAACCTCATCGTCCGAGATGGCACGCATCTCTCGCGCGGCGTTGCCAATGCTCGCGAGGAAGTCCCGCTTCCAGCCCCGACGCCGACGCCGTGGCGGAATGACCTTGGTGGCATCGGCGAGGGGCCTCGGGATCTCGGCAGGACTCGACATGACGTCTCGCTCCCGATTGTATCGCTCGCGCAGGAGCTCGACCGGTGGATCCGAGGAGGGCGGCGGAGGCGAGGACGGCACCGGTCAGCTCCAGAAGTCGCCCCGTGGCACCGCTCGCCTCCCGCACGGTCGGTGCCAGACCGCCAGTTCGGCATCCAGCACCGACCTCAGCCTTATCGCCGGCAGTATGCTGAGAAGGCCTACACCTGTGAGGAGAACTGATGCGTCGAGTCGCGCTCGTCGTCTGCCTGCTGACCGGCCTCTCCGTGCTCTCGTTTGCGCAGCAACCCTCGCTGCGGACCGCGACGACGACGATCCTCTTCGACGTCGTCGTGCGCGACGGCAAGGGTGCGCTGGTGCGCGACTTGGCCGTTGCGGACTTCGACCTCAGTGAAGACGGGTCGCGCCAGGCGATCACGGCGGTGTTCGGGCCGGAGGACGCCCACTGGATGCGCCAGCAACGCCTTCCGGAACGACGCTCGGCGCAGCGACAGCAGCGGAACCCGCCGCCCCGCCGAGTGGCGAGACTCCAGCCCTTGCAGGCGACGTGTCGCCGTCAGTCGTCGCGTTCGTCTTCGACCAGTTGTCTCCCGAAGCGCGCGCCATGGCCGCACGCGTGGCCGACGCCATGCTGGCCGGCATGCCGACGCGCGACTGGGTCGGGCTGTTCGCGCTCGAGCACCGCTTGCACATCGCCCAGGACTTCACGCAGGACCGCACCGCGGCCCGGACAGCACTGTCGGCCCTGGCGCAGCGGCCCGTCGTGGTCAAGGACGCGAGCGCGACGCAGTCGACGATGCTGGTCGAACACGGTCCGTCGCTGCCCTTCCCCTACTCGTCCGGCGTCAACGGCTCACGCCATCGGCACATGCGCGAGTTGCGCATCCAGCACTCGGGGCGGCCGTACCGGGTGCTCTACGCCTTCGACCCGCGCCGTGCGGCGATCCTGTTGCTCGGCGGCGACAAGACCGGGCAGGACCGCTGGTACGAGCAGCACGTGCCGGAGGCCGACGACCTGTACGACGAATACCTCGCGGCCTTGGCGAAGGAGGGCCTGCTATGAAGCGACAGTCCTGGACGGACATCAAGGCCAGCGTCACGCCGGCCACGCGCGCGCGCATCGAGTCGGAGGCGCGGAGCCTCAGCGACCAGCTCCACCTGTCGCAGCTGCGCAAGGCCAAGGGGCTAACGCAGGAGGCGATGGCCGAGCTCCTGGGCGTGACTCAGGCGGAAGTGTCGAAGATGGAACGCCGCAGCGAGTTGTACATCGGGACACTCAAGAAGTTCATCGAAGCGATGGACGGCGAACTCGTGCTCGCCGCGCGCTTCCCCGACGGCACCGAGGTCCCGATCCGTTTGGCTGAGCCCGAGCCAGTGACCTAAGACTGGCCCGGACGATGTCGCTGGCGGCGGGAACGGGCTCCCGCGGCCTCCCCTATCCCTCCACGACTGGGGAGGATTCAGGAGGACTGGGGAGCATGGGAGTGCACTCGAGAGGGCGATCCGGTGTGTCGATCCCCAGGGTCCACTCAGGCGGCACTTTCACCACGGGCTGATAGGCGTCGTGCTGACTTTCGTACGCACGACGCGAGTCCTCATCATTCACCCACGCCAGGACGATCACGCGACTCGGCGCGTGATAGCGAAGGAACAGGCGGTACTGCTGGAAGAACTTCGCGCGGCACCCATGCGCATGGGCACTGCCAAGGGTATGCCCTTGCCGATACTCCGGACGCGAGGGGTCTGCAGGGATCGCCTCGAAGGCGAGGCGCTCGATGGCGGCGAGGCGTTTGGTCGCATGCCGGCGGCCGTTACTGGGCTCAGGGCTGTTCCGGGGTTCGCAGCCAAGCAGGGATGTCACGCTCGCCGTGCAACACGCGCCAGATGTCGATGTGGTTCCCGTGGTCGATGTAGAACACGAGGTGCGGATAGCGTGGCACGGGCATCACCCGCAGGCCCGGGAGATTCAGTTCGACGGCATATCGCGGCGACCCGCTGGCTGGGTGATGGCCGATGCGCGACACGGTCTTCTCCATCGCGTCGATGAATCGCAGCGCCGGTCCCTCGCCGGCCTCCCTGAGGTAGTACGCAACCGCCTCGTCGATGTCGCGCCGTGCCGCCGTGCGGAGGACGACGGGTGGGGCCATCACGATCGCCGCGACGTCGCCTTGCGTACCTGCGTGCGGAGACCCTCGAAGTAGGCGGTATCGGCTGGTGGCCCGACGGGGGACTCAGCGCCGGCCAACAGGATCCCGCGGAGGTGCTGGCGCTCCTGGTCCTTGCGGATCAACTCGCGCACGTACTCGCTGCTCGTGCCGTAGCCGCGCTCGGCCACCTGCGCGTCGACGAACGCCTTGAGCGCCTCGGGCAACGAGATGTTCATCGTGCGCATGTCCGCAGCGTAGGCACCTTGCCAATTTTTGGCAAGTGCCGCACACGCGGCGGCGGGAACCCGCTCCCGCGGCCTCCCCTATTCCTCCACGACTGGGGAGGATTCAGGAGGACTGGGGAGCACGGGAGTGCACTCGGGAGGACTGACCTACATGCTGTCTACGCAGGGTTTAGCACCAGAAGCTGCGCACCTGCAATGACTTGCACGGCTGAGACATCCTCAGGCGTGTAGGCGCAGCGATGGCGGGGTCGGGTCCGCTGTCACCTGCACTCGCAGTCGCCTGCCCATCTGCCGTGGACGACGTCGAGCTCAGCGCCGGAGTCGGGGCCGCTGTCCAGTTCGCCTTCCGTGCGTCGCCAGCCTCGATGGCAGCGTCGTCGGACTCACCGGTGCCACGGCGCGAGCACCATCACGGGGATCGAATCGGCCGTGTGCCAGCGTTCGTCCGGCCGACGGGCGCGCACGCCCAGCTGCACGCCTGCTGGCTGGATGGCCGTACAATGCGCCAGCACCGGCGCCGACAGTCGGCCGCTGACATGGCCCACGACGTGCTCGGCATCGCCGCCACTCTCGCTCGCAGCCGCGCCTACCTGACGCTGGCACGGGCCCTGGACGCCGGCCTGCCGTTGCCCGCGGCGCTGCGCCTCGCGGCGGCCGGCAACGGCTCGGCACTCGCCGCCGCGGCGGGGCGGGTGGAGCGGGGAGCGGCGCTCGGCGACGCCCTGGAAGCCGCCGACACCGGCGCGATGCCGACCGCGGAGCTGGGACTGATCCGAGCCGGGGAGGCGAGCGGCACCCTGCCGCAGCTCCTGCGCCGACTCGCCGCGCGCCTGGACGCTCGCGTCGCGCGGCGCCGTCACGTCCTCACGGGCGCGATCTACCCGGCGCTCCTTCTCCATCTCGCCATCCTGGCCGCCGCCGCCCCGCAGCTGGTCGCTGGACTGTCCGCGTTCCTCGGCACGGTCGTGCCACGCCTGCTCCTGCTCTGGCTCGTGGGCGGCGCCGTCTGGTTGTTCGTCGGCGCCACCACGAAACGGGAGGCGGGGAGGCGGGCGCTGACAGAGGCGGCCGCCCGGCTGCCGCTCGTCGGGCCGGCGGTGCGCACCCGTGCCGCCGCAGAGTACGCGCAGTCGCTGGGTCTGGCTCTCGGTGCCGGACTGCCGCTGCGGCAGAGCCTCGAGCTGGCCAGCGTCGCGGCCGGATGGACGCCGCTGGAGCAGGCGGTGCGCCGGATCAGCGACGCTCTCGCGGAGGGCATCTCCCTCACCGAAAGTCACCGGCGCGAGTCGGTGATGCCGGCGGAGCTCGTCGAATCGGTGGCGGTCGGCGAGCAGACCGGGGCGCTCGACGAGATGCTGGAGCGCAGCGGCCGGATGCTCGACGAATCGGCGACGCGGCGAGCGGAAGCGATCGCCAAGGCGCTGCCGATCGTCATCTACCTCGCGGTCGCACTCTACGTCGCCTTCGTCGTGATCTCCGGGTTCGGCGCCATCCTCAGCTAGCCGCTCGAGCTGACGGATCGACCGGGTCGACGCAGGCGGAAGCCAAGCCGAGTCCCCGGGCTCAAGGGATCCGATCGCCCAGCGTACACACGCCGGCGCGCCATTGGATCCGATCGGTCGAGTGGTACGTGGCCCGTTCCACCACGACGTCCCCACCGCTGTCGATCACGGCCGCGAAGCGTCGGCCGGCTGCCTCGGGGAACTCTCGCCCTACGTCGATGGTGAATCGGCTCGATCCCGGGGCGGTGAACGTCCGCGACGCGGCGGGACCGCCGTCATCGAACAGGAGCGTCGCCCGGACGTCGACGCTCGCCGGCAAGACGTTGGCCACCAGGACGTACGTGTCCTGAGGCCCGCCGCCAGCCACACCGCCCACCTCCCCATCGGCCAACACCCAGCGTCGGCCCGTCGTCGCCGATGGCGCCCCGACGTGCCCTTCCGACCACGTGGCAGCGGTCGGACCGGGCCACCACATCGTGCGCTCGACGGCCACCGGCACGCCGTTGGTCGATTCGATGGCCATCGAGAACGCCGCGTCGCGCACCTGCGCGGGCCCCTGCACGTCGACCCACAGCGTCTCGCGGCTCTGCGCCCGTGCGATCAGGCCCTGGGTCGTCGTCGACCCGTCGGGCAGCAGGTACGTCAGCCTGAGGTTGGCATCGGTGGTCCCCGGGTTGAGGAACGTGACGAACGTGTCGAAGAACGACCCGGTGGCCCCCTCGGCGAGGATCGACCGCGTCTCCACCGTCGGCAGCGCCGGACCCGCCGTCCCGCCCGCGAAGAACTCGCCGGGCCGACTGAGGTACATGGCTCGCTCGACGACGATGGGCATGCCGTTGGTCGACTCGATGATCGCGGCGACCTCTTCGGAGACGAGGGCTGCATCCTCGGTCTCGACCCAGATGGTGTGTCGACTGAAGGCCGGCACTTCGTAGAGCCGGGACAGCGGTGGCTTCGGCGCCGGACGCACGTACGTGACACGGACCGAGGCCGGCGCGGCGCCTGGATTCTCGAGCAGGTAGAAGAGATTGAACGGGCCGCCCGTCGCGCCCTCGGCCAGGAACCACGTCGTGGACGCAGCGGCCAGCGCCGTCGAGGCATGCGCGCCGATCGCGTTGCCCCGAGGCCACCGCATCGTCCGTTCGACGGTGACCGACTGGTCGGCTTCGACGACCGTCGAGTACTCGTGGTTGCCGATGCCGAGCAACGCTCGCGGCCTGATCGTCCGGCGGCTCTGCGGCGGAATCGGCAGGTACTCGGCACGAGCGCGACCATCGCGCCCGAGATACCTGAGCGCCGTCGAGGCAGTGGTGCTTCCCGCGTTGACCACCGCCAACTCGAGGTCGAAGAAGTCGCCGACGGCGCCCTCGGGCAGGTACCGCGTCACGCTCCCCCGAGGATGGCCGCCGACGGCGAGTTCGGCGGCGTTGGAGAGCCCGTCGTTGTCGGCATCGCCGCTGGCGCCATGCGGTCCCAGGGCGGTCGTCGGGTCGAGCCCGTAGCGAAGCTCCCAGCGGTCGGGCAGTGTGTCACCGTCGAGGTCGGCCTCGATGCCGCGGAAGGCCACATCGAGGTTGCCGGGCGCGGTGTCCAGCCACACGGCCTGCACGAGACGGCCGTCGCCACTGGCCCGCACCTGCACTTCCGACTGCGCGCCGGGCCCGTCGGCCAGCGCGAGCGTGCCCCCGAAGCTGGCGCCCTGATCCCGGCTGACGCGCAGGAACAGATCGAGCGGCTGGCCGCCGCAGTCCGGATCGTTGGTGTGCGTGCCCCACGCGACGAAGAGGGCGTTCGGGTCGCGCTGTTCCTCGGGCAGGCCGCCGGGCACCGAGTTCGGCGTGCCGAGGAGACGGGGCTCACCGGAGTTGACGGTGAGATCGGTGATGTTGGACAGATTGCGCGCGGCATCCCACGTGCCCCCGCCATCCCGCGAGATGCGAATGAACGTGTTGTAGTTGGCCTCCTGGCGCGCCACCGCGGCATCGTCCGGCGTGTAGTTGTAGACGGCGGCGATGAAGTCGCCACGCAGCAGGGCGCGGTGCGCGCGCGCGCTGTCGCCGGGAATCGCGGCCGTGCTGTCGTGCAGTCCCGGGCTGGTCAGATTGAGCGGCGGCCTGAAGCGGTCGATCGTCAAGCCATCGGCGGCGGTCCGCACGACGATGTCGGCCGGGCCGCACATCACCTCGGCCCCCTGTCGCCACAGGACAATGGCCGCCGTCTTCGATGGACCGCGCTGGCTCGTGCCTTGAGCCACGATGCGCACCCGCCGCGCGTGCTCGGAGGGGTCGTTCAGGATGTCGCCCGGCGCGTTCGTCGGCGGGCTCAGCCACGGGAAGGTGTGCCAGATGATGTTCTTGCCTCCGCTTCCCTTGCTCTCTTCGTACGCCACGACCGCCACGTTTCCGACCAGCGTGAGTGCCGCGCGACTCGCCGCCGGCGCGTCCTGACTGTCGCCGGCGTTGTCCGAGAGCCGGACGGGCGTCGGGAACGCGGCCCCGGCGCCGAATGCGGCGCGCGACAGCGCCGAATAGTGGATGTCGGTGCCGGGCGAGGTCTTCGCCCCGCTTCCGCCGTCGCCGGGTCCCTCCGCCTCTCCCGGCTGAAGCCCTCGCGGGTCCTCCTGCCAGGCCAGCGCGAACCCGGCATCGCTCGCGGAGGCGACGATGTTGCTCGCGTCGCGGGAGCCGTCGGTCAGCCGTTCGGGCGGCGTCCAGGTGGCGCCGGCATCGGCTGACCGAGCCACACGCACGCACGAGTAGGCGGTCGGCCTGCCGTCGCCGTCGTTGTCGTGCGATCCCTGCGCCCCCCCGGGGCAATGTGTATCCGTCCAGGCCGCAAGCAGGGACTCGCCGCGATTGACGACGCTGGCCTTGTCGGCGCTGCCCGGCCGACCGAGGGCATCCGCCCGTCCCGGTGTGCCGGAGAGGTTCGCCGCCTCGCTCCACGTCGCGCCATCGTCGACGGATCGGCGGCTGAGCACGTCGGCGGCGTCAGGCTCGCCATCGAGGTAGATCACGACCAGCGTCGGCCGGCCCGCCGCGACGCTGTCGACGACGACGAGCCGCGCCTTGTCCGAAGGGCCAGGGGACCGGGACACGAACCCCACGGGGCCGAGCAGTTCCTGGCCGCTGACCGCCTGGTTGATCGAGGCGACGCCCAGCGCCGTGAGAACCATGGGTGCCCAGATACGTCGTCGCACGTGCCACCTCCTGCCAGCTCCCGCGGGACTTGCTTCCTGCAGCGTCCGGCTGGCCTGGGCGTCACGCAATCGGGCAATACCCGACACGGAGGTCCGGCATTCCCTGAGCGCGAGCGCGGGCGGGCAAGCCCGCCCGCTGGCGCATCACGCGCCCTCGGACGTCGAGACCTCGGGGCTGCGGACGACGAGAACCGGCGCCGCGGCGCCCCGGACGACCGACGGAGTCGTGGACCCGAACAGGGCCAGGCCGGCCCCGGCGCGGCCTTGCGCGCCCATGACGATGAGGTCGCAACGCCGTTCGGCCGCAATCCTGAGCAGCTCCCGGTGCGCCCGTCCGATCGTCACGACCTCGTCGACGTCGCACCACGTACGGGCTTCCCCGGACAACAGCTCGTGTAACTGGGCGCGTGTGTCCTGGACCATGTAGGTTCGATACTCGCTCACGTTGAAGTGAGCCGTGGTCCGCGGCTCTTCTTCCACCAGCCACTCGATGACCGTCGCGACCGTCACGATGCCGTTGGCCTGCCTGGCCAGGTCCAGCGCGATGTCCAGTCCCCGCCTGGACGATGGCGAGAAGTCGACGGCACAGAGAATCCTCTGGAACACGGCCGTGGCGCTCGAGGACTCGGCGAGGCCTGGCGGCACCACGAGCACCGGGCAGGGCGAGGTCCGCAGCACTCGCTCGGTCACCGACCCGCTCAGCAGGCGATCGAAGCCGCGCCGGCCGTGCGTGCCCATCACGACGAGCTGGACAGCCCGGGCGGCTGACTGCTCGGCGATGATCCGGGACGGATCCCCGGCGTCGACCAGGATCTCGGGGTCCAGCCCCTCGAATGCACCCGCGCCCAGCCACTGGCGAACCTCTCCGTCGACGTCGTCCCTGGGCGGTGAGGGCACCAGCGCCAACGGCACCCCGAGGCCGCCCGGCGGAACGCTGATGGGCGCCAGGGTGGGCACCACATGCAGCACGCTGACCCGCGCGTCGTACCAGCGAGCCATGGCCGCCGCATACGGAATCGCTGCCCGCGATGCGTCACTCAGGTCGGTCGGATAGAGGACGTGCTCGAATGTCACCACGGCGTCACCTCCCTGATTCGGGCCGCGCCGGAGTTCCGGCCGACGAGGCAACGTCGCGTGCCATCGAGGCCGATCCCACGACACGACGATCCTCCATCGGGTCCGGCCCGGCTTCCCAGCGGGTGGCGCCTTACGCCGGATGGGGATTGCCCCGATGCGACCACGCGGCGGCCCGCGCCGCGGCAACCGGAGGCCTGCGCCTACCCTCTGGACACCGTCCGGCTCGGCCCATCACATCGAGCGATACGGAAGCCGTAATCGGTGTACCGGTAGGACGGATCGAGCCGGCTGCGCGCGGCGCAGCGGCTGATGGTGACCGCGTGGCGCCACGACCCGCCTCGCGACGCGCGGCGGACGCCGCTCTCCGGCCCGGCCGGCTGGTGGGAGGCAGAGACGCGGTAGTAGTCGGACGCGAACCAGTCGGCGCACCACTCGTGCACGTTCGCGGCGATACCGAACAGCCCGAACGGATTCGGCTCCCCCAGCGTGACCGGCCACGGTGCATCGACCGGGCCGCGGCCGCCCTCCGGGATCCACGCGGGGATCGCGCTGCCCCACGGATACCGCTGCCCATCGATGCCGCCCCGCGCGGCGCGCTCCCACTCCGCTTCGGTCGGCAACCGCACCGGCGAGCCTTCCGACGCACGCCACAGGCAGTAGGCCTGGCAATCGAACCAGCTCACGCCGACGACGGGACGGTCGGGGATCGTGGACAGGAGCGTCCAGTCGCGCGGGGGCTCGTGGCCGCTGGCGCGCAGAAACAGCGCGTAGGCACGACAGGTCACCGGGTACACCGCGAAGTCGAACGCCTCGACCCAGACGCGGTGGACCGGTCGCTCCTCGTCGGGGCCCTCGTCGCTGCCCATCTGAAACCAGCCTTCAGGGATGCGAGCGAAGACCTCGTCGAAGGCCATGACCTAGCCCTCGAGGATGTCGCGCAGGACGCGGATCCCGTGCGCGCAGTCGGCGAGCCGCTCCTGCTGGTTGCCCACCTCGCGCTCGATCACGAGCGGCCCGACGTAGCCCACCTTCTTCAGCGTCTCGATGAACAGCGCCATGTTCACGGCGCCCTCGCCGAGCGGCACTTCCTGGCCCCACTCCCCTGGCGTCGTCGGCCGGAAGGCATCCTTGCAGTGGACGGTCGCGATGTCGGGTCCGAGGATCTCGACGGCGCGAATCGGGTCGCCCATGTCGTAGAGCAGCATGTTGGCGGGGTCGAAGTTGACCTTCACGTTGTCGCACTTCAGGTCGTCGAGCGTACGACGCAGCAGGTCGGCCGTCTCCTGGCCGGTCTCGAGGCCGAGGGTGATCCCGTGCGCCTTCGCGAGCGCGGCGGCCTCGCCGAGCGTATCGAGGAAGGCCGTCCGCCCCTCGTCACCGGGGTCGGGGATGAACCCGCCGTGCATCATCAGGCGATCGACTCCCAGCGCGGTCGTGCGCGTCAGCGCCCACTGCAGTGTCTCGAGCCGCGCCGCGCGTGTCGCCGGATTGCCGAAGCCGCCCGTCTCCTTGATCGTCTGCGGTGTCGTGTAGTCCTCGCCCGGGAACCCGATCATCGCCGCGTGGATGTCGAAGCCGGCGGCGCGCGCTGCCGCCGGCAGGTCGTCGCCCTCGTTCCACGACGCGTGGTGCGGATCCCCGCAGGCGATCTGGATGACGTTGACGCCGAGCTCGTCCAGGAAGGCGCGCAGCTCGGGCACGCTCGTGACCTGTAACGACCAGCTGCACACACCGATGGCATAGGGTTGGATCATCCCAGACACTTTAGCCTCATTCAGGCTGGACTCGATGTCGCGGCGCTGGTCCGGCAGCACGGTCGGCGCCTCGCGCGTCGCGGCATCGAGCAGGCCTCCATGCGACAATTGAGGAGCTTCGGCTGACAGGCCCCGTGCTGGACGTTCCGCGCACGGCTGCGGTTGGCAGGCGGCATCACGCGGGCGGCGTGGGAAGGTTGCCCGCCCAACCGCGCGGCGCGAAGGCGGATCCCCTTCTCAAGCTCAGCGTCGGCTGGCAGGCTCACTGCCGGTCCATCGCCAGGTTCGTCGTATCCGCCTCGGCCCTCGTGCCTGATGCCCCCGGCCAGGGCCCTGGCGTTCTGGGAAAGACAAGGAGACAGACCAATTGAGTCGAAAAGGCAAGATGACAGCGGTGAAGCTGCAACGCGAGCGGGCCCTCGCCGATTGCCGGCGCGAAAAACAGCAACGGCGTACAGGCCCCAAGGAGGCCGTTGCCGCGCCGGTGGGTAGCGAGGATCCGGACCTCGCCGGTATCCGTCCGGGCCCGCAGCCGCTTCAGGACTGGCAGGTCGACGAGTAGGCAGTGACAGCACGCCGCTCCTGATGCCATCGGTGGCCGAGTTCCAGCGAGATGCCGCGCGGGCACCACATCGTCGTCCGACGTGCGCGAGTTGGCCGACGACATCCGGTGCGGCGGGGCGCGGCGAACTCCGCTGCTGACGACGCAGCGAAGCCCGCCCATGGCCGTGGACGCCTGCGACCGTCCGTCCGCCCAGCTAGCCGAGCCTGGGGCCGGAGCCCAGCGCCGCAGCCGTCTCAGGCAGCTTGGAGGTGGTGGTGTCCTTCCACTGCTCTTCCAGCAGTTCCCTGGCAGCCTGCTCGAGGAACTCGGGCGCCGCCCACTCGTTCACGTCGAAGTCGTGCTTCAGGTAGCCGTGGCTCAGCATGAACTCCTTGCCGATATCCACCGAGACCATGTTCTGGGGCGACAGATTGGGCACGAGGTCGATGGGCTTGATGCCTTCGTAGGTGGCCTCGACGTCACGGTAGAAGGTCTGCCGATTGAGGATCACCGCCGCGGCGTGCTTGTGCGCGTTGGCCCAGCGGCCGACCCGGATCATCCCCTTCATGAAGGCGACGGCGAGTTCGGGGTGCTTGGTCGCCATCTCCTCGGTGCAGGTGATGGCGGCCGGGATGTTGGCGACCTGCAGGGTCCAGTCCGGGTACCTGGAGAGGTCCTCGATGGCCTTGAACTTGCCGGTGGTCTCCGAGAGCTGCTGGAGGGGCTTGCTCTGCAGGTAGATGGCGTCGATGACGCCATTGTCCAGCGCCGACTCGAGTGGGCGGAACGCGAGGTCGCGCTTGTGGTCGCGCTGCAGCCACAGGTCGGACGGGTTGTACAGGGGCTCCAGCATCTTCGGGTTGTTGTACCAGTCGTCCGCGTAGGGGAACTCGACCAGTTCGATGTCGCTCATGGTCATGTCGTTCATCATGAGCATCAGTTCGATCCCCTGGTGCTCCTGGATGCGCCACCAGTCGTTCTTGATCTGGTTCATGCTCTTGGACAAGCCGATCTTCTTCCCCTTCAGATCCTTCATCCGGAAGATGCTCGTCCCTGGCTCGCACCATCATGACGCCGCCCTCCGCCGGCGCGTGCGTCACGCCCAGGAGCCTGGTCCGGCGGATGTCGCCATGGACCTGAATGGGCGGGAACAGGCCGCCGAAGCGAATGAGGTTGTCGAGATTGTGGATGTAGTGGGGGTAGAAGTCGTTCGCGCGCGTGTTCCGGAAGTACTCGTACTTCACGCCGATCTTCTTGTATTCCTCCCTCGTCCACCCCAGTTCCTGGTCGACGTTGGAGGCGGAGATGAGGGGACAGTTCGTGTACCACACCTCTTTCCAGTTCAGATCGACGACGTTCAGCTTGGTGTTCTCGAGCGTGGTCACCTTGATGTCTTCAGCCATGATGCTTCTCCTGTATGGTCATGCGTCTTGTTCGTTCGAGGGCCATCGCGTTCTATCGCAAGTCCTCCCTTCCTCCGTTCGCACTGCTATCCCGTGAACGCTCCCAGATTCCTCAGTGCGACCACGATCATCTCCATCCCGACGGCCAGTTGTACGAGTCCAAACACGGAGGCGAGCACCGTGAGACACAACATCAGCGCCGGCTTCATCACCTGATCGATGAAGTACATCACCAGATAGTCGAGGACCATCACGATCGCCAGGCCGACCGCGACCGCCAGGCCCATCCCTGCGTACTCGGGCGCCAGCATCATGAAGATCAGGATGGCGGCAATGCCGGCAGGCGGCACGATGCCGGGAACGGCGACCGGCGAGGCGGCCAGCTTCAATGGCGGGGACTCGCCGCCTCCGGGCAGGCGGCTGCGGTACTTGGAAGAGGCTCTTCAGCGCGGCCACCAGCAGCACCAGACCACCGGCGACGCGAAGCACGTCGATCGAGATGCGGTACCTGCCCAGCATGTACCCACCCGCCAACGCCACGACGGCGCAGAGCACGGTGGCGACGATGACCGCCCGGATCGCGACGGCCCGTTGGAATGACACGTCGGTACCGCGTGTCACGCCGCCGAAGACCGGAATGATCTTGGCCGGGCCGAGCAGCATGAAGAACACCGTGACGATGAATCCCAACTCGCTCATTCGTCGCGCTCCGTCCAGCGTGTTCGCCTG
Organism: uncultured Acidobacteriota bacterium; assembly: GCA_963715265.1. Classification (GTDB taxonomy): domain Bacteria; phylum Acidobacteriota; class Vicinamibacteria; order Vicinamibacterales; family Vicinamibacteraceae; genus Luteitalea. Next base: position 44,603 of record CAVQRQ010000010.1, read on the forward strand.
GATCCCGTCGGTGAGGGCCGTTAGTGGCCATTGCTGATGGATCGCTGCGGCTGGATGCGCCACCAGTCGATGCGACGCACGCGACGGGTACGACCAGCGCCAACGTCTCGGCCCCTTCGATTCACTTCGACTGTCCCGCATGCGTCGTGGCCGGCTGTCGCAGAACACGTTCGACGGTTGGCAACAAGTCGGTGGCGATCGCACGCTTCAGCACGAACGCGTCAGCACCGGCGTCCATCGCCGCACGACGCACACTCGCTTCATCGTGCACGCTGATGACGACGATCCGGAGGCCCGGACTGCGCTCTCGCACCGTTCGCAGCCAGTCGAGGTCGCAGCCGCGTGCCAGGGACAGATCGACGACCGCCATATCGGGCTTCAGCCTGGTCGCTGCCTCGGCGAGCGAGACGTCGTTGGCGACCATGACCACGCTCCCGAACGCCGTCCCAGCAGGCCGCAGACGGCCTCGGTCAGACCGAGGTGCCGGTCCGCAAGCAGCACGCAACTGATTGGCGTCGTGGGCGTTGGCACGGGTCGTTCAGGACATCGATCTGCGCCGGCTGCGCCCGCAGCCGGCTGCGATCGAGTATGGGCGGGGCGTGGAGGTATGTAACCTCGGGGTATTACGGGGTTTGCCTCAGGGAGATCACTAGGCTCGACGTCCGCGCGGGCTCGTGAGGCGGCGCGGGCGCGGCGCCTTGGGGCTGGCGGCCGGCGCCATGTCCTCGACCCGCACCCGAGGGCCGCGGGGAGACGACCGCCGGGCGGCCTGGCGAATGCGCCTCGGCACCATCATCGCGTGCCAGGCGGATGCTCGGGACTGGTCGGCCCCCTAGCTGCGCGGCAGCAGGATCGTGCCGGTGATCCGCAGCCGCCAGGACGGCTGGTCACTGGGCGCCGCAACGAACTTGCCGACGTTGGCACCGATGCTCATCGGGAACGGGCCGAACTTGGTCAGCTTCGACACCCCGACCTGGATCGGCACGGTCCACTGCGAGCCACTCGCCTCCTCGAGCGAGCCGTCGCCCGACCTCTCGTACAACCGCCAGTTCCCGCCCGCCTCCGCGTTCAGCGTGAAGGTCACGGCCGTCTTCGTGGTGTAGGAGAGGAACGGCTGGAGAAACGACGCGTTCACGTCGCCACGTGCCACGCCGCCGCTCTCTGAGCTCCGGCAAACGACCAGAGCTGGTTCGCCAGCATGCCGTAGGTCCAGGGGCCCTGCTGCTTGAGCACGACCACGGTGGGCCCGATGCCCCACTTCGACGATCCGAGCACGGCGTTGGCACTGGTTGGCAGCAGGAACACGGGCCCGACCCCCCAGATGAACTTCCCCACCTTGGCGGGCGAGATGAACATCGACGCGACGATGTCGCCCATGCCCGACGCCGGCAGGCCTCCTTCCACCAGCGGCGGCTGCCCGATGTAGGGCATGATCCAGCGCAGGATCAGGTTCCAGTCGTCGTTGAGCCCCATCGGGATCACCGGCTGAACGTTCAGGACGAATCGCGTGTCGTCGTAGGGACCGACGGGCTGGTCCCAGTTGAACTGGAAGGGCACGCTGACCAGACTGGCGACCGGGTTGGACAGTTGCAGCGCCAGTTCTTCCTGGGATGGGGCCGCTGGCGCCGCCGGTGGCGGCTCCGCCGCCGGGGTCTGCGCCAGGGCCACTGCGGGACTCATCAACACCGCAGCCAGCACGAGGGCTCGGTGACAGGGTCGGATCCTCAAGCGTTTCTCCTCGGTCTTCTGCCACGCACCACACCCGACACGTCAGGGAGGCCCGAACCGGGGGGCGGTGCGTCCAGCACGTAGGATAGCGCTCGTTCTCGACTTCCTGTCGGTCCCGTCTGCGGCCCGACTGCGCCAGGCTCTGTCTGGTCGACCGGCTCACCTCACGCGTCAGTGCCGTGCGGCGCGCCTTCGACGCGCAGGCGCGTCTGCACGGGGCGCCGCGCGTGAGCAGCAACGGGCGTATGCTGACGCCGGTCACGCAGGCAACCAGGGCAGGCTTCTCCACGGCTGGCGGCGGACTTACCCCCACGAGCGTGTGCACACAGGAGTTGACCAGATGACGCATGAGGACTTGTCGGTCGCGAAGGCCGGCCCGGCAGCGGAATCGAAAAGAAGGGCAAGAAGGCGAAGAAGGGAAGAAGGACAAGAAGGACAAGAAGGACAAGAAGGCGACGAAGATCAGCCAGGACGCGGCCGGACCGGAGAAGCTGAAACGGAAGACTTACGAGACGGAATTGGCCCGGCTGCACGTGGAGCTCGTGAAGCTGCAGGAGTGGGTCAAGGCCAGGGGCCTGAAGGTCTGCATCGTCATCGGAAGGGCGTGACGCCGCCGGCAAGGGCGGCGCGATCAAGGCGCTCACCGCGCGGGTCAGCCCGCGCGTGTTCAGGGTCGTCGCCCTGCCCGCGCCGACCGAGCGCGAGAAGAGCCAGATGTACTGGCAGCGCTACGTGCCGCACCTTCCGGCCGCGGGCGAGGTGGTGATCTTCGACCGCAGCTGGTACAACCGCGCCGGCGTCGAGCGGGTGATGGGTTTCTGCACGGAGGACGAGTCGCGCAGGTTCCTCGACGGGTGCCCCCCTGGTCGAGAAGGCGATGGTCGATTCCGGTGTCATCCTGATCAAGTTCTGGCTCGAGGTCGACATGGAGGAGCAGACGCGCCGGCTCACCGCGCGCATCGACGACGGCCGCAAGATCTGGAAGCTCTCACCTATGGATCTGAAGTCGTACAACCGGTGGTACGACTACTCCCGGGCGCGCGACGAGATGTTCATCGCCACGGACAGCGAGTTCGCGCCGTGGAACGTCGTCCGGTCGAACGACAAGAAGCGGGCGCGGCTCAACATCATCTCCCACGTGCTCGCTGCACGTGCCGTACGAGGGACTGCCCGCGCGGGAAGGTCAAGCTGCCGAAGCGGCAGAAGCCGGGCGGCTACGAGGAGCACGATTACCCGTACCGCTACATCCGCGAGAAGTACTGACGCGCGCAGCCGGCCGGGACCGGTGAGGCCTGGCGTCACGGAAGGTTGTCGCGCAGCTGCACGAACAGCAGGAACGCGTCGGCCGTGGCCGGTCCGCCGGCTGCGGACCACGGTTCGCGCTGCAGCCACGACGTCTGGACGCCAAGCTGCGCCGACCCCCGGTTCTGCGTCTGCACGGCGAGGTACCACGCCGTGGCAGTCACTTCGCTGATGCGCTTGTTGACGTCACGGGATGCGCCGGGATACCGAAGCCGATGACGCGGCCGTCCGTCTCGACAAAGTCGGTACGGTCGGTCGTCATGCCGCTGAAGTACCCCGACAGCGACAGGCGCGGCGACAGGGCCTGCTCGAGGCCAGCGACCCAGGTCGTGACCGGGATGGGCGCGATCGAGCCGTCTGGCCGGAACGCGGCGTCCGGCGCGAGCCCGCCGACGACCCGGCCGAGACGAGACCCGTGGGCCACCTGCCCAATCAGCCGCGTGCCGCTGGCCGGAGTCACCCGGGCGTTGACGCTGACGCCCCGCCCGACGCACGGTACGCGTGGTCGTACGGGGCGACGGTGTGACGGAATACGCGCCATACCCAACCGACGTCCAGGTGGAACGCCCTGGTCGGGTTGATCGCGATCCGGGAGACGACGCCGGGCATCAGGTTGGGCACCGACAGGGCCTCGTTGCCCGTGCTGTACTGACTGTCGATATCGAGCGCGCAACCAGGCGGGCAGCGTGACCAGGCCGGCCCCGATCTGCTGTTCCGGATTCTCGACCGAAATGGCCCAGTTGAAGGCTCGGGACGGCCGCCATGCAAAGCGCACCTGCGGCACCCGCTCCCAGACCAGCCCAGCGACGTAGTTGGCGTCGACCGCCTGCGACATTTCGTACTCCGAGGGCCAGGGACTGAGTTGATCCCGGGCCGGCGTCATCAACGAGAAGGCCTGGCCGCTGGGCTGCCCGCGCGGTGCCCGGGTCATCCCTGCCCGGAAGACTCCGACGCGGCACCACGTACTTTCCCGAGGTCACAACCCTCTGGATTCTCACTACCCTGTTTTGATGGAGGCGGCATGTGGCCGCCGACCTTCTACCGTGTCCCGGGCGTGGCCCGCACCGTCTGACGGGCGGGGAGCCCCGGACACCCATGGGGCAGAACGATGACCAATCGCATGACGCACGTGTTCGGCGCGGTGACCGCGGTGGCGGTGCTCCTGGCCCCTGGTGCGGGCCTGGCTCAGCAGGTGGTGACGCAGGATGCGTCGGTGGCCGAGACGTTCACCATCGAGGCGGTGGACTACCAGAACCGGCTGATCACGCTGAAGGACGCCGACGGACATACCGACGTGGCCCGGGTGGGTCCGGAAGTACAGCGATTCAACGAGCTGAAGGTCGGCGACTCGGTGACCTTTCGCTACACCGAGTCGGTGGTCTATGCGATCAGGAAGGCAGGTGCAGCAGCCCCGACGGTGGCGCAGGGCCCGCAGGTCGTCCGCGACAAGGGCGTTCGTCCCGGCGGAACGATCTCCGAGCAGGTGACGGCAAGCGTGGTCGTGACCGCGATCGATCCCAAGGTGCCCAGCATCGTGGTCAGGACCGACGAGGGCCGGACCATGGGGTTCAAGGTCGAGGACAGGAACAACCTCACGACGGTGAAGGTCGGTGATCGCGTGGACATCACCTATACACGTGCGGTCGCCGTCCGCGTCGAATCACCCAGATAGGCCGGCAGGTCAGCGACACCCGTCGCGACCGTGCCATGAAACATGACAGCGGGCTGTGCGAGCCCGCAGCATTGACAGGCGATATGAAGACGAAGATTGGATCGATCATCGCAGCGACGACATGGCTCGCCGCGGCGTGGACGCCCGCGGCGGCACAGCCCGCCGGCGACGAGTGGCAGGTCGTGGTGGCGCCGTACCTGATGGGGGCCGCCATGGACGGCACGACGACCCTGCGCGGCCGCGAGGCCGACGTGAACGTCAGCGCCTCGGACATCTTCTCGAACCTGCAGTTCGGGGCGATGGGCCTGGTCGAAGCCAAGAAGGGCGACTGGGGCTTCGGCGCCGACGCGATCTGGATGGCGCTCGGCACCACGGTCCGCAACACGAACGTCGACGTGAACCAGGGGGCGTTCGCCTTCTACGGGATCCGGCGGCTGAGTGCGGCCGCCGACCTGACCTTCGGCGCCCGCGTGAACACGCTGCAGGGCGAACTCGACTTCAAGTCGATCGGCCTCCGTGTCGACCAGGACAAGACCTGGGTCGATCCCATCGTCGGCCTCACCCTGCGCACGTCGCCCGAGCGCGTCCTGCAACTGCGTCTCTACAGCGAGATCGGCGGATTCGGCGCCGGGTCGAACTTCACGTGGCAGGCGTTTCCGACCGTGGGCGTGAAGCTCGCACCGGGATTCGCCCTCGAACTCGGGTATCGGTGGCTCGACGTGGACTACGACTCGGGCGAGGGCAACGACAGGTTCGTCTACGACATGCTCACCCAGGGGCCCGTCCTCGGGGTCGCGTTCAAGTTCTGACAACGCCCGCATGCCAGGCGGCGAGGGCGCGGCCATGAGGTCCCGTAACCCGAGCCGCACGGAGGAGTCGCGTTCGTGTCGCCGCCGCCCGGAGCTATGCTGATGGGATGACCGTGGTCGATCAGTCTCGCGACGTTGCGGACCATCTGGCCGAGCGACTCGAGTTCGAGGTGCTGATTGCGGAGGTCTCGGCGTCACTGGTCGCGGTGCTGCCCGCGCGGCTCGCCGAGGCGGTCGAGGCGGCCCTCGCCCGTGTGCGGGAGTTCTTCCGGGCCGATCGCTGCGCGATCCTGTCGATTGGCGACGACGGCGAGCAGGCGCATGTCCACCGGGCCAGCTACGCCCCCGGGGTCCCGGAGGTCTCGGTCGAGACCGACCTGGCTCAGGAGTTGCCGTGGGCGCGGCACCTCCTGGTCGATCGCGTGCCGATGTGCGTCGCGCGGATCGACGACCTGCCCCCTGACGCGAACGTCGACCGAGCCAAGTGGACGTCCCTGCCGATTCGGTCCGCCCTCGCGGTGCCTGTCGAGACGGCCGGCGCCGTTCGCCACGCGATCGTGTTACAGACCGCCTTCGCGGAGCGCGAGTGGCCGGAAGCCTTCGTGCCCCGCCTGCGGCTGCTCGGGGAGATGCTGGTCGGGGCGCTGCAGCGACAAGCCCTTGTGGATGATCTCCCGGATGAGCGAAGAGCGGCTGGCCTCGGGGGCGGACCTCGCCGGTCTGGCCTTCTACGAGGTCGACTTCGCCAGGGGTGAGATGTACATGGACGAGCGGCTGCGGGATGTGTGTGGCATGCCCGCTGACATCGACGCCGGTCTCGCACCCCTTGCCTTCTGGATGGCGCACGTGCATCCGGACGACCTGGCCGACGTCCTCGAATCGCGCGACGAACTGCACTTCGGGCGGATCGATCGACTGTCCATCGAGTACCGCTACGGGCATCCGTCCAGGGAGAGCGATGGATCCAGCACGAGGGGCGCGTCGCGAAGCGCAATGACGAAGGGTACCCCGTCAAGACGTTCGGCGTGCTCCGCGACATCACCGATCAGAAGCGGGTCGAGCAGGACCTGCGTGACCTCAGCCGGCAGCTGATCCACGCGCATGAGCAGGAGCGCGCCCTTCTCGCTCGCGAACTGCACGATGACGTCACGCAGCGCCTCGCCGTACTCGCCATCGACGTCAGCCGGGTCGAGTTGTCCCTGGCCGGTCGGCCGGAGGGCGACGCCCTGCGGACCGCCCGCCTCGACGTCGTGCGGCTGAGCGAGGACATCCACTCGCTTGCCTACCATCTGCATCCCTCGGTCCTCGAGGAACTCGGGCTGTTGGAGGCCCTGCGGGCCGAAGCCGAACGCTGGGGGCGTCACGGACGCCTCGATGTGTCGCTCGCCCTGGACGCGCTGCCCGATGCGTTCGGCAAGACGGAGTCGCTCTGCCTGTTCCGCATCGCGCAGGAGGCGCTGAACAACGTCGTCCGCCATGCGGGCGTGGACGCGGCGAGCGTGCGCCTGCGGCCGGTGAACGACGGCGTGCTGCTGGCCGTGCACGACGAGGGCGCGGGGTTCGACACCGCCAGCCGGAGCCGGACGCGGAGCCTCGGCCTCATCGGCATGCGTGAACGCGTCCGCCTCGTCAACGGGACCCTCGATGTGGACAGCACGCCTGGCCGCGGTACGACCGTCGTGGCCTGGGTGCCCTGGAATGGAGCCGGGGGATGACGCCCCCACGCCGCGCGCGGGTACTGCTGGCCGACGATCACCTGCTCGTGGCCGAGGCGCTCAAGAGCCTTCTCAGCACGGAATTCGACCTTGTCGGCGTCGTCGAGGACGGACGCGCGCTGGTCGAGGCGGCCGCCCGGCTCAAGCCCGATGCGATCGTGGCCGACATCACCATGCCGCACCTGAACGGCATCGACGCGATGGTCCGACTCCGGAAGGACGGGCATCACATGCCGGTGGTGTTCCTCACGATGCATCGGGACGTCACATTCGCGCGGCGCGCGCTCGAAGCCGGAGCGTCGGGCTTCGTGCTCAAGCACTCGGCTTCGGTGGAACTGATTGCGGCGCTGCACGCCGTCCTCGAGGGAGGTACGTACCTGACGCCGCGACTGGCCGGCGAGGTCCTCGACGTGATGCGTGGAGGGAAGGAGCACCCGGTGGACCCGGCGGCCTCACTCACGCCGCGCCAGCGCGAAGTGCTGCAACTGCTGGCCGAGGGCCGCTCGGCGAAGGAGATCGCGGCGACCCTCGGTATCTCGGTCCGCACGGTCGAGTTTCACAAGTACCAGATGATGGAGACGCTGGAACTGCAGACCAACGCCGACCTCGTGCACTTTGCCATCAAGCACGGTCTCATCGAGTTCTGAGCCCGCCCGTGGCCCTGGTGGCGGCGGCGTCATGGGTCGAGCGCCGTGCGCCGGAACAGACGGTCGCGATCGCTGTCGAAGTGGTACAGCTTTGCGACCGTGATCCGCCGTGCCAGGCGGCTGCATGCCAGGCACGCGACGATGCTGCCGAGGACCGGCCCGATCCAGTAGATCCACCAGCCCTCCCAGTGTCCCGAGACGAGGGCGGGCCCGAAGCTGCGGGCCGGGTTGGTGCTCGTTCCCGAGATCGGAGCCTCCAGGTACACCATGACGGCGTACAGGAACGGGAACAGCGCCGGCGTGAAGTGGCGCAGACGTCGGAAGCCGAGGAATATGGTCAATAGCGTGACCATGGTGAAGGTGGTGATCACTTCGCCGGCCAGGACGGTCGGCGTCGCGTAGCCCTCGCCCGGCAGCGTGGCGCCAAACGCCACGCTGCGCCCCATCGCGCCCCAGGCGAGCAGGGGCAGAGACCCCAGGACCGCGCCGGAGAGCTGGGCCAGGATGTACGCGATCGCCGTCGGCAGGTCGATCTTGCCGAACAGGCGAAAGGCCAGCGTGACGATGGGGTTGATGTGGGCCCCGCTACGCGCGCCCACCGGGGAGAGAGCGATGAGCGCCCCCGTTGTGCCGAACAGCAAGCCCGTGATCAGCCGCCGCAGGCCCTCGTCTGGCAAGGCCGCCGCGATCGGGCTGCCCTGACCGAACATCAGGATCACCAGTGAGAGGCCGACCAGCACCAGCAGCGCGGTGCCGACCAGTTCGGACAGGAACACCTGCCACGGTAGAACGACGGATGTCGCGGCTTCCTGCTCCATCTCATCTCTCGCGCGCGGCAGGCGCCTGGCTCATCGTGCCGCCCTGGCTTCCGCGATCGTGAAGATGGCGTGAAGCAACCCGATGTGTGAGAACGCCTGGGGGAAGTTGCCCAGCAGGCGCCGCCCGGCCGGGTCGTATTCCTCACTGAGGAGGCCCACGTCGTTCTGCAGGGCTCGGAGATCCTCGAGATGGCGCTCGGCCTCCTCGATCCGCCCAGCCATCGCCAGCGCGCTGACCAGCCAGAACGAGCAGATGAGAAACGCTCCTTCTCCCCCGGCGAGCCCGTCGATCCCAGCCTCGGTGGAGTAGCGCCAGACGAACGGGCCCGAGCAGAGCTCCCGTTGAATGGCGTCGATGGTGCCGAGCACGCGCGGGTCGTCAGCCGGCAGGAATCCGCTGATCGGAATCAGCAGGAGGCTGGCATCCAGCCCCGTGCCCCCGTAGTACTGCACGAACGTGCCGCGCGCCCGGTCGAAGCCCTGCGCACAGACCTCCGCGTGGATCTCATCGCGCACCGCTCGCCAGCGGTCGAGCGGTGCCGGGCGGCCCGCGGCCTCTGCCAGCCTGATCGCACGGTCCACCGCGGTCCAGGCCGCGACCTTGGAGTAGGTGAAGTGCTGTCGCTGCCCGCGAATCTCCCAGATGCCCTCGTCGGGCTCGCGCCAGCGACGTTCCACCACCTCGATGACCGTCTCCAGGTCGATGCCGGGCGCGCTGCCAGGGCCGCGGCGTTCCGGGAGACCGTTCTGCCAGGCCCGGTACAGGACGGCGAAGACCTCACCGAAGATGTCGAGCTGGAACTGGCTCCACGCGCCGTTGCCGGTGCGAACCGGCTTCGAGCCTTCGTACCCCGACAGCCAGGGTAGCTCGATCTCGGTCAGACGGTGCTCGCCCCCGATGCCGTACATGAGCTGTAGCTGACCGGGGTCGCCGGCGATGGCGCGCAGGAGCCACTCGCGCCAGGCGACGGCTTCGTCCAGGTAGCCCGCACGGATGAGCGGGGCGAGCGCGAAGGCGCCGTCCCGGAGCCAGCAGTACCGGTAGTCCCAGTTCCGCACGCCCCCGATTTCCTCCGGCAGTGACGTGGTGAGCGCCGCGACAATGGCGCCCGTGGGCGAGTAGGTCAGCGTCTTCAGCGTGACGAGCGACCGCAACACGTCGTCGGCGTGCGGGCCGTCGTACTGGCAGCGCCCCGCCCATGCCTTCCACCAGGCCTCGGCGCTCTCGATCATCTCGACCGGATCTCCTGGCGCCGGGCACGGCAGGTGAGACAGGTACCAGTCGAGCTGGAACGGGATACGTTCGCCGCCCGAGACCGTGAAGGTGGCCGACGCCGTCGCCTGGTCGATGCGCACGTCCGCCGGGGTACGCAGGCACACGGCGTCCGGTCCCGCGAAGGCGAAGACGCCGTGGTCGATCCGGCCCAGGCAGGGGATCAGGCGACCGTAGTCGAAGCGTGGCGCGAGGCGCATCTGCATCGGCACCCGTCCGCGGAGGCCCTCGACCACCCGGACGAGCCCCGTGTGCCCCTCGCGCATCGGCATGCAATCGACCAACCGGATCGCGCCCTCGTCGGTTTCGAGGTCGGTCTCGAGGATGGCCGTGCCTGTGCGGTAGCGACGCTCGACCCGTCGCACCTCGCCGAGCGGTGCGATGGTCCAGTGACCGTTGGCCTCCGTGCCCAGGAGCGCGGCGAAGAGCGCCGGCGAGTCGAAGCGAGGGGCACACAGCCAGTCGATGGCGCCGTTCCTGCCGACGAGCGCTGCCGACCGGGTGTCGCCGATGATCGCGTAGTCCTCGATGCGTAGGGCCATGGGTGCATCCTCCAGCGGCTCCTCGTCCTGCCGCGTGAGAATCGCCGCGGCGACACCGTCCCCAAGGTCGCCGCCGGGCGCGTGCTCTGTCAGACCTCCGCGAACTGGATGACGACCTTGATGTCGTCCGGCTGACGCTGGAGCGCCCGCATGAAGGCCTCGGGCGGCTCGCGCCGCGTGATGAGGCCTGCGAGCCAGGCGCGGTCCGCGCGCGCCAGCACCTGGCCCGCCTTGTACCAGTGCCGCTTGTTGGCGTTGACGCTGCCGACGACGACGTTGTTCTTGAGCACCGCCGCGGCCGCGACGTCGGCCACGGCGGGGCTGACAGTGGATCCGCCGCTGCCCGACGCCGGTCAGGCACACGACGCCTCCTGCGCGCGATGCCGCGGATGGAGTCGTTGATGACCTGCCCGACGCCCGTGCACTCGACGATCACGTCCGGCTCGAAGCCCACGTCCGCGACGGTGCCGGTGTGGTAGGTCGCGCCCAGGGCACGCACGAGATCCGGCTTGGGCCCCGACTCGTAGCCCGGTCGAGGACGTGGACCTCGAGCCCGCGCTGCTTGCCGACGAGGGCCGCGAGCAGGCCGATCGGGCCCGCGCCGGTCACGAGCACGGTCTCGCGGCTCCCAGAACGCCCGCTGGCCGACCGCGAGCACCTGCTCCCACGCCTTGGTGACGACGGTCGTGGGCTCGAGCAGCACGCCCAGGAGGCCGAGCGATGCGATCGACCTTCATGGCGTACTCCGGCTCGATCCGCCAGCGCTCGGACATGAAGCCGTCGATCTCCTTGATGCCGCGCTCGGTGTACTGGCCGTTGCGGCACATGTCCCACTCGCCGACCGCGCAGTTGGGGCAGGGCACGGGGTCCGGACGCCGGACGATGCCGACCACCAGATCCCCCTTCTTCAGCCCGCCGCTCGGACCGGGGTCCAGCACGCGGCCGAGGGACTCGTGCCCGAGCACGAGGCGCGTCTTGCCCCGGAGGCGCCCAGCCGTACTTGCCCTCGACGATCTCGACGTCGGTCCCGCACACGCCGACCGCGATGGCCTCGACGAGGACCGAGCCGGTCGCGGGCGTCCGGCTCGGGGACGTCCTCGAGTCGTGCGGTCTCGGGCTCGTGCGGTTCTACGGTGATGGCTTTCATCGCGACGCCTCCGACTCGGGCTGGAGCCTCTGCCAATCGCCGACCGGCGCCGGCGTTCTGGCCGACTGGCCGCCCGGTTTCGTCGTGGCGAACAGGTGCATGAGCCGGGCGACGACGCCCGTCCAGCCGGTCTGGTGGCTGGCGCCGAGGCCCGCGCCGTTGTCGCCGTGGAAGTACTCGTGGAAGGAGAGGTAGTCGCGCCAGTGCGGATCGTCCTGGAACTTCCGGGTGCCGCCGTAGACCGGGCGACGGCCGTCGGCGTCCTTCAGGAAGATGGCCGTCAGCCGGCGGCTCAGCTCCTCGGCCACCTGGAACAGGGTCATGTGCCGGCCCGAGCCCGTCGGGCACTCGACCGTGAAGTCGTCGCCGTAGTACTCGTGGTACTGCAGCAGGGCCCGGATGATCAGCACGTTGACCGGCATCCAGATCGGCCCGCGCCAGTTCGAGTTGCCGCCGAACAGGCCGCTGTCCGACTCCGCGGGCGCGTAGGCCACCTGATAGACCTGGCCGCCGGCCGAGATGACATACGGATGCTCCGCGTGGTGGCGCGAGACGGAGCGCAGGCCGTACGGGCTCAGGAACTCCCGCTCGTCGAGCATCGTCGCCAGCACGCGACGCAGCCTGGACTCGTTCATGATCGACATCAGCCGGCGGCCATCGACGCCCGGCCGGCTCGGATCGTGAATGGACGTGCAGAGTTCGGGGCGGGCTTCGAGGAACCACTGGAAGCTGCTGCTGGATCTCCGGGTACCTCTCGCACTGCTCCGCCTCGAGCGTGGTGGCGGCGCAGAGGGGCAGCAGCCCGACCATCGATCGGACCTTGAGCCGCTGGGCGCGGCCGTCGGGCAGCCGCAGCACGTCGTAGAAGAAGCCGTCCTCTTCGTCCCACATGCCCGTGCCGTCGCCCATGTGCGTCCATCGCCGAGGCGATCCACAGGAAGTGCTCGACGAACTTGAGCGTCATCTCCGCGTAGGTCGGATCGGTCATCGCCAGCTCGACGGCGATCTCGACCATGTTCTGGCTGAAGAGCGCCATCCACGCGGTGCCGTCCGCCTGCTCGAGGTAGCCGCCGGTCGGCAGCGGCGCGCTGCGATCGAACACGCCGATGTTGTCGAGCCCCAGGAAGCCGCCCTCGAACACGTTCCGGCCCGACCGGTCCTTGCGGTTGACCCACCAGGTGAAGTTCAGGAGCAGCTTGTTGAAGCACGCCTTCAGCCACTCCGTGTCGCCCACACCCTGCTGCACCTTGTCGAGCCGATACGCGAAGATCGTGGCCCAGGCGTGCACGGGCGGGTTGACGTCGCCGAAGTTCCACTCGTAGGCCGGCAGCTGCCCGTTCGGGTGCATGTAGTGCTGCTCGAGCATCAGCTTGAGCTGCTCCTTGCCGAAGTCGGGGTCGACGAGGGTCAGCGCCAGCACGTGGAACGCCAGGTCCCAGGCGGCGTACCAGGGGTACTCCCACTTGTCCGGCATCGAGATGACGTCGGCGTTGTACATGTGGTGCCAGTGGTCGTTGCGCGGCGCGGCCTTTCGTGCCGGGCTGAACGGGTTCGACCCGCGCTCCTTGAGCCACTGGTGCACGTCGTAGCGGTAGAACTGCTTGGACCACAGCATGCCGGCCAGGGCCTGCCGCATCACGTTGGCGCCGTCCTCACCCAGCGAGGCCGGGATGACGGTCGCCGTAGAACTCGTCCGCCTCCGTGCCGTCGGGCGTCGAACCTCGTCGTCGAACGGGCCGGTCCGAACGGCGCGTCCGGGCGCAGGTGTCCGACAGCCTCAGGCGCACCACCCGGCGACTCGCCCGGCCCCACGGTCAGCCGGTAGTGGGCCGCCACCATGGTCCCGATCTGCGCCGGGTTGACCGCATCCTTCCGGCCGTGGACGATGCAGTCGTCGATACCGTCCTTGACGTAGGCCGACCGGTTCGGCACGCCGAAGAGCCGCTCGGTGTTCGTCTCGTTCTCGGTGAACAACAGCGGCGCATCTCCCTCGCAGGACAGGTAGCGCGTGCCGAGCGCCGGGATGGACGGCCTGGACGAGCGCCCTCGCGGCCCTGCGACCAGCGGCGAGCGCCGGGCGCTCCGCGTCGGCGTGCCAGGACCAGCTGTTGCGGAACCACAGCCTCGGCAGCAGGTCGAGCGTGGCGGCCTCCGGCCCGCGGTTGTGCACCGTGCAGCGGATCAGGATGTCCTCGGGCAGCGGCCTTGGCGTACTCGACGAACACGTCGAAGTAGCGGTCTTCGTCGAACACGCCCGGTGTCGAGCAGCTCGTACTCGAACTCGTCCCGGCTCCGCCCGCGGTTGGTGCGAACCAGGTCCTCGTACGGATAGGCGGCCTGCGGGTACTTGTACAGGTAGCGCATGTACGAGTGCGTCGGCGTGGAGTCGAGGTAGAAGTAGTACTCCTTCACGTCCTCGCCGTGGTTGCCTTCGGCGTTGGTCAGGCCGAACAGGCGCTCCTTCAGGATCGGATCCCTGCCGTTCCACATCGCCAGCGCGAAGCACAGGCGCTGCCGGTCGTCGGAGATGCCGGCGAGCCCGTCCTCGCCCCATCGGTAGGCTCTGCGACCGCGCCTGCTCGTGACTGAAGTAGTCCCAGGCGTTGCCCCCGTCGCTGTAGTCCTCGCGAACGGTCCCCCACTGACGCTCGCTGAGGTACGGCCCCCAGCGCAGCCACGGGACGGACGAGGCCCTGGCCTCCGCCAGTCGGGCATGTTCGGCAGTCATGACATCTCCTCGCGCCGCTGTCACCTGAGCCTCCATCGCGCCACTACCTTCCATCTGCGGAAACCGACGGCACCACACGATGTAAAGCACATGCGGTGCCGTGAGCGTCAGGATGGCCTGGCCAGACTAAGTATCTTGGGCGCAGCAGCTTCGAGGGATCACCGCCGCTCGGACCTCTCTCCTGGTGCATCGCGCATCTCCAACCGTGTGGAGCTACTCCAAGAGGGCGGAGATACCCTCTCACCTCATCCACGCCCGCGGGCGCAAGGAGACGGAGTGATGACGCCCAGCACTGGCCGGGCTACGATGACGGGCGATGACGACGACGCCCACGCACGAGGGGTCCCCGGGTGCGCCTCCGGCGGATCATCTGAGGTTCGAGAGGCTGATCTCGGACACGTCCGCAAGGCTCCTGCACGCCTCGCCGGAGGAAGTTGGCGCCGCCATCGAGACGGCCATCGGCGATGTTCGCAGGTTCTTCCGCGCCGACCGCTGCGCCCTGCTGGTCGTCGATGCCGACCCGCCGAACGTACATGTGTCGGTCATCTCGACCGCGGACGGCGTGCCGGAGGTGTCGGGAACGATCGAACTGGCCGAGCTGTTTCCGTGGACGTACCGGCGGCTCGTGGTCGATGGCGTGCCGGTCGTGACGCGCCCAGCCGACCTGCCGCCCGAGGCAGCCGTCGATCGCGCGAGCAACGAACAGATGGGCATCCGGACGGCGCTCGCCGTTCCGTTGGTCACCAGCCATCGCGTCGGCCATCTCATTGTCCTCAATGCGGTCACCGACGATCGCGAGTGGCCTCTCGAGTTCGTGCCGCGCCTGCGCGTACTCGGCGAGATGGTGGTCGCCGGCGCACAGCGTCAGCGGGCGTTCGCCTCCCTCGCCGAGCGGGAGGCCGGCCTCCGCGAGCGCACGGCGCGCCTGGAGGCCGCGGTGGAGACCGCCGAACTGGGATTCACGGACCGCCACGTCGGTAGCAGCCGCCTGTTCGTCGACGCTCGCATGCAGCATCTCCTGGGCATCGGCCCTGTCGACGTACCGAATGCGGAACAGGTGTGGTTGTCGCGCATACACATCGCCGATCGTGAGGAGATTGCCGAGGTGTCGCGCCAGTTGCAGTCGGGCGACCTCGACCGTGCGGTCCGGGAGTACAGGTACGAGCATCCCACCCGGGGCGTGATCTGGCTCCGGCACGGCGCCCGGCGACTGGAGACCGAGGGCATGGCCCGGATCTTCAGCGCCGTCCAGGACATCACCGACCGTCGGCGACGGGAGGAGGCGCTCCAGGCCGCCCACGAGGAGGAGAAGCGCAAGGGGACCCAACTCGAGCGCGAGAACCTCTCCCTCCGCAAGGCGATCGCGGATCACGCCTCCGACACCCTGGTCACCGGGCACGGTCCGGCCGTCAGTCGCGCGCTGGCCCTCGCCGATCAGGTCGCGGCCACGGCGTCGACGGTCCTCCTGATCGGCGAAACAGGGACCGGCAAGGAACGGTTCGCCGCGCATATCCACCGGGCGAGTCCGCGACGCAGTCGGCACATGGTGCGGGTGAACTGTTCCGCCATCCCCGCGGCGCTCATGGAGAGCGAGCTGTTCGGCCGGGAGAAGGGGGCGTATACCGGCGCGCTGTCCAAGCAGATCGGCCGCTTCGAACTGGCCCAGGGGTCGACGCTGTTCCTGGACGAGATCGGCGACCTGCCGATGGAGTTGCAGGTCAAGCTGCTGCGAGTGCTCCAGGAACGTACCATCGAGCGACTCGGCAGTCCGATGCCCATCGAGGTCGACGTCCGCATCGTCGCCGCCACCAACCGCGACCTGGAGGCGGCCGTCCGCCAGGGCAGCTTCCGCAGCGACCTCTATTACCGCCTGAACGTGTTCCCCATCGTCGTCCCCCCCCTGCGCGAGCGGCTGGAGGATCTTCCCTCACTGGTGGCGACGCTCGTGGACGAACTCGGCAGGGCCATGCGCAAGCCCTTCACGGCCGTGGATCGAGCCAGCCTCGAAGCTCTGGCGCTGTACGACTGGCCTGGCAACGTGCGTGAGCTGCGGAACATCCTCGAACGGGCCATGATCCTCTCTCCAGGGCCCACGCTGACGGTCGCCCCGCCTGCGACCCACATCGCCTCACTCAGCACGGCGGCAGGAGTGTCGGCCAGCGCCTCACCGATCGACCTCCGCCACATGGACCGGGAACACATCCTGCGCGTGCTCGAAGCGACGGGGTGGCGCATCCGCGGAAAGAACGCCGCGGCCGAACTGCTGGGGCTCAAGCCGACAACCCTCGAGGCCCGGATGGCCAAGCTGGGCATCAACAGGCCCGGAACGCATCGGAACGACTGACCCTCTTTGCCGACATCCGACAGCTCGTCGACCGCGCCGAGCCCGGTGCGGTCTCTGTCGTAGTCCGTGCGCCTGACGCGGCGCGCCATTGGAGAACTCCACTGCTACGGAGTCCGATGGAGGCCCGACGCTCGGTGACCGGCGGGCATTCTGCGGCAACCCTCTCTATTCCAGCCATTTAGGCGACGCCGCTTCCGCGGCCGGCGATGGCAACGTCCATGCACTCCTGTGTGAGCAGGAGATCCCATGGTGCAGATGACCGTCAGGCTCACAGCGGCATCGGGTCGCGCGCATCAGCTGGTCCAGGCACTCGACAGCCTCATGCGACACACCCTCGAACAGCGGGGGTGCCGTGATGCGCACCTCGCCGCCGACGTCGGCGAGGCCGACGCCTTCTGGTACTGCGAGGAGTGGGACGACGCACAGGCGCTCGAAGACGACATCCGCAGCGAGCGATTCACCCAGCTCCTCGTCCTGCTCGAAACCAGCGTCTCGCCGCCGACGCTCGAGTTTCGCGTCTTCGGCGAGACGCGCGGGTTGGACTACGTGAGCGCCGTGCGCGCGGCTGCGGAGTCGGCCGAACCGTAACCACAGGACGTACTGCCGGGTGGCCGGACCCGGACTGAATTGAGGCTCGCTGCTGCCAGCCCGGCAGTGAACTACGAGGGGAGCACACTGAATCATGGCAAGTACGACGTCACGCACGAGCACCGCGGATACTGCAGTCAACCTCAACACAGGCCGGATCACGGTGGACGACGCTCGGATCGACCGCCTGAAGGAGCTGCTTCGGAGCACTCCGCAGGATCTCGACTTCGAGCGAGTCAGGATCATGCACGAGATGTACGAAGAATCCGCCGGCGACGTGCAGATTCTACGGCGCGCCAAGTTCCTGGCAGCGGTGTTGGAGCGTAAGAAGCTGTATATCGACGACAACCTCTTCGTCGGCTCCATGGGCGGGAAGCTCAACGCCGTCTACACCTATCCCGAGTGGCAGGTGGACTGGATGATCGAAGAGAAGACCGTCGAGAACTCGCCGACTCCAGAAGACAAGGCGGCCAACCAGTGGGCGCTCGACTACTGGGGCCAGCGTGCGATGAAGCCCCGGACGGAAGCCATCTTCGAGAAGCGCTTCGGCTACGACCCGAAGGTCTCTTACGAGGCTGGCCTGATTGCGTCGTTCCATGACTGGCCAGCTGGCGGTGGCAATCTCGACTACCCGCGCGTCTATCGCGAGGGACTTGCCAGCATGATCAAGGAGGTGGAGGAGCGGCAGATGGCCCTCGAGATGCGGCTGCCGAACCTCTCCCAGTTCTACTTCTACGAGGCATCCCTCATCGTGATGAGGGCGGTCATCCGCTACGCGCATCGCTATGCAGAGCTGGCTCGGGAGATGGCGGCAAAGGAGAAGGACGGATCCCGTAAGGCGGAGCTGATCTCCATCGCGGAAACCTGCGAGTGGGTTCCCGAGAATCCGGCTCGCAACCTGCGCGAAGCCATCCAGAGTCACTTCCTGTGTCACATCGTGGCCGAACTCGAGCAGGTCGGCTGCGGCTACTCCGAGGCCTATCTGGGTCAGAACCTGGATCCGTTCCTTCAGGCTGACATAGCGGCCGGACTCATTTCATACGATGACGCGGTCTTCATGCTGAAGAACCTCTTCCTCAAGTTGAACGAGATCAACTACTACTACGGCGAGAGAATCGCCAAGGCGAATTCCGCCGATCTGGGACAGAGCATCACCCTGGCGGGCTATTCCGAGGATGGTGGTGATGCCACCGCGGAGATGGACTACGCCATTCTCGACGCCTCGCAGTATCTGTCCCTGCCCCAGCCTCCCCTCACCTGTGCGCTGACCCCGCATACTCCAGGCAAGTTCATCGAGAGAGTGCTCGATGTGATCGGGACGGGCATTGGTCTCCCGCAGTTCGTCAACGCCGATACGATGATGAAGCGGGCCCTGCACCTGTGGGGCCACAACGACCGGGTGGGCGAGCTGCCGCTGTCGAAGGCCCGGCGCACCTGCATCGGGGCCTGTGTGGGGAGCTACATCCCCTACGAGACCGGCCACCCGGTGGAGGGGCAGCCCAACCTGGGCAAGATCCTCGAGCTGACCATGAATGACGGCTTCGATCCTCGGACCCAGACTCAGGTCGGCCCCAAGACCGGAGACCCGGAGGACTTCGAGGACTTCGAGGAGCTGTACGCAGCGTTCGAGAAGCAGCTGCAGGCCACCGAGGACACCCTTCGCCACGCCGCCTGGATTTCGAACATCCTGCAGGCGGACTTCCTCCCCTGCACCTGGCGGTCCCTGTTGACCGGCGGATGCATCGAGACCGGAACCGAGACGTGGTCCGGCGGGGCCAACTACTATACGGTCGCCCAGATCTCCGTCGGTCAGGTGGATGCCGCCAACGGGCTGATGGCAGTGAAGGACCTGGTGTTCGACAAGAAGAGACTGACCATGGCCGAGCTGAAGGCGGCCCTGGCAGCCAACTTCGAAGGCGAATACGAGAAGGTCCACAAGATGTGCTACCAGGATGCGCCGAAGCACGGCAACGACATCCCGGAGATGAACAAGCTCCTCCTCCGGGTCAACAACAGCATCCTGACAGCGTTCAACAACGTCGATGGCGGCGGCAACTACATCAGCAAGGACATCAAGACCTCGCTGGACCAGTACACCAAGAGCGTCCACAACCTGATGGGCCTGGTGACCGGCGCCCTGCCGAATGGAAAGAAGGCCGGAGTGGCACTCACCGATGGCAGCGTCTCGGCGATGCCGGGCACGGACGTCAGCGGCCCCACCGCGCTGGTGATGTCGGCGGCGAAGGGCAACGACCACGTGAAGTGGTGCGCCACGCACATGAACATGAAGCTCCCTCCCGACCAGCTCAAGACGCGCAAGGGTCGGGACAACGTGATGAATCTCGTGCGGACGCTGTTCGCAAACGAGGGCTATCACATCCAGTTCAACGTGCTGGATACCGAGAAGCTGAGAGACGCCCAGAAGCATCCGGAGAACTACCGTGACCTGGTAGTTCGGGTGGCCGGCTTCAGCGCCTTCTTCACGAAGCTGCACCCCGGCGTCCAGAACGAGATCATCGAACGGACGCTGCAGACGTTCGAGGGTCACTAGGGCCGGATCGGTACGGCGTGGCCCAGCGTCACGCCGTACCGGTCGTCGTTCGTAAGCGCCACGACCGGCGAGGATCGAAGAGCCATGACCGCGGACACCAGACGCATCAACAAGGCAGGGACATCATGACTAGGGGAACTACTCGAGCGAGTTCCGGTCGACGGGTCGCCATCAACGTGGGCGCCGGCTTCGTCCCGGGGATGAACGCCGTGATCATCGGGGCGGCCCTGGCCGGGGGGAGGCTGGGCTGGGACGTGGTCGGCATCCGGGACGGGTTCGACGGGCTGCTGTACCCGGAACGATACCCCGATGGCGGGTTGGTTCCCCTCGGCGCCGACCTGATCGAGACACGTGGATCCGGCCGGCGCCGGTCACCTGGGCCAGTCGAGCCGGGTCGACCCGTTTCATGTCCGCACGATCAACGACGACGATATGGTCGAAGAAGTGGACATGTCCGACGCGGTCATGAAGAGGCTGAAGGCGGAAGGGATCGACGCACTGATCTCCGTCGTCGGGGGCCGTGGGCTGAGCATTCTCTACAGGCTCCACCGGAAGGGTCTCAATGCGGTGTGCGTGCCCCGTTCGGTCGAGAACGACATCGCCGCCACGCAGGTCTCCTTCGGGTTCAACAGCACCCTCAGCTTCACCATCGAGATGCTCGACAAGGCTCGGCAGGCGGCCCAGACGGCCCGGAAGATCGCCGTGGTGGAGGTCCTCGGAGCCCAGGCCGGATGGCTGGCGCTGCAGGCCGGCATCGCCGTGGGTGCCGATGCGGTGCTGCTTCCCGAGATCCCCTGCGATCTCTCGTTGGTGGCGGCGCGAGTTGAAGGACAAGGTGACACCGGGGCGCCCGTACGGGCTGGTCGTCGTGGCCGAGGGGGCACGGTGCATCGAGAAGGCGCCCGCCGATCAGGATCCACCGACCGAGAATCCTCTCAAGGCGTCGCTGTCGCCGCTGGCGACGGGTGATGCCAGTGGCCACGTCATTCTGCGCTCGGGGCAGGCCGCCGAGACCGTGGCGAGCCGGCTGCAGATGTTGATCGCCGAGGAGGTCTTTCCTCTCGTTCTGGGTCACTGGGCCAGGGGCGGCACGGCCACGGCGGTCGATCGCCAGTTGGGGATGGCGTACGGGGCCGGGGCCATACGGGCCCTGGACGCCGGTGAGAATGGAGTGATGGTGGCGTTCATGCCACCGGATGTGAAGTCCGTGCCACTGGCGGAAGCCATCAACAAGGTCAGGACGGTGCCCGCGGACAGCGAGTTCGTGCAGATCGCCCACTCCCTCGGCATCTGCCTGGGGAGGGAAGTGTCATGACGCGCCCCAACGAAGCATCCGGTGTGACCGGACGGGTCCTGAACATCCAGCGGTACTGCAGCCATGACGGCCCGGGCATCCGCACGACCGTCTTCCTCAAGGGCTGCTCGCTGCGCTGCAAGTGGTGCGGCAATCCCGAGAGCATCCGCCCGAAGTTCGAGCTCTCCTACGACGCCAAGCTGTGCGCCGGCAAGGAGAAATGCGGCCTGTGCCTGAAGGCACCCTTCCCGGAAGGCGCGTTCTACGTGGTCGAGGGTGGCGACGACGACAAGGTCAGCGTCAACTGGGATCTGTCGACGGACTGCGACGAGGAGATGGTGGCGCTCTGCCCGACGGGAGCGCTTTCCATGTACGGGAAGCAGATGACGGTGGACGAGGTGCTGAAAGAGGTGGAGAAGGACGCGTCCTTCTACCAGTCGACCGGGCGGGGGCATCACCCTGAGCGGCGGCGAATGCCTGCTGCAGCCGGACTTCAGCGCCGCGCTGCTCGAGGAAGCCCACGCGCGCGGCATGAACACGGCGATCGAGACGGCGTGCAACGTGCCCTGGGCATTCGTGGAGAAGGTGCTGCCCCACGTCGACACGGTGCTCCATGACCACAAGCTCACCATTCCCGAGCGGCACAAGAAGTGGACCGGGGTGAGCAACGAGCGGATCCTGTCGAACTTCAAGAGGGCCTACGAGACGTTCCCCGACGCGGACTTCATCGCACGCACGCCGCTGATTCCCGGAGTGAACGCCGACGAGGAGCACATCAGGGCGGTCCTGGCCTTCATCCGCCCGCACAAGAACGTGATCGACTACGAACTCCTGCCGTATCACCGCTTCGGCCTGGGCAAGTACGAGTACCTGGGCAAGGTGTACGAGCTGGACGACTACAAGACGCCATCGGCAGACGTGGTCGCGCATCTGCAGGCCATCATCGACGAGGCGTTCGGCCGCACCTCCCAGACAGCCACCGTCGGGGAATGATCGTGCCTCGCGAGAAAGAGTAAGGACAACATGGGCATGTATCCCAAGAACATGTTCTTCACGTCGGAGTCCGTGACGGAGGGACATCCGGACAAGGTGTGCGATCAAGTCTCCGATGCCGTGCTCGATGAGTGCCTCCGGCAGGACCCACAGGCGCGCGTGGCGTGCAACACGTATGTGACGCTGGGGATGATGATCATCGGCGGCGAGGTCACCACGACGGCGATGTTCAACGTCGACGGCCTGGTGCGGAAGCTCGGCAACGAGATCGGATACACCTCCCCACTCTACGGCTACGACGTCAACACCGGCGCCATCCTCCGATCGTTCCACCCCCAATCGCCCGACATTGCGCAGGGCGTGTCGCGCAGCGCCGGAGAGCTTGGCGCCGGCGACCAGGGAATGATGTTCGGCTACGCCTGCCGGCAGACCCCGGAGCTGATGCCGTTGCCGATCATGCTGGCGCACCGGCTGGCCAGGCGGCTGGCGGAGGTGCGCAAGCAGAACATCCTCCCCTTCCTGGGACCCGACGGTAAGTCGCAGATTACGATCGAGTATCGCGACGGCAAGCCGGTGCGCGCCGACTACGTGGTGCTCGCCTGCCAGCACACGCCGGACGTCGTGACACCCGATGGCAGGTTCATGACCGAAGAAGCCAAGCAGCAGGTCTTCGACGCCGTCGTCCCTCCCGTGCTCGGCGACCTGCTCGACACCGGGACGAAGTTCACGGTGAACGGCACGGGCAAGTTCCTGGTCGGCGGGCCGCAGGCCGACACCGGGCTCACGGGCCGCAAGATCATCGTCGATACCTACGGCGGCTGGGCCGTCCACGGCGGCGGTGCGTTCAGCGGGAAGGACGCGACGAAGGTGGATCGTTCGGCCGGCTACATGGCGCGTTACGTCGCCAAGAACATCGTCGCCGCCGGTCTCGCCGACGAGTGCCTGCTCCAGTTGAGCTATTGCATCGGCCTGGTGGATCCGGTCTCCGTGATGGCGAACACCTATGGCACGGGCGCGCTGCCAGACGAGGCGCTGTCAGCGCTCGTCCGAGACGTCTTCCCGCTCACGCCCGCGGGCATCATCGACCATCTCCGCCTGCGGGAGCCGGTCTACCTGCAGACAGCCGCATACGGACACTTTGGCCGCGACGGGTTCGCGTGGGAACGCGTCGACGCGACCGAAGAGCTGCTGGCCAAGGCACGGAAGGCATAGGCCATGACTTCGTCTCGATGTGTCGCGCCGACGATGGCGGTGGCCGTGACCCTCGCCTTCCTGTGGACGGCGAGGGTCAGTGGTCAGACGCCGGCCGGGGCTGACACCCCCGCGGCAGCTGCTGCGCCTGCGGCGCCGTCGAACACCGACGCCAACAATCCGCTGGCCAAGTTCCAGGCCTTCAACATGCACAACTACTACGTCCCGGCGCTGTCCGAGCTGGACGGCCAGAACGCGAACACGTTCTGGTTCCGGTATGCGCAGCCCATCGGGCCGTGGCTGTTCCGGGCCTCGCTGCCTGTGTCGAGGGTGCCGACGGGCATCGGCACGACGACGTCGGGACTCGGAGATGCCAACGCCTTTGCGGCCTACCTGTTCGACACGGGCAACCCCAAGGTGAGCGTCGGCGTGGGGCCCCAGTTCACCCTCCCGACCGCCACCGAAACCGAGACAGGATCCGGCCAGTGGCTGGGCGGCTTCGCCGCGACCTTCTTCAACGCCGAGTCGCCGACGCTCCAGTGGGGCGGGCTGCTCACGTGGCAGAAGGACTTCGCCGGGGATGCCGACCGGGACGGCGCGAACATCGTCGCACTCCAGCCCTTCTACTTCCTCCAGTTGGGCGGCGGGTACTACGTGCGGGGAGCGCCGGTCGCGGTCTTCAACCTCGAAAACGACTCGTACCAGGTGCCGGTCGCGCTCGGCATCGGCAAGGTCATCCCGACGGCCACGGCGGTCTTCAACATCTGGATCGAGCCGCAGTACACCGTCCTGTCGCGCGGGCCGGGGCAGCCGGAGTTGCAGATTTTCGTCGGCTTCAATACGCAGTTCGTGAAGAAGTAGCGGGCCGGAGCCTCCCGTATCGCGACGCGCTTGCAAGAGGAATCAGCCCAATGGTGAACGCTGCTACGGTGGAACAGGGCAAACAGACGGTCCTGGGGTTGTACGTGACGGCCAGGGAGGCCTACGAGATGTGGAAGGCCGATCCCGCGACGGTGAAGGTGATCGACGTCCGCACGCCCGAGGAGTACCTGTTCGTCGGTCACCCGACAATGGCCTGGAAGATCCCGGTCGCGCTGCAGACCTACGAGTGGGACGCAGCCGCGGGACACTACCCCATGAAGCCCCTGTTCGATTTCCCCACCCGGGTGATGCAGGTGGCCAGGCCCGACGAGACGCTCCTCGTCATGTGTCGCTCCGGCGGCCGGAGCGCGATTGCGACCAACATGCTGGCCAAGGCCGGGTTCACGAAGGTCTACAACGTCATCGACGGCATGGAAGGTGACAAGGTCACCGATCCCGACAGTCTGTTCCGGGGCCAGCGGCTGAGGAACGGCTGGAAGAACTCCGGGTTGCCCTGGACGTTCGACCTCAGTCCCGAGCGCCTGGTGATGAGCCCGGCCCCCTGAACGGCGGCGCGAAGTGTGGCCGCCCCGGCATTCCTGGGGCAGGCCGCGGAGGAACGGCTGACACCCTCGCCGGGCATCTGGCAGGCGTGCGGCCGACGTTGCGGGACATGAGCTCATGCCCAGAGCAGAGATGGGCGGAGGACAGGACATGAAGATCGTCATCGTGGGTGGAGTAGCCGGTGGGGCGTCGTGCGCGGCGCGACTGCGAAGGCTGGACGAGAAGGCCGACATCCTGATGGTCGAGAAGGGACCGTACGTCTCGTACGCCAACTGCGGCCTGCCGTATCACGTGTCTGGCGTGATCGCGAAGGAGTCGAGTCTCCTGGTCGCCAACGAGCAGGTGTTCCGCGTGATGCACAACATCGAGGTGCGGACCAACTGCGAGGCAACCGCCATCTCGCCTGCGGACAAGACCGTGACGCTGCGCAACGTCACCAGCGGAGAGGTGACGACCGAGCGATACGACACACTCGTGCTCTCGCCAGGCGGCATCTCCGTGCGGCCGCCACTGCCCGGGATCGACCTCCCCGGGATTCTTTCATGTGCGGACGGTACCTGACGCGCGGACGATTCGCGAGTGGATCGAGGGGGGCACCGACTTCCTGGCGGGCGTCTACAGCTACTCCGGCATCCAGTACGTGAAACCGACACGGCGCGCCGTCGTCGTCGGGGGCGGCTTCATCGGCCTCGAAACGGCGGAGAACCTCCAGCACGCCGGCTTCGCGGTGACCCTCGTCGAGATGCTCGACCAGGTGCTGGCGCCGCTGGATCGCGAGTTCGCGCAACTGGTCGAGGATCACGTGACGCGGCACGGCATCGCGCTGGCGCTCGGGGACGGCGTCGCAGGGTTTGCCCAGGTCGAAGGCGGTGGGCTCGAGGTGACGACGAAGTCGGGGAAGGTCTACCCGGCCGACATCGTCATCCTGGCACTCGGCGTGCGGCCGGACACGGCGCTGGCCAGGGCCGCCGGCCTCGCGGTCGGCGATCGCGGGGGCATCCGCGTGGACGACCAGATGCGCACGAGCGATCCGGACATCTTCGCTGTCGGCGACGCCATCGAGGTGAAGGATGTCGTCACGGGCCAGTGGAGCCTGGTGGCGCTGGCCGGACCGGCGAACCGGCAGGGCCGGATTGCGGCCGACGTGATCGCGGGGCGCGATTCGCGCTTCCGCGGCACCCAGGGCACCTCGATCATCGGCCTGTTCGGCGGTGCCGCCGCCTGGACCGGTGCGAGCGAGAAGACGCTCGTGCGGCTCGGCGACACCGACTACGAGAAGATCTACATCTTCCCGAACTCCCACGCTGGCTACTACCCCGGCGCGAAGATGCTCGGGGTGAAGCTGCTGTTCCGCAAGTCGGACGGTCGCGTGCTGGGCGCGCAGGCCATCGGCGAGGACGGCCCGGCGGTGGACAAGCGCATCAGTGCGCTGGCCGTGGCCATCCAGATGAAGGCCACCATCTACGACCTGGAGGAGGCGGAACTCTGCTACGCGCCGCAGTTCGGCAGCGCGAAGGATGCCGTCAACTTCGCTGGCATGGTCGCCGCGGATGTGCTCCGCAACGACATGCCCCTCGTCCACTGGGGCGCGCAGGACGGGGCGTTGCTGCTCGACGTGCGCCAGCCCACCGAACTGGTGGTCGAGAAGGTCCCGGGTGCCGTTCACATCCCGCTGGGCCAGCTTCGCGCGCGCCTCGGCGAATTGCCGAAGGACCGCGAGATTCACGTCATCTGCCGTTCCGCCCAGCGTGCCTACTACGCCACGCGCATCCTCCTGCAGAACGGCTTCACGGCCCGCAACATCTCCGGCGGCACGTTGTCGCGCGCGATGATCAGGTGAGGGGCACGGCCGTGCGGCCCTGGACTCCCTGTCCGCGCGAAGTCAGCGACAATCGGTAGCCCCGTTCCGCCTCCATCAGCTCCCACTGCGTCGGAGTCGCCTCGCACCCTCAAGGGGCGTAAGATGAGCTGGGTCCAGACGCCTCGAAGGTAGCCCGTGGCACTCACGGCGCCGGGCGGGCAGGACGCGCTGGCACAGAGGGACACCCCGATGGGTAGGCCGTGCGTGGTCCGACATCCCCATCCGCAGTGGCATCTGCCGCGCACGGTCCGCGTGGCCACCGCCGTTGTCGCCCTGTGGCTGGCCGTGCCGGTATTGGCGGCCGCCGAGAAGGTCTCCGACGTCCCCAACCCGCGCGTGCGCGACGGGTCGTGGGTGGTCGATCTGCCTGGCCGCCTTCGCCCAGAGACGGTGGCCCGCCTCAACGCCTTGTGCGGCGACCTCGAGCGCACCGCAGGCGCCGAGTTCGCAATCGTTGTCGTCCACACGATCGGGGACGATTCAATCGAACACTTCGCAGCCGAGCTCTTCCGGACGTGGGGCATCGGCAAGCGGAACGCCGACAACGGACTGCTCCTGCTGTGGGCCGTCGACGATCGACGCACGCGGGTCGAGGTGGGCTACGGGCTCGAGGGCGTGCTGCCCGACGGCAAGGTCGGCGCCATCCTCGATCGCCATGTGATTCCGCACTTCACGGCCGGGGATTTCGACACCGGCATCCTCGTCGCCGCCCAGGCGCTCGACGCGGCGGCCCGCTCCGAGGCTGACAATCCCACGACCCTGGAGAGCGAGGCCGACGACGGTGGGAACCGGGTGCTCTCGCTGGTGCTGGGGGCGCTCGGCCTGCTGCCGGTGGCCGGTGGCGGCGTGGCCGGGTATCGGCGCTGGCGCCGCGTGCGCCGGCGGCGCTGCCCCGAGTGCGGGGCGCGCATGACTCGCCTTTCGGATGAAGCCGACGACGAACATCTCGATGAAGGCGCCAGGGCCGAGGAGCGACTCGGCAGCGTCGACTACGACGTCTGGCGATGCAGCGCGTGCGCGCATCACTTCACCCTGCGGTACCCGAAGCGATTCACCTGGTTCGACAAGTGCCCGCAGTGCGGGCGGCGGACATGCGGTTCCTCCGAGGAGACCATTCGCGCGGCGACGACGACCCGCACCGGGTCGGTCCGCGTGACGGAACGATGCGAGTTCTGTCGGTATCGCCGGAACTACCGCCGGACCCTCCCGATGCTGTCGTCGTCTTCGTCGTCATCGTCATCGTCTGACGGGGGCGCCGCTTCAGGCGGGAGCAGCTTCGGCGGCGGCAGTTCGGGCGGCGGAGGGGCGAGCCGCGGTTACTGAAGAGCACGACGCGGGGCGCCCGGTCGGCGGTAGCGCGGCGGCACACGTAAGATGGTCGCGTGTACGAGCCACACGACTCGCCGGAGGCCCGCGCCTTCGGCCGCCCCGGCGGCGGCTGGCGGCAACGGTGGTTCACGGTCATCTTCGAGTCCGACACGCCGGCCGGACGCGCCTTCGACCTCGCGCTGCTGCTCGCTGTCGTCCTCAGCGTCGTGGTGGTCATGCTCGAGAGCGTGCAGGCGCTGGCCGACCGCCACGCGCGCCTGTTCCTGGCGCTCGAGTGGACCTTCACGCTGATCTTCACCGCGGAGTACGTCGCGCGGCTGCTCTGCGTGGAGCGTCCGCTGCGATACGCCCGCAGCTTCTTCGGACTCGTCGATCTCGCGGCAGTGCTGCCGATGTACGTGGCGGCGTTCATCCCGGGCCTGCACGTGCTCATCGATGTGCGCATCCTGCGGCTGCTGCGTGCCTTCCGCATCCTCAAGCTCACCGAGTACGTCCGCGAGTACTCGAGTCTTGGCGAAGCCCTGCGCGCCAGTCGCCGGAAGATCGCCGTCTTCCTCTCCGTGGTCGCGATGGTGGTGGTCGTGCTCGGCACGGTGATGTACGTGATCGAGGGGCCGCAGAACGGCTTCACGAGCATCCCGGTCTCCATCTACTGGGCGATCACCACCATGACCACCGTGGGCTTCGGCGACATCACGCCGCACACCACGCTCGGCCGTGCGGTGTCGAGCATCGTCATGCTGCTGGGCTGGGGCATTCTCGCCGTCCCCACCGGCATCGTGACGGCCGAGATGACCACCCGACGCATGGCGCAAGGGGAGGCCGACGCGAAGCACTGCGCGGCCTGCGGGACGGCAGCGGCTGGGGATGACGCGCGGTACTGCCACCAGTGCGGCGGGCCCCTCGCGTAGTTCGGACCAGGGCGTCAGGCAGTCAGGGAGACCCGAGGGCACTCAGTTTCGCTACACCGACAGGCATTCCACGTGCGAACCTAGACAGGGCTCGACTTCCGGGTCCCTGGAGCGCGCATCTGTCACGGGGCGGACCTGGCGTAGCTGGAGCCGTGTGACATGGGGCGAGTGGGTGACATGAACACGACGAGTAGCGGACGCGCGGTGTCGCTGGACCAGTGGTCGCGACAGCCCTGGACCAACGGCTTCCAGGTGGATCAACTGCTGCCCCTCGAGACGCTGCACATCCGGACCCGCAACAGCACCTACGAACTCACGGTGCTGACGCCGGCGACTGGCGAGGTCCTGGTGCGGGGCGGACGATACTTCCCCACGTTCACGCGCGTCACGCTGGCCGGCAGCTCGCTGGGCGGTGGGTGCCTCAAGGTGCGTGGCGTCTACGTCGGCTTCCTCGTCGAGTTGCTGAACGACGAGGGCCTGACCACGCGGACCACGTGCGTGCAGGACATCACACGCGCTGTCGACCAGCGCCCGCAGTGAGGTCGTCTCGCCGCCCGATGCGCGGCATGAACGAGGTCGGTCGCGCTTCGTGCCATCATGCGGCCATGACGCCGCGCCGCGTGTCCCTGGTCGTCCTGCTGGTCTCGCTCTCGTTCGCGCCGCCTGTGTTTGCGCAGGCCAGGGATCGGACGGACACGCCGTGCTCGCTCAGGGACCGCACCGAGGGCACGTGCGAGGCCGCACCCGCGCAGGCCGCACGTGACGTCATGCCGGGAGCACGGGCAGCGGACCGCGACCCGCTCTGGGAAGGCGCGCTGCTCGGGGGCGCCGTCGGCGCTGGGTATGGTGTCGTCGGCGCGCTGCTCTCGGAGTGCCCGCGGCGGACCGCCCGCAGTTGTGCCGGCGATCGCGCGGCGCTCGTTGCGCTGTCCACGGCGTTCGGCGCCGGTGTGGGCATCGCGATCGATGCGCTCACCCAGCCGGAGCTGACAGGCGCGCCGTTGCCAGGCCCGCCCGCCAGCGAGCGCCGGGTGGGCCTGCCGCCGCCCTCGTCGCGCGGGGCAGGCGTGCGGTTCAGACTGGCCTGGTAGACCGGTTGTGCGCGGCGATCTGGCCGGGGCCTTCGCCGCCGAGCGCGGTGCCCCGGCTCGCCAGCCCATGATGATATCGTGATATCATCGGGTCTCGAACGGGGGGTCGCGATGGCGCAGTTCGTGGTGAGACAACTGGAAGAGGATGTCGCCGAGAAACTGCGTATCCGCGCCCGGAAGAACGCGCGGAGCATGGAGGACGAGGTGCGGCACATCCTGCGGGCGGCCGTGCGCCAGGGCGCCGAGGGCCCTCGAAAGCTGGGCTCCAGAATCGCGCAGCGCTTCAAGCGCGCGGGGCTCACCCGGGACCTGCCGGAGCTCAGGGGGATGCCGGCGCGACCCGCGGATCTCGACGCGTGATCATCCTGGACACCAACGTGCTGTCCGCCTTGATGCGGAGGGCCCCTGAGGCCGTGGTCGTCGACTGGCTCGACCGCCAGCCGGCCGACTCGGTGTGGCTGTCGAGCATCACGGTCTTCGAGGCGCGGTTCGGACTCGCGCTCCTGCCACGAGGTCGACGCCGCACCGCGCTCGAACTGGCGTTCGAGACCGTCCTGACCGAGGACCTGGCCAATCGCGTGCTCGACGTCGATGCGGTGGCCGCGGCGGCGGCCGCCCGACTGGCGGCGGATCGGCAGAAGGCGGGCCGTCAGGTGGACCTGCGCGATACCTTGATTGCGGGGATCGCGCTGGCCCGACGCGCCGCGATCGCGACACGCAACACGAAACACTTCGAGGGGCTGGACGTGCCCGTCATCAACCCCTGGGACGCGCACTGACGTCGCGTCGACTCGCGACCGTCACCGAGCCGGCGTTGTGCCTCCGCACACGATAGCGACCGGGCGGCGGGCGGCGGTCGATCGGACGCCGAACCAGCCGGGTCCCGCGGGCCGGCACGGTGACCCGCTCGCACGGTGCCCGGCTGTCTTCATAGCTACTGATGCGGATGCCCTGCCACGAGCTACCGACCTCGTGTTCGAAGGTGATGCCGCAGCCGGGCCCCTCCTCGTAGGACAGTTCGACAGCCCGATCGTTGTGCACGATGACGGTCACCGTCTTGCCGTATCGATACACAGGGCGGTCCGTCGTCACCGCCACACCTGAGGGTGCCGTGGCCACGCCCACCGATGACAGGCAGGCCAGCGCCCCTGCCACGAGCAGTCGAGCCGTTACCAATCGCATGCCCAGACCCTCCCGGGGCGCTCGAGTCGTGGCCTCCGCGGCTACTGCTCGATACGCGCCACGAATTGCCCGGCGGCCTCTCCGAGCCCGCCCTTGACGTCGAAGGTGCCGCAGACGTAGCCCCCCTGCAGCGCGGTGATGGTGGCCTGTCCCGTGTCGGCGCTCTGTGCCGCGGCGAGGGTGATGACGGTGCCAGCCGGCTTGCCGCCCGTGACGACCGCCTCGGCGAGAACCGAGTTCGGCTTCCCCCAGCCGGCCGACGGCTTGTACGTGCCGGCAGCAATGGGCACCGTGCCATTCATGAACTTCACCTTGACGATGAACTCGCCCTTTGCCTTCACTGGCACCACCATGTCCGAGTTCATCGCCTGGGCCGTGAAGCCGCGGTTGGTCAGGAAGACCACCGCGACGGTGCCGTTCTTCTCGAGGAGCGCCCTGGCGGTCTTCGCGCTGGCCAGGTCGAGCGGCTGCGACGCCGCGAAGTCCGGACTGCTCGAGTGCAACGTCGTCAGCGTCGTGGCCGCCGGGCAGCCTGCCGGCGGCGGACCGGCAGGCGCTGACGACGCGGCTGGCCCGCCCGACGGGCGTGTGCCGCGGGCCGACGCCGTGCCGGCCGGCTGCGCCAGGGAGATGGCCTTCTTCTTTCCCTCGTAGAGCATCGTATCGAACAGCACGTACCTGTTCCTGATGACCGACTCCCGAGCCGCGGAGATCGACGCGTCATCGGCGCCGCGGCTCGCCAGCGCGTACACGACCGTGCCGGCATGCTTGCGCGCGGCAGGCTTCTCGTAGTCCATCTTCGACACGTCGACGGCGTGCTCGAGGGCCGACTTGCCTCGGTCGTCGCGCGCGTTCAGGTCGGCGCCGGCCGCGATCAAGGCGGTCGTCATCCTGACGCCGTTCTCGAGCGAACTGCTCCCGGCCGCGAGCACGATGGCGGGGCGCCCCTTGCTGTCCTTCACGTCGGGGTCGGCGATCCGCGCCCGATGCAACATGCCGCACGTCGGGCCCCGATTGCGCATCACCGCTTTGCGATCGGCCGCGACCGCATCTCTCCCGGACTGGCCGAAGTGACGGGCAACGTCTGGATCGAGAAGGAGGGTGACGCCGGGCCCTGGCCGTTGCGATGAAGCGTGCACCGCAGTGGCATGGGCCCGGGCCTAGCAGGCTGCTGAAAAGATGACGGTCAGTAAGTGGCGGCTCTCTGCGGTGGTGCTGGATGGCCGTCTGCGGGCCGTCGAGGGCGCCGAGCGACCGGCGGCGGTGGCTGCTGCGGGCGCGTCCGGCGCCCTGCAGCGACACGTCGCCTCAGGCGGGCGCCACGCCGAGCGTGCGGAGGCGGACCAGGTTGTAGGCCGCGGCGGCGAAGGTCACGTGCCAGTCGACCAGGCCGCCGCCGCGATGCCGCAGCTGTCGCAGGCCGCCGACGGTCTTCATCCAGCCGAAGACCTGTTCGACCAGCTTGCGTTTGCGTTGGCTCACCGCATACCCGGGTGCCGCGTGGTGCGGCCGTCGATCGCGCTGAGCGCGCTTCTGCGGCCACGTGCGGCGTGATGCCGAGCGCCCGCAGCCCGCGACGAAACGGCCGCTGGTCGTAGCCCTTGTCCGCCCCGACGGTACTCCCCGGCGCACGGTGGCCTGCGACCAGCACGCACGCCGGCCTCGGCTTCGGCGGTGCCGGTCGCGTGCGTGGCGCACACGTCCGCGCACCAGCCCGTGCCGGTTGTCCAGCAGCACTGCGCCGAGTAGCCGAGCTTCGCGCTTGCCCATCGCCTTTGCGGGCCAGGCGCGCGTCGGGATCGGTCGTGGACTGGTGCGTGTCGTTGCGGCCGCCGTTCCCCGTGGAAGTTCACGTCGGATTGCGCCGATCGTCGCTCGGCGTCGGCGGCTCGTCCCCTTGCGCGTCGAAGCTCTTGTGGCTGGCCCACGCCTCCAGCAGCGTGCCATCGACCGTGAAGTGCTCGTCCGACAGCAGCCCGCCGCTCGCGCCTGCGCGAGGACGGCATCGAAGAAGCGCGGCGCGATGTCGCCCGCGAGCAGCCGCGCCGCGATTCTTGGTGAACGTCGTCGGCACCCACAGCTCGTCGTCCATCGCCAGGCCGACGAACCAGCGAAACAGCAGGTTGTATTCGAGCTGCTCGATCAGCATCCGCTCGCTGCGCACCGTGTAGAGCACCTGCAGCAGCAGGGCGCGCAGCAACTGCTCCGGCGGCACCGAGGGTCGGCCGGCGCGCGAGTAGATCGCGTCGAGCGCGGCGACAGCTCGCGCAGCGCCTCGTCGGTCATCCGTCGAATCGCCCGCAGCGGATGGTCGGCCGGCACGCGCTGCTCCGGCGAGAGATAACTGAACAGATGACCACTCTGCTCGTCGTCGCCACGCATGGCGTCGACGCTGGAATCAGGGGGATCCACCTGTCGAATCCCGCCAACGCTTGTTTTTCGAGCAGCCTGCTAGTGGGTCAGGCCAGCGCCTGCTTGAAGAGCGCGAGCAGCCGGCTCCAGGCCTTCTCGGCCTGCGCTTCGTTGTAGACGGCCGAATCGGGAACGGTCCACCCGTGGGCGGCTCCGGCGTACACCTCGATCTCGGCCGGAACACTCGCCGTGGCGTACGCGGCTTTCAGCACGTTCTTGGACTCCGAATCGCGCTGGTCGTCGTTCTCGGCCACGCAGTGCAGGAACTGCCCCTTCATCCGTGGTATCAGCAGGTGCGGGCTGTCCGGATTCTTCGTGACGAGGCCGCCGCCGTGGAATGTCGCGCCGGCGCCCACACGATCCGGCACTGCGGCCGCCGTGCGCATGACGATGGGGCCGCCCATGCAATAGCCAGTCGTGCCGATCTTCCTTGTGGTGTCGACATCGGCCTGGCCGTCGAGCCACGCCACGAACGCCCTTGCGTCGGTCACGTGCGTCGTCGCATTCAGGCCTCCGGCCAGCTTCATCACGACCTCGCGCGTGGCGGGGTCGGCGAAGCTCGCGCCGGCCGGGACGACAGGGGCCTTGGCCTGGCGGTAGAACGGATTGACCACGAGCACCGCATAGCCGGACTCGGCGAGACGCTTGCCCATCTGCCGGAAGGCGGGACGCAGGCCGAGGATGTCTGGCCACACGAGGACGCCAGGAGACCTGCCGCTGGCGGGACGAACGAAGTACGCGTCGGCCGAGCCGTCTGGCGTCGCGATCGTGACGTCGGATTCCTTCACGTCGACAGCAGCGGCGTCACGCGGCAACAGCATGGTGATGCCCAGACCGGCCGACAGCGCACCGAACGTCCGGCGATCCATCGACGGCGATCGCAGGTACCTGGCCAGGTCTTCTTCGAAATGTTCGTCACACATGGGTCGGTCTCCCTTGGCTGAGCCTGCTGATGGTGGTCCCCCGTCGGACCGGTGATGGGTCGCCAGAGTCTGACACGGTCTGGCGCCATCAAGGCAACCGCCGGTCCGTCACGCGGGAGGCGGGGGAACGCTGAGATTGGTCGACGCGCTGTACCATGCGGCGCAGACCATGAGACGCAGTGACGAGGAGGTCGCAGGATGACGTTCGCACGCGTGTGGCACGCCACGCTCTTCTCTGTCGGCGGCGAGCCGATCTCGGTGGCCACCGTCGTGCTGGCCGTGTTGCTCGTCGGGATCGGCTACGTGGCCTCCCGGGCCGTCAGTCGCCTGGTGGCGCGCGTCGTGATGTCCCGTGTCTCGCTCGAACCTGGAGCCGCGAGCGCCACCCAGACGCTGACCTTCTACGCCCTGTTCGTCGCCTTCGGCCTCATCTCCCTCAACCTGGTCAACTTCCCGTTGACGGTGTTCACGATCGCCGGTGGCGCCGTGGCGATCGGCGTGGGGTTCGGCAGCCAGAACGTGATGAACAACTTCATCAGCGGCCTGATCCTGCTCTTCGAGCGACCGATCAGAGCCGGGGATCTGGTCTCCATCGAAGGCAGCCACGGCGTCGTGGAGCACATCGGGGCCAGGAGTACGCGCATCCGGGCGCCCGACAACACCCACATGATCGTGCCGAACAGCCACCTCGTGGAGAACAGCCTGGTCAATTTCACGTTGTCGGACGACGTGCTGCGAACGAGCGTCAAGGTGGGCGTGGCGTACGGATCGCCGGTCCGGGAGGTCGAGCGGTTGCTCATGCGCGGGCTCTCCGACCAGCAGGGCATCCTGCAGCAACCCCTGCCGCGCGTCCTGTTCATCGACTACGGCGACAGCGCGCTGAACTTCGAGGCCCTCTTCTGGATTCACGCCAGGACCATCCTCGATCGCCGGCAGATCGAGAGTGAGTTCCGGTATCGCGTCGACGAACTGTTCCGCGAGGCCGGCGTGGTGATCGCCTTCCCCCAGCGCGACGTCCACCTGGACACGCTCCGGCCGCTGGATGTGCGAGTGGTCAGGGAGCCCTGACGACGAGGCGCATCAGCACGGCGAGACCACTCGTGACGCTGCGCCCAGTCCAGGCGAACGCGCACGGTGCCTCACGCCGGTGTGATGTCGGTCTTCGAGAAGTCCTCACCGACGAACAGCAGGGTGTCGCGCGCCGTCCGCGCGGTGGCATACGCCAGGGCCGTACCCAAGGATGGCGACTTCCTCCGCACGGGTCAGGACGCGGCCCTTCTCGTTCGCGGGCACGCCTGTCCAGACCCGTGTCTTCAGGAACGACAGGAGGGCGGCGAGCCGCTCGACGGACGGGTTCTTGATGTTCAGGGCCACGATGACACCAAGGTGTACCGCGATGGTGTAATGGTGTATGGCCGTCCAGACTCACGGCGACGACGTGACCGATCAGGGCGCGACGGGCGCGACCTGGGGAACCGAACGGAGATACGCCCACAGGGCCTGCAGTTCCACGTCGGTCATGCTCTTCGCGTACGGACTCATCAGGGTCATGGGCGCGCGCAACGCCGTGCCGTCAGGACGCCGTCCCTCGCGGAGTGCCTGGACGAACTGGTCGTAGGTCCACGGCCCGATCGCCTTGGCATGAGGGGTCAGGTTCAGCGCCGGGGGCCAACTCGGATCGCCGCCGGCGATCGGGCCACCACTCAGGTCCGCGCGGTGGCAACCGGTGCAGACCCCGGCCAGGTGCCTCCCGAACTCGACCGACACCTCCGCGTCGGGGGGATAGGTGAGGTGGCCTGTCGTGTGCGACGCGATCATGACGGCCGACGGCACGATGCGCCCCGTCGCCAGGAGGATCTTGCCGAGCGGGCCGAAGGCCGGGGCCGGCACGGTATTGTCCACGGGCGGCATCGTGCGGATGTACGCCACGATGTCCGACAGCTCCTGATCGGACATCCGCTGGAAATCCTCCGAGGGCATCACTGCGGGACGACCGTCGGGGAGAATGCCGTGCCTGACGATGCGATCCCAGTCGCTCGCCGTGTAACTCTGCGTCTTGCTGCCCTGCCCCATCGTCAGGTTCGGGGCGAGCAGGCTTCCAATCGGGAACGCGTCGACCATGACGCCTCCGCCGAAGTTGGCCCCGTGGCACTCGCCACACACGTACCGTGCCGTGACCAGGTGGCGGCCGCGCTCGACAGCACGGTCCTGCGCCAGTCGACGTGCTGCCGCGTCGTCGAGGCCAAGTGCGGCCTGCTCGGCTGCATCGACGGGGAACGGCACAGGGAAGTCGACCGAGTGCGAGCTGAACGTCGCTGAGAGCGTCCGACTGGCGGCGATCGACGCCCACGCGTAGATCCCGACGACCAGAACGACCAGCACGACGCCCACGACCAACAGAACCTTGACGACTTTCCGCATGACACCTCCGGTCACTGTCTACATGCTGAACGCCGGCTCGCGGTCCGTCGGAAGTGACTCGGCGATCTTGACCTGGGCAAGGGCATCCGCGATGTAGGCACTCCGGATCTGCGATCCTGCGAGCATCTGCGCGCGCAGGGCGGCGGCCGAGTCCATCCGCTCGACGGCGCGCGGGTTCACCTTGACCTTGCCGCGATAGATGAAGTGCTCCGGCCGTACTTTGTCGAACAGGGTCCGCGCCGCGATCAGGTGCTTCGGCAGGTCGAAGCTCGCCTGCGGCACGTCCTCCTGCCGGGTCTGGAGCGCGCGCCACGCCGGCATCATCTTCGGGTCGTAGTGCGCGCGGTTCATCACGAGCGGCAGCAGCATATAGAAGTACGCCACCTCGATCCAGTTCAGGCGGAGTGCCGACAGGTACGCGTCGTGCATCGCCGTGTACCAGTTGCCGATGGTCTCCTGGGACGAGACGAGCGGCGCCCAGAGCGCCTTGTCGAGCGTCTCGATGTAAGCGGGGTCGTGGTCGCCGTCCACGTCCCTCGCGATCATCTCGCCCACCTGATCGAGCTGGATCGTGCCGAACGCCAGGCCGTTGCTGAACAGGGCGTCCGGCGCGAAGGCGGCGTCGCCGACGACGGCCCATCGGTCTTCCGAGTAGGCCTGCTTCGAGTAGTAATGGTAGTTCCTGTAGAGGTTCGTGTCCTCGATCCTGCCGCTCCTGACGAGATCGGTCACGACCGGGTGTGCCGCGCCCACCTTCGCGAGGAAGTCCTCCATGCTGCGGACGGTGCCCTCGTACAGGTCCGAGCGCATGGAGATCCCGACGCTCATGAGTTCCGGATGGTCCGGCGACTTCATGGGGATCATCCAGATCCAGTTACCCCTGCCCATGAAGTGATGGGTCGAGTAGTACCTGTCGTAGTGGTACGGCTCGCCCGGCCCTGGCGGGGCTGGACCCAGCGCGTCGAGATTCGACAGCAGATCGCGATCGAAATTGGACACGCGAAACCAGAAGGCGTGGCGCTGGATCTGCGATGGCACTTTGAGCCCGAGCTTTTTGCCGAGCACCATGCGGCGGCCGCTGGCATCGACGACCCAGTCGGCGTCGATCGCACGCGTGCCCCCGTGGGCGAGCCTGACGTGGACGGTGTGGCCCGTCCGGCCGTCGAGGTCCACGTCCTGCACCATGCCGTATACGCGCTCGATGCCATCCGTGCGATCGACCAGGTGCCGCATGTCGCGATCGAAGACCTCGCGATTGAGTTGCCACGACGGCGGCCGCGCCATGGTCGCGCCAGCCCTGGACTTCATCTGCCAGCCCTCGGCCAATGGCGGGTAGTTTTCGGGGTCGCGCTCGTTGCAGTGCACCGAATAGCGACGATCGGAGGGGTCGTCCGGGTCGAGCTTGAAGTAGTAGGTCAGGGCGTATTTGGGGTAGTGATTCGCGCGCAGGTACGGCCCGAGGCCGAGCCGGTCCTCCAGGAACCGTGCCGTGATCTCGATCGTGGACTCACCGACGATCGGCATCCCGCCGCGCGTCTCCGGCCCCACCAGGAGAATCTCCACCGGAGGAGGCAGCCGGCGCCGGAGGTGCAGCGCCCCGATGTTGGCGAACATGCCGTTGCCGATGATCAGAACCGTCATCTGCTCGATCCTCCCGGTGAGTGCCGTTCCCGGCACGCGGAGTTCACCCCTGAGGGCCTGGCGCTCGCCCCCCGCTCGTGAGTCGTCACCCGCGCCCAACGGCTCAGCTTTTGTCGAACGGCACGACGGCAAGACACGTGCCGCTGACGGCGTGTCCTGACTAGCTTGGGAAATCGAAGGTGGCCGCGGTCGGGACGCCTACGGAATCGGCAGGAGTCGACGGACCTGCAGCAATTTGTCGCCGGGATCGAGGATTCGGGGAGGAGGCAGGGGCGTCTCGGAAGTCAACGCTGACGCGTTCTGGCGCGAGGCCGGGTGGTGACGACCTTCTCGGCACCGCTCGGCAGGCGGCGAGGGGCCTACAGGGTCCGACCGCCCTGGTGAGCGATGCCACGTCGCAGGGTCCAGATCGTCTGGCTCCCGTGCCGCGAACGCACCTCCTGACGATCGCCAACGGCGAAGTCACGTTCCTGCCCGAGCGCTTCGAATCGCTCCGGGCTCTGGCTCGTGCTGCAGATCACGAGGTCTCCCACGCGGTCGGTCAGTC
Organism: uncultured Acidobacteriota bacterium; assembly: GCA_963715265.1. Classification (GTDB taxonomy): domain Bacteria; phylum Acidobacteriota; class Vicinamibacteria; order Vicinamibacterales; family Vicinamibacteraceae; genus Luteitalea. The sequence goes on from CAVQRQ010000010.1 coordinate 83,688, forward strand.
GATCCGCGAACGCCCACACGAGGTTGGTGCCGACCCCGGCGATGACGAAGTTCACCGGCCCCGGCGGCAGGTCCATACGCAGGACATCGGCGCAGAGGATGCGGTACCTGCCGGCGTAGGGCGGCCAACGGGCGACGAGCGGTGTCAGGGCCCTGACGATCCCGGGCCGCTTGTCGACGAAGACGACGGACGCAGCCGGATCGCGGTCCATGGCGACGCACCCGATCTGCCCCCCGTCGCAGCAGAGGTCCCAGATCGGCAAGCCCGGCTGCACGCGGGCAAGGATGGCCTCGACACGCGGTGAGCTCCGCCGCCCGCTCAGTGGCGCGTGCCCTGTCTCTCTCTCGTCCGTTCCCGGCATCCGTGGTGTGCCCGCTGACTGGGGTGAACGCCCCCATCATCGCACCGTCGCGCTCCAGCGCCTGGGCCTGCTCGATCTGATGGTCTGCGAGATCCTGCAGGGTGTGTCGACCGACGGCGAGGCCACTCGAGTCCTCCGCCACCTGCGACGATTCGAGGTCTTCGAGACAGGCGGGGTCGACCTCGCGGCTGCCGCCGCGCGCAACTGCCGTCGGCTCCGCGCGCGAGGCAAGACAGTCCGGAAGACGATGGACTGCCTCATCGCGACGTTCTGCATGGAGTACGGGCACCCGCTCCTCCACTGCGACCGCGACTTCGATGCCTTCGAGGAACTCCTGGATCTGGAGGTCGTGCATCCCGGTGGCGCAGGGCGCGCGACTCGATGAGTCACACGAAGGTCATTGGCGTGGCGCCTCAACGGCGGTCGCGCCCTGTCCGCGAAGAACCAGCCCCGGCCGCGCACGCGTGTAGCGGCCCGCGTCGATCACGGGCACGCCGTTGACGAGCACGTACTCGATGCCCGTCGCGTACTGCCGTGGCTGCTCGAACGTCGCGCGATCGATCACGCGCGACGGATCGAAGATGGTGACGTCGGCCCACTGCCCCACACGCAGGAGGCCTCGCTCGAAGAGGCGCACCTTCGACGCGTTGGCAGAGGTCATCTTCCTGACCGCCTCCTCGAGACTCAGCACGCCGGATTCCCGAACGTAGCGACCGAGCACGCGCGGAAAGGTCCCGAAGAAGCGCGGGTGCGGATGCGCGGGGCCGGCCGTGCCCGTCTCGCTCACGGCACTGCCGTCCGATCCGATCGACACGAACGGCTGCGCCAGCGCGTACCGCATGTCCTCTTCGCTGTGATGGAAGAAGACCGTCGGAACCGAGCCGCCGTTCTCGATGAGCAGCTCGAACAGGACGTCGATGGGAGGCCTCCCCGTGGACGTGATGACCTCGCTCATCCGCTTGCCCGTGTACTGCCTGTAGCGAGGATTCGTGAGCGTCACCAGGAGCATGCCGTCCCAGCCGCCGGTCGCGGTGTAGTGGTTGTACCAGTCGCCCAGCGGAACCTTCCCGAGGATCTCGCCCTCGAGCCTCGGGCGCAGCGACGGGTCCTTCAGCCGGGAGACCAGTGCCTGCGCGCCGCCCTCGTGCGCCCACGGCGGCACGATGCTCGCCAGGTTGTTCTGGCCGGCCCGGTACGGATAGACGTTGGCCTCGACGGCCTGCCCCTTCGCTCGCGCCGCCGCGATCAACGCGACGAGGTCTGGCATCCGTCCCCACATCGTGTGCTCGGCGATCTTCAGGTGGATGATGTCCACCGGCAGGCGCGCGCGACGCCCGATCTCGATCGCTTCCTCGACCGCCGTGAAAACGCCCGTGCCCTCGGTGCGCATGTGCGTGGAGTAGATGCCGCCGTGACGGCCCGCAACCTCCGCGAGCGCCACGAGCGTGCCGGTGTCGATCCACACGCCCGGCGGCCCGCTCAGCGAACTCGCGAGCCCGAGCGCGCCGTCGGCCATGGCCTCGTCGACGAGACGGCGCATCGCGTCCAGTTCGGCCGCCTCCGGGGGACCGGCCCTGGGCCCGCGCACACGCGTCCACACCTGGCTCGATCCGACGTACGTGCCGACGTTCGCACTGAGACCGCGCCGCCGGAGGTCCTCGAAGTATGCCGAGAGCCGCGGCCAGCGGTCCGAAGGCGCAGCCGACCCTCCTTCACCGAGGATCATCGACGTGACGCCCTGCCGCAGCATGCTCTCGGCGTCGGGGTCGTCGAGCAGCAGCTCGTCGGAGTGGTTGTGGATGTCGATGAAGCCCGGCGCGACGATCGAGCCCCGCCGCGTCGATGGTCCGCGCGGCTGCCGCGGTCACCCGGCCGATCGCCGACGATCCGGCCGTCGCGAATGCCGAGGTCGGCGTCCATCGCCGGGTTGCCCGTGCCGTCGGCGATGCGCCCCCCGCGGATGACCAGGTCGAGCGCCGCGCCCTGCCCGCCGAGCGAGGCAAGCACCGCCGCGACGAGGAGCGCGGTTCCGAGTAGCAGTCGCATGATCCCCTCCGCCATCCGGCGCGCCGGATGGCCTTCTCGCACAAGGCTACCCGAACATCCGTCGGCCTGAAGGTCGACGGCCGCGGACCGCGGCATGGCCGGCGCTTCGCGGTATCGTGAGCACACGGGGTCTCCTGCCGGCCGGGTCGCCAGCGGTGGAGCCCGGAGGAGTGAGCATCTGGTCGCGATGAAAACGGGCGTGAGGAGGTTCCTCAGGCAGGCGATGGCGGCGCTGTCCCTCTGCGTGGCGGGCACCATGCTCGTCGCGGCGGTGCAGGGCCCCCCGGCGGCGAGGCTGCAGCCGGATGCCCTGACACTGCGCATGATCGTCGTGGCCTCCGACGGGGAGGCGCAACAGGTGCTGGCGCGGCTTCGCGCCGGTGAGGACTTCGCGACCCTCGCGGCTGCCCTGTCGCAGGATCCCAGCCGCAGCCGGGGCGGATTGCTCGGACGCCTCCCGGTATCCTCACTCCGCCAGGAGCTTCGGGCCGCGGTGCAGGGCCTGTCGGTTGGACAGGTCAGCCAGCCCGTCCGCATTCCCACAGGCCTCGCGCTGATCAAGGTCGTCGACGACGGCGAGGCCACCGAGGCCGCCCCGCCTCCCGGCACCCCAGCGGTGGCGGCCGTGGGAGCCGTGCGCTACCTGTTCGACGTGTCGGGGTTCAACGACGCGACGGTCATCATGCAGCGGCACCCGAGCAAGCCCGCCGACTGGAATCTCGACCCGGTTGCCATCTGCCAGGTCCGCACGGGTTCCCTGCTCGAGGCGCAGCTCAACCTCCAGACGAACCTGTCGTCGCCAGCGCTCGCCGCCTCTGGCCGGCCGATGGACCTCGCCCAGGCCCGCTTCACGCAGGCCCAACTGTTCACGTACGAGGGCCGGATGACCGAAGCCATCGCCTCGCTCACCGAGGCGCTCCGCATCGCCACGGCCAGCGTGCCGGAGATGCGGCTGCACATGGAGGAGGCGCTCGGCATCGCCTACCTGCACAAGGCCGTCCACGGCAGCGAGCGCTATCACGCCCCGGGCGACCGGTGTCTGTTGCGGCTCACGCCGGGTGCGTCGTTCGGGCCGTCGAAGGACCTGGACGAGGCGATTGCCCACTTCCTGTCGTACCTGCGCGACCGTCCGGACGACCTCGAGGTGCGCTGGCTGCTCAACATGGCCCACGTCGCGGCCGGCACCTACCCGGCAGGGCTGGCACCTGCCCATCGCATCGACCCGGCGGTCTTCGCGTCGGGCGAGGACATCGGCCGCTTCGTGGACGTCGCGCCCGCAAGCGGCGTGCGGGTCTTCGCCGCGGCAGGCGGCGCCATCGTGGACGACTTCGACAACGACGGACGATTCGACCTGCTGACGTCGAGCATGGACAGCTGCACGTCGCTGCAGTTCTTCCACAGGACGCCGAGTGGCGCGTTCGAGGAGCGGACGTCCGCGGCTGGTCTGGCCGGCCAGCTCGGAGGGCTGCAGATGGTGCCCACCGACTTCGACAACGACGGCTGCCTCGACGTGCTGGTCCTGCGCGGAGGCTGGGAACTGCCGCAGCGGAAGTCGCTGCTCCGGAACAGCTGCCAGGGCACGTTCACCGACGTCACGGCGGCGAGTGGCCTCGCAATCCCCGTCCGCAGCACGCAGGCCGCCGTCTGGGCCGACGTCGACAACGACGGGCGCCTCGACCTGTTCGTCGGCAACGAGGGCGGGCCGGCCCAGCTGTTCATGAACAGGGGCGATGGCACGTTCGAGGACGTCGCCGTGCGGGCGGGCGTGGCCAGGGCGGCCTTCACCAAGGGCGTCGCGGCCGGCGACGTGGACAACGACGGATGGGCCGACCTGTACGTGTCCAATCGCGGCAGCGAGTCGAATTTCCTGTATCGCAACAACGGGGACGGGACGTTCACGGAGCGGGCGGCCGCGGCCGGCGTGCCGGGGCCCGGCAGCGGATTCGTCACGTGGTTGTTCGACTACGACAACGACGGATGGCTCGACATCTTCGCCACGTCCTACTTCACGTCGCTCGAGGAGACGGCCCGCACGTACCTCGGCCTGCCGCACGACGCCACGACGATGAAGCTGTATCGGAACAGGCGCGACGGCACGTTTGCCGACGTGACGCGTGAAACCGGCCTCGACAAGGTGTTCATGCCGATGGGCTCGAACTTCGGCGACGTCGACAACGACGGGTTCCTCGACATCTACCTCGGCACGGGCAGTCCGTCCTACGGCGCGCTCGTGCCGAGCGTCCTGCTGCGCAACCGCGCCGGACGGACGTTCGTCGACGTGACCACATCGTCGGGGACGGGCGAGTGGCACCAGGGACACGGCGTGTCGTTTGCCGATCTCGACAACGACGGGGACCAGGAGATCGTGTTCCAGGTCGGCGGGGCGACGCCGGGTTCCGCGCACGCGCTGCGCCTGTTCGACAACCCGGGCCACGGACGCGCGTGGCTCGGCGTCAAGCTCGTCGGCGTCCGGAGCAACCGCGCGGCCGTGGGCGCACGCCTCACCGTCACCGCACGCGCGGCGGACGGGACGACCCGTACCGTACACAGGCAAGTCGATGCAGGCGGGTCGTTCGGCGCCTCCCCCCTGCAGCAGCACGTCGGTCTCGGCGAGGGCGCGAGCCGCGTGGACGTGGAGGTCTGGTGGCCCGCGAGCGGCACCCGCCAGCGGTTCACCGGGGTGCAGGCCAACCAGGTGATCGAGATCGTGGAACGCGGCGAGCGGTTCAGGCGACTCGAACGCCCTGCGCTGCCGCTGCGCCGGGCGGAGACACCATGAGGCTCCACCTCCGGCGAACGCTCGCGTGGTTCCTCGCGGCCGGACTGTCGACGTGGGGTTCGACCGTGGCTGGCACCGCCCAGGTACCCGCCGGCCAGCAGGTCACCGGAATGGTTCTGAGCACCGACGTGACGCGAGGAACGCTTCTCGTGTCACACGACGCGATCGAGGGCGTGATGGGCGCCATGACGATGACCCTCGAGGCGCGCGACCCAGCCCAGCTCGAAGGGCTCACGCCGGGCACGGCTGTGAGATTCACGCTCGTCGTGGACGCGGGCCGAGCCCTGGCGGAGGGCATCACGGCCGTGCCGTACGAGAGCGTCGAACTCGATCCGATGGCCGCACGGCGGCTTCGTCAACTCGAGGCCCTGATGGGCGCGCCGCGGCCGGCACCCGTTGGTGTCGGGGCGATCGTGCCGGACTTCACCCTGACGGACCACATGGGCACGCCGGTCACGCTCTCACAGCTGCGAGGGCAGGTGGTCGTCGTCAACTTCGTCTACACCAGCTGCGCGCTGACGCAGTTCTGCTTCCGTGTGGCCAATCACTTCGCGAGCCTCGCGCGGCGCTTCGACGACCGCATGGGGAAGGACCTGACGCTGCTGACGGTGACCTTCGATCCCGCGCGCGACACGGTGGAGGTGCTGCGCAAGTACGCGAGCCAGTGGGACGTCGACCCGCGCACATGGCGGTTCCTGACAGGCGAGCCCGACGACGTTCGTCGTGTCTGCGAGTTGTTCGGCGTGGATGCGTTCCCCGACGAGGGGTTGATGAACCACTCGCTCCGGACGGGCGTGATCGATCGCACGGGTCGGCTCGCCGCGCGCATCGAGGGCAACGAGTACACGGCGGCGCAACTGGGGGATCTCGTGGCGGCCGTGATCAACCGCGATGCGGCCGCGCCGGTCCGCTGACAGTCGGCCGCCGGGCCCGCGTCGCGGCCCCGATCAATCGAGGTCGCGCAGTTCGTCGTCCAGGCGGCGTTCGAGATCTGTTCCGTCCACCGCATGCCTCGATACGTCCGCCGCGGCCGGGCCCGCGGCTGCCGGCGCCAACGCCGCCGGAATTCCCCGTCCCGACGTGAACCGCCGAATCACGGCGATGACGATGCCGGTGCCCGCCAGGAGCAGCGCGACGGGCATCAGGTGCAGGGTGAGGTCGAACCCTTCAGCCGGCGGCTCGGCCAGCACCCGCTTGCCGTACTGCGAGACGTAGGCGTCCAGGATCTGCTCGCGCGTCTGCCCCGTGGCGAGTCTGGCCCGGATGTCCCGCCTGGCGTCGTCCGCCGCGCCGGACTGATGCACGGACACCTGCTGGCTGAAGCAGCACGGGGCGATGAGCCTGCGCTCGATCTCCCGGGCTTCCTGCTCGAGGTCGGCGCCGGCCGCGACAGGCGCGACCAGCAGGGCACAGGCAAGGGCGAGGCTCTTCATCGTCACGACGGCGTCTCCTTCCGCGCCTGCCTGAAGGAGTCGGCGCGGACCGGGAAGGTGACACGGAGTCGCGAATCACTCGCGCTCGACGCGCATGTAGCGGCCAGGCGTGACCGGGATCTGCTGCCGCGAGCCATCGGGCCACGTGACGGTCGCCGTCACGTTCGCCCTGTGCGTGCCGAGGCCGACGAGGATGCGGGAGTCGGAGGCCGACAGGTAGCTGCCGTCGGTCCGCACACGGAAAAGGCGCCCGGCGGCTGGCCCCGCGTCGAACGTCACGGTGGCGCCGATGGCAAACGGATTCGGTCCGCGCTGACGCAGGTCGAGCCCGGCCCAGCCGTGACCTGTCGCGGCCGTGTTGCGGAGCACGCGAACCGGCCCGCCGTTGTTCGCGATGACGGCGTCGGCAAAGCCGTCGTTGTCGAGATCGCCCACGGCCAGGCCGCGGCTGACGTCGAGTGGCGCGAAGGCATCGCCCGCCGCCTCGCCGCGGATCTCATGCAGCTGGAACCGCGCGCGCGGCGTGCCGCTCGGCCGATCCGACGTGCGCGCGAGTTCCCCGCGAAACAACTGATTCCGCTGGCGGTATGGCACGGGCTGCCCCCTCAGGTCCGCCACGAGCGTGACGGCGCCGTTGACGGCCAGGAGGTCCGAGACGCCGTCGTTGTCGGCATCCAGCCACGCCACGCCGAAGCCCGTCATGGCCGCCGTCGCCTGCGAGAGGCCCACGTCGACGCGGCGGTCCTCGAAGCCGCCGCGTCCGTCGTTGGCATACAGCACGAACGTCTCTCCGGCGATGTTGGTGACGGCAAGGTCCTCGTCGCCGTCGGCATCGGGATCGCCAGAGGCGATGCCCATGCTGCCCTCGGGACGGCCGAGCGCGTTGAACGCGGCACCCGAGAGCGGGCCCTCGTCGACGAAGCGACCGCCGCCCTTGTTGCGCCACAACTGGTTCGGCGTCGCGTCGTTGGCGACGAAGACATCGGGCCGCCCGTCGCCGTCGTAGTCGCCGATGACCACGCCGAGACCGTTGCCGTACGCCCCGAGAATCCCCGCCGCCTCCGAAGCATCCTCGAACGTCCCGTCGCCCCTGTTGCGGAACAACCTGTCGGGCACCGGGCGATACCGCGTCGGCGGACAGTAGTCCCGCGCCCCCGCGGGTTCGAAGCACGGCCTGGCCGCCGACACCGAGGCATCCACGTAGTTGGCGACGAACAGGTCGAGGTCGCCATCGCCGTCGAGATCGGCAAACGCGGCGCTCGTGCTCCAGCGATCGTCGTCCACGCCCGCGCGCGACGTGACGTCCTCGAAGGTTCCGTCGCCGCGGTTGCGATACAGCGCGTTGGGCCCCTGCGTGGTGAGATACAGATCCGCGAGTCCGTCGCCGTCGTAGTCGCCGACGGCCACACCCATGCCGTTGCCCCGCGCGCCGATGCCGGCGCGGGCTGTCACGTCCACGAAGCGGAGGGTGCGCGTGCCATCCGACGCCACGCGCAGGTCGTTGCGAAACAGCCGGGCCAGCGGCTCCGACGTGGCGTCGCCACCGCCGGCGGCCTGCCTGCCGGTGCCTGCCGCATGCGCCGCGATCGTGGCGGGGCCCTGCACGGCGACGACGTCGAGGTCGCCGTCGTTGTCGTAGTCGATCAGCCCGACGCCGGGGCCGATGATTTCCTGGATCAGGAACTCGCCGCGCGCGCCGTTGCGGTGCCTGACGTCGAGCCCGACGGCTGTCGTCACGTCCTCGAACCACGGCGTGGCCGCCACCTGTCGTGCCGTCGGGCGGACCGGCGTGGCGGCGACGAGCAACCAGGCGGCGATGACGACCGTCAGTCGCCTTCGCATACGCTGCAGGCCGGCAGGGAGCCCACTCATGGCGTCGGCCGCAACTTCCGGATCTCGCCGTCGATGAACGTTGCCATCCTCTCGTCGCCCAACGCACGCGCCAGGGAGAGCGCCTCGGTGGCCACCCGCAGCGCATCGTCCTGACGCCCCCGGCGCATGTAGGCGGTCGACAGCGCGAACAGGTAGCGAGGCGTCTCGGCGCGGTGCGGCGCCTGCAGGGTCTCGAGGTAGGCGATCGCCTCGTCTACCTGCCCGGCGCGCATCGCCAGGCGGGCGAGACCGAAGCGCGCCTCGTGCGCGTCCGGCGCGAGGCGCAGCGCCGTACCGTACGCGTCGCCGGCCTCGACGACCCGGCCGATCCGCTCGAGGGCCAGCCCCCGGCCCTGCCACGCCAGGGGGTCGGCAGGCTCCAGCGTCGACGCCCGCTCGAACAACTCGAGCGCCTGGGCCACCTGCTGCTGCTCGAGCAGGACGGCGGCGTACTGCCGATGCGCCTCGGCTTCGAAGCCCCGCTGGTCGAGCGCGGCGAGGTAGTGGGATTTCGCCTGTGCCGCGTCGCCAGAGCGCCCATACAGATCGATCAGGTTGATGTGCGCCTGCCCGCGCGTCTCCGGCCGTTGGAGGGCCGCCTCGTGGAGACGGATGGCCTCAGCCGTCGCGGCGGCCTCGCGCCCGGACGCCGCGGCCACGCCCCTGGTGAGCAGCGCGAAGGCGTCGTCACGCATCGCCGCGATGCGCGCCTGCCACGGGTCGTCCGGGGACGGACCGCACGCCGGACACTTCTGTTGACGCGCGAGCGCCACGGAGGCGGCGTCCGGGTTGCCGGCGCGGCGGTGAACCTGCGAAAGCGCGTACTGCGCGGCGCCGAAGTCAGGGGCGAGCGAGACGGCCTGCTGCAGGGCCTCGCGCGCGGCTGGGTCGTCGCCACGCCGCAGCGCCAGGCGGCCCAGCCCGTACCAGGCGGCGGCCGCGACGTCGGGCACGGCCACGAGCCGCTGATAGATGACGGTCGCCTCGTCGTCCGCCCCCGCCGCCAGGTGGGCATCGGCGAGGCGAAGCGACACCAGGGGCGCGCGCTCGCCGGCCAGGGGCAGGGCGCGCGCGAACTGCCTCGCTGCCGCGGCGGGCAGCGCGCGGACCGAGTCCGTGAGGCCCCCGAGATACCACCAGTCGACGCGGCCTGGGGCCAGGGCCTGTGCACGCGCGTACGCGGCGGCGGCGACGTCGAACTGCTGCCAGGACTGCAGCAACATCGCGAGCGCGCCAACGGTGTCGGGATCGTCGGGGCGTTCCCGTGCGGCACGGAGTGCCGCGGCGACGGCGACACGGGAGGCCTCGGGAAACTCCTCCGGCGCGACCCGTGGCAGCGGTGGCGCGGTCGACGCCCCCTGCGCGGGGCGCCGCGCCCCGACGGCCTCCGGAGGGATCGCCGATGCCGCGTTGCCCCACGCCTGACGCACGTAGGTGAGGATCGCCGCGAGCTGGTCGTCGGGCAGCGAGGCCAGCGGCGGCATGCTGGGGAATGCCGGGTCCTCGTCGCGGCCGTTCAGGACGATGTCGATGAGCGCCTGCGGAGGGCCCGCGACCCTGGGTGAGCCGGCCAGGGGTGGGGCGATGGCGGGCAGGCCGCGCCCGTCGGCCTGGTGGCAGGCGGCACAGATGGCATAGCCCGCACGCCCGCGCTCGACGAGCGCCGCCGTCGCGGCATCGCGTGGCGCTGATGTCGCCGTCGAGGCGGGCTGCGCCGCACGGGCAGACGCTTCCAGGCCCGCCGACACGGCGTCGCGTTGCCACGTGGGCTGTCCGCTGCCCTGGGCCGAGAGCCGCTTCAACGCCGCCAGACCGTCCTGTCGCCCCGCGTTGCCGATCGCCGTGGCCAGCGCCGTCACGAGCGCGCGATGCTCGGGACGATCCACGTCCCAGATGGGCGACCCCGCCAGCGTCTCGAGCGTCTGCAGCTCGCGGCCGGCCGCGCCGCTCATGAACGCATCCACCATGAACGGTACGTCGATATCACGACGCAGCAGGCGCAGGCGCGTCTCTTCCGCGTCGGCGTGACGTGACTCCCCCAGCGTGTACAGCAGCTGCCGCCGCACCGCCACGTCCGCGTCGTCGGCGAGGGCCAGCGCCGCGCGGAGCATCGAGGCCTCCGAGAGACGCACTTCGGCCACACGCAGTGCCGCGATGCGCACGTGCGCGGATCGATCCGCCAGGCGTGCTCGCACGAGTTCATCGTCGGCGCTGCCCAGCCCTTCGAGCGTCCAGAGGGCGTGCAGGCGAACCCGCGCGTCGTCGTGCGACATGGCCAGCTGCCGCACGGCTGGAATCACGCTCGTCGATCGCGACGACACCAGCATCCGCTGCGCCATGTCGCGCCAATGCCCATTGGGATGCGCGAGCACCGGGACCCATCCGGCGACGTCGCCCGGCGTGACGGACGGCGGCGCGCTGCGCGGCCGGCCGTCGTGCACGATGCGGTAGATCCGTCCCATGCCGTGGAACGGGTGCTGCAGCCCCCGCGCCACCACCTGGTTGCGCAGGAACGTGGTCATGAAGATGTGGCCCTCGATGATGCCGCGGTACATGTCGGCGACGTAGAGGGCGCCGTCAGGTCCCGTGGCGCTGAAGACGGGGCGGAATCGCTCGTCGTGCGAGAACAGGAACTCGCGCTCGGCATAGGCGTTCTTCCCCGTGATGATGCCGTCGCGCTCGGTGAGCACCGACCGTCGAATCAGGCGGCCCGCCGACTCGCCGACGAACACGTTGCCGCGGTACTCGTCGGGGAACTGGTCGCCGCGATAGACAGTCGGCGCGGCATTGGCCGTGAACACGCGGAGGCGCCCGTCGTCGCGCAACTGCGCACGCCTGTTGACGCCCGGCGTGATGGCGTGCGGCCAGACCTCGTTGTCGGCGCCGATCCGGACGTCGATGCCGGCCGTGGCCGCGTAGTGCGGATTGCGCGCCGCGTAGACCGTCGGCACGAGCGAGCCGCGGATGTGGTCCTGGTTGTAACTGAAGAAGAGGCGACCGTAGTCGTCGTGCGACATGCCCCACTGCCCCGCCAGCCGTCCGGCGCGCGCCTTGACTGGCACACCGCTCACCACGCGAAGGCGCTCGTCCACCTGCAGGCCGTACGTCCAGTTGTCGAGCGTCCACGACGGGCTGCTCGGCGCCAGGTGCGGATTGACGGGTACCGGCAGGCCTGTCTGAATGACCGACCGCGTGTCGGCCTTGTCGTCGCCGTCCGTGTCGCGCAGGAAGACGACCTCCGGCAGCGCGTACACGACCACGCCGCCGTCCACGAGCTGGATGCCGCGCGGAAAGTCCATGCTGGCAAACACCGTGCGCGTATCGAGGCGGCCATCGCCATCGGCATCCGTGAGGACGGCGAGGCGGCTGGGCGGCAGCGGTTCGGACGGCAATCCGAGCACGTCGCGGAGCGGCCAGTTGTACGAGGGCCACTCGAGCACCCACAGGCGGGCGCGTTCGTCGAAGGCAAAGGCAATCGGGTCCTGCACCAGTGGCTCCGACGCCACGAGTTCGATGCGGAACCCCGGCTGCAGGTCCATCAGGCGCATCGACTCCTCGGGCGTGCGCACGGGCGCTGGCGGAATCGTCCAGTGCGCGGGAGGCGGCGCCGAGTCGATTGCCGCCCGGTCGCCGACCTGGGCGTCGAGTCCGCCGGCGGTCCAGGTCATCGCGACGAGCACACCGGCCCCGAGCACTGCGCCCGACGCGGCCAGTCGCCTGCGGCGCGAGCCGGCTGGCGCCGGAGTTCCGCGGTGCGACAGGGCACTCCTCATCGGTCGACCGTCACCGCGATCAGGTCGATCGCGACCACCTTGCCTGGCGTCCCCGTGCCCTGCACCGAGATCTTGGACGCGGCGGGTGGACGCGTGGCGTCGTAGAGCGACGGGCGGATCGCGTTGATCTCCTGGTCGGCCGCCTTGTCTGAGACGTAATACGTCGCTTTCGCGATATGCCGCATGTCGCTGCCGGCCTCCGTGAGCACACGGCGCATGTCGCCGAACACCTCGCGCACCTGGGCGACTGGTTCGGCCGACGTGCCCGTGAGGCCCGACACGAAGACGGGCCGGCCGGCGAACACGCGCGCGATGCGGCTGTAGCGCGCCGAGATGGGCTCGACCAGCGTCAGGCGTTCACCGCCTCCTGCCGCGCCTGGCGCGGTGGCCACGAGTTCGATCTCGGCGGGCAGCGACGAATCGCGCCACTCGGTGACGACGAGGGGCGGCGCGACGCCCTCGAACGTCCCCGCGACGATGCGAGCCAGTTCGCCGGCGCGTGTCATGTCGCCGAGGAACGCCTTCACATGCACCGCGTGCTCGAACCCGAGGCCGACGGTCTTCAGGTCGCCGCGGAGCTGCTCCATCGTGCCGCGCACCGCGTCGGCGAACCCGCCTGGCGCCGCTCGGCCCGAGATGATGACGAACGGCCCGTCGGGCTGCACCGCCACATGTGCCCCACCGCCCGGAGTCGCCGCGAGTCCATCGACGATGCGTCGGGCCGGCGGGCCGGTCGGAACGCGCCGTGATGTCGCGGCCACCGCGTCCATGGCCACGAGGACACCGGTCCGGGGCATCCGCGACTCGACGAACGTGACGGCCGGCAGAACCGGGCCCGTGAAGCGGCTGGCGAGCAATCGCTCCACGGCGGCGGAGGCTGCCGCGTCGGCCACGTAGACGTGGAGGCGGACGATGTGGCCCAGTCCCGTGCCGGCGGTCCGCAGCGCAGCGTCGAGGCTGTCCAGCACGTGACCGGCCTGGGCGGCCGCATCACCGGCACCCTGGAGCCGGCCCTCGCCGTCCTCCGGATACAGCAGGGCCGTGTGGACGAGCACGCCTTCGTCCACGACGACCGCCAGGGCCCGGCCGCGTGCCGCGTCAGGGCCAATCGCCCGGAGGCGCACCCCACTGGCCGGGGTCGACGCCTGAGCTGGCCTCGCGGCGGCGGCCGCGGCCTGCGCCCGGGCGGGCACGCCCGTGGCCAGCACCAGACCCGGGCACGACAGCACCGTGATGAGCAGGAAGAATCGGGAGCGCGAGCGCATCGTGGCTCGCAGTCTAGCCCGAGAGCCAGTCAGGTCGCGCTGCCCGCGGCTCGCATCGACGCCAACGAGACCGGGCGGCCGGTCCTGTAGCACTCCTGCACGGCGAACACGACCTCGTGCGTGAGCACCGCATCGTCGAGATTGCAGTGCGACTCCACGTCGTGCGCGAGACAGTCGAGGAAGTGCTCCATCTGCGCGCGGAAGGGATGGTGGCTCACGTCGCTCGAGTCGGGGGGCGTGCCTGGCACGTCGAGCCACGCCGGAGGGATGACCGAGGACGGCGACCAGAGCTGGTGATCGAGGATGGTGCCGCGGTCGCCGAAGACGCGCAGCGGGAAGCGGTACGGCATGACACAGTCGGCGTTCACGCTGACCTTGCCGAGCGCGCCGTTGCCGAAGGTCACGAGGGCGACCTCGAGGCCCTCGTACTCCATGGGCGGCGCGCCATCGATCCAGGCGTGGGTCGTCGGGTCGTACGCGCTGGTGAGGCCCTTGCGATATCCGCCTCGCATCGCGAACACCTCGACAGGCGTGGCCGCGGTGAACTCGCCGTCCGCGGCGAACCAGCGCAGGGCATCCACGGCGTGGCAGCCGCCCACGAGCATCGCGCTGACGCCGCCCTCGACCGTGCGCGCGTCGTTCCAGCCCGACCACCAGCTCCCGTTGTGGCTCAGGTAGTCGGCCTCGACGTAGTACGGCCGGCCGATGGCCCCCGCCGCCATGCGGCGCTTCAGCTCGCGGAACAGCGGATTCCACCGCAGGACGAAGCTGACGACCGTCCGGACGCCTGCTGCGCGCACGGCCGCCTGCATCCGCCGCAGCTCGTCGAGGCTGTTGCCCACCGGCTTCTCGATGACCAGGTGCTTGCCGGCGCGGGCCGCGGCGATGACGTGCTCGCAGTGCAGGTGCTGCGGCGTGCAGATGGAGACGATGTCGACGTCGGGCTCGGCGAGGGCCTTCGCGAAGTCGTCGTGCGCGCGGACGCCTGACAGGCCCGACCGTGCGATGCGCCGCTCGGCGCTCGCCATCGAGCGGCTCGACACGGCCACCACGCGTGCCGACGGGTGAGCGTCGAACGCGGCGATGTGCTGGCCGGCCACCCACCCGCCGCCGAGAATCAGGACGCCGTACGGCTGGACGGGTCTGTCTGCGCGAGGCATGGCACTAGAGGTACTCGGCCGGGAACTTCCACGGCGATCGGTAGGCCGGGCGTGCCAGCCGTGCGGCCTCGTCGTCGCCGACGATCTGCTCCGTGTGCGGGTCGAAGCGGACCGAGCGGCCCAGCCGGTACGAGCAGGTTGGCCAGCGTCAGCGCCAGGTCGATCTTGTAGTGGTAGTCGACGTTGCAGCTCGGCTGCTGCGCGCGACTTGATGCAGTCGAGCCACTCCCGCTCGTGGCCCGGCGAGGGCGGCGATCGACTGCTCGGCGGCGGCGTGGCGTCCTTCAGCAGCTCGCCCTCGGGCACGACCTCGTGCTTGCCGTAGTTGGTGAACAGCGTGCCGCGCAGCGCCGTGGAAGTAGATGCCCAGCCGCCGGGCCGGCGCGCCGCGGCCGAAGTCGAACGCGAAGCTGTTGCACATGCTCATCATCCAGGTCATCGTCAGGTTCGGGATACTGCCAGAGGACTTCCTGCACGTCGGGGGCGTCGCCGTCGCCTCCGACCACGTACCGCCCGCCCGAGCAGCTGGTGACCGGCGGAAGTCCCAGGTCCAGCGCCCAGACGGGCAGGTCGATGATGTGCGGGGCCATGCCCGGCGTCCAGCCGCCCGAGTAGTCGAAGAACGAGCAGTGGTTGTAGCTGTTGGCGGCCAAGCAGCGCGTTGTAGGGCGATCTCCGGGCCGGGCCCGAGCCACAGGTCCCAGTCCAGGTCGGCCGGCGCCGGCTGCCGCGGCGCGGTGCCGATGCCCTCCGGGCCCTGGTTCATGCACGTTGAACGTGCGCACGACGCTGATCGGGCCCGAGCTTGCCCGAGCGGATCCACTCGACCACGCGGCGGTAGTTCTCGCCGGCGTGGATCTGCGTGCCGATCTGGCTGATCCGCCGTGCTTGCTGACCGCGTTGCGAACGGCCAGCGTCTCGTCGGGGTGCAGCGTCATCGGCTTCTGCAGGTAGATGTCCTTGCCGGCCTCGACGCGCGTGGATCGGCCATCAGCGCGTGCCAGTGCGGCGGCGTGGCGATGATCACCGCGTCGACGTCCTTCCGCGCCAGCAGCTCGCGGTAGTCGCGGTAGCCCCTGGCCGTCGGTTGGGCGGCCAGCGCGCTGGTCACCCGCGACTCCCACACGTCGCACACCGCCGTCACCACCACGTCGGGGTGCTTCGCGCAGTTGCCCAGGTTCGCCCGGCCCATGCCGTTGACGCCGATGATCCCGAGGTTGATCCGGTCGCTCGGGGGCGTGGCCTGGCCTCGTCCCAGCGCCGTCGCGGGGACGATGTACGGCGCGGCCACGACGGCGGCGGTCGATTGCAGGAACTGGCGGCGCGATGCGGGCGTTGTCGTCATGGTGACTACCTCTTGTCCACCGTCAGCGTGCGCGTGTCTCTGGGACGGGCTGGAACGCGCTCCACTGCTTCCGGTATTCCGCGTCCGATGGTGGCGGCCCCTCGCGCAGCCAGAGCCGGTACCGAAGCACGAGCGGCGTCTCTTGCGTCAGCGTGTATCGCAGTCCCCGCTGCGGGGAACGTGGGCTGGAGCCACGGCAGTTCGGGGAACTCGATGTAGTCACCCGGGTAGCCCGGATTGCCGGCGGACTCGAGAATCGTGAGCGACGACGGGGCGGTGGCCCCTTTCCAGGTGCCGGCGGCCGTCTGCCAGGCCATGCGAGGGGAGGCATCCGGCGGATCGGCGTGGTGCGACAGGCGCAGTTCCGACACAGGTGCGAGCCGCGTGTTCAATCCCCCGTAGGCCTTCGTGCCCCGGCGGGCCAGCGTCACGCCCTCGACGAGCGCGGCGAATGTGAATTCGAGGTCGACCAGGCGGCCGTGCGAGCCGCGCCGGTGGGCGCGAATCCTGGCGGTCTCTCGGACGATGGGCGTGACGTCGTCCCACCGCCACTCGTTCTCGGCGTCGATCCCGGCGACGTCGTCACCCGACGTGGAGGTGATCCTGCCCGTGGGCCGGGCGAAGACGCGCACGAGCGCGTGCAGGTCTCCCAGTTCGCCCTTGTAGCCGACCTCGGGCCATGCCCAGTAGATACCGCGGTGATGGGGGTGATCCTTCGACCAGTCGTCGGTCAGCGGAACGCCGTCGAGCCCGTAGAGCGGATGGATGTAGTTGCTGCGGGGGTGTCCGTAGCGGCGCAGGCTCTCGGCCTGCGACGGCGACAGCCCTGTCTGCAGAGACGCGGGTATCGGTACGGTCCCGTACTGGTATCGCAGCACGGGTTGGCCGTTCTCGAAGATGGCGAACTCGCCCTTGCCGTCGTCGCGCACCGTCAGGCCGGGCGCCCTGCCCGCGAGCGGGGTCACGACGCCGATCGACAGCAGCGCGGAGGCCTGCGCCAGCCACTCGCGTCGATTCGGTCGAGACGTCGGGTTCATGAGCGCACCTCGGCGAAGGCCTCGCCCAGCGTCTTCCAGGCGAGGTCCGGGTCTGGCGCCTCGAGGAACGTGCCCTTCCCGGCGCGATAGGTCCACGAGAAGATCGACTCGATGCCCGCGTCGGCGTAGCAGCGCGCGATGTCCTTGATCATCGTGATCTCGCGCGGGCTGTCGAAGTAGCTCATGATCCAGCGCTGGGGGATCTTGCCGTTCCTGCGGGCGAGGCTGACGGTCTTCTCGGCCAGGCGCCGGTGCACGTCGAGCGGCACGTCGTAGCTCGTGACGATCGACGTCGAGAAGATGTCGTAGAGCGGGTTGGCGGCGATGCGATCCCAGTCGTCGAAACCTCGCTGGTAGGAGAGGTAGTAGTTGTTCTCCGCGGGCAGGCTGCACTGGGTGATGCGCAGGGACGGGTTGCGCGACTTGGCGATGCGTCCGGCCTCCGAGAGCAGCTCGTTGGCCTGGTCGTGACGGAAGCGGCGTACCGTCTCGGTCAGGGTCTTCGGCATCTCGTAGCCGTACCTGCGACGGAACACCTCCTGCGTGATCGGGCTGCGGCACGACCAGTCCGCTGTGCTCTGGTAGCCCACCGGCTCGATGGGCATGGCGTAGTGCGGCTCGTCCCAGAAGAACCCGTCGGCGTCGCAGTCGCGGGCGAGACGGTCGACGATCTCCCAGAAGTACTCGCGGAAGGCAGGCGAGGAGGGCGAGGCGGCGGCAAGCGGCTCGCCCGTGACGGCGGTCCACTGCCGGTCGTGCGGATGGCATTCCTGCAGGAAGCGGCTGGGTGGCTCGCCGCCGAAGAACTTGCCGATGCCCCAGGTGTTCAGGTAGACGGTCAGGCCCGCCTTCTTCGCCTCGTCCACGATGCGGGGAATGTTCCGGGTCCAGAAGAAGAGGTCGAACTCGGTCAGCGCGAGCAGCACCGCGGTGCAGTGGTGCGCCTTCATCTCCTCGAAGTCGCGCCTGGCGTGCTCCGGATACGAGATGCCGTAGTAGCTGACGCCGGTTTCCTTGACGGCCACGGCGGTCCTCCCCCGATTACAGGAACTTGATGCGCGGGCTGTACTTCGCGCGCAGGGCGGCGTTGTACTCGTCGCCGCCGGTGATGTTGGCGCTGCGCCACACCGGTGGCGTGAGACCGCGCGCCACGCAGGCCTTGACGCACTCCATCTCCAGGCGATGCGCGATGTAGAAGTCGATGGTGCTCGAGATGCCGCTGATCGGCTGGTCGAAGCCCTCGACGTCGATCACCGCGTCGCCAAACGGCACGTAGTCCTCGATGCACACGTCGGCCACGTCGAACAGGTGCTTGCCGCTGCGGTGCCGGAGCGGGAAGTCCTTCGGCGTGCGCCGGTCCCATTCGCTCGACGAGATGCCCACCACGCGCGCGCTCTTCTCCTTGGCACGCAGCGCGCAGTCGATCGTCGGCGCGTTGAACCCGTAGCTGTGGAAGCACAGCACGAGGTCGCCCTCGCCCACGCCGTGGTAGTCCACGATGGCGTTGCCGACGCCGTGCATGCGCTCGTGCGACAGGTACATGTACGCGGGCGTGACCGGATGGATCGAGAAGTCGATCATCGGGCAGAGGTTGGCCAGCCCACCGGCGCGCCAGAACAGTTCCTGCATGACGAGGCAGGTGTGTCCCCCGCCACCGAACAGGTAGATCAGCCGGTCCTCCTGCACCGCATCCGCCATCCAGCCGGCGGCCTGCGCCAGCGGACCTGCCTGTTCCCGCTCGAACCGGGTCGCCAGAGCGTTGAACGTGTCGAGAAACCGCGCGTCGTAGGACATGACGCGGTGATCGTGCTCCGACGGTGCGCGTTTGACTTCTCGCGACGTGCGGTCAGACGATTTGACACATGACGACACTGGATCTGGTACGAACGCCGGAGCGCGAGATTCTGAACCTCGCACGGATGGAGCTGCCCGGTGCTCGCGTGCTCGGCCGGTATCGCTACCGGACGCCGCACACGCCGCTGCCCGCGCACAGGCATCCGGGGATGATCGAGATCTGCTACCTGCACCGCGGTCAGCAGACGTACGAGCTCGAGGGTCGCCGTTACGCCCTCCGCGGCGGAGACGTCCTGGTCACCATGCCTGGCGAGTGGCACAGCACCGGCCCGGACCCGGAGAATCGCGGGGTGCTCTACTGGCTGATCCTGCAGCCGTCACAGCGTGGGCAGGGATTCCTCGGCTTGCCGAGACGCGACGCCGCCACGCTGGCCGGGGCGCTGCGCCACCTGCCGGCGCGACACTTCCGCGCGCCCCGGGGCTGCCACGCGTCGCTCGAGCGGATGCTCGCGAGCCAGACACGGACGAGTCCACTCGACGTCATCGCGCGCCGCTGCGGCCTCGTCGTCCTGCTCCTCGATCTCGTGGCCGCCTCGCACCACCGTGCGATTCGCGGCTCCGACCAATGGCTGGCGCCGGTGCTTCGCCTCATGCGCGCCGGGGTGGACCGGCCGCGCCAGGTGCCGGAGTTCGCGGCGGCGGCCGGACTGTCGGTCTCGCACTTCACGGCACGATTCCGCGAGGCCACTGGCGCCGCACCGGCCGAGTACTTCCTCGGGCTGCGGATCGAGGAAGCGCAGCGCCGGCTGCGCGCCACGTCGGCGTCCGTGACCCGGGTCGCCATGGACCTCGGGTTCGGCTCGTCGCAGGCGTTCGCCACAGCGTTCCATCGGCTCGTCGGATGCGCCCCGAGCGTCTATCGGCGGGCTGGCGGGTGAACCCGCCTGGCAGGCCACCTGCAGAGGAACTCCAGAACCCGTGAAGCCGCAAGACGCGCCCGGCGCCACGTGAGCGAGACGGGAGTGACGTCATGGGACGTCACCCTCGGAGGTCGCGCGGCATCCTGCCATCGAAGGCAAGACGTGGAATCACCCGGTCGTCGTGCGGGACGTGGTTCTCGTCAGGAACGGCGAGGAGATGGCGCCGCTGCGTGGCGTGTACGCCGGCTTCTTCAGGGAACGCCGCGAACCAGTCTCGCTCTTCCGCAGCTTCCGTCGTGGCTGCGGGTTCGGGAGCACACTCCGCGAACGCGTCCTCGGTGGCGGCGGGGTCGGTCGGCGGAATCAGTCGGGCGAACCGGCTCATCGAGCCTGCTATTGAGCAACTTCCGGGCCAGTCCACGAGCCTTTTCAGGCTGGAGCACACCGGATTTCCGGTCGGATGTGATGACTCCGTCCGCACCAGAGCGTCCCCCGATTACCAATCTGGTCGTTACCTGGCGACCCTCCACACCGCCGTCGGCCGCTTCCTCGGTGCATAGTTCTCGCTCGGCGCCGTCGTCAGCGTGAATCCCTGGCCGTCGCGCGAGTAGATCGGCGGCTTGCCGGTCCGGGGATCGATGGGCACGCCTGGGAGGTACGCCGGCGCGACGGCGGAAAGGTCGTTGGGATAGGCGCCGCGATCGAGGCGGTGACGGCGCACTGCGATAACGAGCTCGGCGGCAGCGAGTTCACTCGCGAAGTCGTCGCCGCTGGACATCGCCCGATGAAGACCAGCCGTGAACGAGTGGGGCATCCGAGCGTTGAACGCCCACTTCGGAGGCCGTTCGTCATCGCCCGGCCGCGGTGAACAGAGAGACCCCGGTCATCCTGCCGATTTCGCGGAATGAGAATCCTTCGACTGCGTGAAGGACGACGGCCTGGCGCTGTTCCTCGGGCAGACCGCCGAGGGCACGGATGACGTCCATCGAAGTGTCGTGGGTCGGCGCATGCGAGGTCTCGGGCAGCGTGCCGGTCGCGACCCGCTCGGCGACGTTCGCCCGGCGACGGCCGTCAATCCACTGTGTGTGCAGCATGCGATGCAGATAACCGGCCGGCGCGCGCACGCCGAGCAGCTCCGGGCCCAGACTGGCGAGTTTCACGAACACGTTGTGCACCGAGATCCTCGGCATCCGTGCGGTTCCGGGCCAGCGCCCCTTGCCGGCCCGCGGCGCGGCGCCACCACTGGGCGGACCTGATGCGCCGGACGTTCGGGTTCGACGTGCAGACGTGCCCGCGGTGCGGCGGCCGCCTGCGCCTGATCCCGCTCATCGAGGAGGCGGCCGTCATCGGCCGGTTTTTCCGGCACCTCGGCTTGCCGCCCGAGCCGCCCGTCCCGCGGCCGGCCCGCGCGCCGCCGCTGGTCGATGGCTTCCCCGGCGTGAGGGGGGCAGACGACCGCTGGGCCCCGTGCTCCTGACCGCTCGCCGGCGGTCGACGCGCCGGAGGTGTGCCCGTGAGCGCGCAGCCATCCCGCGCACGGAGCCTTCGGGGCCGTGACGCTGGTGGACAGGCCTGGACCAGAGCCCTAATCTGCGCGTCGGGGGGCTCGGGGGGGTAGTCGGTGTTGTGTCGTTGGGGGGGTGGGTCTGCAAATGACCCTCATGTTGCCTCAGCCCCCGCGACCTTGATGCGTCCTATCGTCTTCCACCATCGGCCGGACGACGACCTCTCGCGGGTGTCGCCGGCCGTGATCGCGCGCGACGTCGGCGCGATCGCCACGTGGCTCGACGCGGTGGCCACGGCAGATTCGCTGCCGTTCACGCCGTCGATCCCCGAGGCGCAGCGCGCGGAGGTGGCCTCGTGCTGGGAGGATTTGTTCGGCGGGTGGTGCTCCGTGCAGGGCCGGCACGGCCCGGCTGCACGGGCACCGAGGTAGGGCGCGGTGTCCCACCGCGCCACGGCGGCTTGCCTGTGGCGACGAGCAGGCCGTAGACTGGTTAACGTCTAGTCAATTCAGAGGGTCATCGCATGCCCACGGTCACTGCGTTCGAAGCCAAGACCCGGTTCGGGGAACTCCTCGAGCGCGTCGGCCGCGGCGAGGAAGTCATCATCACCCGCCACGACAAGGTCGTGGCGCGCATCGTCCCTGAGGGGCCGCGCAAGCTGGAAGAGGTCCGTCAGGCCGTCCTGGCCCTGAACCAGCTGCGCCAGGCGATCGGCGGGCGCACCAAGGGGCGCGGCAGGCTCTCGGACGCGGAAGTCCGGTCGGCCATCGAGGACGGCCGCCGCTGATGGACCAACTGGTGGTGGATGCCTCCATTGCAGTGGCGTGGGTCCACCCGGGCCAGGCCACGCCCGAGACCGACGCCCTGCTCGATCAGGTGGGGCAGGGCACGCGGGTCATCGTGCCGGCCCTCTGGCCGGTCGAGGTCGCCAACGTGCTGCTGGTGCTCGAACGGCGGAAGAAGCTGACCGCGAGGGAGCGCGGCCTGGCACTGACAGCGCTGCTGTCCCTGCGATGCATGGTGGACCACGAGATGTCGGCGCTGGCGCTCACGGATTTGTCGAAGCTGGCCAGCGACCTGACGTTGAGCGTGTACGACGCGGCCTACCTGGAACTGGCCCTGCGCCTCAGGCTGCCCCTTGCCTGCAAGGACGGGCCGCTCCGGGTGGCCGCCAGGCGCCGACGTGTGAAGGTCGTCCCCTGACCCTGCGCGCCCTGGCGTCGGAGCGTCTTCGTCGCCCAACTCGGGACATGGCCATCGGGCCGACTGGGAAACATCTGATCGGTGAACGTCAGTCCATCGAAGTGCCTGGACCAATCGAGTGGCTGAGGTGAGTACAGCTTCAAGCCAATCTGCGACTCCCTCGACCAATGGTCGTGCGGCAGGCGCCGGCAATCGATGAACAGGTAAGGCCACCCTGTCGCATGAAGCAGCGTCTCGGCAGCTTCGGGTGGAGCGACAAATGAAGAGGGGGGCGAGTGCAGCGTGGCCCATCGTCCGTGATGGGCGGTGAATGCAATGCTGTAGATCACGGCGCCCAGGCGCTGCTCCGCCGCCTCGCGAAGCGTTCCCAGGCCAAGCCGCTGCAGCCGCGCTGTCTCGTGGTTGGAATCGCCGCGCAGTTGGACATACCCGTCTCTGACCGGGGTGGGCTGCGCGCCGAGGGTGGCGATGGCCACCACGCAGGCACCGAGGATCAGGGTGGGCTCGGGGAGCGGCGCGCGATGCACGATGCGCTGCGAGACGTCTGTGAGCGCCGCTCGCGGCTGAGCGGCAGTACCTGGTGTAAGCGTTGCCACCCTTCGGAATTGGGAGCAGGGCCGCCGCATGCCGGAAGGTCCGGCGCTGGCGTTGTTGCGTGTGGCCGCCAAGCACCCGGAGGTCATCGTCGATGCGCTGCACGGCAAGCGTGGAGCTGCCTGACCACCGCTTGCAGCCGGCGGCCTCGGCCGCACGTGCACGTGCAGCACGCCGAGGGTGAGGCCAAGTTCTGGCTCGGGCCGACGGTCGAGGTCGAAGGCAACCACGGACTCACACCGCAGCGCCTTGCCGAGGCGCTGCAGTCGGCGAGCCGCACGTCGACAACCACGAGAACCGGGAAGGCCTCGCGCGCGGCTCGCGGCTGAACGCCAGCACGTTAGCCGGATCGAGGGCATCAAGATGATCTGGCGCTGCCGCGTCGCTCCCGCACTCGCAACGCTATGCCTGGCCTGATGTGTTGGAATCGGGTTCTCGTTGGGGGGTGGGTCTGCAAATGACCCTGATGTTGCCTCAGCCCCCCGCTAATGCGTCCTCTCGTCTGTCACCGCGACGGACCTTGTCGGGATTCGCCACGGCCCAGTTGTAGACGAGCAGGCCGCCGAGGGCGTTGTAGGCGATGTGCCAGCCGCGCGCGGGCAGGTCCGCGTCCAGCCCATGGTTGGCTCACTGACAGGTGAGCCGGCGGCTGCCCGGTGTCGCACTCCCTACTTTGCGACGAGCAACCGCTCGACCGCCTGGCGCCCCGTCATGCCCGGTGTCACTCCCAGGGCCGCGGCAGCGTTGCTGACTTCCAGGATCGTGGCGCCAAAGAGGTCCTCGGGCTCGCGCAGCGGCACGGCTGGCGTGCCACGGGCAATCGCCACGGCCAGACTGAACTCGTTTGCCGAGCGAATGTCGTAGATGCCGCAGCCGACGAGGCCGTTGACGGTGTGAATCGCACAGTACTGCCCGCCCGGCCACTGGTAGGTCGAGCCGACGGCCTGCCCACCATCAAACTCCAGGGTGCGGTGTTCGGCATGAGGAAGCGACATGCTCATTCTCCTTGGCGGACGTTCACGACAGGCCGCGGACGAGATGTCCGCGGCGGCGGCAGCACGGCAGCACGGCGTTCGTACAATCTAGCCTGAGAACGGCGGAGCACCATGACTTGCGCTGTACCGGTGCATCCTCTCGTCCCGCTCACAGCAGGGCGTCGCGGAGTCCGCGCAGGAGCCAGAGCGCGCCGGCCGCCACCACGACGATCAGCAGCCAGCCCACGGCCGCGGCGGCGAGCGCGGCGTCGAGTCGCGGCCACTCGAAGGTGAAGCGTCCAAGAGCGGCGCCACGGTCCACCATCCAGTGCCACGCGGCGTGCGCTACGACCGCCGACAGGACGATGGTGCCGACTCGCTCGGTGGTCGCGCGCCGGAACAGCAGCGTCAGCGGCGGCAGGATGAGCAGGAGCACGAGCACCTGTCCCAGCTCCACGCCGATGTTGAACGCCAGCAGTGACGCCACCAGGTGTGCGCCGGCAAACTGCAGGGACTCGCGCAGCGCGAACCCGAAGCCGAACCCGTGGACGAGGCCGAAGGCGAAGGCCACCACCCAGCGATGGGTGAACGTGGTCGCCATCATGTTCTCGATCGCCATGCAGACGATCGAGAGTGCGATGAGGCGTCTCGATGAGCGGCGGGAACCAGAGGGCGCGGGGAGCCAGGTCGAGCGCCGATGCGATCAGCGTGATCGAATGCGCGACCGCGAAGGCGGTGACGACCGGCACGAGCGCCCGGAGTCGTCGCATCGGGATGGCCAGGCACAGGAGGAAGAGCAGGTGGTCCGGGCCGCCGAGGATGTGGCCGAACCCGAGCTGGACAAACCGCCAGGCGGCCTGGTGCCAGCGCGGATCGAGGCGGACGAGTCCCGGGTCGCCAACCAGTTCGAAGGCGCGGATGGCGCCGTCGGGTGGGAGAAACCGCAGGGCCGTGATGACGCGCACGCCGAACCGCGCGACCGCCGGGTCGATCGCGAACGCGGACCGGTCCGAACGGATGTCGAACTCCAGCAGCACGTCGAGCAGCGACTGATTCCAGGAGATCCGCGTGTCGGCGTCGAGCGAAGGGCCGGTGACGTGCGCGAGCGCCTGCTCGTAGCTCACGAACGAGCGGTCGGACGGCAGTGAGATGCGGGCCGCTGCCAGGCGGGGCGGCGCCAGCGTGGCGGAGTCCTCCTGGACCCGGAACGCCGGCGCCAGCCAGAGCGCGACGGCGTCGGCAAGGGCGCTGTCGACGCGCGTCAGATCCAGCAGTCCCTCCGGCCCGCGGGTCGGGTAATCGACGTCGCGCATCGCTTCGAGCGGCACGCGGACGAGCAGTCGCAGTCGCTGCCCCTCGGGCTTGACGAACGCGTGCACGACGACGGAGGCGGGCAGATCGTGGGCAGCCGGACGGCCGGTCCACACCAGCAGCACGAGGAGGGCTCCGGCAATCGTCAGCGCGTGCGAACGCATGGGGCGTGGCCGTCGGGCAGGCCACCGGTTATATCATCCCGCCGGAGGTCGCACATGGCTGCCAGGCGTCACGCCGTTCTCGGAGCTCTCTCCGTCGTGCTCATCGCCGCCCTGCTCACTGCGCGCGGCGCGTTCGAACGGATCGCCGCGGCGCAGCGCGCCACCGGCGTGCAGGCGCCCACCTTCGAGGTCGACCCCCTGTGGCCCAGGCCGCTGCCCAATCAATGGGTGCTCGGCCAGACGATCGGGGTGGCCGTCGATGCCCAGGATCACGTCTGGATCGTCCATCGCGGCGACGCGAGCCTCAACATCATGACCGAAGGCGTCAACACCCAGGGGCCGGCCTGGACGGTGACGAGCGATCAGCCCTGGTTGTCGTTGCCGGGCGGCTCCCGGGCCGGCATCGGCACCGGCGCGCTCGTCTTCCAGATCACCGACGACGCGCCGCGACAGCCAGCCACCGGCCGACTCACCGTCAGCGTCACGGGAGCCACGACGCTGAAAGAGCCCCCCTCCATGTGCTGCAAGGGCGCTCCGCCCGTCCTGGAGTTCGATCGCGACGGCAATCTCGTCGGGCACTGGGGCGGCCCCGGCGCTGGCTACGAGTGGCCGGCGACCAACCACGGCATCACGGTCGACTACAAGGCCAATGTCTGGATTGGCGGCAACGACCCGAAGGACGCGCACATCGTCAAGTTCACCAGGCAGGGCAAGTTCCTCCTGCAGGTGGGTCATCCGGGGAAGAACGCCGGAAGCCACGACATGCAGAACTTCTGGCGCGCTGCAAAGGTCTCCGTGGATCCGACGACGAACGAGGCCTATGTCGCCGACGGCTATGGCAACAAGCGCGTCGCCGTGATCGACGCCGACACCGGGGCGTTCAAGCGGTACTGGGGGGCGTACGGGAACCGGCCCGACGACACCAACCTGGGGCCCTACGACCCGGAGGCGCCGCCGGCGCAGCAGTTCCGCAATCCGGTGCACTGCGCGGAGATCTCGAACGACGGCCTCGTGTACGTGTGCGATCGCGCCAACAACAGGATCCAGGTGTTCACGCGCGCCGGTACGTTCGTGAAGGAAGTCGTCATTGCGAAGCACACGCGAGGCGACGGCGCCGTCTGGGACATCGCGTTCTCGCGCGACCCGCAGCAGACGTTCCTGTTCGTCGCCGACGGACGCAACGAGCGCATCCACATCGTGCAGCGCGAGAGCTTGCAGTTGCTCACCAGCTTTGGCGCCGGCGGCCACCAGCCCGGGCAGTTCTTCGGCGTGCACAGCGTCGCGACCGACTCGCGCGGCAACCTCTACACCACCGAGACGTACGAAGGGAAGCGCCTGCAGAAGTTCGTCTACAAGGGGCTCGGCCCCGTGACGACGCAGGACCAGGGCACGTTGTGGCCCAGGGCGTGGCAGACACCGTGATTTCGCCAAGCCCACGAACGAATCGCGAGTGGTCAGTCAAGACCACCGTGTGCGAGTCGGGGAGGGACACGACATCTCCACTGAACGTCTCGCACGCGCGCCGGCTCGCTGTCGCGTGCTAGCATCCGCCGCGTGTCCGTGTCCCCCTCGCTCACCCACGCGGCGGCGGTCGCCGGCGCCGACGCCCCGCGGCACACGGTCGCGGTGCGCGTCACGCACTGGCTCACGGCCGTCGCCGTCCTGGCCCTGCTCGTGAGTGGGCTCGAGATCGTGGTGTCGCACCCCCGCTTCTACTGGGGCGAGACGGGCACCGTGCTGGACCCGCCGGTGTTCACGCTGCCGATCCCCAGCTCGCGTGCCTCGGTGCCTACCGGCTATGGCTACGTCCTGTCGGACCAGAACGGCTGGAGCCGGTCCCTGCACTTCGAGGCCGCGTGGCTGCTGGTGTTCACGGGGCTCGCCTACGTCATCACCGGCAGCCTCACGCGGCACTTCCGCGACCACCTCCTGCCCCGCCGGCGCGACATCACGCCGACGGCAATCGGCACGGCCATGGCGAAGAGCCTGCGGCGCGCAACCGCCGACGAAGTCGCGACGTGGGACTACAACGGTCTGCAGCGGCTGACGTATCTGGGCGTGGTATTCGGCCTGGTGCCGCTGATGGTGTGGACGGGCCTGGCCATGTCGGACGCGATCGCCGCCGCGTGGCCGTCCATCGTCACGGTGCTGGGCGGCCGGCAGTCCGCTCGTACCCTGCACTTCCTGGCGACCGCGCTGCTGACGGCGTTCCTGCTGGTGCACCTGGTGATGGTCTGGCGGGTGGGCTTCACGCGTCGGGTGGGCGCGATGATCACGGGACGGACGAGGCGCGCGAGCGCCGATCAGGAGGCGCCATGAGCGGACTCTCGCGTCGCAGACTCCTCACGCGCGGCATCGCGGCTGGCGTCGGCATCTCGGGACTGGGCGCTGCCACGTACGCGGCCAGGCAGGCCGGGTTGATCGCTCCGGATGCCGGTGGTCTGTTGAAGGCCGGTGACACGCTGACGTACGCCGCGCACCGCCTGCTCGTCGGCGACGCGCTGGCGCGAGAGTTCCCGCGCCACATGATCTCGGCCAGGCCGTTCCCGAACACGCCGGACCCGCCCAACGACGCGTACAAGCAGTTCCAGGCCGGCGGGTTCGCGGACTGGCGGCTCCAGGTGGTCGGCCTGGTCGAGCGACCGCTGTCGTTGTCGGTCGACGACCTCCGGCGGTTCCCCCAACGCAGCCAGATCACGCAACTGGCGTGCGAGGAGGGCTGGTCGTACATCGCCGAATGGACGGGCGTCGCCCTGGCCGACGTGCTGGCCGCCGCCGGCATGCGGCCGGGGGCGCGCTTCGTGGCCTGCCACCCGATCGATCCCTGGTGGGAGGCCATCGACATGGCCGACGCCCTGCATCCGCAGACCCTCGTGGCCACCGGCATGAATGGCGAGGCGCTGCCGGCGACGTTCGGCGGCCCGCTCCGGATCCGGGTGCCCCGGCAACTCGGCTACAAGAGCGTGAAGTACCTGATGCGCCTGGAAGTGGTGGCCGACGTCGGCCATCTGGGCAAGGGGGTCGGCGGATCGAATCCCGAGATCGGCTACGCATGGTACGCCGGTATCTGAACGACCGGCGCGCCCTCGAAGCCGCGCGTGCCTCCCGGTTGGCCTCGCTCCTCGCCGGACTCGCCGTCGGCGCCACTGCCTGGGTGTCGCTCGGTGTCATCGCGCTCGTCGATCCGGTGCGGATGACCCGCGTCGGCGCGTTGCCGCCGCTCTCGTGGCTCGCGTTGCTGGTGCTCGCCGGAGGTGCCGCCGGTGCGCTCCTCGGGCCCCGCCTCTGGCGGGCGCCGCTCGCGCTCCTGGTGCTGCCCTGGCTCCCGTGGTTGCCGTGGACCGCGCCAGCGGCTTTCCTGCTGTGGGATGGCCCGCTCGAAGGCGCGGTCTGGGGCGTGGCCCTGGCTGGCGCGGCCTGGCCGCGGCTGCGCGCGGTGCCAGCAGACGGACTCGCCGTGTGGACGCAGTCGCCTCGGCGAGCGCCGTGGGTCGCGGCCGCGCTCTTTGCAGCCCTCGCACTCACAGCATGGGGCGTGGCGCGGCCGCGCGTGCCGTCGGGCGATGAGCCGCACTACCTCGTCATCACGCAGAGCCTGATCAAGGACGGCGATCTGCGCATCGAGAACAACCACCGCGCCGAGCACTATCTCGCCTACTACGGCGCCGTGCTGAAACCCGACTTCATACGCCGCGGCACCGACCGGCAGATCTATTCCATTCACGCACCCGGCGTGTCGGCCGTCGTGCTGCCGGCCTTCGCGGTGGCCGGCTATCTGGGCGCCGTCGTCACCGTGGTGGCGGTGGGCGCGCTCGGCATGGCGGCGCTCTGGACGCTCGTCTTCGCGCTCACGGCGTCGGTTGATGCGGCGTGGATCGGGTGCGCGGCAGTGGCCACCTCGGCCCCGGTACTGCTGCACGCCTTCACGATTTATCCCGACCCGGTGGGCGGCGCGCTCACCGTCGTGGCCGTGTCAGCACTCGCCTCACTCGACACACCGGCGGCTGCGATCTCGGGCCGGCGGTGGATTGGCGTGGGCGCGGCGCTCGCCATGCTGCCATGGCTGCACACGCGCTTTGCGCTCATCGCCGGCGCGCTCGGGCTGGCGCTCGTGCTGCGTTTGTGGCGTGCGCCGGCGCGGCGCCGCGACCTGTGGCGGTTCCTGAGTGTGCCGGTGGCCGCGGCCGTTGCGTGGTTCGGTTATTTCTTCGTCATCTACGGCACGCCGAACCCCGCCGCGCCCTACGGCACGAGTCCCGAGGGCGGCCTGTCGTTCATCCCCGCCGGCGTGACCGGCCTGCTCGTCGATCAGCAGTTCGGCCTCTTCACGACGGCACCGGTGCTCGTCGCGGGCATGGCTGGTCTCGTCGTGCTGGCGCGTGAGCGCCGGCGTCTGACCGTCGAGCTCGTCGCCGTGGTCGTGCCGTATATGGCCGTGGTGGCGCGCTACCCGATGTGGTGGGGCGGCCACAGCGCGCCAGCGCGATTCCTCGTGGCGCTCGCGCCGGTGCTGGGGCTGCCGGCGGGCCTGCTGTGGGCGCGCGGCTCGAGCACGACACGTGTCGTCGTCGGCATGCTGCTCGCGCTGTCCGCCGGGCTGACGGCCGCGCTCGTCGGCATCGACCGCGGCGCCTTCATCCTCCGCGACCGCGATGGCTACGAGCCGCTCATAGACTGGCTCAGCCGCTCCGCCGACCTCACGCTGGCGCTGCCGAGCGTACACCGCGACGGCATGGGCCCGGCCCTCGCGGACGCCGCGCTGTGGCTCGTGAGCGGCGTGGCGGTGGTGGCCGCCGCGCGTCTGCTCGCGCGCCGTCAGCCGCGGGCCGCGGCCGTCGTGAGCGTGCTTGCGGCCCCGGCCGCCGTCATGCTGGCGACGACCCTTGCCTGGGCGGGCCACGGCCGCGGTGCGCCCACGCCCAACATGTCGCAGATGTCGTGGCTCGCACGCTGGACACCCGGGCAGGCGCCGACGCTCGTGCAGCTCGCGCCGACGCGTGCGCTCACGCTGGACGACGCGCCGCGGCGCCTGAACCTCGGCACGAGCCTGCGCGAGCGTCGCGGCACCGAGGAGCCGCTGCTGCGCATCCCGGACGTCCCGGCCGGCGACTACGACGTGTTCATCGAGCCGCGGGGCGCCGCGGCCGGCTCGGTCACCGTGCGGCTCGGCCGGCAGGGCTTACCGATGGAGCAGTGGACCCTCGACGGCCGCCCCGCCGGCTACTCCGGACTCATGCTGCGCCTGCCGGCGTCGGCCTACTCGATCACGGTGACGGGGGATGCCGCCGCCAGGGCCTCGGTCGCCCGCCTGACATTGCGTCCGCGCACGCTCGCGCCGCGCGGCGCGACCCAGCGGGCACTGCGGTCGGCGCGCTACGGGGCCGTCGTGGTGTTCGCGATGGACGACATGGCCTTCATGGAGCCGGGCGCGATCTGGGTGCGGGGCGAGCGCACGGCGGCGTTCGTCGTGCGGGTCGACGAGGGACACGCGGCGACGCTGCGGCTCACGGCCGGACCGGTACCGAACGAGGTGCGACTGACAGCGGGGGCGTGGACGCGCACGCTGGCGCTCGCGGCGGGGCAGGTGGTGGACGTCGGGCTGCCGGCCGAGGCGTTGGCGCCGGCAGCACTCACGGTGGCGAGCCGCACGGGCTTCCGGCCCTCGGACCACGGGCCGAGCCGTGACGCGCGCCCGTTGGGGGTGTTCGTGACGTGGCCGGACGCGGCGGCGCCCGCGAGCGCTGCCGGAGTGCCCTGAACTCCGAGGCCGGACCGTGAGGATCGTCGTAGCCACGGCGACGATGCGAGGCAGCATGATCAGAGGCTGAGCGGGACGACGCGGCCGGTGAGCATCTCCGTGCCAGTGGAGACGAAAACCTCGCCGTCCGAGGCGGCGACGCCCCAGGCCAGGCGCCGGTCCAGCCGCGATGCGAGCGCCGCGATGAGCGCGGTGTCGATCGCGCGCACGTCGATGGCCTCCGCCCGATGGATCCGCTGGCCCTCCAGGCGACGCAGCCACTGCGTCGCCTCCTTGTGCGGGTACACCACCACGCGGGGTGACGCCTTGGCGGCCCGGTGCAGGCGGTCTGCATCGGGCCAGCCGACCTCGATCCAGGCCTGCAGCGAGCCGGTCAGGTCGCGAACGGCGATTGCGGGATCATCGGGCGACGAGAGCCCCCCGGTCGAGAATGCCAGGCCCTCGACGTACTCGAGCGCATAGGCGAGCAGCCGCGTGACGAGGTAGTCGTCCGACTCGGAGGGATGGCGCGCCACGCGCAGCGCCAGCGACTCGTACACGCCCCGGTCGTGATCGGTGATGTCGAGATCGAGGGTGTGGATCGTTGCCGTGAGTGCCACGGGGGCATTAGACCCCGGAACGGCTCCTCGCGCGCGCAGGCACGGCTCGAGTCCGTGCGTGCCCAGGCGCCAGGCGGGCCGTCTGCTGGCGTGATGTCGACTCAGAGGCGGCTGGCGATGAGCATCGCCAGGCGCACGCCCCTGGCTCGCCCATCCGGCACCATGCGCAGGTCGAGTTCGACAGCGACGTCGCCCTTCATGAACACGAGCGTCGAAGCCATCGGACCGAGCCACGCCTCGTCCCCGATGCCCGGCAGCTTCTCGAACCCGGCATCGCCGCCCAGCATCCGGCTCGCCATCCGTGTGGCCTGCACCACGGCCGCGCCACCGGTGAAGTGCACCTTCATCTCGAAGTACTCCGGGCCACCCGCCTCAGGCTTCTCGTAGTCGAAGTGACAGGTCACGTCGTCGACGATGTCGCGCAGCGTGATCGGCACACCGAGGATGTCGGCCACTTCGTTGGGCAGCAGCACCGAGCACGGGTTGCCGCGCGTCACCACGACGCGAGGGGCGGTGCCGGCCTGTGACGGAGCGCCCGTGGACACGGGCGTGGACGCGGGCAGGCCTGCCTGGGAGTCGCCACCCGGGGATTCAGAGGGCTGGCACGCCGACGCCCATCCAAGCACGAGCACCGCAATGGGCATCGACAACAGGACTGGGGCTCTCATGGCACCTGCTCCCGACCCGATGCCGACCGGGTGTCGGCATCGACGATCTGCAGCATACTCCTGACCGGTGGACTCTCTGTCTGTCAGTGCCGTGCAGAGGCCGGCGGTCAATCGTGCACGGTGATGCCCTGCCTCCACCGGCAGCGCCCTCGGGCCGGTTCGCGGACGCCGCGCTGCTTGCGCCGGCCCTGGCTGGACTCGTCGTCCTGGGGTTGGCTTCCGCAGACCCCTCCCTGCCGGTGGACGACGCCTACATTTCGTTCAGTTACGCACGGATCGCTGGCCGGTGGCGATGGGCTGAGGCTCATGGCCGGTGTCGATCCGGTCGAGGCCTTCTCCAACCCGTTGTGGGTGGCCGTGCTGGCCCTTGCGGCCCGGGTTGGGGCCGCATTACCTGTGGCGGCGGTCCTCCTGTCGATCGTGGCAGCCGTCGTGACGGCGATCACGATTGTCGGCACGGCCAGAGAGCTCGGGGGCGGTCGCTGGCCTCCGGTGCTCGCGGCGGCGACGTTCGTGGTCGTGCCGGGAGTGGGTTTCCACATGGCCTCCGGTATGGAGACCGTTGTGGCGGGCCTGGCGCTGCTGCTGGCATTCCGGACCCTCGTCGCGGCCTCGCCCGTCGCGCTGAACCGGAGCGCCGC
This sequence comes from uncultured Acidobacteriota bacterium, assembly GCA_963715265.1. Lineage (GTDB taxonomy): Bacteria > Acidobacteriota > Vicinamibacteria > Vicinamibacterales > Vicinamibacteraceae > Luteitalea. The sequence continues at coordinate 116,890 of CAVQRQ010000010.1, forward strand.
CCTCGCCGTGCTGGCGTTCGCGCTGCTCCGGCCCGAGGGCGCGATTGTCTTCCTCGCGTGGGCGCTGCTGCCCCGCGACCCACGCGCCGGTGCCTGGGGCGCCGTGCTGGTGTATGCCGTGCCCTTCAGTGCCTACCTGGCATTTCGATGGATTCTACTTCGGCCACCTGCTTCCCAACAGCATGACGGCGAAGAACGGGCTCGACATCGCGACGACGATGACGCTCGGGCGGGCGTACGTGCTCGCCTTCGCTGGCGCGCACGCGCCGGCCATCGCGTTGGCCGCAGTCGGGCTGTGGGCCGTGCGCCGGCGGGTCGCGCTGGCGGCTCTGGCACCGTGCCTCGTGCTCACCGCGATCGCGCTTGGCGGGGCGCACGCGGAGGGCTACCCGTTCCAGCGCTACCTGTTCCCGCTGCTGCCGCTGGTCCTGGTGCTGGCGGCTCGTGGTGCGGAGGCGTTGCTTGCGCTCGGGAGGCCGCACGGGCGATTGGGTGTGACCGTGGCCAGCGCGGGCCTGGCGACCCTGGTCGCCGTGCAGGTGGCCTGGCGCGCGGCAGCGCCCGACATGCGCGGTGGCCGCGTCCTCGAGGCGGCCGTGGAGGCGGCCCGCCGATTGTCTGGCGGGGACCCTGGTCCCCATGACGTGGCCTATCCCCCCTACCATCGCCTGTCGTCGTGGCTGCGCGACGTCGCACGACCCGGCCAGACCATCGCCGCGCAGGAGATCGGGATCGTGTCGTACTACTCCGGCGTCACGGTGCTCGACACCTTCGGGCTCGCTGATGCGCACATCGCCAGGACCCCGGGGCAACCCGGCGGCAAGGCCGCCCCGGACTACGTGTTCGGGCGCGCGCCGGACTACTTCGCGATCCGGCTCGCGCAGGATGGCGTGCGACCGGGACTGCCCGCAGACGACGTGTATGCATCGCATGGCCGCATGGCGTTCGAGTATTCGCTGGCGCAGTTCTTCCCTGACGCGAGTTCGAGGCGCATCGCCCTGTTCGTTCGACGCGACGCCCTGGTGCGCGTGGCGTCCCTGCAGGATCGCGTGCCGGCACAGGCCCGGTTCGCAAGTGCCACGCCCCCGCACATCGCCGAGCGTCTGACCCAGCTCGAGCCTGGCGGCGAGGAGTTCGCGGCGGCGGGTCGGCTGCACTTCAAGCGCTGGATCGAGGGTGTGCAATGGAACCCCGCGGACCCCGAGGGCGCCGCCACGCTCGCGGTGGATGTGCCTGACACGGCCCTGCCCTACTTCGAGGCCACCATCGCGCCGCCCCACCGCGAAGCCGGCGGCGAATTCGTCGCGTCGGTCGCGCCAGGCGATGGTGTCCACGAGGCCGCCGGGCGGTGGAGTGACACCACCGGTGCACCGGTGGCCCGCGACGTGTCGATCGACCTGTCGAAGTGGCGAGGACGCACCGTCGAGGTGCGGCTGCTGTATCGACCCGCCGAAGGGTCGCACGCCGGGAGCCCCGGGTGGTTGATTTGGATGGAGCCGCGCCTCGTCGTCGTCCGGAGCGCGCCGGTCCCAGGGGCCGCGCGGACGCTGCCTGCCCTCCCTCTCGACGCCGTGTGTGCAGGTCAGACCGTGCCGAACGTGATGGCTGCGGGGCAGGGCTACGACGTCTCGGTCACGATGAGAAACACGGGGCGCCGGACGTGGACGGCAGAGGGGTCGCACCGACTGGGGAGCCAGAACCCGGCAGACAACAGCACCTGGGGACCGGGCCGCATCACGCTGGATCCGGCGGACAGCGTCGCGCCTGGGCAACAGAAGACGTTCACGTTCGCAGTCACGGCCCCTCCCCGTGCCGGAGCCCACGACTTCCAGTGGCGCATGCTGCAGGAGGGCGGTACGTGGTTCGGCGCGGCGTGTCCCAATGTGTCGGTGAAGGTGACCGCAACCCGGTGAGCGTCCGTCCTTCACCCTCAGGCTGTGTTGGCATGGCCGCCGGCGGCCGCGACAGCGTCAGGGGTCGTTGTCGCGGCCTGCCGATGGCGTGAGGACCCGCCCGGAACGCAGGGGGCGGTGTGGGCAGTCGCAGGGGTCGGGGCAAGATCTCATGCCCACGAGCCCGGCGCCGTGATGCAGAAGAGAAACCGGGCCTTGACTCATGTTAGCATGAGCATATGAGTCACAGACTTCAGGTCCTCATTCCGGAGAGCCTCGACGCGCGCATGACGAAGGCCGCGCAGCGTCGCCGGCTCTCGAAGGGCGAGTGGGTCCGGCGCGCCATCGAGCAGGCGCTGGCGGAGGGACCGCGCGAGGCCGATCCGCTGGACCGGCTCGAGGCGCTCGGCGGCCCCACCGCGGACATCGACCAGATGCTCGCCGAGATCGAGGCCGGCCGCGGATGAAGGTGTTCGTCGACTCCAACGTGCCGATGTACGTCGCCGGAAGGGCCCACCCGATGCGCGAGCCGGCGCGACGATTCTTCTCGCGCGTGCGCGAGGGAGAGGTCCAGGCATGCACGTCGACAGAGGTGCTGCAGGAGATCCTCTACCGATACATCGGCCTGAGGCGTGCCGATCTCGCGCATGAGGTCTACGAGCTGTTCGTGCAGCTCTGCCCGGTCATCCTGCCGGTCACCCTCGCCGACACCGATCGCGCGCGCGACTTGCTGCGGACCGTCGAGGGCCTCTCCGTGCGCGACGCCGTGCACGCCGGCGTCGCGTTGAATCACGACATTGCACGCATCGCCTCCTTCGACCGCGGTTTCGACCGCGTCCACGGCCTTGAACGGCTGCCGCTCGAGCTCGGCGCCTGACACGCGTGCGGAACCGTCACGGTTGCGCCGCGGCAGCGCCCAGTCCAGTGGCTCGGCGCCGCCCGGTCAGCTCCCGCACCCGCGCGTCTGCGCCGTGATACGGTCACGCCCATGACGATTAGACCTGGCGCGCGTGTCAACGCCATCGACCGCCGGACGTTCCTGGCGGCAGTGCCAGCGGCGGCCCTCGTCGGGCGCGTCGCGCAATCGCTGCCCGATTCCGCCGCGGTCTTCGGCGAGGCCTACGCCCACCTCGATTCCCACGCGACCGGCGACTGGTGGGTGGCGGCGCGGCGTTTCGGCGACCCGGCGGCCGCCGCGGCGGCACGGGCGGCCGGGAAGGTGCCGCCCATCATCGATCTCCACGTGCCGCGCGAACAGGTCGTCGCGTTCGCGCTCTACACGCACGACGCGGGCGTGCTGAAGCTCACCGCGCAGCTCTATCCCCTGCAGCCCGGAGAACCTCGCGACGCGCGGCTCGAAATCGAACGCGACGGCGGGTGGACCGAGGTCGGCGCGGCCCCGGTCGAGTACCCGGGGTGGCGCGCCCACTTTCGCGTCGAGAGCTGGGACGGCAATCGGACGTCCGCTATCGCGTGCGGCATGGCGACCGGGCGGTGTTCGACGGGCTGATTCGCCGCGACCCGGTCGACAAGGAGGAGATCGTCGTCGCGAGCCTGTCCTGCAACTCGACCCGCACGACAGGGTCCGCGCACGGAGATCGTCGACTCGGCTGCGCGAGCAGGATCCCGACCTGCTGTTCTTCGCCGGCGATCAGACCTACCACCACACCGAGCACACGGCCGGCTGGCTCGAGTTCGGTCTGCAGTTCCGCGACGTGATCCGGGATCGGCCCGACGATCACGCATCCCCGACGACCACGACGTCGGCCATCCGAACCTGTGGGGCGAGAGCGGAGGCCACTCGACCGCACAGCGGCGACGCCGACGGCGGCTACTTCTATCCCGGCGAGTACGTGAACATGGTGCAGCGCGCGCAGACCTGGCACCTGCCCGACCCCGTCGACCCGACGCCGGTCGCGCCAGGGCATCCGTCTACTTCACGCGGCTCCGTGTCGGCGGCATCGACTTCGCCATCCTCGAGGACCGCAAGTTCAAGACGGGGCCGCTCGGCGAAGATTCCCGAGATGGGCCCGCGCCCCGACCACATCAACGATCCGCGAGTACGACCCGGCGGCGATCGATCTCCCGGACCTGGAACTGCTCGGCGACCGCCAGCTGAAGTTCCTCCGCGACTGGGCCGAGGACTGGACCGGCGCCGACATGAAGGGCGTGCTCTCGCAGACCGCGTTCTGCGGTGCCGTGCACCTCCACGGCGACGCCGCAACAACCGCCTGCTCGCCGACCTCGACTGCAACGGCTGGCCGCAGACCGGCCGCAACGAGGCGCTGCGGGCCATCCGCCGCGTCCATGCCGTCGCACCTCTGCGGCGACCAGCACCTCGCCGTGGTCGTCCAGCACGGCATCGAGGCACTTCGCGACGGCCCGTTCGCGTTCACCAGCCCCGCGCTGGTGAACACGATCTACGGCCGCTGGTGGCGGCCGAAGGACGAGCAGGCCGGGACCGATCCCGTGGCCACGACGACGCTGCCGTGGACCGGCGACTACCGCGACGGGTTCGGCAATCGGATCACGATGCTCGCCTATGCGAACCCGGAGGACCTGCAGGACGAGCGGCAGCGCGCTGACGGTTACGGCCTGGTGCGATTCGACAGGTCGAATCGTCGAATCACGTTCGAGTGCTGGCCGCGCTTCGGCGAGCGGCAGTTCGCCGGCTGGCCGATCACGGTGCGCAGCGAGGACAACGACGGCCGGACGCCGAAGGCCTGGCTGCCGGAGTGCGTCTTCGAGGGCGTGACCGACCCTGTCGTGCAGGTCGTCGCCGAGGCAGACGGCGAGGTGCTGTACACGATTCGGGTTCGTGGCGATCGCTTTCAGCCGCCTGTGTTCGCCGCCGCCGGCGCGTTCACCCTGCGCGTCGGCGCCGACCGACCGGACGGGGCCACGGTCGCGGGGCTCGAGCCGTCGGCCGATCGTCGAGCCGCAGGCGTCAGACGCGTGCGGCTCGCTTCGCCACGCGTCTGAGCCGCCGCCGGTCATGACTCCATGTCACGCGCGGGCTCACCCACCTGTGCGCGCCGACGTCCGTGCTGGTTACGGGGTCTCGGCGTCTCTGCAGTTGGCCACGCCAGGACGAGAGGTGCGCCCTCGCGCCGCAGGCATGCGCGGTGTGCCTGCCACTTCCGTGTGCCAAGCCGCCCCAGAGGCATGAGCAGCGGTCGGCCGTGATGCGGAGGGCGCTTTGCGGTAACCTGAGGCGCGACTGGACACCGAAACGGTCCGAGGGGGTCCCCCATGACACGCGATGACGTGCGCGCGGTGCTCGATCGACGGCGTGATGCGATGGCCAACCGCGACATGGCGGCGTTTGCCGAGCTCTATGACGCCAACGCGCGCCTCGAGAGCCCGCTCGCCGGCGCGGTGAGCGGGCGAGAGGCGATCGCGGAGGGCACGCGCCTCTTCTACAAGGCCTTCCCCGACGCGGTCGTCACCGAAGAGTCCCCGATCATCGACGGCACGCGAGCCGTGATCGTCGCCGAAGCGAACGGTACCCATGTCGGGAGCATCATGGGCCTCGAACCGAGCGGCCGTCCGTTCCGCTTTGCCCTGACCTTCGTGCTCGAACTCGACACGGACCTCATCGTGCGGGAGCGACGCATCTACGACTTCACCGGACTGCTCGTGCAGATCGGCGTGCTGAAGGCGAAACCCGCGTGAGTGCCCCACGACTGAGCGTTCCCGATGCAGAAGGAACGCGCCTGATTCCCCTCGACAAGGCCACCTTCCTCGTCGGACGGCGCACGACGGCCGACCTGCAGATGACGCGCGAGGACGTGTCGCGCGAACATGCGCGCATCGATCGCACGGGCGACCAGTGCGTGCTGTCGGACCTCGGCTCCCGCTTCGGGACGTTCGTCAATGGCGAGCCCCTGACAGCGCCGCGCATGCTGGTGCATGGCGACCGCATTGGATTCGGCCGCACCGGCGCGGCCGAGGTGACCTTCCTCACCGAGGAAGGAACCGGGAGGAGTCTCACCGAGGGGCCTGCGGAGATGTCGGATCTCCGGCAGATGGCGGCGATCCTCAACGGCCTGCGGGCGCTCGGCTCGGGTCGCGTGCTCGACGAGGTGCTGGCGCTGGTGCTCGGGTCGGCGCTCGAGGTGACCGGAGCCGAGCGCGGGTTCATCATGCTCGCGACGCCGAGCCGGCGCGCTCGAGTTCCGAACCGGGCGAACGAAGAGTGGGGCCGAGCTCGTCGGGTCAGTCCTTCACGACGAGCCAGAAGATTCCCCACGAGGTGTTCGAGACGTCCCAGAGCCGGATGGTCGCGGACCTGATGGACAGCGACCTTGCCGGGGCCCACGGCCGCACGATCGCCACGGGCATCCGCCACGTCCTGTGCGTACCCCTGCGGGTGGTGCCGTTCGGGCCGTCGTCGGGTCACACGGCTGACCGCGTGATTGGGGTGCTGTACCTCGACGGACGCGAGCGCGGTCGGCTCCTGTCCACGACGACCGTGACGTCACTCGAGGCGTTCGCGACGCAGGCCGCACTCGCCATCGAGAGCGCACGGTTGTACGCCGAGTCGGCGGAGAAGGCCAGGACCGACCGCGATCTGAAGGTTGCCGCCGAGATCCAGCGGACACTGCTGCCCGAACCGCGCTGGCGGGGCGCCACACTCGATCTGGCGGCCAGCACGACGCCGTGTCGCACCGTCGGTGGCGACTTCTTCGACTACCTCGAACTCGGCGAGGGCGTCGTCGGCGTCGCCCTGGGCGACGTGGCGGGCAAGGGGCCGCCGGCGGCGCTCCTGGCGGCGACGGTGCAGAGCCACTTCGCGGCCAACGCGCCGATTGCCTCCGATCCCGCCGACCTGATGATGCGCCTCAACCGCGCGCTGTTGCGGCGCGCCGTCGAGGCGCGATTCGCGACGATGTTCTACGGCATCCTGTCGCCGGGTGGCGAGCTGGCCTACACCAATGCCGGGCAGGAACCGCCCATCGTCGTGCGGGCCGACGGCACACTGACCTCCCTTGACGTGGGAGGTCCGGTGATGGGCCTGCTGCCGGCCGCGTCGTACGAGTGGGCCCGCCTCTCACTCGCGCCCGGGGACGTCGTCCTGATCTGCAGTGACGGCGTGACCGAGGCACGCAATACCGCCGGCGACGAGTATGGCCTCGACCGACTGTCGGCGCTGCTGGCCTCCGCGCACGGCGGCGACCCGGACGATCTCGTCGCGATGGTGCTGGCGTCGGTGAACGCGTTCGCGGGGACCGAACCACAGGGCGACGACGTGACCCTGATGGCGCTGCGGTATCGCGGGTAGCTCGGCGCCACTCGCTGCCCGACGACGCTCGCGGTCCGCCGGTGTCGGGCGACTGCCAGCGTGACTCTCGTGCGCGTCAGGCGAGCAGTCCCTTCACGACGTGCGCCGGCGCCTCGACGCCGACGAGCTTCTGGTCGAGGCCCTGGTGCCGGAAGGTGAAGGCGTCGTGGTCGAGGCCGAACAGGTTGAGGATGGTCGCGTGCAGGTCGCGCTGGTGTACCGGGTCCTTGGTGATGTTGTAGCTGAAGTCGTCGGTCTCGCCAAACACCGTGCCCGCCTTCACGCCCCCACCGGCGAGCCACATCGAGTAGCAGCGCGGGTGGTGATCGCGGCCGTAGTTGTCTTGCTTGAGCGTGCCCTGCGAGTAGACGGTGCGCCCGAACTCGCCACCCCAGATGACCAGCGTGTCCTCGAGGAGGCCGCGCTGCGCGAGGTCCGTGATGAGGCCGAAGGTCCCCTGGTCGGTATCCCTGGCCTGCAGGCGATGCTGGTGCGGGAGGTTGGTGTGCGAGTCCCAGCCGCGGTGGTAGATCTGCACGAACCGAACACCGCGCTCGATCATGCGGCGCGCGAGGAGGCAGTTGGCCGCGAAGGTGCCCGGCGTGCGGACGTCGGCGCCATACAACCCGAGCACCGACTCCGGCTCCCCACGCACGTCGGTCAGCTCGGGCACCGATGCCTGCATGCGGAACGCCATCTCGTACTGCGCAATCCGGGTCTCGGTGTCGGGGTCGCCGAGCGCGTCGGCGTGCCTCGTGTTGAGGGCCTGCACGCCGTCGAGCATTCGTCGTCGCGTCTCCCTGTCCACGCCGTCGGGATCACTCAGGTAGAGCACCGGGTCCCCGGCCCCGCGCACGGAGATGCCGGCGTGCCGCGCGGGAATGAAGCCGCTGCTCCACATCCGTGCCGAGAGCGCCTGGACGTTCGACTTGTTGGTGTAGGTCGACGTCATCACGACGAACGTCGGGAGGTTCTCGTTCAGGCTCCCGAGCCCGTACGAGAGCCACGATCCGAGGCACGGCCGGCCCGGGAGCTGGTTGCCCGAGTTGACGGCGATGGTCGCGGGCTCGTGGTTGATGGCCTCGGTGTGGAGCGACTTCACCAGGGCGATCCGGTCGACGATGCGGGCGGTCCACGGGAAGAGTTCGCTCACCCACGTGCCGCTCTGCCCGGCCTGTGAGAACTTGAAGAGGCTCGGCGCGATCGGGAAGCCCTTCTGGCGGGCGGTCATCGTGGTGAGGCGCTGGTCGCCGCGGACAGATCCCGGCAGTTCCTTGCCGAACATCGCGCGCAGTTTGGGCTTGTAGTCCCAGGTGTCGAGCTGCGAGGGCGCGCCGGCCGGGAACAGCCAGATGGCGCGGCGCGCCTTCGGGCGGAAGTGCGGCAGGTTCGGCAAGCCGTTCGGCCCACCGGCGATCAGGCTCGCGCCTCCGAGCATCGACGCGACCGCCACCGAACCGATGCCGCGGCCGGCCTGGGCCAGGAGCTCACGACGGGTCAGCAGCAGCCCATCGCCACCGGTGCACCATTCGGCACGCGTCTTCGGGTTCACTTGTTGAGCGCCTCGTCGAGGTTCAGGAACAGGCTCGCCACCATGGTCCAGGCCGCGAGTTCGGGGACGGGAATCGCCGGATCAGGTACCGAGTCGCCGATCGTGACCAGCGCCTTCGACTTCGCGTCGTCGGCGGCATAGCGCTGCCGGAGATCCCGGACCACGGGCGTCAGGGCCTGGCGTTCGGGGCCCGCCAGCGGGCGGCTCAGCACGCGCAGCGCCATCGCGTCGAGGCGGCCGGCATCGTCAGGCCCACGCTCCGTGATGGCGACCTCCGCGAGGCGGCGTGAGGCCTCGACGAACTGGACGTCGTTCAGCGTCACCAGGGCTTGCAGGGGCGTGTTCGTCCGCTCGCGGTCGACCGCGCACTGCTCGCGCGTCGGCGCGTTGAAGGTCTCCATCGACGGCGGCGGGGCGGCGCGCTTCCAGAAGGTGTAGAGGCTGCGGCGATAGTTGGCCTCACCGCGATCGGCGACGTAGACCTTCGTGTTGCTCTCCTCCATCGCGACGGTTTCCCAGATCCCCGGCGGCTGGTACGGCTTGACGCTCGGGCCGCCCTTCCTGGCAGAGAGCAGGCCGGACGCGCGAAGCGCCAGATCGCGAATCATCTCGCCGTGCATGCGGAAGCGCGGCCCGCGCGAGAGCAGCCGATTGTCGGGATCCTTCTCCTGCTTCTCCTTGCTCGCGACGGCCGACTGCTTGTAGGTCGCCGACGTGACCATGAGCCGGAAGAGCGCCTTCACGTTCCACCCCGAGTCGCGGAACTCCACGGCGAGCCAGTCCAGCAGCGGCTGGTTCGTCGGCGCATCGCCCGTGATGCCGAACTCCCCTGGAGTCGTCACGATCCCCTGACCGAAGACCTGCGCCCAGAAGCGATTGACGTTGACGCGGGCGGTGAGCGGGTGGTCCGGCCGTGTCAGCCACCGCGCGAGCCCGAGGCGATTGGCAGGCGCGCCCCGCGGCATCGCCGGCAGCACCGCCGGCACGGCCGCGCCGACGCGCTCGCCTTCCTGGTCGTACTGGCCCCTGACGAGGATCCGCGCGAACGGCGTCTCGCCGGGCTTCTCGGCGGCGATGAGGCTCACCGTCGACCGCGACTTCACGGCGTCGAACTCGTCGACGAGGCGCTGCAGCGCCCGCTGGTGGCCCATGGCGTCCTGATCGACGAAGGCCAGGTAGTAGTCCCGCAAGGGCTGCAGGAGGGCGTCGGTACGCGCATCCGGTGGCATGGCCAGAACCGTCTCGAGCGCGCGGCGCCTGGCCAGCACCTGCGCCTCCGGCCTCGTCAGGGCCCGTCGATACAAGCGGAGGTCGTGGACGGCCGCGCCGGCGGCCCCCTCCCCGGTGCTGCGTCGATTCAGACGAAGCGGGGTCCTGGTGCGAATGGACCCGCGGAGGGAATCCACCTCCTCGTAGACCCGCTGCGGCATGCCGTCGTAGTAGATCCGCACGCCGCGAGCCTGGCGTGAGCCGTCGTAGGTGACCAGCACGTGGTGCCACCCCTGCGGAGACACCGCCCCCCTGGTGACGACCCGCAGCGCGTCCTGGTTCCAGGCGCCGATCATCTGGAGCCCCACGCGGCTGCCCTTCAGCCAGACGTCCCACCCACGGTAGCCACGGGCGACGTCGGTCCGGGCCAGGAGCGCGCCGTCGACGTTGTCGGGGAGCTGCACCCAGGCGGCGACGGAGAAGGGCTCGTCGGCCTCGATGTCGCCGAGCAACCCGAGATTGGCGGTCACGCCCGCGGGCAGGCGAAGCCCCGGGCCCTGCGGTGAGTCCACCACCTGCGGCCGTCCTCCCGTGAACGCGACCTGCCGCTCCGGGTTCACCGTGTTGCGCACGGTCGCAGGCTCGGCCTCGTCGCCGATCAGGCGGAGTTCGAGCCCGTCCTCCGCGACCGTCGGCACGTCGTCGGCCCGCTGCGCCTGCTGCCAGTCCATGAACGCGGCGTCGGCGGCCTCGAGGTGGGCGTCGTAGGCCTGCGTGACGACGTCGATCTCGCGCGGCAGCGCGGCGTCGCGGGCGGCGTCCTCCGGCCGCGGGATGCGGAGGGACGGCGGCGAGTCCATGACGTTGCCGTCCATGGCCGGCTGGGTGGTGTTCCTGAAGAACGCCGCCATGCTGTAGAAGTCCTTCGCACTGATCGGGTCGAACTTGTGATCGTGGCAGCGCGCGCAGCCCATGGTCAGCCCCAGCCAGACCTGCGACGTGGTCTCGACGCGATCGGTCGCGTAGTTGGCCAGGTTCTCCTCGGGGATGGTCCCGCCTTCGTTGGTGCTCATGCCTGCCCTGATGAACCCCGTCGCGATCAGCTGGCGGTTGGTCGGCCTGGGCAGCAGGTCCCCGGCAATCTGTTCCTGCGTGAACCTGTCGAAGGGCTGGTTGGCGTTGAAGGCGTCGACGACCCAGTCACGATACGGCCAGATGCTGCGGTAGTTGTCGAAGTGGTAGCCGTGCGTGTCGGCGTAGCGCACGGCGTCGAGCCAGTACCGGGCCCGGTGCTCGCCGTAGCTCGGACGCGCGAGGAGGCGGTCGACGAGCGCCTCGTAGGCCCCCGTCGACGTGTCGCGCACGAACGCCTCGATCTCCTCGGGCGTCGGCGGCAGGCCTGTGAGGTCGAGCGTGACGCGCCGGATCAGCGTGTGGCGATCGGCCTCCGGATTGGGGGTCAGCCCCTCGTCCTTCAGCCGCGCCCGCACGAAGCGATCGATCGGATTGGAAACCGAGGCCGGGAGGCCCGCGTCCGGCACGGCCGGGCGCACGGGCGGGATGAAGGCCCAGTGGGGTTCGTAAGGCGCACCTTCCGTGATCCACCGCTCGAGCAGCGCGATCTCGCGTGCCGCGAGGGTCTTGTGCGTCTCTGGCGGCGGCATCACCGTGTCGGGATCGCTGGACCTGATGCGCCGCATCAGCGGGCTGCGCGCGGGGTCGCCCTTGACGATCACCGGCTGGCCGTTCTTCCTGGGCGCGAAGGCGAACTCGGGCCGATCGAGGCGGAGCTCCGCTTCGCGCGCGCCCGGATCCGCGCCATGGCAGCGGAAGCAGTGGGCGACCAGGATCGGGCGGATGTCGCGGTTGAAGGAGATCGTGCCGGGCAGCACTGGCGCCGCAGCCGTCGCGGGGGGTGCGGCGCTGCGGCGCCACGTGAGGTGCGGCGCCACGGCCGCGACGAGGCTCGCCACGAGCAGCGCCGAGGCGAGCAGCAGGATCCGCTGGGCGTTCATCCGTGCTGCGGAGGATAGTCGTCGCGGGCGCGCCGGTGCAAGCACTCAGGGGGCGATGCGCAGGTCCTTGCGCGCCGTCCGGAGCGCCGCCATCCCGCGGTCGGTCACCCGGGTGCCACCGAGGTACAGCCGCGTCACGCCAGCCAGTCGCTGGATCGAGGGCACGCCCTCGTCGGTCACCGCGGTGCCGTAGAGACCGAGCGTCCTGAGGTTGGCAAGCGGAGCGAGCGCCGCGACGCCGGCATCGCCGACGGCGGTGTCGCGCAGGTCGAGATGTTCGAGGTTCGGCATCGTCGCCAGGGCGTTCAGGCCTGCGTCGGTGATCGCCGTGCGCGACAGATCGAGCCAGACGAGGTCGCGCCCCACCGCCGCCAGTTTCTTCAGGTCGGCGTCGCTGAAGGTGGCGCCGGCGACCGCTGCCGTGTACTCGAGTTCGCGCTCCCCGGGCACGATGGCCCGCAGCGCCCCCGGCACGGCCGCCCGCACGGCCGCCAGGGTCGCCTCGTACTCGGCGGCCTGCCGACGCTGGTATGCCTCGATCTCCTGCCGTTCGGACTCCGGCAGAATCCGCCAGAACGCGGCGCGAATCTCGGCTGGCGCCTTCACCGTTCTGAAGGTGCCCGCCGCGGGCGCACCGGCCGCGACCCACCATGTCAGCACAGCCACCTCGTCGTCCGTGAGGGACGGTCGGCCCTTCGGCGGCATGCGCTTCTTGTCGTCGACCGGCAGGCGCAACCGGGTCAGGAGTTCGCTGTCGGCAGCGGCGCCCGCGATCACCACCGGCCCCGACACGCCTCCCGCCATCACGCCGGCGTGCGTGTCCATCGCCAGCTCGCCCTTGCGCTTGCCGGGGTTGTGGCACGAGGTGCAGTGCCGCTCGAGGACGCGCAACGCCACGCCGTCGAACACCTCACGATCGGCGATGGCGGTGCGGCGTTCGAGGGTGCGATCGCGAGGGATGGGCAGGCCCGCCAGGCGACGGATGGTCGGCGGCGCGTGCTCCGTGAGGTAATCCTCCCCGTGGGTCAGGCTGCCGCCGGCGTGCGCGGCCACGACCATGACGCCGCTCGTGACCAGCACGACGAGGGTGCCCAGGTGCCGCAGGACCGCACGGTCCGGCCCCGCGCTCGCCAGCGTGTGCAGCAGCAGGCCGAGGAACGCGCCGATCGCCGTCGCCACGCCGCTCCAGAGATGACGGGTCAGCAGGGCCTCGTCGTAGCCACCTTCGTGCGAGAGGCACCACCCGGCGACTGCCGCCGCAAAGCCGCTCAGCGAGGCCAGCCAGAGTACCGACGCGAGGACGCTCGGCGGGAAGATCGGCGCGACGCGCGCCAACCCGGGCAGGCGCGTCGCCTCGATCAGCAGCGCCAGGATCAGCAGGGCCACCGGCAGGTGCAGCACGGACGGGTGCAGGCGTCCGAGGAACAGCGCCAGTTGCGGCAGGGTCGTGCCGTCGCCGAGTTGCACGAAGGGCAACAGCGCGAGCACGAGGACGGCGGGGCATGCCACCGCCAGCGCGGTCTTCCGAGCCTGGCTCATCGCGTGCGTGCCACCACGTGGCCGGGGTGCCAGAGCTTCGGGTCGCGCACGTCCGTCGGATCGTCGCGCTGTTCGGTGCGCGGAGGGGTACGCGATGCATTCGTTGGCAGTGCCGCCATGCGCAGTCCTCAGTCGGGGGGCAGGACCGATGCCTGCAAGATCACCCCGAGCGCCACCCTGGTGAGCGTGATGCCGTGGCGGGCCATCCAGGTCGTGATGCGGATGTCGATCGGGTCGAGGCGGGAGCGCAGGGTCATGGTGCACGCGTGGTGATGTGAGCAGCATGCCACAGGGGAGTCAGCGCTGCGACCGCGCGGCCGGGTAGCCGAGCCCCGTCCGCCTGCCTGACCGGCAGGAGCTGAGGGGCGCGGTTCCAACGCGAACCTGGCCAGGGCGTGTGGACCCTGCAGATCCAGCTCCCGCCGCTGTTGGCGCAGTGGCTGAACGGGCGTGGTCATGCGGCTCTCGGATGGAGGCGCACCTCCCCAATGTCGTTGCCGCATTCGGGCGTGGAGAAACGCTGATCGAGATCTCCTGACGGCTGAACGATCGTCCGCATCAGCCGACATGATCACCCAGAGGCACTCGTTGTCGCTGCGTCGGGCCTGCGGCGACCGCAATTCGTCGATGGACCGTCAGACCCGTCGTCCAGGTCACGGTCCGCGCCGGCTGCCGCGTCACTGGTGGCGGAGTCCCGTTTTGACAATATTGCGCGTGACTCCAACCACGGCCCGTTCGCCGCATTCGCCTCGATCAAGAAGGGCGAACCGACGACGTGGCGCGTCTCACGCCGAGCGAGCGGGTGGCGATGATGTGGCAACTTGCCCTCCAGGCCTGGATGTTCAGGGATGGACTCGTCGATGAACCGCGACTTCGTCGAGATGCTGGCCGCGTTGTCCGCGGCCGGCGCTAGCTTCCTCATCGTCGGAGCCCACGCGTTGGCCGCGCACGGTGTGCCGCGGGCCACGGGCGACCTCGGTATCTGGATTCTCGCAACTCCCGACAACGCGGCTCGCGTGCTCGAAGCCCTGCGACACTTCGGTGCCGCGCTGTTCGACCTCACGGTCGACGACCTCTCGAGCCCCGACACCGTGTTTCAGATCGGATTGCCACCTTCTCGCATCGACATCCTGAGCAGCATCTCTGGCGTGGCCTTCGACCACGCCTGGTCGAACCGCCTGACGATCCAGATCGGTGATCTTGAAGTCGGCGTGATCGGTCGTGAAGACTTCATCGCGAACAAGACGGCGTCCGGTCGTCCGAAGGATCTGAACGACTTGACCCTGCTGTCGTCGACGTCCGACAACTGACGCGCCCGCCTACGACCAGTTGCTCGACGCCGCGGCCAGAAGCCTCGCGGCGCACGGTTTCAAGGAGATCCTCTTCATCGGTGACAGCGGCGGAAACCAGGCCGGCATGGTGGCCGTCGCCAAGACGCTCAACGAGGAGTGGAAGGACGCCGGCACCAGGGTGTTTGCGCTCACTGCGTACTACGCAGGTGGGCGCGAGCACTACCGCGCGTGGATGGAGGCGGAGTTCGGCTACGACGACACGAAGGTGGGCTCGCACGCGGGCATCAGCTGATCAAGAATCCGCCGCCGCAGCGTCGTAGAGTCTGACCGGCAGGACCGACGCGTAGCGGGTGAAGTCAACATCGGTCGTCAGAACAGGCAATCGGTGACGTTCGGCGACGGCGGTGATCAGAAAGTCCGTGTTCGAGCCCTGGATGCCGGCCGCACGGCAAGCATTGAAGTGCTCGGCGGCGTGAACGGGACGTGCGTCGTTCGCTACGACAACGAGACAGGCAAGGGCGACCACCGACACTTCAGCACGAGGGAGTCTCGCTATACATTCGAAACGCCGGAGAAGCTGATCGCCGACTTCCAGGCCGACATCGCGAGGTGGAACCATGAAGACCGTCACGCTTGACATTCGCACGCAGCGCTCTGCCATGAAGGACTTCGCTCGAGTGTGGAAGACCGGCAAGGCCGAGAAGTCCGCGCGTATCAGCTTTGCCTCGCCCGAGCTGTTGTGGAAGGTCCTCACGTCGAAACGTCTCGCACTGCTCAAGGCGTTGAGCGGCGCCGGTCCGATCTCCATTCGAGAAGCCGCACGCCGCGTCGGGCGCGACGTCAAGGCCGTTCATGGCGACATCACGGCCTTGCTCAATGCCGGCGTGCTCGACCGCACCACCGATGGCCGCATCGTCTTTCCCTACGAGGCCGTGAAAGTCGAATTCATCCTGGCAGTCGCGTAGGCGCCGTCGAAGGCGGCGTTCTCCGCGACCGTCGAGCGTTCGCCGTTCTTCAGCGTCCCGTCGAGACCCCGGTCTTGGCGGCATCGGGCGCCGTTTGGCCCCGCAACGCCTCGACCCGGTTGAGCGTCACCATCATGGGGGGTGGGGTGCCCGTCTGCACTTCGAGCGGCATCAGGAACCGCTGGCCATCGGGCGCCACCACGAAGCGGCCGTTGTTGATGGTGGCCGGCAGCCGGAACACGGCGCGCGGCGCCGTCGGCTGGGGCACGGAGCCGGGGGTGATGACCACCGCCATGATGGTGTCATCGGGCGCGCGAAAGAAGAGTTCCCTGCGGTCGCCGGTCGTCGGAAACGGCTGCAGGTAGACCTCGAAGCGGCCCGACAGATTCGACTCGTATGCGATCCAGTTGCCGTCGGGCGAGAACCGTCCGCGCCGATCGTTGAAGCGGCCTTCGGCGAGGCGCACCGGCGTGCGGTCGCCCGCGATCGTCAGTGACGCGCGTCGTCGTGCCACGCGACAGGTCGATGACCCAATCGTCGGTGTTTCCCGGGCGCCGAGGCACGGCTGGCGGCCCTGCGGAGCGAGCAGGGGCTCACGCCCGAATGGCTGGAGGCGTACTCGTGGCTCGGTCGCGGTCACCTCGCCGCGGATCGCCTGGACGATGCCGAGCACCATGCCCGCCAGACCTACGCGTTCGCGAGAGAGATGCTGAAGACGCGCGACATGGACACGGAGCCCAGGCTGCCCATCGCGTACGGCGCGGCCGTCGAGGTGCTCGGACAGGTCGAAGCGAAACGCGGCGCAGGCACGGACGCCAGCGTGTTCCTCGAGCGCGAGCGTGACGCGCACGCGGACACGTCCGTCGTGAAGCGCATCCAGAAGAACATCAACCTCCTCGGTCTCGAGGGCACGATGGCCCCTGGGATCGTCGCCACCGAGTACCTCGGCCCCGGTCCGCCCTCGATGGAGGACCTCGAGGGCAAGGTGGCGCTGCTCTGCTTCTGGGCGCACTGGTGCTCGGACTGCAAGGCACATCCGGGGCGCCGCGTGATCTCCACCGACACCTGCGTGCCCATCTCGCGCCTGGCCGACTGCCTCCTTGCGTCGGCCGCCGAGGCCGAGGCGTCAGGGCTGCCGCACGACGTCCTCGGGCACGTCGGTGACGGCAACTTCCATTTCGGCTACCTGATCGATCCCGACGGCGCGGACCAGTGGCGCCTCGCAGAATCGCTCAATCACGCGCTCGATCCGCACAACATGATGAAGCCCGGCAAGATTTTCGCGTTCTGAGCGCGATCAGCGCCCCGTGCGTTTCAGCGGCGACACCCCTGTGATACAAGGGGGTGAGTAATCTCTCCAGCTCGGGACAAGGCGCGTGCAAACGTCATTGGTACGCAGAGCCGTCCCTGGCGGGCCACGTGGGCCGCTGCGGTCGCCCCTGCCCGGTCCTCACCCTCAAATGCCACTCCCCAGACGTGCCACGGCGCTCCTCGTTCTGCTCTTCGCGGCTGCGCTGAGCCTCGCGCAGAGCCAGACAGCCCGCCCGGTGGTGCGCGTCATCGCCATCGATGGCGTGGTGGACCTGGGACTGGCGCCTTACCTTGCGCGCACCCTCCGCGAGGCCAGGGACGAAGGTGCAGCCGCCGTGCTGCTGGACATCAACACGCTGGGGGGACGCGTCGACGCCGCCGTAGCGATGCGAGACACATTGGTGGACGCACCGGTGCGCACCATCGCGTTCGTCCATCCCCGCGCGATCTCGGCTGGTGCGCTCCTCGCGTTGGCGAGCGAGACAATCGTGATGGCCGGCGGCGGCACCATCGGCGCCGCGATGCCCGTCACCGGCGTTGGGGACGGCGGACCACCCCAGGCCGCCGACGAGAAGTCGGTGTCGTACCTCCGCAAGGAATTCGGGGCGACGGCCGAGCGACGCAACCGTCCGGCGCGGTTCGCGGAGGCGATGGTGGACGCCGACGTCGAGATCGAAGGCGTCATCGAAAAGGGCAAGCTGCTCACGCTCTCGACCCGCGAGGCGCTCGAGCACAAGGTGGCCGAGCACCAGGCAGACACGATCGCGGCCGCCCTCGAGGCCGTGGGCCTGGCTGGCGCCGATCTGCGCACGGCCCGCGAGACCTGGGCAGAGACGCTCGTGCGCTTCCTGACGCATCCGATCATCAGTTCCTTGCTGATGTCCGTGGCGCTGCTCGGCATCCTGCTCGAGATCCGCACCCCGGGCCTGGGATTGCCGGGTGCCCTGGGCATCTCCGCGCTGGGGCTGTTCTTCTGGGGTCACTGGATCGTGCAGCTCGCCGGCTGGGAAGAGCTGCTCCTGGTCGTGACGGGCGTGCTCCTGCTCGCGATTGAGGTGTTCGTGATTCCCGGGTTCGGGGTGGCTGGCGTGGCGGGCCTCGTGGCCCTCGTGGCAGGGCTCGGGCTCACGCTCGTGGGCGCAGGCGCGACGGCGTCCATCGTCATCATCGCCCTCGGGCGTGTGGCGATGGCCATCCTGATTGCCCTGGCGGCCGCCGCGGTGCTGCTGCGGTTCCTGCCGCGCCTCCCATTCGGCCGGCAGCTCGTGCTCGACGCCGAAATGGACGCCGATCAGGGCTATGTCTCGGCGCCGGACATCGATCGGCTGCGCCTGGGGCACGTGGGGCGCGCGCTGTCGCCCCTGCGGCCGGCGGGTGTGGCCGATATCGACGGCGCGCGGGTGGATGTCGTGTCGGACGGCGGGTACATCGAGGCCGGCACCCTCATCGAGGTGACGAGGGTGGACGGCAATCGCATCGTGGTCAGGGAGCGGCACGCCGCGCCCGAGGGGAGTACATCGTCATGACCGGAGTGGAAAGCGGCGCAATCGGCGCCATGGGCCTGCTGATCATCGCAGCGCTCGCGGTGTTCTTCATCCTGTACTTCGTGCCGGTGCCGCTGTGGATTGCCGCATGGTCGTCGGGTGCCTACGTGGGACTCTTCACGCTCGTGGGCATGCGGCTCCGCCGTGTGCCGCCCTCCACCATCGTCAATGCCCGGATCAGCGCGGTGAAGGCGGGACTGGAGGGTATCTCGATCGACGACCTCGAGGCGCACTACCTTGCCGGGCGGCAATGTCGTGCGCGTGGTCAACGCGCTGATCTCGGCCGACAAGGCCAATATCGCGATGCCGTTCAAGCGGGCCGCCGCCATCGACCTCGCGGGCCGCGACGTGCTCGAGGCCGTGAAGATGTCGGTGATCCCGAAGGTGATCGAGACCGCGCGGATCGCGGCCGTCGCCAAGGACGGCATCCAGCTGATGGCCGTGTCGCGCGTGACGGTGCGCACCAACCTCGATCGCCTGGTCGGCGGCGCGGGCGAGGAGACGATCATCGCGCGCGTCGGCGAGGGCATGGTGAGCACGATCGGCTCTGCCGCCACGCACAAGGACGTGCTCGAGAACCCCGACCACATCTCCAAGAACATCCTCGCGCGCGGGCTGGACGCAGGCACCGCCTACGAGATCCTGTCGATCGACATCGCCGACGTGGACGTGGGCGAGAACATCGGCGCGAAGCTGCAGATCGACCAGGCCAACGCAGACAAGCAGATCGCGCAGGCCAAGGCCGAGGAACGCCGCGCGATGGCCGTGGCGCACGAGCAGGAGATGCGGGCGCGGGTCGTGGAGGCCGAGGCCGAAGTGCCACGCGCGATGGCCGAGGCGTTCCGCAAGGGCGACCTGGGCGTCATGGACTACTACCGGATGCAGAACATCCAGGCCGACTCGTCCATGCGCGAGTCGATCGCCGACAAGGATGAGGGCACGCCCCCGGCGCCCCCGATCCGCTAGCGCCCGCCACGCAGATCAGGAGCCGCGATGCCTGCAGAACTGTTGCTCGTCTTGCTGGTCGTGCTCGTGCCCATCGTCGAGTGGTTCATGCGCATGCGCCGCGAGTGGGCCAAGCGCCAGCCACCCGTCGGCCAGCGGCAGGGGCAAGGGGCGAGCCAGGGGAAGCCGCCGCGGGACACACGCGAGCACGTGCGAGCGGCCGAGCAGCCTCGTCCACCGCGGGAGGCACGACGCCACGCCGCGGCCGTCGTGGCGAGCGCCGGGACGTCTCGAGCCGACGCCACGCGCCTCGCGCACCTCGGCTCGCATCGCGATCTCCGCCGCGCAGTCGTGCTGATGGCGGTACTCGGCCCGTGCCGGGCCGAGCAACCGCACGCCTGGCCAGGGACCGGCCGGTAACGGCGACACTCGCCGGCTGGCCTCAACCAGCGGCGTGGATCACCACACCTCCTCCTGAGGCCCTCCGGTGCGGCAAGCGCCACGGCACTCGCCCTACGTCGTGTACCGGACCTTCACCGCGGGGGAGAACACGGAGGTGCCGGCGAGCGTGACGCCGGGAAGGCTGTCGAAGGCCACCTCGCGGAGGGCCGGTAACCGGCGAGATGCGCAACGCCAGCGTCGGTCACCTGCGGGCACCCGTAGAACTCCACCACGTCCAGTGTCGGCATGCCCGACAGGAGTTCGAGACTCCTGTCCGTGATCTGCGTGAGACCGGCGTCGTAGTACACCACCACTGGCGTAACGGGGGCGGGTGTCGCTCCGCCAGCGGGCGAACGTGAAGCGGAGGCGTCCGGAGAATTTCGCAGTCGGTTGCGGACGATGGCCGCATCGTCTTTCCCTACGAGGCCGTGAAAGTCGAATTCATCCTGGCAGTCGCGTAGGCGCCGTCGAAGGCGGCGTTCTCCGCGACCGTCGAGCGTTCGCCGTTCTTCAGCGTCCCGTCGAGACGCCGCCATTGGCGGCGGCGTCAGTTCGCCGGCACCAGCCGCTTCAGTTCTTCCGTCCAGTGCTGGACGATGTGGACAGCGCGAAACTCGCCGGTCGCCCGAGCGGTCGCCCGAGCGGAGAATGTCAGAAACCCGGAGCCGTCGGGCATCATGTCGAACAGCCGGCGCGAACCGCCCGCCCCCTGATCCAGCACGCCGAGGACACTCGACAGCGACACGGGGTTGCCGAATGTGAAGCGTGGCCGTGTCGAGACGCTGACGGCTTCGAACTGGCCCTGGGCCGGCACGTAGAACAGTTCACGGCCGTCCGGCGACCACACCGGATGATGATTGGCAGACGCCTTCGGGAGCTGATACTTGGCCCCCGTCGTGGGGAACGGCTGTACGAAGACCTCGTAGCTTCCCGTTTCATTGGACTGGTACGCGAGCCAGCGCCCGTCGGGCGAGAAGACCGCCTGGTCGATGCGGACACCGGGTGTGGCAAAGAGTGGCTGGGCTTCACGGTCCTGGAGCGACAGGATCCATTGCGCGCCTGGCCCCGCGCCGCCGTAGACGGAGAAGGCAAGGTGCCGCCCATCGGGCGAAGCACTGTCGGCGGCATGCCGCTCACCCTGGGCCGGCGTCGTCAGCCGTTCGGCCCCACTGGTGCCGTCGGCCACCTGCCAGTAGAGGCCCGGCGCGTCGTCGCTTTGACCCTGAAAGCTGAAGAACACACGCAGGCTATCAGCCGACCAGGCCGGGAGTCCCCTGCCGCCGCCAAAGGTCAACCGCCGCGGAGCCGTATTGGTGCCGACGTCGTAGACCTCATACGGGCCGAGACGGGTGCCGGGAGTCAGGGGCAGGCGAAGCTGGAGTAGACCCGCGACGCGCGTCGCGCCGTGGACTGGCACGCGGGCCGTCGGCGCGGCCGAGATCGCCTTCCTGACCGATGAAGTCACCGGGAGGGGCTCACCGAGTTGTTCGCGGCATCCAGGAGCCGGAGAGTGGGCAGAAGTTGACTTCGGTCCGGATCACATCAGGGCGCGGACGCAACCGGTCGCTGCCCCTACCGGACCTGCTCGTCGTGTCGCGGAAGTGCTGGCTAACGTGCTCCGCTTCAGCCGCGGCGCCTCATGATCCCGCCTGGCGCCGGCGGCTGTAAGCGGCGGTTAGGCCGTCGGCTACGCACGCCCAACCCAGTAGCCGGGACGTCGGCGAAGGTTCATGACGGCGAGAACTCGCACTTCGTCGTCGCTTGCGGCGTAGAGGAGAGCGTACGGAAACCGCCGACACAAACGACGCCGAATGTTGTCGCCGATCAAGACTCCAGCCTGGGGATGGCTGGCGATGGCGTCGGTGCATCGAAGCGCCTCAAGCAGGAACGCCACGCCCAGGCCGCCCTGCTCGTGCTCGTAGTACTGGGCAGCCTCGTTCAGTTCGCGCTCGGCCATCTCGTTGAACGTGACGCGCACGGGCTATAGCCGAGACCGCGCATCCCGGAACACGTCGTTGGCCAGCCTGCTCGAAAGCACCCCAGCATCCACGGCATCGGCGCGCCGCTTCGCCTCTTCGGCCCAGAGCCAATCATTCTCCTCAGGAGACAGCGCCTCGAGGCTGTCGAGCAGGCGCTCCGCGAGACGGGCCCTGTCCCTGGGCTCCAGCCTGAGCGCCGCAGCCTCCAGTTCTTCAATGCTCATGACGCGATTCTACGCCTATGGCGCCCGATGCCCTGAACGGCCTAACGTCGCCAAATCAGCCGCGCGCCGGCGGGCGTCTTGCGGCGCGTCGGCTGCATGTGGCAGAGCCACTGCCCCTGTGCAGCCTGATCGCACCCCGCGTACGGGCACTTGCAATCCAGCGCGTCCGGCAGCGCGACCCGAGCCCGCCCCGTGCGCGAGATCGACACGATGCCGCTCGCGACTCTGCTCCAGGCGCGCCGCCAGCGGTTCGACCAGCCGCGCAGGCACGACGGTGACACGGTCCTTCCGGCCTTTGCCGTCCCGCACCCGCAACTCACGACTGCCTTCGCCGCGCCCCGGGCACAGGGCGAGGGTGCCCCGGTCGTGCGTGAGTGAGTGGCCGATCATTCCTGCCGGGGGGCGAGCGCCAACGCCACGAGTTCGGCCGGCAGGTTCGAGCCGCCGACGGCCACGACGATGAACTGGCGACCGCCAAGCATGTAGGTCATCGGCGACCCGGTGGCATTGGCCGGCAGGTCGATGCGCGCCACGTCGGCGCCCGTCGCCTTGTCGTACGCCCGCAGGCTGGCGTCACGCACGGTGTGATCGGCTTCCAGGCGTCCATCCACGCGTCGCTCGGGACCGACAGGCCCTTCCTGTGCCGCGAAGAGCAGTGTCCGGGTCGCCAGCACGAACGTCCGAAGGGGCCATCCGAGGCGCGGCAGCTTCAGGTCCCGGAGCGCCGGATGGTCCCGCGGTCCCTCGCCGCTCGGGATCATCCAGCGGCGGTCGCCCGTTCCCATGTCGATCGCGGTGATGCGCCCGAACGGCGGCTTGAAGAGCGGCAGGCCCTCGGGCCCGAGCAGGAGTTCGCGGAAGCCGTGGTACCGGTCGGTGGTGTCGCGGCCGGAAAATCGTGGGTCATCCTTCGGGAAGACCTTGACGACGGTCGGGCGCGTGATCGACGGCACGTACAGCATCTGTGTCTCGGGATCGAAGGCCGCGCCGGCCCAACTGGCGCCGCCCTGCGCGCCGGGCAGCGAGATCGCGCCGCGCAGCGAGGGGAGCGTGTAGAGCGGCCCGCTGTCGTACTTGCGGAAGATCTCCAGTGCCTGCGCCCGCAGGGCGGGCGTGAAGTCGATGAGGTCCGCTTCGCTGGCGCCCTGGCGATCGATGGGCAGCGGCCGTATCGGGACGGGCTGGGT
Source organism: uncultured Acidobacteriota bacterium (assembly GCA_963715265.1). Taxonomy (GTDB): domain Bacteria; phylum Acidobacteriota; class Vicinamibacteria; order Vicinamibacterales; family Vicinamibacteraceae; genus Luteitalea. The sequence goes on from CAVQRQ010000010.1 coordinate 140,269, forward strand.
CTTCGCGGGCGACTCACCCTCCACGCCGACCTGTGGCACGGCACGATCGACGACTGGCCACACAGGCGCACCCGTCACGCGATCCAGGACGAACACGAAGCCGGTCTTGCCGACCTGCACGAGCGCCTTCACGCGCCGCCCCTGTACGGTGATGTCAGCGAGGATGGGCGCCGCGGGCGGGTCGTAGTCCCACACGTCGTGGCGCGTCGTCTGGAAGTGCCACACGCGCTTGCCGGTGGCGGCCTCCAGGCACACGATGCTGGACCCGTAGAGATTGTCGCCGGGGCGATCGCCGCCGTAGTAGTCGCCGGCCGGGGCGCTGAAGGGCACGTAGACGTAGCCGAGGGCCTCGTCGGCGCTGAAGAGCGTCCACGCGCTGACCCCGCGGGGCGCCTGCAGGGATCGCTCGTCCCAGGTGTCGTGCCCGACGTCCCCGGCGCGCGGCACCGAGTGGAAGGTCCAGAGCCGGCGTCCCGTGCGCACGTCGAAGCCGCGGACGTCGCCCGGGGGCTGTGCCTTGAGGGGACTGGCCGCATCGGCCAGGCCCGAGCCCAGCACGGCGACGTTGCCCACCACCATCGGCGGGGACGTGACCGTGTAGAGGCGTCGCTCGACGCCCGGCCACTCCTCGAGCAGGTCGACGCGTCCCTCGCGACCGAAGCCGGCCGACGGTTTGCCGGTGTCGGCGTCGACCGCGAGCAGGTAGCCGTCGACCGTGCCCATGAGGATGCGGGCGCCAACACCGGGTGCGCCCGGCCAGTAGGCGACGCCCCTGTGGGTGAAGCCATACTGCGTGACCGGGTTCCGCCAGGTCTTCGGATCGTGCGTCCAGATCGTCCGGCCCGTCGCGGCGTCGACGGCGGCGATCTGGCCGAGTCCCGTGCTCAGGTACAAGGTGCGACCGATCAACAGCGGCGTGGCCTCGAAGAGCCACGGGCGCACGCCGGCCTCCTGCTTCCGGTCCTCGTCGATGGACCGCCAGCGCCAGGCAATCTTCAGCGCGCTGGCATTGGTGTGGTCGATCTGGTCGAGGGGGGCGTATTTCAGGCTGGCCGCACTGCCGCCATACGTCGGCCAACTCGAGTCCCCATCCTGCCTCGATGCGGCACCGACCAGCACGCTGGTGGTGATGACCGTGACCATGGCGCCGACACGAACACGCATGACCATTGGTGCCACCCCTCGGGATATTGCGAAGCTGATTCGAAAGGCCGAGGCAGCCTAACGTCGCCATGAGCGTGCCCTCCTGTGCGCGCGGGTCTTCGCGCTGGAGGCCGGCGGCGAGTTGCCAGCAGAGTTCTTCAGGGGCGATGCGCCGCGATCCGCAGGAAGTGCCGCAGGTCCTCACTGAGCCACGCGTCGACGCGCAGTTCCAGCGCCAGGCGCGTGCCCTGCGCGACGGCATCGTCGTGGTTCGCGCACGTCTGGTGCGGCGGCGCGGGGACGATCGCGATCTCGTATTCGACGGTCGCCGTGGGATTGGTGACCAGCACGTCACCGTCCTGGGGCAATCGGTTCTCGGTCATCTCGGTCCTCTCTCGGCTGTCCTCGTTTCCCACCCTCCATCCTACCCGCAGGCACTCGAATGCGCCCCACGGTCTTTGGCCAACGGCGGCCGGGCGAGGGCCACCTGATGTAGGCTTCCTTCAGACGATCCGACTCATCTTTGCGTGCCGACTCCACGCGGCCGGCACTCCGAACGGAGCACGCGATGCGCCTTGGTCTTCTCCTCCCGATTCTCGCCTCGGGCGCCCTCCTGGCTGCGGCCACGCAATCCGGGGCACCCTGGTACCTGAACGAGCCGCTGATCCGTTCCCCATACACGGCCGATCCGTCGGCGCACGTGTTCGGTGGGCGGATCTATCTCTACCCGTCCCACGACATCGACGCGGGCGTGCCGGCCGATGATCTCGGCAGCCACTTCGCGATGCGCGACTACCACGTGTTCTCCATGGACACGGTGGGCGGAGCCGTCACCGATCACGGCGTCGCGCTGGATCTGGCCGGCGTGCCGTGGGCGAAGCGGCAGATGTGGGCCCCCGACGCGGCAGAGCGCGACGGGCGCTACTACCTCTACTTCCCCGCCAAGGATGCCAGGGACGTGTTCCGCATCGGTGTGGCGGTGGGCACCAGTCCCTCAGGGCCCTTCACGGCCGACCCGCAGCCCATCGAGGGCGCGTACAGCATCGATCCGGCTGTGTTCCGCGACACCAACGGGTCGTACTACATGTACTTCGGCGGCATCTGGGGCGGGCAACTGCAGCGATGGGCGACGGGCAGCTACAAGGGCGAGGACACGTACCCCGCGCCGACGGCGCCGGCACTGCTGCCCAAGGTCGCGCGGCTGCGTGACGACATGCGCGGCCTGGCCGAGCCCGCACGCGACGTCTCGATTGTCGACGAGTCCGGACGTCCCCTCACGGCGGGCGACAACGCGCGCCGGTTCTTCGAGGCCGCCTGGGTGCACCGGTATGGCGGGAAGTACTACCTGTCGTACTCGACGGGCGACACGCACTTCCTCGTGTACGCCACCGGCGACTCCCCGTACGGCCCCTTCACGTACCGCGGCCGCATCATGGAACCCGTTCTGGGATGGACGACGCACCACTCGATCGTTGAGGTCGGCGGTCAGTGGTACCTCTTCTACCACGACACGCAGATCTCCAAGGGCGAGACGCACCTGCGCAACGTGAAGGTCGCGCCGCTCGTCCATCGCCCCGACGGCACGATCGAGACCATCGTCCCCTATCGCGCCGGCGGCCGCTGAGCGCGACGGTGACCGCGCAGTGTGCGCTCTCGCCAGGTGCTGGCCAGAGCGCCGCGCCTCCGCCTGACCCGCCCGCCTCGGTGGCCCGGCCGGCGGGTCACCGAGTTCGGTTCGAATTCCCGCACTTCTCGGCGAGCGCCAACAGCCTGCCCGCTACCCGCGGCGATGCTCGAGGCGCTCGGCGCGATACCCGCCACGCCGACGGTCGTTCAGATACATCGTGCCGAACACCACGACGAGCACGAGCGCGGCAGGCGCGACGTAGCGGAACGACTCCTGCCCGCCGCGCGCCTCGGCAGGCTGCAGGATGCCGTTGGCGTCGGCGACGACAGGGTCGTCGAGGCGAGTGGCGACGACAGCGCGCAGCGCCGTGGCCGTCGCGTCGCCCTCGACACGCCCCGATGCACGGAGTCCCGCCAGTGCCGTCCGCGTCGCCGTCAGCGCATCGTCGATGTCACTGGCGCGCACCGTGCTGTCGCCACGAGCGGCGGCCGCCAGGTGATCCGGCAGGCGCTGCTCGACACGCTCCAGGACGGCCTGTGCCCGGGCCGGGTCGAGCGCCTCGGCGAGGAAGCCGTCGGCCAGCCGCCCGATGAGCGGCACGCCGACGCCGCCGGCCATGCCGAGGCCGATGCCAGCCGTCAGGACGATGCCGAGCGATCCCGTGCGCGGCAGCCGCTCGCTCACCAGCCCCACCATCGTCGGGAAGAAGAACGCGACGCCCCAGGCGAAGATCGTCGCCACCAGCAGCGCCGACCAGAGCCCCTGCACGAAGCTGAGGAGGAACAGACCGGTGCCGGTGAGGATCGAGGCGGTGAGCAGCATGCCTGTCGGCGCGAGCCGCTCGACGAAGTGGCTCGCCAGCAGCCGCAGGACGACCATCCAGCCGCTGATCCAGACGAGCACGAGGATGCCGTGCATGCCCACGGCCTCGAGCACGGCCGGCACCCAGCGCATCGGGCCGAGTTCGATCGACGTCGTGATGGCCATCATCGCGAGCAGCAGCAGGAAGAGCGGGCTCGTCAGCGTGTAGCGGAACATCTCGCCGACGGGAATCCCGGCTTCGGCGTTCTCGGTCTTCGGGAACTGCTGCGGCAGCACCAGCGCGCCGTACACGAGGATGGGCAGGTAGATCACCGCCAGTTGGTACGGCCAGTAGCCGAAGCGTCCGCCGTAGGTGGCGAGCGCGAACCCGATCAACCCACCGAGCACGATGCCGATCGGGAAGAAGGCGTGGAACCAGTTCAGGTGGGTGGTCTTGGCCTCGGGGTAGAGCGCGGCCACCAGCGGATTGCCGGCCACCTCGATCATGCCGTTGCCCACGGCCAGCGTGGCGGCGCCGAGCATCAACACCCAGAAGGCCGACGGCGACCCGACCTGCGTGACGGCGGCAATCATCAGCGTCAGGCCGGCGAGATGGGCCGCGAAGGCGAAGCGGGTGCCGTTCTTGAGCCCGAACGCCTCGAGCATGGGCCCGAGCACCAGCAGCGAGATGGCCATCCCCCACAGCGCCGCGCCGCCGATGAGGCCGACCTGGTAGTTGGTGAGGATGAAGTCCTGCTTGAGCGCGACGAGGATGTTGCTGACCAGCGCGAACGAGGCGCCCGTTGGAATCAACGCCAGGCAGATTCCCGAAAACAGCCGGGCGCGATTGACACCGTGCGCAGTGACGTCGGACATCGAGTACGCCTCTCCCGGGACACCGTCCCCGAACGCCGGCGCCGCCGCCGGACTTGCCTGCTTCCACCGCGGCCCGCGGGGGCACGCGACAGGTCACCGGATGCGCCGAGACCCGCGCGCCAGGACCGGCCGCCGCCTTCGTGATGCGGCGCAGTATATGACGCAAACGCCCCCGCGGCTGTGATACACCTGTCGACCGCGACCGGTATCGATAGTCAGCACCGGGGCCGGGTGGGACAACCGGCCCTGACGGAGCCGGCCGGGTTGGGACAACCGGCCCTGGCGGGGGCGGCCGGGTTGGGACAACCGGCCCTACCGACTCGATGGGAGGACCGACCGACGTGGATGGCCCGAAGAGCGAGCGCGCCCTGCGCTTCGTGACCTCAGCGGAGGCGGAGGTCGAGGAACTGCCGTGGGGACCGCACGAGTGGCTGTGCCGCCCGGGGCTCACGGCCGCCCGCGACCTGCTGCTCGTCCGCGTGCGGATGCCGCCGGGCACCGGCCACGCGTTCCATCGCCATCCGGCGATGGAGGAGATCATCTACGTGGTGTCGGGAGAGGCCGAGCAGTGGGTGGACCGCGAGTCGCGGCGGCTCGGCGCGGGCGACATCGCCCACATCCCGACCGACGTCGTGCACGGCACCTACAACGCGGGCACGGAGACGCTCGTGTTCCTGGCCATCCTCTCCCCGGCACTCATCGAGGGACCGGCGCTGGTCGACGTCTCGTCGGAAGATCCCTGGAGGTCGCTGCGCCCGTGACAGCCCGCACGATCCTGCTGCTCGGCACGCTCGACACGAAGGGCCACGAGTACGGGTTCGTGCGGTCCTGCATCCTGGCGCGCGGACACGAGGTCCTCCTCGTGGACATGGGCGTGCTCGGGGAGCCCTCGATCGCACCGGATGTGTCCGCGGACGATGTCGCGCGGGCCGGCGGGAGCGATCTCGCGACGCTCCGGGCCCGGGGCGATCGCGGACACGCCGTGGACGTGATGCAGCGGGGCGCGTGCGCGCTGTTGCCGGCCTGGCACGCGCAGGGCCGGTTCGACGGCGTGCTCGGGCTCGGGGGCGGCGGCGGCACGACGATGGTGGCTGCCGCCATGCGGACGCTGCCCGTCGGCGTGCCCAAGGTGATGGTCTCGACGATGGCCTCCGGCAACACGGCGCCCTACGTCGACGTGAAGGACCTCACGTTGATGTACTCGGTCGTCGACATCGCCGGCCTCAACCCGCTGTCGCGCCGCATCCTGACCAACGCGGCCGGCGCGATCTGCGGCATGGTCGAACAGGTGGTCCCGTCGACAGATACGGGCGGCACGCCTCGCCCGCTGGTGGCCGCCACGATGTTCGGGGTGACCACGCCGTGCGTGACGGCCGTGCGCGCGGCGCTCGAGGCCGACGGGTACGACGTGACGGTCTTCCACGCGACGGGCTCCGGCGGACGCGCGATGGAAGGCCTCATCGACGACGGCTACTTCGCGGGCGTGATGGACGTCACCACGACGGAATGGTGCGACGAGGTCGTCGGCGGCGTGTTGAGCGCGGGCCCGACCCGCCTGTCGGCCGCGGGACGACGCGGCATCCCGCAGGTGGTCTCGGCCGGCGCGCTCGACATGGTCAACTTCGGCGGCATCGACACGGTGCCCGAGCGTTTCAGGGACCGCAACCTGTATCGCCACAACGCCACGGTCACGCTGATGCGCACGACGCCCGAGGAGTGTGTCGAGATCGGGCGCCGCATCGCGGCACAGCTCAACGCGGCGACGGGGCCGACGGTGCTGGTGCTGCCCCTGCACGGGGTGAGCGCGATCGACGCCCCTGGCCAACCGTTCCACGACCCACGGGCCGATGCTGCGCTGTTCGACAGCCTGCGCGCGCACGTGCACGACCGCGTGCGAGTCGTGGACGTGGAGGCGCACATCAACGACGCCGTCTTCGCCAGCGCGCTCGTGGACGCGTTCGAGGCGCTGAGGTAAGGGAGGCCGCATGCCGTTCATCGGACGCAAGACGATGGTCACGCGCCTGCGCAAGCGGGTGAAGGCGGGTCAACCGATCATCGGCGCGGGCGCCGGCACGGGCATCTCGGCCAAGTTCGCCGAGCGCGGCGGCGTGGACCTGATCATCATCTACAACTCCGGGCGCTTCCGGATGGCCGGCCGCGGGAGCCTCGCCGGACTCATGCCCTACGGCGACGCCAACGCGATCGTCACCGACATGGCCCGCGAGGTGCTGCCTGTGGTGCAGGACGTGGCGGTGCTGGCGGGTGTGTGCGGCACCGATCCGTTCCGCATCATGCCGGTGTTCCTGCGGCAGTTGAAGGCGATGGGCTTCGACGGCGTGCAGAACTTCCCGACCGTCGGCCTGATCGACGGCGTGCTGCGCCAGAACCTCGAGGAGACAGGCATGGGATACGACCTCGAGGTGGCCATGATCCGCGAGGCCCACGACCTCGACCTGCTGACGTGCCCGTACGTCTTCGACGAGGACAGTGCGCGGGCGATGGCCGAGGCCGGAGCGGACGTGCTCGTCGCGCACCTCGGGCTGACGACCAAGGGGTCGATCGGCGCCAGGACGGCGCTCACCCTCGACGAGGCGGCGGCACGTGTGCAGGCGATGCACGATGCGGCGCGATCGGTCCGCAGGGACGTGTTCGTGATCTGCCACGGCGGGCCGATTGCCGAGCCGGCCGACGTCGAGTACGTGCTCGCGCGCACCAGCGGCATCGACGGGTTCTTCGGAGCCTCGAGCATCGAGCGGTTCGCCACCGAGGTCGGCATCGAGGAACAGGCGCGACGGTTCAGGGACCTGAGGCTGCCCGGGAGTCGGGCATCGGGAGTCGGGAGTCGGAAGGCTCGCACACGGAAGACATCGGCGGCTCGTCGCTGACGCGCACCACCCAGAGATGGACATGCAACGAATCGCATTCTGGCGCAGGCTGGCGTCGACGGCAGTTGTGGCACTCGCCATCGTCGCCGCGCTGGCAACGTGGCCCACGGGCATCCACGCCGGTCGACCGTCAGGTCCCGTGCCTGCGGTCGCGCCCTCCCAGGGCCCAGGGCCCAGGCCCCAAGGCCCGTCGAGTGCCGAAGGCCGGGTCCTGAGAGTGCTCTTCCTCGGGCACACGAGCACGCACCACCCGTCGATGGCCCTGATGCCCATCCTCGCGGCGCCCCTCGCGCGCAAGGGCATCCAGTTGACCCACGTGGCGACGCCCGAGGAGGCGCTGCGGCCCGACGTCCTGGCGCATTACGACGCGCTGATGATCTACGCCAATCACAAGGCGCTGACGGCGGCGCAGGAGCAGGCCCTCGTCGAGTTCGTCGAGGGCGGCAAGGGGCTGGTGGCGCTGCACTGCGCGTCGGCCATGTTCACGGAAGCGCCGCGCTACATCCCGCTTGTCGGCGGCGAGTTCCAGTCGCACGGCACGGGGGAGTTCAGCGCGCAAATCGTCACGCCGGACCACCCGGCCGTGCGCGGTCTCGCGCCCTTCACGACGTGGGACGAGACCTACGTCCACACGCGACACAACCCTGTCGATCGCACGGTCCTGATGGAACGCGTCGACGAGAAGGGCCGCGAGCCGTACACGTGGGTGCGGACGCAGGGCAAGGGCCGCGTGTTCTACACGGCGTACGGGCACGACGAGCGCACGTGGCGCCAGCCGGGTTTCCAGCAGCTCGTCGAGCAGGGCACGCGCTGGGCGGTCTCCGACGCGTCTCGCGAGGCGTGGCAGCGCCTGCGGATGCCCGAGGTCGTCTACCTCGACGGCTTCAACGTGCCGAACTACGAGAAGCGCGATCCCGCGCCGCAGTACCAGATGCCGTTCTCGGCAGCCGACTCGATGAAGTTCATCACCGTGCCGGCCGAGTTCGACCTCGAGTTGTTCGCGGGCGAGCCCGACATCGTCAAGCCCATCACGTTCTCGTTCGATGCCCGGGGGCGCCTCTGGGTGATCGAAGCCATCGACTACCCCAACCTCGTGCTGAACGGCCACACGGGCGCCGACCGCATCACGATTCTCGAGGACACCGACGGCGACGGACGCGCCGACAAGCGGACCGTCTTCGCCGAGGGACTCAACCTCGCCACGAGCCTCGTCTTCGTGAAGCGGGGCGTCATCGTCGCCGCCGCCCCGCACATGCTCCTGCTCGAGGACACCAACGGCGACGACAAGGCCGACAGCCGCACGGTGCTGAGCACGGGCTGGGGGATCAGCGACAGCCACGCCGGCCCGTCGAACCTGCTCTACGGCCCCGACAACTACATCTGGGGCACGGTGGGCTACGCCGGTTTCGCCGGTCAGATGAACGGCCGACCGATGAAGTTCTCGCAGGGTGTGTACAGGTTCAGGCCCGATGGATCCGGCTTCGAGTTCGTGACCGGGTCGACCAACAACACGTGGGGACTCGGCTTCTCCGAGACGTTCGACGTCTTCGGATCGACGGCCAACAACGACCCCAGCTTCTACGTCGCGATCCCCAACCGGTACTTCGAGGGTGTGGACGGGTTGAGCGTCGGCGGACGTCCGGCCAGCGGGCTGGGATACCAGAGCGCGGCGCAGTTCTATGCGGCGCACTTCATCACGCCGTACATCCGCCAGGTCGACGTGCACGGCGGCTACACCGCCGCGGCCGGGCACCAGCTCTACACGGCGCGCGCGTTCCCGCGGTCCTACTGGAACCGCATCGCCTTCATCACCGAACCCACGGCCCACCTCGTCGGCCAGGGGGTGATGGAGAAGGCCGGGGCCGGCTTCGTCACGCGCGACGGCTACAACCTGCTGGCCGGCGCCGAGGAGTGGGTGGCGCCCGTCCACGCGCAGGTCGGGCCCGACGGCGCCGTGTGGGTGGCCGACTGGTACAACTTCATCGCGCAGCACAACCCGACGCCGCCCGGCTACAGCAACGGCCCGGGCAACGCGTACGAGACGTCGATGCGCGACCGCCATCGCGGCCGGATCTACCGCGTCACGTACAAGGGCGCGCAGGCATCGAGGGCTCCGCGGCTGTCGTCGTCCGATCCGGCCGGTCTCGTCGCGGCGCTCGTCCTCGGACAACATGCTCTGGCGGCTCCATGCCCAGCGGCTCCTCGTCGAGCGAGGCCGGACCGACGTCGTGCCGGCGCTCGTGGCGCTCACGCGCGACAGGGCGGTGGATGCCATCGGCCTCAACGGCGGCGCGCTGCACGCGATCTGGGCGCTCGACGGACTCGGGGCGGTCACCGGCCTGACGGGCGAGGCCGGTCGGGCCGTCCTCGCCGCGCTGACGCATCCGGCGGCGGGCGTGCGGAAGGCCGCGGCGACCGTCGTCTCGACGCGCACCGGTGGCGGGCAGGCGATCCTCGACGCCGGCCTGCTGAAGGACACCGACCTGCACACGCGCCTCGCGGCCGTGCTCGCGCTGGCCGACACGCCGCCCTCGGATGCCATCGCCCGTGCGCTCTACGCCGCGAGCCTCGACCCGGCCAACTTCAAGGACCGCTGGCTCAGTCGCGCCCTCTACGTGGCGGCACACAGGCATCGGGACCGCTTCCTCACCGAGTACCGCGCCGACCCGAACGCGGTGCCCGTCACGGCTCTCCCGCTGGCGCTGCGCCTCGGCAACACGCGGCCCGACTGGCGCACGCCCGACGCGGCGGCCGTGGCCGCGACCTGGAAGGACATGGACGTCCCCGGCAACTGGGAATCGAAGGGCCTGCCAGACTTCGACGGCGTCGTCTGGTTCACGCGCACGCTCGACGTGCCCTCAGTCGCACCCACGACGCTCAGCGTCGGCCGCATCTCCCAGGCCGCGGAGATCTGGGTGAACGGCCAGTCCGTCCCGGCCCCACCGCGCGATCCCGCCGCCCCGAACGCGCCGCCCGTGTTCAGGGTGCCCGACGGCGCCCTGCGCGCCGGCGCGAACACGGTCACACTGCGCATCCAGAACTTCCGCGGCAACGGGGGGTTCGTGAGCACGCCTGACCTGCTGTACGCGGAGCACGGCGGGACCAGGCATTCGCTGGCCGGCCCGTGGAAATACCGCGTGGAGCGGCAGACCAACGTGGTGACGATGTACGACAAGCCGGGCGAGCTTGCGGCCCACCTCGCCTCGACGACGAGCGACACCCGCGCCGGCGCCGCAACGGCTCCGCCGGCGCCGGCCGCGCTCCCGAAGCCGGACGTGACGTTCACGCTGACGGTGGTGCCGGGGCAGCTCAAGTTCGATCAGACAGCCCTCACCGTCGCCCCCGGACAGCTCGTGCAGCTCGTGTTCGTCAACCCCGACGTCATGCAGCACAACTTCATCCTGGGCGTGCCCGGGGCACTCGATCAGATCGGCGCGGCGGCCGATCAGATGCTGACAACGGGAGAGGCCGTGGCGCTGCAGTACGTGCCGCAGTCGTCGCTGGTGCTCTTCGCGAGCCCACTCGTGAATCCTGGGCAGACGGTGACCGTCCAGTTCCGGGCGCCCACCCAACCGGGCGCCTACCCGTACCTGTGTACGTTCCCGGGGCACTGGCGCCTGATGAACGGCGTGCTGACGGTGAGCGCCGCGAGCGCGCCGTAAGGTGCCGAGCGACCCGTCCGCGTGCCGAGCGCCGCGAGTTGTGCCGAGACCGCGATGGCTCCCGTGACGCCCGACCCCGCCGCCATCAAGGCGTTCCCCACGGCGAAGGCCTTCGAGCGCTGGCTGCGCGCCCACCACGCCAGCGCCCCCGAGCTGTGGCTGCGCATCTACAAGAAGGGCTCGGGCCTTGGCACCGTCACCGCTGCCGAGGCTCTCGACATCGCGTTGTGCTGGGGGTCGATCGACGGCCTGCGCAAGAGCCTGGACGAGGTCTCGTTCCTGCAGCGGTACACGCCGCGCCGCCCGAAGAGCATGTGGAGCCAGGTCAATCGCGACCACGTCGCCAGGCTCACGGCGGCCGGACGCATGACGCCGAACGGCCAGCGCCAGGTGGATGCGGCCCGTGCCGACGGGCGGTGGGACGCGGCGTACGCACCCATCCGGAGCGCGACGATCGACACGCTGCCCGAGGATTCTGCGTGCGGCCATCGCCGCCAGCCCTCGTGCGAGCGACACGTTGCAAGCCCTCGACCGGCTCGACCTGTTCGCGCTCGCCTTCCGGACGAACGCGATGAAGACGCCCGCGGGACGGGCACGCAAGATTGCGGAGCTGGTCGCGCGGCTCGAACGCGGGTGGTCCGTGCTGCAGGACCGCCCAGCCCGCCCCGTCGCCACCGACCCACCCGAGGCGTAGCCGCCGCAACACGAGGGCGTCGCCGCCGACCCACGCGAGGTGTAGCCGCCGCAACACGAGGGCGTCGCCGCCGACCCACGCGAGGTGTAGCCGCCGGACTTGTCCGGCGGCTCCGTGGCCGCGCGCGGGACAAGTCCCGCGCCTACCACGCCGCGCGCCTGCGCCGGAGGACCCGGCCCCGTCAGGACGGCACGGGCGCGCCGGCGGCCGGGCGCCACTCGTTCATGATGGCCGCCACGTCCATGTCGGGCGCCAGGAGGCAGATGTGGCCGTGCCCCTCGAGCACGCGCACGACCGCCCCAGGCACCCGCGCCGCCATGTAGCGGGCCTGCGCCACGGCAGGCACGAGGTGGTCGCGGTCGGCAGCCAGAAACAGCGTCGGCGCCCGGACGTGCGCCAGGCCGGCGCGGACGTCGTATCGCATCAGCACGGCGAGCCGATTCAGGTAACCCTCGCGCGTGGTGGCGAGCATCAACTCCAGGAATCTCGACAGCTCCTCCTTCGTCGTGTGTCGTGAGTGCATCCGGAAGGCCGTGAACCGGCGGACGAGCGCCATCGTCCCCCACGGCAGGGCCCGGAGCGCCGCGCGCGCCAGGTGCAGTCGCACCTGCGGCAGGAAGGCGGGAAACGAGTTGAGCACGACCAGCGCCTCGACCCTGTCCGGATGCGCGAGGGCGAAGCTGAGGGAGAGGGCGCCCCCGAACGACTCCCCCAGCAGGGTCACCGGCTCGCCGGCCGGCCAGACCGTCTCGATCACCGCGAGCAGATCGGCGACGAGGGTCTCCATGTCGGTCGCGGTGTCGCGAAGGGCATACGTCACGACGCGGTATCCGCTGGCCAGACGCGGGACCTGGGTGTAGAACAGTTGACCAGTGCCGTCCATGCCGGACACGAGGACGAGGGGACGCCCGGTGCCGCTGACGGTGATGCGGGGGTCGTATGAGTCAGCCACATCCAGTCTCCGAGGCGGGTCGCGGCACCGGCGGTCGCTGGACCGCCGCGGCGCTGGCGCGCGTGACCGTGACGTTTGTCTCCATCTTCATCGTCGAGGCCGGCGTGTGCGGCGTCGCCGCGATCGCGCCCGCACTGGTACTGTCCACACTCGCCTCAGCATTCGACAGTCCGTGGCTGCGCCTCGTCCTGCTGGCCGTCGTGGCCGCGCCCACGTACGTCCTCTTCGCACTGTGCCTGATGGCGTGCTCGGCCGCAACCGTCCGCCTCACGGGTGCGCGCACGCCCCCCGACGCGGAGATGCGGATCGCCGACATGGAATGGCGTCTCCTGCAGTGGGTCCGCTACATGGCGGCCCTGCACGTCGTTCGGGTCTTCGCCGGTCCGCTGTTCCGCGGCACGCCCATCTGGACCATGTACCTGCGGCTCAACGGCGCTCGGCTCGGGCGCCGCGTTTTCGTGAACTCGCTGGCCATGAGCGACCACAACCTGCTCGACTTCGGCAACGACGTGGTCATCGGTGCTGACGTCCACCTGTCGGGTCACACGGTCGAACACGGCATGGTCAGGACCGGTGGTGTCTCGCTCGGCGACGGCGTCATGATCGGGATCTCCACTGTCGTGGACATCGACGTGGAGATCGGGCCGCGCGCGCAGGTCGGCGCGCTCAGCTTCGTGCCGAAGCACTCGAGGCTGGACGGCGGCCAGGTCTACGTGGGCATCCCCGTGCGGCCACTGCCGCGGCCCGTCACGCCTGTGTGACCTGCAGCTGCATCTTGACCGCGCCGCCCGGACTGCCCGCCAGGGCCAGCGCCTCGGCGGCGGCGGCGAGCGGCATCACGCGACTCACGAGCGGCGCGACGTCTACCCGGCCGGATCGCACGAGCGCGATCGCATCGTCGAACACGTCGGCGTACCGGAACGACCCGACGTAGGTGATCTCGCGGGCCATCACCTGGTTGGCGGGCAGCGGCACGTCCTCGACCCCGACAGTGCCAACCTGCACGACCGTGCCGCCCGGACGTACCAGATCGAAGGCCTCACGGAGTGCCGGCCTGGCCCCGGATGCCTCGAACACGACGTCGAACCCACGGTCCGGGAGGTCGTGCGCCAGCGCGCGCAGGCGGCCGTCGGCTGGATCCGCCGCGTGGTCGGCGCCGAGCGCCTCCGCCGTGGCGCGACGCGCGGCGGACACGTCGCTCACGACGACCGTCGACGCGCCACACGCGCGCGCCGTCTTCGCGATCAGCATGCCGATGGCGCCGGCACCCGTGACGAGCACGCGCGCCGCGCCCTCGAGACGGCTCCTGCGCACGGCGTGCAGCGCCACCGCGAGGGGCTCGATCATGGCGCCGACCCCCTCGTCCAGGTCGTCGCCGAGCGCGTGGCACTGGTCGGCACGCACGGCAACGAACTCGGCAAAGCCGCCGTCGGTCGGCGGCGTGGTGCTGGCGCTGCCGAGCATGACGGTCCGGCGGCACAGGTTACGGCGACCCGACCGACAGGCGCGACAGGTGTCGCACGCGCGCGCCGGATTGACCGTCACGCGCGTGCCGAGGGCCGGGCCGGCGACGTCCTCGGCGACGGCCACCACCTCGCCTGCCAGTTCGTGACCCAGCACGAACGGACGCGTGGGCACGAAGGCGCCACAGCACCCGTGCGCGAAATAGTGGAGGTCCGACCCGCACAGGCCGGCGCGCCGGACGCGCACCAGGACCTGCCCCGGCTGGAGCACGGGACGCGGACGCGCCTCGATCCGGATGTCGCCGGCACCGTGCAGGACGGCCGCCGCCATGGCCTGTGTACTCACGCCTCGGGTCACGCGCGTCACCGTTTCACGTAGCGCCCGTCGAAGGCGACCGTCCACGTCCGGCCCGCGTCGACAGACGACTCCCAGAGTTGACGGACGCTGCCGTCGGGCTCGACCGACCAGGTGATGCGCTGGATTGTCGGGACGCCGGCGCTGTTGGGCAGCGCGTCGCTCGTCATGACCATCCGCCCCTGGTCCAGTCCGCCCTTCAGGCGCAGCGCGCCTCCCCGCTCGTCCATCCACGCCTGATACCAGGCGCGCGTTGCGCGATCGTAGAAATTCAGGCTGGTCCCGCGACTCCCGCCGGCGGCCGTCCACCGCTCGATCAGCACACAGCCCGACAGGTCGGATTCGATCCGGTTGGTGCCGGCGGGTTTGCCCTGCGCCGTGACGGCCCAGTCCCCGATCCAGAAGTCGAACTGACGATGCTCGGCTGCCGAGCAGTCTGGCGGCGGGGCCGGCGGGGCCGGTTGCGAGGGCGAGATCGACATGGACAGAACGAGCGCCGTGGCGAGCACGATCGATGACATGGGGGCCTCCGGGCCGCATTGTGTCAGAGCTCGCCTCCGGAGACGCCCCAGCCGTTGTGGCTATACTGCGACGGACCGCTCATGGCCAGGCTCCCGACCGACGCGTTCCGGTGGCGGCAGGTGCTCGTTCTGGGCCTCGTGGCCGTCGGGCTGTCGGTGCTGGGCTCGCCCCAGATCACGCGACGGGTCGATCGCTACGTGCTCGGCGAGTTCACCACGCAGGCGATCCGCGCGCCCTACGACCTGTCGATCGTCGACGACGAGGCCACTCGTCAGCAGCGCGCCGCGGCCGCCGCGCGAGCGCCCGTCGTGGCCAATGTCGATCGCGGCGTCGCGGCCGCCCTGCTGGCACGCTTCGCGAGCGCACTGGCGCCCATCGACGAGGCGTTGACCGCCGCCGAGCCCGACGAGGCGCCTCCCACCGGTTCTCGCGCGAGGAGTGCGGCGGCCGAGGCGGCCCGCAAGCAGCGACGCACCGAAGCCGTGCGGCAGGCCCTGTTGGCCGCTCGACCCGAGGCCGAGCGGCGGCTGGGAATCGCCATCCCGGACGCGGTCGTCGCCACGTGGACTGAACGCGCGCGCGTGACGGAGTTGACTGAGGCATTCAGCCGACTGACCACCGACGCGTATCGCCGCCCGCTCGCCGCAGACACGGCGTCGCTGCGCGAACTGGCGGCCACAACGGACGACGCAAGCCCGGCACCGCCTGTCGCGCTCGTCGATCCCTCCGGGACGGAGGCGCAGGTGGACCTGGGGCAGATAGGCGATCTGTCCCAGGCACGCGCCGGACTGGCGGGCCGTGCGCGGGAACTGCTGCCTGACGCTCCCCCGGAGGTGGCCGCCTGGCTCGCCGACGTGTCCGGCACCTGGCTGCGCCCCAGTGTCGTGCCCAACGAGGCCGCGACGCTCGCGCGACGGAACGCCGCGGCTCGGGCCGTGCTGCCCGTCTCGGTGACCTTCAGCCGTAACCAGCTCATCGTCGGCGAAGGCGAGCCCGTGACCAGGCAGGCACTGCTCGCGCTCGACGCGCTGCGCCAGCAGCGGCTGGACGCCGGCGTGTGGCGTCGACTTGCGGCGCGGACCGGAGTCATCCTCGCGATCCTGCTCCTCGCATACTGGGCCGGGTGGCACAGGCGTGGGCGGCGGGCCGTCGATCCCGGCCACTTCCCGTACCTGGTGACGAGCCTGGTCGCCACCGCCATCACGTTCCGCCTCTGGCTGGAGATGATCGGAAGCCTCGGCGCCCGGTACCCGGGCCTGACCGAGTCGGCGATGGTGCTGGCCTTTCCGGCGACGGCGGGCGTGATGTACGCGCGAGTCGTGCTGCCGTTCACGGTCGCGGCCGCGTACATGGTCGTCCAGGCCGTGTGCCTCGGCCTCCTGTGGCAGATCGACCTGCTCTACGTGATCTACCTGCTGACCGCCGGTGCCGTCGGCGGACGCCTCGTGGCCCGGTGCAGCGGCCGGGAGTGCGTGATGCGCGCGGGCCTGCTCTCTGGCCTCGTCGTCGCGCCGATTGCGGCCTGCCTGGCGCTGCTCGATGACGCGACGGGGGCCGCCGTCCTCGTGACCACGGGCGGCGCCGTGCTCGGTTGCGCGCTCTCGGGCCTGGCGATGCTGGCGGTTGGCCCGCTGTTCGAGTGGGCGTTCGGCCACATGACACGAACCCGCCTGGTCGAGCTGATGAACTACGAGCATCCCCTGCTGCGTCGGGTCACGGAGCTCACGCCGGGAACGTTCCAGCACTCGGTGACGATTGGACTGCTGGCCGACGCGGCCGCGGCCGCCATCGACGCAGACGGCCTGCTCGCGCGCGTCGGTGCGCTCTACCACGACGCCGGCAAGACCGAGCGCCCGGACTGCTTCGTCGAGAACCAGCACGGCGTCAACCCGCACGACACGATGCCGCCGCTCGAGAGCGCCCGCGCGATCATCGACCACGTCCCGGCCGGCGTGCGACTCGTGCGGAAATTCGGCCTTGGCGAGCGCGTCGCCGACTTCGTACGCGAGCACCACGGCACGAGCACGGTCAGGTACTTCCTGAACAAGGCCGAAGGCGCAGGCACGCCCGTCGATCCCGGCGACTTCCGGTATCCGGGTCCCAGGCCGCAATCGCGCGAGACCGGCATCCTCATGATCGCCGACCAGGTCGAGGCCACGGCGCGCGCCATGGACGAACCCACAGAGGACGACCTGCGGGCGATGGTGCGCGCCACGATCGAGCGCATCGAGGGCGAGCAGCAGCTCGACGAATGCCCGCTCACGCTCCAGGAGCTGTCGACCATCCGCGAGGCGTTCGTCCAGGTACTGGCGGGCGTCCACCACCGACGCATCAAGTATCCGGGCGTGTCGCTGACGCCTGCGTCGCCACCCGTGTCCCCCACTGTCCCCTGAACACTCCGATCGTCGCGCCGCCCATGCCTGACATCAGCCGTCGCCTCATCGCCGCCACAGCCGTGACCGTCGCCCTGGCCGCTTCGCCCATGGAACGGAGCGCCGTCAGGGCGGGAGCGCAGATCCCGCAAGCCTCGGCTGACGCGCGCATGAACATCGTCGTGTTCGTCGCCGACGACCACGGGCAGGACACCGGCGCGTACGGCAATCGCGCCGTGCGGACGCCGCATCTGGACGCGCTGGCCGCCGACGGCGTGCGCTTTCCCCATGCCTACGCGACCACCGCGAGCTGCAGCGCGAGCCGGTCGGTGCTGCTGACGGGACTGCACAATCACCGCACCGGGCAATACGGGCACGAGCACGACTACAGCCACTTCGCCAGCTACGCCAGCCTTCGCACGCTGCCCGTCCTGCTGCAGGAGGCTGGCTACCGCACCGCCCGAATCGGCAAGTTCCACGTGGCGCCGGAATCGACGTACAAGTTCGAGGAGGTCCTCGAGGGCAACTCGCGCAACCCCGTCGAACTGGCGGAGCGGACGCGGGCGTTCGTCGCGGCGCGCGACTCACGCCCGTTCTTCCTGTACATCGCCACAGCGGATCCGCACCGCGGCGGAGGCACGACCGATGGGACACCCAACGGTCCCGACCGCTTCGGCAACAGGCCGGATGGCTACCCGGGCGTGGACACGGTTGCGTTCTCGCCGGCCGAGGTCAGCGTTCCCTCCTGGCTGCCCGATACGCCCGCGACGCGTGAGGAACTGGCGCAGTACTACCAGTCGGTGGCACGGCTCGACCAGGGAGTCGGACGGATGGCCCGCATCCTCGACGAGGCTGGCGTCAGGGAGCGAACGCTGTTCGTCTACCTCTCGGACCACGGGGCCGCATGGCCAGGAGGGAAGACGACCGTGTACGAACCGGGCCTGCGTTCGCCCCTCATCGTGCGACATCCGCGGGCGACACGCCGGGGGGTGGTGTCCGACGCGATGGTGAGCTGGGTGGACCTGACGCCGACGCTCCTCGACGCTGCCGGCGCGACGCCGCCGACGTACGCGCAGCACATCGCCAGCGGCGAGGTCCGCGCGACGGCCGCGCTCCCGCTCACACACGGGCTCCATGGCCGCTCGTTCCTGGCCGCGGCGCGTGGTGAATCACTGCCCGGCTGGGACGAGGTCTTCGCGTCACACACCTTCCACGAAATCCAGATGTACTACCCGATGCGCGTGGTGCGTGGCCGTCGGTACAAACTCATCTGGAACATCGCACACCCGCTGCCTTTCCCGTTCTCGACGGACCTGTGGTCGTCGGCCACGTGGCAGTCGGTGTGGCGGCAGGGCCCCGACGCGCGCTACGGCCAGCGCACCGTCCGGCAGTACGTGCAGCGGCCCGAGTTCGAGTTGTACGACCTCGAGCAGGACCCGGGCGAGGCCAGGAACCTGGCGGGCGACGCCGCCCACGCCGCCACGCTCGCCGAGTACAAGGCGAGGTTGCGGGCGTTCCAGGAACAGACGTCCGACCCCTGGGTCCTCAAGTGGACATACCAGTAGGCGTCCGGTCTGTTGTGAGGAGGTAGGGCGCGGTCTCCGACCGCGCCGGAGGCGTCCGTCGCCGGAGCCCGTCGACTCGAAGGTCGACGGCTACGGTGACGACGGGGTCTGGACGCGGGCCTGCGACAGGGACAGCTTCTGCGCGCGGTCGTCGACCAGGTCCGACAGCTCGCGGAACATGTCGGGGTTGACGGCCTCCGCGTGCGGCAGCACGTGAGCGCGCGTTTCATCGAGGTAGCGCCGGACGAACGCCACGTCGTGTACGAAGCCGAGGGCCGTGAGGTTGCTGATGCGATCGGCCAGCTTCAGGACGCGGGCCCGGTGACTGCCCGACACCATCACGCGTTGCAGGTAGTCGGCCTTCGGCTCCTTGACGCCGTCGATGGTCCGGATGGTGACCTCCAGAACCAGGGCGTGGACGGCGGGCCCGTCGGCATCGATCTGGACGATGTCCTGTTCCGTGACGCCGGGCATCGTCGGCGCATCCTCGAAGAGGTCGTGGATGATCGCGGCCTTGAGCATCACGGGATCCACGATCTTGTAGTCGAGCAGGATCGCCATCGTACTCAACTGGTGACGGAACATGTTGCTGCCGCTGCGACGTCTCACACCGATGAGAGCGGTGGCCTTCACGATGTAGGGGGCCAGGGTGACGTTGCGCAGCGCCTGCTCGAATTCCTTCATACTGGCTCTCACTCCGTTGATGCGGGGCTGCCCGGTCCGCAGTCGAGTTCCGTCCGCGTCCACCGTCGACGCCGCGAGGGGCGATGAAACGGCCGGCCACGACCCCGAGCGGCTCGTCCTAACGAGGAGCGGGACGTCTCCGTGAGCTTCACCATGCACCAGGATCGACTCGTGTCCCTGAGGCCCGCGCCCCGACGGGCGGGGCGCTTCGCCGCCGTACTCCTCGCAGCCCTCGTCTCCGCGCCGGGCTGCGCGGCCCACTACGCGCGCCTCGACCCCACCGTCGACCTCGGCCCGCCGCCCGCCGACAGCCTCACGCGGCACGTCGTCCTGGTCTCGGTGGACGGGCTCAGGCCCGACGCGATCGAGACGTACGGCGCCGCCACGCTGCAGCGGCTCATGCGCGAGGGATCCTACACGCTCGCGGCGCAGACGATCGACCCGAGCAAGACCCTGCCCTCGCACACGTCGATGCTCACGGGCCAGCCGCCCGAGAGGCACCAGGTCCTGTGGAACAACGTCGCCACGGCCCACACGGACGCAATTGAGCTGCCCAACGTCTTCAGTGTGGCGCGCGCCCAGGGCTACCGCACCGCCGCGTTCTTCAGCAAGGCCAAGTTCCAGCCCCTGCAGCTGCCAGGAACGCTCGACTACACGCAGGCGCCCGGCGGCCTCTACGGCCGCTGGTCGAGCCGTCGCACCCTCGCTGACGTGAAGGCCTACCTGCAGGAGGCCCGCCCGAACGTGCTCTTCGTACACCTGACCGACCCTGACGCCGCTGGCCATCGGTCCGGGTGGATGTCGCCTGCCTACGGCCGTGGTGTGCTCGCCGCCGACGCGGCAATCGGGCAACTCGTCGAACTCGCCGAGCAGACCTACGGCGCGGGGAACTTCTCGCTCATCGTGACGGCCGACCACGGCGGCCACGGCCACAACCACGGCAGCGCCGACCCCCGCGACGTGACGATTCCGTGGATCGCGTGGGGCCGGGGCGTCAAGCCCGGAGTGCTCGACACCGCGCCAGTTCGCACGATGGACACCGCGTCGACGGTGCTGTGGCTCCTTGGGGTGGCCACGCCGCAGGACTGGGCCGGACAGCCCGTGGCCCACGCCTACACGCAGGCCATGGACACGGTCGTCGCAGGCGCCAGGTAGCCCTCGGGGCCTGACGCCGCGCCCTTGTCGGACGCGCCCGGCTGCGCCACACTACCGCGACAATGGACCGACGGGCGTTCCTCTCGACGATCGCGGCCCTGGGCGCAGGAGGCCTGGCCCTGCCCGCCTCCCCGGCCGCTGCGCACGCCGTACCACCAGCCACACCGCCTCTTCCCCCGACTGCTTCCACGGCGCTGGCCACGCCACGCTTGTTGAGTCTGTTGGGTGACGACTCGCTCGTGAGCCGGATTGGCCACCGCTACAGGGCGATGGTGACGAGCGAGGACGACGCCGGTCGCCTGACGCGAGCGCTGGTACCCGATTCGCGCTGCTCCGTCGACGAACCGGCGGCGTGGATCGACGGCCAGGTACGCCAGGACTTCACGGCCGGCCGTACGGTCACGGTCGAGGGCTGGATCCTCTCGCTGACCGAGGCCCGGCAGTGCGCGCTCTACTCCCTGCTTCGGGGCTGACGTCCTTCCGCCATGCACATCGACGCGCGCACCCTCGAGAACGGCACGGCCATCGAGGGCGACCTCTGCATCATTGGCGCCGGTGCCGCCGGGATCACCCTCGCACTCGAGTGGATCGGATCGGCGCGCCGCGTGATCCTGCTCGAGGGCGGCGGGTTCGAACCGGACCCGCGCATGCAGGAGCTCTATCACGGCGAGTCGCTCGACCGCCCCTACTACCCGCTCCAGTCGGTGGCCCTGCATTACTTCGGTGGCACCACCGGGCACTGGGCGGGATTCTGCTCGCCATTCGATCCGATCGACTTCGAAACGCGCGACTGGGTCGCCCACAGCGGGTGGCCCTTCACCAGAGCCCACCTCGACCCCTTCTACGCGCGGGCGCAGGCCGTTCTCGAACTCGGGCCATACGACTACGAGGCCGCCTCCTACGAACGGCGCGACCCCGCCGCCCGTCGCCTGCCGCTCGATGGCGAGGTGTTCTACCCGAAGATGTGGCAGTTCAGCTCGCCGACGCGCATGGGCACGACCTATCGCGCCCCCATCGTCGAGGCGCCGAACGTGCATCTGTACACGTACGCCAACGTCGTCGAGATGATCCCCAACGAGGGCGGGACGGCTGTCGAATCGTTGCGGGCCAGGACCATCGACGGCAAGGAGCATCGGGTTCGCGCGACGCACTACGTGGTGGCCTGCGGCGCCATCCACAGCGCGCGCCTCCTGCTGGCGTCCAACAGCCGCACGCCGCGCGGGCTCGGGAACGACCGCGACCTCGTCGGCCGCTACTTCATGGAGCACTTCGAGATCATCGCGGGCCAGGCGGTCTTCGAGGCGGGTCTGTCGCCGTCGAAGCTCTACGTCTACCCCGGGCGCGGCGCGAAGGGCGCGCGGGCCGAACTCGCGCTGACAGCCGACCAGCAGCGGCAGCACCGCATCCTCAATGGCACGGCCTCGTTCCAGCCAGGTCCCCTGACGGGCAAGGAGCAGAGCCGGTTCGTCACCTTCTCGGCCGACGCCGGCGCCAACGTGAAGCTGTACGAGGAGATGGCGGCCCGGGGCGCCGCGGCCGGGCCGCGTCAGGCGCCACCGCCCCAGGCATTCCACCGCCTGTTCACACGACAGGAGCAGGAACCCAATCCGGAATCGCGCGTCGTGCTCGGCAGCGAGCGTGACGCCATGGGCATGCCCCGGGCCAACCTCCACTGGCGGTTCACGCCAATCGACAAGCGATCGATCCGGACCTTCTACCAGGTGCTGGGCCGCGAGTTCGGCAGGGCCGGACTCGGTCGAATCCAGGTCATGGAGTGGCTCCTCGACGAGGACGACACGGCGTGGCCCGCCCATCTGAGCGGCGGGTGGCACAACATGGGCACCACGCGCATGCACGACGACCCGGCCCGAGGCGTCGTCGACGCCAACGCCAGGGTCCACGGGCTCGCGAACCTGTACGCCGCCGGCGCGTCTATCTACCCGACAGGCGGCGCCGTGAACCCGACGCTGACGCTCGTCGCGTTGACGTTGCGCCTGGCCAATCACCTCAAGCGCGTGCTTGCCTGAGCCGAGCGGGCCGCGTACGAGCGGGCACGAGCGGGCCGCGCGCCCCCCCACGCGGCAGGGGCTGTTGTAGAGTCGAATTCACCCCGGAGGCGCAAAGATTGGCTCGATTGCTCGTCGTTCGGCACCGTCCTGACGAGGACGACACATTGACGCGCCTGCCCGCGCTCGCCGACGTGGACGTGGAGCAGGTGACCGGCGTGGCGAACGGACTGGCACGGCTTGCCGCCAGTCCCTTCGACGTGCTCGTCATGAGTCCCGCGTCCACGTTCACCGAGGACCTGGACTTCCTGCGCCAGGCGCGCCGGCTCCGGCCCCGCATTCGCGCGCTGTTCCTGGCCGACGCGGCGACGCCCGCCGACGTCATCGCGACCATGCGGGCAGAGGTCTTCGCCGTCTTCACCAGACCCTTCGACCGCAACGAGATAGCCAACCTGCTGGTCCGGGCACTCACGGCCGACGACTTCGAGGTTCACGGCATTCAGGTGATCGGCGCTACCCGCGACTGGATCACGTTGCGGGTCGCCGCCCATGTGGTCACGGCCGAACGCCTGGTCAACTTCATGGACGAGCTGCATCGGCAACTGTTCGACGAACCGGAGATGGATCAGTTGCTGATGGCCTTCCGCGAGATCCTGCTCAACGCCATCGAGCACGGCGCCGGTTCCGATGCCAGCAAGGAGTTGCGGGTCGATGCGGTGCGCACGACCCGCGGGCTGACGTTCTACTGCAGAGACCCCGGTCCCGGGTTCGCGCAGGACACGCTGGCCCACGCCGCCGCGGCCGACGACGCATTCTCCCACCTGAAGCGGCGCAAGGATGCCGGCCTGCGGCCCGGCGGGTACGGCATGCTGCTCACGCGGCGACTCGTGGACGAGGTCATCTACAGTCACGCCGGCAACGAGGTGCTCCTGGTCAAGCACCTGGACTGACCCGGCCGTCATCCACCGCGACCCGGCTCGGATCGGGACGCGACCGGGCGATGTGCTAGCGTTGCCGCCCATGTTCGCGCCAGCGTCACGTCGACACCTCGCCACGGTCCTCGCGCTCTTCGGTTCCACCACGCTCCTCGTCGCCGCCGGCCCGGAACCCATCGACCACGCGGTCAATGCGCGTATCAGGGCCGAGGCGCGCGACCGTTCGCAGATCATGCAGACCCTGCACGTCCTGACCGACGTGTACGGTCCGCGGTTGACGGGGTCCCCGAACCACAGGGGCGCGGCTGAATGGGCGATCGCGCGCATGAAGGAGTGGGGACTGGACGCCGGCCACCTCGAGGAGTGGGACTTCGGGCATCCCGGCTGGCTCAACGAACGGCTCACGGCGCACGTGGTCTCGCCCGTGAAGGACGCGCTTGTCGCCGAGGCGCTGGCCTGGACCAACGGTACGGATGGACCGGTCCGCGCCGAAGTCGCGCAGCTGATCCTGCCGGAGCGACCCACCGCGGCGGAGCTGAAGGCATACCTGGACGGCAAGGCCGCCCACGTCGCCGGTCGGATCGTCATCGTCGGCGCGGGCGACGGTGCACCTGTCACCTTTGCCAAGCCGGCACTGCGCCGCGACTACGACGACCTGACGGCGATGTTCGACCCCGTGAACCCGCGGGCGCCCCAGTTCGGCCCCGGCCCGGGACCCGGCCGGGGTCCTGGCACCCCCGAACCGGGCCGCCTCACGGCGCGACAGATCACCGAGCAGGTCGACGCCTTCCTGCTCGCCAGCAAGGCCCGCCTCCGTGTCAACGACGCCGGACGCGACCACGGGCAGATCCGCGCCTTCAACAACGGGACGTTCGACGGATCGAAGGCGCTGCCCACGATCATCCTGCGCAACGAGGACTTCGGCCGGATCGCTCGTCTCCTGGGCAGCGGGCGGGCGGTCGAACTGGAGATCGACATCGTCAACCGCTGGTATCCAGAGGGGCGCACGTCGGTCAACGCCATCGCCGAGATCGCCGGCACCGACAAGGCGGCAGAAGTCGTGATGCTCGGCGGCCACCTGGATTCGTGGCACGCGGCAACTGGCGCGACGGACAACGCGATTGGCGTGGCCGTGATGATGGAGGCGGCGCGCATCGTGAAGTCGCTCGGCGTCAAGCCGCGGCGGACCATTCGGGTCGCGCTCTGGGGGGGTGAGGAACAGGGCCTGCTGGGCTCCAAGGCGTATGTCGCGAAGCACTTCGGCACGGCCGAGGCCCCGCTGCCCGAGTTCGCGACCTTCGGCGGATACCTGAACGTCGACAGCGGAACGGGACGCGTCAGGGGAGCCACCGTGTTCGGCCCGCCCGACGCGGCACGCATCCTGCGCGAGATCGGCGCGCCCTTCGAGGACCTCGGCTTCGTCGGTGCCATGGCGACGAAGAGCCGCCGCGCCGGCGGCACCGACAGCACCTCGTTCAACGCCGCGGGACTGCCCGGGATCGGCCTGATGCAGGATCCAATCGAGTACCAGTCCTACACCTGGCACACCAACCTGGACACCTATGAACGCATCGTCGAGGCCGACGTGAAGAAGAGCGCCGCGATGATCGCGGCGGCGCTCTATCACCTGGCGATGCGTGACGAGTTGCTGCCACGGTTCTCGAAGGCCGACATGCCCGAGCCCCTGCCGACACCGGCACCGGCTCCGGCTCCGCCGACGACGGCAACATCCGCCCCCGCGACTCCTGCCCGGCCGTAGACGACCCTCAGCGAAGCCTCGTCGCGACGGCGTTGGTCCCCGCGGCGAGCGCCACGCCACCGGCATCGGAGTACATCGCGCGCTCCACGACGATCTGCGGCGCCGGTTCGTCGTCGGACACGCCGAGTGCCTCGACCAGCACGCTGAAGCGCCGGCCCTCGACAGCGGGGCCGAAGTCAGGGCCTATCGCCGCGTTCGCGCGCGACTGCGCCAGCAGCGGGTAGATGGCCTCGCGTGACGAGCCGTCCTCGAACAGCACCGTCACCCTGGCGCGGCCCGCGTACGCCGACGTGTTCGCGATGAGCACGTAGGTCTGCGCGTTGCGGCTGCCACCCACCTCGCCGTCCGCCAGCGCCCACGTCGTTCCCGTCTCGATGGCCCCGCTCGAGTTGTGTGCCTCGTGCCACGTGCTGCCGTCGCCGGGCCACCACATCGTGCGCTCCACGACGAGCGGCACGCCGTTGAGCGACTCGACCGTCGTGGACAGCGCGACGTCTTCGAGCGGATGCCCGGGCACGCCGGGGATCTGGTCGTAATCCACCCAGATGCCCGAGCGCGCGTTGGCCGGCGCCACCATCGTCCTGGCGTACGTCTGCCCGTTGTCGAGCAGGTACGTCACCCTGACGTCGGCGGGCGCGTCCGTCGGGTTCGCAATCAGCACGAACTGGTCGAAGAAGGGCCCTGTCCGCCCCTCGGCCATGAACCAGCGGGTCGATGGTGTACTGACGCCCATGCTCTCGTGGCCGGCGTCGAAGGGGCGTCCCGGCGTCGAGCGATACATCGCGCGTTCCACGATGATCGGCGTCTGGTCGAGCGACGACACGACGGCGCCGAATTCATCGGACGCGAGCGCCTGGCCCAGTCCGGCAAACTCCTCGACGTTGACCCAGATGTTCATCCGCGATCGCGCGGCGAGCGGATAGTCCTTCTCCAGCGGGGGTCCTGAGGTACGCAGGTACCGCACGCGGACCGTCGTCGCGGTGTCGCCAGGGTTCTGGAGCAGGTAGAACAGTGCGAAGCCACTGTGCGTGGCGCCCTCGGCGAGGTACCACACGGGCGCGGCCGACGCGGCTGCGGTCTCGGCGTGCGCCCCGTACGCCGTGTCGTCCCAGGTCATCGTCCGGTCGACAACCAGTGGCACCGGCGCCGTCACCGTCGTCGAGAACTCGGCCGCCTCCAGGCCGGCTATGGAACGGGGCCAGAGGGTCACCCGCCTGCGCGGCGGCAGCACGAGCGGATAGTCGATGGGCGGCAGGCCCGCCCGGAGGAAGGAGAGCATCGCCGTCGTCTCGACAGCGCCCGGATTGAGCAGCGCCAGGCGCGTGTCGAAGATGGAGGACGTCGCGCCCTCCGCGAGATGGCGGGTATGCCCCTCGGAGGGCGCGATCGGCGCGAATACGACGGTGCCCGTGCGCACGCTGCCGGCGTGGAACTGCGACACGACGACCGTGGCCGCGCCGTCTGGCGTGTCGAGAACAGACGAATCGACTCGGGCGGCGGCCAGGCCGGCGGCGCCGGACGGCATCGCTGAAATCGTCACTCGCCCCTTACCAGACCCGCGCGCGGGGTTGACCGTGAGCCAGGGCACGTCGCTCGAGGCCTGCCAGGTATCGGCAGACTCGGAGACATCGAGGTCGATCGCCGTCGACCCGCCACCTGACGGGGCCGTCCACGCCGATTCGCTGATGCGCGTGAAGGGCCGTCGCCCCGCCTGCGTGACAGTCACGGTCTGGCCGGCAATCGTCAGGGTCCCCGTCCGTGCCTGTTCGTTCGCGGCGGGAGCCACGGCCACGGTCACCGCACCGGTTCCCTGGCCACCGGCAGGCGACACGGACAACCACGGGGCGTGGGTCGACGCGGCCCACGTCGCTCCCGTCAGCGAGGGCGTCACTGTCACGACCTGGGCGCCGCCGCGGACCGGCGCCCTGAACGCCGCCGGGGTGACCGAGAACGTCGGCGTGGCCGCGGCCTGGGTCACGACCACTGTGCTCCCCGCGATGGTCACGCTGGCCGTTCGCGGCAACGCACTGACCGCAGGGGCGGCCGTGAGCATCGCAGCCCCACTGCCGATGCCGTTGGCCGGACTGACCGTCAGCCATCCCTGGTCGCTGCGCGCCGTCCACGGGGCATCGCCGACCGAACTCGTGATCGCCACGGGAAGCGTGGCCCCACCGGCGGGCGCCGCCCACGCGGCCGGCGCGACCACGAAGCTGGCACTGGCCCCGGCCTGGGTCACCGAGATCGGCTGCCCCGCGACGGTCACTGTCGCCGTGCGCGGCACCGTGCTGACGGCGGCCGAGGCGGTCAGCATGAGCGTGGCGCTGCCGGCGCCTGCCGAGGAACTGACCGTCAACCATCCCTGGTCGCTGCGGGCCGTCCACGGGGCATCGCCGACCGAACTCGTGATCGCCACGGGAAGCGTGGCCCCAGCGGCGGGCGCCGCCCACGCGGCCGGCGCGACCACGAAGCTGGCGCTGGCCCCGGCCTGGGTCACCGACAGCGCGTGACCCGCGATGGTCACAACGGCCGTTCGCGATCGCGTGCTCGTCGCCGGCGCCGCAACGAGCGTGACCGTCGCGCTGCCGACCCCGACGTTCGGGGTGACCGTGAGCCACGCCTGGTCACTCGCTGTCGTCCAGGCCGCGTCGGCGAGGGAACTGCCGATTGTCACTGGCAGCGTGGCGCCGGCCGCTGGAGCGGCCCACGTGCCAGGGGTGACTCCAAAGCTTGCCACCCCCCCAGCCTGCGTCACGATGACGGGTCGGCCGGCGACTGTCACCGTGGCGGTTCTCGGCAGCGTGCTGTCGTTCCGGGTCGCGGTGAACAGGACCGTCCCGCTCCCGATGCCGCTGGCAGGTGCCACTGCCAGCCAGGCCCTGTCGCTGGTGGCAGACCACGGCGCGTCGAGGAGTGAACCGGTGACCGACACGGCGAGTGTGGCCGCACCGGCGAGGGGCGGTCCAGGCATCGGGCGCGACGGTGAAGACCGGCACCCCGCCAGCCTGGGTGACCGTGACCTTCTTGCCCCCGATCATCACGGTGGCCTTCCGCGGCAGGATGCTCGTCGTGGGAGCAGCCGTGAACGTCACCGTGCCATTGCCAGTCCCGCTCGCGGGACTCACAGTCAACCATGGCTGGTCACTGCTGATGTCGGCGGGTGGCTGGGGGCCATCGTCGGCCGTACCTCCCGGTGCGATGGCGGGTGCTGGGGCCGGTGGCTGGTCGCCCGGACCGGGCACGGCCGCGGAACCGTCCGCTCGCTGAGAGGACGTCTGGACCGTTGCGACCTCGTGGACGACCTCGTCCGGGCCGTGCGTGCGAGTCGCGGCGCCGAGCGTCGCGATGAGACCCACGAACCCCGCGAGGAGCGCCCCGAGGGGCACTGCGCGTGCCCACGGCACCTGCCTCTCGAGGCTCCGGCCCACTGGTGTCGTCGTCGGCATTCCGGTCGTACGCGGGAGGTCCTGCTGCCACGGATGCGCGACAGGGACCCGCCGCTGTGGTGCGCGGACCCGCGTGTTCCGGAAAATCGGCTCACGCTGCAAGGACCTTGAAGATTCGGGGGTGGGCGTCGGGCCTGCCGATCGAGGCGACGAGGTGCGCTACAGTCAGATCGGAGGCGCGTGAGATGGACCCGGTGGACCTGCTGGCAGTCGGCGCACATCCCGACGACATCGAGATCGGCCTGGGCGGCACGGTGGCACGTCACGCCGCCATGGGCTTCCGTGTCGGACTCTGTGACCTCACGGCCGGCGAGATGGGCACCAACGGCACGGTCGAGCAGCGACTGGCCGAGGCCGACGAAGCCGGGTCCGTGCTCGGGGCGGCGTGGCGGGTGAACCTCCGCCTGCCCGACCGCGCATTCGGCCACGCGGAGCACGTGCGGGCCGTCGCGAGCCACATCAGGCAGGCCAGGCCCAGGGCCATCGCCATTCCCTTCGGCGTGGACCGCCACCCCGACCACGTCGCCGCGCACCGCCTGCTCGTCGAAGCCGTCTTCAACGCGGGCCTGCGGCGGTACGACGCCGAGGGCGAAGCATGGCGGCCAGACTGGTGGTGCGCCTATTTCATCAACGACTCGGCGCCGGCGTCCTTCGTCGTGGACGTATCGGATTACTACGACACCAAGCGCCAGGCCCTGGACTGCTACCGGAGCCAGTTCCAGCCGGCCGATCCAGGCGCCGCCCCGACCCGCCTCACGGCGCCGACGTTTCGGCAGTTGATTGAGAGCCGCGACGCGCAGTTCGGCGCGGTGGCGGGCGTGGCCTTCGCCGAAGGCCTCGTGGTGCGGGATCCCCTGGTACGATCGCACCTGTTCCGCGACGAGGCGGCCGGCGTGCGGGGGCCACGGACATGAGAATCGGCATCCTCTGCTACGCCTCGGTGGGCGGCAGCGGCATCGTCGCGACCGAACTGGGCAAGGCCCTGGCCGACCGCGGACACGACGTGCACGTCATCAGCGCGGACCTGCCCTTCCGTCTCGGGGAGTACCACCCGGGACTCTCGTTCCATCAGGTGCAGACGCCCAGCTACCCGCTCTTCCGGGAACCGCAGTACGTGCTCTCGCTCGCCAACAAGGTCGTGCACGTCGCGCGGGACTTCTCCCTCGACGTGATCCACGCGCACTACGCGATCCCGCATGCCACCGCCGCGCTGCTCGCGCAGCAGGTGCTGGCCTCGACGAGCGACGCGCCGGCGCCCCGCGTGATCACGACGCTGCACGGCACCGACATCACGCTGGTCGGCAGCGACCCGTCCTTCTCGGAGATCGTCGCGCACTCCATCGAGCAGTCCGACGGCGTGACGGCCGTCTCCGACAGCCTGCGGCTGGCGACGCACACACAACTGCACGTGCGGCGCGACATCGCCACCATTCCCAACTGCCTCGACTGCGCCGTCTATCGCCGCGCCGCGCCGCGGGGACTGCGGGAACGGTTCGCGCCTGACCCACGCACGAAGCTGGTCATCCACATGTCGAACTTCCGTCCGGTCAAGCGGATCGACGCCGTGATGGAGGTGTTTGCGCGCATCGCGCGACGCGTGCCGGCACGGCTCCTGCTCGTGGGCGATGGGCCGGAGATGGGCACTGCCCAGCGGCTGGGCCGGTCGCTCGGGGTGATGGACCGGGTGGACGCGCTGGGCGAGCAGGAAGCCGTGATCCCGCTGCTCTCGATCTCGGACCTGTTCCTGCTGCCGTCAGCCCAGGAAAGCTTCGGCCTGGCGGCACTGGAGGCCATGGCGTGCGGCACGCCCGTCGTCGCCTCGGCCGTCGGCGGCCTGCCCGAGGTCATCGAACTCGGGGTCAGCGGCTTCCTGCACCCGCCCGACGACCTCGACGGCATGGCCGACAGCGCGGTGGCCCTCCTGACCGACCTCGACCTGCACCATCGCACGTCAGCGGCCGCCCGGGCGCGCGTCGAGACGTTGTTCTGCACCGACCGCATCGTTCCGATGTACGAGGCGTACTACCGCGCGGTCCTCGGACTGCCCGAAGCCGGACCGTGACGCACCGCGGTGGTTCGGGTGCCGACCCAGACGGTACACTGTGCCGTTGCGAGGCGCCGCGTGCCCCGGGTCCTGCGCCACGCCTTCCCTGAGACGGAGATCAGCCGAATGAGTCGTGTCTTCAACTTCAGTGCGGGTCCGGCCACGCTGCCGGAGTCCGTGCTGCGCCAGGCCGCCGAGGAAATGCTCGACTGGCATGGCTCGGGCATGTCCGTGATGGAGATGAGCCATCGCGGCAAGGAGTTCGTCGCCATCCACGCCGAAGCCGAGCGGTTGCTGCGCGAGTTGCTGGGCGTGCCGGCGGCCTACAAGGTGCTGTTCCTGCAGGGTGGCGCCATCGGCGAGAACGCCATCGTGCCCATGAACCTGCTGCGTGGCCGGACGTCGGCCGACTACGTCGACACCGGTGAGTGGTCGAAGAAGTCCATCAAGGAGGCGCGGAAGTACGCCACCGTCAACGTCGCCGCCAGCGGCAAGGCCGGAGGCTACACCAGCATTCCGCCGCGCGAGACCTGGACGCTCGACCCGCAGGCCGCGTACGTGCACATCTGCAGCAACGAGACCATCGGCGGCGTCGAGTACCACTGGACGCCCGAGACCGGCGACGTCCCCCTGGTCGCCGACATGTCCAGCAACATCCTGTCGCGTCCGGTCGACGTCTCGCGGTACGGCCTCATCTACGGCGGCGCGCAGAAGAACATCGGCCCGGCCGGCCTGACCATCGTGATCGTGCGCGACGACCTGATCGGCCAGGCGCTGCCGATCACCCCGATCGGCCTTCGACTACAAGCAGCAGGCCGACAACGACTCCATGCTCAACACGCCGCCGACGTATGCGATTTACATCGCCGGCCTGGTGTTCGCCTGGATCGCGGCGCAGGGCGGGCTCGAGGCCATGGCCGAACACAACAGGGCGAAGGCCGCGGTGCTCTACGACCACCTCGACGCGAGCGACTTCTACAGCAGCCCGGTTGCCAGGGCCGACCGCTCGCTGATGAACGTGCCCTTCACGCTCCGCGACGAGGCGCTCGACGAGGCGTTCCTGGCGGGCGCGAAGACCCGAGGTCTGGTGCAGCTCAAGGGCCATCGCTCCGTGGGCGGCATGCGCGCCTCGATCTACAACGCGATGCCGATCGACGGCGTCAGGGCGCTGGTGGCCTACATGCGGGATTTCGAGACCAGCCATGGCTGACCTCGTCCCGTTGCGGGTCCTGGTGCTGAACCAGATCTCGGCGCAGGGGCTGAAGCGCCTGCCGCCCGAGACCTACGTCGTGGGCCGGGACATCGACACTCCCGATGCGGTGCTCGTGCAATCGGCCGACATGCACGCGATGACGATTCCCCCGAGCGTCAAGGCGATCGGGCGTGCGGGCGCCGGCACCAACAACATCCCCGTCGTCGAGATGACCACGCGCGGCGTGCCCGTGTTCAACACGCCGGGCGCCAACGCCAACGCGGTCAAGGAACTCGTGCTGGCGGGCATGCTGATGGCCGCGCGCAACCTGCCCGCGGCACTGCGCTTCGTCGATGCGCTCGACCCGACGATGGCGGGCATGGACCAGGCCGTCGAGAACGGCAAGAAGAACTTCGCCGGCTACGAACTGGCAGGGCACACGCTCGGCATCGTCGGACTCGGCAAGATCGGGTGCCTCGTGGCCGACGCGGCCATCCGGCTCGGCATGCGCGTGCTCGGGTACGACCCCGACATCACGGTGGATGCCGCCTGGAGCCTGCCCGCACAGGTGAAGAAGGCGGCCAGCGTGAACGAGGTCCTGCGGCAGAGCGACTTCGTCTCGCTGCACGTGCCGCTCGTCGCCGCCACGCGGGGACTCGTCGGCGCCAACATCGACCAGGTGCGCGACGGCGCGGTGCTGCTCAACTTCTCGCGCGAAGGGGTCGTGGACGACGAGGCCGTCCTCGAGTCGCTGGCTGCCGGGCGGCTGGGCTACTACGTCTGCGACTTCCCCGGTCCGGCCCTGCACGCACACGAGCGTGTCATCGCCCTCCCCCATCTCGGCGCGTCCACGCGCGAGGCCGAGGAGAACTGCGCGGTGATGGTCGTGGACCAGGTCCGCGACTACCTGGAGCACGGCCAGGTCACCAACGCCGTCAACTTCCCCCAGGTCTCGATGGCGCGCGAATCGGCCTACCGCGTGGCCATCGCCAACGCCAACGTACCCAACATGCTCGGACAGATCTCGACCACGATGGCCAGGGTCGGGCTCAACATCCACAACATGGTGAACAAGTCGCGCGGCGAGATGGCCTACACGCTGGTGGACGTCGACAGCCCGGTGGACGACGCGGTCCTCGACGACCTGCGCGCCATCGACGGCGTGCTGTCGGTGCGCTACCTGCCGCTCGACGCCTGACGGACGTGACGCGTGACGCACCTCACGCGTCACGCACCTCACGCCAGAGCCGCTCGAGCTGCCGCGCGCACGCGCGGGCATCGAACGCCTCGGCTGCCTTGCGGCGGGCGTTGACCGAGAACGTCGGCCACTCCGCCAGCGCGGCGACGATTCGATCCGCCACGGCGTCTGCCGACTCGTGGCTGTCGAACAGCACCCCCTCCGACCGGGACGGATCGACGATGCACGCGTAGCCCGTGGATCGCTGCGCGACGAGCAGCCGCCCGGCAGCGAGCGCTTCGAGGCCGACCATCCCGAGCGCCTCGTTGCGCGACGCGACGAGCACGACGTCAGCGTTGGCGTAGTGGTCTGCCATGGGCGAGAGCGACGGCGCCCACGTGACGTCGGCCATCGACTGTCGAGCGTCGATCCTGTCGAGCACCGCATCGCAGTAGGCAGGATCGCTTCCACAGGGTCCGACGAGCACCAGCCGGCATCGCACGCGACGAGCCAGGCTGTCGGCGATGTCCAGCACGCGGAGCTGGTCCTTGGCTGGCTCGACACGGCCCACGCACAGGCAGACGAGAGCGCGGCCGTCCAGAGCCGTCGGCGGCCCTTCCGTGTGTGCCGGACGAGTCGTGTCTGCCGGACGAGTCGTGCGCGTCAGGCCCGTCGGACGCGCGTCCAGGCAGACGCCGTCCGGTATGTGCTCGACGCGAACGCCGGGCCCGGCACGCAGCGCGATCTCGCGGCACACGTGCGGCGAGACACCGACGATGGCATCTGCGAAAGGAAAGGCGGGCCTGAACCGATCGACGTCGTTCAGCCTGACGTGCTGCACGATTCGCAGGCCGCGGGCGTGGGCCACGGGCGCCCACGCGACGCACTCGGCGCCATCGAAGTGCACGACGGACGGACGGAGATCGTCCAGGGCCCTGAGGAACACAGCGGCGTCCGACGCGCTCGTGGGGGCGAGACCCTCGCCGACCGCGATCGCGGTGAACCCGGATGCGGCCAGCCTGTCTCCCAGCACGGTCCCGCGCGCGACGACGAACGCGACATCGCCGGGCGACAGGTCGGCGACGAGTTCGGTCCAGGCGGCGTGCGCGCCTGACTGGTACATCGACGGGATGACGACGAGCACGGCCCTCCGTCGCGCGGACCGCCCTGAACGGCGGCGGGCTCGTCCCCTCCGGAGCGCATCGCACGCGTTCTGGAACGCGGCCTGGCGCATGTCGACGGCCTCGGCGAGGCGTCGCTCGTGGGGCGTGTCGAGTCGCACGTCAAGGACGCCGGGCCGCCAGGCGTCAGGCGGGAGCGCGCGCACGAGGTCTCGAAGCGGTTCTGCCGCGGGTGGCATCACCCGGACGACGGCGAGAGGCGTGCCGTCGATCGTCGCGCCTGCGCCCGCGAGGCGTTCGGCAGCCTGCGGCAGCGTCACGCAGCCGGGGACGCCCCCCAGCGACACCGCGTAAGCCACGGCGCGAGCGCTCGCCACGTAGAACACGTCGGACGGCAGACCGGCCAGCACCGCGAGGTCCACGCCCCGGGCTGCGGCCTCGTCGGCAACGGCGGGCAGGACGTCGGCGGGCAACAGGAGCGCTGCGGGCCGGACCACGACCACCTGCCGGCAGGAAGGCAGCCGCGCCTCACGGAGCCGACTCGCATCCGTGAAGCGGGTTGGGCGGCTGACCATGACGGTCCTGCCGGGCCACGTGGCCTCGAGCGCGCGCGAGAGGCGCGCGACAGTCGCGTCGTCGGGCTCACCCGCCGGGTCCGCGCGGCCCTGGCGACCGACCCGATCGAGCATCAGCACGACGCAGTCCGTAGGGGGCACGCTCGCTCCTTCCGGGGACTGGTAACTTGGGAGTCGGGAGTCGGGAGTCGGGAGTTGGGAGTCGGGAATCAGCCGAGGACGGGGACTTCCACTCCGCGTTCGCGGAGCAGCGCAGCGGATGTGACGAGCAGCACGCTCAGCGCCACACCCTCGGCGGCCACGCGGACGGTGTCGAGGTCCGGAAACGTAGGGGCGATCCGCACCGTGCGGTCGTGCGGGTCCTGCCCGAGCGGGTGCGTCGCGCCAGCCGGCGTCAGCTCGACACCCGCCGTCCTGGCGGCCTGCACGAACGCGCGCGCGCAGCCGTCGAGCACGTCGAGGCTGATGAAGTAGCCGCCCTTGGGCACGAGCCACGACGCCACGCCCGTTCCGCCGAGGTGAGCCGCGAACGCGTCGGCCACAGCCGTGAACTTCGGCGCGACGATGGCGCGGTGGCGGTCCATGAGGGCGAGCAGGCCGTCGGCGTCGCGCAGGAAGCGAACGTGCCTCAGTTGGTTGACCTTGTCGCTGCCGATGGTCCGCTTGCCCATGCGGCCGAGGTACCACTTCACGTTCTCGGCCGATGCCGCGAAGAGCGAGACGCCCGCGCCAGCCAGCGTCACCTTCGACGTGGATCCGAAGACGAACGCGCGATCCGGATGCCCGTGCGCGGCGCATGCCTCGAGCAGGCTGCGAATCTCGACCCGCTCGTCCGTCAGGTGATGCACGGCGTACGCGTTGTCCCAGAAGATCCGGAAGTCGGGCGCAGCCACCTGCATCGAGGCCAGGCGCTCCACGACCGCGTCGGCGTACACGGCCCCGGAGGGATTGCTGTACTTGGGCACGCACCACATGCCCTTGATGGCGGGGTCCCCGGCCACGAGACGCTCGACGATGTCCATGTCCGGACCATCGGCGCCGAGCGGCACCGCGATCATCTCGATGCCGAAGTCCTGGCAGATGGCGAAGTGCCTGTCGTAGCCCGGCACGGGACAGAGGAACTTCACGACGGGCTCGCGCGACCACGGCCGCTCGCTGCCCACGGTGCCCTTCAGGAGGCTGTAGGCCACGGCGTCGTGCATCAGCGCGAGGCTGGAGTTGTCGCCGATCACGACCTGGGCCGGCGTGGCGCCGAAGAGCGGCGCCAAAAGCGCGCGCAATTCGGGGAGGCCCTGCAGCACGCCGTAATTGCGCGTGTCGGTGCCGTCGGCCGCGATGTAGTCGGATTCACCCGGCAGCCCCAGCAGGCCGCTCGACAGGTCGAGCTGCTCCGCCGACGGCTTGCCCCTGGTGAGGTCGAGCTTCAGGCCGCGGTTCCGGAAGGCCCCGTATTGCAGCTGGATCGTGTCGTGGAACGCGGTGAGGTCGGCCGTGGGGAGCGTGCGGAGATCGGACACAGCGCTTCAAGGTACCCCAGGAATCGCCAACGGGTCCGTCATGAGCCGCCGTCATGGCGATCATCTTCAGGCTGGATGACAGGCCGGGACGACAATCCCGGCCCTCTTGTGAATCCAATCCCGGCCCCCTTGTGAATCTCGTAGGCGCCGGACTTGTCCGGCGCCTACGCGGGGCGAGCGCTGCCCGCGGGACGAGTCCCGCGGCTACGAACCTCGGATTCGTGCCTGACTGGTGGCGCCGGCGCCAAGGATCCCTTGTCCCGTGCAGCGCGGCTGGGTGGGACACCCGGCACCACCGCCGTGCCGCTACGTGCCGGGCTTGGTGATGGGCGTGATCACGAGCTTGCGGAACGAGACCTTCGAGTGGTCGCCCTGGATCATGATGGGCCCGGGTGCCAGTTCGTCGGCGTCCATGGCGCCCCCCGTGACGGCGGGCAACAGCGCGTTGTCGTGGACCTTCTTGCCGTTGAGCGTGGCCGTCAGGCGATTGCCGACGACGATGCCCTCGAAGATCTGCCACTCGTCCGGGGGATTGCCGGCATAGACATCGGCGCGCTTCCAGCCGTAGATGTCCATCAGCTGCCCCGGATAGGTCGGCGTGCGGCCCGGCACGGCGAGCATCAGCTGCAGTTCGTACCGGCCGCGGAGGTAGAGTCCGCTGTTCTGCCCGGCGCCGAGGTTGAACTCGGCCTGGATCTTGAAGTCCTTGAACTTCTGCTTCGTGTGCGGATTGCAGGTGGACCGCTCGCCTCGCTCGGGCACGCCGTTGGTCATCACGCCGTTCTCGATCGTCCAGCGGTCCACGCAGGTCTGTCCTGGCTCGTTGCCGAGCCCGGCCCAGACTTCCTTGCCCACGCCGGACCCGACGACCACGACGGGCGTGCCGTACGCATGGGTGCCGTTGGCGTTGGAGGGCGGGAACACGGGCTGGCGGACGCCGACCCAGTGGACGGTCTGCGGCGCCGGTTGAGGCCGCGGCGCGGCGGCGGCGGCTCCCGCCGGACGCGCGGGTTGCGGACACGGAACACCGGGCGTCTCGTGAGAGCCGATCAGCTTGCCACCCTCGAGCTTCGCGCGGTAAAGCGGTCCGCACGACGGCTTGGGCAATGTCTCGGCGTTGCCGCCGTACTGCCACTGGAGTTCCCCGTCGACGACCTTGATCCACGCGACCGGTGTGGCGTGGCCGCCCCGATTGAGGAACATGCCCTCGAGATGGTCACCCACCTGCTTGACCTCGAGGAAGTAGACCCCTCGGGCGTCCGGCGCCGTGCCGGTGATGTTCCATCGGCCCACGTAGGGATTCTGTTGGGCCGACAGGGCCCCGACCGCCGCGGCGCCAACCCCGGCCGCGACGATCGCTGACAACACGACAGCTCTGCGCATCCTTGATTCCTCCGGGCGCAAGCCTATCCGAGATCCCGTGCGCCTCGCTCGTAGTACGACTGCAGGAGGGCATCCATCACGCGCGACGTCCGCGCGCCGCTCCCGCCGGTGCTCGGACAGGTGCCTCGCCCGAGCAACTCGTCGACGACGGTCTGGATGAGCGGTTGCTGCACGTGAGGCGGATGCGGCACCGCGAACGACTCGACGTCGGCGCCACGCGCGAGCACGACAGGGGCATCGTCGAACGTGGAGAAGGAGACCCGCCCGGACGCGCCGAGGATCTCGACACGGTCCTCGTCGCGGTCGGCCGTGAAGCACCAGAGCCCCACGCCACGAACGCCGGAGGCGAAGGTGAAGGCTCCGGCCACGACGTCCTCGGCCGGATAGAAGCCCCCCTGATTGGCGGCATCGCCCCGGGTGACGGCAATCGGTCCGAGGATGTAGTCCAGCAGGTCGAGCGTGTGCGAGGCCGAGATCCACGAACAGGCCGCCACCGGCGATGGCCGGGTCGACCCGCCACGGCAGGGCGTCTGCCGACGCGACGTGACGGCGAGTCAGCGCGACGGACACGGCACGCACCGGACCGATCGCGCCCTCGTCCACGAGGGCCTTCACGCGCAGGAAACGGGGCAGCGCGCGTCGGTAGTACGCCGTGAAGAGCGGCACGTCCGCGGCGCGGCAGGCGTCGATCATGTCCAGACACTCGCCGTGGTTCATCGCCATCGGCTTCTCGACGTAGACCGGCTTTCGATGGCGGGCGGCGAGCCGGGTGTACTCGCGATGCGTATCGGGCGGCGTCGCGACGTAGACGGCGTCCACGTCGGTGTCCGTCACGAGCGCCTCGGCGTCGGCGTACCACCTGGGCACGCCGTGGCGGCGCGCGTAGTCCTCGGCGAGGGACGCGGTGCGGCGCATGACGGCCACGAGCGCCGAGCCCTCGGCCTTCGCGAAGGCCGGACCGCTCTTGACCTCGGTCACGTCGCCACAGCCGATGATGCCCCACCGTATCGTCGTCATCTCGATTCGTACGGCCCGAGGACCGCCCTCACACGCATGGATTCGTCGACGTCCTCGAGGATGACGGCGCGATAGGTGGCGCCGCCGCGCTCGACGCGGATCACGATGTGCCCCCGGGCGCTCGCCAGCCGATCGAGCAGAGGCCCAATCACGATGCGGTTGGCTGGCGAGACGTTGGTGGCCAGCACATCGCGGGCGCCCGGATAGAGCAAGGGCGAGAACATGCGGTCGAGCACGTCGTGGCCGGGATGGTCGGACGACCAGACCTGGAGAATCCAGAGCCGCGGCTGGAGCGTGGATACGAAGAACGTGTTGGTCGAGTCGCGATTGCCGTGGTGATTGACCGCCGCGACCTCGACCGCGCCGACGGCCTGAGCGACCGGCGACTCGATGTCGTGCCACTCGGACGCGCCCGGGCGCGCGCGGCCGGGAATGTCGCCGCCCGTGTAGAAGTCGAACGCGCCGTAACTCACGCGAATGCCGAGGCTCGACTCGTTCTCGGTTGGCCGATCGTGCGCGGGCAGCGCCTGCCAGTTCTCGGGGAAGCGGCTGCGCGTCGCGTCGCCGATGCCGGTCCACACCCGGCCGTTCACCGCCGTGTTGCGCACGCTGAAGCGTGGGTACTCCAGCGGCGCCCGCAGCAGCGTGATCTGGTCGGCTCTGCCGGCCTGGAATCGCTCCATGCGTGCCGCGTCCGCACGCGCGAATGCGAGGTAGTCCGCGGCGCCCAGCGGCGCCACGATGTCCGCGCCGCCATACTCGGGCCACCCTCTGTCCAGCACCTTGCGGATCGGAACGTGACGCGCCAACTCGGGCAGGGCACCCATGTGGTCGTCGTGCAGGTGCGACACCAGTGCGTAGTCGAGGGCAGGTGGCCTGAACGGAGCCAGCACGCGCGTGACGTACCGGGCGA
Organism: uncultured Acidobacteriota bacterium; assembly: GCA_963715265.1. GTDB lineage: Bacteria > Acidobacteriota > Vicinamibacteria > Vicinamibacterales > Vicinamibacteraceae > Luteitalea. The sequence continues at coordinate 180,107 of CAVQRQ010000010.1, forward strand.
TCCACTCGCCCGGCTTCCGCGACGCGTCGGGCAGGACCGGCACACCCCGCGGCGACCCGATGGGCGCCCCACCGTCGCCCGCGTCGAACTGCAGCGTCGTGCCGTCGGGCAGCACGAGCAGGGCCGCGTCGCCACGGCCGGTGTTGATGATGTGGATGTCGAGGGTGCCCGGTTGCCACGGTGCCAATGGCTGACCGACCGCCTGCACAGAGGGTTGTGGCGCCTCTCCGACGCGCCCTGACAGCGCTGGCAGCGGGTACAGCAGCAGGAGGGACAGCAGGACGCAGAGCCGCATGGCGAACCGGGATGCTCCCCTACCTCCCGACTCGCGGCTTACGCGACGACCGTGGTTCGGGGGAAGCGGGAATACCCGGGACCGGGACGGGCACGACGGTCAGCCCGTCGATGCTCGCGAAGTCTTTCGGGTTGCACGTGTACAAGGGCAATCCGTTGGCCAGGGCGGTCGCTGCGATCATGACGTCATACGCACGCGGCTTCACGGCACGCCCGCTGCGTCGAAGCGCCAGCGCAGCGCGACCGAACGCCCGTGCCGCGGGAACATCGAAGGGAAGCGGTTCGAAGTCCGCCTCGGCCTGTTGTACGTGCGCTTGTCGCGCCGCTCGCTCCTCGTCAGTTGTGGCCACGAGAGGACCGACGGACAACTCGGCGAGGGTCACCGTCGTGATGAGCGGCTCCACGGGAAGGAGACTCTCATCCTGGATCCTCGTCAGCAGGATCAACGTGCTCGTATCGAGGACGCCGCGTTGGTGACGTACCCGCGGTCGAGTCACAGCGACGCATCCAGTGAGGCGTCGATGTCGGCCTTCAGCCGGACCGCATCGACGTGGGCCAGGCGCTGCCACCGCTTCAGCAGCGCAGAGGCCCGGAGCGGACGCCGCGACAACGGCCTGAGTTCGGCTATGGCGCGCCCATCGCGAGTCACCGTGAGAGACTCCCCACGCTCGACTCGATCGAGCACACGGCCGCCGTCGTTGCGCAACTCCCGGACGGTGACTTCAGGCATGCCGACGCAGCGTATCACCGGTGAGACGCCCGGGCAACGGGGTGGAGCACGCTGGCGAAGTCGCTCGTACCCTAACGACGCGGCGGCTGAGGCCCACCGGTTGCAGCCGGAATCACAGCCTGTTCGATCCAGTCGGCGATGACCTGCGCGACCTGCGTCTCCTCACCCGTGTACATGTGGTCGGCACGCGCGATCATCACGGTGTCGATGCGACGTGGTCCGGTCGTCAGCCGTCGCCCCGTGGCCCGCACCACGGCGAGTTCGGCCTCGCCGCCGACGTCGCCATTGGTCCCGAAGAACGCCAGGAGCGGGGTCGTGATCCTGGCGATGGCGGCGTCGGTGCTCTTCACGCCGAAGATGTCGAGGTACGCCGTCGGCGTGTCGACCTGATCGAGGTAGGTCGCCGCGCTGATGAAAGTCGGGAACGATCGGCCTGGCAGGCGGAGCAGGTCGTCGCCCTGCCCCGCCGCCACGAGCCGCTTCGCCTCCGCGATCAGAGCCGAATCACTGGGCGGCTCCGGCGGCTGCACCGGACCGGACGCCAGCACGACCCCGGCCACGCGCGAGTCCTGCACGGCCGCCTGATACGCGGCCACGGCCGGCCAGCCGGCACTGTGGCCGACCAGGACCACGCGCGAGAAGCCATGTGCTTCGGCGACGCCGGTCCACGCCGCGAGATCCCGCGACTGCTCGCTGGGGATGCCCCAGTAGCCCCCTCCGCGCACGCGCCTTCCGCCACGATGGGTCGCGCTCGTGCCGAGGTCGTGCATGCGCGTATTGACGCTGAACATCGTCACGCCGCGTTCAGCGAGAGCGCGGCCGATGCGCGTGTAGGCCGGGTCGTGGAAGTTGGTGCCCCAGCCATGAATCCAGACCACCGCGACCGGGCGAGCGGCGTCCTTCGTTGGCATGAACACCACGCCCCCGTTGACGATGCCGTCGCTGGCGCTCGAATGCACGAGCACCTCGGGGAACTTCCCCGACTCCACGGCGAGTGGCCGTGGCCGCAGCACCTGCCAGGCCAGCGCGGTCGCGAGGACGCCGACCAGCAGTACCAGCAACATCCCGCCGACCACCGAACCGCTTCGCGCGCGCAGCATGCATGGGATTGTCCGCCGCCGACGACCGGAAGTCGACAGCGCGCCATGTGCCGGACGGGACAGCGCGCCGGGCCCTCGAGGCGCACAGTGAACGTCGGCGCCTGCGCGCGCCTACCCATGCTCCACCTCCTGATTGCGCAGCATCGTCACGAAATCCTCCGCCGGTGCCGGACCAAGGTCCAGGCACGCCACACGTCTGCCCAGGCACCCGCCGATCTGACGACCGGTGTGTCGCGGTTCCTGGACCAGCTCGTCGATACGCTGCAGCGGCGGCTGACGTCGAGCCCCGAGACCGGCCAGGTCGCCGCGCAGCTGGAGGCCGATGGCCGCGGCATCGGTCTCACGGTCCGGACCGGCCAGCCTGGCGTCATGGTGGTGGCGGACCGGCGGATTCTCGCAGCGGTCATCGTCAACCTGTTGCAGAACGCGCTCAAGTTCACACGGCCGCGTAGCCACGTGATCCTGGAAACGTCAGCGACGGCAGAACGGGTCTCCGTGGACGCCTCGGATGAGTGCGGTGGACTGGCTGAAGGCGCGACGAGCGACCTGTTCGAGCCCTATGCCCAGCACAACGCCGACCGGTCGGGCCTTGGCCTCGGCCTCGCCTTCAGCCGCTGGGGCGCCGCCGTGAACCGCGGCCAGTTGTCGGTGCGCAACGTCGTCGACCACGGCTGCGTGTTCACCGACTTGCCTCGACACTGCTGAGCCGGGTGCACCAGGGACACGGCGGCCCCTGGCGGCGACACCGATGAGGCAGGGACCGCCTTCCTGAGGTAGGGCCCGCTCGCCGAGCGGGCCATGGCTTCACGACCGACTGGACATCCGCCGCTCCGCGAGCCAGGAGACGCTCATCGAATCCGAGGTGAGCGGCGCGCGTCCGCGCGCCATTGACGTAGAGCGTGGCGACGGCGATGGCAGAAACAAGAAGACCAAGGGTCAGCAGCATGAGCCCCTGCATGGTCTCACCTTGTGACGATCGACCGCGCTGTAATGCGTCGTCCGGGCCTGCGTCAGCCCTTTCGAGGCCGGCAGGCGCGTTCAGGGAACGCGCCCGACCTGTCGAGGAGGATGCGCATGACGCCAATCGAAGGAACTGTCCTGGTCGCGAGCGCTGCGGCGATCGGCTGGATCAACTGGTACTTCTTCATCGCCGGACGCGCGACGACCCTCGTGACAGCCGGTGAGCTGGGCCTCCAGGACGTGGTCATCCGCGTCGACGGTGGCTACTCGCCCTCCGCCATCGAAGTCGAGGCAGGACGTCCCGTCCGCCTGAGCTTTGACCGTGCCGACTCGTCCGGGTGCTCCGAGCAGGTCGTATTCCCCGACTTCGGTCTCCGCCGGTTCCTCCCGACCGGCGCCGTCACGTCCGTCGAGTTCACGCCCGACCAGCCGGGCACCTACGAGTTCACCTGCGGCATGGGCATGCTGCGCGGCCGCATCGTCGTCACTCGCGGCGCGGAGGCCTGAGTCATGACGACCCTGACACCGGGGCAGTCGGCGCTCGACGACCAGGCGGCCCTGGACCGCGCGCAGGAGGCGGAGTACCGCGAGCTGCGGGGCAAGGCGATCGTGAGCCTCGCCGCGGCGGGCCTCGGCATGATCGTGTCGATGCCGCTGATGGGCGGCACGGGCGGCAGCACGAGCAGGGCCGCGTCGCCACGGCCGGTGTTGATGATGTGGATGTCGAGGGTGCCCGGTTGCCACGGTGCCAATGGCTGACCGACCGCCTGCACAGAGGGTTGTGGCGCCTCTCCGACGCGCCCTGACAGCGCTGGCAGCGGGTACAGCAGCAGGAGGGACAGCAGGGCGCGGCCGCCGCCATTGCGCAAGGTCCGGACGGTGGCGTCAGGCATGCCTCGGCAGCGTATCACCGGTGGACGTCCGGACAACTGGTTGGCGCACACTGACGATGGGTGTCACGGTCAGCGCCTGGATCCGGCAACCTCTCTGACCGGCTCGATGCGATCGACGCGCAGGATGCCTGTCTTCGCGTAGAGGCGCCCGGTCACGCGGACCTTCTTCCCGGCCAGAGCCGCCGGGGTCTCCTGGTCGCTCAGCGGGTACACCTTTCCGCCCGTCAACAGCGCGTACTTGTAGGTGCGGCCGTCGCCCACGCACGCCCTGACGCACTCGGCGTCCTCCCCCATCTTCATGTGCGCGTGACTGGCGGCGCACATCGTGTCGGTGATGATGCCGACGTGCGTCTCCGGGGCAGCCGTGAGGGCGACCGAGGCGGCAACGATCGTCGAGGCGGCGACAACGGCGGTCAGCGGCAGGCGGAACATCATGACGGGTCTCCTTCTTCCGGGTGTGTCGCGAGCGCGAGCTCGCGCTTCAGGCCGTGCCATCTCCAGGTCTCGTACACGGCGGGATAGACGATGAGTTCGAGCACGAACGAGGTGAGGATGCCGCCGATCATGGGCGCCGCGATGCGCTTCATCACGTCGGCGCCGGCACCCGTGGACCACATGATGGGCAGCAGGCCCATGAACATCGTGGCGACGGTCATGAACTTCGGGCGGATGCGCTGGACGGCGCCGTGCAGTACGGCGGCCCTGAGCGCCGGGAGCGAGGTCAGCCGGCCGTCGCGCTTCGCGTCGTCGTAGGCGAGGTCGAGGTACAGGAGCATGAAGACGCCCGTCTCGGCGTCCACGCCCAGCAGCGCGATGAGCCCCACCCACACGCCGATGCTCATGTGGTAGCCGAGCAGGTACAGGAGCCAGATCGCGCCCACGGCGGAGAACGGCACCGCCAGCAGGATGATCGTCGTGCGCGCCAGGGATCGCGTGTTCACGTAGAGCAGGCCGATGACGAGCAGCAGCGTGATCGGGACGACGATGGCGAGCCGGGCCCTGACGCGCGCCATCGCCTCGTACTGCCCACTCCACTCGAGCGCGTAGCCCGCCGGCAGGTCGACGCGCCCGGCCACCACCTGTCGCGCCTCTTCCACATAACTGCCCACGTCCCTGCCAGCCACGTCCACGTACACGTAGCCCGTGAGCATGCCGTTCTCGTTGCGGATCATGCCGGGCCCCGACACCACCCGCACGTCGGCCAGTTGCGCCAGCGGCACCTGCGCCCGTCCGCCCATGACGGGCACCGGCACCTGGCGCAGGCGGCCCAGATCGCTGCGGTCGTCGCGCATGTACCGCACGTTCACCGGGTACCGCTCGCGCCCTTCGATTGTCGTCGTCACCGTGTCGCCGCCGATGCCCGACATGACCACCATCTGGGCCCCATCGATCGACAACCCATACCGGGCCAACTGGTCCCGCTTCCACACGAGATCGACGAAGTAGCCGCCCGAGGCCCGCTCGGCGAACACGCTCCGGGTGCCCGGGACGCCCGCCAGCACCGTCTCGATCCGCGTGCCGATGCGCTCGATCGTGGCGATGTCGGCGCCGGCGATCTTGATGCCGACGGGCGTGCGCACGCCTGTCGTCAGCATGTCGATGCGGCCCTTGATCGGCATGGTCCAGGCGTTGGTCACGCCCGGCACGCGCACGGCCTCGTCGAGCTCGGCCACCAACTGCTCACTGGAGATGCGGTCGCTCGTGACGCGCCGGAGGACCGGCACGACCCACGACGGCGCCCAGTCCGTGTACCAGGTCGGCACGCGTCGCCACTGGTCGACCGGCTCGAGGACGATGACCGTCTCCATCATCGACAGCGGCGCCGGGTCGGTGCTGGTGTCGGCGCGGCCGGCCTTGCCGAACACGCGCGCCACCTCGGGAAACTGCCGGATCAGGCGTCCCTGCACCTGCAGCAGGTGCTGCGCCTCGGTCACCGACAGCCCCGGCATCGTCGTCGGCATGTAGAGCAGCGTGCCCTCGTCGAGGGGCGGCATGAACTCCGAGCCGAGCTTCTGGTAGACGGGCACCGTGGCGACGACCGTGGCCAGCGCCCCGCCAATCACCACCCACCGCCACCGGAGCGCCCAGGCGCAGACGGGCTCGTACAGGCGGATCAGGATCCGGCTGATGGGATGGCGGGTTTCCGAGTGGATGGTGCCCACGAGGACGGCGCTGGCGAGCCGCGACAGCCAGGCTGGCCGGAACGAGAGCGGTGCCGTGCGCGTGAACAGCAGCCGCATCGCCGGGTCCAGCGTGATCGCGAGCACGGCGGCGACGACCATGGTGAGGTTCTTGGTGTAGGCCAGCGGCGAGAACAGCCGGCCTTCCTGCGCCTCGAGCGCCAGGACGGGCAGGAACGACACGGCGATCACGAGCAGGGCGAAGAAGCTCGGGCCTCCGACCTCCTTGACCGCGTCGATGACGACGCGCCGGTAGTCGCCCGTGCGGCCGGTCCGGTCCCAGACCTCCAGCTTCTTGTGGGTCTGCTCGACGACGACGATCGCGGCGTCCACCATCGCGCCCACGGCGATGGCGATGCCGCCGAGCGACATGATGTTGGAGCTGAGCCCCATCAGCCGCATGGGAATGAAGGCGATCACGATCGCGACCGGGATGGTCACGATGGGGATGAGCGCGCTCGGGACGTGCCACAGGAACACCAGGATCACGATCGAGACGATCACGAGTTCCTCGACGAGCGTGTGCGTCAGCGTCTCGATCGACCGCCCGATCAGGTCGGACCTGTCGTACGTCGTGACGACCTCGACGCCCTCGGGCAGGCTGGGCCCCAGTTCGGCGATCCTGGCCTTGACGCGTTCGATGACGGCCATGGCGTTCTCGCCCTGACGCATGACCACGATCCCGCCCACGACGTCGCCCTCGCCGTCGAGGTCGGCGACGCCGCGGCGAATGTCGGGACCGAGCGTCACGGTGCCTACATCGCGGACGCGCACGGGAACGCCGGACGGACCTGCCGCCAGGACGATATTGCCCAGGTCGTCGGTCGACCTCGCGTAGCCGCGGCCGCGGACCATGTACTCGGCCCCGGCCATCTCGATGAGGCGGCCGCCGACGTCGTTGTTGCCGCCGCGCACGGCCGCGACGAGCGCGTCGATGGAGACGCCGTACGCACGCAGGCGCTCGGGGTCGGCCTGCACCTGGTACTGGCGCACGAACCCACCCACCGATGCGACCTCGGCGACGCCGGGAATGGCCTTGAGATAGGCGCGGAGATACCAGTCCTGGTACGTCCGCAGATCGGCGAGCGACTGGGTGCCCGTGTGATCCACGAGCGCGTACTGGAAGACCCATCCCACGCCTGTCGCGTCGGGACCCAGTTCGGTGCGGACGCCGTCGGGCAGCCTCGGCAGCACCCCCGACAGGTACTCCAGGGTGCGCGTGCGCGCCCAGTACATGTCCGTGCCGTCCTCGAAGACGACGTACACGTACGAGAACCCGAAGTCCGAGAAGCCGCGGACGGCCTTCACCTTCGGCGCGCCGAGCATTGCCGTGACGAGCGGATAGGTGACCTGGTCCTCGATGATGTCCGGGCTGCGATCCCACCGCGAGTAGACGATCACCTGCGTGTCGCTCAGGTCGGGGATCGCGTCGACCGGGATCGTCCGCAGCGAGTGCACTCCCCAGAGCGTCGCGACGGCCACGAGCACCAACACCGCGACGCGATTGCGCGCCGACCACTCGATGATGCGGTCAATCATGGTCGTGACCCGCCGGGCGTCCGGCCGCCGGCCGGAGTCGGGTCTCGGCGTCGATGAGGAACGTGCCCGACGCCACGACCGATTCGCCTTCCGACAATCCCGACGTCACGACGATGCGGTCGCCGATCCGTTCGCCCGTGCGTACGTCCTTCGGCACGAGGTACCCCTGGCCGAGGTCGACGAACACGACCTGGCGGTCGCCGGAATCCAGCACGGCGTCGGCGGGCACCGTCAGTCGACGCTCGCCTGCCAGCGGGAACTCGACGTCCACGTACATCCCCGGCCGCAGTCGCCATCCGGGATTGCGCAACCCGAGTCGCGCCTCGAGCGTCCGCGTGAGCGGATCGACAGCGGGCTGGATCTGCTCGACCGTGGCGGACACGGGTCTGGCGCCAGTACCAGGAGGCGGGAGCACGCGCGCGGGCGCACCAGTGCGAATGGCGGCGAAGTCGGCCTCGTACACGTTGGCCATCACCCAGACCCTGTCCAGATTGGCCAGGGTGTACAGATCGCTGTCCGTGGTCACCCGCTGGTTGGGAAACGCGTTGCGCTGCAGCACGACACCCGATACGGGCGCGTACAGCGTGATGTCGCGAATCGGCGTCCCTGTCTCCAGCACCTGCTGGATCTGTGCCTCGCTGAGACGCCACAACTCCAGACGACGCCTGGCGGCGCGCAGCAGTGCCTCGCCCTGGTCGGCTGCCGAACCGAGCGGGCTGTTCCGCATCACGTCTCTGGCACGGCGCGCCAGGAGCAGTTCCTCCTGTGAGGCGAGCAGTTCCGGGCTGTAGATGGTGAGCATCGGCTGGCCGCGCTCGACACGCTGCCCCGTCGCATCCACGTGCACCTGCTCGATCCATCCGTCCGCGCGCGCGTGCACGCGCTGCAGGCTGGCCTCGTCGTAGGCCACGGTCCCAACGGCCCGGACGATGCGCCCGGCGTCGGTGGCCTCCACCGTGGCGAACGTGACCCCTGCTCGCTGCTGCCGCTCCGCCGGGATGCGGATCGCGCCGGCATGCGCCATCGGCGCGGCACCCTCGGCGTAGACGGGTTCGAGCGTGTTGCCCGTCTCGGGATTCAGACCTGCCGTCGTCGCCGTGTACGACGGGACCTCCGGATCGCGGTAGTAGAGGACCTTGCGCTCGGGCACCGCCGCCGGCGGGGACGCGTCGGCGTAGACCGGTTCGAGCGCCATGCCGCAGTCGGGCGCGATGCCGGGCTTGTCCGAGGTGTAGGACGGGTGCATCGGATCCACGTAGTAGAGGACCCGCCTGTCGGCTGTTGCCGGTGCTCCCGCGGTGCGGCGATCGCGCGACAGCCATCCGCCGCCGAACGCAACGGCCAGCAGCACGATGAGGGCGAGGTACCTGAGGGCGCGCATGGAAGGCCTCACGGACGCAGGGTCGCCGCCGCCATCTCCTCGAGGCGGCTCATGGCGAGGTGGAGGTCGGTCAGTTGCTCGACGACGCCGATCTCGTACTCGAGCACCGACCCGAAGTTGGTGAGCACCGAGAGGAAGTCGACGGCGCCCGTCTGGTAGCTGGCAATCGACGACTCCAGCGCGAGGCGGGCCTGCGGCAGCAACGCATCGCGATAGAGCGTCGCCAGGCGGCTGGCCGTGGCCGCCATCTGGTAGTCCTCCTGGACGCGGCGCTGCAGCGCGAGCCGCGTGGCGTCGAGTGCGTGCCTGTCGGCGTCGAGGGCACGTTCACGCTCGGCCACCGCCGCGCGTCGGCGCGCACGCTGCAGCGGGACGACCACGTCGAAACGCACCTCGAACATGTCCGGCATCGACCCCATGTAGCTGTAGCCGCCGGAGACCGCGAAGTCGGGCCGGAACTCGCGTTTGGCCGCGTCCACGGCCGCCATCGACCTGCCGACCATCGACTCGTCGCGGCGGAGCATCGGCGCGCCGGCCGTCGCGCGGGCCACGAGCGCGGGAAGCGGCTCGTCGGGCGCGACGGGCTCGAGATCCTCCGGCCGCCCGATGGGCGCGTCGGGCGCACGGTTCAGCAGCGAGTTCAGGTCGCCCTCGAGCGCGCGCCGCTGGCCGGCGACCTGCTCGCGACGCAGCGCCAGCACGCTGACCTGCGTCTGCGCGCGGATCACGTCCTGCTGCGCGGCCTGGCCGACAGCGTAGCGGCCCTCGCTGACCTGCTGGAGCAGGGTCAGCAGGTCTTCGCTGCTCCGCAGCACGTCGTCCACCTGCCAGGCGGCCGCCAGCCGGACGTAGGCCTGGGTCGTGCGCGCGACGAGCGACAGCCGCGCGGCGTCCACCTGCTGCCGCTCGGCATCGGCTTCGCGCCTGAGAATCTCGGCCCGCAGTGCCCGCTTGCCCGGATACGGAATCCCCTGCGAGACCATCACGCCAAGGCTGGCATTCGGATCCCGACCGAGGCCGGCGCCCGGGTACGGCGCCCCGGCGGACGTGTAGCCGGTCGAGATCATGGGGTCCGGGAGCACCTCGGCCTGCGGAGCGCGCTGCAGGGCGGCGTCGTACCGCGCCTGCGCGGCGGCCAGTTCGGGATGGGCGCCGAGGACCGCGGCCAGGACGTCGGCCAGTCGAAGGCGTTCCCGGGCAGGCTGTTGCCCAGGCACGACCGGCGGCAGCACGACATCCCCTGGCACCGGCAGCGCGGGCGGCGCGAAGGGCGCGGCGACCTGTCCGCAGGCCTGGCCCGCATCGAAAGCCAGCGCCAGGGCCAGCACGATTGCGCCGACGCCCCGTCGCACTGGACGCGCACCGCCGGCGGCGGTGTACGTGAGAGACATGAGGTGAACTCCTGTGCACGCTGAACGACGACCGGGCAGGCGCCTGTCAAGGCGCGGCGGCCGTGGCTGGGACAGCCGGCCCGGCCAGGCGATCCGCCCGGAATGGCGCGCGGGCGGTCACAAGCGGCCGCCCGCTCCAGGAGCAGGTGATCAGATGCGCAGGACGATGGATCTGAGACAGGCCTGTGGCGGCCTGGGACCGAGTGGCGGACGCCAGAGGCCAGCGGACGACCGGACGCCATCCAGCGACGCGGTCGCATGGGCCGGGGCGGTCACCGAGGTCGCGCCGACACCCGCATGGCGCGGGTCGGCGGGCACGAGGGCCACGTCGCCATCGCGAGGACAGATCGGCGGCGCCTTCATCAGGCCGTCGCCTGTAGCCGGCATGGCGTCGTGACAGGCCGGGCTCGATGCCGCGGCTGCGGGCATGCACAGGGCCCGGCACACGAGGTCCGCCGCTGGCGTCACGGCAAACAGCACGGCGAGGGCGACTCCAAGGAGGCGAGGCATGCGACGACCTGCACGCGTGTCATGCACGACCCGCGCCACGGCGGCCGCGCCTCTCTGTCAGGCGAATCGTGGGTGCCTTCCCGGCCGGTCGAATTGACGAAGGGGACTTTCCCCCTGTCACTGCCGAGAATCCGGCAGCCCCCACTGGTCCCGCGAGCGGCCCCGCCCTGACCACGGTGGTCTGGCGCGAAACGTCAGTTCATGCCTCGTGCCGCGACCGCCGGGGGGCGGCTCTGTAATGGCGGCCGGCCAGCCGCGTCAGCCTCGATGGAGGGTTCACATGACACCTGTCGAGAGCGTCGTCCTGGCCGTGAGCGTCGCGGCCATCACCTGGATCAACTGGTATTTCTTCGTGGCGGGCCGCACGGTTACGCGCGCCGCGGCTGGCCCTGCCGGACCGCAGCACGTCCTGGTACGCGTCGATGGCGGGTACTCCCCAGCGGCGGTTCAGGTCGAGGCGGGCCGGCCCGTGCGCCTGAGCTTCGATCGCGCCGACTCGTCCGGGTGCTCCGAGGAGGTCGTGCTGCCCGACTTCGGCATCCGGCGGTTCCTGCCGACGGGATCGGTCACCACCGTCGAGTTCACGCCGGATCAGCCGGGCACCTTCGAGTTCACCTGCGGCATGGGCATGCTGCGCGGTCGTCTCATCGTCACGCGAGCCTGAGGAGCACCCACGATGGACACCCTGACGCTGCCCGTCACGGGCATGACCTGCGCCTCCTGCTCCGTCCGCGTCGAACGCGCGCTCGAGGGCACACCCGGCGTCACCCGGGCCTCCGTCAACCTCATGCTCGAGAACGCGTCGGTGACGTTCGACGCCGATGCGGTCGCGCCGTCGGACCTCGTGGCGGTCATCGAGGAGGCGGGGTACCGATCGTCCGTCCCCGCCCGTGAGCAGTCCGCGCTGGACGAGCAGGCGGCCCTGGATCGCGCACAGGACGCCGAGTACCGGGAACTGCGCGCCAGAGCCGCCGAGAGCCTGGCGGCGGCGGGCGCCGGCATGCTGGTGTCGATGCCGTTGATGCAGGCCGGGAGCAGCGGCCACGACGGGCACGCGGCCGCGCCGGCCGACCCCCTGCTCGCCTGGTCGCACCGGGTGCTCGACCCATGGTTCGCCGAGGCACTGCCGTGGCTGTACGCGATCGACCGCGACATCCTGCTGTGGGGGCTGCTGGCGTTGACGGCGACCGTCATGACCTGGGCAGGCGGGCACTTCTACCTGCGGGCATGGAAGGCGTTCCGTCATCACACGGCCGACATGAACACGCTCGTCGCCGTGGGCACGGGCGCCGCGTTCGCGTATTCGGTGCTCGCGACCGTCGCGCCCGGGTTGCTCACCGGCGCGGCCTTCGGAGCCGCCGGTGTTGCGCCGGTGCAGGGCGCCGCACCCGACGTCTACTACGAGGCCGTCCTCTTCATCATCGCCCTCATCCTGCTGGGCAACACGTTCGAGGCGCGAGCCAGGCGACAGACGTCCGCGGCGCTGCGCGCGCTGGCCGACCTTCAGCCGAAGACGGCCCGCGTCGTGCGCCAGGGAGTCGATGTGGACGTCCCCGTCGAGGCGGTCGTGCCCGGTGACATCGTGCTCGTCCGTCCCGGCGAGCGCGTACCCGTGGACGGCACGATCGTCGAGGGCGGCAGCGCCGTGGACGAGTCCATGCTGACGGGTGAGAGCCTGCCCGTCGAGAAGCGTGCCGGCGACGCGGTGTTCGGCGGGACGATCAACCGCAGCGGGGCGTTCCGGCTCGCCGCCTCCCACCTCGGCGCCGACGGCGCGCTGCAGCGCATCGCGAAGCTGATGCGGGACGCGCAGGGGTCGCGCGCGCCCATCCAGGCGCTGGCCGATCGGGTGAGCGCCGTGTTCGTGCCGGTGGTGCTGTCGCTGGCCGTCGCCACGTTCGCGGCGTGGGTCGTGATCGCCGGCGAGGGGTCGATGCTGCAGGCCGTCTCGGCCGCGGTGGGCGTGCTCATCATCGCCTGCCCGTGCGCGATGGGCCTGGCTGTGCCCACGGCCCTGATGGTGGCGACGGGCCGCGGCGCGGCCCACGGCATCCTGATCAAGGGCGGCGAGGCCCTGCAGAGGGCCGGCGGCCTCACCACCATCGTGCTCGACAAGACCGGCACGGTCACCGAGGGTCGTCCGATCGTGACGGATCTGGTGGTGGCGGAGGACGCGGGACTGGACGATGGCGATCTCCTGAGCCTTGCCGCGTCCGTCGAGATCGCCTCGGAGCACCCGCTGGCCGACGCCATCGTCAGCGCGGCCCGTGGTCGGGGCGTGGCGCTCCGGCCCGTGCGCGACTTCTCGGCGATGGTGGGGCGCGGCGCCGTGGCCCGCGTGGACGGCATGCGCGTACTCGTCGGCAACGCGGACCTGCTCGAAGGCGAAGGGATCGCCGTCGACGCGCTGGCGTCCGCGGCGACAGCGCTCGCCGACAGGGGGCGCACGCCGCTGTTCGTCGCCACGACCGGTGCGACCTCGCGCGTCCTGGGGCTGATTGCCGTGGCCGACCCGATCAGGCCGACCAGCCGCGCTGCCATCGCTCGCCTGAAGGGCATGGGCCTCGACGTGGTGCTGCTGACGGGCGACAACGCGCGGACGGCGCACGTGATCGCCCGCGAGGCGGGGATCGACGCCGTGGTCGCGGGCGTACTGCCGGACGGCAAGGTCGCCGAGATCGCGCGGCTGCAGGCCGAGGGTCGCATCGTCGCGATGGTGGGCGACGGCATCAACGACGCGCCGGCGCTCGCGAAGGCCGATGTCGGCCTCGCCCTTGGGAGCGGCACCGACATCGCCATCGAGGCTGCAGACGTCACACTGCTGCGCGTCGACCTGCAGGGGGTCGCGACGGCCATCGCCCTCTCGCGGCGAACAATGGCCACGATGCGCCAGAACCTGTTCTGGGCCTTCGTCTACAACGTGGTCGGCATCCCCGTCGCCGCGGGCGTGCTGTATCCGGTGACTGGACTGCTGCTGAGCCCGATTCTGGCGAGCGCGGCGATGGCCTTCAGCTCGGTCAGCGTGGTGGCCAACAGCCTGCGCCTGCGCGCGGCGCGGGTCGCGTGACGGCGCCCCGGCACGCCGGTGCGGGACGCCGCCCGGGCGTCAGTCCCGCGTCGGCGTCCAGACCGCGCCGATGCCGAGCTCCCACAGCGCGCGGTTCAACGCGGGGATGTCGGTCTGCTGCAGCTGGTCGGCGCGTGCCTTCAGCGCCGCCCACTGCGCCGACATCGCGGCGAGCAGGTCGAGCGACGGCTGGTTCACGCGCGGCAGGTCGCCGTCGGTCTGGTTCACCAGGAACAGGTAATTGGCCGTGAACCCGTTCCTGAAGTTCTCCACGTCGTCGTACGCCCGCGACCGGCGCTGGACCATCTCCTCGTCCCACGCGACGAGCTTCTTCACCAGCGCGGCGCCGGCAGTGCGGACGGATGCGTACCTGTCGCCTGCCGGCAGGGACGTCAGCAACGTCTCGAGCTGCGTCCGCTGTTCGTGCAGGGCGTTCACGGCCGTGTGCATCGCCCTGACGTCGCCCTCCATGCGCGACATCAGCGCGTCGTGCTCCGTGTAGGTGGCCGCCGTCGTGGCGTACAGCGGGTTGGCGAGGATCTCCGCAGTCGTCGTGGCCTCGCGGCCAGCCCCGCGCAGCGTGGCCGTGTAGGTGCCAGGCACCACCTTGTGACCGGCGTAGCTCGCCTCGATGTAGACGCCGGGAATGCCGGGCAGCGTGGCGTGGCGCATGTCCCAGACGAAGCGGTTCAGTCCCTGCGTGGTGGGCAGCACGGGCTCCGGCTTCGGCCCACCGTCCCACTTGGTCACGTCCGACTTCTTCGACGTGTACGTGCGGACCGTCCGTCCGCCGGCGTCGGTGATCTCGAGGGTGACCTCGTCGGTCTCCTTCATCTCCGGTACCTGGTAGTAGAAGACGACGCCGTTGGACGGGTTGACGCCCCGTGCGATGTGCGCTCCCGTGGCGTCATCCACGGCGCCGTCCAGGTCGCTGCCGCCATTGGCCAGGTAGGCGGGCGATGGCGTGTGGAGCGCCAATGCCGGCCCGTCCTTCCTGAACTGACGCACGAGGGCGAGGTCGTCGAGGATCCAGAACGACCGCCCCGACGTGGCCGCGATCAGGTTGCCCTTGTGGACGCGCAGATCGGTGATCGGCGTGATGGGCAGGTTGAGCTGGAAGGGTTCCCAGTCGATGCCGCCGTTCCAGGAGAGGAAGACGCCCCGCTCGGTGCCCGCAAAGAGCAGGTCGCGCCGCACGTCGTCCTCGCGCACGACGCGGGTGAAGGCGCCGACGGGGATCCCCTTGTCGATCCTGGACCACGTCGCGCCGTAGTCGGTGGTCTTGTACAGGCCGGGGGCGTGGTCGTCGAACTTGTAGCGGGTCGTCGCGATGTACGCGGTGCCCTTGTCGAAGGGCGACACCTCGATGGCGTTCACGAGGCACTCGACCAGGCCCTGCGGCGTGACGTTCTTCCACGTCGTGCCGCCATCACGCGTCAGGTGCACGAGCCCGTCGTCGCTGCCGGTCCAGATCACGCCCTTCTCGTGTGGCGACTCGGCGACGTACGCGAGCGTGCCGTAGTTCTCGGCGCCGACGGCCTCGTTCGTGTACGGACCGCCGCCCTTCCCCTGCTTCGCCTTCTCGTTCCGGGTGAGGTCCGGCGAGACCTCCCTCCAGGTCCGGCCCATGTCGGTCGTCTTCAGCAGCACCTGCGCGCCGTGGTAGTACGCACCGCGCTCGTGCCGGCTCCAGATGATCGGCGCGTTCCAGTTGAAGCGGTACTTCATGTCGGCGGCGTCCAGCGAGAGGTACTGGATGGGCGCCGCCATGATCCGCGTGGCGGCCGAGGCCTTCGTGTCGAGCACCTCGATCGTGCCCTGGTAGCTGCCGCCGAGCACGTACCGCGGATCGTCGGGGTCGAACGCGAGGAACGCGCTCTCGCCGCCGGCCGACGCGGACCAGGCCGACGGCGTGATGCCCGGCGCGCCCAATGCGCGGCTTGCGATCACGACCGACGTGTTGTCCTGCTGGCCCCCGTAGATGCGGTACGGAAACCTGTTGTCGACGTTGATCCGGTAGAACTGCGCCGTGGGCATGTTGTCCTGCGTGCTCCAGCTCCGGCCCCCGTTGAACGTGATGGCGGCACCGCCGTCGTTGGCCATCACGAAGTTGGCCGAGTCGGCGGGGTTGATCCACATGTCGTGGAAATCGCCGTGCGTTCCGCTGAGCGTCTCCCACGTCTTGCCGCCGTCGGTGGAGCGCAGCGCCGGCGCGCTCAGGACGTAGAGGGTGTTCTCGGCGTTCGGATCCACGAAGAGCTCGATGTAGTACCAGGCCCGCTGCACGAGGCGCGGCTCGCTGGTCACCTGGGTCCAGCTCTTGCCGGCGTTGGTGGACACGTACAGTCCGCGGGTGTCCTTCGTCGAGTCGCTCTCGATGAGGGCGTAGACCTTGTCCGGATTGGTGCGGCTGACGGCAATCGCCATCTTGCCCATCTCGGCGGGCAGCCCGGTGGTCATCCTCTCCCACGTCTCGCCGCCATCGGTGGACTTGTGGAGCCCGCTGCCGGGTCCGCCGCTCGTGACCTTCCATGGCAGCCGGCCGTGCTCCCACATCGCCGCGTACAGGATGCGCGGGTTGGTCGCGTCCATCGCCAGTTCGGCCGCGCCCGTCCTGTCGTCCACGCGCAGCACGTGCGTCCACGTGGACCCGCCATCGACGGACTTGTACACGCCCCGCTCGGCCGACGGCCCGTAGAGCGCGCCCTGCGCCGCGACCCACACCACGTCCGGATCGGCCGGGTGGACGACGATTCGGGAGATGTGCTGCGAGCGCGTGAGTCCGACCTTCTTCCAGGTCCGGCCGGCGTCCGTGGAGCGGTAGACGCCGTCTCCCCCGTGCGTCATCACGCCGCGGACGGCGTGCTCGCCCGTGCCGACGTAGATCACGTTGGGGTCGCTTGCCGCCACCGCAATCGCGCCGATGGTGCCGGAGGTGAAGAACCCGTCCGAGATGTTGCGCCAGCTGATCCCGCTGTCGGTCGTCTTCCACAGGCCCCCGCCAGTGGTGCCCATGTAGTAGGTCGTCGGGGCGCCAGGCACGCCCGCCACCGCCACCGACCGGCCGCCGCGGAAGGGCCCGATCGAGCGCCAGCGCACGGCCTTCATGACGGTGTTGATGTCGTCGGCGCGCGGCGTGACCTGGGCGAACAGGGGCTGGAGACCCAACGACAGGACGAAGAGCGCGCGCAGCAGGAATCGGAGAGACGTGGGCATGGGTCCGAGGATTATCCGCGCTCCGGCCCGGCAGGGCCAGATGGGAGTGGAGGAGGCGGCTCGGCATGCCGATTACCCGGCGGGCACCGCCCGGGAGTCGCGTTGTCATATCGCATTGCCGTCCTCGCCGTCCTCACTGTCACCCTCACCTTCACACAGCCCCTGAACGCCGAAGCCCAGGCGCCGCTACGCCTGGCATCGACGCCGTGGGCACCCTTCACCGACGTCCCCGGCCGCCCGCGCCTCGCCCTCGACATCGTCGAGGAGGCGCTCGCCCTGGCCGGCGTGCACGCCGAGACGACCATCGTTGCCGATGGGACGCTCGTGCCGGCCATCGTCGGCGGGGCCTTCGACGGCAGCGCCGCGTTGTGGCGCGATGGCGATCGCGAGCGCGCGCTCGTCTACTCGCGCCCATACCTCGAGAACCGGCTCGTGCTCGTCGGTCCGGCCGGTGGCGACGTGTCCGCAGGACACCTGGCCGCCCTGGCCGGAAAGCGGGTCGCGCTCGTCGAGGGCTATGCGTACGGTGAGGACACGACCGTGTCGGGCCCTGTGTGGGTGCGGTCGCGCGGCCTCGAGGACAGCGTGCGGCTCGTGCTCTCCGGCGAGGCCGACTATGCCCTGATGGATGCCCTCGTGGCGGCGACGTTGGCGCGCCACCACGGCAGCATCGTGGCTGCACGCCTCGCGATCGGCAGAACGCCGCTGGTATCGCGCACCCTGCACGTGGCGATCCGTCGCGATCGACCCGGCGCCCACGACGTCATCGCACGGCTCGACAGCGCATTTGCCCAGTTGATCACGACCGGCCGCTTCCACGGCGTGCTCGGCCTCGACTGGCTGGAGGCCGATTCCGATGGCGACGGCCTTCCGGAGATCATCGCCGCACACGACGAGGTCGGGAGTGCTCCACCTGAGGACCCGTACGTCCTGCTGGCACCTTCGCGTCCCACCGCGCTGCCGCGCCACGCGCGGCGCTACGTCATCGACGGGCAGCTGTACGTCGGCTGGGACGCCGTGCCCGCGCGCTACAAGCGGCTGCCGACTGCCGGCGCCGTCACGACCGCGACGCGCGGACCTGCGTTCGCATTCGACTGGACGATGGCCGCACCAGCGCCTGCGGAGACCTTCGACGTCGCGACACTGCCCGCAGGGACGATGCACCGATTGCCAGTCTCACGCGTGGAGGTGCGTGGGGTTCGTCTCTACGATGCGCGAAGCCTCGTCGACTGGGGCCTGACCAGCCTCTCACGTCCGTCGCCCTCACCCGATGACATCGCGTCGCGGCTGCGGACGCTGTATCGGGAGGATGGGTTCTTCCTGGCCGACGTGCAGGCGGTGCTGGATCCCGCTCGCGACACGCTCTCGATCCGCGCGACCGAGGGCAACATCGGCGGCGTCACGGTCGAGGGGCTCCGCCGGCCGCTGTCGCGGCGCGTGGCCAGCTACTTCGGCCACGTCGGGGGCGACCGACCGGCACATCGCGACGCCTTCGAGCGGGCGCTGATGCTCGCCTCCGACCTCGCCGGCGTCGACGTCCGCGGCGAGTTCCATGCGCCATCCGATGCCCCGGCCGCGGAACTCAGACTCGTCGGCCGTGAACTCCGCCAGGCCGGTTCCCTTTCGTTCGACACGGTGCCGCTGGCGTCGGGGACGGCGGTCCGCGGCTACCTCCTTCAACAGGTCAACTCGCCGCTACGCGGAGGCGACACGCTTCGGGTGATGGGGTTCGGGGCCGTCGAGCCCGACGGTGCGCATTCGCTCGTCGGCACGGCCTACTACCGGTCACCCATCGGCTCGCGCGGCACGTACGTCGAGGCACGCGGCGGCAACGCGTTCGCCCGTCGCGAATATCGCGACATCGCCCTGTCGTCCGACCTGCGCGGCGTGAACGCGGCCGCCGGCGTCGGGCACCCGATCAGGCGCAACCTCCACGAGTACCTGTACGCCATCGGCGAGTACGAGTGGCTGGACGCCCGGTCCACCTTCGGGAGTTCGTCGCCCGTCAGCAGCACGAGCCAGTCGGGACGCCTGACGATGGTCTACGGCTACACCGCCTCGAGTGGTGCGCTCACGCAGGTCAGCGCCACGGCGACGGCAGGCCGGGGCCCTGTTGGCGACACCGGGCGTGACGAGGGCTTCGCGCACCTGCGGATGAGCGCGGGCACGCTGGTTCCCCTGGGTCAGCGCACGGTCCAGCGGTTCGAGGTGATGGCGCAGCCGTGGGCCAGCCCGCTGCCCGTCGTGGAACACCTCTTCCTGGGCTACGGGCCCTATCTGCGCGGCTTTCCGGTGATCGAGTTCCAGGGCGAACGCGGCCTGAAGGGCACCGCCGAACTCAGTCACGCGCTGGTGGCGGCCGGCAGGGATGGGGGCGCCTTCGAGTTGGTGCCGTCCGTGTTCGTCGACTTCGGCTACGCCAGCAGCCGGGACGTCGTCGCGCCGTACGCGGCGCGCGCAGCCGGCCTGGCGTCGGCGGGCGTCGGGCTGCGCATGGCCCTGCCCGGGCGCCTGTTCGTATCGGGCTGGGTGGCGACGGCCATCTCGGATGGTCCACAGACACCCGCCGGCAAGACCCGCGCCGGCATCCAGGTCACGAGGGGATGGTAACGACGATGGCACGTGGAAGGTGGGCGGTGGCAGCGGCTGTCGTGACGCTGGCCGGGTCGGCGGCCGTGCAGGCGCAGTCCATTCACCCGGGCTGGTGCCAGGGCGTCGGCAACCCGCACAAGGCATCCTGCGCGGCACCGACGAATCCGAACACGGGCGGCGGGACGTCAGTGGTGCCCGTGGTGAACCAGGTGACACCGACCGATCACACGTCCGCACCAACGCCGGCGACGGTAGCGACGCAGACACCGACGCCCACACCCACGGCCACGCCGCCGCTGGTGCCGCAGCCCGTGCCGACCCCGACCGCGACGCCCGTCCCGATGGCCGTGCCGACGCCTACACCCACGGCCACGCCGCCACTGGTGCCGCAGCCCGTGCCGACCCCGACCGCGACGCCCGTCCCGATGGCCGTGCCGACGCCCACACCCACGGCCACGCCGCCGCTGGTGCCGCAGCCCGTGCCGACCCCGACCGCGACGCCCGTCCCGACGGCCGTGCCGACGCCCACACCCACGGCCACGCCGCCGCTGGTGCCGCAGCCCGTGCCGACCCCGACCGCGACACCCACCCCGATGGCCGTACCGACGCCCACACCCACGGCCACGCCGCCGCTGGTGCCGCAGCCCGTGCCGACCCCGACCGCGACACCCACCCCGATGGCCGTACCGACGCCCACACCCACGGCCACGCCGCCGCTGGTGCCGCAGCCCGTGCCGACCCCGACCGCGACGCCCACCCCGATGGCCGTGCCGACGCCCACACCCACGGCCACGCCGCCGCTGGTGCCGCAGCCCGTGCCGACCCCGACCGCGACGCCCACCCCGATGGCCGTGCCGACGCCCACACCCACGGCCACGCCGCCGCTGGTGCCGCAGCCCGTGCCGACCCCGACCGCGACGCCCGTCCCGATGGTGAGACCGCCCCTGGCATCGGCGTCCGCGCCGCGCCCGTCAGTGATCGCCTCGTCCGTACCCGTGCCGCCTGCGATGAATCCGGCAACCCGGGCAGGACAGCTCCCTCAGTTCGCCGTCCGCGAGCGCCTGGACGTCACTTCGACGCCCCTCGGGTCCGGCGTTGTCGTGCGTCGGCCCGGACGGGCCCGGCCCGACGAAACGGCCGCGGTGGACAAGGACGGACTGCTGCAGTGCGCCGCGAGCGGCTTCGGCAGGCGACTGCTCCGCGACGCGTCAGGCGGCCTCACGTCGATCGGACTCGTCGGTCTGTTGAAGCTGCCCGACGTCGTGGTGCAGGACATCCCGGCCAACCACCTCAGGACGGCCGAGTGCCTGATCACCATCGACAGGCGGGCACGGACGCCAGAGCAGCTCGCCGCGGGCTCCACCGCCATACGTACGGCACCCGAGTAGCCCTCGCACCTGCCCATCGACGCATGGCCCGCCACGGGCTACGATGCGCCGATGGCGGACATGCACGACGGCGATGTGCCCGACCCGCAGACGTCGCTCCAGACGCTGGTGGAGAACCATCGCGCGTTTCTGCGATTCCTCGAGCGGCGCGTCGGATCGCGCGAGACGGCGGAAGACCTCCTGCAGGATGCGTTCGGGAAGGCCGTGACGCACCTCAGTGCGCTGCGCGCCGACGAGTCCCTCGTCGCCTGGTTCTACCGCCTGCTGCGTAACGCCGTAATCGATCACTATCGGCGCACCGCGACGGCCGGGAGCGCGCTCGAGCGCTTCGCCTCCGAACTCGACGACACCGTCCCGCCGCACGACGTGGCCGATGCGATCTGCGGCTGCGTCTCACGACTGGCCGAGACGCTGAAGCCCGAGTACGCAGACGCCTTGCGGGCGATCGACGTGAACGGCGTGGCCGTGAAGGCGTACGCCGAGACGCGAGGACTCACCGCGGGCAACGCCGGCGTCCGGGTGTTCAGGGCCCGGCAGGCGCTGCGCGCGCAGGTGCTGGCGTCCTGCGGCACGTGCGCCGACCACGGGTGCCTCGATTGTTCCTGCGGCCGTCCCACACGAGCTGCTGACGCGACGGGCGCGTCACGACCGTGACGCCGCGCGAACGGTCTCGACGTATGGAAGGCTCGCCATGCCACGACTGACGTTCACGGTGAACGGCCGCCCCTGGACCGGCGACGTCGAGCGAGACGCCATGCTGCTCGACGTGCTGCGCGATCGGCTGTCGCTCACGGGCGCGAAGTACGGGTGCGGCGAGGGGCAGTGCGGCAGTTGCACGGTGCTGGCGAACGGACGCGCCGTACGAGCGTGCCTCACGCGCGCGGCGGCCGTGCGCACGGTCGTCACGGTCGAGGGCCTGGCCACCGACGGACGCCTGCACCCGGTGCAGCAGGCGTTCATCGACGCGCAGGCGTTCCAGTGCGGCTTCTGCACGCCGGGGATGGTCATGGGCGCCGTGGCGCTGCTCTCGCGCACGCCTCACCCCTCCGACGAGGAGATCCGGCGGGCGCTCGAGGGGCACCTGTGCCGGTGCGGCACGTATCCCCGCATCGCCGAGGCCGTGAAGGCCGCCGGCGCGGCGCTGGCAAGGAGCGGTGATCGTGGCTGAGGACCTGCGTCGCCTCTACAAGCAACGCTTCGAGGGCGACCTCGAGCCAGAGAGCTACGACATCGTCGAGGTGCTCGACGAACTGGCGCCGCATCGGCGCGACTTCCTCAAGGTGCTGGGCGGCGGCCTGCTGTTCCTGGTCACGGTCCGCGCCCAGGGCCGCGACGTCCCGGTACGCGTGCAGATGATGCCCGACGGCGCCGTACGCGCGTTCACGGGCAAGATGGAGATGGGCCAGGGATCGCGCACGCTGCTGACGCAGGCCTTTGCCGAGGAACTCGGCGTGCCGGTCGACACGGTCAGCCTCGTGATGGGCGACACGTCCCTGTGCCCCGACGACGGCGGCACATGGGCGAGCCTGACGACGCCGCAAACAGTGCCGGTCATCCGCAAGGCGGCCGCGGCCGTGCGCGCGCAGCGCAGCGGCGGGAGCGACGCTCTGACGACGCCGTCGAACTGGAAGACCCTGGGCCACTCCGTGCGGAACGTCACGAGCCTCGCGATCGTGACCGGGGCCAAGGCCTATCCGTCGGACGTGCGAGCGACAGGGATGCTGCACGCCGCCGTGGTGCGGAGCCCGCATCACAAGGCCAGCCTCGTGTCCTTCGACGCCGCGGCGGCCGAGCGCCTGCCGGGTGTGCGCGTGCTGCGCGACAAGGACCTGCTGGCGGCGATGGCTCCGGACATGCCGACGGCAAGGCGCGCGGCGGCCCTCATCACCGCCGAGTGGAAGGGTGAATTCCTCACACCGCAGACCGACTGGCCGGCGTTGTTCAGGAAGACGGCCATCGAGCCGGTCGAACAACCGCAGGCCAGATATCCCCCACTGCTCCGCCGTGGTGATGTCACCGCGGGACTGGGCGCCGCCGTGATGACGCGATCGTCGAGCTACTGGGTGCACCCGATCGCGCACGTGCCGATGGAACCGCGCGCCGCGGTCGCCGAGTGGAAGGAGGACGGCGTCACCGTGCAGTGCGGCGTGCAGGCGCCCTTCCTCGTGCGGCAGGAGGTCGCCCGTGCACTGGGAGTGCCGGAGGCCCGCGTCCGCATCATCGCGCTCGACTCGGGTGGTGGATTCGGCGGCAAGCAGCGAGGCGAGTGCGAGGTCGAGGCGGCACGGCTCTCCAAGCTGGCGGGAGCCCCGGTGCGTGTCGCCTGGACGCGCGAGGAGGAGTTCACGTGCAGCTACACGCGGCCGGCGGGCCTGCTCGAAGTCGAGAGCGGCGTGGATGCTGGCGGCCGGCTCACGGCGATGCGCTTTGCCAACTACAACAGTGGCCCGGCGGGCATCATCCCGCAGTACGACATCCCGAACCACTGGGTCGGCTTCTACCGCACGACGTCTGACGTGCGCCAGGGCAGCTACAGGTCGCTCGCGGCGGTGGCGAACAACTTCGCGCTCGAGTCGCACATGGACGAGTGGGCGGAGGCGCTGAAGCAGGATCCCGTCGAGCTCCGCCTGCGGAACATCAGCGATGCCCGGCTCCGCGAGGTGATCGAGAAGACGGCCGACCGATTCGGGTGGGCCAGCAGGCGCAGCGGCAACGGACGCGGCGTCGGCATGAGCTGCAACCTCGAGAAGGATGCGCGGCTGGCACTGTTCGTCGAGGTCGAGGCCACCAGTACTCGGGTACGCATCGTGCGCATGGTGGCCACCGGTGACTTCGGCGCGGCCCTGAATCCCGACGGGCTGCGCAACCAGATGACGGGCGCGATCATCCAGGGGATCGGCGGGGCTCTCTGGGAGCAGGTGGCCTACGACACCTCGGCGCAGCGCACGCGGCGCCTCGCGCAGTATCGAGTCCCGCGGTTCTCAGACGTGCCGTCGATGGACGTGCAGCTGATCGACAGGCGCGATGTGGAGCCTGCCGGCGCTGGCGAATCGCCCATCACCCTCACGGCGCCCGCCCTGGCCGCGGCCATCTTCGCCGCCACGGGCACGCGGAAGCGCACGCTGCCGCTGTTGCCGGTAGGGGCGCCTCTCTGACCTGTCCGCCGGAGCCTTGGCGGAGGTGGAGACGCCGCTCGTCGCGGGTCAGGGAGGGACGGCTGTCCCAGCCGTCCATGACCGCGCGTGACGGTTGCTTCGGAGCGGTGTCGGACGCTTCGGCGAGGCGTCCCTACCTCGGCTCAGTCCGCTTCAAGTGCGCGATCAGGTCGGCGAGTTGCTGCGGCGTCATCGCCTGACCGAGCCCCGCCGGCATCAGCGACGACGGCGCGGAGGTCATCGCGGCGATGCGGGTCCGCAGGATGGTCTGGGACTCACCCGCCGCATCGCGCAGCGTGACGCTGGCGGGCGTCTCCGACTCGAGGCGGCCGACGATCGTGCGCGCGTCGCGCGTCTGGATCGTGTACGTGTCGTAGCCCGGCGTGATTTCGTAATCGGGCACGACGATGTGCAGCAGCAGCGCGTCGGCGGGCTGGTTGCGGATGCCGCTCAGGTCGGGCCCCACGCGGCCACCGTCGCCGCCGAACGTGTGGCAGGCCGCGCAGTAGGTCGCGAACACGGCCGCGCCCCGCGGCGCAGCGCCGGTCCGGGCCAGCACCGTCCGCTGCATCCGCTCGTACGCCTGCATCGCCGTCGCCGTATCGGTCTCCGTGTGGAGCGCCTCGGCGCGCTGGCGGATGGCCGGCGTCGGATGTGTCGTCAACCGTCGCCAGCGCGTGGCCCCGAGCGCCGACGCCGGGACGTCGCGCCGTGCCACGGCCTCGAGCAGCGCCGAGGCCAGCCGGTCCTCGGAGAGCAGCATCGTCAGGACGGCTTCGCGCACACGCGGCGTGTAGGCCTGCCACCGTGCCGGCTGCAGAAGAGCGATGGGGGCCTCCGGCCCACGCATCTGGGCCAGGGCCCGCGCGGCCGCGATCTGGATCGCACCCTGCCGCTGCGGCTCCAGGAGCCGCACGAGCGTCGGGCCGGACGTCGACCACGCGTCGTGTCCGAGCAGTTCGATCGCCGGCAGTCGCTGCTCCGGAGGCACGGCGTCGATCAGCGCCAGTTCAGCGGCGCGCGCCATCTGGACGGCCAACAGGTCGCGCGCCACGCGGGCCTCCGGGCTGTCGGCTGACACGAGCGCCATGAGCGCCGATCGATCGCCGGAGGCCAGGCCGCGCGCGCGCAGCCCGACCGCGACGCCCGACAGCGCGGCCGGCTGCCAGCTCAGTTCCACGCCGGGGTCCGCCACGTCGGAGACGAACGCAAGACAGCGATCGAAGGATTCGGCCGCGCCGAACACCCGGCCGAGGTCCTGCATCACTGCCGCTCGGGCGGCCGGTGTCGCGGCGGGCGCCGCGACCAAGGCGTCGAGGAACGCGCCGGCGGCGTCACGCATGCTGCCGAGCACGGCCGCACGCACCCAGCGGTCGGCGCCGTCGCGCCGGGCGACGGCGGCCAGCGCGGCGACGCGTCGGGCGTCCGTCGTCGCCCCGAGCGCGAGCGCCACGTGCAGGCGCACGCGCGCATCCTCGTCGTCGGTCAGGCGAAGGACGACGTCGAGCAGGCGCGGCGACGTCGGCAGTCGGCGTTCGGCCAGACGCAGCGCGTTCTCGCGCACGCCC
Organism: uncultured Acidobacteriota bacterium; assembly: GCA_963715265.1. Taxonomy (GTDB): domain Bacteria; phylum Acidobacteriota; class Vicinamibacteria; order Vicinamibacterales; family Vicinamibacteraceae; genus Luteitalea. The sequence continues at coordinate 206,071 of CAVQRQ010000010.1, forward strand.
GCCACCGGATTGGCCAGTCCGCGCACGACGTCCTCGTCGTCGAGCGCGACGAGCGCGTCCAGCGTCCACAGCGCGTGCAGACGTCCGAGCGCGGCGCCGCTGGCGGCCATGGCGCGCACCTGCCGGACGGGCCCGCAGTTGGTGGGTCCGCCGTCCCCGTCGCGGCCCGCACAGCCGGCCCTCGCGCCGCGCTCCAGCAGCCGTCGCTGCGCCGCGTCGCGCCACCACCCGTCGGGATGATCGAGGAGCGACACCAGCGTGGCGTCCGTGGCGGCGCCGATGGTCACCGACTGACGGACCGGAGGCTTCTCCCGCGCAGCGACGCGGTAGATGCGTCCGCGATCCCTGCCCGCCGTGAAGTCGAAGAGCCGCCGGCTCGCCTCGGGCACGTACGCCGGATGGTCGATGTCCTTGCGGTACATGTCCACGACGTAGAGCGCGCCGTCGGGCCCGTTGGTCGCGAACACAGGGCGGAACCACGTGTCGGTGGACGCGAGGAACTCCACCCCCTCGCGGGCCGGACGCGAGCGGAACGTCACGCCGTCGGTCGTCCGCACCTGGCGCTGCACGAGGTTCTGCGCCGACTCCATGACGAACACGCTGCCGCCATGGCCCTCGGGCAGCGCGGTGCCGCGGTGCACGTGCACGCCGCTGGCCGACGTGAAGGTGCCGACGTGCGGCGCGTTGATGAGCGAGGGGATGAACGAGGCCGTCGTGAGGTCGCGGCTCAGGGGCCATACCTTCGCGTCCGCGCCGACTGTCGACACCTCGTGGACCGTCTCGGAGAAGGCCAGGTGCGGGTTCCTCGAGAGGTGCGCGGGCTCCAGCACCACGTGCCACACGGGATGCCTGTTGGCGCAGATGAAGCGGCGCCCCATGTCGTCGAACGTGAGTCCGAACTGCCCCTGGCCGCCGACGAGTTCGAAGACCTCCGTGCGTGGATGGACGCGCGAGTCGCTCGACGTGAACTCCACCACCGGGCGCTCGGGGTGCGCCGGTGACCGCACGCGGCCGCCGTTGAGCCCGCTGGTCAGATAGATCCAGCCGTCAGGTCCCAGCGTCGGATGGCTGAAGCGGATCTGCGCGGTGCGCGTGGCATTGAACCCCGTCAGCACCACGCGCCGGTGGTCGGCCCGTCCGTCGCCGTCGGTGTCCTTCAGGTAGAGCAGGTCAGGCGCCGCCGTCACGAAGACGCCGCCGTCCCACACCGTGAGGCCGTTCGGATAGCTGAGGCCCGTGGCGAAGTCCGTCCGCGCGTCGAAGCGCCCATCGCCATCGGTGTCGGAGAGCAGCGCGATGACGCCGTCAGCCGCCGCGGGAGGCTGTCCGTCCAGCGGATCGGGATAGCCGCGGTTCTCGACAACGAACAGGCGGCCGTTGTCGTCGAAGGCCATCGCGACCGGGCTCTGGACGAGCGGCTCCGCGGCCACGAGGTCCACGCGGTAGCCCGGTTCGATGACGAATCGGTCCAGCGCCTCGACGGGCGTCAGGGGAGGTCGATCCTGGCGGGCCAGCGGTGCCTGCGACTGCAGCGCTGACGCGTGCATCGACGCCGCGACGGCCACAATCCAGAGGAGTGAGGCGAGCCGCGGCCCTGCCGTCCCGTCACGCCATCGCATGAGATGGATTGTATCGTCGCCCCATCTCACGGAGCGGTGACAGCGCCCAACGGCACAGCTCCGCAGACACGAACAGGCGCATCATGATGGCTGGGGGATCGCCATGACGCCTGATGAGAAGCACGACGCGAACGCCAACGGTATCGATGACGCGATGGAACCACCCGTCGCCGACGTAGCGGCCAGCCGCCGGCAGCTCGCCGGTCGGCTCGAGCAGCATCACGGCACGGATCCGACCCTCTCGGGAGGCGACATCGATGCGCGCTGGGAGGATGCCGAGTCCGGCGGCGACGAGACGGTCGGCGGCAGCACGGCCACGCCGGAACAGAACGATGTCGAGTCGATTGGCAGGGCGCTGGGCGTGACGTACGCCGACAGCGAAACGCTCGACCCGGGCCAGAAGGAGGCCGAGCGCGACGCCCACCGGTGGGAGTTCGACCCGGCCTCGTCCGAGGACTACGCCGAGCGCACGCGACCGGAGCACTGATGCCGGGCGTGAGCCGCCTCTACCGCAGACGCAGGATGTTCACGTGTGCGTCGAGCACCTGCACCTCATAGCCGAGCGTGCCCGCCGAGGACGCATGCGTCCTCAGGGCCACGCATGTCTCCTGCTCGATTTCGAGTATCGCCTGGCCCGACGCCGTTCGGTAGGCCGGAACGTCTGGCAATTGCGACACAACGGCAGTGTAGGGTCGACCATCCACGATTGACAGATGCTGGGCGCCGATGTACGACCCGCCGGCCTCGAGTTCGTCACGGACACTGGTCCAGACGCCGCCCTTGTAGTAGGACCCACAATCGTAGATCCGCACGGCATAGGGCTCGCTCTCGCCTTCCCAGATGAGCACGTCGCCCGGCGCAAACCAGGGCAGGGGGGTGGGGATGCTGTACTGCAGGCGTGCGTTCGCGGCGGCTTTCACGAATCCGACTGTCAGGTCGAGGTCACCTCGTCCGGACAGTAAAGGCAGACTCAAGGGGGTGACGTCGAACGTGACGGCATAGTCCAGTTGGTAGACTCCCGGCACGCGCAGTCTCACCACCTCAATCGCGCTGGTCGGCTGGTAGGCCAGGTCGAAAGCGGCCGCACCCGACCCACCCAGCGGTCCCCCGTAGTGCAGGCGGAAGAGATGTCCGCCGGGGACAGCGATGTCGCTCGTGGTATCGGGCCCGCTGACCAGTTGCAGGATCCCGAGACCATCGAACCCCGCTGCACCGTCGTCTCCTTCCGGCCCTGTCGGTCCGAGGAGGCCGTTGGCCCCGCGGGCACCAACTGCCCCCTGACTCCCCGTGGCCCCCGCGGGCCCGACGTTCCCAGGCGCACCCGGATCACCCGTGGCCCCCTTCGCGCCCTGCGCTCCGGCGTCCCCAGGCGCTCCCATGTCGCCAGGGGCTCCCTTCGGCCCGGGCTCGCCTCGGAGTCCTCGCGGGCCGGCTTCGCCGATGGTCACGTCGGTGGTCCAGTCGACGACCCGTGACGCGTCCCGGCTGAGCGTCACCAGGTAGGTCCCTGGCGCGGTGACGGGCAACGCCGCCACGATCTGCTCGGCCGTCGCGCTGAACACGGTCAGCGCCGTGCCTCCCATCGTCACCGCGGGCATCGCGGTGCGCGGCAACAGGTTCTGTCCACGCAGGGTCAGGGTGTTCGTCAGCAGGTCGACCTGCGCGCTGCTGACCACGGGGCGCGGCCGGGGGGCCGGCGGCTGCGCGCCAACGCCCGCCGTCGCCAGCCACGTCGTGAGCACCGCCAGTGCCAGGGATCGTCTCGTCATCGTTGCTCCGTGCTGCGCGACCGTCGGCGGCGTGGATCGGCGTCTACTGGAGTCGCTGAATGAACACGCGGGCGTGCAGCATCTGCACCTGGTTGCCCGCCCCTTCGGTATCGAGGTTCTCGAACGCCTTGAGCGCCAGACACGTGCGGGATCCGTCGACCCGAAGCACCGCCTGCCCCGAGACCGGGTAGAAGACCTGGTCGTCGCGCACCATGGAGACGGCCTGACGCGCGAGGAGATCCTGGCTGTCCTCGAGCGTCGTCAGACTGCACGCGAACCTGCCAACACCACTCAACGTGAACCCGACGAACATGTCCACATCAGGACTCGCATCGAGGGCCTCGAACGTGACGTCGTAGGACAACCGGTAGACCCCGGGCGTCTCGATGTGGATGGTCGTGTAGTTCTGGTCGTTGTGACGGCTGATGTCGGGGCTTTCGTCCAGGGTCCCGTTGTTGAGCAGTGCGAGTCGTCCGCCCCCGACAGCAAAGTTGCGTGTGTCTGCGCCAGGCTCATTGACATCCATCACCTGGAGGAACCCCAGATTGATCGCGGTAGCCCCCGGCGGCCCTTGCGGGCCGGTCCGGCCCTGCGGGCCCTGTGCTCCTGGCCCTCCCTGGGGCCCGGTCGCCCCCTGAGGACCGGTCGCCCCCTGAGGCCCCATCGGCCCGGTCGCCCCTTGTGGTCCGGGGTCGCCCTTCTCGCCTGGGGCGCCAGGGACACCCGGTTCACCCTGGAGCCCAGGGTCACCCTGGTCACCCTTCGGGCCCTGCTCACCCGTCGGCCCCTGCTCGCCGACGGTTCCGAGCGTGACGTCAGTCGACCAGTCCACGAGCCTCGGTGTCGTGCGGCTCAGGGTCAGGAGGTAGGTGCCCGGGTCGCGAGGCGGCAGGACCGCGACGATCTCCTGGGGCGTGGCGGTGATGAGGGCGAGTCCGTCGTTGCCGAGCGTCACGACCGGCAGCGCGGTCGCGCCCATCATGTTCCAGCCACGCAGAGTCAGTGTCCCCGCGGTGGCATCGGCAACGACGCTGGTGACGACTGCCTGCTCCGGGCTGCTCGGTGCCTGCGCGATGGCTTCGCTGGAGGCGAACAGACACCAGAAGGACACGACCAGGGCCATCCACGATCTCGGGGTCATCCGCTTCTCCAGCGACGTGTGACTGTGATGAGGGAGGGCGGGCACGGCAGCCGCGGCCGCCCCCGCTACCCGCCATCTGCAGGCATGAAGGACGGCTGAGCTTGCGCCAAGCGCCTTTGCCCTGTCAAGGCGCGGGACCGGTCGTGTTTGACCGACGTCTGGCGACGGCCACATGATGCGGCCACCATGTCGCGGACTCACGAACAGGCCCTGACTGTCCGCACGCTGAACCGGCGCTCGTTCGTGAAGACGGCGACGGCCCTGAGCACCCTGACGCCGGGACGGTCTGGCGCCGCGCCAGCGCAGGCGCGCCCCCCGGTCGGCACACTGCTTGCGTATGTCGGCACGTACAGTGCCCGGCCGGCGACCGCGCCACCCGTGAACCCACCGGCTGCCAACGGCGGCGGCATCCACATCTTTCGTGTCGATCGCGAGCACGGGCGCGCTCGCCCCTGCCGGCATCGTCGAGCACCACACGAGTCCCAGCGCGCTCGCCTTCGATGCGGCAGGCGCACACGTGTACTCGACCAACGCCACCGATGATGTGGTCGCCACTTCGCCAGGCGCCAGCGCACCAGGCAGGGAGGCGTCCGGAACTGTCAGCGCGTTCAGGGTCGATCGGGCGACGGGCGGGCTCACGCTGCTCAACACCGTCGCGTCGGGCGGCGCCGGACCGACCGACGCCAGCGTGCACCCGGCCGGCCGACACCTGCTGGTCGCCAACTACGGCGGCGGGTCGGTGGCGGTGCTGCCGATTCTCGCGGACGGCCGACTCGGTCCCGCGACCGACGTGAGGAAGACGATGGGGACGCTGGGGCCCACGCGTGCGAGCAGCGCGCCTCCGGGGAGCTTCGCGATCAGCGGCCACGACACGCCGCATCCCCACATGATTCAGGCCGACCCCTCAGGACGATTCGTCCTCGCGCCCGACCTCGGCCTGGATCGGATATTCGTCTGGGCCTTCGATCGCGCCGCCGGTCGGCTCACACCCGCGGATCCGCCGTCAGCGTCGGTGCCTCCCGGTGACGGGCCGCGCCACTTCGCGTTTCATCCCAGCGGTCCCTGGCTCTACTCCATCCAGGAGGAGGGATCGACTGTCGCGCTGTTCGACTACGACGCGACGAGCGGTCGGCTGACGCCCAGGCAGACGATCTCGAGTCTCCCCAGGGGATACGCGGGCAGCAACTTCTGCTCGGGCATCCGCGTGTCGAAGGACGGACGGTTCCTCTACGCGGGCAACCGCCTGCACGACAGCATCGGGATCTTCGCGATCGGCCGCGACGGCACGCTGACCTTCGTCGATGCCGAGCAGACCCGGGGCAGCTATCCCCGCAGCTTCACGCTCGATCCGACAGGCCGCTTCCTGTACTCGTGCAACCAGCGCGCCGACAACGTCACCACGTTCCGCGTCGATCAGAAGACCGGGCGGCTCACGTTCACGGGGCAGTACACGCCGGTGGGTAGCCCGTCGGCGCTCGTGTTTCTCGACCTCGCCAAGTAGTTGGCAGGGCCCGCTCTCGAGGACGTAGCGGATCGAAGGGAGGGCCCGCCCTGCGAGGGCCTCGTGTGACGGTAGGGCCCGCTCTCCGAGCGCGGCCCGTCGATGGGCCGGGCTGGGGCAGCCGGCCCTACCGCAGTCTGGTGCCTGGCGGTAGAGGCGCCACTCTGACGTGTTCCGCCGGAGCCTTGGTGGAGGTGAAGGCGCCCGCTGGAGAGACCGTCGTCAGAGCAGACTGGCGACCGTGCTGGCGAAGATTCGCAGATCAGCGAGATCGGTCTCCAGGACGTCGAAGACCCGGTCGAAGTCGACGTCCCAGTACACGTGCACCAGCAGGTTGCGGAAGCGGGCCATCTGCTGCAACCGTGTCGACAGGTCATCGGAGATGATGCCCGCGCCCGAGAGGCCGGCAAAGCATCCGGCGTAATCGTCCGGCACACGCTTCAACCGTCGGGCCGAGAGGTGGTAGCACAGCGCCAGAGCGGCCTCGATCGCCAGCAGGAGCCGGTAGCACGCGATGTCCCTCGCGTCGGCGTCTGCCAGGAATGCCTCACGCCCGGCGGCACGAATGCGCTCCAGACGCTCCAGCGCCTGCTCGATCTCGGTGCATCGACTCCTGACGACATCGGCGTCGAGCGTCACCGGGCGAACGCCTCCACCGTAGCCCGCCGCAGCAACGGGGCGCGGTCGTGGTAGTCGCGGGCCGTCCGTTCCATCAGATCGGCGAGGAAGACCTCGTCGCGCACGGCTACTGGGCGCCCACGCAGCGCATGGAACAGGAAGGGCACGGGCGCATGATTCAGGCGACGAACATCGATCGGCAGCCCGAGGTCCGTCGTCAGTGTCGTCGCCAGTTCGAGGTCCAGGCGAGAGCGGGCCGCGCCGGTCGTCCAGATGCCGATGTCGATGTCCCGGAACGCGTCGCCGTCGAGGAACGACCCGAAGACGACGCCGAACCGCACGTCGAGGCAGTCACTCAGGACTCGGTCGATGCGGCCGACGAGGCGCTCGCGGGCATCCTCGTCGACCCGGTGTAAGGCTGCCATACCCTCATCTTACGCGCCCCGCGCGGGCGAGCCCAGGTGAGCACGAGAGCGGATTCAACGCCTGGACTGGTGCGTGGCGGTCGGGGCGCCTCGGCCCGCCCGCGGTGGCTTGTACACAACGCTGACACAACCTCTACGCTGCGCCGATCCAGGCGGCCCGGGTTGTACGTATGATCGACCTGCCCCGCCATGCGCCCACGTCTCCGACATCGGGTCCAGCCGCCGCGGCACCTGCTGTGGATCCTGGCCATCGCGGCCGCCATCTCCACGACGTCCCTCGGGTGGGTCGCCTGGCAGCTCCTCGAGCAGGACACGGCTGCGCAGGCGCAGCGGGCGCAGGAGTACGTGGAGTACCAGGCCGATCGCGCGGTGCAGGGGCTCGAGCGGCTCGTGGCCGACACCGAGCGCCAGTTGGCGGACTGGGCGGCGCGGCCACAGGACGCGCCACCGGTCCCGTCCCACGGCGGCCTCGTCGTCGTGGCGTCTGGCGACGCCATCCGCACAACCGGGTCACCGGCACTCCTGTTCAGGCCAGGTTCGCCCTCGGAGATCGCACCGGCGGATCCCCGTTTCGCCGATGCCGATGCCGCGGAGTTCGGACAGCGCGACTACGCCCGGGCCCGCGCGCTGCTCCTCCCTCTGACGCGCGACGCCAATGCCGCAGTTCGAGCCTCGGCCCTGCTTCGCCTCGGACGGGTGCAGCGGGCCGGCGGCGACGTGCGCGCCGCACGCCGCTCGTTCCAGTCGCTCGCCGCGCTCGAGGACACGCGAGTGGCCGGACTGCCGGCAGGCCTCGCCGGGCGTGTCGCCGAGATGCAGTGGCTGGCGGATGGCGGCGATGCGACCGAGGCAGCAACGGTCGCGCGCAGCCTCGCGCAGGCCCTGACCGACGGACGCTGGGCCGTCAGCGAAGCGCAGTTCGAGCACTACCTCGACCTGGCCGACTCCATTGCGCACACCAGCGTCACCGTCGACCCGCACCAACTGGCCGTCACGCGCGCCGTCGCTGCTCTCGCAGACGAGGCACGCACGGGCCTGCTGCCAAGCGGACGACGAACCGTCGCGACAGACGCGGGCGCGCTGCTCGCGCTCTGGCGCACGACACCAGACGTCCTGGTCGTGTGGGTCGCGAGTGCGACTCCCCTGCTGGCTCGCCTGGAGATTCCAGGCGGCGTGGTGGTGACCGAAGGCTCCCAGAGGATGCCGCCCGATCGCCACTCCCCTCCCCAGGCGGTCGCTGTGCGACACGCCAGCGACACCGGACTCCCGTGGACGATTCGAACGGCGCTGACCGACGCAGGCCTCCCGGCAAGCGGCGGGACTCGTCGTGCACTCGTCGTGCTCGGCGTCGGCCTGCTCGTCGTGTCACTGATCACGGGCTTCTGGTTTGCCGGACGCGCGGCACAACGGGAACTCGAACTCGCCCGCGCGCAGGCCGACTTCGTCTCGACGGTCTCCCACGAGTTCCGGACGCCGCTCGCGGCCATGCGGCAGCTGTCCGAGCTGCTGGCGAGCGGACGCGTGGCGACCGACGCGCGCCGTCACCAGTACTACGAGTCGCTCGCCGCGGAGAGCCGGCGCCTCCAGCGCCTTGTCGAGAACCTGCTCGACTTCGGCCGCCTGCAGGCCGGCGCCCGCGTCTTCACGCTCCAGCCCCTCGCGACAGCCGACCTCGTGCAGCGCGTGGTCGAGGAGTTCCGCGCCCAGCCCCTGTCCCGATCGTGCGCCATCGAGGTCGACGCGTCCTCCCCGCCGATCACGATGCAGGCCGACGCAGACGCCATGGCGCTCGCCCTCCACAACCTGCTCGACAACGCCGTGAAGTACTCGGGCGACGATGCGCACGTTGCGGTCAGCTGGCGCCAGGACGGCAGTCGCGTCGCGCTCAGCGTGCGCGACTCGGGCATCGGCATCGAACCCGGCGAGCGCGAGCGCATCTTCGAGCGCTTCGTCCGCGGCTCCGGTGCCGCCGCCCAGAAGGCGCGTGGCACGGGCATCGGGCTCGCGGTCGTCAAGCAGGTGGTGACCGGACAGGGCGGCGAGGTGGCCGTGGACAGCGCCCCTGGCCAGGGCAGCACCTTCACGATCTGGCTGCCGCTCGCACCGGCACGCAACGGAGAAGCCGCATGACCCGCATCCTCGTCGTCGAGGACGACCCGGTGATCGCCGGCGCGCTGGAGGACGACCTGACACTCGAGGGCTACGAGGTGACAGTGGTTCACGACGGTGCACACGCATCGGCGCTGGCCACGCGCGACCCGTTCGACCTGATCGTGCTGGACGTGATGCTGCCAGGCCGCGACGGCTTCGACATCTGCCGCGACGTCCGCAAGGCCGGTCGCCGCACGCCCATCCTGATGCTCACGGCGCGTGCCCAGGAGGCAGAGAAGGTGATGGCCTTCGAGCAGGGCGCCGACGACTACGTCACCAAGCCCTTCGGCCCGAAGGAACTCCGCGCGCGCATCAAGGCGCTGCTCCGGCGGGCGCAGCCGGGGCCTGAGGCGTCTCCCTCCACGGTGTACACGTTCGGCGACGTCGAACTCGACGTCACGCGGGGCGAGGTGCGGCGCGGGGGACAACCGGTGGACGTGACGCTCACGGAGTTCAAGCTGCTCCGCGTGCTTGTGCAGAACCGCGGGCGCGTGCTGAGCCGCGAGCAGCTCATCGACGCCGCGTGGGGGCCGGGCATCTTTCTGTCCGATCGCACCGTGGACAACCACGTCGTCGGCCTGCGCCGGAAGATCGAGCGCATGCCGGCCGAGCCCCGTCATCTCGTGAGCGTGCGCGGACTCGGGTACCGGTTGGATGATGATTGATGATTGATGCGTGATGCCTACAGAAGTCTGACGCAGCCGTCATCCTGTTCCTATCCGCAGCCGGTAGCGTGAGGGCATGAGCATCCGGACCCGCTTCCTCGTCACCGCGTTGTGCCTCGGCACGGCGCTGACCCTGCCGATCGCCGGTGAGCTGTCGGCGCAATCGACCGGCGCCGACCGGCAGTTCCAGGCCGCCATCCAGAAGGAGGAGATCGACGGCGACCTGAAGGGCGCCATTGCCCTCTACGAAAAGATCGCGGCTCAAGCGGGTGCCGATCGTGCCACCACAGCCAAGGCACTCATCCGCATGGCCGAGTGCCATCAAAAACTGGGTAACGCCCAATCGCGCAAGATCTACGAGCGCGTTGTGCGCGAGTTTGCCGATCAAAAGGATGCAACGACGCAGGCGCTGGCACGCCTCAATTCGCTACGGCAGCCGGCGGCGAGCAATAACGTCATGGCGAGCAGACTGGTATGGTCCGGCCGCGACGTAACGTTTGGAGGAACCGTCTCTCCGGATGGGCGTTTCTTGTCGCACACAGACTGGAACAGGGGAGAACTGGCGATATACGACTTGGTTACGGGCCAGGACCGGGTGCTGACGCAGAAGGACGCATCCCAGAGTCCCCGGGATTATCCAGAGGAGTCTGCGATCTCGCGCGATGGCAAGCGGATCGCAGCGATGTGGTATGACGACCGCGAGAACCGGTACGACCTGAGACTCGTCGAGGTGTCGAACGGCAAACCGGCTGCGCCGAAGATTCTGCTCCGGAACGACGACATCACCTGGATTGCTCCTTACGACTGGAGCCCGGACGGCGCGTGGATTGCGGTACAGCTTCAGCGAAAGGACCGGACGAGTCAGATCGGGCTTGTCTCCGCCAAGGATGGACAACTTCGTGTTTTGAAATCCGTCGAGTGGCGGGGCGCGACTAAAGTGTTGTTTTCTCCAGATGGAAAACATCTGGCTTACGATCTGCCGGCCGGGGAGAGCACGGATCAACGCGATCTATTCTTGATGGCTGCCGACGCAAGTTCGGAATCCGTGCTGTTGAAGCATCCCGCGGACGAATCGGTGCTGGCGTGGACGCCCGATGGAAGACATCTGCTGTTCTTTAGCGACCGTTCAGGCAGTAATGGTATCTGGGCTGTACCTGTCACCAAGGGCAAGGCGCAGGACGAGCCCGTACTCATCAAGCCGGATGTTGGCAATGCGCATGCACTAGGGCTCAGCCAGTCGGGGTCGCTCTTCCTCGCGCAGCGCCTGGGAGGCCAGGACATCTACATCGCATCAGTCGATTTCAAGACAGGCGCTCAACTGGGCGCAGCGCAACGACCGGTACTGCGCTTTGTGGGAGCAAACCGGCAGCCTTCGTTTGCGCCGGACGGCAAGCAACTCGCCTACCTGTCGCGCCGGGACCGCTCGCCCTCAAGCAGCAGACCGGCGACTCCTGTGCTGGTAATCCACTCGCTTGAAAGTGGTCAATCACGCGACCTCAGGCCTGATCTCTTGCAACTGGACCGCCTCGTTTGGGCGCCAGACAGCCATTCGATCGCGGTTCTAGGTGAAGACAGAAAGGGGCGGCGTGGACTCTTTCGAATCGATGTCCAGACGGGTGCTGTCTCATCGTTGGTGATGAATCCGAATGCTTTGACTGCGATGTGGTCAGGTGACGGCAGAACGATATTTTACCGGCATGTTGACGCTGTGACTTCAGGGATCACTGCGCGAGATGTTGCTTCTGGAACTGAGCGGGAAGTACTCTCTGCCCCACCAGCGGGCGCAGGCCCTCAGTGGGATTTCCTGGCGCCATGCCTGTCTCCTGACGGGAGCCAGTTTGCCATGTATGGCAAGAGCCGAAAGAGCCTGGCCGTCGTGCCGGTTCAGGGCGGCGGTTTGCAGGACATTCTCAATCTGGACTCGATTGGCCCCGGGTTTACCGGGGTGAAGTTGGAGTGGACCGCCGACGGCAGCTCGGTGGTTGCGCCGAGGTGGGTCGCCAGCGGAGCCTGGGCACAGGAGCTTTGGAGTCTCCCGGTGCGTGGCGGCGCACCAGTCAGAGCTCAGCTCACCCCGGAATTGAGCGCTGGTGGGTTCAGCCTTCATCCCAACGGGCAGCAAGTCGCGTATACCTCCGGCGTCGAGCGCCGTGAGGTGTGGGTATTGGAGAACGTCCTGTCCAGTTTGAGCAGGTGACTTGAGGTTCCTGGCAGGGAATCGGCCCCGTGCTACTTGCCTTACGTTGGCCATTGCGATCCCTGGAGGACTGGATCTTTACCTTCCAGTCCCCGAGGACAACCCCATAACCACCGGAAGAATCGAACTTGGGCGGCGGTTGCTTTTGGACCGCCGCCTCTCACGTGTCACGCATCGGTGTTACCGCCAGTCAGGGCGGCCACCCCATGAACGTCACGATCCCGAATCGCTCCGGGTCGTGGAATCCCCTGTCCGCACGCGTCAGTGACCACGCGGAGTACTCGTCGTCGGCGCGCAGCGCGCGAAGCTCGGTGTCGATCGCGGCCGCGCGTGCCTCCGTCGCGGCGCGGCGCTCGGCGCGCAGCGCGTCGATGCGATCGGCCTTCGCGACGCCACCGGGGCGCTTGATCCGGTACAGCCCCACGCGCCAGCGATCCCCGGGGGCGGGCGCCCGGGTGACGCCGGCGCCGGCGAGCGCCGCCCAGGGGATCGCGATCTCGGCCACCCAGCCCGCGGCATGCCTCGTCACGGCCGTCTGCAAGCCTTCGATGTCCCAGCGTCGCGCGTCAGGATCGCCCGCACGTGGCGCCTTGATCAGCAGGTCGACGACGACGTTGGTGGGGCTCACCTCGAGTTCGGCGTAGTCGCGACCGTCGCCGTCCGGATCGAGGAACACCTCGACGACTTCTTCCTCCCACAGGCTGTCGTCGTACTGCGCGTACCGCGCCCATGGCGCGGGGTCCGTGCAGGCGAAGCCGACGTAGAGGTGGACGTCGTCCCACGTCACGGCCGCCTCGGTGGGAAACGCAGGCTGGCGATCGGGGTCGTGAATCAGTCGGAGCGCACCCGCACGCGGCGACAGGACCCAGGTCACCTCGTCGAGCCGGCCGTCGATGCGCAGGGGGTCGACGACAGGTCGCGCCTGATAGGACGGCAGCGGGTTCGATTGCGCGGCCAGCGCGGCGCACGCGGCCACGGCGAGCATCACAACGGCACCAGGCTTCTGCATGGCCCGCATTGAATCACGAGCCCGCCGGCTTGCATGTACAGGCACCTCATGCGCGGGTGAGGTGGTGGTCGTAACGCCAACGAAATGAGTTGACCGCTCCTGCCCGGAGTGATGCGATAGCCGGGATCACCTGCGGGCGATGCGGCGTACCTGCCGACAGGCTCGCCAACCGGTGAACCGAGACCTCATCCAGGAGACCCCATGTTGCGGACACTCGCTCTTCCCACCGTGCTGGTTGGCGCCATCGTGCTGACGGCCTGCGCGCCATCACAGGCCCCCGCGCCGGCAGCCGAAGCGCAGCCAGCCGTGGACAACCCGACGGACATCGCGGCCATCAACGCCCAGCGCGCGGCGTTCATGCGGGCCTACGAGGCCGGTGACGCGACAGCCATCGGCAACCTGTACGCGGCCGAGGCCGTGTCCGAATCGAACAACCAGCCGACGCTGACGGGCCGGGACGCCATCGTCAACAGCCTGAAGAGCCTGTTCGAGCAGATGACGGTGAAGACGACGCTCACGCCGGCCGAGACGCGCACCCTCGGCAACGTCGGCCTCGATCGCGGAACCTATTCGGTCACGGTGACGCCCAAGGCCGGCGCGCCGCCATCCACGTCCGAAGGCCGCTACATGGTCATCTACGTCAGGGACACCGACGGCACCTGGCGCGTGTCGCGCGACATGGACAACGCCCTGATGCCGCCCGCCCCGCCCGCGCCCGCCGGAGAGGCGACGAAGTAGGAGCCTGCCGATGCGAACCTCCATGCGAATCGTGCTGGCCTGCGCCGGGGTATTGGTGCTGGCATCGACTGCCTCGGCGCAGAACTGGGGCCGCGGCAGGTATCCGAGCAGCGGCGCCTGCTTCTACAGGGACATCAACTACGGCGGGGACTACTTCTGCACGCGCGTGGGCGACAGCAACCCGCGTGTCGCCTCTCGCGTGAACGACGAGATCTCGTCCATCCGCCTGTTCGGCAACGCGCAGATCATCATCTACCGCGACCCGAACATGCGCGGCGAAGCACGCCGGCTGGTGTCGAGCATTCGTGACCTGCGGTCCCTCGGCTTCAACGACCGGCTCAGTTCCTACGTCGTGCAGCCGCGCAACTACGGCGGCGGCTACGGCGGGGCATACGCGGCGGCGGCGGCTACGGGGGCGGTGGATACGGCGGCGGCTATGGGGGCGGCTACGGGGGGGCGTATGGGGGCGGCTCGCACTGGGGCGGCCCGAACTACCGCGAGGAGAGCCGGTGGACCTACCGTGAGGCCGAGAACATGGTGCGCCTCGCCTACCGCCGCGTCTTCCGTCGCGAGCCCGATCCGGCCTCCCGCCCCTGGATCAACGAGGTCCTGAAGAACAACTGGAGCCAGCGTCAGCTCGAGAACGCGCTGCGCGACACGCCCGAGGGACGCGCGAGGCGCTAGCGACGCGCCGCCGCTTCGTGGAAGGCCCGTCGCGCTGGCTCCGCGACGGGCATCACCCCCATCGTTTCGCCAAGGCGCATCGTCTGGTGCGCCTCTGGCGTGAACGCCGGCCACCGCGGCAGCCCCGCTCCGTTCGGGTCGCCGGTCTTCGCGAAGTTCACGAAGTAGGCGGCAACCCGGTCCGAGACGGTCGTGTCGATCGGCTCCCACGCCCGCTTGCCTCGTCCGACGGTCCGGAAGACGTAAGGCACCTCGGACGTGTGGTGGGCGCCGAACTCCGGGTGCTCGGGCCATGGCGTGACGCGGTCGAAGTAGTACGTGTAGACCGTGCCGCTCGCGCGCGCCTGGTCGGCCGCCCACAGATCCATGCCCACGCGGGCGCGGTCGCGCCCCGCCGCCTTGCGTGCGGCAGGCACGTCGTCGTCGGCTTTCACCGGATACAGGTCCAGGAACGCGAGCGCCTGCGGACCGTGAGTCTTCTCGACCTCGGCCTTGTAGACAGCCACCGTCGCGGGCGCCGGCGGCCCGAATCCCTGTCCGCCCGTCCCGATGTCGTCGGCCGTGAAGCCGGCCATCACGGGCACCTGGCGTGCGACGTCGCCGGTCGGCAGTACGTACCCATCGTCGAAGGGCCAGACCGGCGGGGCGGCATTGCCACGAGACACCTCCGGCGCGATGAACCGTGTCGCCGGCAGCGCCCTGAGGTCGGCCAGCGACGCCGCACCCTGGGCGGCAGCGAACTTCAGCCCGGCGGCCTCCCGGTCCTGGAGCGTGCCGCCGCGGCCCGGACCGCCGCGCCCGATCAGCCCGGGGCCGGCCATGCCGATCGCTCTGGCGAACAATCCCCTGGCCAGCGGCGACCGCATCAGCGCGGCGACCGACAGGCCGCCCGCGGACTGGCCGAAGATCGTGACGTTGGCCGGGTCGCCCCCGAACGCGCGGATGTTGGCGCGCACCCATTGCAGCGCCGCCATCTGGTCGAGCAGCCCGTAGTTGCCCGAGACGCCGTGTGGCGACTCCTTCGAGAGCTCGGGGTGCGCGAGGAAGCCGAGCGCGCCCGTCCGGTAGTTCATGCTGACGACGATCACGCCGCGTGAGGCGAGCGGCGCGCCGTCGTACACGGCGACGGCACTCGATCCCTCGTTGAATCCCCCACCGTAGATCCAGACCATCACTGCCAGCGGCGCCGAGCCGCTTGTCGCAGGCGTCCAGACGTTGAGCGAGAGGCAGTCCTCCCCCACGTCGTTCTGCGTCATGTACTCCTCGGTCCAGGGCAGCCGGGAGCCGAGTGTCTGCTGCATGCAACTGGTCCCGAACGTCGTGGCCTGGCGCACGCCGGCCCACGCGGCGGCCGGCTGTGGCGGACGCCATCTGAGGTCGCCCACGGGTGGCGCGGCGAAGGGAATACCGAGGTAAGCGGTCACGCCGTCGGCCAATCCGGGCGCTCCCGCGACGAGACCGGTGGTCGTCTTCACGGGAGCGACGGTCGCGCGTGGCTGCGCGGCAACGGCGCCCACGGCGAGCGCGCACGCGCCGAGGCACGTCCGGGTGAAGGCGGTCATCGGGATCCGGGGCATGGTGCGGGGCTCGGGAAGGAAGGAGAGGAGTCAGGAGATTAGGAATCAGGAGGCAGGCCCCCGCGGCGACGGTGGGGCCGGCTCTCCGAGCCCGGCCCACGCCGACTACCCGGCGACCAGCGTGTCTCGCTCGACGGCGGCCTGCAGCGCGGCGACCGTGATCGCCAGGTGCGAGGTGTGCCAGCGGACCCCGCCCGCACGCACGAGCAGCGCCTGCGGCGACGCGTGACGCACGCCGAGGCGCTCGGCGATGGCGTTGGACACCGCACGGGCCCGCTGCACGGACACGAGATACACAGGGACGTCCCAGGCCGGATTCTGCGAGCAAGGCGCGGACTTCTTCGTGCGCCTGCAGGCTGAGCCCACAGGTCTCGCTGTGCTTGAAGAGGAGGATGGGTCGGTCGGATGCGCTCGCGAGCACGTCGTCCAGGGACTCGAGGGTCGTCAACAGTTCCATGCCTGCCTCAACCATACCAGAGCCCCGCACGCCCAGCCGGCGCAAGGACGCGGTGCGCGAGTTGACGGGCGTCGCGGCATCAGAAGCCGAACTCGACGCCGATCCACCCGGCGCGCGGCGCGCCCGGGCTCACGAATCGCGGCTCGTCGCGGTACGCGTCGCCGAGCAGACTCGCATCGCCGAGCACGCCGAAGGTCACGTAACGTGCGTCGAACAGGTTGATCGCCTGCCCCACGAGGACGACGCGACGGCCGAGACGCCAGCGGACCTGCGCGTCCACCGTCGAGAACGCGGGAATCGGCTCGAGCAGGTTGGCTTCGTCGCCACGCAGGAACTGCGACGACTGGCCGCGCCAGGTGGCCGACGCGTCGAAGCCCCGGCCGAGCCGCGCCGACAGGCCGAGCCGTCCGATGTGGGACGGCATCCCCGGCAGGGTGTCGCCCGCGCGCACGGGCAGTTCCGTGTCCTGCGCATCGGGATGGAACCGGCTCGGCACGAGCAGGTCCGTACCGAAGGTCGCGCGCTGGAAGGCGTACGTGCCCGACACCGTGACCCGGCCCGCACGCCATTCACCGGCCGCTTCCACGCCGCGCCGGTCCGTATGCGCCACGTTCTCGAAGTGGCCCGCGCCTCGCAGCCGGCCGCTGCTGACGAAGATGAGGTCGTCGTTCACGTCCGTGGTGAACGCCGCGAAGCTCCAGGATCCCTGCCGCCGCGTGCCCCGTACGCCGGCCTCCCATGTCGCGGCGACGGGCTGGCGCAGCGGGGGATCCGACACGAAGGCGTTGGGCAGCCGGCACGGGTCCTCGGGGTCCGCGCACGTGAGTTCGACAGGCGTCGGCACACGTGAGGACTGCGCCCAGGCGCCATAGAGGTTGAGACCGGATCCGACGTCCCACGTCGCGCCAAGCGACGGATTGACGCGGGTGAACACGTGGTCGCCGTTGAGCGCGGTGCCAATCCGATCCCGCAGTCGCACGGTCGTCCTGTTGACGCGCGCCGATGCCGTCAGGTGCACGCGCGACGTGACGTCGAGCGTGTCGCTCACGTACGCCGACACGGTCCGCGTGTCCGCATCGAGCGCCACGGCCGACTCCGGATCGAACTCGCCCGCGCCAATCGCCTCGCGCGACGGCGACAGCCAGCCGAACTCGCTCAGGAACGTGAAGTCGCTCGTCGCGGCATCCACGCCCCCACCGAACACGGCGTGGTTGGCTCGCCCGCCCCAGGCACGCGTCCACACGAACTGGGCTGTCGCGCCGCCCGAGACGCTGGCCGTGCGGCTGCGGTTCAGGGCCGCGTCGTAGTCGATTACCTCGCCCGACACGCCGGCACCGTCGCCAACATCACCGTCATCATCATCGCCGTCGTCATCGTCATCGTCATCGTCATCGTCAGCGGCGTCGCCGTTGAGCGTGCCCAGCCTCGCCCGCCGGAGGTACGCCATGGTCTCGAGACGCAGTGTCGGCGTCGCGAGCCGTTCGGCCCGCGCCGTCACCGAGGCCAGGTCGTTGTCCGTGCGATCGGGATAGGTGAAGACGGCGTCCCACTGCGAGGCCAGCAGGCGTTCGGGTGCCGTCCCGTTCCCCGTGAGGTCGTTGGTCGCGAGGGTCGTGGACAGGTCCACGGACGACACCTCGCTGCGCCAACTGCCCTTGCCGAACACGCGCCGCAGGGTCGACGACGATGCGTCGCGCCAACCTGCCTCGTCCAGCCACGATCCGGCGACGAAGCCGGCCAGACGCCCCCGCCTGCCGCCAATCTCGCCGTCAGCCCTGTAGCGGCCGAACGCCCCGCCGATGACAGCGAGACGCCCGCCCGGCGCCGTGAACCCGTCGCGGGTCCGCACCGAGACCGCCCCCCCGAGTGCATTCAGCCCGAACAGCGGATTGGCGCCCGGGATCACGTTGATGCTGGCAAGCGCGCCAGGCGGGAGGCCGTCCCAGTTGACGATGTCGCCAAACGGCTCGTTGGCGCGCACGCCGTCCAGGTAGACGGCCAGCCCTTCCGAGGCGCCGAGAAGCGGAGAGCCGCCGAACCCGCGAAACAGCACGTCGGGCTGGAAGGTCCCGCCCTGCGCCTCGCTTGCCTGCAGCGTCGCCATGCCGCGCGTCAGCACGGCAGCCAGGTCGGTCATGCCCAGGGTGTCCGCGGTGGCCGTGATGACCTGCACGTTGGCCGGCACGTGGAGGCGCGGCAGCGACGCGCCATGCAGAGGCGTGACGGCGACGACGTCCACTGTCTCCTCGACCGGCGGCGGGGACGCCGCCTCGTCTGCGGGCGTCACTGGAGGTGGTGTCTGGGCAGACGCCGCGGACGCGAACCCGATCACGAACGCGACCACGGCGAGGCGCATCCCTGCGATTCTACAGACGGCGGCGGCGCCGGCGCGGCGAAACAGGCGTCCGGCCGGCGTCGTACAAGCGACGATAGTCACGACAGGGTCAGGGGCGATGCCGTGCCTGGACCGAGGGAGAGACGGACAGATGAGAGCAGGAACAGCATGGGTCGCCATGGCAACGCTCGGGGTGGCCCTGTCGGTCACCGTCCGGGCCGCGAGCCAGGCGCCGCAACCGCCGGCGCAACCGCCGGTCATCGAAGGCCACGGGGGGCCTCCCCCGCCTGGTGCCCCGGCTTCCCAGCCCGCGACGACGCCAGCGCCCCGACCCGGCCAGGGCGGACCCGGACAGGGCGCAGGGCGGTTCCCCGCACAGCAGCGGCCGAAGGGTGACCCCGACGTGATCCAGCGCGGCCGCGGCATCTTCGCGGGCGCATGTGGACCGTGCCACGGCGCCGACGCGCGCGGCGGCCAGCTCGGCGGACCGAACCTGCTGCGCTCGGAGCTGGCGTTGAACGACAAGGCCGGCGAGCTGATGTACCCCGTCATCAAGAACGGGCGCCCCGGGACGACGATGGTCGGCAGCCCGCTGCCCGACGCCGACATCAGCGCGGTGATCGCCTTCGTCCACGACCTGCAGAGCAAGATCGGCGGCCAGGGCAACCCGCCGCCAGGTGCGGAAGTCGAGCTGGACATCCTGGTGGGCGACGCGAAGGCCGGCGAAGCGTACTTCGCGCAGAAGTGCGCGGCGTGCCATTCGCCCACGGGCGACCTCAAGGGCATCGCGACTCGCGCGGGCCAGCCGAAGGCCCTCCAGAACCTGTGGGTCTCTGGCGGCCGAGCCATCGCGCGTGGAGGCGGCGGCATGCGACCGGCCGCCGGCACGCCGCGGGTCCAGACGACGGCGACGATCACGCTCCCGTCGGGCGAGAAGGCCACGGGCACGCTGCTGCGGCTCGACGACTTCCACGTGACCATCGTGCAGGCCGACGGCGCCCAGCGCACGTTCCGCCGCCAGGGCGACGTGCCGAAGGTCGAGGTCAACGACCCGCTCACGGGACATCGCGCCCTGCTCGGCGTGCTGACCGACGCCGACATGCACAACGTGACGGCCTACCTGGTGACGCTGAAATGACGACGAAGCACGTGATGTTCACGGTGTCGCTGCTGGTACTCCCGATCGCGCTGGCGGGCCAGGCACCGGCCCCGACGACCGCGCCGGCACCCTCACTCGACCCGAAGCGGCTGGTCCAGCCTCTCGGCGAAGACTGGCCGACGTACTCCGGCGACTACACCGGCAAGCGGTTCAGCCCGCTCACGCAGGTCGACCGCACCACGGTGAAGCGCCTGTCGCTGGCGTGGACCGCCAGGATCACGGCGGGCACCGGGGGGGGCGGCGGCGGCCGCTTCCGCTTCGGGGGCGGCGGACCGCCCGTCATCGTGGGCGGCACCGGTCCCGATGGACTGCCGGCCGTGCCGGCCAACGTCAAGGGCACGCCGCTGATGGTCAACGGCACGCTCTACGTCACCTCGCCCGACAACGTGTGGGCGATGGACGCGCGCGATGGCCGCGAGTTGTGGCACTACTTCTGGCGCACGAAAGGCAGCACGCCCATCGCCAACCGCGGCGTGGGCATCTGGAAGGACTACCTGTACTTCGTGACGCCCGACAACTACTTCGTCTCGCTCGACGCGAAGACGGGCAAGGAGCGCTGGTACAAGGAGCACGCGGACTTCGACCAGCAGTACTTCTCCACGATGGCCCCCATCGTCGTCGACAACCACCTGCTGCTCGGCACGGGCAACGACATCGACTCCCCCGGCTACATCCAGTCCTTCGATCCGGAGACCGGCGAGATCAAGTGGCGCTTCTACACCGTGCCGATGAAGGCCGGCGACCCGGGGCTCGACACGTGGCAGAGCCTGCAGGCGGCCAAGTACGGCGGCGGGCATCCGTGGCTGCCCGGGGTGTACGACCCGGAGACGCGCCTGTACATCTTCGGCACGGGCAACCCGATCCCGGCCTACACGGCGGGCCGCGGCGAGGGTGACAACCTCTACACCTGCTCGCTCGTCGCCGTTCACGTCGACACGGGCAAGATGGCGTGGGCCTTCCAGACCTCGCCGCACGACATGCACGACTGGGACTCGGCGCAGACGCCAATCCTGTTCGAGGCGACCATCGGGGGCAAGCCGCGCAAGCTGGTCTCGACGGCCGCGCGCAACGGCTACTTCTTCACGCTCGACCGCGTGACCGGTGAGCACATCGTGACGTCGAAGTTCGGATCCGACGCCAACTGGGCCAAGGAAGTGGACGCGAAGGGCTCCGTGCGCCGCAATCCCGTGAAGGATCCGACGATTCCCGGCGCAATCACCAACCCCACGTCGGGCGGCACGATCAACTGGGAGCCGCCGGCCTACTCGCCGATCACGAAGCTGTTCTACGTGACCGAGCGGAACGGCTTCTCGATCTACTACCTGACCGATCCCGACCCGCGAGGCTCGATGGGGCTCGGCGGCAAGGAGGAAGTGTCCGTCGGATCGACGGGGAACTTCCTCACGGCCATCGACCCGACGACGGGCAAGATCGTCTGGCGGCGGCCGTACCCGAGCGCCGGGGGATTCGGGAGCGGCGGCGGGGGCGGTCTGCTGACGACGGCGGGCAACCTGGTGTTCGCCGGTGACGCCGGGGGCAACTTCGTGGCCTACGACGCCGAGACGGGAGCGCCTTTGTGGCACTCGCGCATCGGCAACGTCTCCAACGCCGCGATCACGTACATGCTCGACGGACGCCAGTACGTCTTGGTGGCCGCGGGCGACACGCTCTACGCGTTCGCGCTGTACGAGTAGGCGTCCGCACGACAGAACCGGCTGCGACGCGTCGATGCCGCATGGCGACGACGTGTCCCAGCCGGTCCTCGCGGCCCGGTTCCGGGCCGCTTTCACCCCTCGCAGTTGCTATCGGCCCACGGGCGTCAGGGGCGTGAGTCCCTGCGCGTCGACGGCCGCGATCCACCTGGATGGCGCCACCTGCAGCGCATCGACGTGGTGCATCGCCTTGCGCGTCCAACCTGCGCCAGACGCCTTCACGAGGGCCGTCGGGAGAGCCGTCTCCGCATAGGTCGTCGACGTGAGCGCGGTGATGCGCGATGCGAAGACCTGCAGCCCGTAGGTGGGCGCGCAGTCCTGCGCGACGCGATGCAGCGCACCGTCGAGCAGGAACGGCCGGCCGGCCGGACGCGCGTTGTGCGGGTCCTTCTTCACCACCGGACTCGCGGGATGCTCGCTCCAGGGGCCCAGCAGGTCGTCGGCGTGGAACAGGCGCAGCGTGTCGTTCCCGGCCGGAGACGTGAAGAGATACCAGCGGCCGTCGTGACGGAACGGCGTCGGACTGATGAACTGGTCCTCGGCCCCGCCCTTCAGGATGTCGCGGACGTATTCCCAGCGATCCGGGAAGGCCGTGGCCCTGTACAGCCGCACCGTGTGTTCCGTGTACGACTCGGGGATCATGTAGTACGTCCCCTGCCATTCGAAGACCTGCGGCCCTGACAGGACGAACGGCTCACGCACCACGGTCCGCCTGAACGTCCAGGCGAGGCCGTCGCGGCTCTCGGCCAGGGCGATCCCGCCCTTGTTGACGGAGAGATCCTTCGCTGTGAAGAAGACGTAGTACCTGTCGCCGGCCCGCACGAGTGCCGGGTGCGCGACCGTGTCGATCCGCAGGTCGGGCATGTCCGTGACGTGCGCGCCCGTGAGCACGGGTTGCGCCACGCCGGCGGGCGGCGCGAGCGCCAGTGGAGACGTCCCTGTGTAGATGCCAATCGTCCACTGGTCGGGCTGCGGTGCCTGCGCCACCGTCGGGAGCGCCCACGCCCATGCCAGGGCGACACCCATCGCCACGACTGCCGAGTACCGCGTGACGTCGTGTCTGCTCATCACCACCTCCGAATCCTGTTCCGCACGCGCCCCTACCTCTGCCTCAACACCTTCACCGCGTTCTCGCGATAGACCTTCCTCAGGACGTCGTCCGGCAGGGCGAACCCGTGGTAGGGCCAGTGATACAGCCGCAGCGTCTCGAGATAGAAGTGCTCGTCCTCGGTCTCGAGAATGCGGAAGGTCGACCTGTACATCTCGGCCTCGGTCCCCATGTCGGTGCCGTAGAGCAGGCGGTCCTGGTACTTCTCGTAGAACTTCCGCATGGTTCGCGGGATCGGCGACGTCTCACCGAAGCGCGCCGCGATGTCGGCGTACAGGTTCGGCGATGCGTCCAGCATCCTCGCGAGCATCGACAGATCCGACGTGGTGTTGGCGAAGTGGCAGGCGATGAACGTGGTGCGCGGGTGCTTCTTCACCGCGCGCTCGAGCGTCGCGATGACCTCGTCGTGACCGAGCACGGCCGGGTCCTTCGCGATCTTCCACTTGAAGGCGTTCATCAGCCCGTCGTTGGAGCTGTCCATCGTCTCGTACATCCACTGGTCCTCGCCGACGTGGATGTTGACGGGCAGCCCGAGGTCGGCCAGCTTCTCGAAGATCGGGTCCATGCGCGGGTCGTCGACGTGCATGCCGCCGGAACCCCGCAGGCCGCGGCCCTTGTCGCTGAGTTCACCGACACCGCGCACCCCGAGCTTCACGCCACGCTCCAGTTCGGCGATCACGCGCGCCGTGAAGCCGGGTTGGTCGGCGCCACTCAGGTCGAGTCCCGACCACACCTCGAAGCGGGCGGGATACACCTTGAACAGGGCCAGGGCATCGTCCAGGCGCTTGCCCGTGCCTCCCACCATGACGATGGTCTTCTCGATGCCCACCGCATCCATCGTCCTCACCCAGGCCGTGACGGCCTCGGGCGTCTGCACGTACGCGTGGGAGTGCACGTCGATGACAGGGAACCTGGCCTTGTCGACCGGGGTTTGCGGGATCTTGTAGATGGACGTCGGACGGTAGTCCTTGAGGAGCAACTGGTCCGGCGGCGTGGGGGCCGCGGGGGACTGCGCCCGGGCCAGTCCCGTGGCGGCTATCAGGGCCAGGCCGAAGACCGGGAGGCGGCGTGTGTTCAGCATGCGGCCCATTATGCCGCGCTGGGCAACGGCAGCCACGGCGGGGGATACTCGATAGGCCGGAGAGACACGGCGGGCGGATTCGCGCCATGGAGACACGCATGAGCACTGCAGACGGACGGAGACTGGCCGGACTGGCGATCCTCGCCCTGGTGGCGGCGTGCGGTTCGCCCGAGCCGCCGGCGCAGGCCCCGGCCGCAGCCACGACCGCCGCACCCGCGCCCCCCGCGCCACGCGTCTACGTCTCCAACGAGACGCAAGGTGAGGTGGCCGTCATCGATCCCGTGGCCGGGGAGGTGGTCGAGCGCATCCCGGTGGGCAAGCGCCCGCGAGGCCTCAAGCTGTCGCCCGACGGCACCCGGCTCTACGTGGCGCTCTCCGGTTCGCCCATCGCGCCGCCGGGCGTGGACGAGTCGACGCTGCCCCCGCCCGATCGCGCGGCCGACGGCATCGGCGTCATCGACCTCGCGACGCGCAAGCTGGTCCGTACCTTTCCGAGCGGCCAGGATCCCGAGAGCTTCGACCTCTCGCCCGACGGCCGCATGCTCTACGTCTCCAACGAGGATGCCGCGGAGATGACGGTGCTCGATCTCGGCACGGGCGTCATCCGCACGCGCGTCAAGGTGGGCGACGAACCTGAAGGCGTCACGACGAGCCCCGATGGGAAGACCGTGTGGGTGACGTGCGAAGAGGACCACGAGATCGTCGGGGTCGACACCACGACGTTCGAGGTCGTCGGCCGGGTGACGACCGCGAAGCGTCCGCGTTCGATCGTGTTCACGCCCGACGGTGCGACGATGTTCGTGACGGGCGAGTTCGGCTTCGCCGTCTCCGTCGTCGATGCGGCCAGCCGGACGGTGGTCACGACCATCGACATCCCGGCCGGCGAGGACGGCCAGTTGCCGGCCAGGCCCATGGGCGCCGTGCTCTCACCTGACGGACGGACGCTGTACGTCTCCAACGGCCGCGGCCGGTCGGTGTCGGCGATCGACGTCGCCAGCCGCACCGTCACGCGCACGTTCGCCGAGGTCGGCGAGCGGCCGTGGGGCATCGCGCTGAGCGCGGATGGGGGCCGGATCTACACGGCGAACGGGCCGGGCGGCGACGTCTCGGTCATCGACATCGCCGCAGGCACGATCGAGAAGAAGGTCGCCACCGGTGGCAGCCCGTGGGGCCTCGTCGTCGGCAGGTAGGGCGCGCCGCTCACGGTGCGACGGTGGCTTCGCCCAGCAACTCACGCTCGTACGCGAACACGCCAGGCAGGCCGCCCGTGTGCATGAAGAGCACGCGGCCGCCGTCGCGGAAGTGCCCGGCACGCGCCAGGCCAATCAACCCTGCCATCACCTTGCCCGTGTAGACGGGGTCGAGGAGGAGGCCCTCCGACCGCGCGAGCATCTGCACGGCTTCCACCATGCGCGCGTTCGGCACCGAGTACTTCGGCTGCCAGAACCCGCCCACGCAGTGCACCGCCTCGGCCGGCACCGTGAGTCCGGTGCCGAGCAGGTCGTGAATGGCCTGCGCCTCGCGCTGCACGAGCGGCACCTGGTCCGCGGGCTCACGGCTCACGCCGATGCCCGTCAGCTGCACGTCGTACCGGTGGCCGAGACACGCGGCCAGCATGCCCGCCGTGCGTGCCCGAGCTCCCGGAGCCGACGATGACGTGGTCGAACCGCAGACCCATCTCGAAGCTCTGCGCCATCAACTCCTGCACGCACGCCACGTATCCCAGGCCCCCGATGGCGTTGGAGCCGCCACCCGGGATCACGTAGCCGCGCCGCCCGTCGAGCGCCAGCGCCTCTGCCTCGCGCGTCATCTCGGCCGTCATGTCCGTGCCGGCAGGGACGACGCGCAGTGACTCGACGCCCATCAACCGGAACAGGAAGTGGTTGCCGCTCGCGTCCTCGCGGAAGCTCCCGGGCACACGCTCCTCGATGACGAACCGGCAGCTGGAGGCCTTCCTTCACGGCCGCCGACAGCGTCATACGGCAGTGGTTGATCTGCGAGGGCGCCACACGTGATCAGCGTGTCGGCGCCCTGCGACGAGCGCGTCGGCCACGAGGAACTCGAGCTTGCGGGTCTTGTTGCCTCCGGGGCAAGCCCCAGCAGGTCGTCGCGCTTGACCCACACTTCGGGCCGACGACCGGGCGGGCACTGGGCGGCCAGCGCGGCCGTGAAGCGCGGCAGCGGCTCGACGGGCGTGGGGCCGGTGGTGTAGCGACGACGCGGGAAGCGCGACAGGTCCATCGCGCCATTCTCCGTCATACGCGGCCCCGGAGCGCCCGAGGACCCCGATGCGCCCCGGGTGGTTGCGTCATAGAGCGCGTTGCAATCTTGACCGCGTCGCGAAGTCCAGCGACTATCGTGCCCATGAACCGGTCGGCGGCGACTTTCGTGTTGGGTACAGGCCGGGGGCGTCGTATGTGCGCTTGTTGTTGTCGGTCCATGGCCACCGCTTCCGCCCCTGGTTTCGACCGCCTGCTGGTCTGTCCTCGCTGACACACCACACCCAATCGGATCGGCCCACGGCCCGGAAGCATTCCTTCCGGGCTTTCGTGTTTCTGCGGCCGCATTCCGTGATGGCAGCCGCGCACACAGTGTCCCGCTGACCGAAGGGTCGGCGACGACCCGAGGATGCTGCTCGATGCTGCGCCTGCTCCTGAGTCTCTGTCTGCTGGCCGTCACCGCGTGCGGACCACCTCCCCCCTCCGGCGTCGACGGGACGGGGGTCCTGCGGCTCGCCTACCTGCCCAACCTGACCCACACGGTGGGGCTCGTCGCCGTCGCGACCGGCGACCTCCGCAAGGGCCTGGCGCCGCACGGGCTGACGGTGACGGCCTTCAGCGCGGGCCCGCAGTTGATCGAGGCGCTGCTCGCCGGCGAAGTCGACATCGCATACGTCGGGCCGAGCCCGGCCCTCAACGGCTTCGTGAAGAGCCGCGGCGAAGCCCTTCGCGTGATTGCCGGCGCCTCGAGCGGCGGGGCGCTGTTCGTCGCCCGCCCGGAGGCCGGCATCCGCACGGCCGCCGACCTCGCGGGCAAGCGGATCGCGACGCCCCAGCGCGGGGGCACGCAGGACATCGCGCTGCGCTTTCTGGCCCGCGGCGCCGGACTCGCGACTGCCGACGAGGGCGGAACCGTGACGGTCATGCCGATGGCGCCTGCCGACATCCTGCGGAGCTTCCAGCGCGGGGACATCGACGGCGCGTGGGTCGCCGAGCCGTGGTGCACGCGCCTGGTGCAGGAAGCGGGCGCCACCGTGTCGTTCGACGAGCGGACACGGTGGCCGGACGGACGCTTTGCCACGACGCACGTCATCGTCGCGACGCGCTTCCTCGACGCGCATCCCGCCCTCGTCCGCGCCTTCCTGCGCGCGCACGTCGACGCCACGCAGTTCGTGAACGCGCATCCCGACGACGCACGCACGATCGCCAACGCGGAGATCGCCCGGATCACGACCGCCGCCCTGCCGGCGCGCGTACTCGACGTCGCCTTCGGCAACGTGGACTTCACGTGGGATCCCCTGCCGCCCACCGTCGCCGTGATGGCCGACCACGCACACCAGCTCGGGTTCCTCGGCGATGCCCCACCCGACCTCTCCGGCCTGTACGCGCTCGATCCGCTGAACGCGGTGCTGCGCGAGAAGGGCCTGCCGGCGCTGGCCGCATCCGGAGGCCAGCCGTGAGCGCGGGACGCGCGCTGAGCCTGCGGGGCGTCGGCAAGTCGTACGCCAGCGGCGACCGCCTGGTGCAGGCCCTCGCCCCGACCGACCTGGACGTGGACGCCGGCGAGTTCGTCTGCCTGCTCGGCGCGAGCGGGTGCGGCAAGTCCACGCTGCTGCAACTCGTCGCAGGCCTCGAGCCGCCGAGCACCGGCACGGTGTCGGTCGATGGCGTCGTCGTGGCTGGCCCGTCGCCCGACCGCGTACTGCTCTTCCAGGACGCCGCGCTCTTCCCCTGGCTCACCGTGGAGGACAACGTGAAGTTCGGGCTTCGACAGTCGGCCCGATCCGTCGAGGAGCAGCACCGGATCGCCCACGACTGGATCGCCCGCGTCCACCTGCGGGGGTTCGAGCAGGCGTACATCCACCAGTTGTCGGGCGGCATGCGCCAGCGCGCTGCGCTCGCGCGGGCACTCGCCACCGACCCGTCCATGCTGCTCATGGACGAGCCGTTCGGCGCGCTCGACGCCCTGACGCGCGATCGCCTGCACGAGGAACTCGAGTCGCTTGGGCCTCCACGCGCGAGACGGTGCTCTTCGTCACGCACCACGTGCGCGAAGCCGTGGCCCTCGGCGATCGCGTGCTCGTCCTCTCACCCCGCCCCGGGCGCATCGTCGCCGACGTCCGGATCACGCTGCCGCGCCCGCGTAAAATACCGATCAGTGCCTATACCGAGGGATTCGAACGACTTTTTTGCCGCTACCGGATTGACCGGAAGTTCATAGCTGAGCATAAGTTCGTGCGAAGTAACCGATTTTGCGTCCTGATCATTAATGATATAATCTAATGAGTATCCTAATTTAAGCGATTTATCCTTTAGTAAACTATACCCATTAACAATATCATGGCTCCCGATTGTCTAAACGATAAACCTCCCCACATCGTATCTTTATAGGTTGCAATTACTCCCAAATCGAAAGAATACTCGTTGAAATCTGTTTTTACCAAGACCGTTGGAGTAACTTTTAAGTCAAAACTTACTTCATGAATATATCCGGCTGTAAGGCTCAGGTTATTTTCAAGTGCATTGCGTTGTGTTGGAACGCCAAAGTCGAACTCGGATTTTAGTAAGTGATTAAAACCGAGCCCCACATAATACTTTTCGCTACGGTAGAAAAGACCAAAGGCTGCGCATGTGAATCTTTCCTTCTTTATTGGCTAAGTTGGGATCTCCTTCTTGTATATATCGATACTTGTCATAATCCAAGGTCTGCACGAAAGCTCCTACACGTATACCGAAACTTAGTTTGCTATCTTTAATGCCTAAATGATATGCATAGCTGGCTTGGATTTCGAGATTATTTTGCGCAGCCTGTCGATCACTCATGGAATGGAACTCGAGGGGAGTGTCCCATCCGGTCACCCGTACCAGAGAGGCGATGCGGCGAATCACGTCGATGGCCTGGCTGCGATAGCACAACGGTATTCCCTTTACCCAGTCGTGCCAGAATGCATGCTCCGGTAATCTCGTACAGATGTCTGGCGGTCATAGACAACTCGGCTCGATGGCCTCGCTTCTTCGTTATCCACGCGTCCTCGAGCTTAAATGTCTTTTGCTCCAAATCGACGCTCAACCCCAGGACGTCAATCTGTCGGGAGGGCGTTGGATTCCGCTCGTCCATCTGAATACCGCACCGATCACATCGATTTAGGAAACGTTCGAAAATTATTCATCTCTTCGGGAGTCTTTCCGGCAAATATAAAGTTGTCAATCCACGCCAAGCCCAGTATGGCACCATCGTCGTCCAGAAGGACGTTGGACACCTCTTGTGCTATGCGGGGTGCATAACTCCAACCCATGGGCATGCGCGTCATGCATACAGTCGTGAAAGCCCCGCGAGTCTCGCTCAGGTTCGCGGCGAAGGCCACGCCGAACTCCCCACGAGGAGTTCGCTGCGCGCATCCCCTCGCGCGTGCGATCGCCTTCGCCCCGGCGCGGCGGTCGATCAGCGGGGCTTTGTGAACGGCTTCGCCGGAGCGCGGGGAGCTCCGAGCGGCCCACCCGTAGTCTCCGGCATGCAACCGCTCTCGCTCGCCGCTGCCGCACAGGGCGGCGTCCTCGTCAACGACACCCACGCGCGGCTCTCGCCCACAAGCGTGTACCGAGTCGTCACGCCGCCTGACACGGAGGCCGTGGCGCGCTGCGTGCGCTCCGCCTCGGAGCAGGGCCGCGCCCTCACGGTGGCTGGCGGTCGCAATGCGATGGCGCGTCAGGCCTTCGGCACCGACGCGGTGCTCGTCGACACGGCGGCCCTGACGCGCGTACGTCGCTTCGAGCCTGACGCCCGCACGCTCGAGGTCGAGGCGGGCATCCAGTGGCCCGCGCTGATCGCGGCCACGCGCGCGCTCGATGCTCCGGGCCGCGTCCCCCTCGGTATCGTGCAGAAGCAGACGGGGGCGGACCGGTTGAGCCTCGGCGGAAGCGTGGCGGTCAACGCGCACGGTAGGGGCCTCACGCTGCCGCCGCTCGGTGCGCAGGTCGAGTCGCTCGAGGTCGTACGAGCGGACGGCGAGATCGTGCGCTGCTCCCGCGCGGAGAACGTGGAGCTGTTCTCACTTGCACTCGGCGGCTACGGGCTGTTCGGGATCGTGACCGCGGTCGAGCTGCGCCTGGCGCCGCGGCACGCCGTACGGAGGCGGGTCGAGGTCCGCGCGACGGACGGCCTGATGGAGGCGATGCGAGAGCGCGCGGACGCCGGATTCAGCTTCGGCGATCTGCAGTTCAGCGTCGACCCGACGAGCGACGACTTCCTGCGGCAGGGCGTGTTCTCGTGCTATGAGCCGTGCGCGAACGTGTCCGAGGACGCGACGCTCCCGCCTCGTCTCGATGCGGCGCGCTGGCGCGACCTCGCGTACCTCGCGCACACGGACAAGCGTCGCGCGTTCGAGGCCTACGCGGCGCATTACCTCGCGACCGACGGCCAGGTGTACGCCTCGGACACGCACCAGCTCGCGACGTACGTCGAGGGCTACCACGAAGACGTCGACCGACGGCTCGGCGCCAGGTGTCCGGGCACGGAGGTCATCACGGAGCTCTACGCGCCGCGGGCCTCGTTCGAAGCGTTCCTGGTCGACCTGCGCCAGGCGCTGCGGCGCACAGGGGCGGACGTGATCTACGGCACGGTGCGCGTCATCGAGCGCGACGAGGACGCGTTCCTCGCTTGGGCGCGGGAGCCCTGGGCGTGCGTCGTGTTGAACCTCCACGTCGAGCACTCGCCCGAGGGGATCGCCCGCGCGCAGGGCCAGTTCCGCGCAGCGATCGACGCGGCGCTCACCCATGGGGGGAACCTCTACCTGACGTACCACGCATGGGCGACAGGGCCCCAGCTGCGGGCGGGGCATCCGCGGCTCGAGGCGTTCCTCGCTCGCAAGGCCGAGCTGGACCCAGAGGACACGCTCCGCAGCGATTGGCTCACTCGGATCCGCGCGCAGCTAGGGCACGCCGGGCGGGCGTGAGGTGACCCGGGTCGCGAGCGGAGCGTTCCATGGCGTCTTGGCGCGTGCCATGTCCACATGGATACAGAGGGCGCGGCGTTGACACGGAGGACGCGGCGCGGCCGACCGACTGGGCGAAGCCTGGTCCAGGCGCGCTTCTCGTTGGGTCCGAGAGCGGACATCGGGCGCCAGAGCGGCTACATGTTACGGAGAAGAAAAATACTATTGATTCGAACGGCGCAACTCTTCTCGCATCCAAGCGCGCACGCTCAGCGATCTACCGAGTGCGCAATCGATCGCGCCCTACCATGAAGAATCCAACTCGTCAACGCCGTCCCATCCTTCCGATCTACGCTGGTCTCGCTGGACTCGCCCTCGTCGCTGCAGCAACTGGCCCGACCGGCATCGCCCTGGCGCTGGTCGCGCTGTTCGCGCTCTCCGCGCCGCTCCTGGCCTGGTACCGGCGCGCCGAGACCGGGGTTGTGGGGCCCGAATAAAGCCGCGGGGCTCGAGCCCGTTCCCTGTTTGCCTCGCACTCGAAGGAAGGATCTGGACGACGACCATGAAGGACAACACCACCACACTCTTCGAAGAAGCCACCCGCGTCCGTACCGCGCATGGCGTGCACACCGCGACCCAGGACGACCAGCAGGCCATCTCGACGGCCCTCGCGCACCTGCTCGCGGACACGTTCCGACTCAGTTGAACGTCACCTCGAGGCCGTTCGTGAAATTCGACGTCGCTCCGCCGCCGATGACGTCTCGGTACCACCCTGGAAGTTCACTGTGTCGCCGGCGTTGAGCGCGATGAAGCCCGTAGGCGTCGGCGTCTGCGTCAGGTCGAGCACGAGTGAGAAGGCGCCTGCACCGCCCGAGCTCTGAATCTGCCCCGGGCCCACGTAGCGTCCGATGCCGCCGCCGAGGCACAGGTCGCCCTGGCTGCCGCCCGGGTTGGCGACGAAGCCCTGCGTCTGGCTCAGTAGGAAGAATCCGAACGAGCCGTTCGGCAGGGTCGACGCCGTCCGCGTCACGACGCTGCTCGCCGCGGTCGGCGAGCCAGCTGCGCTCAGCGCGACCCACACGCATCGCGCAGTGCCCCGGCCGCTCGCACCAGGCAACTTGCCGGATGGGCATGGTGGCTCTGCCGGAGCGGAATAGGTTCCGAGCGCGAGTGGGCCCCAT
>CAVQRQ010000011.1:0-133114 GCA_963715265.1 uncultured Acidobacteriota bacterium
GAGCGCCGTCAGCGCGGCGAGCTGCCGCTGTCGCTCGAGGGCCAGTTCGGTGAGGACGTCAGGCGGGGCCGGCTCGGGCAGGTCGCGCTGACGCACAGCCAGTGCCTCGATGCGGGCCAGCACTGACAGTTCCGCGTCCAGTCCCGTCCGATAGTCGGCCAGCGTCGTTTCGAGGTCGGCAATCACCCAGCTGGGGCCCTCCGGGCCGGTGTGCATCAGGCGGCGGGCAGGGAACTCGTGCCGTGCCGCGAGTTCGGCCCAGGCATCCCGCAGCGGCGTCAGCAGCCGGATGGCCTCGTCCAGGCCCTCCGGGTGTCGGTGTGCGTTGGCCTCGTAGCAGCGGCCCGTCACGTAAGTGTAGAGGCCGTCGAGGCAATCGGCAATCTCGCCGCCGGCCTCCATGTTCAGCATGTTCTGGAGTTCCTGGACGATCCCGACCCCGCGCGAGAGGGCATGCCGCTTGGTGACCAGGTCTCCGGCCGCCATCGCATCGCGCGCTTGCCCGAGTGCCGCGATCGCCCCGTCGTACAGCATCACGACGAGTTCCATCGGGGTCCGTGAGAGCACCTGGGTGTCCCTGTACGCTGCGCACCTCGGGAAGGCGTAGCGGCGCTTGCGGGGAGCGGCGTGGGATGGGGCAGGTGTGTGGCCATGCGTATCGCGGGACTCGTCGAAGCTGCCAATCGATGCGCCGAACGATCCGAGCTGGCTGCGGGATGCGTTCAGCTGCGCGATGGCCAGGTCGGCCGCGATGAACTCCTTCTGGCTTCCTTGCGAATGGCGAGACGCTGCTCGAACTCCTCGATGCGGTCGCCGAGTTTCGACAACTGGTCGTCGAGTCGCGTCTGGGCCGATGGAACGAGGCCGCCGCTTGCCGTGTAGGCCGCCAGCGAGCTCCTGACCGCCGCAAAGGCGCCGCCGGTACCCTGCGCGCCCTGGAACAGCGCCAGCACCGCCGTGCGGTCGGTCGCAAGCGCCTGTGCGAACGCGGTGTCGCTGAACTCGAGCTGTCCCGCGCGCGTGAACGACAGGCCAACCTGCGCCAGCGACGTGTACGTGTCTCCGGTGCCCACGGTGCCGCTGACGGCACGACTTTCAGGTTCGAGCGGAGTTGCCGCACGAGCGGGTCACCGCCGATGTTGTCGCGCTGCCCGCCTGCGTAGGCCCTGGTCTGCTCGTCGAGGAACGCGAGCAGCTCGTTGTAGCTGCTGGCGAACTTGCGGCCATCTCTTCGACCGACGCCGTGTCGGCGGTGATCGTGATGGTGATGGGGCTGGACGACTCCTGCTGGAGTGTGAGGGTCGTACCGGCAATGGCGCCTTCGATTGTGTTCGACGCGCTCGTCACCGCGACGCCGTTGATGGTGACCGACGCGTCACGCGCGTCCTGGGCGTTGGTGGCGGAGAATCCGATTCCCGTGCCGCCCGTGAGCGCGTTGCCCACGGTGAAGCCGCTGGCAGCGCCCGTCTCCTTGCCCGTCAACACCAGCTGGTAGGCGTCGCCGGACCGGACGACCGACGCGGTGACGCCGACGTCCGGCGTGTCGTTGATCGCCTGGGCGAGGCCCCTCAGCGTGACGTCGCCCGACACGGCCACCGTCGCACCGCCTATCGTCAACGTGCCGCCGCCGGCGACGATGGTGGAGTCGGCATCCGGCGTGGCGCCGGTGGTGACGGTGACCTGTGCGCGCGCCAGATTGGTTGACCACCAGCGAGTACGTGCCGGCCGACGCACCGGCGCCAACCGAGGCCCTGGCAATCGACTCGTTGGACACCGAAGCCTTCACGCTGGAGAAGGCCGTCATCGACGCGAGGTCTCGCGCGGCGGCCTCGACGACGCTGAGCCTGGTGGCGAGCGTCCCGAAGGCCGTGCGCTGCTGTTGCAGCGCCAGCTGCTGGTCCTCGAGCACGCGGACCGGCACGCGCTCCTGGGCCGACAGCGCCTCCAGGATGCTGTTGAAGTCGATGTTGTTGAACCCGCTGAACGTGATTGGCGAACCCATGGCTCAGGCCCTCCGGATCCTGATCGGGCGCGAAGCCCGATCAGGCGATCGGCAGGGACGACGTGGACTCGATTACCGCAGGAGCGACAGCACCGCGGCGCTCTGCTGGTTGGCCTGCGCCAGGGCGGCGATGCCGCTCTGGGTCAGGATGTTGTAGCGCGTGAGGTTGGCCGACTCCTCCGCCACGTTGGCGTCACGGATGCGGCTTTCGGCGGCCTTGGTGTTGACCGATCTGGTACTGCGCCAGGCCGATGGCGTAGTGGAGCCGGTTCTGCAGCGAACCGACCTGTCCCTGACGCCGCCGACCGTGCCCACGGCCGTCGACCACGGTCGCCACGGCGGCCTCGGCCGCGGCCGCGGTTCAGGTTGCCGGCGTGATGCCGAGGTGGTCGTGTCGGCCGCGCCGATCTGTGCCGCCCACCGTGCCGTTGCCGGCGTTGCCGCTCACGAACACCGAGAAGCCCTGCGAGCTGCCGAGGCCGGCCACGTTCGACTTCACGGGCGATTTCGCCGACGACGTCCGGGAACTCGTCGTTGAGCGTCGTGCGGATGCCGGCGATCGTCCGGCCGAGGCCGACTGCGACGCCAGCGTCGAGAGCCGGTCGAGCAGCGTGCTGATGTTGTCGAGCGCGCCGTTCTTGATCTGGAGCGTCGACAGACCGTCGTTGGCGTTGCGCATGCCCTGGTTGAGCACCGCGACCTGTTCGAACCGGTAGGCGTTGGCCACCGCGAGCCCGGCCGCGTCGTCACCGGCCTGGTTGATGCGGAAGCCGCTCGACAGGCGCGTGAGCGCCGTGCGCAACCCGATGTTGGTCGTGTACAGGTTGGCCTGCGCGTTGTTCGCGGCCACGTTGGTGATGACCGAGAAACTTGCCATGACGATCCTCCTTGACTGCAGCGCGCCGGCTTCCATGCCGGCCGATGGTCGCCCTGCGGGGCGTCCGTGGTCGCGCAGGTAATCGGGCGGGCCCCGAGCGGCTTTAACGTCAGTGCCGTGGCCCACGCTCAAGGCCCCGTGTCGCCGGGCCGATTAGCCCGCCGGAGGAACTGTCCTTGGGCACCGCCGTGGCTGCACGCCGCGACGTCCCGGTGCGAGTGCATCGGGAGGTCGAGGCCTTCCATCATCACGAGGCCGTCATGCGTCCGGCGTGCCGGGCCGGGCGCCCGTCCGTCCTGGAGGCGGCATGATCCGCGTCACGCGACTCGACGGGACGGCCTTGTTCGTCAACATCGACCAGGTGACCTGGATCGAGTTCAACCCCGACACCGTCATTGCGCTGGCCAACGGCGAGAAGCTGATCGTGCGCGATGCCCCCGAGGACATCGTCACCCGCGTGCAGGAATACAAGCGGGGGCTGCAGATGCCGCCTGCCCGCGAACGCCGACGGGAGGGCACGGCGCTCCGCGTCGTGGACTGACCCGTGGCTGCGAGGAACCGTCACGCCTACGATGCGCTGTCGCTGATCGGGCTGCCGCTCGGGATCGCCATGATCGCGGCCGGTCATGCGATCGAGGGCGGCCGCCTCGGGTCACTCCTGCAGGGCGCCGCGGCCCTCATGGTCTTCGGCGGCACGCTGGGCGCGGTGCTCCTGAGCCACCCCCTGCCCGACGTGACCGAGGCCTGGCGGTCTCTCCGGCACGTGTTCATCGACGACCTGCCCCCGGCCAGCCAGGTACTGGACGCCATTGGGCGGCTGGCCGTCAAGGCGCGGCGCGACGGGATCCTGTCGCTCGAGGACGACCTGGACGCGCTGCCCGATCCGTTCCTGCGCAGAGGTCTCCGGCTGGCCGTCGATGGGACCAATCCCACAGCGTTGCGCAACATGCTCGAGGCGGAGAACGACGGCCGCGAGGAGTATGAGACCGGACCGGCCCGCGTGTACGAGGCGGCGGGTGGCTACGCGCCGACCGTCGGCATCCTGGGCGCGGTCCTCGGCCTGATCCACGTGATGGAGAACCTGAGCGATCCGACAAAGCTCGGTGCCGGCATCTCCGTGGCGTTCGTCGCGACGGTATACGGCGTCGGGTCAGCCAACCTGATCCTCCTGCCTGTGGCCGCGAAGTTGCGGAGCCGCGCGTTGCGCCGCGCGCGTCGCCGGGAGGTGATCCTCGAGGGCATCCTCGCGATCCAGGAAGGCCAGAACCCCCGCGTCATCGACCAGAAGCTGCGCGGCCTGCTCGCAGCCGAGGAGGCCCCGCCCAAGGTGTCCGCTCGCCGGAGGGCGGCGTGAGCGACCGACGGCCGCGTCGCCGCCGCGTCCACGCCGCGCAGGGGCCCAGCCACGACAGGTGGCTCGTGTCGTACGCCGACTTCATCACGCTCCTCTTCGCGTTCTTCACGACCATGTACGCCATTTCGACGGTGGACGCGCAGAAACTCGTCTCGGTGGTGGGCTCCATGCAGGAGGCCTTCGACTCGACCGCGCGCCCTGCGCCCGTCGTACGCACGCCATCGGCCCGTCCGTCTCAGACCACGCCAACCGATGCGGCTCCGAGTCGCGAGCAGCGACTGGCCGAACTGCTCCGAGCGCGACTCGCCCACAGGGCCGTCGACGTCGAGATCGACCGTCGGGGCGTCGTCGTGTCCCTGCGCGAGGCTGGCAGCTTCCCGAGGGGGAGCGCCGACCTGTCCGAGGCCGCCAGGGAAGTCCTCGGCGAACTCGCCGCGACACTGGGCGCCGGGGCGACGCACACGCTGCGCGTCGAGGGCCACACCGACGACATCCCCATGCGGTCGGGGCGTTTTGCGTCCAACTGGGAGTTGTCGACGGCTCGCGCGACCTCCGTCGTGTCCTACCTCGTGCAGGACCTCGGATTGGAACCGGGCCGGCTCTCGGCGTCGGGTTACGGCGAGTACCACCCGCGCGTGCCGAACACCACCGAGGCCGACCGCGCAAGGAACCGGCGTGTCGACGTGGTCATCCTCAACGACGGCACGGCCAGGGGCGAGGAACCCCCGGCAAGGCCGCTCCCGTCGGGCCGCGTGTTCGCGGGGTAGGCCCGCGGCGTCTGCCGGCGCGGGGGATCCGGCCAAGCCGGATTAAGATGCGAGTGCCGCATGCGCATCGCGCTCCTTCAGCTCAATCCCACCGTTGGTGCCCTCGACGACAACGCTTTGCGGATTGAAGCAGCCGTCACAGCGGTTCGCGGACGCGTGGACGTCTGCGTCACGCCGGAGATGGCGTTGACAGGTTATCCGCCACGGGATCTGCTCCTGATTCCCGGGTTCATCGCCCGGGCGCAAGAGGTTGCCGCCAGGCTGGCGCGGGTCCTGGCAGACGGCCCTGATGTCCTGGTGGGCATGCCGGTGCCCTCTGGCGTCGAAGCGGGACGTCCGCTGCTCAATGCGGGCGTCCACCTGCGTGGTGGGGCAGTGGGCGAGGCGTTCGCCAAGACGCTGCTGCCGACCTACGACGTCTTCGACGAGGACCGGTACTTCGAGCCGGGGCGCGCCGTCGGGGCCGTCACCATCGGCGACCGCCGGGCGGCCGTGAGCATCTGCGAGGACGTCTGGAACGACCCCGACGTCTGGACCACGCGCCGGTACGACGGGGATCCGATGGCGGCACTCCGAGACCGGCGACACCGGTCATGCTCAACATGTCGGCGTCGCCCTATGCCCAGGACAAGCTGGCCCAGCGGGAGGGGTTGCTCTCCCACCTGGCACGCAAGTACGGCGTCTGGGCGCTCTACGCCAACCAGGTCGGGGCCAACGACGACTTGATCTTCGATGGCCGCAGCCTGGCCTTCGCGCCCGATGGCACGTGCGTCGGTCGCGCTGCGGCGTTTGCCGAGGACACGCTCGTGGTCGACACGGGCGCGCACGTCTCGGCTGTCGTCCCTGGGAGGAACCCCGTGAGGCGGAGGTCTTCGCCGCGCTCGTCCTCGGCGTGCGCGACTACGCGCGCAAGTGCGGATTCACCCGTGCGCTGCTCGGGCTGTCGGGGGGGATCGACTCGGCTCTCACGGCGGTGATCGCCGTCGAAGCGCTGGGGCGCGACAACGTGACGGGCGTGCTGATGCCCTCGCCGTTCTCGAGCGAGGGCAGTCTCGTCGATGCCCGCGATCTGGCCGACACCCTGGGTATCGCCGACCCACACCCTGCCCATCGCCCCGGTGATGACGGCGTTCGAGGGCGTGCTGGTCGAGCCGTTCGCCGGGCGGCCGGCCGACGTCACCGAGGAGAACCTGCAGGCGCGGATTCGCGGGGCGCTGCTCATGGCGATCTCCAACAAGACGGGCGCCCTGCTGCTGACGACGGGGAACAAGTCCGAGTTGGCGATCGGGCTACTGCACGCTGTACGGCGACATGAACGGCGCGCTCGCGGTGATCGCCGACGTCTACAAGACGCTGGTGTATCGCCTCGCGCGATGGGTCAATCGGGGTGGGACCGTGATCCCGCCTGCGTCGATCGGCAAGCCGCCGTCGGCGGAACTGCGGCCGAACCAGACCGACCAGGACAGCCTGCCGCCCTACGACGTGCTCGACGCGATCCTGGTCCGCCACGTCGAGCAGTGTGCCGACGGCGCGACGCTCATCGCCGAGGGTTTCGAGCCCGCTGTCGTCGCGCAGGTCCTCCGTCTCGTACGGCTGTCGGAGTTCAAGCGGAAGCAGGCCGCTCCCGTCCTGAAGGTCACGCCCCGTGCGTTCGGCACGGGCTGGCGCATGCCGATCGCCCAGGCGGCGTGGCACCCGCGCTGACACCGCCTTCGCGCTGTTGAAGCCGCCTCCATCGGGGCCGATTGCTCGACAGGAGGGGCGGCCTCGCTGGTCCCTCATCACGCGGAGCGTCCATGACCGGTATTCCTGATTCCTCGTCGTTGCTCACCCTGGTGCTGCCACCGTCCTCGTCGGCTGACGGTCCGGTGGCCGGCAGCAACGACGGAGCCTATGTACACCTGAAGGGACTGCTCGCGGCGGCCGACTATGCCGGACTGCCGCCGACGTCGCTGCTCCTGTCGGCCCTGGCCCGCCGGGACAGGACGCTTGCCGCCCGCGCGCGGCGCACCGCCGAGTGGGCGCGCCTGCTGGCGGATGCGGCCGGGCACCGCGACATCGCCCAGGACGCGCACGACGTGGCGTTGCTGGCCGACGTCGGCCAGCTCGCACTCGGGCAGACACAGGCCGGCCCCTGGCTCGAATGGCAGCGGCGCCTCGCGTCGCACGACATCGTGAAGGCGATCCCGGGCGTCGCCCACCTCGCGCCCGCCGTGCACGCGGTGCGCGAGCGCTTCGACGGCGACGGCCTGCCGCTCGGACTGTGCGGCGTCGAGATACCCACCACCGCCCGGATCGTGCGCCTCGTCCGCGACTTCGACCTGGCCAGCCATGGCTGGTGGCCGGGCCAGCCGGCCAGCGCGAGCGCCCGCGCCTGCAGCGCGCTGGTGTCGCTGGCGGGACAGACGGTCGACCCCGCGCTCGTCCACACGTGGCTGCGCGTCATCGACCGCGAAGTCGCGGCCGACGTCGCCTGATTCCGCGCGCCTGCCATGCTGCTCATCGTCGGCTCCCTGATCGTGCTGGCGTCGGTCGCCGGCGGGTACCTGATGCACGGAGGCGTGCTCGGCGCGCTGTGGCAGCTCAATGAACTGCTGATCATCGGGGGAGGGGCACTGGGGGCGCTCATCATCGCCACGCCCCTGCCGCTGATCAGGCAGTTGCTGACGCGCATCGGCGGCTTCTTCGAGCGGCCGGCCAGCCGCGACGACTATCTCGACCTGCTGGCGATGCAGTACCAGCTGTACAGGCTCACGCAGCAGTCGGGCGTGATGGCCCTCGAGGCCCACGTCGACGAGCCGGAGCAGAGCGCCATCTTCGGCAGGTTCCCGACGTTCCTGGCCAACAGGGACGCCGTGTCGTTCCTCTCCGATTCGGTGCGCGTGATCATCCTGGGCGGCGTCACGCCGCACGACCTCGAGGCGTTGATGGACGAGGATCTCGATGTCCACCAGCACGAGAACCTGAAGCCCGTACAGGCGCTCGCCAGGCTCGCGGACGCGCTGCCCGGACTTGGCATCGTGGCCGCCGTCCTCGGCATCGTCATCACGATGCAGGCCATCGGCGGGCCGCCCGAGCAGATCGGTCACAGCGTGGCTGCCGCGCTCGTGGGGACCTTCCTCGGCATTCTCGCCTCGTACGGCTTCGTTCAGCCGATGGCCACGCGCATGGAGCACATGGTGGAGGCCGAGGGCCGCTACCTGGCCTGCATCAAGGCCGGACTGCTGGCCGTCTACAAGGGGTTCCCCCCGTCGATTGCCGTCGAGTTCGCGCGGCGTACGCTCCCGGAAGAGGTCCGGCCGTCATTCACCGAGACGGAGCAGGCCTGCAAGGGGCGCCGGGCCGAGATGGCGACAGCCGCGTAGGACCCACCCATGTCGACGCCGTTGCCGCCCATTGTCATCGTCAAGCGCAGGAAGCAGACGCCCGTCGCGAGCCACAGGGGGGCCTGGAAGGTGGCCTACGCGGATTTCACCACCGCGATGATGGCCTTCTTCCTCGTCATGTGGATGGTCAACCAGAGCCAGGACGTCCGCAGTTCGGTCCAGGCATATTTCCAGGATCCGGACGTCTTCGCCCAGGGACGGGCCCCTGGAGCGATTGCCGTGCGACTGGCCGAGCGGCATGCCGGCCCGACGACCCGCACTCTCGCCGCGTCATCGGCTCCGACAGCCCTCGATCGCGCGGCGGCGCGGATCAGGGACCAGATCGGCGCGATGCCTGCCTTCAGGAATCTCGAGGACCAGATTGAGGTCACGGTGACACG
Organism: uncultured Acidobacteriota bacterium; assembly: GCA_963715265.1. GTDB lineage: Bacteria > Acidobacteriota > Vicinamibacteria > Vicinamibacterales > Vicinamibacteraceae > Luteitalea. Next base: position 8,767 of record CAVQRQ010000011.1, read on the forward strand.
CGAGGGCCTGCGGATCGAACTGCAGGACGACGGGCAGCACGCGTTCTTCGAGACGGGCAGCGCGGAGGTGAGTGCTCAGACGCGCGAGGTGCTGCAGGTCATCGCGAAGGAACTCGCCTCGCTGCCGCAGTCACTGGCGATCGAGGGACACACGGACGCGACGCCGTTCGGGGGCGACCGTGCGTACACGAACTGGGAACTCTCGACGGATCGCGCCAATGCGGCGCGGCGGATCATGCAGGACGCCGGGTTGCCGGCCGCGCGCGTGACGGCCGTCCGCGGGTACGCCGACACGCTCCTCCGCACGCCGGCCGAGCCGACGCATCCCCGGAACCGACGCGTCTCGATTGTGGTGCAGCACCGCGAGCCGGGCCGTGTCGTCCGGGCGTCGGGTACGGCACATGTCGCCCCTGCCGGTCAGCCGCCGGCTGGCGGAGCGCGAGGCGCGGCCGCGCGCGCCGGGTTCTGACCCGGTCAGCTTCCCACCGACCATGGAGCCCCCGTTGCCCCAGCCCCCTGTCGACGCCGAGGTGCTCGACATGCTCGCCGCCCTCCAGGAGCCCGGGGATCCCGACCTCCTCGCGGAGATCGTGACGCTGTACCTGCGCGATACCCCGGAGCGCCTGCGCGAGCTCAGGGAGCGCTCGGGCGACGCCGGTGAGATCGCCCGCGTGGCCCACGTGATCAAGGGTAGTTCGGCGAACCTGGGCGCGTCGGGGCTGCAGGAGTTGGCGGCACGGCTGGAAGCGGCGGCGCAGGGCAACCAGGGACGCGACGCGTTGCACGCGTTGGTCGACGCCGTCGCCGCGGAGTACGTGCGCGTCGAGCAGCACCTGCGTGACGTGCTCGCCACCCGCGCGTCGAGCAGCGCCGGCGACGCGGAGTGACGCGCCGCAGCGCGACAACAGGGCCGCCTGCGGCCGGTGGCCCGTTTCCCCGGCGTTCTAGGTGAAGCTCGAACCAGTGGGCTCGGCCAGCCAGGTGAAGCTCGGGTTGGGGCCGTCGGCGCCGCGGACGAAATCCACGACCCAGCTGCCCTGCCAGTTGGTGAACTGGAACTTGTCGCCCTGCACCCAGTCCACCTTGTGGCCGAGCGACTCCAGGCCCTGCTTCACGTGCTGATTGAACCAGCTCTCGGCTTCGGCCTTGGTCGCCGGCACGCCGCCCGTAGCGCCGGCCAGGGTTGCAAACGCGTCCTTGGCCGACTTCTCCACGTTCTGCTCGCGGTCGAAGTTGAAACCCTCGAAGAGGTCGCGTCGCAGCGTGCCCTTGGTGAGCGTCTGCAGGCCCGCGCCAGCGGTCTGCGGCGCGGCCGTCAGCGTGCCGCTGGCGGTCTGGATGCCGCTCATCAACTGGGACAGGAACGTGCCGAACTCGTCCTGTCCGAACTGGCCATCACTGTTGGCGTCGAAGGACTTGATGAGGTTCTTCGCGAGGTCCTGGACCGCCGCGGCCGACGTCGACTGCACTGTGCTCATGGTGATCTCGTGCCTCCCGGAAGCACCGGCTTCCGTGTCTGGTCTCCTGCAGGAGCAAGCGCGGTGCCACCTCGCCACCACGGCACCGGTCGACGCGCTCATGTCCGGACGGAGGCGGCCGATTGAGGCCGCATCGGCGGGATTCGCCCGTTGCTGCGCGTGTTCGCGGCGATGCATCGCCCTCGAGCGCGAGGTGCCGCAGGCGCCGCGCGCGTCCGCCGCCGTGCGCGGGGTGTCGTGGAACCGACACCGGCGTCCGCCTCGTCGGCTGGAGTGCTGGCACTGGCCAATGGGAGTTGACGCCACTCAGGCGCGTGCCACAATCGGCAGCATGTCTCGCCTGCGACTCGTCACGCTGTTCGCTCTCATCGTCGGTGCCCTCGGGCTCGGCCTCCGGGCCGAGGACGCAGGGAAGCCGTACGGCGACGGCGTCACCCTGAAGCGCGCCGTGCCCATCGCGGACCTGCTGGCGCGGCCGCAGGCCCACGCCGGCAAGACCGTCCGCGTGGACGGTGTGGTCAGCCAGGTGTGTCAGTCCATGGGGTGCTGGATCGAGATCGCCGATCCCGACCTTGGGCGCGGCGTGCGCTTCAAGGCCAGGGACGGCGTCATCGTGTTCCCCAAGGACGCGGCGGGCCGGAAGGTCTCGGCCCAGGGCACGTTCGAGGAGATCGCGACGTCGCCCGTGCGGGAGTCGCACGCCGAGCACGCCAGGTCAGCCGAGAACAGCGGCAAGCCGACGCCAGCCACGCCGACCGAGAAGATCTACTGGGTGCGGGTCTCGGGCGCGGTCCTCTACTGATGCCTGAAGACGCGGCCGCGTCGCAGGTCCCGGAGGGTGTCCTCGAGGCCCAGCGGGAGAAGGCGGACGCCATTGGCGTGCCCGTCACGCGTCGCCACATCTTCCTCTGCTGCGACCAGGCCAAGCCGAAGTGCTGCGACCGCGATCGGTCGATCGCGGCGTGGGACTATCTGAAGTCGCGACTCGTGGCGCTCGGCCTCGCCGACAGGGGCGGGATCGCCCGCACCAAGGCCAACTGCCTGCGCATCTGCATCGGCGGGCCGATTGCCGTGGTCTATCCGGAGGGCGTCTGGTACGGCCACTGCGACCCGCCCGTGCTCGAGCGCATCATTCAGGAACATCTCGTCGGCGGCCGCGTCGTCCGCGACTACGTCATCGCAGGACACTGACGCGGCTGCATCAGGCATCAAGCATCAATGCACCGTGTACGGCCCCCGGAGGTCGAACTTCCCGATCTCGGCGTCGAAGGCTTCGCCTGTCGGCGTGACCATTTCGTACGTGCCGACCATCGTCCCTGTCGGCGTCGTCAGGCGGCAGCCGGAGGTGTACTCGAAGGACTCGCCCGGCATCAGCACCGGTTGCTCGCCGACAACGCCCGCCCCCTGGATTTCCTCGACGTGGCCCTCGGAGTCCGTGATGTACCAGTGACGGCTGCGCACCTGGACCGTCAGGTCGCTCGTGTTCTCGATGCGTATGGTGTAGAGGAAGAACCAGTGGTCGCGTTCGGGCGCGGAGTGCTCGGCCGAGAAGCGGGCGTCGACGCTGACGCGCACGCCGCGCGTGGTGGCAGTCGACTCGCTCATCGGGCGCGTCCTCGGGTGTTCGCCGCTGTCATGGGGGGATTGTAGTATGGTGCCGCCGGGGGAGTGTGGCACGTGCCGGTACGCGCGCATGGTGTCCTCGGCCCGAGGTTCGGTCTTCGTACGTTGTCTACGCTCGCGCAGCGACGCGCGCTATCCGAAGTACCCGTCCCTGCCTCGGTGGCAATGCCCGGGATACGACCCGTCCGTCCACGAGCCACGCATGTCCGCCCATCCGCCCGCCGCTCCAGCCGACCTCGTGATCCGGACTGCGTCGCGTGACGACGTCCCGGTGATCCTGGCATTCATCCGCCACCTGGCCGACTTCGAGCGTCTCAGCCACGAGGTCCTGGCCACGGAAGACGCGCTGGCCGAAACCCTGTTCGGCGTCCGACCGGCGGCGGAGGTGCTCTTGGCGGCCGTTGGGGGCCGCGCGGTCGGCTTCGCGCTCTTCTTCCAGACGTACTCGACGTTCCTCGCTCGGCCTGGGCTGCACCTCGAGGACCTGTTCGTCGTCCCCGACGCGCGCGGCCAGGGTGTCGGACGAGCCCTGCTGGCACGGCTCGCGTCGCTCGCGGAGGCGCGGGAGTACGGACGCCTCGAGTGGGCGGTGCTCGAGTGGAACGCGCCGGCAATCACGTTCTATCGAAGGCTCGGGGCGTTTCCGCTTGACGAATGGCGAACCTACCGACTAGATCGGGAGGGCATCCGGGCCCTTGCGGCCGGCGACCTTCTCCCCTCCCACCATGACTGACGTGCCCGGTACCCCTCCCTCCGACGATGAGGCCTTCGACAACGACCCGGCACTGGACGCCACGGTCGAGTTGCTGACGCGGGCCCAGCAAGGCGACGCCGAAGCCGTGAACCTGCTGTTCAGCCGGTACCTGCCTCCGTTGCGACGGTGGGCGAGGGGCCGGCTGCCCCAGTACGCGCGCGACCTCCTGGAGACCGAGGATCTGGTGCAGGAAACCCTCGTGCATGCCTTCCGGCGCCTCAAGGGTTTCGAGATGCGGCACGACGGCGCGCTGCACGCGTATCTGAGACAGGCCGTCATCAACAGGATTCGTGACGAGGTGCGGCGGGCGCAGCGGCGCCCGCCTCCGGAGGAACTCGAGGCGGACCAGCACACGGACAACACGGCCTCGCCGCTCGAGTCGGCCATTGGCACGCAGGCGGTCGAACGTTACGAGGGCGCCCTGTCGCGGCTCCGCGACGAGGACCGCCAGGCGATCGTCGCCCGCGTCGAACTCGGCCTGTCCTACGCCGAGGTGGCTCAGGCGCTCGGCAAGAGCTCGCCCGACGCCGCGCGCATGGCGGTCGCGCGGGCGCTGGTGAAACTGGCGCAGGAAATGGGCAAGGCCTCTTTGCCACCGGACGCGCGGTAGGCGTGGCCACTCCGCACCCGGACCTGCGCAGCTTCCTCCGGCGGCTGAAGGGCGACGGCGACCTCGTTGTCGTGGACGCGCCCGTCGACGCGCGTCTGGAGGTGGCCGAGATCCACAGGCGCGTGATAGCGGCCGGCGGGCCGGCGCTGCTCTTCACGCGGGTGAAGGGCGCGTCGTTCCCCCTGGCGACCAACCTGTTCGGCACGCCCTCCCGGGCGTCTCAGGCCTTCGGCGACAGGCCCCGGGCCTTCATCGAGGGGCTCGTCCGGCTGGTGCAGGAGATGCCCCCGACGCCCGCGAGCCTCTGGCGGGCGCGCGGCCTGGCCGCGTCGGCCGCACGCGTCGGCCTCCGACGCGTCTCCAGCGGGCCTGTGACCGAGGTGATGACGTCGGATGTCCGCCTCGACCAGTTGCCGGCGCTGCAGCTCTGGCCCGAGGACGGCGGCCGGTTCGTGACCCTCCCGCTGGTCTACACCGAGCACCCGGGCGGACACGGCCACAACCTCGGGATGTACCGCCTGCACATCCAGGGTCCCGCGCAGACGGGCATGCACTGGCAGATCGGCAAGGGCGGCGGTTTCCACTACCAGATGGCCGAACAGGCGGGCCAGTCGCTCCCGGTGACCGTGTTCCTCGGCGGGCCGCCCGCGCTGATCCTGTCGGCAATCGCGCCGCTGCCGGAGAACGTCCCCGAATTGCTGCTCGCGTCGCTCATCGCGGGTCGACGCCTGCCGCTCGTCGAGGGCGCGGCGCCCCACCCGCTGGTGGCCGATGCCGAGTTCGCGCTGATCGGCGAGGTCGCGCCTCACCTCCGTCATCCGGAGGGGCCGTTCGGTGATCACTACGGCTACTACTCGCTGCAGCACGACTACCCGGTGTTCCGCGTGCGGCGCCTCGCGCACAGGCACGACGCGATCTACCCGGCCACGGTGGTGGGCAAGCCTCGGCAGGAGGACTTCTTCATCGGCGACCTGCTGCAGGATCTGTTGTCGCCGTTGTTCCCGCTCGTCATGCCCGCCGTCCGTCAGTTGTGGAGTTACGGGGAGACCGGGTACCACTCGCTGAGCGCCGCGGTCGTCAAGGAGCGCTACAGGCGCGAGGCGATGAGCAGCGCCTTCCGCATCCTCGGTGAGGGCCAGCTGTCGCTCACGAAGTTCCTGCTCGTCACCGACAGCGACGTGGATCTCCGGGACTTCCGCGCCACGCTGACGCACGTGCTCGAGCGGACGCGCCCGGAGACGGACCTCTACGTGCTCGGCAACCTCTCGATGGACACGCTGGACTACACGGGGCCCAAGGTGAACGAGGGCTCCAAGGGCGTGCTGCTCGGTCTCGGTGACCCCGTGCGCGAACTCCCACGCGCGTTCCAGGCGGCCGACCTGCCGCACGGCGTGACGACGGTGCGGGTGTTCTCTCCGGGCTGCCTCGTCATCGACGGTCCTTCGTACGCCGACGAGCCCGGTGCCGCTGCACGGCTGGTCAAGCACCCGGCGTGGCGCACGTGGCCGCTCGTGGTGCTGAGCGACGAGCCGCTGCGCGCGACGGCCAGCGAGATGAACTTCCTGTGGACGACGTTCACGCGCTTCGAGCCGGCAGCCGACATCCACGCGGCACGGCAGCGCGTCGTGCGGCATCACGTGAGCTACACGGCGCCGATCCTCATCGACGCGCGCATGAAGCCGTGGTTCCCGAAGGAAGTGGAGTGCGATCCCGACACCGCCGCGCTCGTCTCGCAGCGATGGAAGGCGTACTTCCCGCACAGGCGGATCGAGATGGGCGACAGCAGTCGCGGGCATCTCGACCCGCCCGCAGGCAGGTAGGGACGCCTCTCCGAGGCGTCCATGACCGCAACCCCGTCGTAAACGTTGGCCGTTGCAGCCCCCGAAGGAGATGGACCGCTCGGAGAGCGGTCCCTACCTGCGAGGCGCTACCCCACTGTCTGCTTCCAGTCGCGCCAGATCCAGCGCAGCGTGTCGGGGAAGATGGCGCGGCCGTGGCGGTTGTTGTGGAAGCCCTTGCCGTACTCGAAGCGGTAGTCGTAGCCCGCCCAGGCGAGGGAACTCGCCAGCGTGAGGTTGGCCAGCGGCCAGTTGCCGTGCACGTTGTCGAGGTCGTTGGCGCCATCCTGCAGGAAGACGCGGATCGGCTTGCGGGGCGTCTTCCGCACGAGGGCCTGGTAATTGTGGCCACCCTCGCGCCTCGACTCGCCGCTGGCGATGTTGGTGAAACTGCCGATCCAGGAGACGACCTTCGAGAACTGGTCGGGACGTTCCCACGCGACCGTGAAGGCGCAGATGCCGCCGCTGCTCGCGCCCACGATGGCGCGCCCCGCCGCGTCCGTGCGCAGCGTGACGGTCCGGCCGACCTCCGGCAGGATCTCCTCGAGCAGGAACCGCGCGTAGCGATCCGACAGCGTGTCGTATTCGACGCTGCGATTGGGACGGCCGTCGGCGAACACACCGGGGTTGATGAAGATGCCCACGGTGACCGGCATCTCACCCCTGGCGATCAGGTTGTCGAGAATCGTCGGCACCCAGCCACGAACGCCCGCGCCGTCCTGGAACACCATGACCGCCGCGGGTGTGCCGGCCGCGTACTGCGCCGGGACGTACACCCACCAGTCCCTCGTCGTCCCGGCGAAGATGGCGCTGGACCAGGGGGCCTGCTGCGTCAGTGTGCCCCGCGGCACGCCCTGCCGCTCGACGCTGTCGGGGTGGATGTCGTAGGCCTCGAGCTGACCACCGCCGATGCGGCGGGTGCCATGCGCGAAGTGCCAGCTGAAGGCGTCGCCGTGGCTCAGCGTGGCGACGGCGGCGAAGACGCCCGTTGTCCCGATGCGCGTGAGGCGGCGCGTGAAATGGACGCCGTCCGACTGCACCAGAGGCATGGGACCATCGGGTGCCAGGGGCAGGGGGAGTTCGATGGCCCAGGCCACATCCAGGCCCTCGACTTTCGGGGCCGCCCCGGTCAGCAGGGTCTCGCGACCGCCGAACCACTCGCGCACCCTGTCGGCCAGCCGCTCGGCGTCGGGGCCCGAAGCGTCGGCGGCCAGCCGCGCGTCGAGCACACGCGGCGTCAGGGCGACGTCCTGGCCGTACGCCGGGCTCCAGAAGCCGGCGCACGTCACGAGCCACAACAACGGGGACCAGCGCATGCGTGCCCGCGCTAGCCGAAGGACCTGTCGAACAGTGCGGCGATGGCCCGCGAGCCGCCCTCCGTCAGTGTCCTGGTCCCGGTCCCGGTGAAGTGCGCGTGGGTGATTCGCGGCTGGTCCTCTCCCGTCCGGGCGACCCACTGGCGATCGTCCCACGTGAACCAGCCGTCCTTCTCCTGGTCGTACACGTGGAGCGGCTTGTTGCACAGCTTGGCGAACTCCGCGCCCCAGCCCGTTCCGCCCTTCACGTGATGGTCGGGCAGGATCGTGCCGACCACGAAGATCTCCTGGCCGGCGTTGATCTGGTACCAGATGCTCTGGAGGACCTTGCGGAAGGTCTGCGTATCGGCGTAGCGCCGGTTCATCAACTGCGAGACGTAGGCGAGGCTCACGTCGCCAGCCTTGAGTTCCTCGTGGTTGAGGATGCGCAGGCCGCGGGTCCGCACCGTGACGTGTCCTTCGAACCCGAAGTTCACTTCCTCGATGCCGAACCGCTCCGCCTGCGCGCCGAACTCCGCTTCGGCCCCCGGGGCCCCGCCACTGAACAGGATGTAGTCGTTGCGATCCACGTCGCTCCCTCGTCTGGCACGGCCCGGCACGTTCAACAAGGGGTGACGCGGACGACCGACCCGACGCCCGCGCTGCCCGGACCGGCGCGCCGCGTCAGTGTAGCCCGGCCGCATGCCGTTCCGGTAGGATCGACGGCGTGACAGCCGCCCTGCCGGTCCTCCCTCTCGACACCACCTTCGCCTCGGCCCCCGGCGACGCGCGTGCGCGCGCCGACGTGCCGGACGATCAGCGGTGGAATCTCACCGATATCTTCTCCTCGTGGGAGGCGTGGCGCGACGCGTACGACGACCTCGAGCGCCGCGTGCGGGCCTACGCCGGCCGCAAGGGCACCCTGGCCAGCGGCCAGGACGCCCTGCTCGACGCGCTGCGCGAGAGCGACACGATGGGGCAGCTCGCGTACAAGGTCTGGTACTTCGCCTCGCTGGCGCACGACGAGGACCAGCGCGACAACCAGATCGGGGGACGGCGCCAGCAGGTGCAGCTGCTGTTCGCGCAGTGGCGGCAGGCCACGGCGTGGTTCAACCCCGAGCTGCTCACGGTGCCGATCACGACGCTGCGGTCGTGGATGGAGGCCAGCGCGGGGCTGGCAACGTACCGCTTCACGATCGAGAACCTGTTCCGCCAGCAGGAACACGTGCTCGACGAGAAGGGGGAGCACCTGCTCTCCCTCGGCGCCCAGCTCGCGCGTGTGCCCGACGAGGCGTACGAGGCCCTGTCCACCGCCGACGTGCGCTTTCCGACCATCGACCTGAGCACGGGCGAGAAGGTGCAGGTCACGTACGCGCGCTATCGCGCCCTGCTGGCGACCAACCGCGTGCAGGCCGACCGCGCGACGGCGTTCGAGGCGCACCACGGCGTCTTCGAGGCGTCGCTCAACACCTACGCCGCGCTGTACAACGGCGTGCTGCAGCGCGACTGGTTCCAGGCCAGGGCCCGCGGCTACGCGTCGACGCTGGACGCGGCGCTGCACGGCAACAACATCCCCGCCGGCGGTGGTGGAGAACCTGATCGCGTCGACGCGCGCCGGCGTGGGGCCGCTGCCAGCGCTACCAGCGGCTGCGGCGGCGCGCGCTCGGCCTCGACACCTACCACCTGTACGACGGGTCGATCCCGCTCGTGGACTTCGACCGAGCACTACCCGTACGACCAGGTCGTGCAGTGGATCGTCGGACTCGGTGGCGCCGCTCGGCGACGACTACCAGCAGCGTCTCGCGGCCGGGTTTTCGGCGCCGCTGGATCGACGTCTACGAGAACGACGGCAAGCGCTCGGGCGCCTACTCGGCGCCCGTCTACGGCGTGCACCCGTACATGCTGCTGAACTACAACGACACGCTCGACGCCGTGTTCACGCTCGCGCACGAGATGGGGCACTCGATGCACACGCGTGCTGTCGCACGAGCGGCAGCCGTTCGTGTACTCGGACTACACCATCTTCGTGGCCGAGGTGCCCTCCACGCTGAGCGAGGCCCTGCTGCTCGACTACCGGCTGCTCGCAGGCCACCGACCCGCTCGAGCGCATCGTGCTGCTGCAGCACGCCATCGACGGCATCGCCGGCACGTTCTACACGCAGGTGATGTTCGCCGACTGCGAGCTGCAGGCGCACCGCCTGGTGGAGGCCGGCGAGCCCATCACGGCCGACGTGCTCAGCACGCTCTACGACGCCACGCTGCGGGCGTACTACGGCGACGCGATCGACTACGACGACGTTGTCGCGCGTGACGTGGGCGCGCATCCCGCACTTCTTCGGCTCGCCGTACTACGTCTACCAGTACGCCACCTGCTTCGCGTCCAGCGCGAAGCTGCTCGTCAGCCTGCGCTCCCCGGACGCGGCCGTCCGCGAGGAGACGATCGTGCGGTACCTGGACCTGCTCGCCGCCGGCGGCAGCGACTATCCGATGGCGCTGCTCCAGCGCGCGGGCATCGACCTGGCCGACCCGCAGACGGTCGGGGCGGTCGGCACGCTGCTCGATACGCTCGTCGACCAGCTCGAAGAGGCCCTGACGGCTCGCGGGCTTCTCTGAGGGAACTGCCATGCTGCGCAAACCCGTCGTCCTCATCACCGGCGCGGGCGGCGAGATCGGCCACGGGCTGATCACGCCGGCTCGCGCGCGGCCGGCCGCCAGCGCATCGTCACGCTCGACCTCAAGCCGCTCGACCCCGCGATTGGCCGCCTCGTGCACGCGCGAGTTCACGGGCTCGATCCTCGACGACCGCGCTGCTCGAGCGCATCCTCGCCGAGTACGAGGTCGACCTCGTCTTCCACCTCGCGGCGCTGCTCTCGACGCGCGGTCGGAGTTCACGCCGGTCACGGCCCACCAGGTCAACGTCGAGGGCACGCTGACACCTGCTCGAGTTCGCCCAGAAGCAGGGCGAGTCGCACGGGCGGCCCGTGGTGTTCGTCTATCCGTCGCTCGATCGCCGCCTACGGCCTGCCCGACGTCGAGACGCGAAGGCCGCGCCGGCCGCGTCCAGGAGGACGAGTGGACACGACGCCGACGACGATGTACGGCTGCAACAAGCTGTACTGCGAGCAGCTCGGCACGCTACTACGCCCGGCACTACAAGCAGCTGGCGGCGGAGACGCTCAGCGGCCAGCGCGTGGACTTCCGGTGCGTCCGGTTCCCCGGGCTGATCTCCGCCGTGACCGTGCCGTCCGGCGGCACGTCCGACTTCGCGCCGGAGATGATCCACGCCGCGGCGCGCGGCGAGGCCGTACGACTGCTTCGTGCGGCCGGACACGCGCATCCCGTTCATGGCGATGCCCGACGCGGTCGAGGCGCTGCTGCAGCTGGCGGCCGCGCCGCGCTGGCGAGCTGACCCGCACCGCCTACAACGTCGGGGCGTTCAATCCCTCGGCCGACGAGATCCGGGCGCGCGTGCTCGGCGCGTTCCCGGGCGCCGAGATCGACCTTCGGCGTCGACACCAGAAGCGCCAGGGCATCGTCGACTCGCTGGCCGGCGGACGTGGACGACTCCGCGGCGCGTGCCGACTGGGGCTTCGCCCCGTCGCTACGACTTCGCGCGGGCCTTCGACGAGTACCTGCTGCCCGCCATCAAGGGGCGATACGCCATCCCGACCGAGTCCTGACCGACGAGGTAGGGCCGGCTCTCCGAGCCCGGCCGGCGTGTCCCATCCGGCCGCTGCCCACTGCGGCGCTGTCGGCTACCTTCGCGCTGCGCGCTTCGGTGCCCAGGGAGACCGCGCCCTGGCTGGGGTAGCCGTGCCGGCGTCACTCGCCGACGCCGTCCCGCCACTGACCGGAACCGGATGGCGGCATGCGCGTGCGCCCCGTATCGTCATCGTGGGAGTGAGAACGGTGACGACGATGGCGGTGGTCAGCAACTGGACGGCGGTGCAGGGACACGGGCGGTGGCGCGCGACGCTGCTGCACGGGGGCGTGATTGCCGCCCTGTTCGCCGGTCTGCTCGCGCTGTGGATGGCCGTGGCGTTCGTCGCGGCGCTTCTTGCGCACCCCGGGTCGACGATGCTCACGCTGCAGCAGGACGGCGCGCGGGGCGTGCCGTCGGTTGTACGACAGGGCACGGGTGCCGTCGTCTCCGAGATCCGCGGCGTGGCGGGAGGAATGGCACGATGAATCGGCAGCAAGAGTGCGGGACGAGCCGCGTGCATGCGGTGACGACGGGGCTGATGTTCGTCGCGACGGGCGTCGTCATGCTCGGTGTGCTGCGCGGCTGGTGGGTGATCGACAGGTACTGGGCCTACTGGCCGCTCGTATTCGTGTTCCCCGCGATCGGGCGGCTGACCGCGCCGGTCCCGGAGCGCAGCGTGGTCGCCGGGCTCGGTTGGCTGGCCCTGGCGGCGGGGCTGGTGGGCGCGAATCTCGGGATCCTCCAGTTGCGCATCCGCGATCTCGTGCCCCTCGTACTGGTGGCGATCGGTGCGCGCCTGCTGTACCGGGCCCGCACGGAGCAGGAGCGCGCGCGATGACCGGACAGCGTCGGACATCGTCCGGCCAGGCGCTGGCCGGGTTGGTGCTGCTCACCGTCGGAGCGCTGCTGTTCGCGCAGAATCTCGACGTCATCGACATGCGGGGGTACTGGCGGTACTGGCCCGTGCTGCTGCTGGCCGTCGGCCTGGCGAAGCTGCTGCTGGGCGGGTCCCGCGGCGACAAGGTGTTCGGCGTCGTGCTGACCATCATCGGCGGCAGCCAACTCGCCAAGGCACTGGGATACTGGTCGCCGGGACCTGCCGACGTCGCCGCGTTCGTCCTGATCGGCGTCGGCGGCTTCTTCATCGCCCGCGGCCTGTTCGGCCGGCCCGAGGCCAGCCAGCCCCCCGACGACAGCGACTGGGTCTCGGCGTTCGCCATCCTCGGCGGCTTCGAGCGTGCCACCAACTCGCCGCATTTCAAGGGCGGCGATCTCACGGCGATCATGGGTGGCTGCGAGATCGACCTGCGCCAGGCCTCGCTCCGCGCGCCAGCCAGCATCGACGTGTTCGCCATGTGGGGCGGGATCAACGTCCGCGTGCCTGAAGACTGGACCGTCGAGTTGCGAGGCATGGCGCTGCTGGGCGGCTTCGTCGACAAGACGCGCCAGCCGGCCGTGGCCACGGAGAAGCGGCTCGTCATCAGGGGCGTCGCGTTCATGGGCGGCGTGGAAATCAAGAACTGACGCCGTGCATCCACTGCTCGCGCGAGTCCCGGGGTTGATGGCCTACCTCGGCCTGTGGCTGGCCCTGGGCCTGGCCGCCGCCGCGCGACTGGTGCTGCGCGGGGGGTGGCCGTGGGACGGCGCGCTGCTGTCGGTCCTCCCCGTGAGCCTGGCCTATGGCGTCGTCTGCCTTGCGGCCTGGTACGTGTGCCGGGCCTTTCCCGTGAGTGGCGCCGGCACGGTCTGGCGCGCGATGGTCGCGCAGGCGATGGCCGCAGGCTTCACGAGCACCGTGTGGGTGGCCGTGGCGCGGGCATGGGTCGCCGTCGCTGGTGGTGTCGCGGCGTGGTCGCGCGATGCCACGCTGCTGCTGTTCGCCGCTGGTGTATTGCTGTTTCTCCTGTCGGCGGCGATGCACTACGCCTACATCGCCATCGAGGCGCAGGAGGCCGCGCGCCGGCAGGCGCTCGAGTCCGCGGTCCTGGCGCGCGAGGCCGAACTGCGTGCGCTGCGCGCCCAGGTGAACCCGCACTTCCTCTTCAACAGCCTGCATTCGATTGGATCACTGGCCGGCAGTCGCCCGGCCGCGGCTCGTGACATGGCGATTGCCCTCGGTGAGTTCCTGCGCCACAGCCTCAGGCTGGGCGGGCTTGCCGGCGTGCCGCTGCAGCAGGAGATCGACTTGATGGCACAGTACCTGTCGATCGAGCAGGTCCGGTTCGGCGACCGGCTGCAGGTGCAGGTCGACGTCGAGGCGGCGGCGGGGGAGTCGCGCGTGCCGCCGCTGCTCCTGCAGCCCCTTGTCGAGAACGCCATCAAGCACGGCGTGGCCGGGTTGCTGGACGGTGGGCACGTGTCGATTGCGGCACGCCTCGAGGGCGACCGCTGCCACGTCACCGTCCACAATGCCTTCGACGCGGAGGCGCGGTCCCGATCGGGCACGGGGCTGGGCCTGCGGAACGTGCGCGACCGGTTGTTCGCGCACTTCGGACCAGCCGCGTCGTTCGACGCGCGGGCTGAAGTGGACCGGTTCATCGTCAGGCTGGTATTTCCCGCCCGGCTGGTCGAGCCGGAGGAGGACGGACGACGTGACTGACGGAGCCGTGCGGGTCCTTGTGGTGGACGACGAGCCGCTCGCGCGCCAGGTGGCCGTGGAGTATCTCGCGGCCTGCGAAGGCGTGACGGTCGCCGGTGAGTGCGCCAACGGCTACGAGGCCGTCAAGGCCGTGAGCGACGCGATGCCGGACGTCCTGCTGCTCGACGTGCAGATGCCGAAGCTCTCGGGTTTCGACGTGCTGGAACTGATCGGGCCGGGGCCGGCCGTCATCTTCGCGACGGCGCACGACGAGTACGCGCTCAAGGCCTTCGAGGTCCATGCCGTCGACTATCTCCTCAAGCCGTTCAGTCAGCAGCGGCTGGCCGACGCCATCCTGCGGGCGCGCGAGCGGCTGGCGGCGCGAGCCGCCTCGCCGGCTGACAGCCTCCGCGCCGCGCTGAGGGCCGTGCGGGTGGAGCGCGTCCTCGTCCGCGACGGCGGCAAGGTCTTCATCGTGCCCGTCGACACGCTGGAGTACGCCCAGGCACAGGACGACTACGTGCTGCTGCACGCCCAGGGACGCAACCTGCTCAAGGAGCAGCCGATCAGCAGTCTCGAGGCCCAACTCGATCCGGCCCGGTTCGTCCGGATCCATCGTTCGTGGCTGGTCAACCTGGCGCACCTGTCGCGCACCGAACTCGAAGCCAAGGACCGCCGCGTGGCCGTGCTGAGAGACGGCACCCGCCTCCCGATCAGTCGCTCCGGCCACCAGCGCCTGACCGACGCCCTCGGGACGTAGGCAAACCCCGCGCCGCCGCTGGAATTCTCCGAGGGTCGTAGCCGCGGGACTTGTCCCCGGGCGGGGCGCCGGACCTGGCCGGCAGGCAGGGCGCGGGACAAGTCCCGCGCCTACGCATGCGTGGGCAAACCTTGCAACATGACATCAATGCATGTAGATTTGCGTATGTGAGGGACCTCTCTGCCTTCTGCCGCCTGCTCGGAGACGACGTCCGCCTGCGCCTGATTCGCCTGCTCGGCAAGGAGCAGCTGAACGTCAAGGAACTGACGGCCATTCTGGGTATCGCCCAGTCCGGCGTCTCGCGCCATCTGGGCCTGCTTCGCAAGAGCGGCCTGGTGGAGGAGCGCCGCGAGGGCGGATTCGCCTACTATTCGCTGCGCCCGGACGGCGCCGGCAAGGCCCTTCCGCTCTGGGACGCACTCGAGGCGGCCCTGCCCTCGGCCGACGACGACCCGGAACTGCAGGCCGACGACGCCCGGCTGCTCGAGGTGCTGCGTCTCCGCAAGGAGGACTTCCAGGCGCATGGCAGCAGCGCAGGCCAACTGGTGCCGGGGCGTAGCTGGGCCGCCTGGAGCCGGGCCCTCGGGCACCTGCTCCCGCGCCTGACGGTTGTCGACGCCGGCTGTGGCGAGGGGTACCTGGCCCTGGAGGCGGCACGCTGGGCCGCGCAGGTCATCGCGGTCGACAGTTCCCGCGACGTCCTCAAGCGCGCCAGGCATCTCGCACGCAAGCGCGCCGTCACCAACATCGTGTGGAAAGAGGGGCGCATCGAGGCCCTGCCGATCGACGATGCGTCGGTGGATGTCGTGCTGCTGTCGCAGGCCCTTCACCACGTGCCCCAGCCCGAGGAGGCGCTCCGCGACGCCGTACGCGTCCTGAGGCCGGGCGGCGTGGTGCTGGTGCTGGAACTCCGGGCGCACGGCCAGGACTGGGTACGGGAACGGCTCGGGGATCGGTGGCTCGGTTTCCGTGACGAGGCGCTCGAGGACTGGCTGTTCCGGGCCGGACTCGAGGACGTGCGTGTCGAGGTCGGCGCGCGCCTGAAGGGAGATCCGTTCACCGTGCTCGTCGCGAGCGGCCGCAAGGCGGCCACCACGGCGCGTGGTGGAACGCGCGCCGCGATGCCGGCGCGAGGGAGTGTGCGATGACGACCGCGACTGCGCTGAAGCTCAAGGAAGCCTGTCGACGCCGACTGCTGTTCATCGATGGCGCGATGGGCACGATGATCCAGCGCCATCAACTCGCCGAGGCGGACTACCGCGGCGAGCGCTTCGCCGCGCACAGCCACGATCTCCGCGGCAACAACGATCTCCTCGTCCTCACGCGCCCCGACGTCATCCAGGGCATCCACGAGCAGTACCTCGAGGCCGGCGCCGACATCGTCGAGACCAACACGTTCAACGGCACGTCGATCGCGCAGTCCGACTACGGGCTCGAGGCCATCGTGTACGAGCTGAACGTGGCCGCGGCGCGTGTCGCGCGCGCCGCTGTCGACATCTGGAACGCCAGGACGCCGGACCAGCCACGGTACGTGGCGGGCGCCATCGGGCCGACCAACCGCACGCTGTCGATCTCGCCAGACGTGAACGACCCGGCGTTTCGTGCCGTGAGCTTCGACGCGGTGCGCGAGGCCTACGAGACGCAGGTCGAGGGGCTGCTCGACGGCGGCGCCGACCTGCTGCTGATCGAAACCATCTTCGACACCCTCAACGCCAAGGCGGCGGCGCTGGCGGTGCGCCGGGTCTTCGACAGGCGCGGCGTCGAGATCCCCGTGATGCTGTCGGTGACCATCACCGACAGGAGCGGGCGCACGCTTTCGGGCCAGACGGTCGAGGCCTTCTGGATCTCGATGGCGCACGTCCGGCCCTTCAGCGTCGGTTTGAACTGCGCGCTCGGTGCCGAGGACATGCGGCCGTACCTGCGCGACCTGTCGGCGATTGCCGACTGCTTCGTGTCGTGCTACCCCAACGCCGGTCTACCCAATGCCTTCGGCGGCTACGACGAGACTCCCGAGCAGATGGCGGGGGTGCTCGCCGGCTTCGCGCGCGAGGGCCTGCTCAACATCGTCGGCGGCTGCTGCGGCACGACGCCCGATCACATCCGCGCCATGGTGCGGGCCTGCGAGGGCGTGACGCCGCGGGCCGTGCCCACCGACATCCCGCGCTACAGCCGGTTCTCCGGGCTCGAGCCCCTCGAGATCCGTCCTGACAGCAACTTCCAGATGGTCGGTGAACGCACCAACGTGACCGGGTCGGCGAAGTTCGCGCGCCTGATCAAGGCGGGGGACTTCACGGCGGCCGTCGACGTCGCAACGGAGCAGGTGCGCAACGGCGCCAACATCCTCGACGTGAACATGGACGAGGGCATGCTCGACAGCGAAGCGAGCATGAAGACGTTCCTCAACCTGCTGGCCACCGAGCCGGAGGTCGCGCGCGTCCCGTTCATGATCGACAGTTCGAAGTGGTCGGTGCTCGAGACCGGCCTGAAGTGCGTGCAGGGGAAGGCGATCGTCAACTCGATCAGCCTCAAGGAGGGCGAAGCCGACTTCCTCGAGAAGGCGCGCACGATCCGCGACTACGGTGCGGCGGCGATCGTGATGGCGTTCGACGAGGTCGGCCAGGCCGACACCATCGAGCGGAAGGTGGCGATCTGCCGCCGTGCCTACGGGCTCCTCACCGAGCAGATCGGATTCCCGCCCGAGGACATCGTCTTCGACCCCAACGTGCTGGCCATCGCGACGGGGCTCGAGGAGCACAACGCGTACGCCATCGACTTCATCGAGGCGACGCGGCAGATTCGTGACACCTGCCCTGGCGCGCTCGTGAGCGGCGGCATCAGCAACCTGTCGTTCAGCTTCCGCGGCAACGACGTGGTGCGCGAGGCGATCCACTCGGCATTCCTCTTCCACGCGATCAAGGCCGGCCTGACGATGGGCATCGTCAACGCCGGGCAGTTGGCCGTGTACGAGGACATTCCGGCCGATCTCCTGGACCTCGTCGAGGACGTGCTCTTCAACCGCCGCACCGACGCCACCGAGCGTCTCGTCGCGCGCGCCGAGCAGGTCCGGGGCAGCGGCACCAGGCGCGAAGCGGACCTGCGGTGGCGCGAGGCCCCCGTGGCCGGGCGACTCGCCTACGCGCTGGTCCACGGCGTCGTCGACTTCATCGAGGCCGACGTCGAGGAAGCGCGCCAGCAGTATGCGCGTCCGCTCGAGGTCATCGAGGGCCCGCTGATGGACGGCATGAAGACCGTCGGCGATCTGTTCGGCCAGGGCAAGATGTTCCTGCCGCAGGTGGTCAAGAGCGCCAGGGCGATGAAGCGCGCGGTGGCGGTGCTGCTGCCGTACATGGAGGCCGAGAAGGCCGCCGGCGCCGCACAGGCACAGGGCAAGATTCTCATCGCAACGGTCAAGGGCGACGTCCACGACATCGGCAAGAACATCGTGTCGGTGGTGCTCGGCTGCAACAACTACGAGGTCGTCGACCTCGGCGTCATGGTGCCGACCAACAGGATCCTCGACGCGGCGATCGAGCACGGCGTCGACGTCGTGGGCGTCAGCGGGCTGATCACGCCGTCGCTCGACGAGATGGTCGGCGTGGCCCGCGAGATGGAGCGCCGCGGCATGCGGCTGCCGCTGCTGATCGGCGGTGCCACGACGAGTCCACAGCACACGGCCGTGAAGGTCGCCCCCGAGTACTCGGGGATCGCCGTGCACGTGCTCGACGCGTCGCGCGCGGTGGCCGTCGTGTCGAGCGTGCTGTCGAAGACCCAGGCACCGGCCTACACGGCGCAGGTGCGCGACGAGCAGGCCCGCGTGCGCGAACTGCACCAGAAGCGGCAGGAGAAGCCGCTGCTGTCGTTGCGCCGGGCGCGCGAGAACCGCCAGCGGATCGACTGGGCGCACGAGTCGCTGCCCCGGCCGTCGTTCACGGGCCGCCGCGAGGTCACGCTGTCGGTGGCCGACCTGCGGCCGTTCATCGACTGGACCTTCTTCTTCAATGCGTGGGAGCTCAAGGGCAAGCTGCCCACGATCTTCGACCATCCGCAGTACGGCGCCGAGGCGCGCTCGCTGTTCGAACACGCGCAGCAGGCGCTCGACCGCCTCGAGTCGGGCGGGGCGCTGACCGTGCGCGGCGTCTACGGCTTCTGGCCGGCCAACGCCGAGGGCGACGACATCCTGCTCTTCGGCGACGCGGAGAGGCGACAGGAAATCGCGCGCTTCCCGATGCTGCGGCAGCAGGAGCCCAAGCCGGACACCAAACCGAATCGGTCGCTCGCCGATTTCGTGGCCCCCGTCGGACAGGGCGAGGACCACGTCGGCGCGTTTGCCGTCACCGTTCACGGCGCCGAGGCGCAGGCGCGGGCGTTCGAGGCGGCGCACGACGACTACAACGCCATCATGGTGAAACTGCTGGCCGACCGCCTGGCCGAGGCCGCCGCCGAGTACCTGCACGCGCAGGCACGCCGTGACTGGGGCTATGGCGCCGGCGAGCAACTGTCGCCGGAGGACGTCGTCGCCGAGCGGTATCGTGGCATCCGCCCGGCGTTCGGGTACCCGGCCTGCCCGGACCACACCGAGAAGCGGACGCTCTTCCGCCTGCTCGACGCGGAAGCCATCGGGGTGGCGCTCACCGAGAGCTGTGCGATGTGGCCGGCCGCCAGCGTCTCGGGTCTCTACTTCGCGCATCCCGCGGCGGCGTACTTCATGATCGGCCGCCTCGGCGAGGATCAGGTCGAGGACTACGCCACTCGGAAGGGGATGACCCGCGAGGAAGCCGAGAGGTGGCTCGCGCCCAACCTCGCGTACGCCGCGGTGGGCGTCGGAGCATGTTGACGCCTGATGGCTACGGTCAAATCCTCAGGGCCGTCAATTCCTGACTCCTGACTCCTGCGCTCCTGTCCTCCTACCGGATGGGAGCGATTTTGCGGTTATTCGTTTATCCGGCTTGACGGCTACACATGGCATCGTGTACGCTCAAGCCGGATAGAGGGATGAATCAGCCGACATCGCCCGTTCTCGGGCACCTCAACGTGCTTGGCGACCCCTTGCGGGCCCGCCTGCTGCTCGTGCTGGACGGGCAGACATTGGCCGTTGGCGAACTCTGCGACATCCTCCAGTTGCCCCAGTCCACGGTCAGCCGGCATCTCAAGACCCTCGTCGACGGGGGATGGGCGCAGGTCCGTCGCGAAGGGACGAGCCGGTTGTACTCGCTCGTCGCCGAGGATCTTCGATGCGCCATCGTCGGACCTCTGGACCATCGTCAAGGCTCAGCTGGAGACCATGCCGGCGGTGGCGCAGGACCGGGTACGTCTGGGCCGCGTACTCGCCGAGAGGCGTTCGGGGTCGGCCGCCTATTTTTCCCGAACGGCAGGCGCATGGGACGCCGTCCGCGACGACCTCTACGGCGGCACCTTCCATCTGGAGGGGTTGCTGGCGACGCTCGATCCCGACTGCGTCGTGGCCGACCTGGGCTGCGGCACGGGACGGACGGCGGCGGCGATCGCGCCCTTCGTGCGGAGGGTGATCGCGGTCGACGCGTCGACGGAGATGCTGGCCGCGGCGCGCGAGCGGTTGGCGACGAGGGCCAATGTCGATCTGAGGGAGGGCGCGCTCGAGGCCCTGCCGGTGGCCGAAGCGTCGGTGGACCTGGCGCTGCTGGTCCTGGTCCTGCACCACCTCGGCGATCCGTCGGCGGTGCTGAAGGAGGCGCGCAGGATCCTGAGGCCGGGAGGACGTCTCCTCGTCGTCGACATGCAGGCGCACGATCGCGAGGAATATCGTGGCCAGATGGGCCATGTCTGGCTTGGCTTCTCGGAGTCGCAGATCGACAGGCTGCTGGTGGGGGCGGGGTTCGCGGGCACGCGAGTCGTGCCGCTGTCTCCCGCATCGGGGGTGCGCGGCCCGGCCCTGTTCGTCGCGCGCGCCACACGGTAGGGCAGCAGGGCAGGACCGGCTCTCCAGCTGGAGATGGGAGGCGGCTCTCCGAGCCGGCCAGATTGAGGATAGGGCCGGCTCTCCGAGCCCGGCCAGATTGAGGGTAGGGCCGGCTCTCCGAGCTTGGCCAGATTGAGGGTAGGGCCGGCTCTCCGAGCTTGGCCAGATTGAGGGTAGGGCCGGCTCTCCGAGCCCGGCCGATGAACGACGCGGCACACCGCCGCGCGCAAGGAGCAGAACGAATGACCCCAGCAGTTGCCACCGAGACGCTGCATGCGTTTGCGCAGGCCGAACAGGCCGGACGTCCCGCGTTCAAGGTTCGTGATCTGACCGAGGCCGAGTTCGGCCGCAAGGAGATCCGCCTCGCCGAGCAGGAGATGCCCGGCCTGATGGCGCTCCGCGAAGAGTACGCCGGCGAAGCAGCCGCTGGCCGGCGCGAAGATCATGGGCAGCCTGCACATGACGGTGCAGACCGCGGTGCTGATCGAGACGCTGGTCGAGCTCGGCGCCGACGTGCGCTGGGTGTCGTGCAACATCTTCTCGACCCAGGATCACGCCGCCGCGGCGGTCGTGGTCGGCCGCCCCGAGACGGGCGGCACGGTCGAGAACCCGAAGGGCATCCCGGTCTTCGCCTGGAAGGGCGAGACGCTCGAGGAGTACTGGTGGTGCACGAAGCGAGGCGCTCGATCTGGCCCGACGGCTCCGGCCCGACCTGATCGTCGACGACGGCGGCGACGCGACGCTGCTCGTGCACAAGGCGCTCGAGTTCGAGAAGGCCGGCAAGGTCCCGGCCTTCGACGCCGAGACCGACCCCGAGGAGTGGGGCGTCATCCTCGAGCACGCTGCGCGAGGAGCTCGGCAAGGCGCCGGCACGGTGGACGGCGATCGCGCGCGGCATCCGCGGCGTGAGCGAGGAGACGACCACCGGCGTGCACCGCCTCTACCAGATGGCAGAAGGCCGGCACGCTGCTCTTCCCGGCCATCAACGTCAACGACTCGGTCACCAAGAGCAAGTTCGACAACATCTACGGCTGCCGCCACTCGCTGATCGACGGCCTCAACCGCGCCACCGACGTGATGCTCGGCGGCAAGGTCGCGGTCGTGCTGCGGCTACGGCGAGGTCGGCAAGGGCTGCGCGCAGGCGCTGCGCGGCCAGGGCGCGCGCGTCATCGTCACCGAGATCGACCCGATCTGCGCGCTGCAGGCGGCGATGGAGGGCTACGAGGTCGACGACGCTCGAGGACGTCGTCGAGACGGCCGACATCTTCATCACCGCGACCGGCAACTACGAACGTCATCACCGCCGACCACATGGCGCAGATGAAGGACAAGGCGATCGTCGGCAACATCGGCCACTTCGACAACGAGATCGACATGGCCGGCCTGAAGAAGGTCGCCGGGCATCGAGCGGATCAACATCAAGCCGCAGTACGACGAGTGGCGCTTCCCCGACGGCCACAGCGTGATGATCCTCGCCGAGGGCCGCCTGCTCAACCTCGGCTGCGCCACCGGCCACCCGAGCTTCGTGATGTCGGCCTCGTTCACCAACCAGGTGCTGGCGCAGATCGAGCTGCACGCCAACAACGGCGAGCTACGAGAAGAAGGTCTACATGCTGCCCAAGCAGCTCGACGAGGAGGTCGCGCGCCTGCACCTCGACCAGCTCGGCGTCAAGCTGACCGAGCTCACGCAAGGAGCAGGCCGACTACATCGGCGTGCCGGTCGACGGCCCGTACAAGCCGGACCACTACCGGTACTAGCGAACGCCGACCGTAGAACGCCGAACGCAGCACATTGCAGGCGGCGATCGCAGGGGCGGCCACACAGATGCCGGGAATGCTGGAATGGCCAGCGTTCCCGGCATTTCTCGTTGCATCCAGACGCGCCGCGTGGCCGCCCGTGGGCAGCGCCGCGCTGACACGCGTGACGCAGCGGTGGACGGCAGGCTATCCCCGTCGCGAACCCTGGGTCCTCGAGCACGTGCTCCCCGGACGCTAGCCACCATTGGGACCTCACTCCCGCGACGGCCAGACGACGGCGATGCCCGTACGCGCCGAGACGTACACGCGGCTGAATAGCGACGCCGGCAGCAGACCGGCCTCGGGAGACCGGGTCCAGGCCGCACTGGGCATGCGGACGAGTGAGGTCGGCGGCAGGTCGACGTCGGCGAGACGCAGCCCGACGTGGCGCTCGACGTCGACGATTTGCGTGCCCGCGTGAGTCTCCAGGCGCCCTCGGGTACGAACGGCAGCAGGCGTGTCACCCAGGGTGTCCTGGGATGCGGCACGCTCCATCACCAGCACATCCGCCCCGGTGTCGAGCACCAGCGCATGGGAGCCTCGGACCCCGGCGATCTGGACGAGTGGGCGCCCGGCACTCCACGCCAACGGCAGCCGCACGCCGGCGTCCGGTGCGGGAAAGCGCCCGACAGTGAGTCGCCTGCGCGCGTAGTCGATGAGGTAGTCGTGCCGCGCCAGGACGTCCTGGCCGAGGATGCCCTCCGCATCGGGTGCCGTGGCGCGCACCAGGCGCAGGTCGTGGACGACAGCCTCCAGGGCGTACCGGTCGGGCACGCCGCTGATGCCGAAGTCCCGCAGCCGGACGGTCGCGACACGGGCCTCGCCAGCGATTGTGGTGATGACTGTCGAGTTCGTCGATGCCAGGCCCAACTCGTCAGCGAGGTCGGCATGGATCGTCGTCCCTGAGGCGCCAGTGTCGAGTACGAACCATGCGTCGCGGCCACGCGTCACCTCGACGCGCAGCAGCGGCACGCCGCTCGCGGCGAGGCGCAGGCGGCACTCGACAGCGGAGGACGGACGCCATGATGAAGGTGGGGCCGGCGGTCCCAGCCGGCCGTCATCGAGCACCCCGGGAACTGCAGGGGCACTCCCCATCGTCAACAGCAGCAACAGTGTTTGCAGCATGAGCGACTCCCTCCGGCCCTGGGGCGGACACACGGGGAGACGACACGCTTTCGTGAGTGTCGTGAAGGAATCCTGAGGTTTCCGATGCGTGAGACGACCTATCGCTTCGGCGATGTCGAAGTGGATGCGTCCGGACGTGAAGTGCGGCGGGCGGGCACGCGCGTGTCGCTCGAACCCAAGGCCCTGGACGTGCTGCTGTTGCTGCTCGCCGAGGCCGGCCGGGTGGTGGACAAGCGGCGGCTGCTGCGCGACGTGTGGGCCGACGTGCACGTCACCGACAGTTCCCTCGCGAGGGCCGTCACGCAGGTGCGGCGTGCGCTGGGCGACGACATCAGAGCACCCCGGTACGTGGAGACGGTGCCGACCCGCGGCTACCGTTTCGTCGGAGACCTGATCCCGCCGTACGAGCCGGCGCCATCGGCTGCGGCGGCCAACGGCACCGGCCGAGGCCTCCCTGCCAGCGAGGAGCCGGTGGCCGGCTCCGGCTCTGGCGCGCGCCCACCACGCACGCCCCGGCACGCAATCCGCCCAGGGCCCTGGGCCAGGGTTGCCGTCGGCGTGCTGGTGGCAGTCACGGCAGCCGTGGCGGCGACAGTCGGTCGGCGGGAAGGCCCGGCGTCAGCAGTGGAGCAGGGGCTGAGCGCCATGGTCGTTCAAGCCGCAACCCATCGGGCATCACAGGTCACA
Organism: uncultured Acidobacteriota bacterium; assembly: GCA_963715265.1. Lineage (GTDB taxonomy): Bacteria > Acidobacteriota > Vicinamibacteria > Vicinamibacterales > Vicinamibacteraceae > Luteitalea. The sequence continues at coordinate 32,950 of CAVQRQ010000011.1, forward strand.
ACGTCGCAGGGGCTGGACGCGGATCCCGCGCCGTCACCGGACGGCTCGCTGGTCGCCTACGCATCAGATGCGTCGGGATCGCTCGAGATCGTCGTCCGGTCGCGGGTCAGCCCGGGCACGGCGCGGGCCATCACGGGCAACGACGGCGACAACGTCGACCCGGCGTGGTCACCCGACGGCCAGTGGCTCGCGTACCATTCGCGACGCTTCGGTGGCGTGTGGGTCGTGCCGGCGTCGGGTGGCCCACCGCGGCAGGTCGTGGTCGAGGGGGCTTCGCCCAGTTGGTCGCCGGACGGGCAGGCGATCGTGTTCCAGACGGCTGGCGAGCCGGACGTCCTCGGCGGCGTTGGCGGCGCCCCATCGACCCTTGCAACGGTCCGCGTCGAGACTGGCGTCGTGACGCCGCTGACGCAGCCCGGCGACCCGCCGGGGTTCCACGGCAATCCTGTGTGGCTGCCGGGGCACGAGACCATCGTCTTCGTGTCGGTGCGCCTCCCGGCGGCAGACGTCTGGCAGGTCACACCGGGGCAGCCCCCGACGAGGTTGGGCGGCTGTCATGCCACCTGCCGTCCCTTCGCCTTCCGCCGTGAGGGCACGGCATGGGTCGGGGCCGTCGTCGGCGCCAAGGGCGGGGACCTGTGGCTTGCCCCTGTGACCTCCGACGGACGGGTGGACATGTCGCGGGGCCAGCGCGCGCCGCTGCCGCGGACGCTGCCTGTCGCCGACGTCGCGGTCTCGTACGACGGCTCGACGCTGGCCTATGCCAATGCCGAGCGGACGAGCGAGGCCTGGACGATGGACGTGCCGGACGGGCAAGTGCGGGACGGCCTGGCGACGCGCGTGCTGCTCGCGGAACGCCGCCCTCGCTACGGTGAGTTCGCCTTCTCGCCAGACGGGTCGCGCCTCGCGTACATGACCGCACGGATCGGCGACGGATGGGAGGTGTGGATCCACGACCTCCGCACCGGCGAGTCGCGTCAGACGCCACCCACGGTCGCCGGCTTCGTCAAGGGATGGCTGCCCGACGGCGCCCGCCTCGTCGTCGTCGAACCGGACGCGCCGCTCCGGATCCAGGCCATGGACATCACGACCGGGCGTGGCGTGCCTCTGGGGCGCGGCGAGGACTGGCAGCACGTCGAGGACGTGGCGCGACGCCTCTTCACGCTGCGCGTCGCGCCGGACGGGCGTCGCTTCATCTACACGTCGGACGTGGACGGAGCCCTCGGGGTGCGGCTGGGTGACCTGGCGGCCGGCACGCCCGCCGTCCCACTCGCACGGGGCGTCGGGTTCGGCGCATGGTCGTCTGACGGCACAAGGATCGCCGTGCAGCAGATGCGGGGCTGGCGCACGGGCGTGGCGATCGTGAGGCCTGGAGAGTCGTCAGTGCGCTCGCTGGTGACCGATGCCGACCAGGCGTGGCCCACCGATTGGTCACCCGACGACAAGTACATCGTGTACGCCGCGCTGCGTGACGGACGCTGGGCGCTGGAGGCCGTGGAGGTGGCCACCGGGCGTGTCGTGCGGCTGACCCCGCCCGGTGCCCCGAGTGCGTACGTCCGCTGGCCGGTGTGGTCGCCGCGCGGCGACCGGATCGTGTACGAGCGGGGCTACTGGACGGGCAACGTGTGGGTGGCGGAGCTGCCAGAGACGTAGCACGACTGAGGGCCGACGTGGGCCTGCCGCTGTTCGACGCGGTAGGCTTCGTGCTCCCGGCCTCAGACCGTCGCGGGGGCAACCCGCGATGTGGCCGACGACATTGACCCAGGCGCGAATGCCCGCCGCGTTCAGCGACGAGACGGCTCGTGTCACGAATCCCTCCGTCGTGAGCTGCTTGACAATGCGCATGCGCGCGGGAAGCCATTCCGAGGACGGACGTTGGTCCTCCGGCGCCACGAGCGAGCCCGCAGGCTCCCGGCTCCACACGCGTCTACAACTCCAAGGCCCACAACCAGCTCCGTCTCAATCGGCCGGCCGGTGCCGAGGCGACGATCGCTCGAGCGATCGAGCGCAAGCTCGATTTCCAGGGATTCATCCTGACTCGTTACTTGATCGCCTTCTTGAACGGCGATGGCGAGGCGATGAAACGGCAGGCGGCGCTGGCCAGGGGACAGCGCGGCGCCGAAGACATGATTTCACACGTCGAGGCGCTCGACCTGGCCCGCTCGGGATGCCTGCAGGAGGAAAGGCAGACGTCCGCGGTCGCCGTCGATATCGCGCGGAAGGCGGATCAGCGTGAGCGCGCGGCCTTGTTCGACGCGGCAACGGCGGTGTGGGACGCGTCTTACGGTAACAGCTCCGCAGCGAGACAGCGCGCGACCAGCGTCCTCGAACTCGCCAGGGGCCGTGACGTGGACTATGCCGCCGCATTCGCGCTGGCCCTGGCCGGCGACGTGGCCGGATCGTGCGCTCTTGCTGACGGCCTCGCGAAGAACTTTCCCGAGGATACGTCGGTCCATATATGTATCTGCCGACGCCGCCCGTTTGCGTGGGCGCCGGATGGCCGGTCGATTGCCCTGCATCAGGTCGAATCGCATCCGGTCGCGGCGTGAAGATTCGGACTCATTTGCAGAAGACCTATGGCAAGGGCCGCTGGCGCAAGCTCAAGGGGGAAGCCACGGTTCGACTGCCGAACCGGAAACTTCGGACAGTTGAGCTACATTGGTACGAAGCCCACGGCATCGGCCGACGAGACTTCAAGATCAAGACGTTCTTGGAGAAGTGATGAAGCAGCCAACCCAATTCGTGCTGTGCCTCGATAATGAGGGCAACGAAGCGTCATTGATTCGCGGCAAGGTCTACGCCATGTTGCCAGACATCGGCGCAGCCAAAGACGACCTTGTGCGGGTGATCGACGAGAGCGGCGAAGACTACCTGTTCGCGAAGACTCAGTTTGTCGCCGTTGAGCTTCCCCAGGCCGTTCGTCGAAAGCTTCTTGCTCTCCAAAAAGCCGGCTAACTTGGCATGCAGCCGACCGCAGCGCGTGTCTGCATGAGCGCTGCGCCGGCTGATGCCTGTCGTTGGGCACACAACAATCGCGGCGGCGTCATACTCGAAGAACAGGACACGCCCATGACATCGAAACCCGCTGTCAGTATCGAGGATCACCGGCAATCTTCCGGCTCAATCACCTCGAACTCTTCGGCGATGACCCGCTGAATCCTGGCCGTCTCGCGTCGAAGGCGCTTGAGTTCACCGAATCCCCGCATCCAGGGAGCGCTGCCCCCTCCAGATGCGCTCCGCCCGGACAGCTTCTCTTGAAGGGCCTCGGTGACGTACTCCCTGAGAGTCTGTCCGCGCTCAGCCGCCTCCGCCTTCGCCCGGCGGAACACCTTGTCCGGAATCTCGATGGTCGTCTTCACCCGGCCATGGTCCTGGATTTACGGGCCTGGTGCCAGAAGGGCTCTTCCAGCGACAGTGCCCGTGTGGGTCTGATGGCGTGGAGAATATGTTCTGGCCGAGAATCTGGAAGGCCAGGCCGTCCTGGATGGCGCTCTCGGTCGCTCCAGCCAGCACGCACTCTCACGCGGCTCGACGTCCACCGACGTGGTGCTGCTGCCACACGTGGAAGGGCGAGAATGAGCAACACCACAAGGAGAGGCGACTTCGGGCTATCGATCAAAGCAAACCGTGCCGCTTGTCTCGTGGGTCATCTCGAGTCTGTTGACGTATCCGTGCTCGTCCACCACGAAGCGCAGCACGCCGGTGTCGTCGATCAGGTTGCGGATGTTGAGCGTGTCCGGCTTCGCGCCGGCGGTCGGGGTCATGGTGAAGTCGCCCAGCCGCACGGTCAGACCGTTCCCGACGCGCTCGATGATGAACGTGCCGAAGTGTTCGTTGCGGAACCACCCGGTGTAGAGGTCGAGCGGGCGGGTGAGGGTGGCGTCGGTCACGGGCGAGTCGGGTTGAGACACTCTCGGCGCCTGCCCCACGGCGGTCATCTGCTCGAGTTGCCGCGAGAAGTTCTCGCGCAGGCTCCTGTCCGGCACGAGCCCGGTGATGTGGGTGAGGAACTCGACCCCCACGACGTCGACCCACGCGCCCGTGGACCCGTCGCCGTTGGTGAGCACCACGATGCCCGCCTGCTCCTCGGGCAGGAAGCCGTACCAGGTGGAGGTTCCCACGTACCCGCCCCCGTGCGAGGAGAGCGGGGTCTGACCGACGAAGGTCCCGACGTTCCACCCGTACCCGAAGCCGTCGCTGACGCGGATCGAGCCCTCGGGCTCGTCCCGCTCGGCGTGCAGCTCGTGCATCGAGCGGGCCGAGGCCGCGCGCAGGATCCGCCTGGGTTGCCCGTTCACCTCGATCTCGCCGTCGTTCAGGTGGAGGGTCAGCCAGGCCGCGGCGTCGCGGGCGGTGGAGCCGAGCCCGCCCGCAGCGTGCATGGTCCGGTCGGTCTTCTGCTGCGCCGCGACGACCCAGTCGCGCCCGTCCCACACCGTGGGGAGGGCGGCGTCCGCGTCGGTGTACATCACGCTGGCGTACCCCGTGGTCCGGCTCAGCCCGGCGGGCTTGAGGATCGCCTGCTCCAGGTAGTCCCGCCACCCCATGCCGGTCACCACCTCGATCACCCGACCCGCGAGCGTGAGGTTGACGTTGGTGTACTCGGTCGTCCCCTTGACCTCGCCCTTGGCGAGCCAGTAGTCGTACCGCTCGGGCGTGATCTCGCCGGAGTAGGCGTCGAGCGCCACGACCATTGATGCGTTGATTCCCTTGCGGTGCGTGATCAGGTCTTCAACGGTCACTGTGCTCGCGTCCACCGCCTCGCCGGCCGGCCCGCTGCCGAGCTTGAGACCGGGCAGGTAATTGGTGATCGGATCCGAGAGGTTGAGCTTGCCCTCCTCAGCGAGCTTTACGACCGCGGTCGCGGTGTAGGTCTTGGTGATCGAGGCGATGGAGAACATGGTGTCGGGCGTGACGGGCTGGTGGGTCTCGGGGTTCCGCTCGCCGTACGTCCAGACGTAGGTCTTCCCGTCCTTGATCATCGCGACCGCAGCACCCGGCACGAAGAACCGCTCGGCCAACGCGCCCCACGAATCGGCGAGGCTCGCCAGTTCGGGATCGGCGGCCACCGGGAGAAGCGCGCTCTGGGTCAGCCCGGACAGGCCGGCGGCACCCGCAGAGAGGACGAGCGAGCACATAGCAAGGGGAGGGAGCAAAGCACGCATAAGGGTCTCCTTGGTTGAGTCGGGCTCACGAATGGCACGAGCCCCGGCCATTTCTTGTACGGTTCGTGCGCAAGATGACTCCGCGCATCGTCTAGTCCCCGGGGCGCGTCAGCACGGCGCTGCCGCGAGACCCCGGAGCGCCGCTGGTGCGACGGGGCGCCCGGCGGCGTGGGCCGCCATTCGCTCGAGGACGGCGGGGAAGTCGCTGTCGAGGCGGTGGCCCATCATCGCGACCAGCAGCCAGGGGACCGTCGATCGGGTAGGCGTCACCGACCACCAGACCGTCACGCGGGAGCCCTCGCCACGAGGCGCGACCTCCCAACCGCCGTGCATCCTTTGCATCGGATAGGGAAAGTTGTCCGCCTCGGTCCGGAAGCGGAGACGCAGCCGGCGCGCGCGCGGTTCGAAGGCAGTGCAGACCTCTTCCCACTGGCGCCCGGAGGTATCGGCGCAGGCTCGTACCGCCCCCTCGCGTGGCGTGACGTGATCGACGAGGTCCGAGCGGACCAGCGTCGGCACGAAGCGCGAGATCGCGCCCAGGTCGGAGACCACCTGCCACATCGCGCCCGGCGGGGCGTCTACGTCGACCGAGAGGCAGTGGCGCCATGCCCCGAGTTGTGGATTCGTCTCGCGCAGCAGGCGCCGAACTCCGAGGAGTTGCCCGACGCCGAAGCCCAGCACGGCGAGCGCCACGAGCAGGACCGCCCGCGCGGCTCCCGGGTGCATGAATGGCGGAGGGACCAGGACCAACGCCGCGCTGCCAGCGACCCACAGCAGATCGGCGAACGAGATGAGCACCGCCGGCAGGGCGCGAAGCCGCTTCCGGGCCCCAGTCCAGGCGACCAACCCGGCGAAGGCCAGCAGGCCGAGCCCCAGCAGGCGGAGCGCCGCCGGGACGTCGAGGCCCACGAGCCCGGCGAACTCACGGGAGAAGAGCGTCATTGCCGCGCCGTTGGTGGCGGAGAAGGCGGCGTTGCCAAGGAGCGCGGCGCGTAGCAGGCGTTCTCTGGCGGGGCGGGACGGAGACTTTGCGGACATGACAACCTCCAGTGTTTCTAGATCGCGAGCTGGCCAGTCCAACCGGCTAGACTAGGGAAGCGCGGCTTTCAGCACGGTGTGCGCCTGGTTGGGGATCAGAGACAGGTGACCTTCGTCTGCCACGATGACAAGAGAGGCTTTGGGCACCAACGCCGCCATCTTCTCGTTGACGATGCGAGACGCGAGAGCGTCCTGGTTGCCGATGAAGAAACTCGCAGGAGTGCGGATCTCCGAGAGGGAGAACCCCCAGTCCGTTCGGTAGAGTCGATGCTCAGCGAGGCTACCCTCGACGCCGTTTCGGTAGGCGAGCCGCATGCTGGCAGCGAAGAGCGCGCCGCCCCGGTCCTCGCTGAGCCAACTCGCGTCTGGGGCCTCGACGCCGCCTTGCGTGCGCTTGAGGAGCTTGCTGGGCGACGTCGACGCCATCTTCATCTGGTCCTTCAAGACGAACCGCATTGCCCACGGGGCGTAGCGGGTCAGACCCGAGATCATCCGGAACGGCAGCGCCACGTCTTTCCCCTCCATCTCTAGCGCGGGCAGCGGCGCCGAGGCGACGACGACGAGGCGATCGACGCGGTCCGGAAGCGCCCATGCCGTGACGAGCGCGTGTGGCCCACCACCCGACAAGCCGATGACGGAGAAGTTCTGAATCCCGAGATGGTCGGCGATGGCCGCGACGTCGCGAGGCCAGTCAACGAGCCGACGGCCCGGCGCGGAGTCTGAGTCGCCGAACCCAGGGCGGTCTGGGGCGATGATCCGAGCGCGCATGCTGCGCGCGGCGTCGGCGAGCGAGATCCCTTCCAGCCGCGAGCTGTCGCCGCCCCCGAAGTAGAACACCGGAGACCCCGTGGGCTCCCCGTACTCGGCCCACGCGAGCTGCCGTCCATCGACTGCCAGCCGCCCCGTGGGTGGTTCGGCCGCGATGTGGTCCACCTCGGATTCGAACGGCGACACGCTGGCGACCTCGCGGGCGCAGGCCAGTGTTTGGAAGAGGACGAGAGAAGAACCGAGATTTCTCAGTAGCATATAGGTTCCTTGTCTGAGCATCATCATGCGACCTGCGGGGACGTTCGCCTGTGACACGGCCGGCCATTTCCATGACCCAGACGGTCACCAGCCTCGCGTTCAAGCCGCTGCTCGCGCTCGTGGACGAGTCGACGGCTGCGGGGGCAAGAGCCCGGGCCGCCATCGGCCCGCTCCCCGAGGTCGCGACGATCGAGACGCACCTGCCGATGGAGCGCTGGTTGACGACGTGGGAGATCCTCGCCGCGGCCCGAACCGACCTCGTGGTCTCGATCGCGGCGGGCGAGCGCACCAGCCTCGCCGACCTCGAGGTCTTCGGCTTCCTCGCCATGACCGCGGAGAGTCTGGGTGAGGCGTTCGCCCGCGTCGGGCGCGTACGCGCCCTGTGGGCGCGCGGGTTCGGATGGACCCTCGAGGAGTCACAAGGTCGGGCTGAGCTTCGGTTGTCGCCGCTGGGCGAACGCCGCGGCGCGCAGCTCGCCTCCGAGTTCCTGCTCGTCGAGATGGTCCAGAGCATGCGAGAAATCGTGGGGCAGCGCATCGTGCCCACCGAGGTCCGCTTCGCGCACGTCGGTCCGGTCGACGCCGCCCCTTATTCAGCTTTCTTTGGCACCGACGTGCAGTTCGGTGCTGGGAAAAACGCTCTGTGTTTTGAGTCGACCATCGCGACGCTGCCGGTCGAGATGTTCGACTCCCGGCTACACGCGTTCTTCCTCCGGGAGTGCGAGGCTCTGGTCGCGAAAGCTGGGAGCGACGACTGGTTGGGCCAGGTGCGCCGCTGGATGGCCGAGGCTCACGCGTACGGGCCTCCCACGTTGAAGCTGCTCGCCAGGGCGATGGCCATGAGTGAACGGACGGTCCGTCGCCGACTTCAGGCCGCGGGGACCTCATTCAGGCAGATTCAGGAGGAGGTCGCGGTGGAGCTCGCCCACGCATACCTCAGCCGGCCCGGGCTCACCGCTTCCGAGGTCGCGTTCCTGCTCGGGTTCTCCGAGCCCAGCGCGTTCTTCCGAGCCTATCGACGATGGACGGGCGACACGCCGAAGGCCTACCAGTCACGTGGGCAAGGCGTGACCTGAGGCTCGTCCCCTCGTCGATCTGTCGGATCTTCAATCGGCGAATCTGTCAGATTTTCGACCGGCGTTGACAGACCGTGCCCTCGACCGAGGTGACGTCCCGAGACGTGGTGTAGCTGGTTTGTAGTGGTCATCGGCGCTTTTCCGGTAGGGTCTGGTTGTCAACGCCAACCCCATGACTGGAAGGAACACCGATGACCAACACCATGATGGACCTGTACGCGCTGGTGGAGAAGGCCCCGGATGCGGATCTCCTCCGCGAGATGATCGGCTTTGCCGCCGAGAAGCTGATGGAGCTCGAAGGTCGGCGCGGCGACGGGCGGCGTGGGCGAGAAGTCCGCGTAGCGGACCGCCCCGCGCAACGGCTACCGGGATCGCGACTGGGAGACCCGGGCCGGGACCGTCGAACTGCGCATCCCCAAGCTCAGAAAGGGCACGTACTTCCCCGGCTTCCTCGAGCCGCGCCGCATGGCGGAGAAGGCGCTCACCGCCGTGATCCAGGAGGCGTACGTGCAGGGCATCTCGACGCGCTCGGTCGACGAGCTCGTCAAAGCGATGGGCATGTCGGGGATCTCAAAGAGCCAGGTCTCACGGCTGTGCGAAGAGATCGACGGCAAGGTGCAGGCCTTCCTCGACCGGCCCATCGAAGGCGACTGGCCGTATCTGTGGATCGACGCGACCTATCTGAAGGTCCGGCGTGGCGGCCGCATCGTCTCCGTCGCGGTCATCGTCGCCGTCGGTGTCAATGCGGACGGGCGACGCGAGGTCTTGGGGATGGAAGTCGGCACCTCGGAGGCCGAACCGATCTGGACGGACTTTCTGCGGACGCTGACGCGGCGCGGCTTGCGCGGGGTGAAGCTGGTCATTTCTGATGCACACGAGGGCTTGAAGGCCGCGGTCACCAAGGTGCTCAGCGCCACGTGGCAGCGCTGCCGAGTCCACTTCATGAGAAATGTCCTGGCCCATGCGGGCAAGAGCGGCCAGCGCGCTCGCTACATGACGCTGGAAAGTGTCGGGCGCTTGAGCGATGATCCGCTCATCAGCCTGCCTGCTGTGGCACGCTGATCGACTGGGGCCTGCCGACACGCACGGCGATCACTGCCGCCAGTTACACCACGTCACGGGACACGATCCGGCCATCCTGCTGCGCTTCTGCCTGTCGCCTCGGCGCACCACGCGCCACCGCCGGTGTCGTAGCAACTGCGACCCGCCACGCGCGGCGGGCGGCAGGATGTGCGATGTCGGGTGCAGGACGCGTGAATTCAGGCCGCGTGTGCGCCGGTTCTGGCTGGCATGCCATCGGCGTGAGGGCCGGGGATGGCCCGGCCCTCCCCGGCGTACGAACCGCGGTCGCCCGCCCACGGTGCGCTCTACCAGATCGTGCACGATCACTTCGAGACCTTCCGTGCGCAGGCCGCGAGTCTGCGGGATGGGGACGGCCTGCCCCGCTTCGTCGAACACGCGTTTCGCAAATTCCTACACTGTGGCTGGCTCGCCGGCGGCTTCGCGTGCTTTCGCTGCGGCGAGTGCGGCCTGGATCGGCTGATCCCCTTTTCCTGCAAAGGAAGACCCGGACGTGGCGGCGGGGTGGTCGTGATCCAGCGATTCGGCGGGGCCCTCAATCTGAACGTCCATCTCCACGCCCTCGTCTTGGACGGCGTGTTCGCGCGCGAGGACGACGGGTGCGCTTCGGTTTCACCCCACGCCTGATCTGACGACGCTGGACGTGGAGGAGGTGTTGGCGACGGTGGAGCCCGTGATCGCGCGGCGGCTCCGGCGTCTCGGACGGGGACCCGACGACGCCGGGGCGACCGACGCGTGGGCCGCGGAGGCGCCGGTGCTGGCGGGGCTGGCGGCGGCGTCGGTGCAGGGGACCGTGGCGTGGGGGCCGCGTCGGGGTGCGCGCCTCCATCGTCTGGGTGACGCCGCCGAGCCGGTTGAGACGTCCAGCCCCGGGCGTTGGCACGCGCGGGCGAACGGGTGTGATCTGCACGCCGGTGTGGTGGTGCCGGCTGGACAGCGCGACCGACTGGAACGCGTGGTCCGCTACGTGCTGCGTCCCCCCGTCGCCCAGGAGCGGCTGAAGGTGACCGGCGAGGGGCAGGTGCGACTGGAACTGCGGCACCCGTGGCGCGATGGGACGACGGCCCTGGTGTTCGACCCGGTGGAATTTCTGGGGCGGCTGGCGGTGCTGGTGCCGCGGCCGCGCATCAACCTGCTCTTGTATCACGGCGTGCTGGGTGCTCGGTCGGCGTGGCGGGCGGAGGTCGTGCCGCGCCAGCCGGCGACGGATGATCGCGCGGCCGATGCGCCCGTGGCGACGACGACGGCGGGGCGCGAGGCGGACCCGTCAGAGCCGGCGGTGCGCCGCGTCCAGGGCGTACGGTGGGCGGCCTTGATGGCGCGCACGTTCGGACTCGACGTCCTGGCGTGTCCCCGGTGCGGCGGCCGGCTGCGCCTCATTGCGCTCATCGATCAGGCCACCGTGATCGAGCGCATCCTCCGGCACCTGGGTCTGCCAACCGAGGTACCCGTACCCTGTCTGGCCCGTGCGCCGCCGCGCCCGTCCGAGTGCAACGATGAGGGGCCGGGGTTCGACGCCGGGGCCTGACGAGGTGGCGGTGTCCATTTGGTGGCCGGGGCGGCTCCATCGCCCCGAACGCCGGAGGTGTGCCCGGGACGCGCGCCGCCGCCTGCTGGGGGCAGCTGATTTCGCTTGACGGCGCGCGGCGAAGGGCCAGAATGCCCAACTGGGGCCGGCTACCGGCTAATCCGCCCCGTGCCAAGGGGCCGTGCCAAGGGGCCGAGGGCAGGGTCTGAGAATGGAGCGTTATGTTCCCTTCGGACCCCGCTAATGCTTCCTATCGTCTAACTCTACCTACGAGGTAGGAATGGGCGCTATTCCATCTACCGGTATTCCTTATGTATTGGTGAATGGGGTGATCGTAGTTACAGACTCTGAAGTGCTTAAAGTTTTCCCTGGAAAACCTATCCGTTTCCCAGTTGAAGAAAGAGGACGCTTAGATCAAATAGAGATTGAACCTAGAGTTTGTGATCCAAATCAATCAAAATGAATATTGTAAAAACTCACAAAATGAAAAAATCACTATTAACACTATTTATTGCCGCACTTCTTTCTAGTAGCTGCAATGAAACAACAACTGAAAAAGGCCCAGATCCCAATCAGGAGTTTGACGTAGTTATCCTTAACGGACGCGTCATGGACCCTGAAACCAACTTTGACGGAATCAGAAATGTTGGGGTCAAAGATGGCAAAATAGCCATCATCACAGAGGTGGACATTTCTGGAAAAGACACCATCAATGCTGAAGGGCACGTGGTTGCACCAGGCTTTATTGATACTCACCAGCATGCCACAGATCCATTTAGTCGCAAGGTTAATTTACGTGATGGCTTGACCACCCAGATGGATTTCGAAGCAGGTGCCGGGGATATCGCTAAATGGTATGCAGAGGCCGAGGGTAAAACCCAGGCCAACTACGGTATGGTCGTGCTCGCAACGCTTGCCCGGGCAACGGTGCTGGACGGTGCTGAAATAGTGGCCGATGCTAATGACATGGGCGGCCTGTTCCCTTTGGTGGGTCGCGCGGCCGAAAACGCCCAAAAACAAGGGCGCAAGCCTGGGTGGTCGTCAACGCTTCCAAATAAGGAAGAAATGACCGAGATTATGGCTCGTATTGATGAAGGTCTTCGCCAGGGAGCTTTGGGTGTGGGTGCTCCAGTGGGTTATATGACCGCAGGAGTTACGCAGTATGAATTGTACAAATACCAAGAGCTGGCATCAAAATACGGTCGCGTTTCGGATGCTCATGTAAGACTTTGCTGGTGTTAGACCTCCAACAGAAGGGCAGTTGGGAATTCAGGAAATGTTAGCCAATGCGATGGTATTAGATGCACCATTTTTGGCTTCTCACCTAAACAGTAATATGGACTGGGAATACACCATTCCTTTGATTAACGATGCCAGAGAAAAGAGAGGGGCAAAAGTATGGGGTGAAGTGTACCCATATGGAGGTGCCAGTACCTTTGCTTCGGCAGATGTTCTCTCAGAGTCGGGCATGGCTCAGATGAATTTGAAATATTCAGATCTTTCTAACCTTGATGGCACCCGTTGGGACAAGGCGATGCATGATGACGTTCGCAAGAATGATCCGGGCAGAACGATTTTGGTTTATATCAATCCTTCTGAGGACGAAGCTAAATGGATGGCTATGCCAGGAGTAGTTGTTGTCTCAGACGGTATGGCTATCATAGATGAAAAGGGCGAATACTATCCTTGGGATTCACCCTATGAAGGAAAAACATGTCACCCGCGTAGCGCAGGTACCCGCGCCAAGGTGCTGCGCATGGTGCGTGAAGATAGAAACCAGCCTTTGATGGAAGCTATTTCCAAGATGAGTTACCTGCACGCAAAGTATTTAGGCGAATTGGGGGGTATCCCTCAGTTTAAGATTAAAGGGCGTATGCAAGAAGGTATGGATGCCGATATTGTAGTTTTTGATCCCGAAACAGTTAGAGATAACTCGACATACGAGATAGGAATGGGAGCCATACCCTCTACAGGTATTCCTTATGTATTGGTGAATGGGGTGATCGTAGTTAAAGACTCTGAAGTGCTTAAAGTTTTCCCGGGAAAACCAATCCGTTTTCCTGTTGAAGAAAAAGGACGCTTAGATCAAATAGAGATTGAACCACGAGTGTTTGATCCAAATCAATCAAAGTAGTACTGAATGATCTCTGGAGGTGTATTTGCCTTTTGGAAAAGCACTGACCAGGCGATCGAGCAAGGGATCGAGATGAGTCATCTGGCCTTCTCCCTAAGCCTTCAGCGTAGCTGGAACCCTCGGCCGAGGCTGTGCGTTTGTGGACATCCTCGGCTGTGCCTGCCGCTGTACGGTCAATGTGGCGGGAGCGGTGGAACGCGGTCGCCACGGCACAGCGGGCGGAGCCTCGGCATGTCTGCTGCGGTCCGAGGGCCGTGCGCTTCACCACCTCATCAGGCGTAGCACCACATGAGTCTCAACGCGCTCGTTCATGATGACGAGCTGCACACCCGGACGGACGCCGAGCGCGCCAGCGAGCGCGTGCTGCGCCCGTTTCATCAGTTCGCACGCTGGCAGGCGTCGGGCGCCCTCCTGCTGCTCGTCTGCGCCGTGGGCGCCCTCCTCTGGGCCAACTCGCCGTGGGCGATCGCCTACGACCAGATGCTGCACGCACCGTCGCGCCTGTCGTTGGGCGAGTGGGTGTTGCAACTCGACCTGCGTCACTGGATCAACGATGGCCTCATGGCGGTCTTCTTCTTCGCCGTCGGCCTCGAGATCAAGCGCGAATTCCTCGTCGGCGAGCTCGCGGACGCCGCGGAAAGCCATGCTCCCGATCGCGGCCGCCATCGGCGGGATGCTGGTGCCGGCCCTGTGCTACGCCGCCTTCAACGCTCGGCGGCGAGGGCGCCCACGGCTGGGGGATCCCGATGGCGACGGACATCGCGTTCGCTCTCGGGGCGCTCGCCGTGCTGGGCTCGCGGATTCCCGAGGGGCTGAAGATCTTCCTGGTCGCGCTGGCGATCGTGGATGACCTCGGCGCGCTGCTGGTCATCGCCGTCGTCTACACCGCGTCGATCGACTGGAGCGGTCTTGCCTTGGCGACGCTCTTCCTCGCGGCGCTGTTCGTGGCGAATCGGGCGGGTGTCCGTCGGGCGCCGATCTATCTCGCGCTCGGCCTGGGCGCGTGGTACGGCCTGCTCCTTTCAGGCGTGCATGCCACGCTGGCCGGCGTGCTGGCGGCGCTGTTCGTCCCCACGCGGGTGAGGATTGTGCCCGACGCCCTGTCAGGCGTGATTCGCCGGAGTGCTGATGCCATCGACGTTCACGCGGCCAACGGCGTGCGAGGCGCGATGGAACCGGAGCGCTTTGCGACGATCAGCGCGTTGAGTCGCACGCTCGACGCGGCCAATTCACCGATCCAACGATTCGAACACATGGTGCATCCGTGGGTGGCGTTCGGCATCGTACCGGTCTTTGCGCTGTTCAACGCGGGCGTCGCGATTGACGCGTCGGCGATCCGGACGCTCGCCTTCCCGGTGCCGCTCGGCATTATGGCCGGGCTCGTCCTCGGCAAGCCCAGCAGGTGTCCTCGTGGCGAGCTGGTTGGCCGTGAAGGCCGGGCTGGCCACTTTGCCCGAGGGTGTCTCATGGCGCCACGTGTGCGGCACGGCCTGTCTGGCCGGCATCGGGTTCACCATGGCCCTCTTCATCAGCGGCCTGGCCTTCCCGGGCACCGGGCTCGAGAGCCAGGCCAAGCTGGGCATCCTGCTCGGATCGTTGATGTCGGCCGTCGTCGGAATCGCCATTCTGCTCACGACGCGACGTGACGTCGAGACGCTCCCAGAGTGACCGACTCATGACCAGACTCGACACACTCTTCTTCGATGTCGGCGGCGTGTGCCTCACCAATGGGTGGGACACTGACGCCCGTCTGGCCGCCGCGTCGCACTTCGTCCTCGACGTCGAGGAGACGGAAGGCCGGCATCAGGCGCTGGCCGACGGCTTCGAACGCGGCGAGCTGTCGCTGGACGCCTATCTCGATCACGTCGTCTTTCACCGCGAGCGCACCTTTTCGCGAGACGCCTTCATCGCATTCATGCGATCGCGATCGCAACCGCATGGCGCGTCGCTGGTCTGATTGGCCGCCTCGCCTCCGACGGCCTCTACAGGCTGGCCACCATCAACAACGAGTCGCGCGAGATGAACCGGTACCGCATTGACACGTTCGGTCTCGGCACGATCTTCTCGGCGTTCTTCAGCTCGTGCTGTCTGGGGGTCCGCAAACCCGACGCGCGGATCTACGAGATCGCCCTCGATGTCATGCAGGCGGAGCCCGCGGCCAGCCTGTTCGTCGACGATCGAGAGGAGAACGTGGCGGGAGCGCGGGCCGTCGGCCTGCGCGCGATTCACGCGCCCGAGCCCGGCCGCCTCGTCGAGTACCTCCGCGACGCGGGTGTGACAGATCGAGACGGAGACGGGACGGAGAGACAGGACGCGAACACGATCATGAAGAAACCGCGTGATCTCTGGACGGACCTGCGATCCAGCTTCTGGTTCGTGCCCGCGGTGATTGTCTGTGCCGCGGTGACGCTGGCGCTCGCGCTGATTGAAACGGATCGGATGCTGGCACAGAACGTCAGAGACAGCTGGCCGCGCCTGTTCGGCGCCGGGGCGGCCGGCTCGCGCGGCATGCTGTCCACGATTGCCGGCTCGATGATCACGGTCGCCGGCGTCGTCTTCTCGATCACGATCGTCTCGCTGTCGTTGGCCTCGAGCCAGTACTCGTCGAGGGTCCTGCGCAACTTCATGAGGGACCGCACGAACCAGACGGTCCTCGGCGTCTTCGTCGGCATCTTCGCCTATTGCCTGGTGGTGCTGCGAACGATCCGCGGCGGCGACGAAGGCGCCTTCGTGCCGGCCCTGTCCGTGCTGGTCGCGGTGGCGCTGGCCTTTGTCGGGATCGCCTTTCTGATCTTCTTCATCGATCACATCGGCTCGTCGATCCAGGCTTCGCAGATCATTGCCACGGTGGCGAAGGAGACGCTGGAAGCCGTGGACCATCTGTTCCCCGAGAATCGGGGCGAGCCGGCCGATGAGCCCGGGGGCCGCTTCGATGACCCAGCAACAGTTCCGGGGTGCGATTCCGGCGCGGCGCACAGGCTACGTCCAGCGCGTGGACGTCGGCGCGCTGATGGCGTTCGCGCGCGCACGCCAGACGATCGTGCGAATGGAGTGCCGCATCGGTGAGTTCGTCATCGAGGACACGCCGCTGGCGTCAGTCTCCGAGGCCCGAGACGCCGATCCAGACGCCGTACGTCAGATCAACGCCGCCTATACCGTCGATCGGCAGCGCACCGTCGACCAGGACGCCGCGTACGGCATTCGGCAATTGGTGGACGTCGCGCTCAAGGGCTTGTCGCCCGGCATCAACGACACGACGACGGCCATCATGTGCGTGGACTATCTGACGGCCATCCTGGCGCGGTTGGCGCACCGTCAACTCGAAACACCCGGCCGGGGTGAGGCCGGTGAGCTGCAGGTCATCGTCCGTCGCCCGACCTACGCAGACTTCGTGGCCGAGGCCTTCGACCAGATCCGGCAGAATGCCGACGGCAACGTGGCGGTGATGCGGCGCCTCATCCACTCCCTGGAGACGCTGAGCCGCATCACCCCAGGCACCGAGCGTCGTCGCGTACTGTTCCTGCAGGTGGAAGCGGTCAGGGAGATCGATCCAGCGGAGCGTGCACGAGCCCCCGAGAACGGGGCGAACTCGAGTCGCACGCGACACACGTGTCTGAGTCCCTGAAGGGTTCTTCGTAAACCCAAGCTACCGACTACTACCGCCTGGCCGGGGCAGCGTTCCCGTCGTCTGACGGTACGACACGTAGGCATCCGCCAGACGCTCAGCGACGGCGGGATCCGCGCGCGCGAGCAGCGACTGCATCATCTCGCGCTGGGGCAAGGTGAACCCAGACGGACTCCGGTCAAGTTCGGCACGGAGATTCGTGTAGAAGGTGCTGGCGGCCTCGCGTGCCGGCTCGTAGTCGCCGCGTCGAGCCTGAATGGCCGCAGCGGCCAACCCGTTCTCGAGCTGCGTGAGACGGAGCGCCTGCTGCACGACGTCGCGTTCATTCGCGCGCGTGCGCGCCACCAGCCACATCGGAACGAAGCCGAGGAGAAAGGCGGCAAAGACCACGGTCGCGTACACGCCGAGCCGCTTCAGTCGCGCCACTTTCAAGGGGGGAGTCGTAGAGTCATCCATGGTGTTTACCTCTGCGGAGGGTTCGCTCCGCTCACATTGTTGGTTCGCGTCGGTCGACGCGTACCCACCCACGTCAGTTGTCGCTCGCGTCGGTGGCTCGAGGTAGACCGCCACCGCGCCATGGCCAGCGCAGCCCCTTCCCTTCAACGTGCAGCGTGGCAGCGCGGGAGAACAGTGAGAGCGCGACCCAGCCGAGCACCACTGACAAGGGGATCGCCACCACCCTGGGCCATTTCATGGCCACGCCACTCATCACGAGGAGGAGCAGTCCCGAAGTCGCCATCACCCGCGCCTCGGCTGGGGCCGCCGACGCCGCGGCTCTGGTTGCTGGCTCAAACGCACACGCCGTCGAGTCGGCCAGCGCCTTCGCAAACTGGAGTCCAATCTCGTCCCGATGGATGATGCAGGTCTCGAAAGCTGCTCCAGACGGGAGAATGTGTCCTGCGGGTTGCGGTAGAGCGCCCTCAGCGTGTCGATACTCGGTGCCGGTCTTCGACCGTGAATGGGGGAATGACATTGCCCCACGCACCCGGCAGCAAGCCGGGGATCAGGACGCCCAGATTCCAGGCCTGCCCGGGTGAGATGTCGCGCGGGCCAATGCCAGCAGCGGCGCTCAGTTGCAGCCAGCGAGCCAGGAAGTCACGCACCTCCTGCCGCTCGCCCTGGATCGGTCGAAGCAGGTCAAGGACCCGGTCGTCGGGTCGTTCTCCGAACACCGAGTCAAATACCGCTTCAACCGAGTACGAGTCGTCGGCCGTCACGAGAGACTCATGCGACACGACCGCGTCCCCACGCGTCCGCGGCATCGAGGCTCCGGACGTACGGCGGTCGTCCCACCCAAAGAAGGACAGCGGCGGCGACGTGTGCAGCACACGTCACGATGAGCAGTGAGTAACCCACCATGCTGTCGTCCTGGAAGAAGTAGTCGGTGACGAGTGCAACGGCCGTAGGCCCCACTCCAAGACCGATGAGGTTGCCGATGAACAAGTAGACCGCGCCCGCCTGGCTCCGCAGGGGCCCGGGCGTGATCTGCATGAGTGCCGCCGGCCCGATGCCATAGGCGCTTGCCGCCAACGCGAAGGTCGGCACCAGGAGGACGAACGCCAGGAGCGCCGTGGGGGCAAGCAGATAGGCAATGCCCGTGGGGAACCACAGCAGCGTGGTCCACAGCGCCGCCAGCATCGGGCCGTCCCGATGCCCCCGTCGCGTCAGGCGGTCCGCCAGCCACCCCCCGCCCAGCACTCCGATCACGCCACACGTAGCCGCCAGCGCACCGTACACCAGCCCGACTCGTCCCGGCGACCATCCAAACGTCCTGATGAAGTAGGTCGGCACCCACACCGACGTGCCGTAGGAGGAGAACATCAGGAAGGCGATGCCAACGTTGTGACAGAGATAGCTCGTGCGGTTGGCTCGAAGATGGCCCAGCACCTCGCGCAGCGGCACACCGCGCCCGCCGCCCTGGCGACGAGGTTCGCGTATCGTGAACACGAGGGGAACGACGAACAAGCCCGCGACACCAATGCGGTAGCATGGGCGCGCTCATGCTGATTGCCCTCGCCCTCGCAGGCATCGCCGCGCTGATCCTGCTGCTGGCAGTGGCCCGACTGAACGCCTTCCTGGCGTTCCTCATCGTGTGCATGGGCCTCGGCCTTGCCGCGGGCCTTTCGCCCCTGCAGGTGTCGGCGTCCATTCAGAAGGGGCTCGGCGACACGCTCGGCTCGCTGGCTATCGTCATCGGCCTCGGCGCCATGCTGGGCAAGATCGTGGCCGAGAGCGGGGCGGCGCAGCGCATTGCCACGAGCCTGATGCGCCTGAGCGGGCCGGCGTACGTGCAGTGGGCCCTCATGGTCACCGGCTTCATCGTCGGCCTGCCGCTGTTCTACGCGGTGGGATTCGTCCTCGTGATTCCGCTGATATTCAGCGTCGCGTCGCAGTACCGCCTGCCGACCGTTTTCGTAGGACTCCCGATGCTGGCCGCGCTGTCGGTCACCCACGGGTACCTGCCCCCGCACCCTGCGCCGGCGGCGCTCGTCCAGCAGTTCAAGGCGGACATGGGCCTGACGCTGCTCTACGGCATCGTCATCGCCATCCCCGCGATCATCGTGGCCGGGCCCGTCTACGCGCGATTCATCCGCGACATCGACCGTCCACCGCTGTCCACGTTCACGCCGGAACTGCGCCCGGAGTCGTCATTGCCGCCGCTCTGGGCCAGCCTCACGAGTGCGCTGCTGCCCGTCGTGATGCTCGCGGCGGGTGCCGTGCTGGTGCCGCTGATCGGTCCCGGTCGCCTGCAGGTCGTGGCGCGCGCGCTGTCGGACCCGTCGCTCGCCATGCTCACGGCCGTCCTCGCCGCTGTCGGCCTGCTGGGCGTCCGTCAGGGGCGATCGCTCGGCGTCGTGATGGGCTGGTGCGAGCGCGCCGTGGCCGACGTGGCGATGATCCTGCTTCTGGTGGGCGGCGCAGGCGCTTTCAAGCAGGTGCTGACCGACGCAGGCGCGAGCGCGGCGATCGCCGAGGCGATCCTCCGGATTCCGGCGCCCCCGCTCGTCCTGGCGTGGGCGATGACGGCCGTCGTTCGCGTGTGCGTGGGATCGGCGACCGTGGCAGGCCTCACGACGGCCGGGATGGTCGCCCCGATGGTGTCGGGCGGCGCCGCGGATCCCAACCTGATGGTGCTGGCCATCGGGTCGGGCAGCCTGATGCTGTCGCACGTCAACGACGGCGCGTTCTGGATGTTCAAGGAGTATTTCAACGTCAGCATCAGCGAGTGCTTGCGTTCCTGGACGGCGATGGAGACGATTGTGGCCATCGTCGGCCTTCTCGGCGTCCTGGTGCTCGACGTTTGGATTTAGGCGACCATCACTGACTGCCGGACAAGTCCGGCAGCTACCCGTCCGAATCCCGAATCCCGATTTCCCCGTCCCGAATCCCGAATCCCGATTTCCCAGTCCGACTCCCGAATCCCGATTTCCCAGTCCCGAATCCCGATTTCCCACTCCCAACTCCCAACTCCCAACTCCCGAGCCTGCCATGACCGCTGAAGAACGCTTCGCCGCCCTCGGCCTCGACCTACCCCCGGCGCCCAAGCCGATGGGCGTGTACAAACCCGCCCTCATCGAGGGGCCGTACCTGTACGTGTCGGGACACGGCACCATGAAGAGCGATGGGACGATGATCGTGGGCAGGGTCGGCCAGGACCTCGACGCCGATGCGGCCAAGCTGGCCGCACGGCAGGTCGGCCTTTCCATGCTCGCGTCGATCAAGGCGACCGTCGGCTCGCTCGACCGCATCCAGCGCGTCGTGAAGGTGCTCGGCATGGTCTGGGCCGTGCCGGAGTTCGACAGGCACCCCTTCGTGATCAACGGCTGCAGTGAACTGTTCTCGGCCATCTGGGGCGAGGAACTGGGTGTCGGCGTCCGGAGTGCCGTCGGCATGGGGTCGCTGCCGGGCAACATCCCCGTCGAGATCGAGGCGTTGTTCCGGCTGAAGGACCTCTAGGTGTTCCTCGTCGACGCGCACCTCGACCTGTCGATGAATGCGCTCGAGTGGAACCGGGATCTGCGCCAGCCGATTGCCGCCATTCGCGCCAGGGAAGCGGGCCTCACCGACAAGCCGGACCGAGGGCGGGGCACCGTTTCGCTCCCTGAACTGCGACGGGGCCACGTGGGCCTCGTCGTGGCCACGCAGATTGCCCGGTTCGTGGCTCCCGGCAACCCGCTGCCCGGATGGCACTCGCCGGAGCAGGCGTGGGCGCAGACGCAGGGTCAACTTGCGTGGTACCGCGAGATGGAGACGCTGGGCGAGATGGTGGCCATCACCGACAGCGCCTCGCTGGACGCGCACGTCGCGGTGTGGCAAGCCCACAGCGGAGACACGTCGGCGCTGCCCATCGGCTACATCCGCAGTCTGGAGGGCGCCGATTCGCTCGTCACGGTGGAGTACCTCGAACAGGCGGTGCGCGATGGGTTGCGCGCCGTCGGTCCGGCGCACTACGGGCCCGGCCGGTATGCCCCCGGCACGCACACGACGGGTCGGCTCGAGGCCAACGGCCCCGCGCTCCTCGCTGCGATGGAGCGCCTGGGGGTCATCCTGGACGTCACGCACCTCAGTGACGAGAGCCTCTGGCAGGCGCTGGACCTGTTCGGCGGCGCGGTGTGGGCCAGCCATCACAACGCCAGGGCGCTGGTGCCCGACCAGCGCCAGTTACCCGACGACCAGATCAAGGCCCTCGTCGCGCGCGGCGCGGTCATCGGGGCGTCGTGCGACGCGTGGATGATCGTGCCCGGCTGGGTCCGCGGGTCGTCCACGCCGACGTCGGCGGGCTGCACCTTCGAGCGGCTGGCCGACCACGTGCTGCACGTCTGCGGCCTCGCGGGTTCGACGCGCCACGTCTGCATCGGGTCGGATCTCGACGGCGCGTTCGGCACCGAGCAGACCCCGTCCGATCTCGACACCATCGTCGACCTGCACCGGCTCTGCGATGCCCTGGGAGCCAGGGGCTTCTCCGACGACGATCTGGAGCGCTTCCGCTGGCGCAACGTCGTGGACTTTCTGCGGGCCCACTGGGCCGACCGGGAGTGGATCGCATGACCATCATCGCGTCACGGAATGCTGTCGGCGACCCTGCCCGTCGGGCCTTTCTCGGAGGGATGGCCGCGGCGCTGGCGGTTGCCGGCTTGCCGCTGCGTGCGCAGCCCGCGGCTGGTGCGGCCACGCTGAAGGTGATGACCTTCAACATCCGCTACGGCACGGCAAAGGACGGCGAGAACCACTGGGATCTGCGCAAGGCGTTCCTCGTGGACGTCATTCGCGCCGAGGCGCCCGACGTCATGGGTGTGCAGGAAGCGCTCTACGACCAACTGGCCTTCATCGTGGCGGCTCTGCCCGAGTACGCCATGGTGGGCGTTGGCCGCGACGATGGCGTGCGTGCCGGTGAGTACTCCGCGATCCTGTACCGCCGGTCGAGCCTGTCGGTGAGCCGCAGCGACACGTTCTGGTTCTCCGACACGCCGGAGCGTGTGGCGTCGAAGAACTGGGGCAACACCATCACGCGCATCTGCACGTGGGCGCAGTTCACGACGCCGGCCGGACAGCCGCTGTACGTCTACAACGTGCACCTCGACCACCAGTCACAACCGTCGCGCGAACGGTCCGTCGCACTCCTGCGCGCGCGTGTCGAATCACGGGACCCGAAGGCCCCGGCGCTGGTCATGGGCGATTTCAACGCGGGCGAGAAGAACCCGGCCGTCTCGGCGATGCTGGAGGGCGGCGTGTTCCGCGACACGTTCCGCGTGAAGCACCCGCAGGCCTCGCCTGTCGGGACGTTCTCGGGCTTCACGTTCGGTCAGGTGAGCGGCGAGAAGATCGACCACATCTTCGCGACCGCCGAGTGGGAGGTCCTCGACGCCGCCATCGTCCGCACCGACCGGGACCAGCGGTACCCGTCGGATCACTTCCCGGTGACCGCCACGCTGCGACTGAGGTAGGTCGCGGTATCTCACCGCGGCTGTCGCACTGGTAGGGCGCGGTGTCCTCACCGCGCCGCTGGTGCTGGGCCAAGGCATTCTCCGCACGATTGTTCGACAGGAGCATCGGGATGGGCAGGATTCGCGGTGGTGTCATCACCCTCGTCCTCGGGACCGCGTTGTTCGTGGGCGGGGCAGGGCACGTCGGTCGCGCGCAGGGCGCGCAGGCGCCGACGGGCGCCGAACTCGTCCGCGCGACGTACACCAAGTACGAGTACCTGGTGCCCATGCGCGACGGCGTGCGGCTGTTCACGGCCGTGTACGTTCCCAAGGACTCGTCGCGTCCCTACCCCTTCCTGCTGACACGCACGCCCTACAGCGTCGGCCCCGTACGGTGTCGATCGCTATCCGGCGTCGCTGGCGTCAGAGCCGTTGCAGAAGGAGGGCTTCATTTTCGTGCGGCAGGACGCGCGCGGCCGCTACATGTCGGAGGGGCAGTTCCAGCAGGTGCGCCCCTTCAATCCCGGCAAGGGCCCGAAGGATGTCGACGAGCGCACCGACACCCACGACACGATCGACTGGCTGCTCGCCAACGTGCCGAACCACAACGGCCGCGTCGGCATGATCGGCGTCTCCCAGCCCGGGTTCCACGTCGCGGCGAGCATGATCGACTCGCACCCGGCCCTGAAGGCCGCCTCGCCGCAGGCGCCCACCGCCGACTACTACATGGGCGACGACGTGTACCACAACGGGGCATTCATGCTGGGGGCGAACTTCGGGTTCTATTCGCGCTTTGCGCCCCGCGGCGACACGCCTGCGCCCCCGCGCCCGGCGATCGCCTTCGATCCCGGCACGCCCGACATGTACGACTTCTTCCTGCGCACGCCGGTGCCGCTGGCGCGCATGAACGCGGAACTGTTCGGCGGCAAGGCCGACTACTGGCAGGAGATCGTCGACCACACGACCTACGACGCGTACTGGAAACAGCGCTCGCTGTGGCGCTTCATGGACAACGTGACGTGCGCCGTCCTCAACGTGGGTGGCTGGTTCGACGCCGAGGACCCGGTCGGGCCGTTCCACATCTACCGGGCCGTCGAGGCGAAGAACACGGGCACGGTCAACACGATCGTGATGGGACCCTGGCCGCACGGCGGGTGGGCGCGCCTCGGAGGGGAACGCCTCGGCAACCTCGACTTCGCCATCCGCACCGGCGATTTCTATCGCGAGAAGATCGAGTTCCCCTTTTTCATGGCGCACCTGAAGGACGCCAAGGAGCAGTTGCCCGAGGCCTGGATGTTCCTCACGGGCCTCAACGAGTTCCGGCGGCTCGACGCCTGGCCGCCGAAGGGGCTCGTGCCGAGAACGCTCCACTTCGGACCCGAGGGCAGCCTGACCGATGCACGCCCGCAAGGGACGGCAGGGTACGACGAGTACCTGAGCGACCCGAAGCGCCCGGTGCCGTACGTGGGCTACGTCGCGGGTGGTTTCACGTTCGACTACATGACCGAGGACCAGCGCTTCGCGAGTCGCAGGCCCGACGTCCTCGTGTACCAGACGCCACCGCTCGAGCAGGATCTCGTGGCGGCAGGGCCAATCCGCGTCAGGCTGCACGTGTCCACCAGTGGCACCGACGCCGACTTCGTCGTCAAGGTCGTCGATGTGTATCCGGATGATTACCCGACGCCGGCGGCGCCGGCCGGGTCACCGGCGCGCATCGATGCGGTGAAGATGGGCGGCTACCAGCAGTTGGTACGAGGCGAGCCTTTCCGCGCCAAGTTCCGGAAGGGGTTCGAGGTGCCGGTGCCGATGACGCCGGGCCAGCCCGACACGATTGCCTTCGACCTGCCCGACGTCTACCACGCATTCCGGAGGGGGCACCGCGTCATGGTGCAGGTGCAGAGCTCGTGGTTCCCGCTCGTCGATCGCAATCCCCAGGTGTTCATGGAGATTCCGAAGGCCACGCCTGCCGACTTCAGGACGGCCACGCATCGCGTGTATCGCGGCGGCGACCTCGCCTCGTCTATCACCCTGATGGTCGAGCCCAGGTAGGCCGCCGAACCACGCCGCGAAGGCGCAAACGAGGCAGGCTCGCGCCGGTCTAACGCCGCCGCAGGCGGCCTGTGAGCGTCATCGTCTCCGCCCCGCGCGTGAGCGTCGCCGTGATCGCGTCTCCCCACTGCTTGCCGTCGAGCCACGCGCGCACCTCGACGTCCTTCTTGATGGGCTGACCGTCGAGTGTCAGCAGCGTATCGCCGGCCTTGATGCCCATCGCCTCGGCGGGGGAGCCGGGCGAGACCATCAGCACCGTCGTCGGCTGATCGCCGCTGCTGCGAAACGACACCCCGAACGTCGGATACAGCGGGTACGTCTCGGTGGGCACGCCCCACAGGATGTCGGCAACCGACGCCCTGACGGTCTCCGTTGCCCCGGGCGACGTCGCGATCGGCATGACGGTCGCCACGCGCCTGTCGGTGTAGGCCTTCGCCTGGCGCGCGATCCCGAGTCCGTACGCCACGTGCCCGCTGCCGACGAGCACGACGACGACGGTCTTCGGGTCGGGATTCTCCTTCAGGAGCTGCGCGGCGTTGAAGGCCATGGTCGCGTCCCACGTGCACTGCGCGTCCACCATCCGCTGCAGGACCTCGGGCGGCATGCCGGCTCCGTGCGTGCCGCTGCCCCCGCCGACGTAGGCGACAAACAGTTGCTTGTGCTCCTCGTTGGTCGTGTCGATCGTCGGCGCGAGCCGCCCGCGCTCCATGCCGCCGATGCCGGACAGCCCGCGACGACCCACCATCGAGACGACAGCGCGGGGCGCGTTCACGCCCCGGATCGGCATCCTGTACTGGCGGGCGACGAGGAAGATGTCCCGATAGTAGCCCCACGGATACCCCCAGTAGTCGTACCAGCCCGACTCGCGTCGCAGCGTGGCCTCGTCGATGCCACCGCGTATCCAGCGGTCGAACGGCGCGGTGGGCGCTTCGGCCGGGTACATCTCCAGGCCGATGGCGACCTTGCGGCCGGCTCGCTGCAGCGCCGCGATCACGGCTGCCTGGACACGGTGTGACTCCGCCGAGGTGTGCGATTCGCCGACCAGGACGATCCCGGCGTCGGCCATCGCCGACGCCACCTCGTCGGGCGATACGTCAGCGCCTCTGGCCGTGTCGTGGATCTGATCGACTGCCAGCGTGAGCGTCCTGGTCTTTCTCTCGGGATCGCCGATCTCGAGGCCGAGTGGCTCGCGCGACTGTGCCGAGGACGTCGACGAGAGCGTGAGGAGGAGGGCGATGACGAGTCCTGTGCGCACCGGGGTCACTTGCCCCCCAGGGCGTTCACGGCCTCGAGCACCTCGGCGGCGTGCGCATCGACCTTCACGGCATCCCACCGTCGCGCCACCGTGCCAGCCGCGTCGATCAGGTACGTCACCCGGGCGATCCCCATGTAGCTGCGGCCGTACATGCTCTTCTCCTGCCAGACGCCGTACCGCTCGCACACAGCATGGTCCTCGTCAGCCAGGAGCGGGTAGGTCAGGTCGTACTTGGCCGCGAACCTGGCCTTGCTCCTGGTGTCGAGGATGGACACACCGAGCACGGCTGCGTCGACTTTCGAGAAGTCTGGCAGGGCGTCGCGGAAGCCGCACGCTTCCTTCGTGCAGCCTGACGTGTCGTCCTTCGGATAGAAGAACATCACCACCGGCCGGCCGCGGTAGTCGGACAGCGAGTGCGGAGTGCCGTGCTGATCGGGCAGCGTGAACGCGGGAGCCTTCGTTCCTGGATCGATGAGTGCCATCTCCGCCATATGGTCGCCGAAATGGGTGCCCGCCGGCTAGGCCCGCTGCGCCGACCTCGGCCGGGCCACGGTACACTTGCGTGGATGACCTGCAGGCCCGATTCGCTCCGGTGGCACGCATAGCCGTGCTCCCGGGCCCCAGCCAGTGCGTGCGCGCACCGCGAGATGGGCGAAGCCTGACCGGCGACATCCGCCTGCTCGAGGCCTTCCACTCCGACGCCCTCGGCAACAGCCGTGATGTGCTCGTCTACCTGCCCCCCGGGTACGAGTCGGAGGAGGATCGCCGCTACCCCGTGCTGTACCTGCACGACGGGCAGAACGTGTTCGACGTGAGCACGTCCTTTGCGGGGATCGAGTGGGGGGTGGACGAGGCGGCCGAGCGGCTGATCGGCGACGGGCGCATCGTGCCGGTGATCATCGTCGCCATCGACCACGCGGGCTCCAGGCGGGCTGACGAGTTTGCGCCGACCCACGACTCTCATCGCCAGGCCGGCGGCGACGCCGATCGGTACACGCGATTCCTCGTCGAGGAACTGAAGCCGTGGGTGGACCGCACGTTCAGGACCAGACACGAGGCCTGCCATACCGCCGTGGGCGGCTCGTCGCTCGGAGGACTCGTCACGCTCCATATCGGGTTGGAGTGCCCCGACGTGTTCGGGGCACTCGCGGTCCTCTCGCCGTCGATCTGGTGGGACCACCGCGCCGTGCTGACCCGCGTGGAGCGGCTGCCGGGACGGCTGCCGTGGCGAATCTGGCTCGACGTCGGCACGGCGGAGGGGCGCGACACGGTGCGCAATGCCCGCGCGCTCAGGGGGATTCTGCACGACAAGGGCTGGCTGGGCGCCGACCTGCACTACCTCGAGGCTCGGGACGCCCCGCATTCGGAGTCGGCGTGGGCGGAACGGGTCGAGCCGATCCTGGAGTTCCTCTTCCCGCCTACTGCTGCTTCCTGATCGCCTCGACCTCGGCCGAGACCTGGGCCTTGGCCTGCCGCTCCTTCCGCTTGCGGAATGCGTCCTTGATCGCGCCGACGGTGTTGCCCCCGAGCGGGGCCCCGCTCGGGTAGAGCTGCGCCCGATGCTGCAGCGGGATCATCAGCGACTGCATCTCGTAGTGATAGATGGGATACCACGGACGCACGTAGCCGGGTGTCACGGTCGTCTTGTCGTAGAGCCAGCCGAAGTGGTAGTCGAGATCATCCGGGCTCTCCTCGACGCGAACCGTGTAATCAGCCCGCACGGGCCCCACGAACATGGATTCGCGCGGCGGTGTGGCCAACTGTTGCCGGATGCGCTCGAGGTCTGCCTGAGCACGCGCCGCCGGCTGTTGGGCGTGGGCGGGGGAGGAGCCGATCACGGCGCCCAACAGCAGGACCGCGGCGATGAACGGTCTGGTCGGCGGCATACAGTTTCGACGCCTCACGACGATCTCCGGTTGGCGACGCCCTGGCTCATGACTCGAGCAGCAGGTGGCCCGGATCCTCGATGTATTCCTTCACCTTCACGAGGAACTGCACGGCCTCGAGGCCGTCCACGATGCGGTGGTCGTAGGAGAGCGCCAGGTACATCATCGGCCGGATGACGACCTGGCCCTTCACGGCCACGGGCCGGTCCTCGATCTTGTGCAGGCCGAGGATGCCGACCTGCGGCGGATTGAGGATGGGCGTGCTGAGCAGCGATCCGAAGACGCCGCCGTTGGTGATGGTGAACGTGCCGCCCCTGAGGTCCTCGAGCGTCAGGGTGCGTTCTTCGCTCGCGTCGCGAAGTCGCGGATGGCCAGTTCGATTCCGGCGAACGACAGCCGGTCGGCAGACCGGAGGACCGGCACGACCAGCCCCTGCTCGGCGCCGACGGCGATGCCGATGTCGTAGTAGTGCTTGAGCACCATCTCGTCGCCCTGGATCTCGGCGTTGAGGCGCGGGAAGGCCCTGAGCGCGGCGACGGAGGCCTTGACGAAGAACGACGCGATGCCGAGGCCGACGCCGTGCCGCTTGGCGAACGCTTCCTTGTGGCGCGCGCGCAGGGCCATCAGCGCGGTCATGTCCACCTCGTTGAAGGTCGTGAGCATGGCGGCCGTGCGCTGCGCCTCGACGAGGTTCCGGGCGATCGTGAGCCGGCGCTTCGACATGCGCACGCGCTCTTCGGCGCGGCTGCCGGCGGCGACCGCAGGCCTGGGCGGGACGACGCTGGCGGCGGGCGCAGGCGTGGCCGTTGCCGCGCGTGCGGGTGCAGGCGTTGCGGCGGGTGTCGCGGCGGCTTCGACGTCGCGACGCGTCACGCGGCCGGCGTCGCCGCTGCCGTGCACCTGGCTCAGGTCCACCGGGTGCACCTCGGCCACCTTCCGGGCCGCGGGCGTGCTTCGCTGCGGGTCGGCGCTGCCGGCGGGTTCGCCCGCGACTGCGGGCGTCATCGCTTCGGGAGGCGCGGGTGTCGCCGAGCCGGCGCGGCGGCGGGCGTCGTGGGGGCTGCCGCGCTTGCGCCGACTTCGATCGACCCGAGCAGCTCGCCGATCTTCACGTCCTCGCCCTCCTGCCGGAGGATCTTCGTCAGAACGCCGGCCTGGTCGGCGCCGACCTCGAGGTCGATCTTCTCGGTCTCGAGCTCGACGAGCGGCTCGCCGACCGCGACGGCGTCGCCTTCCTTCTTCAGCCAGCGCGCGACGCGCGCCTCGACGACCGACTCACCGAGTTCGGGAACGACGACCTGTGCCGCCATGTGCGCTCTATGCCTTTGCCTTGACCCGGGGCCGCGCGGCGCGCGGCTCCGGCGCTGTGGGGGCGAATGCCTCGGCCACGAGCATCCTCTGGTTGATCAGGTGCCACGCGAGGGAGCCTTCAGACGGGCTCGCGCTGCGCGGCCGGCCGATGTAGCGAATGGGGAGGCGCCCGGCGAGCACCTCCTCGAAGGCCGGACGGACGAAGTCCCACGCGCCCATGTTCACGGGCTCCTCCTGCAGCCAGACCACTTCTTCGGCGGCTGGGTAGCCACGCAGGACGTCGGCGACGTGGTCGGCCGGGAACGGATAGAGCTGCTCGATACGGCAGATGGCCAGCTGCTGTCGGTCTGCCGCTGTTCGGCTGAGACGAGATCCACGTAGACCTTGCCGCTGCAGAAGATGACCCGCCGCACTTCTCCGGCCCGCGCCTGGGCGTCAGCGTCGTCGATGACCGGCCGCCAGGCCCCGTCGGCCAGTTCGCGCGGCGTCGACGCCACCATCGGGTGGCGCAGCAGGCTCTTGGGCGTCAGCACGATCAGCGGCAGCGGGTCGGTCGTGAGCAGGAGCGCCTGTCGCCGCAGCAGGTGGAAGTACTGCGCGGCGGTCGTGCAGTTGGCCAGGCGCAGGTTGATGTCCGCCGCGGCCGCGAGGAACCGCTCCGGGCGCGCGCTCGAGTGCTCCGGGCCCTGTCCCTCGTAGCCGTGCGGCAGCAGGAGCACGAGCGACGGCGTCTGGCCCCACTTGGCGCGGGCCGACGTCACGAACTGGTCGATCATGACCTGCGCGCCGTTGATGAAGTCCCCGTACTGGCCTTCCCAGATCACGAGGCGATCCGGCGCCTGCACGTTGTAGCCGTACTCGAACCCGATCGCGGCGTTCTCCGACAGCGGGCTGTTGTGGATCTCGAAGCTCGCCGTCGCCTGCGGCAACGGCTGCAGCGGGATGTCGATGGCGCCCGTCTGCGCGTCGCGGAACACGGCGTGCCGGTGGCTGAACGTGCCGCGCTCCACGTCCTCGCCGGTGAGGCGGATCGGGATGCCGTCGGCCAGGATGGAGGCGAAGGCCAGTTCTTCGGCCGTGGCCCAGTCGATCGTCCGCTGATCGGCGTCCTCGAACACCGCCTTGCGCCGCTCACGCCCGCGCTCCAGCTTCCGGTGACCGTGAAGCCCTCGGGCCGTGTGAGCAGGGCCTCGTTGAGCGCCGCGAGCCGGTCCAGCGGGACGGCGGTGCGGACCTGGCGCGCGGCACCGGCCGGAGGCGGCTCGGGGATCGGCTCGACGATGGATTCCTCGGGCTCGAGCTGCGCGTACACCTGCTCGAGGGTGCGCATCCGGGCGTCGACCATCGGCTGCGCGATGTCGGATCGGCCGGCAGCGGCCTCGACCTGGACCGCCCATTGCTCGCGCACGGTCGGATGCGCCGCGATCCGCTGGTACATCAGCGGCTGCGTGAAGGCCGGCTCGTCGCCCTCGTTGTGGCCGTAGCGCCGGTAGCCGACCAGGTCGATCAGGAAGTCCTTCTCGAAGCGGGCGCGGTAGGCCCAGGCCAGGCGCGCGGCCTCGATGCAGGCGACCGGGTCGTCGGCGTTGACGTGGACGATCGGAATCTTGAAGCCACGCGCCAGCCCACTCGCGTACGACGTGCTGTAGGACTCGGCCGGCACGGCCGTGAACCCGAGCTGGTTGTTGGCGATGATGTGAATCGTGCCGCCGGTGGTGTAGCCGTCCAGCCGCGACAGGTTCAGCGTCTCGGCCACGACGCCCTGTCCCGGGAACGCCGCGTCGCCGTGGATCAGGATCGGCAGCGTGCGGTCGGCGTCGAAGACGGGGCGGCCCGGTTCGTCGGCATGCGTGCCGGCGGCGCGCGCCATGCCCGCGACGACGGGATTGACGACCTCGAGGTGACTCGGGTTGGGCGCCATCGACACGTGCAGGTGACTGCCGACCCTGCGCAGCGCGCCCGCGTGGTACTTCACGTCGCCCGTCCAGCCGAGGTCGATGCGGTAGCCCGTACGCGTCAGTGCCGGGTCCTTGAACTCGGCGAGAATCTGCTCGTAGGGCTTGCCAAGCACGTGCGCGAGCACGTTGAGGCGCCCCCGATGCGCCATGCCGATCAGCACGTGCTGCAGTCCGGCATCCTCGGCACCGTCGATCACGATGTCGAGAATCGGCACGAGCATGTCGAGGCCTTCGATCGAGAACCGCGTCTTGCCGGGGAACGTGCGGTGCAGGAATCGCTCGAAGGTCTCGACCTCGGTGATGCGATCCAGCAGCGCCTCGGCGTCCAGCGGCATCACGGGCGGCCGGAAGCGCTGGCTCTCGACGGCCAACCGCAGCCATTCCCGCTCCTCGGGCACGAAGATCTGCGCGAAGTCGAAGCCGCTGCGGCTGCAGTAGGCGGCGCGCAGGGCCGCGATGGCGTCGGCCGCGGACGCCCTGCCTTCCGCGATGGGACCGATCACGACTCTCGCCGGCAACTGGCGGAGGTCGTCCTCGGTCAGGCCGTGGGCCGCTGGTGCCAGCGCCGGGTCGCCCGTCGGGCGCGAGCCGAGGGGGTCGATCTGCGCCGCGAGGTGGCCGTACCGGCGAATGGACTCCGCCAGGGTCGCCGCACCGACCACGGCGAGGAGGTCGACGCCCGACTCGACCGCAGCCGGTCCGGGTGGCAGATCAGGGGGCGTCCACTGCTCGAAGTAGGCGCGCGTCTGCCCGTCGACTGCAGCGGGGTCCTGCCGGTAGCGTTCGTAGAGCTCGAGGACGTAGCCGGCGTTCAGTCCTTGAAACTCGTGCCATCCACCCATACGAACTCAGGATTCTATCGCAGGCCGCCACAGTTCGCGGGGCAGCGACAGGAGGAGGTACCGTCGACGGAGGTCGCGAACCGCATCGGCATAGGACGATTTGGGGATGGCGCCGGCCAGCAGGCTTGTGCGGAGCGCGCGGATTTCGTACCGGTAGAGGTCGTTGACCTGACCACGCAGCACCTCGACCGGCGTGTCGGGCCGTGGGCGCAATCCATGGCCAGCCAGCGCCTCGAGGACGAGCGGACTGAACGCGCGGTTCACATCGTCGGGCATGGTGGTCGACAGGCTCCAGACGGCACGTGGCGGCTCCATTCGGACGGGGCAGGGAGGGCCGGCTCTCGGAGCCCATCCTCACTGGAACGGCGAAGGCCGACGGGCATGACGAAGGCCCTCTCCTGACCAGGCAGCTAGGGCCGGCTGCCGACCCGCATGCGGAGTTCGACCACGGCCTGCCGCCGCATGACGTCGCCGAAGACGTGCTGTTGGATCTCCTGGTCGAACAGGTTGATCACCTTCAGCGAGGCCGTGAAGCTCTCGGTGATGCGGTAGCCGATACTGCCGTTGACCAGGGTGTAAGCATCGGTGTAGCCGTGATAGCGCGAGTCGAGCACATCCTGCCAGAAGGCCTCGCTGGCGTAGCTCACCGACAGGTTCCCGAGCAGGCGGCTGCCGGTGTAGGTGGTGCCGACGTTGAACCGGTGCCGCGACGGCAGGTTGAGCTCGGAGATGTCGAAGCCGCTGGGTTCGGGTTCGGGCTGGAACGAGTAGTTCACGAAGCCCGTGAAGCCGTTGGCGATGTCGCTGTCCACGCCGAGCTCGATGCCCTTCTGCCGAACCGTGCCGAAGTTCTGGTACGTGAACGAGGCGGGCAGGCCGTTGCCCGGACCGAACCGGCCCGACAGGTAGATCAGCTCCAGCGCGGCTGGCGGGAGTGGCCACCCTGGCGGGGGATTGGACGCACGGTACGACCCGTTCTGCGTGAAGAAAATCGGGTTCTCGCTGTCGTTGACGTAGAAGGCTGCGCTCACCGTCGCCCTGTTGGCGATGACGCCCGAGTACCCGACCTCGTACGCGTCGAGCGACTCCTCGACGAGGTTCTCGTTGCCGACGGCCGCCACGGGGAAGTTGTACGTGCGTCCAGCCAGGGCGGGGTTGAGCGCCCCGAGGTCCAGCTGGTTGATGATCGTCGTGTCGAGGAAGTTGTTCACGAGCGATGGGGCGCGGTACGCGCGATTGTAGGACGCGCGGAACGTGTGCGCGGGCGCCGGCTTGAACATCAGCGTCGTGCGTGGGGAGAACACCGGCCCATCGAGCACGGAGAACGCGTCCACGCGCCCGCCGATCACCCACCGCCACATCGACGACAGGAAGATCTCGTCCTGCAGGTACACGCCGCCCTCCGTGCGCGAGTCCTCGCGCGGCGCCAGCGACAGGTCGAAGGCGTTGTACCGGAAGTTGCCGCCCATGCTGAACACGTGCCGATTGCGCCAGGTGGCCAGGTGGCCGGCCTCGACGTCGAAGGTCGTGTTCTTGAAGACGAAGGGAATCGGCTTGCCGTCCACACCCACGGCCAGCAGGTTGGTCGCGTTGCCGTCGACGCGGTTGACGAACGTGTTGAGCCGCGTCGCACCCCGGGAGTAGTTCACCTTGCCATAGGCCAGGTACGTGCCACGGTCGATGTCGAACGGGCCGATGCCCGTGTGGATCATGCCCTCGGTGCCGGAGAACCCGCCTTGCATCACGACCTTTTGCCGACCGTCCGGGTGGTCGTAGTCGAGACGCGCGTCGAACTTCGGCTGACGCGTACCGCTGTTGCCGAAGGTCGGATATTGCGTGCCGCTGCCGTTGGGAATCGGCCCCGAGGGCCGGGCCATCGCGTCCTGCTGGTAGTAGCCGGCCGAGATCTTGTAGGCCCACCGTTGGTCGACAGCCGCCGCGTGGCTGGCCGAGATCGAGAACAGCGCGCCGCGCCCGCGATCGACCTCCATGGCATCGCGCCCGAACAGCCCGGCGCTCAGCGTGAACGCCGTCCCCTGCAGTTCACGCGGTGTCTTGGTGATGATGTTGACGACGCCAGTGAGGGCATTGGCGCCCCAGACAGCCGAGGCAGGACCGCGGATGACCTCGATCTGCTTCATCTCCTGCGGGTCGATCGGCAGGAAATCCCAGGCCACGAAGCCGAAGAAGTCCTGGTAGATGCTGCGGCCGTCGACCAGCGCGAGTTGCGACGTCGCGAGCGTGCCGGTCGCCGCGCGTGACGTCAGGTTGATGTCGCGGGCCGACGTCTGCGTGACGTTGAGGCCGGGCACCGTGCGAAGGAGGTCGGCGTAATTGGTGGCCGGGGAGTTCTCGATCGCCCGGCTGTCGATCAGGGTGACGGTGGCCGGGGCGTTGACCAGCGCCTGCTCGGTCCGCGAGGCGCTGACGACGACCTCCTCCTCGTAGCGCTGCTTCTCGTCGGGCTCGTCCCCGTCGGGCGCCGCGGGAGGCGTGGGCGGCTGCGACGGGGACGGTGGTTGCGGCGCTGCAGGGGATTGCGCGGCGGCGGGAGGCGCGGCCCCGACGCCGACGAGCAGGTATGCCAACAGGAGGCCGATCGCAGGTCGAGTCATGGCCGTTGCCCTCGCGTGATGTCCGCACCACGTTACGCCCGGACGCGCGGGCCGGCAACTGCCTCGGTCAGACGTCGAGTTCCTCAGCCTCCTCGGCCCGGTCCATGATGAAGCGGAAGCGCGCAGACGCGTCCTTGCCCATGAGCTCGTTGATGACGCGATCGGTCACCAGTTGATCGACGATGGTCACCCGCAGCAGGCGACGCGTCTTCGGGTTCATCGTCGTCTCCCAGAGCACCTTCGGCATCATCTCGCCGAGCCCCTTGAAGCGGGTGATGTCGGGTTTGGCGCGGCCGGACGCCTTGCGCACGATCGCGTCGCGCTGCGCTTCGTCCTGAGCCCAGAACGTCTCCTTGCCGATGTCGATGCGGAACAGCGGAGGCTGGGCGAGATACACGCGTCCGCCCGCGATCAACTGCGGCATGTGGCGGTAGATGAACGTGAGCAGCAGCGTCGCGATGTGATGCCCGTCCGAGTCGGCATCGGCCAGCAGGATGACCTTGCCGTACCGAAGCCGCGACAGGTCGAAATGCTTGCCCACGCCGCAGCCCAGGGCCGTGACGAGGTCGGCGAGTTCCTTGTTCTCGAGCACCTTGGCCGTCGAGGCGCTCTCGGTGTTGAGCACCTTGCCGCGAAGGGGCAGGATGGCCTGGCGCACGCGGTCACGCCCCTGCTTGGCCGAGCCGCCGGCCGAGTCGCCCTCGACGATGAACAGTTCGCTGAGACCGCGATTGGTCGTCGTGCAGTCCGACAGCTTGCCGGGCAGCGTCAGGCGGTGAGCCGTCGCCGTCTTGCGCGTGACCTCCTGCTGCGCCGCCCGGCTCGCTTCCCGGGCTCGCGCCGCGAGGATCACGCGCGCGACGATCGCCTCGGCGATCGAGATGTTCTGGTTCAGCCAGTGTTCGAGCGCCGGGCGCACGAGGCCGTCGACTGCCGACTGCACTTCCGGGTTGTTGAGCCGGTCCTTCGTCTGGCCCTGGAACTGCGGCTCCTCGACGAACACGCTGAGAACGCCCACGAGGCCCTCACGCAGGTCCTCGGCAGTCAGGGTGACGCCGCGTGGCGTGAGGTTGTGCGTCTCGATGAAGTTGCGCATCGCCTTGCCCGAGCCCCGGCGCGGAACCCGTTCTCGTGCGTGCCTCCCGATCCGGTGGGGATGCCGTTGACGTAGCTGCGCAGGTGCTCGTCGGTCGATTCGGTCCACTGCAGCGCGAGGTCGAGACGCAGCGCGCCGTCACGCGACACCAGGAACGGCGCCTCGTGTACGGGGCGCGTGCCCCGCTCGGTCACGAGCGTCCGCAGGTAGGCCCCGAGCCCCTCCGCGTGCGCGTAGGTCACCTTCCGCCTGCTCACCTCGTTGTCGAAGGTGATCTTCAGGCCGCGATGCAGGTAGCTGGCCACCTCCAGCCGCTGCGCGATGGTCTCGGCGTCGAACTCGATCCTGGGAAAGATCGTGGCGTCGGGGTGGAAGAACACGGTGGTGCCGGTGCCGCGCGCCGGACCGATCTCGGGCCGGTGGGCCCTGCGGGACGCCCTGGCGGAAGCGCTGCTGCCACTGGAAGCCGTCGCGCCTGACCGTGGCGACCAGTTCCTTCGACAGCGCATTGACGACGCTGGCGCCCACGCCGTGAAGGCCGCCGGCGGTCTTGTAGTTGCCCTGCTCGAATTTCCCGCCCGCGTGCAGCACCGTGAAGATCAGCTCGAGCGCCGTCTTCTTCGTCTTCGCATGCACGTCGACAGGGATGCCGCGGCCGTCGTCGGTGACCGTGATCGAGCTGCCGTCGGCGTGGAGCGTGACGCCGATCTGCGTGGCATGTCCGTTCATCGCCTCGTCGATGGAGTTGTCGAGGATCTCCCAGACCAGATGGTGCAGGCCGGCGGCGCCGACGCCGCCGATGTACATGCCGGGGCGCTTGCGAACGGGCTCGAGGCCTTCGAGGACGGTGATGTCCTTGGCGGTGTAGGACGTGGACATTCAGGGAAGAGGAGCGGGAAGGGAAAGGGGAAAGGGGGAAAGGGAGGAGATTAGAGCAAAGGATAAAGGAAAATGGGGAAGGGCGAAGAAAAAGAAAAGGCGGCGAGTGCAGGTGCACTGCCGCCAGTCTCCGAGCTCGGCATCCCTGGCCCCGAAGGCCGATGGGCCGGGTGCGACGCGCGCCTGACGAAGGCCGATGAGGGCCGGCTGGCCAGCCCGGCCCAGGTCCTCACTTGATGAACAGCATCTCCCTGTACGTCGGCAGCGGCCAGTCGTTGGACGGCATGAGCGACTCGATGGCATCGCCCGTCTCGCGCAGGGCCGCCATGGCGGGGACGATCTTGTCGCGCATGTACTTGGCGTGCTTGTGCGAGTCGCCGTTGCCCTCGTGCGCGAGTGCGCGGGTGAGGGCCTCGGTCTGCGTCTTGAACGAGTCGACCAGCCTGGTGAGCTCGACCAGGAGCTTCTTCGCTTCCTTGCTCTGGACGCCGGCCGCCTTGCCAGCCGAAACGCTCTGCGCCACCTGCGTCAGGTAGCTCAGCGCGGCCGGCAGGATGTAGCGGTTGGCCATCAGCACCATGGTCTGCGCCTCGATGTTGATGGTCTTGATGTAGGTCTCGAGGTTGATCTCCAGGCGCGCCTGGAGTTCGCGCTTGTTGAGCACCTTGTACGCCTCGAACAGCTTGACGGACTCGGCGCCCGTCAATTCCGGCAGCGAATCCACCGTGTTCCGCAGGTTGAGCAGGCCCCGCTTGGCGGCTTCCTTCTGCCAGTCCTCGGAGTAGCCGTTGCCGTTGAAGATGATCCGCTTGTTCTCCTTGACGAGCTTCACCAGGAGCTTGCCGACGGCGTCCTCGAGCGACGTGCCCTTCTCGATGGCCTTCTCGAGGTCGGTCGCGATGTAGTCGAGCGACTCGGCCACCGCCACGTTGAGCACGATGTTCGGGAACGCGATGCTCTGGTTGGACGACACCGCGCGGAACTCGAACTTGTTGCCGGTGAACGCGAACGGGCTCGTGCGGTTGCGGTCGCCGGCGTCGCGCGGCAGCTTCGGCAGCGAATCGACGCCCGTCTCGAGCAGGCCGCCGTGCTTGGTGCTGCGCGTGGCCCCCTTCTCGATCTGCTCGAAGATGTCGGTGAGCATGTCGCCGAGGAAGATCGAGATGATCGCCGGCGGCGCCTCGTTGGCGCCGAGCCGGTGGTCGTTGCCGGCGCTGGCGACGCTCGACGCGCAGCAGGCCCTGGTACTTGTTGACGGCGCGCAGGACCGCCGCACAGAACACCAGGAACTGCATGTTGTCGTGCGGCGTGTCGCCCGGGTTCAGCAGGTTGTTGCCCTCGCTGTCGGACATGCGACCAGTTGACGTGCTTGCCGGAGCCGTTGACGCCCGCGAAGGGCTTCTCGTGGAGCAGGCAGGCGAGCCCGTACTTCGGGGCCACGCGCTTGAGCGTCTCCATGGTCATCATCTGGTGGTCGGTGGCGACGTTGGCGTGCTCGAAGATCGGCGCGATCTCGTACTGGCTCGGCGCGACCTCGTTGTGACGCGTCTTCACCGGCACGCCGAGGCGTACAGCTCGTCCTCGACCTCGCGCATGCAGGCCAGCACGCGCTCGGGGATCGCGCCGAAGTACTGATCCTCCATCTCCTGGCCCTTGGGCGGCCGGGCACCGAACAGCGTGCGTCCGGCGTTGATCAGGTCGGGCCGCGCGAAGTAGAAGTGGCGGTCGATCAGGAAGTACTCCTGCTCGGGGCCGCACGTGGTCGTCGACGCGCTCGGCCGCGCGATCCGAAGAGCTTGAGGACGCGGACCGCCTGTGCGCGACAGCGCCTCCATCGACCGCAGCAGCGGGGTCTTCTTGTCGAGCGCCTCGCCGGTCCAGGAGCACGAAGGCCGTCGGAATGACCAGCGTCGTGCGCCGGGCGCTCTTGTAGCATCCACGGCGGGCTCGTCGGGTCCCATGCGGTGTAGCCGCGTGCCTCGAAGGTGGAGCGCATGCCGCCGGACGGGAAGCTCGAGGCGTCGGGCTCGCCCTTGATGAGCTCCTTGCCGCTGAACTCGGTGACGGCCTTGCCCTCTGCCGTCGGCGCGAGGAAGGAGTCGTGCTTTTCGGCGGTGATGCCCGTCAGGGGCTGGAACCAGTGCGTGTAGTGCGTGGCGCCGTGCTCCATGAGCCCAGTCCTTCACCGCGACGGCCACGGCATCGGCCACCGAGGGGTCGAGCGGTTCCCCGCGGGTGATCGTGCGGCGAAGGGCCTTGTAGACCGTGCGCGGGAGCTTGATCCGCTGAACGGCGTCGTTGAAGACGAGCCGGCCGAAGTCGTCGGCGGAGCGGACGGGCGGACGGGTGCCCGGCCCGCTGATGGCCCACTCCCGAATGGCGCGAATGGCTTCGCGCGATGCAGCTGAACCCATGAGTGTCGTATGCCTCGCGTGGAAGGAAGACGTGCGCGCCTAGACGGGCAGCGTCCGGCGCAGGTGGCGGCAGTATGCCGGAGCGCTGGCCTGTTCAGCAAGCCTGATGACACGGTTTATTAAAACGCACACTTTGATGCGCCAAGAGAGATGTCGGTTGCTCGCTGT
Organism: uncultured Acidobacteriota bacterium; assembly: GCA_963715265.1. Classification (GTDB taxonomy): domain Bacteria; phylum Acidobacteriota; class Vicinamibacteria; order Vicinamibacterales; family Vicinamibacteraceae; genus Luteitalea. The sequence continues at coordinate 72,019 of CAVQRQ010000011.1, forward strand.
GCGGACAACGTCACGCACGCCTGCGCGGCCGGTCACCGCGCGGCTGCCGCGCCGCGCGCCGGCGCTCCGACTCACGCTCAACCGTGCGGCGAGAGGCCTCGTGCGCGTATCATTGCGGCCGTGTCCTCGTCCCTTACGCCCCGCGAAGAGGCCGCCCAGGGGGTCGCCGCGCTGGTGACCGCCCTGGCTGCCGAGCCGTCCACGCCCGTCGGTGAGCAGTTGATCGAACTCGCCGACCACCTCGAACGCGCCATACGGGCCTTCCACATGGAGGCCATCCGTTTCCGCGCGTTCACGATGAGCCGGTTGATCAAGCAGCACCAGGCGGCGCTGCCCCCGGAGTTGCCCGGACGCATGGAGGCCATCCTCCATGCCCTCGAGGCCGCGGGGTTCCAGACCAGGTCGGTGACTGCCTAGGGGCGCGGCCGCTAGGGCTTCGGCGGCGGGTGCCGGTGGTGAAAGCCCTGGAACTGCGCGTTGACCTGGGTGCGATCCGAACGTCCCGTGAGCGTTGCGACGGCGGCCATCATGTCGGCGGCCGCGTCCCACCCAGCGGAGTTCGTCTCTTCGTAGTGCCCCTCGGCGCGTCCAAGCGCCTGGCCGTACCGGCACGAGCCCACCACGGCGTCGCGCGCGGGACCTTCGGCAACGGCGTCGATCGACGCCGGGTCGTCAGCCAGCGCCTTGCACCGGGCGCCCGCGACGGCGTCCGGGTACTCGATGATCCCCGCCGCGTGCAACCGGCCGCACGCGCCGGCTCCGGCGAGCTTGTCGGCCACGCAGAGCACGCGGTAGTCGGACAGGGGCAGGATGTAGCCGAGTTCGTCGTTGCCGAGGCCGACGGCCCACCGCCACGTTCCGGGCATCAGGCGCTTCACGTAGCCGGGGATGGTCACCTGGTCCGGGGCCGTATGTGCCGAGGGTGTCTCGTCGGCCCAGCGATCGGGCGTGGCCTTGATCCCGGCGGGCAGGCCGATGACCAGTTCACCGGGCACTTCGCCGGGCAGCCATGCCAGGCTCAGCTCGCCCACCTGCAGCAGCCCGACGCCGCTGCGCGTGTGGTCGCCCTTCCTGATCGGGCCCACGACGGCGTCCTCCTCGACAGCCTGCCGATCGTCCTGGCAGGTCGCGGCGGTCTTGGGGCCCGCGGCAGGACAGGTGAACAGCTCGCCCGGCATGAAGCCGATGGCGGGGCGGCCGCTGGCCGGATCCACGACGGAGAGCTTGCGGAAGCCGATGTTGGACATCCGCGTGAAGAACGGCTGCTCCCGGAACTCCAGCCGCGTGGGCGACAGCACGCGGGCGTCGCGAAGCAGGGCCTCCACGGCCACGCCGAGCTGTTCGCCGATGAGGATCGGCTTGCGGAAGTTGCGCGTGAGGAAGTCGCGATCCTTCCCTCCGGGGGCGACGGCGCTGGCCGGAGGCGTGTACCCGTCGCCGATTGGCGCCCTGTCGCTCACTTCCCACGTCGGGACGTCGAGCGGCGAGGCCATCGCGCCGACGGCGCCGTTGACGTACAGCACTTCGCCCCCGACGCGCCGCGCAAGCCATCGTGCCAGCGCACCGGGGAAGTCCGCCGTCAGGTAGCGGCCGCGCGCGTCACACGAGTCGGCCTCCCAGCCGAGTGTGCGGCACGCGGCGGCGATGCGCTCACGCGGCGGGGACCAGTTGAGCGTGCTCTCGGGATGGTTGGCCCAGTTGACCAGAGTCGCGATGACACGTCCGTCCGCGGCGCGGGCCTGGAGGACGCCGAGTGTCGGGTCGAACACCCGCAAGCCGCCGAGGTCGCTGCCCCCGAAGTAGTGCGTGCCCTCGGCCACGCGAAGAGTGGCGGGTTCCAGGCGCTCCACGGCGTCGCGGACGGCATCCCGGGCCTGCTCGAGGAAGAAGCGGTACCAATCGGGGTTGACGGCAAACGCGGTGTCAGGGCCGTGGTGGTTGTGCGTCGCGTGCACGAGCACGGTGACGGTGTCCCGCTGCGCCGCGGGCAATACCTCGCGCACCATCCGGCGGAGTTCCTCGACGTCCGCCCTGAACACCATGTAGAGATCGGTGGACACCAGGACCACGATGGCGTGGCTGCCAGTCCGTTGCAGGGCGAGCGACCGGACGCGCAGGTCGTCGCGCACCCAGTGCGCATTGTCGCGACCATTGCCGATCGCGATCGCGCCCTGGTCGAACTGCATGGCCAGCACGCCGGGATCCTCCGCGTCGGCGTCGAGCGGCATGCGCTCCGGCGCGGCATACGCATGGCCGCCATCGACGGTGGGCAGCACCGATCGACTCGCGGCGCCGACCAGCCAGCCGGTATCGGTCGGTGGCGCCGAGTGGCCGCCCCCGCAGGCGGTGAGCAGGCAGGCTCCCAGGACCGACAGGGTGAGCAATCGCGTCATTCCGGCACTCCGACCACCTGTGGCGCCGGTGGGACGACGCGGGTGAACGAGCCGCGCTGCAACAGCTCACGCCCCTTCCCGCCGCGCGATGTGACGTCGTACTTCGCCGAGCTGACCGTCTGCTCCGCACCGCGGGAGGTCTCCACCACCATGAGGTCGCGGTCGCCGCGCGAGGCGATGAAGCCGAGCAGCCGATCCTTCGCCGCGTCGATCTTGATCAGAATCACACCCCGTCCCGGCCCGGACAGCACGTTGACCTCGCCAGCCGGGCACAGCATGGCGCGGGCCTCGCGAGTCGCGGCGATGACGGTCTCGTCACCAGTCACCTGGACGACACCCACGACTTCCACGCCGGCAGGCATCTTGACGAACTTCCGCCCCGCTCGCGTGCTCGGCTCGATGTAGGGCGCGAGGCTGAAGCGCAGGGCGTAGCCGTCCGACGTGGCGGCGAGGGCATGCCGCGCGGGCGTCTCGCCCTCCCGCAGGGGATGCAGGTCGGGGCTGACGCGCGGGTCGAGACTCATCACCGCGACGACACGCTCGCCGTCGCGGAACTTGAACAGGCGCTGCACGGGCTCGCCGTACCCCGTCGAGGCCGGCACGTCGACGAAGCGGCACGTGTACGCGACGCCGAGGGTCGTGAAGAGCACGAGCGTGGCTCTGGTGCTGCCGCCCACGGCCGCGAGTATCTCGTCGCCCTCGCGCAGTCGCGTCGCGGCAGGATCCTTGACCTCCTTCTGGCGCTTGATCCACCCGTCGCGTGACACGACGACGACGTTGTCCTCCTCGATGATGAAGGCCTCCGCGTCGTACTCGACGACGTCCTCGTCGCTGGCAAACGTCGTGCGCCGCCGGTCGGCGCGCGTGTCGCTGTAGACCTTCTGCACCTCGGCGATTTCGTTGCGCACGACGGCCCAGCGCCCGGTCTCGTCGGCGAGCAGGGCGGCGATCTCGGACTGTCGCTCGCGCTTGTCCGCCAGTTCGCGACGGATGACCAGGATCTCGAGGCGCGCGAGCCTGTAGACCTTCAGCTCGAGGATGGCGTCGGCCTGCTCGGCGTCGAGCCCGAAGGTCGCCATGATCTTGGTCGCGGCGTCGGCCTTGCCGTCGGACGTCCGTACGATCTGGAGGATTTGGTCGAGGGCGTCGAAGACCTGCGCGAACCCTTCGAGGATGTGGATGCGCCGGGCGAGCGCCCCCGCTTCGTGCTCGAGCCGGCGACTGACCACGTCCATCCGGAAGTGGAGGAAGTGCCAGAGCATGGCCTTGAGGTCGAGGCGCTCCGGGCGGCCGATGTCCTCCTGCTCGGTCGGGATCAGGCACGTGAGATTCACGCCGAGGTTGACCTGCAGCGGCGTGTGCCGACAGAGGTATGCCATGACGAGCGCCTCATCGGCGTCGCGCTTGATCTCCAGTTCGACGCGGATGTCATCGGTGCTGACGTCGCGGACGTCGAGCAGCGGCGGCAGCTTGCGCGACACGACGAGATCGGCGATACGCGTGACCAGCTCGGACTTGTCCACCGTGTAGGGAATCGAGGTGACGGTGATGACCTTCGTCGCGCGGCCGACCTCGCCCTTCTCCCAGGTGCCCCGCAAGCGGATGCTTCCGCTCCCCGTGCGGTAGATCTCCTGGAGTTCGACGGGCGAGTTGAGAATCTGCCCACCTGTCGGAAAGTCCGGTCCCTTCACGTAGCGACACAGTTGCAGCGTCGTGAGCTCGGGATTGTCGATGAGACGCAGCAGCGCGGTGCACACCTCGCCGAGGTGGTGTGGCGGGACGTTGGTCGCCATCCCGACGGCGATGCCCATGGCGCCGTTGATCAACAGGGTGGGCACGCGGGCCGGCAGCACCACGGGCTCGGTGCGCGTGCCGTCGTAGTTGGGCCGGAAGGGGACCGTGTCCTGATCCAGTTCGGCCAGCAGTTCGTCGCTCAGGCGCGCGAGGCGGCACTCGGTGTAGCGCATCGCGGCCGCGCCGTCGCCATCGAGCGACCCGAAATTGCCGGAACCGTCGATGAGCGGGTAACGGAGGGAGAACGGCTGCGCCATCCGCACCAGCGTCTCGTAGAGCGCGCTGTCGCCGTGCGGATGGTAGTTGCCCATCACGTCGCCGACGACCTTCGCGCACTTCCGGTGCTTGGCGTCGGCCGTCAGGTTCTGCTGCCACATCGTGTAGAGGATGCGGCGCTGGACGGGCTTGAGCCCGTCGCGCACGTCGGGCAGGGCCCGGGACGTGATGACCGACAGCGCGTAGTTGAGATAGCGGGACTGGGCGGCCTCGTGGAGGGCCACGGTGGTCTCGCCGGGGCCCGCCGGTGGGGAGCCCCCGTCGGGCGCGTCGGGCAGGTCGAACAGGTTCGGTTCAGCAGGCATCAGGGTTCAAGGGCGGCCAACCGCTTTGGCTCGTGGGGAGCGCGGCAGCGGCCAGCGTACAAGGCTACACGATGGCGAACGTATGGCGAAACATGTGGCCAGCCGCAGGTGCCCCTCGTCACTCGGCGTCGGGTGGCGTCACCTTGGCGATCCACGTCGCATACGACTCGTAGCCGACCTCGGCCTGTCGCGCGCGTGCCCGCGCGACGAGCGCGTCGGCCTGCGCCGCCGGGAGCGGGGGACGGGTGTCGAGATGGCGCGCCACGTGTTCGGCGGCGGCCTCGCCCCGGTCCTCCGCCGGGGCGGCGAGCCCGTCGACGGTTCGGGTCGTCCCCTCGTCCTGGATCCCGAGGTAGTGCTCCACCAGCCAGCGCGCCACGTCCTTGGCGTGGAGCTCCGAGGCCTTGATGTTGCCGCGCCCCGTCACCACGTTGCCCACGCCGAAGACGCCCGGCACCGGAGCGTATGCGCCGGTGTCCCAGTCGGCATAGTCGTAGAAGGTGCCCTTCATCACGATGCCGGGCAGCGGCTCGGGCAGGCTGCCGATCGCGCTCACGACGAGTGGGCTGCGCAACTCGAACGGCCGGTCGTCGCACGGGACGGCCCTGCCCTCGCGCATCTCGGTCTCCACGAACCTGACCCCGGCGACCCTGTCGTCCTCGGTGATGAGCGAGACCGGCAGCGCCATGGGGCGCATGCGGAACAGGAACTTCTCCTGCGCCTTGGTGAGCATCTTGCGCCGCACGGCCTCGATCTTCTGGACCTGGTCCGGGGTTGCGTTCGGGGGCGGTGAGGCCAGGGGCATGTCCTCGATTCGCCGGCGGTAGACGAGCCAGCCGTCATCGACGCCGAGTTCCCGTGGGTCGGCGATACCGTGCTTCTGGCAGGTCGCCGGGATGCCGGCGTGCTCCAGGTCGTACATCGACACGTCGATGCCCCGTTCGGCCAGGGCGCGACCGTAGAGTTCGAGCTGGAACACCTTGATCACGTCGATCGAGGCCAGTCCGCCGCCGATGCAGATGGCCCCTGGCGGCACCTCGAATCGCGGTCCGGCGTACCCGGCCTCCGGAAGGTGGTTGAACCAGTAGATGAAGGGGTTCTGGTAGGCGAGGCCCTTGCCGAGCCAGGCGTCGGCACCCGCGATGTCGAGTGGCCGATCCCGCCAGGCGCCGTTGGCCAGCAGCACGGCGCTGAATCCCCACTGCGTCACGTCCTCGAACCGGATGTCGGAGCCGAGCCTGGTTTGGGGCACCACATGGACGCCCGGGCGATCCAGGCGGCCGTCGATCTTCCTGTACTCCATGCGCCGCTGGTCGCGGTGCCAGCGGGGAAGGCCATCCTCGATCTTGCCGTACGGCCTGACGTTCTGCTCGAACACCACGACCTCGACGCCGCGCCCGGCCAGGATGTCCGCTGCCGTCGACCCCGCGCATGCCCCGCCGAAAATCGCCACCACGTGCCTGTTCGTGTCGCCCATTGCTTACGAGACCTCCCGTCGTGACCCGTCGGGCATCTGTGCTCCGACCTCCACGACGATGCGTTGCCACTTGCCTTGACGGAAGCGCAGGATCGAGAGCCCGCACCGTGTCACGTGACCGGCGACGATGGCCCGCCAGATGTCGACGGGCTCGAACGTGCCGAACCGCTGGAACAGGACGCACAGTCCCAGTGGCACCAGGACCTGCGAGACGATCGAGATGTACAGCGGGCTGCGCGTGTCGCCCGAGCCCTGCAGCGCGCCGGTGTAGGCCAGCGCGGCCGTCACGAACAGCCCGGAGACGGCGAGATGTCGCAACAGGCTCCTGGCGATGGCCGTCGTCCGCGGATCGTCCATGCCGAAGATCCCGAGGAGAACGTCGGGGATGAACACGAACAGAACGCCGACAGCAAGCGCCACCCCCAGCGCGAGGCGCGCACTCACGCCGACAGCCTTCCACGCGCGGTCGACGCGACTGGCCCCGAGGTTCTGGCCCACGACGGCGGCCGTGGCGCCCATGACGCCGACCGACGTGAACGTGATCAGCGAGAAGAGCTGGGTGTAGCTGATGGCATAGGCGGCTTGCGCCTCGGCACTCTCGGGCAAGGCGCCGACGAAGCGCAGCAGGAACACGCCGCCCACGTTCATGGCCACGCCCTGGAACCCCGTCGGCAGACCGAACTTGAACAACTGGCGGATGATCGTCCAGTCGGGACGCAGCGCCGTCACGCTCGGCAGGTGGATGGCCGCCTGCGGCGAGCGCATCGCGAGCAGTCCGAGTCCGGCGGCAATGGCCGAGGCGAGCACCGTGCCGACGGCAGCCCCGAGCGCCCCGAGCGCCGGGACCGGCCCGGCCCCGCGAATCAGGACCATGTTGAACACGACGTTGAGCACCGTGAGGATGATGCCCAGCCGCAGGGGTGTGCGCGCGTCCCCGGCGGCACGGAAGGCTCCGCCGAGGAGGAAGAACATCAGCAGTCCGATCCCGCCGACGAACATCGTGCGCAGGTAGGGCAGCGCCAGTTCGCGGACCTCCGGGGTCGCGTTGACGAACTGGAGCAACTGCGGACTGGCGAAGTAGCCGACGGGGGCCATGACCCCCGCGGCAATCAGGACCGACACGAGAAAGGCCTGGGCCACCGTCCGATCCACGGCGTCGCGGTCGCCGGCACCGGCGAACCTCGCCACGAGCACGCCCATGCCGGCATACAGCGAACTGATGAAGACGATGACGACGAGGTAGATCTGCCAGCTGACGCCGATGGCGGCGTTGGCCGTGTACCCGACGAAGTGCCCCACCATCGCGTGGTCGAGGATGCCCTGCAGCCCGCCGAGCGCGTTCTGCAGCATCGTCGGCCAGGCGAGGCGCCAGACGGCCCGTCCGAGGGACCCCTCGACAATCGAGCGGTCGAAGTGTGCCGGGCGGGAAGGGGGTGGCATGTCGGCTACACGATAGCCCGAGCGGCCCGACCGGTCGAGGCGCGTAGTGGCAGAACGTCGTGAGGAGCAGGTAGACTACCGGTTCTGTCGCGCGGCCGCCAGCCGCGCCGGACTGTCACTACCGGAGAACTCACAGTCATGGCCCTCTTCGATCGCTTTCGGCAGCCCCGTTGGAAGCATGCCGACCCGGCCGTCAGGCTCGAGGCGGTCAACGAGCTCGGAGACGACGCGCAGGACGTCCTCTCCGCACTTGCCCGCGAGGATGCCGACGCCGGCGTGCGTCGGAGGGCCGTCGCCCGCGTCGACGACATCGCGACGCTGGCCAGCGTCGCGCGCAGCGACATGGACGAAGGGGTGCGGGCCGAGGCGCGCAAGCTCCTGATGGACCTGGCCGCCGACGGCAGCGACGAACAGGCAGCGCTCGAGGCGCTGGCCGGTCTCGATGACGAACGCGACCTGGCCGTGATCGCGCGCACGACCGACGCGGAGGCCGTAGGGCTCGCCGCGCTCCGGCGCGTGTCGGCACCGCGCCTGGTGGGCAGCATTGCCGGTCGCGCGGCGACGGGGGGCATCCGCCTGGCCGCGCTGGCCCTCATCGCCGAGCCCGCCGAGCGGCTGCTCGTGGCGTTGAACAGCGAGCACAAGGACGTCGCGCTGTCGGCACTCGAGTCACTTGCCGAGGCCGACGCGCTCGAGCAGGTCGCCAACCGCGCGCGCAACAAGCTCGTGGCCCGGCGTGCGCGCGCCCGCGTGCGCGAGCAGCAGCAGCCGACCGCGGCCGTGGCCGCGGCGCCAGAGCCGGCAGGGGAACTGACGCGTGACCGCTTGTGCGACATGCTCGACGGGCTGGTGAACGAGGGACGCGCCGAGGCGATCCAGGCGCCACTTGACGCCGCCGTCGACGCCTGGCAGCAGCTGGCCGCCACCGACGAGGCGCCGGCGCTCCTGCAGACACGCTTCGACGCCGTCGTCGCCGCGGTGCGCGCACGCCTGCAGGAGTTGCGGGCGGCCGCCGCGACGGCACAGGCCGAGGCCGAGGCGCGGGCCGCCAAGGACGCCCGCCGGGCCGAGGTGTGCCAGCCGCTGGAAGACTATGCCGGCGACGACATCGAAGACGCCGTCACCGCCGCGCAGGCGGCCTGGGGCGCGCTCGACGCCGAGCACGAGCCGGCCAGCGACGCGATCAACGAGCGGTTCCTCGCGGCGATCGCCCGTCAGCGCGCACGCCTGGCCGCGCGCCTGGCCGATGCGGAGCGGCACGCCCAACTCGCCACCCTCGCGGGTGAGGCCGAGCAGGTGGCCGCCGTCGAGGATCTCGCCGCTGCGCACAAGCAGTGGGCCGACCTGCTGAAGCGCTGGACCGGGCTCGCCCGGGACGGCGCGTCGGTGGACCCGGTGCTCGTGTCACGCGTGAAGGCCGCCGAAGCGACAATCGCCTCCCGCGCGGCAGCCGCCCGTGAGCAGGAAGGCGCGGCGCGCGCCGAGAACCTGGCACGCGCGATCGAGGCCTGTGCCCGGATCGAGGCGGTGGCCGCCCGTGAGGATCTGCCCCTGAAGGATGCCGACCAGGCGTTGCGTGACGCCCGCGCCGCCGCCGAACACCTCGGCGCGCTGCCGTCACGCGACGACCTGACCGCGGTTGTGGACCGCCTGAAGAAGGTGCAGGCGCGCCTGATGGACGTCGTTCGCGACCTGCGCAGCGCCGACGACTGGAAGCGCTGGGCCAACGCCACGGTGCAACAGGAGCTGTGCGAGAAGGTGGAGGCCCTGGCGCAGGTGGAGTCGCTGCCCGACGTGGCGAAGCAGCTCAAGGATCTCCGGCAGGAGTGGAAGCAGGCCAGCGCCGGACCACGCGGCGCCGAGGGCGACGCGCTGTGGCAGCGGTTCAAGGCCGGCGTCGACGCCGCACAGGCCCGCGCCGATGGGTACTACGCCCAGCGGTCGGTCGAAGACGCCGCGGTCCTTCAGGAGAAGGCGCAGCTGGCCGAACAGGCCGAGGCGTTGGCCGAGTCGACCGACTGGCTCAAGACGGCCGATGCGCTCAAGGCACTCCAGCAGCGGTGGAACGCGCTCGGCCACGCGCCGCGCGGCGACGAGGGCAAGGCCCTGACGACGCGATTCCGAGCCGCGTGCGACCGCTTCTTCACCCGGCGCAAGGACAATCTCGCGCAGCGCAAGGACGTCTGGAGCACCAACCAGACGGTCAAGGAGTCGCTCATCGCCCAGGCCGAGGCCCTGGCCGAATCCGTGGACTGGGCTGCCGGCGTCGAGAAGATCAAGGCGCTGCAGGCCGAGTGGAAGGCGAGTGGGCCGGTCAAACGCCAGAAGTCCGAGCAGCTGTGGCAGCGATTCCGCGCGGCCTGCGACCGGTTTTTCGATCGCTACAAGCACCGGCACAGCCAGGAGTTCGACAGCCGCCGCGTGTCGCGTGAGCAGGCCGTGGCGGACCTCGAGGCACTCGCAGAGGGTGGCGGCGACGAAGTGGACGGGCCTGGTGCGCTGGCCCGCGCGGAGCAGTCGTGGCAGGCGTGGCGCAACGGCCCCCCGCTGCCGCGCGAGATCGTGCGCCCGATGCAGGAGCGGATCGCCACGGCGGCGCAGACGCTGCTGGAGCGCTATCCGGACGCGTTCCGCAACTCCTCGTTCGACCCGCAGTTGACGCGGGCGCGGATGACGGAACTCGTGCAGCAGGTCGAACAACTCGGCTCGTCGCAGGGGGCGCCGCAGGCCGCCGTCCAGGTCGCGCCGGCCGCCGCACTGGCCACGATGCTGAAGGAGGCGCTGGCCTCCAACACGATCGGCGGACGCGTGGACGAGCAGACGCGCCGCCGGGCGGCCCAGGAGACCGTCCGGGCCGCGCGCGCGGCCTGGAACCGCCTGGGACCCGTCACGGGCGATGATGTCGGCGAACTCGAACGACGATTTACGGCGGCTTGCCGCCGGTTCGACGACGAACGCGGGGAACGTTCCGACCGCGGGCCGCGGAACGATCGCGGCGAGCGCGGCGATCGCTGCGCCCGCCGCGCCAGCCTGGCGGAGGCGCGAGGGCGTAGCGGCCACCGGGCGTCCGACGGCAGGAGGACCCTGCTGCGCTACTAGGGGGCGTTGGGGTCCTCGAGGTACGTGTAGCCGTGCAGGCCGTCCTCGTAGAAGCGCAGCAGGCGGCCCGCCTCGAGGTCGTCGAGTCGACCGGCGCGCACCGCTTCCTCGACGTCCGTCTGCATCTTGCTGAGCAGGTGTTCCACGTCGAACTCGACGTAGTCGAGCACCTCGCGGACCGTGTCGCCCTTGATCACCGCCTCGAGCACGACCTCGCCCTTCTCGTCGAGGCTGACGTGGACGGCGTTGGTGTCGCCGAACAGGTTGTGCAGGTCGCCGAGGATCTCCTGGTAGGCGCCGATCAGGAAGGCGCCCAGGTAGTAGGGCTCGCCGTCGAAGCGTGTGCAGCGGCAGCGTCCGCTTGACGTCGCGGCGGTCGATGAACTGGTCGATCTTGCCGTCGGAGTCGCAGGTGATGTCGCCCAGCACGGCGTGCTGCGTCGGGCCGCTCGTCGAGCCGATGGATCGGCATCACCGGGAACAGCTGCTTGATCGCCCAACTGTCGGGCATCGACTGGAACAGCGAGAAGTTGCAGAAGTACGTGTCGGACAGCAGCGCGTCGAGGCCCTGCAGCTCCTCCGGCACGTAGTCCAGCTGCCGGCACCAGCTTGCTGGATCTTGCGGCAGATGGCCCAGAACAGGTTCTCGGCGAGGCTGCGCTGGTCGAGCGGCAGGTAGCCCGCCGCTGAACAGGTTCATCGCCATGTCCAGCGCCTGCTGGGCGTCGTGATAGCTCTCCAGCACGTTGCGCGCCGTCAGATCGTTGCGTAGCGTCTCGAGCAGGTCGCGCAGCGGCTGCTCGGCGTCGTCGGGCACCTCGGTCGGCACGTTCGCCTCGCCCTGCTCGGAGACGCCCAGCACGCCGAAGACCAGCACGCTGTGATAGGCCACGACCGCGCGGCCGCTCTCCGAGATGATGTCGGGATGCGGCACGCCCGGCTTCGTCGCAGACGCTCTGCACGTGGTAGACGACGTCGTTGGCGTACTCCTGCAGCGTGTAGTTGACGCTCGACTCGAAGTTGGTCTGCGAGCCGTCGTAGTCGACGCCCAGCCCGCCGCCGACGTCGAGATACTCCAGCCCGGCGCCCGCGCTTGACCAGGTCGACGTAGATCCGCGCCGCTTCGTTCAAGCGCGCCCTTGATGTGGCGGATGTTGGTGATCTGGCTGCCCAGGTGGAAGTGCAGCAGCTTGAAGCAGTCGTCCATGCCGCGCGCCTTCGAGCTCCTCCAGCGCCCGCAGCATCTCGCTGACCGTCAGGCCGAACTTCGAGCGGTAGCCGCCCGACGCTCTGCCAGCGCCCGCCGCCGCGGGCGGCCAGCTTGACGCGCATGCCGATCTGCGGCCGCACGCCGACCTTCTCGGCGTACTCGAGGATCAGCTCCAGCTCGGTGTACTTCTCGACCACCGGAATGATGCTGCCGGCCGATCTTCTGGGCCAGCATCGCCATCTCGATGAACTCGGCGTCCTTGAAGCCGTTGCAGATGATCGGCGTGTCGTCGTCGGTCATGGCCGACCACGGCCAGCAGCTCCGGCTTGCTGCCGGCCTCCAGGCCGAAGCCGTAGGGCCGGCCGAACTCGCAGCACCTCCTCGACGACCTGCCGCTGCTGGTTCACCTTGATCGGGTAGACGCAGCGGTAGCTGCCCCTGGTAGTCGTGCTCGCGATCGCGGCCTGGAAGGCCTCGTGGATCTCGCCCAGGCGGTGCTTGAGGATGTCGCCGAAGCGGATCAGGATCGGCAGGTCGATGCCGCGCAGCTGCAGCCGGTCGACCAGCTGCTTCAGGTCGATGGCCCGCGCGGGATCCTTGTTGGGATGCACCAGGACGTGGCCGTTCTCGCCGATGGAGAAGTAGCCCTTTCCCCAGCGGTCGATGTCGTACAACTCCGACGCGTCGACAGTCGTCCAGGCATCGGTGGCGCTGGTGCCCGGCAGGGCGCGAGGAGTGACCGTGGTCATCGGATCATGATAGGGCACTGCCGCCCAGCGGCAAGCAGTTTCACCGCTGCTTCCTGTACTGCGCCACGCGGACGGCGGCGTCCACGCTGCGCGTTTCCAGTTTGGCGTTCACGAGCGCGCCCTCCTCGAGCACGAGACGCGGCGCGGCGATCTGGCCCTGGACGCGCGCGCTGCGGCGGATGTCGATGATCTCGGTCGCGGTGAACTTGCCCGTGGCCTCGCCGAGCATCGTGATGTCGCGCGCGAGGACGTCGGCGTCGATCTGGGCATCCGGCTCGAACCGCACGCAGTGCTCGGGCGCGGCCAGGCGGCCGCGCAGCGTGCCGTGGATTTCGAGGTCCTCATCGGCGCTGAGAGACCCCGTCACGACGAGAGTCGGGCCGATGATCGACGGGCGGGTGTCGGCGGGTGGAAACGTTGGTACGGTGGACATCGGTGGTCTGACACTCTTCGAACGGGGCCCGTCCTAACGGGTCACCGGCTTGGGGCGGTTGCGGTACTTCTCGTAGAGCTGCGTGTGCCGCGACTGCAGCGGTACCGGCACGCCCTTGATGAATACGTGGGTGATCGTGCTCCGGATCTCGAGCGGATCGCCGCGACTGACCACGAGGTTGGCGACCTTGCCCGGTTCGATCGACCCGAGGATCGCATCGATGCCGAGGATCCGGGCGGGGGCGAGCGTGATCGCCCGCAGCGCGACGTCGCGCGGCAGACCGAACCCCACAGCGGTCCCGATCTCGTACGGCAGGTTGCGTGAGTCCGACGAGTTGTAGGTGGACAGCGCGAACGTCACGCCAGCGGCGTGCAGCGCGGCTGGCGCGGCCATTGTTGCATCGTACGGATCGTCGTCGGATCTGGGCAGCGCCTGCGTCGGCCCGAGAATCACCGGCACCTTCTTCTCTGCCAGCACCGACGCGACCTTCCAGGCTTCTTCCGCGCCGACGAGCACCATCTTCTGCTTGTGCTCGTCGACGAAGAAGGCCAGCGCATCGCGGATATCGCGCTCGGTGTCGGCACGGACGAGCCATGGCTTGTCGGCGGCCGCGTACGGTGCCAGTGCCTCGAGCTTGAGGTTCCGCTCGATGCGATCGGCGCCTCGCGACCTGGCCTGCCTGTAGTCGCGCGCATCGCTGATCCATCGCGCGAGTTCGCGGAGTTGTGTCGTCTGCGCCTCCTTCGCCTCCTTGTAGGGTCGCGTCCGCACCGAGAAGGTCGCCGGATCGAACGAACGCCCCTGCGCCGAGGGCCAGTTCACGACCATCCCCACCGATCGGTCGATGAGCATGTCCTCGATCGTCCACCCATCGAGATGGAACGCGGAGGCCTGCCCGCCGACGACCGGGCCGCCGCCGCCGAACCCGCCTCCCGCTCCCGGCGCAGCCACGGCGTGCGTGATGCCGTTCACACGTGCGACGGGAATGTGATCGCTGGCCGGGTGCACGGCCGTGGCCGCATCGATCTGCGGATTGTAGGCGCCGGTTTCCGTGATGTCGTTGGTGGCGCCCACGGCACCGACCTCGGTGAGCCCCAGCTGGCTCATCGCGTCGAAGAAGCCGGGCGACACCTCGAGCCCGGCGCCGTCGACGACCTCGGCGCCCGCCGGCACGATGGCCGTGGGGCCGACCGACAGGATCTTGCCGTCGGTCATCACGACGGTCGCGTTCTCGATCACGGCACCCGAGACCGTGTGGACGCGGGCGCCACGAATGGCCCAGGTCTTCGGCGCATCCTGCGCGCGCAAGCCAAGGGGGGCGACGCCGAGGGACCAGCCAACCAGCGCCAACGCTGTGCCGACGACTCTGGTGCGCATGGCGGCGGTCATCGCTGGTCCTTGGAATCTGGCGTGGTGTCGGCCTTCGGCGTCGTGTCGGGCGGCGTTGGCCTGGCAGGCGTGCCGGTGGCCTTCTCCTTGTCCTTCAGGGCCTGCTTCTGTTTCGCACGGACGGCACGCTGCTCGAGGTCCTTGGCGCGATCGAAGTAGACGATGCCGTCGATGATGACCTGCTGGGGCACGGCAAACGTGCTCAGCGGATGGGCGTCGTAGAGGACGAGATCGGCATCCTTGCCCACCTCGATGGAGCCGACACGCTTGTCGATCCCCAACTGCAGGGCGGGGTTGATCGTGACCAGCTTGAGCGCCTGCTCCTCGGTGACGCCGCCGTACTTCATCGTCTTGGCGGCCTCCTGATTGAGGCGGCGACGCTCCTCGGCGCTGTCGGAGTTGATCGACACCACCACGCCTCGCTGCGTCATCAGCGCGGCGTTGTACGGAATGGCGTCGTCACTTCGAACTTGTAGGCCCACCAGTCGCTGAACGTCGAGGCGCCAGCGCCATGCTTCGCGATCTCGTCGGCGACCTTGTAGCCCTCGAGCACGTGCTGGAACGTGGCGATGCGGATACTCGAATTCCTCGGCGAGCCTCAGCAACTGGAGGATCTCGTCTGGCGGTAGGAGTGGCGTGGACGAGCGCCTGCCCTCGAGGATCTCGACGAGCGGCTCGAGCTGCAGGTCGCGGCGCGGCGCCTGCGCGGCGCGGTCACGCTCGCCTTGACGACGGCCGTCGTACGCCCGCCATCTCGCGTGGTAGGCCGCGCGCGGCGACGAAAGCGCTCGCGGATGACGTCGATGACGCCCATCCGCGTCACGGGTAGCGCCTGTCGGCGGCATTGCCGGCCCTGAGCTCGACGCGCTTCGGGTTCTCGCCGAGCGCGAACTTGATTCCCTGTGGCGCCCCTTCGAACAGGAGGCCGCGCGCCGTCCTCGCCCCAGCGAAGCTTGACGACGGCATTCTTGCCACCGATGGCGTTGCCACTGCCGTGCAGGACGTTGGCCGCGGTCACGCCGCCGGCCAGGCCGCGATAGATGTCGATGTCGTGGGGCGCGAGCACGTCCTCGATCCCGACCATCGACGTGACGGACAGGCTCAACTCGTTGACCGAGCCGTCGACGGCGATGTGGCTGTGGGCGTCGATGATGCCCGGCATCGCGAACAGGCCGGTCGCATCGATCTCCGTTGCGCCCCGCGGGATCGCCACGTCGGGGCCCACAGCGGTGATTCGGCCGTTGCGGATGACGATCGTGCCCTTCTCGATCGTGCCGTTCGTGATGGTCAGCACCGTGGCGTTGCGAATCGCGACGGCCGGGGCGGTGCCCTGCGCCCTCGCGGGCGCGGTTGCGATGGGCACGGCCGTGAGCACCGTCATCGCGAGGAGCAGAGGGCGCGTCATCGGTGGTCTCCCTGTTCCTGACCTGGCCGGGCGCCGGACCCGCGTCCGGCGCCGGGGGCGGCGTTTGCACCTGCGTCAGCTGGCACGTCGAAGCGACGGCCGTCCACGAACACCTGCTTGACGCTGCTCGTGTCGCCGAGCAGGTCTCCCTGCACCACGATGAGGTTCGCGATCTTGCCGGGCTCGAGGCTGCCGAGCCGGTCCTGGACACCATAGATGGCTGCTGCGTCGAGGGTGAGGGCCCGCAGCGCGGCGTCGGCGGGCAGGCCGGCCTTGACGGCCTTGCGGACGGCGGCGAGGAACTCACCTGGACCCGCCAGGCCGTCGGAATAGAACGCAAACGGTATCTTCTCGCCGCCAGCGCCGCCGGCGTGCCCGGGGCCCTGTCCCGCAGCTCGAGCGTGCGGAGCAACTCGTCGGCCTCAGGATCGGCGTCCTTCGGCTTCTCCGGCCACTTCGCACTGACCAGCACCGGGACCTTCGCCCTGGCGATCCGGCTGGCAGCCGCGTAGCCTTCGTGGGCCCCGTACAACACCGCCGGAACCTCGAACTCACGCGCGAGCGCCAGCATGCGATCGATCTGCATCTCACTTGCGGCCGGCAGCAGGAAGGGCACCTTGGACTGCAGGGCCCGCTGGAGCGCCTGCGCGGTGCGGTCGCTATCCGGACGCGTCCGGCCGCGGGCGTCCTGCTCGTACCGGCGCGTCTGTTCGGCGAGATGTCGCGTGTCCAGCAACACCTGCCGGACGTACGCGATGACCCCCATGGCAGAGCCCGGGAAGGCGCTGCCGCCGGCCGGCGGCGCCATCGAGAGCGGCATCGCCGCCGCGCCACGGACCACGACCTCCTCCCGTCGCTCACCGCTCAGGTTCACCACGGCCGCCTGGCCGGGAAGAATCCCGCCTCGGGGCGTCGCCACCACCGTCGTCACGCCGCCGTTGCGCCAGGTCTCGACCTTCCGGTCGTCGGCGCGGAACTCGTCGGCGGCCTGCACCCAGGGCGTCGAGCCGGGCCGGTCTTCGGGTCCCCGAACCCTGCGCGCGGCCGGCCGCGCCGCCCCCGGTGGCCCACCAGGAGCCTGCGGACCCGAAGCCGACGGGGTCGCGGGCGCCATGCCGACGTCGCTCAGGGCGTCGATGAGACCCGGGTACACGGTCAGGCCCGCGCCGTCGAGTACGATGGCCTCGGCTGGGACCTCCACGCGTGTGCCGACGGCCTTGATCAGGCCATTGACGATGACGATGGCGCCGTTTTCGATCGGGGCGCCCGACACGGTCACGATGCGCGCGTTGCGGATGACGACGGGCGCGACTGGTTGTGCCAGGCCGACGACAGATCCGCTGACGAAGCACGCGACTCCCAACGCCGCCAGACGGACAGGTGCAGCGATTCCCAACGGAGCCTCCTCACAGGGCTGGATCAGGCCGCCACGTGGTTCCACGTGGGGGAACGGCGATGCTACCCCGGGTCCCCATCGTGGGCAAGCCGGCGCTGCGTCAGTCGCGGGCCGCGGCGGCGAGCACGACGACAGCGGCAGCGGCGTACGCGATCCAGACCAGCGGCGCGTCACCCGGCGCCCTGTTGGAGGGCAGCGCGCCGCTGGCCAGGACGATCGCCAGCGTGCCAAGATCGGCAGCGGCCCAGAGGCGGGCCCGGCCGCGGACGTCCGCGCCGTCGCGCCGGATCAGCGCACGACCGAGGGTCACGCCAACCGCCGTGACGAGCAGTCGGAGGGCGACCAGGACGAGGGTGCCCGACACGGCTGCTGTCGGCGCTCGGGTCCAGCCAGCCCGAGAGCGTGGAGGCGAGTTCCAGCGGCGCGAGTAGGAGCAGCCAGGCGACGGCCACCGGCGCACGACGTGTCTCGACACCCGACGGGGCAGGTGGGGCGGGCCTGGGCAGCCGGCCCTGTTGGACGATGTGCCACGGCTCGGACGATTCGCGTGGAGGTCACCCATGTTGCGATTGGTGCAGCGCTTGTTCGGTGAGGGTTCCCTCACCGACGCAGCGGAGGCCGGCGCCCCCGTGTTCGTTGTCGGCTACGAAGTCGACGTCTACCGCGATTGGATCGTGGCGGCCGGAACGCTCACGCCCGGTGAGTGGGTCGTCGAAGGTCATGTGCTGGCGCCGCCCGAAACCCTCGCCGCGCTGGCCGCCTCGGGCCGTCCGCTGAGTCTGGCCCTCGACGACGGTCGTCACCTGGACGTGTTCGTCGTGAGCGAGGATGGCCGTGTCCTGAATGTCGAGGGCGCGACGTTCACCGAGCCCCCGGCACCATGACAGTGTCGCACCGGTCGTCACGCTCGGGTGACGCGCCTTCGCGCACAGTGCGGGCCATGGACGACGTCGCGCGCGAGTACGTCCGGCTGGTGCTGGCGCTGGGCAGGCACGACCCCGACGCCGTGGATGCCTACTACGGCCCGGCGGACATCCTGGCGGATGTCAACGCGGCTGCCGCGCCGCTGGCCGACGTGGCGCGTGACGTCGATCGTCTCGAGGCGGTCCTCCAGGCGATCGAGGTTCCGTCAGACACGGAGGCGGCGCGCCGGCGCGACGTACTCCGGGCGCAGGCCGCGGCGCTCGGCACCCGCATCGCCATGCGGTCCGGGGCGCGCATGCCGTTCGACGAGGAATCGGCGGCCCTGTACGACGCGGTGGCGCCCACGCTGGAGGCCGGGCACTTCGATGCGCTGCTGGCGGGGCTCGATGACGCCCTGCCTGGCGGCGGCCCCGTCGCGAGCCGGTACGAGGCCTTCCGCGCCGCCTTCGCGGTGCCGCCCGCGAAGGTCGATGCGGTGTTCCGCGCAGCCATCGATGCCGGCAGACACCGCACGTGCGCGCACCTCATGCTGCCACCCACCGAGCGGTTCACGATCGAGTACGTGGCCGGGGTGCCGTGGAGCGGCTACAACTGGTACAAGGGCGGGTATCGGAGCGTCATCCAGGTCAACACGGATCTGCCCATCTACATCGACCGGGCGCTCGATCTCGCGTGTCACGAGGGCTATCCCGGCCATCATGTCTACAACGTGATCATCGAGCGGGACCTGGTCGAGGTGCGCGGCTGGGTCGAGTGGTCCGTGTACCCACTGTTCTCGCCCCAGAGCCTCCTGGCCGAGGGCACCGCGAATTTCGGCATCGCCGTGGCCTTTCCCGAGGACGAACGGCTCGCCTTCGAGCACGACGTTCTGTATCCGCTGGCGGGGCTCGACGCCGGGCAGGCCGCGCGCTATCGCGCCGTGCAGCGCCTGGCCGGGCGCCTGGCGTACGCCGGCAACGAGGCAGCCCGCCGCTATCTCGACGGCGTGTTCACGGTCGACGAGGCGGTGGCCTGGCTCCAGCGGTACGCGCTGATGAACGCCGAACGGGCGGCCCAGCGCGTACGCTTCTTCAATCGGTACCGCAGCTACGTGGTCAACTACAACCTCGGCGAGGACCTCGTGGCCGCGTGCGTGGAGCGACACGGCGGCGTGGCGTCGTGTCCGGCGCGTCGCTGGGAGGTCTTTGCGGACCTCCTCCGCATGCCACGCCTGCCGAGTGAACTGGCGGCAGGCGCGCACTGAGGGAATGACGTCGGCGCCACTACCGCCGCGGAAACACCCGGTCGAAGTTCCCTGCGCAGATGGCCTGTTGTTCAGCGTACGGCACGCCCAGGTCATCGAGCACCGCCAGTTGGGCATCTCGGATGGCGGCGTGCCACCCCCGCGGGAAGTACGACGAATCGGTCCCGAACAAGAGGCGGCCGGCACCCAACACGGCGATCGCCTGGCCGAATACGTGGCGCAGCGTGAGTCCGGGGCTGTACTTCATCCAGGCGTTGCTCGAGGACGTGTCGACGAGAACATTCGGACACGTGTCGGCCAGCATCAGCAACTCTCGGAAGAAGCCCGCGCCGAAGTGGGGCACGATGATGGGCAGCGACGGGTGCCGCAGCGCGAGGCCCTGCAGTTCGAGAGGATTGCCGAACCGCGCCTCGAACGTGCTGGGCAGGCCGAGCGCGTTCCGGATACCGACGGTGAGCACGCCGCAGTGCACGAACAGCGCGCTGCCGGGGCTGCCGGCCACCTGCTCGGCGAGTCCCAGGACGCGCGGGTCCGACGCGGTGTAGCCGTGCATCGCCGGGAACAGGCACACCACGCGCATGCCGGGCTGCGCCAGCGCCCAGGTCACGCGGGTGAGGGCGCCCTCCTGCGTGGGATCGAGCATGAACCCGCCAACGAAGCGATCAGGATGCCGCGCCACCGCCCGCGCGACCTGCTCCTCCTCGCCGGGCACGCTCCCGATGAGCATCGCTCGCCCGACGCCGCCGGCCGTGAGCGCCGCGGCCCAGCGGTCGGCGAGGGCCTCGGTCGACCCCGGGGTGCTCCCATCCGACCAGCCGGGTCACTTCCACGCCCGGCGCGTCGCCGGCAAGACCCTTCTGCCTTTCCCAGTACGTCGAAGAACCGCGGCGAGAAGAAGTGGCAGTGCGCGTCGTTGAGGCGAAGCGGCAGGGTGCCCGTCACACCGAAGCCGGATGCAGGTGGTGTCGTCATCGAATCGTGGTTCTCAGTGGGGCTGGCCGGCGGCCGTGACCGACAGCCCGCCCGTGTGCACGAACAGCACGCGTCGCCCGCGCGCGAGGCGCCCATCGCCGGCCATGGCGACCATCGCCGCGGCTGCTTTGGCCGTATACGTGGGATCGAGCAGGTAGCCCTCCTCGCGTGCGAACCGCTGGAGGGCGAGTTCGCTGGCCTCGGTCCGCATCCCGTAGCCGGGCTCGTCCAGGGGGCGCTCCCAGCGGCACCGGGTACGCGTGGCGCCGAGCGACACCGGCCACGCATAGTGGTCAATGGCGGCCTGCGCCAGCGCACCGGGCGTGGGCGCGGAGAACCGGGTCAGGGCAGGCACCGACGACACGGCGACGGCATGCACCGTGACCGGCGCATCGACGACCGCGAGTCCCGCGTAGAGGCCGGCCGCCGTCGACCCGGTGCCGTAGGCGACGACGACATCGTCGAACGGCCAGTCGCCGCCCGACTGATCAATCACTTCGCGGACGCAGGACACGTACCCGGGCACGGATGAGGGCATCGTGGCCCCCGGCGGAATCCAGTAGCCACCGGTGTCGCCAATCAGGCGCTCACAGAGGCGTCGTGACGCCGCGAGATCGGATGCCGACGGGTCGGACGGCTCCATGGGCGTGACGTGGATCGTGGCGCCGTAGAGACGCGTGAGCATCAGGTTGCCCGTGTCACTCGCGGGCGGCGTGCCTCCGAGCACGACGTGCACGTCGAGGCCCAGCCGTCGTCCCGCGGCCGCGGTCATCATCGTGTGATTCGAGGTGATGGGCCCTGCGGTCACCAGTGTCGTCGCACCCATCGCGAGCGCGTCGGCGATCACGAACTCCAGCTTGCGGGCCTTGTTGCCGCCGAGCGCAAGCCCCGAACACTCGTCGCGCTTCATCCAGAGGTCGAGCCCCAGCGCCTCGCCGAGCCGCCGCAGGGGCACCAGGGGCGTGGGCCACGTGCCGAGTGACACGCGCGGCAGTTCGGCCAGCGTAGCGTCGAGACGGGCGAGGGGCGTCATGGTGTCGCCGCCACGGGCCGCGGCTGGCCCTGCGCCTGACCGATGCGACGATGCCAGAGGACGAGCAGGGCCGTCCCGACGACGCACAGGCTGGCCGCCAGTCCCATCCAGAGGCCGATCACGCCGTACCCGGCTCGGAAGCAGAGCCACCAGCCCAGGGGAAGGCCGCTCGCCCAGTAGCCCAGGAGGCTGATGAACATCGGCACGCGCGTTTCGCCGAGTCCGCGCAGCGCGCCCGTCGTCGTCACCTGCAGGCCGTCGAACAACTGGAAGGCCGCCGCCACGCCGAGCAGTTGCACCCCAATCGCGATGACACCGGCATTGGTGGTGAACAGCCCGATCAACGCGCCAGGCACGGACAGGAACGCGGAGGCCGACAGGGCCATGAACCCGAGGACGACGACGATGGCGGCCCAGCCGGCGCGCCTGGCGCCGGGGCCATCTCGCCGGCCCAACTGCTGGCCGACGAGGACGGCTGCCGCTGCCGACACGCCGAGCGGCACCATGAACACCACGCTCGCGATGTTGAGCGCGATGTGATGCGCCGCCAGCGAATCGGGCGCGAGTCGTCCCGCCAGCGCCGTCACGGCGGCGAAGACGCCGACCTCGAAGGTCAGGTGCGCGGCGGCTGGAAGGCCGAGGTCGAGCAACCGCCGCACGCGGGCGACCGGCAGCCCCCAGGGGATGTGCGTCGCCGGGCCGCCGCGATGCAGCCGCCAGGCGACCCAGCCCAGCACGAGGACCATGTAGAGTCTCGACACGACCGTCGCCCAGGCCGCGCCGCGCACGCCCAGCGCCGGGGCCGGGCCGATGCCGTAGATGAGCACCCAGTTCGTCGCGACGTTGACGACGTTGGCCGAGACCAGCGCGAAAGCGATGGCCCCGACGCGCGACATCGCCTGCAGGTAGCGCCGCAGCGCGGCGTAGAGCAGGAGCGGTGGCAGGCTGATCGCCACGATGGGGAAGTACGCACTGACGTGAGACAGCACGTCAGGATGGAAGCCGAGCTCCGGCAGGGCCCAGCCGAGCGCGACCAGCGCCGCGGCCAGGGGGACGGTGCAGAGCAGCGCGAGCCACAGGCCCGCGACCAGCCACCTGTCACACGCTTCGCGGTCGCCAGCGCCGAAGGCCTGCGACACCGTCGTGTCCAGGCCGAGCAGCAGCCCCATGCCGAACACGCCGACCGCGATGAACAGCGTGCTCCCGATGCCCGTCCCCCCCAGCGCAGCCGCGCCCAGCGGTCCGACCATCAGCGTGTCGACCACGCCCATGCCCATCCATGCGAGTTCCGCGGCGATCACGGGCATCGCGAGCTTGACCATCGGGACGAGGGCCTCCCGCACGAACGACCCACCCCATGGCATCCGCCCATCATA
Source organism: uncultured Acidobacteriota bacterium (assembly GCA_963715265.1). Taxonomy (GTDB): domain Bacteria; phylum Acidobacteriota; class Vicinamibacteria; order Vicinamibacterales; family Vicinamibacteraceae; genus Luteitalea. The sequence continues at coordinate 94,933 of CAVQRQ010000011.1, forward strand.
CATATCGGCCTTCAGGCACGGTCGCAGGCGTCGATCTTCAGGACGGTGATCGATGAGGGCCCGCGCCCGCCGGTGTCGTATGCTCGCCGCATGGCACTGCCGCTCGAGATGGACGCGGTCGAGATCCGCGAATTCGGTGGGCCCGACGTCCTGAGGCTCACGCGCCGGCCCGTGCCGGTGCCCGGCGCCGGAGATGTGCTGATTCGCGTCGCCGCTGCGGGCGTGAACCGGCCCGACGTGTTCCAGCGCAAGGGCGGCTACGCGCCGCCGCCGGGGGCCTCGGACCTGCCAGGCCTCGAGGTTGCGGGTACCGTGGCGGCCCGTGGCGCTGGCGTGACGCGCTGGCAGGTCGGCGACGAGGTGTGCGCCCTGCTGGCGGGTGGGGGCTACGCTGGGTACGCCGTCGCTCCGGCGGGCCAGTGCCTTCCGCGTCCATCGAGCCTGACAGCGGTCGAGGCCGCCGCGCTGCCGGAGACCTTCTTCACGGTCTGGACCAACGTCTTCGAGCGCGGCCGCCTGCGTCCTGACGAATCGCTGCTGGTGCACGGAGGATCGAGCGGCATCGGGACGACAGCGATTCAACTCGCGCGGCGCTGGGGAGCCACCGTGTACGCGACAGCCGGCTCGGCGGACAAGTGCGCGGCGTGCGAGGCGCTGGGCGCACGGCAGGCGGTCAATTACCGGGAGGCGGACTTCGTGAAGGTTCTTCGCACCGCGACGGACGGGCGCGGGATCGACGTGATCCTCGACATGGTCGGGGGCGCGTATGTCGCGCGCAACCTGTCGCTGCTCGCCGAGGACGGGCGGTTGGTCCAGATCGCCGTGCTCCACGGCGGGACGGCGACCATCGATGCCGGACTCGTGATGCGCCGCCGCCTGACCATCACGGGCTCCACGCTCCGCCCGAGACCGGTCGCCGAGAAGACGCGCATTGCCGCAGCGCTCGAACGCCAGGTGTGGCCGTGGCTGGCGGCGGGCGAGGTACGCCCCCGCATCCACGGCACGTTCCCACTCGGCAGGGCCGCCGAGGCGCACGCGCTGATGGAGTCGAGCGCGCACATCGGCAAGATCGTGCTGACGATCTGAGCCACCCGAATTCAACTGCCGCTGCTGCCTGGCATGGCGCCGGGCTCGACCTCGGCGACCAGTCGCTCGGCCAGGGCGCGAATCGTCAGCGGTGCTGACCCTTCGGCCTTGTTGTTCACCAGCACGAAGACCGGCTGCGCCCGCCCCGTCGCATCCCGGATCAGGCGCGTCACGTCCTGCCGGAGCCGGTCATCAGGCTCCACGACCCGGTTGAACGGCCGGAACGCATCGCGCCTGGCTTCGTAGCGCGTGCCAGGGCGCAGCAACAGCCTCAGCATCACGAACGGCGCCGCCGCGACGTCGACGAGGGCTGCCTGCTCGGCAGGCATCGGCATCGCCGACCAGTAGTTCAGGACGTGCGCCGCGCCCGTCTGCTGCAACACCGCGCCATACGCGGGTGTGATGAGCCGCCTGTCGCGCAGTTCGACCGCGATCGAGCATTCGTGCGGTACCGCGTCGAGAAAGCGGCCGAGGCGGTCCGCGAACGCCTGGGGATCGAGGCGCGCCTGGGGGGGCACGGGCGGGATTCGAGCACGAACGGGCCGAGGTGCGATGGGAAGTGCCGCAGGAACGGCTGCACCACATCGGCAAGGAAGCCTTCGGCCGAGAGGAACTCGGGATTGGGCGCCGCCTCGCTACCGTGGCTGCCAGGCAGAACCGGAGAGGCATACAGGGCCGGCACCTTCGCACAGCACGGGAAGCCCCGTGGCAACTGCGCGTCGTAGCGTCGCAGATCCTCGGCCGCCAGGGGCGCGTAGTAACTGCGGTCGATGCCGACCGTCCCGAACAACGGGTAGTGGGCGTACTCACGCAGCCCGTCCCTGGCCAGCTCTGCCTGCGACCTCGGGCGGCGATAGACAAGTCCGGCCCAGCCGGGGAAGCTCCAGCTGCTCGTGCCGAATCGGACGCCGTCGGGAATCCGTGCGCCCAGGGCACGGACGTCAGCTGGCCAGTCGGCGGCGGACGTGTCGGGGGCTTCGTGAGCGTGCCCGCGCGGCGGCGGGGTGAAATCGAACAGCGGGAGTTGATCGTCGCGCATGGAGGGCCCGCCGCCGGGCACGGCGCCCGGCAGGCGTCTGCGGGCCGGACACGCGTGACCGCGGGCCAGGTTCAAGGATACCGTGACGGACATGCGGACTCCTTCTCCGATGGTCGCCAGGCGGGTCGGCGCGGATGCGCCCGGCGTTGGCCAGATGGTGATGCTGCACGGCATCTACGGCCGCGGGCGCAACTGGCTTGCCGTCGCCCGGGCGCTCGTCGCCAGGCGCCCCGACTGGGCCTGCTGGCTCGCGGACCTTCGACACCACGGCGATGCCCATGCCGGAACCGACGGCGGCACGCTCGATGCCCTCGCCTCGGATATCGAGACCTGGGGCGCCGGTGAGGCGGTGGTGCCGGATGCCGTGCTGGGGCACTCGTTCGGCGGCAAGGTGGCGCTGGCCTACGCCGCCCGGCAGGGCGGGCGCCCGCTGCAGACGTGGGTCATCGACTCGACGCCAGAGGCCAAGCCGCCCTCCGGTGGCGCGTGGGATCTGCTTGGCGTGGTCCGCAGCCTTCCGCAGACGTTCCGGTCGCGGCAGGACGCCATCGCCGGCATCGAGGCCGGCGGCTTCGCCACGGAGGTCGCCCAGTGGATGGCCACCAACCTGGTGCACGATCACGAGGCCTTCCGCTGGCGCCTGGACTTCGACGTGATGGAGCATCTGCTCCACGAGTTCTTCCAGACGTCGCTCTGGCCCGTGCTCGACCCTGGTGCGGCGTCCCACGAGATCCACGTGCTCAAAGCGACTCGGTCGCCCGTGATTTCGCCCGAGGCGGTCGTGCGGCTCGCGCAACTCGAGGCCAGTTGGGAGCCCGGGCATGCGCGCGTGCACCTGCACCTGCGTGAAGGGGGACACTGGATTCATGCCGAGTCGCCCGAGGTCGTCGTCGACCTGCTGGCGCAGCACCTGCCGCTACGGTCGTGACTTGGTGACGCCGCGAAGGGTCGCGAAGCTGGCCTGCGGCGTCAGGCGCACCCCGCTGACCCAGGGCTGGGCGACGGCCACGTTGACCTTGGTCCACAGACTCACGTACGGCACCGCCGCAACGACGCGTCGCTGGATGTCGATGTAGTGGGCCCGCCGCTGCGCTGGGTCCGCGGTGGCGGTTGCCGTGTCGATGAGCGCATCCACGGCCGGGTCGCTGAAGAAGCCGCGGTTGAACCCCGCGGGCGGCATCTGGGCGGAATGGAACACGCGGCGCAGCATGTCGGGGTCGGTCACGCCCACCCACTGCAGCGTGAACAACTGGAATCGGCCCTTGAGGACGTCGGCGTACAGCGTCGCGAACTCGTGCGTCCGTACGTCCACGGCCACGCCGACCCGTGCGAGATCCTGCTGGATCACGGCCGCCTGCAGCCGCACGAATTCAGCGGTGGATGTCTTGAGGGTCAGGCGCAGGCGGGGTTCGGGGCCGGGGCCGTCGGGATCCCTGTATCCGGCCTCGTCGAGCAGGCGAGCCGCAGCCGCAGGATCGTGAGGCATCGGGTGGGTGTCGGCGTCGTACGCCCACGACATCGGAGGCAGGATCCCTGTCGCCGGCACCGCCAGCCCCCGGCGCAGGTGCTCGATGATGGCGCCGGAGTCGACGGCCAGCGCCAGGGCCCGTCGCACGCGAACGTCGCGCAGCAGCGGGTCGCGCAGGTTCATCCCGACGTAGGCGAAGTCGAGGCCCGGCGCCGTGACCACCTGCAGGCGATCTTCGTGCTGAAGCGCTCGCACGATGTCTGGCGCGAGGTCGTTGATCACGAGGTCGACGGCACCCGTCCGCAGTTCGAGGCCGCGCATCGTGTCGTCTGGGATGACCCGCAGCACGACGCCCGGGTTGCGCGGCGCCCCCTCGAAGTACGCGGGGTTGGCCGCGAGTTCCACGCGGTCGTCCGACTGCATGCCGACGAAGCGGTAGGGACCGGCCCCGATGCGCGCAGGGGCGCCCGCCGGGGTGCCAGACGGCACGATTCCCATCACCAGGTTCACCGGGAACGAGGCGAACGGCTCCTTCAGCCGAAAGACGACGGTGAGGCGGTCCTCGACGTCGACCGAGGAGAGCTGTGCGTACGCGCCCTTGCGCGGCGACAGGAACGCCGGGTCGAGGAAGCTGCGGAACGTGTAGGCGACGTCATCGGCGTCCAGGATCGTCCCGTCGTGGAACCGCACGCCGTCGCGGAGGTGGGCCACGTAGGTGGTGGCGTCTCTCGCTTCGAGTCGTTCGGCAATCTCCGGCACCACCTGGAGTCGATCGTCGAGTCGGACGAGGGCGGCGTACAGCAACTGGTGCACGCGCTGGCTCGCCTCGTCGCTGCCGACCCTGGGGTCGAGATTGGTGGGACCGACGGCGATCCCGACGACGAGGGCCGGCTCGCGCGAGGCCTGCCGGTCGCGGCACGCCCCCGAGACACCCACCGCAAGCGCGAGGACCACGTGGGCGAGGGCGCCCAGATGCCTGCGGCACCGCGTGGCACGTGGCCGGGCCGCGTCGGGCGTCACGCGTCGGCCTCGTCCTTCAGGTCGGCAAGCAAGGTCAGCGCCTGCAAGGGCGTGAGCGCGTTCACGTCGATCTGGCGAAGTCGCTCCCGGAGCCTGTCGTCAGCGGCGGCCTGGAACAGGCCCAGTTGCTGCTGCGGCCCCTCGCCAGCCGCGGCGCCGGCCAGCGTCGGACGGCCCCCGCGCGTGAGCTCGTCCTGCTCGAGGCCGCTGAGGATCTCGCGGGCGCGTCGGATGACACTGGCCGGGAGTCCGGCCAGGCGAGCCACGTGGATCCCGTAGCTCCTGTCGGAGCGACCGGGCACCACCTTGCGCAGGAACACGATCTGATCCTGCCACTCGCGCACCAGCAGGTGGGCGTTGGCGACGCCGGGCAGCGCGTCGGCGAGGTCGGTGAGCTCGTGGTAGTGCGTGGCGAACAACGTCTTGGGCCGCGCCTTCGGGTTGGTCGCCAGGTGCTCGGCCACCGCCCACGCGATGCTCAGCCCGTCGAAGGTCGACGTGCCGCGCCCGATCTCGTCGAGCACGACGAGGCTTCGCGACGTGGCGGTGTTCAGGATGCTGGCGGTCTCCTGCATCTCGACCATGAAGGTCGATTGCCCGCGAGCGATGTTGTCGGCCGCGCCGACGCGCGCGAAGATGCGGTCGACGACCGGCAGTTTCGCCTGACGCGCTGGCACGAACGAACCGGCCTGTGCCATGAGGCAGAGCAGGGCCGTCTGCCTCAGGTACGTGCTCTTGCCGCCCATGTTCGGGCCCGTGAGGATGAGCAGTTGCTGCGACGAGCCGTCGAGCGACAGGTCGTTGGGCACGAAGGCGTCACGGGTCATCGTCTCGACGACCGGATGCCGTCCCTCGATGACCGAGAGCTCGTCGCCGTCGTGCAGGTGCGGCTTGCTGTAGTTGCGCCGGGCGGCAACGTCGGCCAGGGCGGACAGCACGTCGAGCGTGGCGATCGCCTGCGCCGTTCGCTGCAGGGCGGGGGCATGCGTCGCGACCTCGCGCCGCAGCGCCTCGAACAGCACGAGTTCTCTCGCGCTGAGGTGCTCGTCGGCGTCGAGCACCTGGTCCTCGTAGGTCTTGAGCGCAGGGGTGATGAAGCGCTCGCCGCCGGCGATGGTCTGCTTGCGGACGTAGTCGGCGGGCACCGCGTGCAGATTCGCCCGGGACACCTCGATGTAGTAGCCGAAGACCCTGTTGAACCGGATCTTGAGCGAGGTGATGCCGGTGCGCTGGCGCTCGGCCTCCTCCATGGCGGAGATGTCGCTCTTGCCGCTCCGGCTCAGGCCGCGGAGCCTGTCGACGTCCGGGTCGGCCCCATCCCGAATCACATCGCCGTCGCGCGCCAGCAGTGGCGGGTCATCGGCGAGCAGCCCCGTGATGCGGACGCGCAGCGCCGGGAGGTCGTCCAGGGCCTCGGCGAGGTGCGCGAGCAGCGGGGCCTGCAGGGGGCCCAGTGTCTGCCGCAGGATCGGTACCGCGTCGAGCGATCGCGCGAGCGCCACGAGGTCGCGGGGCCCCGCGGTGCCGAGGGCCGCGCGCGCCACGAGGCGCTGGACGTCGTAGACCCGCTCGAGCGTGCCTCGCACCGTGCCGCGCTCGACGCTCCGGAACGCGAGATCCTCCACCGCGTCGAGGCGGTCCCGCATCGCCTCGAGCGCCACCAGCGGTTTGGTGAGCCAGGCACGGAGGAGGCGCGCGCCCATGGCCGTCACGGTCTCATCGAGCACACCGAGCAGCGAGACCTGACGGTCGCCCTCGGTCGAGGCGAGCACTTCCAGGTGCCGCAGAGTCGTCGCATCGATGATGAGCCCGTCGCGGGTCTCCCGGTACGCGAGGCTGCGAACGTGCGTGAGGTCGCCCTTCTGGGTGTCGCGCAGGTACTGGACGAGGGCGCCCGCGGCCCCGATGGCCTGCGGATGCCCATCGAGGCCGAAGCCGGCGAGCCCCGTTGTCTGCAACTGCTCCGTGAGCGCGCGCTGGGCGGCGTCGAGCGAGAACTGCCATGGCTCGCGCCTGGTCACGGGCGGGAGGGAGGCGCCGTCGGCCTGCAGCGCCTCCAGGTCCGCCTCTGTCGGCACCAGGAGTTCGCGTGGAGCGATGACCTCGAGTTCCTCTCGCAGCAGCGCGGCCGCCCCGTCGCCATCGAACTCCGTCGCGGCGAAGTCCCCTGTGGACAGTTCGACCCAGGCCACACCCCACGTGGCGCGCCCCCGGGCGGGCGGCAGGATCGCGGCCAGCAGTGACGGGGCGCGCGCGTCCAGGTAGGCCGCGTCGGTCAGCGTGCCCGGCGTCACCACGCGGGTGACCTCCCGCCTGACGAGCCCCTTGGCCGTCTTCGGGTCCTCGACCTGGTCGCAGATCGCGACGCTGAACCCCTGGCGGATGAGACGGGTGATGTACCCGTCGGCCGCGTGGAACGGCACGCCACACATCGGGATGCCGGTTCCCGCGGCGTCTTTGGACCGGGACGTCAGCGTCAACTCGAGCGCCCTGGCCGCGACGACGGCGTCCTCGTAGAACAACTCGTAGAAGTCGCCCATCCTGAAGAAGATCAGGGCGTCGGGATGCTGGCGTTTGGCATCCTGAAACTGGCGCATCGCCGGTGTCAGCGAGGCAGGCGGCGCTGTCAGGATCGAATCGGACACCGGAGATGAGGCACGCGGCAGGCACCGGCACGCGGCGGGACGGCCGGTAGAATGTGCGGGGCCGTGAGGACCGCGGCCAGTCTAGCATGCTCGTTCTCGCTCTCGACTCGTCCACACGTGCCGGCAGCCTCGCCCTCGCGCGCGAGGGGCGCGTCATCGACTCGCGCGTCGGTGATGCCGCCGTCCGCCACGCCGTCCGCCTGCCCCGTGATCTCATCGATCTGCTGGCGGCGCATGGGCATGTCCTGTCGGACGTCGACCTCTTCGCGGCGGCCGCGGGTCCAGGTGGCTTCACAGGGTTGCGTGTCGGCCTGGCCACGGTGCAGGGGCTGGCCCTGGCGCTCGATCGCCAGGTGTACCTGGCCTCGACGCTCGACCTGCTGGGGTTGGCGGCGCTCGAGCGCATGCCGGACGTCGACGTGTTCGGTGCCTGGATGCTCGGCATGCGTGGGGAGGTGTTCACCGCGCTGTACCGGCGGGGGGCGGAGGGCGACGGTCTGGAGCCAGTGGTCGGGGCGTCTGTCGGCACGCCGGATGCGTGCGCCGCCGCCTGGGCGGCGGCCGGCGGCGACGCCGGCACCATCGCCGTGGCCGGCGATGCCTGGGCCGACGTGTCGGACCCGCTGCGGGTTCGCTTCGGCGACCGCTTGCGCCCCTGCGCGGTGCCGCCGCTGGCCGAGGTCCTGGCCCTGCAGGCCCTGCGGCATCCGGACGCGGCGACGGGGCCGGCCGGCGTCCGTCCGGCCTACGTGCGACGGCCCGACGCCGTCATGGCGCGCGTGCAGGCCGGGCTCCCCGTCACGGGCGACACCTGATGGCCGCGGCGCCCGTGATTCGTGAGGCAGGCCTCGAGGCCAGTGGGGCGCTCGCCGAGCTCGAGGCGGCCAGCTTCGACCTGCCATGGTCGGTCGACTCGGTCCGGGCCCTGCTCGGCGATGGGCTGACCCGCGCCTGGGTGGCGCGGGTGTCGGGACGCATCGTCGGCAGCGCGCTGCTGCGCGTCGTGGCGGGCGAGGGTGAGCTGCTGCGCATCGCCGTCGCGCCAGAGGCTCGCCGCCGTGGCGTCGGGCGCGCGCTGCTGAGCGTCGTCGTGTCAGAGGCTGCTGACCTATGCCCGCAGGGCATCTACCTGGAGGTCCGCGCGTCGAACGTGGCCGCGCGGCATCTGTACGCGCGCGAGGGGTTTGTCGACCACGGACGCCGCCGGAACTACTACCAGTCGCCCCGGGAAGATGCCGTCCTGATGCGATGGCGGCCGGCGGGGCGCGCGGCGGCGACGCCCTGATCCGGGAGTACGCCTGACCGCGCACGATGGCTGGCGCCGATGCTGCTCGAGGCGGGGCAGGGGCCCTCGGGGGGCCCGATCGAGCGAGACTTCCACCGAGCGGGACTTCCGCGTTGCGACGGCCACGTGACAGTGGTAGAGTTCGCGGTGAACCCGGGGGACGACCCTGTTCGGTTCCCCCGCAAGCAAGGAGGCAGCGATGCCCGATGCGCAGGATCTGAAGGAGCAATTGCTCCGGACCGACGCGGAGTACCGCGAGCTCTACCAACTGCACCACGAGCTCGACGAGCAGATTCGGTCCATGTCCGACCAGCCCCACCTGTCCGAGAGCGAGCAGCTCGAGGAAGTCCAGCTCAAGAAACGTAAGCTGCAGATCAAGGATCGGATGGAGGACATCGTCCGGCGGTACACGACCCCTTCGTCGTCTGGTCCATCCCCCAATCTCGCCCACGCCTGAGGCGAATCCTCGAGTCGGTTTCGCTCGTGGGTGCCCGTCGTCCCGCGGCGGGCACCCGTGGCTCCTGCCGCGTCGGGGGCCACTGTCACTGTCCCTCGCACGACGGACCCGTCTCCTGCCACGATGAAGCTCGACCGCGCCGGTTTCCCGTTCATTGCCGGAGCCCTCGCTCCGGCTGCGTACTTCTTGCTCCGGAAGAAGCCGGGGCTTAGCATTCCCCTGCTCGGCGCCGCCGGCTTCTTCGCGTACTTCTTCCGCGACCCGGAGCGCTATCCACCGCAGCACCCCGACCTGGTACTTGCCCCGGCAGACGGCCGCGTGATGGTGGCCGGCCCCGGCGAGCCCGGAGTGGCGCCGCCAGGCGACTGGCTGCAGGTCAGCATCTTCCTGTCGCCCCTCGACGTCCACGTGAACCGCGTGCCGTTCGGTGGCGTGATCACCCGCATCGCCTACAAGCCGGGCAGGTTCCTCGCCGCCTACGACGACAGGGCCGCCGCCGAGAACGAGCGCAATGAGCTCTGGATCCGCTCGGGCGACCGAACGGTCGTCTTTCGCCAGGTGGTGGGTGTGCTCGCCCGGCGGATCGTCTGTCGCGTCCAGGTGGGCGACCAGCTCGTCGCCGGCGAGCGATTCGGCCTCATGAAGTTCGGTTCCCGCATGGACGTGTTCGTCCCGCCCACATGCCGGCTGCAGGTCGAGCCCGGCGACGTGGTGCGGGGTGCGGAGAGCGTCATCGCCCGCTGGCCGGAAGCCTGAGGGTAGAATCAACGTCCATGATGAGCGTGCTGCGGCGCCGCGACACTGAGCAGCGCCGCCTCCGTCGGGGCATGTACCTGCTGCCGAGCCTGTTCACGCTCGCCAACATGTTCTGCGGCTACGCGTGCGTGATCTACGCCATGCGTGGCGAGTTCTCCACGGCGGCCCCGTTCATCGGCGTCGCGGTGGTGCTCGACATGCTCGACGGCCGGATTGCCCGGATGACGGGCGCGACCAGCGACTTCGGCCGCGAATTCGATTCCCTCGCTGATGTGATTTCGTTCGGGGTCGCCCCGGCCGTGCTGGGCTACGCGTGGGGCTTGTACACATTCGGCCGGCTGGGCTGGGCCGCCGGTTTCCTGTTCGTGTCGGCGGCGGCAATCCGGCTGGCCCGGTTCAACATCCAGTCCACGACCAACCCCGACAAGCGGTACTTCGTGGGGATGCCGAGCCCCGCCGCGGCTGGCGTCCCGGCGGCCACCGTCTTCCTCCTGCCAGACGGGCTGCCCGGCGGCTGGACCAACGCCCTCGCCCTTCCGCTGCTGCTCGTGCCCGCCGCGCTGATGGTCAGCACGATCCGGTACCACAGCTTCAAGGCCATCAATCTGGGCCAGCGCCGGCCTGCCAGCCGACTGATGGTGTTTGCCATCCTCATCGCGGCCATCGCCACCCATCCGCAGTGGGCCCTGGTGACCGTGTCCTACACCTACCTCGTGTCTGGATTCGTCGGGCTGGCGCTGTCGCGCCTCCGCCCCCGGGCTGCCGACGACAAGACGACAGCCGTGACCGGCGACCCCGTCGTCAGCGACGGGCCGCGGGAGGTCTGAGGCCGCGCTCGGACCCGCCGCACGCCTGGCCGTCGCCCCCTGGCTAGGTGACGGCTGGCAGATCGAGCGAGACGGTTGTCCCGACGCCCTTTTCGCTCGCCACGGCGATGCGCCCGCCCATGAGTTCCACGTTGCGCCGGGCGATGGTGAGCCCGAGTCCGGTGCCCGCCGCCTTGGTGGAGAAATACGGCTCGAACAGGCGAGACAGGGCATCGGCGTCCATCCCGACGCCCGTATCGGTGATGGAGACGCGTACCCACGCGGGATCCATCGGCGCAGCGCGCATGACGACGACCCCGCCCGAGGGCATGGCATGCAGCGCGTTCTCGATGATGTTGATGATCGCCCGCCCGAGCAGCGCGCGGTCTATCAGGACGGCAGGCAGATCCCCGGGAACCTCGGCTTCCACGCGGACGTTCGACGGCAGCCCAATCCGGTAGCCTGCCAGGACCTCGTCGGCCAGATCCCTCAGGGCCACGGGCGTCGGCCGTGCCGTCGGCGCAGACGCGAAGCTGGCAAACTCGGACGAGATCTGCCGCAGCATCCGGACCTGCACGAGGATCGTGTCGACGCACTGCTCGAGGACCGGCGTGAGGGGCGTGCCGCGGTCCTGGTGCACGCGGCGCAGGTGCTCGGCGGAGAGCTGGATGGGCGTCAGCGGATTCTTGATGTCGTGAGCGACCTGCCGGGCCATCTCGGCCCAGGCCTCGAGCCTGTTCGTCCGCTGCAACTGGACGCGCTGCCGGGACAAATCGGCCGCCATGCTGTTGAACGCCTCCACGAGCCCCTGCAACTCGTCGGCGGTGCGCGCCACGACGTGCTGATCGAGGTCGCCGGCCGCGATGCGCCGGCTCGCGCGTGTCAGGCGCTGCACCGGATCGCCGATGCGCCCGGAGATGGAGTACCCGAGCGCCGCCCCCAGCAGGATGAACACGACCGCGCCGAGGTTCACGGTGCGATCGAGTTCGGTGATCTCGCGCTCGATCTCCCGCTGGCGGAGCGTCATCGGCACGGTCAGGATCGCGTCCCGGGTCCCGACGCGGATCGGCGTCGCGGCAAGCTGGTACTTGAGCGGACCTATCTGGTCCTCGCCCACGAAAGTGGGCAGGCGCTGGAGCATCACGGCACGATAGACGGTATCCGGCGTTCGCTCGGGCAGCAGGCCCTGGGCGAAGAGGTCGCGCTGGCTCGTGGCAAGCAGTGTCGGCCCGTCGAAGATGTTGACGTCCTGCTTGATGACGCGACTGATCCAGACCATGACGTCGTCACTGAGCGCCGTCGCTGTGACCGGCCCCTGCTGCTGCAGGGCCAGCGCCTCTTCGATGACGCGCCTGGCCACGGCCGCCGTGCGGGTGGCTTCCGCTTCCACGTCGGCCCGGAGCCGGGACGCCACGAACGTACGGACCACGAACGCCAGCGTCAGCACGGGGATGACCGACGTGGCGACAAACGCGAGGAACAGCTTGCGTGTGAAGCTCGCCCGCACTTCACGGACCAGCAGCGTGGCCGGCTGCGGTCCGCGCCGGTTCACCCGATTCAGCACGGCGTGCACGGCCAGGACCAGGAGCAGGGCGAGGGCCGCCAGCGTGGCGACTTCGGCCACGTGCACGAGGTGCTCGACGAGCGTCATCCGCGGGACGCCGACCACGTAGATGGCCAGGCGGTCGTTGGATACGTGCAGATCGAACACGAGCGATCCCCGGGTCTGTGTGTCCCAGAACGCCTCGCGCGTCCGGTACGCCCTGTCGAAGACCCGATCGGGCAGGGCCCACACGCGTCCGCCGGAACCGTAGATGGGCGTTCGGCCCCATCCATAGACGACCAGGTCGATGTCACGCGGGGACTGCGTCAGCCGGGGGCCGTCCGTGTCGTCGCTGCTGCGGAAGAGGTCGTAGTAGGGCCCCTGCGTCGTGAGGAAGGGCAGTGAGCTGTAGTCCAGCATCACGTGCAGGATGATGCCCCCGCGCACGTAGTCGCGCCCGTCCGCCCCGGTCTCGCAGACGGCCCGCTCGGCGTGGAGCATGCTGCGCTCCTCGGAACCGAAGAGCACGGTCTCGGCAAAGACGTCCCATGTGCACACCAGACTGCGCCACTCGGGGACCGTGGCCTGATACTCGGGGAAGTTGAAGCCGAACCGGCTGACCTGCGACCCATCGGCCGCGTAGAGCTCCACGGCTGACGTGAGACGCGCGGTCGCCAGTTCCGTACGGCGCCAGAGGTCGAAGGCTGTGTCGGTGGGCACACGCCCCGCTTCCCGGGGCACGGCGGCGATCCGGTCGGCGAGGCTCGGGATGGCGTCGATCTGAACGAGCGAGGCATTGAGGCGCCGCTCGAGCTCCCGCGGGTGCGACACGACCTGGGGCGCGTACTGCGCGCTGATCAGCGTCCGTCGTGCGTGGTCCACGGCGTGCAGCAGGAAGGGATAGGCGAGCAGCGCCGGCACGAGCAGCGCAGCGTACGCCGTCAGCAGGCGGCGTCCCTGTGTCCCCCGGCGAAACCAGGCCATGCCCTGCACGCCGAAGAGTGCGGCCGCGCCGGCACAGGTCGCCATGGCGAGCAGCGCCAGCGTGGGCGGGGCGCCACCCCTGGCCCCGGCGGTCGCGATGCCTGCGGACAGGGGGATCAGCCAGAGCGTCAAGGGCCAGACGACACGACGCCATGGGCCGAGGCCCGCGAGGCGCCATCGCAGCAGGCCAATCCGGAGGACGAGGACGCTGCTCCAGAACACGGAGGCGGCCAGGCCCAGCAGGCCCAGCAGGACGAGCAGGCGCTGAGGCTCGAAGGCCGGCACGAGGGCCAGCATCAGCAGGTCCAGCTCGGTGTGGCTCACCGTGTCCTGGACCAGCCGTGCGAGGACGCCAAGCAGCATCGCGACCAGGACGCCTGCGGCCAGTTGCTGGCCGGCGAACCGGAGACGGAGACCGGGGGGGCCCACGGGCGGGCGTCGTGTGCGGCGGCGGGCAAGACGCAGACGGCGCAGGGGATCGACGGCCAACATGACCGCCGCGAGCAGCAGGAACGCGGTCACGCCGAGATCGACGGGCGTGCGGTGCAGCCACTCGAGGACGTCGCCCTGATAGACCCGCGGTGCCCACCCGCGCGTCGGTTCCTGCAACGGCGACCAGCCGAGCCACAGCAATACGCGTGCGAGGGCCAGACTCAGGAAGGCGAGCGCCGTGGCCTGGCGATAGGCCGCCGGCGTGAGCCATCGACGCTCCCACGCGAGTACCCCGGCCAGAATGAGGCACGTCAGGGCGATCGCGATCGCGCCGCTGCCCAGCAGCCGCCGCCACCACGTCGCACGGAGGGTGCGAAGCGTGTCGTAGGACACCACCACGTCGGCCAGGGGCTCTCCAGCCGGTGACTGCAGCGTCACGACAGAGGCGTCCTGGCGGGGAAGGGTGCCTCCGAGGAAGCGAGGCGTGAGGGTCACAGGCAGCAGTGCGGTGTCGACGCGCGCTTCGAGGGCCTCGTGGGTGTCTACGGTGGAAGCGCCCGACAGCAACTGCTCGGCGGCGATGACGCCGAGCACGCGGGACGTGTCGCCGGACGCCGCGCGCACGGGTTCCACGTGAACGAGGCGCAGCCCCAGCGCCCCGGGCGCGAGGACGAGCGCCGGCCCCCCGTTCAGGCGGGCCTCGGGCACGGCCTGCGCCCGTCCCGCCCAGGCGATGGCGGTACCACCGGGCGTCGCGACCGTGATCGCGACGCCCGGACTGCTGCGGCGTCCGACCGCATCGACGGCGTCGAACAGCGCCCGCTGGTCGCGGGTCGCCGCGTCGAGAGCCCGCTCGAGCCCGGGCTGCGCCCGGAGTTGGTCCACGGTCCGCGCCAGTGTGTCGGCCTGGCGGGCGAACCGTTCCTGAACGTCCCGCTCCACCCGACTGGCGGTGCCGGCGACGTCGGGCCCCAGCCGCCAGACAATCCATCCGGCGCCGAGCAGGAGCACGAACACCGTCCCCACGAGGCCGACCGCGAGGACGCGGGGGACGAGGCTGCGGCGGGCGGGCGCGGGGACAGGGTGCGGCATGCGGAACGTGGCCCGAATCTTACTCGGCCTTCAGACGTCCGCCGTGATCCGCTGGCTCCCCGTCGGCGCGCGTTCGCTATAGTGAGTGGACGCGCCGTGCGCGGCCCATGCTGATTCCCTCGCTCAAGCGTCCCATCAAGCGCGGCGCGCTGCTGGCGGCGGCCAACTGGCCGGTCGTCGTCGTCCAGTTCATCGCCGAGGCGACCTTCAAGATCCTGCTGGCCGTTCCCGTGGTCGGCGGCACGTTCCTCGTGGCCCTCGTCCTGAATCAGGACGTGAACGACGTACTCGGTGACGAGTTCGACCTGCGCGACAGTGCCACGGGCGTGGCCACGTCGCTGCTCGAACACCCAGTCGCCCTTGTCAGCTTCCTCGTGGCCCTCGGTGTCGTCATCGTCGGGGGTTCGGTGCTCATGTTCATCCTCAAGGGCGGTTCGCTGGCGGTCCTGGTGGCTGCCCAGCGCCACGCCGGCCCGCTCGAACGCTATCCGGTCCGCCTGGCCATGCTCCGTCGCGCCTCACGCAGTGATGTCGCCGTCTTCCTCGACGGCACCCGCCGTCTGCGCCGGCGCTTCCTTCGCCTCGGCGCCTTTCTGCTGTTCACATATCTGATCTCGGGCCTGGCCTACCTCACGGTGGTCGTGGCTGGTTACCGCGCGTTGGGTGACGAGGGCTTCTTCGTGGGCTGGACCGTCATCGCCGCCGCCTGCAGCGCCGGACTCGTCGGATGGCTGGCGGTCGTCAACGCCGCCTACCTCGTCCTGCAGGTCGTCGTGGCGTCGCGCGACGTGTCGATTCGAGGGGCCGTACGTGAGGCCGCACGGCTCGTGCGATCGGACGCCGGGCGCACCCTCGGCGTGTTCGTGGTGACCGCCGGGTTGGTCGGCCTCGGGACGCTCGCCTCGATTGTGGTGACGGCCGGACTCGGGCTCGTCTCGTTCGTTCCCTTCGTCGGTCTCGCCGTGCTGCCGTTACAGCTGGTCGCGTGGCTGGTGCGCGGGTTGGCCTTCCAGTACCTCGGGTTGACGTCGGCCGGCGCGTACCTGACCCTGGCCGACGCGGCCGTCGAGACGAGCGAGCCCGCAGTGCTGACGGGAGGCCTCCCGGCATGATGTCGTACGAGTCGCGTCTCTCGCGGATGGGCGCGGAGCTCACAGGGTCGGCCATCCGGCAGATGGGCATCCTTGCCGCGGGTCGGCCCGACCTGATCTCCTTCGCGCCCGGCTATCCGGATCCGGCCACCTTCGCCTGGCAGGCCTATCGCGACATCGCGGACGACCTGCTGCGCGTGGAGGAGGGTGACACGCTGCAGTACGGACCGACGCGCGGGTACGGGCCGCTGATCGAGACGCTCGTGCCCCGGCTTCGCAAGCGTGGCGTGGCCTGTACGTCCGGCGAGGTCCTGCTGACAACGGGCTCCCAGCAGGCACTGGACCTGGTGACGCGCCTCCTCGTCGATCCGGGCGACGTCGTGCTGGTCGAGTTGCCGACGTTCACGGGAGCCATCGCGGCCTTCCGGTCGGCCGGGGCGGAGCTTGCTGGCGTCCGCCTCGAGCGCGACGGTCTCGACCTGGCACACCTGGACCAGGTGCTGTCGGCCCAGGAGCGGGCGGGGCGGCGCGTGAAGTTCCTGTACCTCATCCCGAACTTCCAGAATCCGACAGGGAGCCTCCTGTCGCTGGCCAAGCGGCGCGCGCTGCTCGAATGGAGCGCGCGCGTGCAGGTGCCAATCGTGGAGGACGATCCGTACGGGGACCTCTGGTTCGCAGACGTGACGCGTCCCGAGGAGACCCGTCCCCTCAAGGCCGACGACACCGACGGGCTCGTGATCTATCTCCAGAGCACGTCCAAGACCCTTGCGCCGACATTCCGGACGGGCTGGGTCGTCGCGCCCGAGCCCCTCATCGCGCGACTCGACATCGCGAAGCAATCCGCTGACCTCTGTTCGAGTGCGCTGGACCAGCGCATGGTCCAGGAGGCGATCACGCGAGGGGTGCTCGACGCGCAGCTCCCGCGGCTGCGGGAGGTGTACGCAAGCAAGCGGGACGCCATGATCCGCGCGCTGGCCGCCGGGTGCGCGGGCCTGGCCCACTGGGTGCCCCCCCGGGGCGGGTTCTTCCTGTGGGTCGAACTCCCGGTCGGCGTGGACACCGGTCGCCTGCTGCCCACGGCCGTCGAGGCCGACGTCATCTACGTTGCCGGCGCGCCGTTCTTTGTCGACGGGTCGGGTACGCATGCGCTCCGCCTCGCGTTCTCGTCCGCGTCAGCGCCGCGCATCGACGAAGGCATCGCGCGCCTGGCCCACGTGTTCAGGACGGCGGCGGAGGCGTCAGCGCCATAGGCTCCCCTGGCAGGTCGGTGAGCGGCCGTGCGGGCAGGCCGAACACGTGCTCGAGCGCCACGAGCCGACCGTCGGCGAGGGCGGCGACGAGGTAGTCGCCGGGCAGCGCGCGACGGGCAATCACCACCGGCACGCCCTCGATCACCTCGAGCCGATTCTCGCTCAGGGCGAAGTCTCCCACCGGCGCGCCCGTGTCCATGGCGTATCCGCGCAGGTCGACGGCCATCCCGACGGCCACCAACGTGTGGCCGACCAGGATCGGGCCAGACCGGGGGCGCCACGGTAGCGGCTGGCGCCATCGCTGCGCGCCGTGTCCGCGGTCGAGCGCCCGCAGCACGGTGTCCAGGGAACTGAAGTAGACGCGGTCGTCGTCGGCGACGGCCGCACCGACGGGGTCGGCCCCGGCCCGCCACCGCCAGCGGACGCGGCCGGTCGCGTCATCCAGGCAATAGAAGTAGTTGTCCGTGGACCCGGCGTACACGCGCGCGCCGAGCGGGGCCACCGAGACGATGCGGCCGCCGAGGGCGCGTGTCCAGATTGGCTCACCCGTGCTCACCGACAGCACGCGGACCGCCCCATCGGCTCCGGGCAGGTAGAGCCGGTCCCCGTTGATGGCGGGCGGACCCACGACGGCCGCCCCGGGCGACTGTCGCCAGACCTCTGCGCCGTCGCCCCCGCGCATCGCCAGGACCTCGCCGGAGTCGAGGGCCACGATCACCCATCCGCCCCGCGCCACCAGCGGCGCGGAGACCGTCCCGGACAGGGGCACGCGCCAGGCGACCTCTCCGGTGGCCGCGTCCAGCGCCTGCACTGCATCGGCTGCGACCACGTAGACATGGGCATCCGCGGCGGCTGGACGCAGGCCGGTGGCGACGTCGGACCGCCAGAGGACCCCGCCGTTCGCCGCGTCGATGGCGAGCAGGCCTCCGGCCTTGAGCGGCACGAACACCCGCGTGTTGTCGGTCGCGATCCCGGCTGCCGGCGGGCCGTCGAGATCGACCGACCAGCTCAGCCTGAGCGGGAAGAGGGGAAGGGTTCCCGGCCGGCGGGCGGTCGCCCGCGACGGCGCGGCAGCCTGTGGCCCCGCGGGCGGAGCGGCCGGCCCCTGAGCCCGGACGGGACCGTCAGTCGATCCGGAGGCGACCAGGACCGCGACAGCCAAGGAAATGCGGTAAATGCAATTAACACCGCGAGATGTTGTGGTCTGTGGCCGGCGCACTTCGCTATAATACCGGCTTCGCCGATGCTGGTGGCCGCCCTCGCCGTGGCGTCGCCATCCGGCCCTTCGGCCATCCAGTCGCGCCGCTCCCCTATGTCCCACCAGACCGTCCTGATCCTCGATTTCGGGTCGCAGGTCACGCAGCTCATCGCGCGACGGGTTCGCGAAGCACACGTGTACTGCGAGATTCACCCGCACGACGTGGCGGACGAGGTCATCGAGCGGCTCGCGCCGATTGGCGTCGTCCTGTCGGGGAGCCACGGGAGTACCTACGAGGACCAGCAACTGCGCGTGCCAGATGCCGTCTGGCGGTTGGGCGTGCCGGTGCTCGGCATCTGCTATGGCATGCAGACCATGGCGGCCCAGCTCGGCGGCACGGTGTCCTGGAGCGACCACCGCGAGTTCGGGTACGCGGAGGTGCGGGCGCACGGCCACACGCGATTGCTCGAGGAGCTCGAGGACTTCCGGACCCCGGAGGGGCACGGGATGCTGAAGGTCTGGATGAGCCATGGCGATTCGGTGACGGCGATGCCGCCGGGGTTCACCCTGATGGCGTCGACGCCGAGCTGTCCCATCGCGGGGATGGCCGACGAGTCGCGTGGCTACTACGGCGTGCAGTTCCACCCCGAGGTCACGCACACGCTCCAGGGGCAGGCCATCCTCACCCGCTTCGTCCGGGACATCTGCGGCGGGCGCGGGGACTGGCGCATGGGTGACTACGTGGCCGAGGCCGTGGCGCGCATCCGCGAGCAGGTGGGGGAGGACGAGGTCGTGCTGGGCCTGTCGGGCGGCGTGGACTCCAGCGTCGCCGCCGCGCTGATCCACCGCGCCATTGGCGACCAGCTCACGTGCGTGTTCGTGGACCACGGCCTGCTGCGGCTGAACGAGGCCGCGCTCGTCATGGACATGTTCGCCGGCCGTCTGCACGCGCGCGTGCGGCACGTGGACGCGCGGCGACAATTTCTCGACACGCTCGCGGGCGTGACCGACCCGGAGGCGAAGCGGAAGATCATCGGGCGCGAGTTCGTGGAGGTGTTCCAGGCCGAGGCCGGTGGGCTCCCGAATGCTCGATGGCTCGCCCAGGGCACGATCTACCCGGACGTCGTGGAATCAGGCGGGTCGTCGACGCGCAGGACCAAGACCATCAAGAGCCACCACAACGTCGGCGGGCTCCCCGACACCCTCGGCCTCCGGTTGCTCGAACCCCTGCGGGAGCTGTTCAAGGACGAAGTGCGGGAACTCGGCCTGGTGCTCGGCCTGCCGCCCGACATGGTCTACCGGCACCCGTTCCCGGGGCCGGGCCTCGGCGTACGTATCCTGGGCGAGGTCACGGAGGAGTACGCGGAGCTGCTGCGGCGGGCCGACGACATCTTCATCCAGGAGCTGCGGACCACGCGCGACGAGGCGACCGGGCGGACCTGGTACGACCTGACCAGTCAGGCGTTCGCCGTGTTCCTGCCGGTTCGGAGCGTCGGCGTGATGGGCGACTACCGCACGTACGAGCACGTGGTGGCGCTGCGGGCCGTGCAGACGACCGACTTCATGACGGCGGACTGGGCACCGCTGCCCAACGCCGTGCTCAAGCGGGTGTCCAGCCGGATCATCAACGAAGTGCGCGGCATCAACCGCGTCGTCTACGACATCAGCAGCAAGCCACCGAGCACCATCGAGTGGGAGTAGCGCCCGCGTGAAGGACTTCGTCCACCTCCACCTCCACACCGAGTACTCGCTGCTCGACGGCGCGTGCCGCGTCGACGAGCTGATGAAGGACGCCGCGCGCCTCGGGATGCCATCGCTCGCGGTCACCGAGCACGGCAACATGTTCTCGTCGGTGGTGTTCTACGACACCGCCAAAAAGCACGGCGTCAGGCCCATCCTGGGCTGCGAGGTCTACGTCGCCCCGGGCGACAGGCGCGACCGCAGCGGCGTGCCCGGCGAGACGCAGAACCACCTCGTGCTGCTGGCCGAGACCAACGAGGGCTACCACAACCTGATCAAGCTGGTCTCCTCCGGCTACACGGAGGGCTTCTACTACAAGCCGCGCATCGACAAGGAACTGCTGCGGCCCACAGCGCAGGCCTGATCGGCCTGAGCAGTTGCCTCAAGGGCGAGGTCGCCGAGGGGATCTACGAGGACGGATCGAGAAGGCGCCGCACGCGCCGCCGGGCAGTACGCCGAGATCTTCGGGCAAGGACGAACTTCTTCCTCGAGATGCAGGACCACGGGCTGCGCGAACAGAAGATCGTCAACGACAGCCTGCCGTCGCTGGCGCGGGAACTCGGCCTCCCGATGGTCGTCACCAACGACGTGCACTACCTGCGCAGCGGCGACCACAAGCCGCACGACGTCCTGCTGTGCATCGGGACCGGCAAGACGGTCAACGACGCGCATCGCCTGCGCTACGGCTCGGACGAGTTCTACCTGAAGACGCCCGAGGAGATGTGGGCAGCGCTTCGGGGAGTATCCGGAGGCGCTGACCAACACCGCCCGCATCGCCGAGCGCTGCCACGTCGACCTCGACGCGAAGGTCTATCACCTCCCGAACTTCGACGTCCCGCCGGGGGACACGCTCGACGGCTATTTCGAGCAGATCGCCGCGAGGGCTTCCAGGCGCGCCTGCCACGCCTGCAGGACCTCGCCGAGCCGTGGCGCGCTGCGACACGCGATCGACGAGTACGCGTCGACGTCTCGACTACGAGATCGCGATCATCCAGCAGATGGGGTACGCCGGGTACTTCCTGATCGTCTGGGACTTCATCCGCTACGCGCGCGAGCAGGGCATCCCGGTCGGGCCGGGCCGCGGCTCGGCGGCCGGCAGCGCTCGTCGCCTACTGCCTGGGGATCACCGACATCGATCCGCTGCGAGTACGACCTGCTCTTCGAGCGCTTCCTCAATCCCGAGCGCGTCTCGATGCCCGACATCGACATCGACTTCTGCGAGCGCACGGCGCGGCGAGGTCATCGAGTACGTGACGCGCAAGTACGGCCGCGAGAACGTCGCCCAGATCATCACCTTCGGCACGATGGCGGCCAAGGCCGTCGATCCGCGACGTGGGCCGCGTGCTCGACATCCCCTACGCCGAGGTCGACAGGATCGCCAAGCTGGTGCCCGCCGGCGCTGGACATGACGCTCGACGAAGGCGCTCGACGAGAGCCCCGCGCTCAAGGCAGCTACGCGACGGCGACCCGCGCGTCAGGCGAGCTGCTCGAGACTGGCCCAGCGCCTCGAGGGCCTGACCCGCCACGCCTCGACCCACGCCGCCGGCGTCGTCATCGCGCCCGAGCCGCTCACCGAGTTCGCGCCGCTGTACAAGGGAGCCCGCGACGAGATCACGACGCAGTGGGCCATGAAGGAGATCGAGAAGATCGGCCTGCTCAAGATGGACTTCCTCGGGCTGAGCACGCTGACGCTGATCGACGACGCGCTCAGGCGATCGCTCGCACGACCGGCGAGACCGTCGACCTCGACGCCATCCCGCTGGACGACGCCAGGACGTTCGAGCTGTTCGCCGAGGGCCAGACCGCCGGCGTCTTCCAGTTCGAATCGGCGGGCATGCGCGACATGCTGCGCAAGGCTGCAAGCCGGAGCGCTTCGACGACCTCATCGCGCTCAACGCGCTCTACCGCCCCGGGCCGCTCGGGGCGGGCATGATCGACGACTTCATCAAGCGCCGCCACGGCCGGCAAGGCGATCACCTACATGCTCCCGCAGCTGGAGCCGATCCTGCGAGGAGACCTACGGCGTCATCGTCTACCAGGAGCAGGTGATGCAGATCGCCGCGTGACGTGGCGCGGCTTCTCGCTGGGCGAGGCCGACATGCTGCGCAAGGCCATGGGCAAGAAGAAGCCCGAGGTCATGGCGGCCGCAGCGAGGACGCTTCGTCGAGGGCGCGAAGGCCAACGGCATCACGGCAGACGAAGGCCGGCGAGATCTTCGACCTGATCGCAGTAGTTCGCCGGCTACGGCTTCAACAAGTCGCACTCGCGCGGCCTACGCGCTGCTCGCCTACCAGACCGCCTACCTCAAGGCGCACTATCCCGCGCACTTCATGGCGGCGCTGCTGACCATCGAGGGCAACACCGACAAGCTCGTCGTCCGTACATCGACGAGTGCCGCGATCTGGGCATCCCGGTGCTGCCGCCGGACATCAATCTCAGCCGACTGCCCTTCACCGTCGAGCCCGAGGGCGTCCGGTTCGGCCTGTCGGCGGTCAAGAACGTCGGTGAGGGCGCGATCCTCTCGATCCTCGGCGTGCGGGCCGAGCGGGGCGGGCGGATCGACGCCCTGCGCATGCTCTGCGAGCACGCCGACCTGCGCCTGGTCAACAAGCGGGTGCTCGAGAGTCTCGCCAAGGCGGGCGCCCTCGACTCCCTCGCACCGGCCGACGAGCCAATCACGTCCCGGCGTGCCCGGCTGTGCGCCGCGATCGACAGGGCCCTCGAGCACGGCAGCCGCATCCAGAAGGACCGCGACCGCGGCCAGACGCAGTTGTTCGACGCGCTCCTGACCGGCGCGCCCGACGAGGACGCGGCGAGGACGGCGGCAGACCTGGCGTTGCCCGACGCCGAACCGTGGCCCTCCGCGCAAGTGCTCGCGTTCGAGAAGGAGGCCCTCGGGCTCTACCTGAGCGGACACCCGCTGGCCGCGCACAGGGACGACCTGGCGCGGGCTGGTGCGCGCGCGATCGCGCAGTGCGTCGAGTCGGCCGCCGACGTGCTCGTGGGCGGCATCATCAGCGGAGTCCGGCAGGTCAAGACGAAGAAGGGCGATCGCATGGCGGCGTTCCTGCTCGAGGATCTCGATGGATCGCTGGAGGTCGTCGCGTTCCCGGAGACGTTCCGGAACTTCGGACACGTCATGGAGAACGACCGGATGGTGCTGGTGCGGGGCAAGCTCGAGGGTGGCGACGACCGCCCGAAGATCCTCGCCAGCGAGGTCAAGCCGCTGTCCTCGCTCGCCGAGACGCTGTCGCGCGAGGTGGCCATTTCGCTCCGGACGCCCTCCCGGACGACGTTCGAGGCCGTCGCCGACGTGCTCCTGCGCCATCGTGGCGATCGCCGCGTCCGGCTCGACGTCGAGGTGCGCGACCTCCCGCGCGCGATGCGCGTGCGCGCCGATCTGGCCGCGGTGCAGGTGCGCCCATCCGAGCAACTGGTGGCCGACCTCGAGCGCGTCTGCGGCGTGGGCACCGTCAAACTGCGGTAACCTGACCGATATGCCCGTGGATACCCTCGAGTTCGAGGAACCCGTCGCCGCGCTGCTGAAGGAGATCGAGCAACTCGGCAGCCAGCCCACCACGCCCGAGCGCGCCGGCGAGATCGCCCGGCTGCAGACCCGCATGCGCCAGGTCCGGCAGGACATCTTCGCGCGCCTCACGCCGTGGCAACGCGTGCTCGTGGCACGCCACCCGCAGCGCCCGTACCTGCTGGACTACGTGGCGCGGCTCTGGCCGGGGTTTACCGAGATCCACGGCGACCGGCGGTTCGGCGACGACCAGGCGATCATCACCGGCTTTGCGCAGTACCGCGACCAGCACGTGCTCATCGTCGGGCACCAGAAGGGGCGCGACACGAAGCAGAAGGTCATCCGCAACTTCGGCTACGCGCGGCCCGAGGGGTATCGCAAGGCGCTGCGCGCGATGCAGTTGGCCGAGAAGTTCCGGCGTCCGGTCCTCTGCCTCGTGGACACGCCGGCCGCCTATCCCGGCATGGAGTCCGAAGAGCGAGGCATCGCCGAGGCCATCGCCCTCAACCTGCGCGAGATGGCCGTGCTCCAGACGCCGATCCTCGTCGTCGTCACGGGCGAAGGGGGCAGCGGCGGCGCCCTCGGGATCGCGGTGGGCGATACCGTGTTGATGCAGGAGTACGCCGTCTACAGCGTGATCCCCCCCGAAGGCTGCGCGGCCATCCTCTGGCGGGATGCCAGCAAGAAGGTGGAGGCGGCAGACGCCCTGAAGATGACCGCGCCCGACCTCCTGGCGCGCCAGATCGTCGATGGCATCATCCCCGAGCCACCGGGTGGCGCCCACCACGACTACGACCAGGCGGCGCGCCACCTCGACGAGGCTCTCTGGCCGGCGCTCCAGCAGTTGCTGGCCATGCCCGAGCACGAGCGCCTCGATCGCCGGTACGAGAAGTTCCGCCGCATCGGTCGGCTCGGCGGCGAGATTTCCGGTACGGCGTCCTGATCGCGCTCGCCGCGTGATCGCTCCTGCCATGCGCACCTTGATCTGGGACCCCGTCGTGTGTGACGAGCCCGCCGTGGCCGCCCTGGCCGCCGCGCTCGACGTCCCGGGGGTGGTCGCGCGACTGCTCTGGCAGCGCGGGCATCGCGATCCCGAGGCGGCGCATCGCTTCCTGAATCCGTCGCTCTCGCACCTGCGGGATCCGTACGGGCTGGCCGACATGCGGGTGGCCGTCGACCGACTCGCCGAGGCGCTCGCGCGCAAGGAGCGGATCGCGATCCACGGCGACTACGACGTCGACGGCGTCACGTCCACGGTCATCCTCCGGCGCGCACTCGAACTGCTCGGCGGGGATGTCGTGCACTTCATTCCGGAGCGGCTGCGAGACGGGTACGGTCTGCAGGTGCCCGCCGTGGAGCGTCTGCACGCCGAGGGCGTCCGCGTACTCGTCTCGGTCGACTGTGGCATCCGGAGCGGCGATGCGGCCCGGCGGGCGCGCGAACTCGGCGTGGACCTGATCATCACCGACCACCACGAGCCCGAGGCGGACCTGCCGCCGGCGCTGGCTGTCATCAATCCGAAGCGGCCCGACTGCGGGTACGAAGACAAGTACCTCGCCGGCGTCGGCGTCGCCTTCAAGCTGGTGCAGGCGCTGTGCCAGCGGTTCGACCGCGAGAAGTGGCTGCCGGCGTTCCTCAAGCTCGCAGCCATGGGGACGGTGGCCGACATGGTGCCGCTGGTGGGCGAGAATCGGGTCATCGCCAGGCTCGGCCTGGAGCGTCTGTCACAGGGCCCCCACACCGTCGGCCTGCGGACCCTGCTGGAGTCGGCCGGACTGCAGAACAAGGCGCTCACCGACTACGACATCTCGTTCGTCATTGGCCCGCGCATCAACGCCGCCGGCCGCATGAGCACCCCCGACATCGCGACCCAGCTGCTGCTGGCCACCGACGAGCGGCAGGTCGAGGAGGTCCGCGCGACTCGCCGACCAGCTCGGCGAGGAGAACGCGAGGCGCCAGGCCCGCGAGGCCGAGATCGTGGCCGAGGCGCGCAAGCTGGTGGAGTCCGACGTCCGGATTGGCGCGCACAATGTGCTCGTGGTCGCCGGCGAGGGCTGGCACCGCGGGGTGATCGGCATCGTCGCCTCGAAACTGAAGGAAGCATTCTTCAAGCCGACGATCGTGCTGTCGATCGAGGATGGCCTGGCGCATGGATCGTGCCGGTCGATCCCGGCCTTCGACATGCTGGGCGCGCTCGACCACTGCGCCGATCTCCTGGAGAAGTACGGCGGGCACCGTCAGGCGGCCGGGCTCACGCTGGCGTCCGACAGGGTCACCGAATTCCGGGAGCGCATCAACGCGCGCGGACTCGAAGCGCTCGAGCCGACCGACCTCATGCCACGGCTCACGATCGACAGCCCGCTCGGGCTGGCAGGCATCACCTCTCGCGTCGTCGCCGGGCTCGAGCAGATGGCGCCCTTCGGCGAGGGGAACCCGACACCGGTCTTCGAGGCCAGCGGCGTGCAGTTGGTGGGCGAACTCCGTCGCGTCAAGGAACGTCACCTCAAGGTCCTGCTCAAGCAGGACGGCCGTACGTTCAAGGCCATGGCATGGCGCGCCGCCGAGCGCGCGACCCAATGGGAAGCGCACCGGGGCGATCTCCAGCTGGCCTACTCGCTCGAGAAACAGACGTATCGAGGGGAGACGACGCTCGAACTTCGCGTGAGGGACATGCGCGGCACCGAACCCGTGCCGTCGGCGAGGCCGGCCTGATGCGCGTCCGCCGTCTCCTGCGGTACCTGCTGGCGGCCTTCGCCGTCGGCTTCGCGGCGTGGCTCGGCCTCCAGTTGCGCGGACGCCCCATCGGCAGCGGCGAGGCGTCTGACCCGCGCACCGACCCCAACGCCGTGGTGGAGTCGAGTGCCGGGCTCATCACGCGCACGCGCGGCGAGGCACGGGACCTGGACATCCAGCACAAGGGACTGCGGTCCTATCCCGATGGCCGCACGGTCTTCCAGTCCGTCACGGTCACCGTCCCCGCGCGAGAGGACAGGCGCGGCTTCACGATGAGCGGCGACGAGGCGGAGGTGACCAAGGACAACGCCCAGGTGCGCCTGACGGGCAACCTGAAGCTCGTGACCACCGACAACCTGACGATGACGGGGCCGGCGGCCACCTACGATTCCGCCGACGGGATCATCCGCATCCCGGGCGCGGTGCAGTTCACCCGCGAGCGCATGACGGGCTCGTCCCTGGGCGCCACGTACGACAACTCGCGCGACGTGCTGTGGATGCTGGAGCGGGCGCGCATCGACGTCGGGGCCAATCCGGCAGGGCAGGGCGAGACGCACATGTCCGCGGGGTCGGCTGGTTTCGCGCGCGCGGAACGCTACATCAGGCTCGAGACGGCCGCCTCCGTCAACAGGGAAGGGCAGACCCTTGCCGGCGACAGCGTGACGGTCTTCATGCAACCGGCGTCAGACATCGTCGAACTCGTCGAGTTGCGGGGGCAGTCGTCGGTCTCGCTGCCGTCGCCGCAGCAGCTCCAGCAGCTCTCGGCCAGTGACATCAACCTCGCCTACCAGCCCGACGGGCGGACGCTGCGCCAGGTAACCCTGGCCGAGCGCGCCGTCGTGCAGTTCAGGGGACAGAGTGGGGCAGCGGGGCGACGCCTGGCGGCAGCCCTGATTGACATGCAGTTCGACGCCGATGGGGCGACCATGACCGGCTTGAGCGCCCAGGAGGGAGCACAGCTGAGCGTGCCCGCTTCGGGCGCGACCCCGGCGCGCGTCATCGCGGGACAGACCCTGACGGGCGCCGGCCAGCCGGGGCGTGGACTCATCGGCGCGACCTTCGCGGGCAGCGCGTCGTTCAGGGAGACGCGGGCCGCCGCGCGTGGACAGGCCGCCATGGATCGGACGATCACCGCCGAGATGCTGGAGCTGCAGACCAGCGGCGCGATTGACGCCATCGACAGGGCCACGTTCACCGGGAATGTCCAGGTGAAGGACGCCGAGCGGACCGCGGCGGCGCCCAGGCTGGTCTACAGGACCGGCTCCGGCGACATCACGCTCAGCGCGGAGGGGACATCGATGATGGCCCGGATCGACGACACGCGCGGATCGGTACAGGCCCGCGTGGTGAACATCCTCGGTGGCGGTGATGACGTCCTCGCGGAAACCGATGTCCGGTCGGTGCTCCAGGGCGGCAGCGACGGGCCGGCGCGGCCCGGCATGTTCAAGGCCGACGAGCCCGTCAACGTCACGGCCGCCACGCTCCGACGCACGTCGGGGAGCGCCGTCTACGATGGCGACGCGCAGATATGGCAGGGCGCGACCTCGATCAAGGGACAGACCATCACGCTGGACGAATCGTCCGGCAACTTGTTGGCGGCGGGCACCGTCCGCACCGTTCTGGAACTGGAGGAACCGGACGCGGCAACCGGCAAAGCCGTCCGCAACGTGACCACCGGCACGGCAGGGACGCTGGAGTACCAGGAGAAGGAGCGGAAAGCGATCCTGCGCGAGGCGGCCCGCCTCGTGAGCGCCCGCGACGGCGACCTGCGGGGGCAGCGGCTCGAGTTGTTTCTCGTGGAGGGCGGCCGCGAGCTCGAGCGGCTCGAGGCCTACGACAACGTGACGATGCAGACGGCGACCCGGCACGCGACGGGGACCCGTCTGACCTACTTCACGAAAGACGGACGCTACGTCATGGGGGGCACCCCGGTCGTCGTCCTGGAACAGTTTCCCAACGAGTGCCGCGAGACCACGGGCCGCCGCCTGACCTTCTTCCGCACCTCGGACGTCATCACCGTGGACGGCGACCAGTCGACCCGGACACAAGGCCGTACGGCAGGCACATGCCCGGCCCTCAAGCCCTCCTGAATGGCTCTCCTTCAGACCGACCGCCTCACCAAGGCCTATGGCGGCCGCACCGTCGTCGCCGGGGTCAGCCTCGAAGTCCACTCTGGCGAGGTCGTAGGGCTGCTCGGCCCAAACGGCGCGGGCAAGACCACCACCTTCTACATGTGCGTCGGCCTGACGCGGCCAGACTCGGGCACCGTGACGCTGGACGGGGTCGACGTGACCCAGGACCCCATCTACGTGCGCGCGCGCAAGGGCCTGGCGTACCTGCCTCAGGAAGCGTCGATCTTCCGTGGTCTCACGGTCGAGCAGAACGTCCTGGCGATCCTGGAGACCCTGGACCTGGATGCCGGTCAGCGGCGGGCACGCTGCCGCGATCTGTTGGCTGAGCTGTCGCTGAGCCACCTGGCGCGATCCAAGGCCTACACCCTGTCGGGTGGGGAACGGCGGCGAGTAGAGATTACCCGGGCGCTCGTGAACAACCCGAAGTTCATCCTTCTCGACGAGCCCTTCGCGGGCATCGACCCCATTGCCGTCTCCGACATCCAGAAAATCATCTTCCACCTGAAAAATCGTGGCATCGGCGTGCTCATTACGGACCATAATGTGCGGGAGACCCTGAAGATCACCGATCGGGCGCATATTGTGCATGCGGGGACGATCTTCAAGAGCGGGACGCCGGGAGAACTGGCGGCCGACGAGGAGGTCAAGCGAATCTATCTCGGGACCGATTTCAGACTCGACTGAGTCGCCCGAGCCCACGCAAGCAGACCATGGCCATCACCCAGAAGCTCCAGACACGCCTGTCGCAGAAGCTCGTCCTGACGCCCTCGTTGCAGCAGGCGATCAAGCTGCTGCCGATGACGACACTTGAGCTTGCTGAGCTCCTGAATCAGGAAATCGTCGAAAACCCGATGCTGGAGGAGGTGCCGACGGAAGAGGCGCAGGCGGTCGAACCCCAGGCGCAGACCTCCGAGCCGGAAGCACCGGAACCGCCGAAGCCAGACCGACCCGACGCCAACTGGGACGAGCAGGACTACGCGTACTTCTTCGGGGAGTACCTCGACGACGGCGGGTACCGGTCCCGGATGCCGCTCGAGGTCAAGGAACTGCCCCCCATCGAGAACACGCTCTCGACGTCGGGATCGTTGGCCGACCATTTGCTGTGGCAGTTGTCGATGCGCCTGGACGTGTCGCCCGACCAGCGTGACATCGGCGAAGCCATCATCGGCAACCTGAACGACGACGGCTACCTCGTGGCATCCGTGGACGAGTTGGCCAACATGGGCGCCTGGACGGCGTCCGACGTGGAAGCCGTGCTCACCATCGTGCAGCACCTCGATCCGGTGGGTGTGGCCGCCCGCGACCTGCAGGAGTGTCTGACCCTGCAACTCCGGCATCTCGGCCACGCCGACACCCCGGCCGATGTCATCGTCACCGAGCACCTCCGGCTGCTGCAGAACCACCAGGTACCCGAGATCGCCAAGCGGATGGGCATGCCCATCGAGCAACTCAAGCACCACATCGAGATCGTCCGGCACCTCGACCCCAAGCCGGGCAGCCGCTTCAATCCGGCGCCGTCGCAGTACGTGATGCCGGACGTGTACATCGTGAAGGTCGAGGAACAGTACGTCGCGGTGCTCAACGACGACGGACTTCCCCATTTGCGCATCAGCCCGGTCTACAAGCGGCTGCTCGACAACAAGCACGACGAGTCGGCTGCCGAGACCCGGGCCTACGTGAAGGAGAAGTTCCGTTCCGCGTTGTGGCTGCTCAAGTCGGTGGACCAGCGGCAGAAGACCATCATCAAGGTGGCCAACAGCATCATCCAGTTCCAGAAGGAGTTCCTGGACCACGGGATCGAACACCTGCGCCCGCTGGTCCTGCGCGACGTTGCCGAGGACATCGGCATGCACGAGAGCACCGTCAGCCGTGTGGTGAACAACAAGTACATGCACACGCCGCAGGGCGTGTTCGAGATGAAGTACTTCTTCCACAGCGGCATCAGCAGTTCGTTCGGCGAGAACGTCTCGTCGGTCACGATCAAGCAGCGAATCCGCAGGATTATCGAGGCCGAGGACGGCCGCAAGCCTCTCAGCGACTCGAAGATCGTCAGCATCCTGCAGCGCGAAGGGCTCGTGCTCGCGCGCCGCACCATCGCGAAGTATCGAGAGGAACTTCGCATCCCCACATCCAATCAGCGCAAGGTCCTCTACTGACCTCGCGAAAGGACCGCCCCATGCGGCTCGCGCTCACAGGGCGCAACCTCACCATCACCCCGGCGCTCAGGCAGGCCGTCACGCGACGGCTCGAGAAGCTGGATCGGGTGCTCCACGGCAGCCTCACGTCGGCGCAGGTATCCCTGCAGGTGCAGAAGGATCGCGTCAAGGCCGACGTCCGGGTCCGTACGCGCGGTGACCACGCGCTCAGTGGTCACGCCGAGTCGTCCACCGCCCGCGTCTCGGTCGCCGACGCGATTGCGAAGGTCGAGAGCCAGGCCAGCAAGGTGAAGGGCAGGTGGGAGGCCCGCACGCGCCGCGCCTCCGTGCCCAAGGGGACGGTCCCGCCCGCGCCCGCCGCGCCTTCGACGCGACGGCGGTCCGACGCTGCAGCCGAGACCGACACGCCAACCGTCAGGGTGATCCGCGCCCGCCGCACGAGCCCCAAGCCGATGCGGCTCGAGGACGCGATTCTGCGCGTGGACACCACGCCAGGGGCCGTGGTCGTCTTCCGCGATGCGGCCATCGACCGCGTCCAGGTGCTGGTGCGTCGTGCCGACGGCCACATCAGCCTTGTCGATCCGGACGCCTGACCAGGTCGCCCCGATGGTCGCCACTCCCGAAACGGGCTTGCCGGGTCTGACCGTGCGCGACCTGATCGCGCGCTGCGCCGGGACAGCGCTCGGGGACATCACCACGCGCGCCGGTGTGGCCGGCCTGCTGCGCCGCGTCACGCGGGTCTCCCTCCAGAAGACCGGCCTCGCGCTCACCGGCCAGCCCCACTACCTCGAAGACGGGCGTGTGCTGCTGTTCGGGCGAAGCGAAGTGCAGTACCTCGCGGGCCTCGATCCGGTCGAACGCCGGGAACGGCTCGAGGGCGTGCTGCGCCCAGGGCTGCCGTGCATCGTCGTCACCGCCGGCCTGCCCGTCGATGACGTGCTCGCTGAGCGGGCCGACGCGCGCGGCGTGCCGGTACTGACGACGGCCGTGCTCACATCGGAGGCGCTCGTGGCGCTCACCGGTGTCCTCGAGGAGGGGCTCGCGCCCACGACCACGCTTCACGGTGTGCTCGTGGACATCCTCGGGCTCGGGGTCCTGCTGATCGGCGAGAGCGGGATCGGCAAGAGCGAGTGCGCGCTGGATCTCGTGGTGCGCGGGCATCGCCTCGTCGCCGACGATGCGGTGGAAATCACCCGGCGCGGTCCCGCGCTCGTCGGGACGTCACCCGAACTGACGCGCCACCACATGGAAGTGCGGGGCCTCGGCATCATGAACCTGCAGGACCTGTTCGGCGTGGCGTCGACCCGACAGAGCATGCAGGTGGAGTTCATCGTGCGGCTCGTCCGTTGGGACGCGCATACGGAGTACGAGCGCCTGGGGCTCGACGAGGCGAGTGAACCCCTGCTCGGATTGCAGGTGCCCGTCGTGACGCTGCCTGTCGGGCCCGGACGAAACATCGGCATACTGGTGGAGGTGGCGGCGCGGCGGCATCTGTTGCTCGCGCGCGGGATTTCGGCGGCCCATCAACTGGCCGCTCGGCTGGAGGCTGAACTGAAGGCGGGGGAGCCATGAGTCGTCGCTCGGCGGCACCACCCAGGGCCCAGGCGGACGGCCATCACACGGCGATGAGCCGATTCATCGTGCTGACGGGGCTCTCCGGGTCCGGCAAGACCCAGGCGATTCGAGCCCTGGAGGATCTCGGCTACTTCTGCGTCGACAACCTTCCCGTGGCGCTGATCCCGACGTTTGCCGAACTCACCCTGAGGACGGGCGGCGAGATCACACGGGCGGCGGTGGTGGTCGACATCCGCGAACGATCGCTGCTGAAGTCGTTTCCGGACACCTACAGATCGCTGCGCGAGATGCCGGGCCTCGAGCCACGGCTGATCTTCCTCGACGCCTCGGACGCCGCACTCGTCCGCCGCTTCAGCGAGACACGCCGGCCGCATCCGCTCGCCGAGCATCAGTCGGTGAGCGAGGGCATCCGCGTGGAGCGCGAGCAACTGGCGCCCATCCGGACCATGGCCGACCAGATCATCGACACGACGGACATGACCGTGCACGAACTGCGGCACGCGTTCATGGCCGTCTCTCGCGAGCACGGCGGGTCGGCCGGGCCGGTCGTCACCTTCCTCAGCTTCGGCTTCAAGCACGGGGTTCCGCTCGATGCCGACCTGGTGTTCGACGCGCGCTTCCTGCCCAACCCCCACTTCGTGCCGGAACTGCGGCCGCACACGGGGCGTGACGCGGAGGTCCGGGCGTTCCTGGAGCAATACGACGACTACGGCACCTTTCTCGAGCGGGTGGGTGACCTGCTGGTCTTTCTCCTGCCTCGCTACGCCGAGGAAGGCAAAAGTTATGTGACGGTCGCGATCGGCTGTACGGGCGGTAAACACCGCTCGGTGGCGATCGCAGAGGAACTCAAGCGCCGCATGTTCTCCGTCGCCGGTATACGTCTGCGCGTACGGCACCGGGACATCGCACAGGAATAGGCACGACGGGTATCGGGTAGCGGGTCCCGGGTCTGGAAGGGAGGGCCGGGCTGGTGAGGGGAGGGCCGGGCTGTCCCAGCCCCGGCAAGTGGGCGAAGGACACGCGGGCACGTAAAGGTCCAGACGACAATGGCAGATTCCGGACAGCAGGGACTCGGCGTGGTCGTGGTGACCCACGGCCAGCTGGCGCACGAACTCGTGAACGCCGCGGAGATGATCGCGGGACAGCAGATGCGATTCGAGGCTGTCGCGCTCGGGTGGCACGACGACCCCAACGCGGCCCGCGACCAGATTGCGGCCGCCGTCTCACGCGTTGGAGGCAGGGGAGGCGTACTCATCCTGACCGACATGTTCGGGGGGACGCCCAGCAACCTCGGCATCACGTTCCTCGAGGACGACAAGGTCGAGGTCATCACGGGGGTGAACCTGCCCATGCTGGTCAAGCTCGCCAACCTCGACGCGAGCCGTGACGGCCTGCTGGCCGTCGCGAGACAGGTGCGCGAGCACGCGCGCGAGGCGATCCGCGTGGCCTCCGACCTCATGCGGCCAGACACCGGGTCCTAGGCCGATGGCCACGCGGGAAGCCACGGTCGTGAATCCTCTCGGGCTGCATGCCCGGGCCGCGGCTCGCTTCGTGCGGTTGGCCTCCCAGTACGCCGCCAGCGTGCGTGTTGCCAAGGGACCGCGCGAGCTCGACGGCAAGAGCATCCTGGGACTCCTGCTGCTCGGAGCCGCACAGGGGACGACCATCACCATCCGCACGGAAGGCACGGACGCCGACGCGGCAGCCGATGCCCTGGTCACCCTCGTGGCGACCGGATTCGGCGAGGGCTGACATGCTGATGCTGACGGGGGTGGCCGTCGCGCCCGGCGAAGCCCTGGGACCGGCCGTTGTCGTCCGGCTACGGGCGCACGACGTGCGGTACCGCATTGCCAACGAGGACGTCGCCGGCGAGCAGGCGCGCCTCGAGGAGGCCTGCGCCCGCACTCGGGAGCAGCTGGAGGCCATCCGCGATCGCACGCGACACGCGCTGGGTGCGGAACTGGCGGCCATGTTCGACGTCCAGTTGCTCATGCTCGCCGATCCACTGCTTCGGGAGCGCGCAGATGCCCTCATCCGGTCCCGCCATGTCAACGCGGAATGGGCCGTCGTCGAAGCAGGCGAGGAACTGGTGCAGCGCCTGAGGGCGATCGAGGACGCGTACCTGCAGGAGCGTCATGGCGATCTGAACGATGTGCTCGGCCGGGTCCGCACCAACCTGCAGCGCGACGGTAGCGATGCGGGCTGGCTCAACGCGCAACTGGCCCGCTTTCCCGAGCCGTGCGTCTTCGTCGCCGACGACCTTCCCGTGTCGGTCGCGGCCCAGTTGGAGTGGAGCCGCCTGGCGGCCCTGGCCACCGACGCGGGCACGCGCACCTCGCACACAGCCATCCTCGCGAGATCCATGGGGATACCGGCCGTGGTCGGTCTGCAGGAGGCGACCAGGCTGGTCCCTCCCGGTGGGATGCTCCTCGTCGACGGCACGACCGGCGTGATCTCCCGTCGATCCGCCTCCAGCGGTCATCGCGGAGACGCGGCAGCGGCTGCGTCCAGTCGCGGCGCCCCGGCCGCTACTGTCC
Source organism: uncultured Acidobacteriota bacterium (assembly GCA_963715265.1). GTDB lineage: Bacteria > Acidobacteriota > Vicinamibacteria > Vicinamibacterales > Vicinamibacteraceae > Luteitalea. The sequence continues at coordinate 129,484 of CAVQRQ010000011.1, forward strand.
GGGCCCGCGCTGACGGCCGACGGCCACCCGGTCCGCCTCTACGCCAACCTCGAGCGGCCGGAGGACGTGGCCTTCGCCTGGCGCGAGGGGGCCGAGGGCCTCGGACTGGTGCGATCGGAACTCCTGCTGGGCGGTGAGCCTGTCGGTCATGTGAGCGAACAAGCCCAGGTGGATGCGTACAGTGACCTGCTCGACGTGGCCGGCGACCGGGAGGTCACCATCCGGACGTTCGACATCGCGACCGAGGACGCGGGGCTGCCCGAACTGCTCGATGTGGAACCCCGCGAGCGCCTCGGCATGCGTGGCCTGCGCCTCGGGCTGGTGAAGCCGGAGTTGCTCGAGCGGCAGCTGCGAGCGCTCGTCAGGGCTGGCCAGGGGCGCCGACTGCGCATCCTGTTCCCCTTCGTGACGAACGTCGACGAGGTGTCGCGCGCGACGACACTGCTGCAGGCGCAGGCAGAGCGCCTCGGAATGCCTGCGCCACCGGCGGGCGTGATGGTGGAAGTCCCTGCGGCGGCCCTCGAGGCCGGCCGCCTGGCCCGCCACGCGGCATTCCTCAGCATCGGCACCAACGACCTGACGCAGTACGCGCTGGCGGCTGACCGCAGCGACGTGCGCGTCCAGCACCTGTACGACCAGAAGCATCCGGCGGTGCTGAAGCTGATTCGCATGGTGGTGCGGGGCGCACGCCGGCACGGCCGCCGCGTGGCGGTCTGCGGCGAGATGGCGTCCGACGCTGGCTTGCTGCGGGTGCTCATCGGGCTCGGCCTCAGGGAGTTCAGCATGGCGGCAACCTCGCTGCGTCAGGCCCGCGATGCGATCAGGGAGTGTTCCCTGGCCGACGCCCATGATGCGGCCCGGCGGGCGTTGTACCAAGACGCAGGCATGGTCGCCGAGAAGCCGCGGCCCCCGGCCCCCTGAGCCCCCCGCGCCCCGGGGCCAGCGTCGAGACGACAGGGGCGCCTGGACCCGCTGCCGACCTCGTGCGCAGGGTCGATAACGGCGCGGCGTTTGCAGGATTGAGACGTCAGAGCCGTTTCTGCTCGGCGGGTGCACGATCTGCCGGAAGGGCGGCGCGGAATCTCCCGCCCGTCCGCGGAAATCCCGCACACCGCACCGGCGACCGAAGGCCCCGGCATGCTACGGCAGCGGAGGTGTCGAATGGCTTCGTCCGTTTCCACCAACGGCGGCCATGCTCAGCTATCGCGCGAGGTGACCCGGTCGTCGCTTGATGAGCTGGCGAACATGCTCACCACGCCGGTCATCTACGCGCAGCTGATTCCGTTCGCCCTGCTCGACGCGTTCGTGACCGCCTACCAGTGGACCTGCTTTCCGGTGTATGGCATCGCACGGGTGCCTCGTCGGCGGTACTTCGTCATGGACCGGCATCACCTGCCGTACCTCACGGCGTACGAGAAGATGAACTGCGCGTTCTGCGCGTACGCCAATGGCGTCCTGGGATATGTGCGCGAGGTCACGGCCCGCACCGAGCAGTACTGGTGCCCGATTCAGCACGCGACGCCGAGGCCGAACCCGCACCGCCGGTATGGTCGGTTCTTCGCATACGGTGATGCGGCGGCCTACCACCGTGGCCTCGTGACCAAGCGCGAGCAGCTCCGGCGCGTCGTGGTGCACGGCAAGCAGCGGCGGGGCCGAGGCTAGGGGGGCCAGGGCGGGTCTGGAACGCAAGGTTGGCCCTGCGCGTCAGCATCAGCATGTTACAGTGTACCTGCCAATCTACACATGAGGACGAATGGCGCTCAACATACGCAACGAAGAGACCGAGCAGCTCGCGGCCACCCTTGCGAAGCTGACGGGCGAGACGAAGACAGAAGCTGTCACCAGGGCCCTTCGTGATCGCCTTGCCCGCGTGCGCGGCGAACAGGTGCGTCGCCGCCTCGCTGATGAACTCGACGCCATCGCTCGACGCTGCGCGAGCCTGTCCGTCCGAGACACGCGCGCGGCCGACGAGATCCTCGGCTACGACGACACAGGCCTGCCGCGTTAGCTTTGCATGGTCATCGACACGTCGGCACTGCTCGCGATCCTGCAGGACGAACCGGAGCGACGGGCCTTCAACGAGGCCATCGAGTCCGCGGATGCCCGCCTGCTGTCGGTGGCGAACTTCGTCGAGGCGTCGGTCGTGATTGAGGTGCGCTACGGGCTGGAGGGTGTGCGTGAGCTCGACGCCTTCATCGAGCGGGCAGGCATCGACCTCGTTCAGGTGGACATCGAACAGGCGCGGCTCGCCCGACTCGCGTTCAGCCGCTACGGCAAGGGGCGCCATCGTGCCGGGCTGAACTTCGGCGACTGCTTCGCATGGGCGCTCGCGACCAGTCGCAGTGAGTCCCTGCTCTACAAAGGCGATGACTTCGGGCACGCCGACGTCACGCCGACAGTCTGACCCGAAGCGCCGGGTCTGGACAGGGCAGGCCCCGGCCTACGTGGTCGCGTTGCCGTCCACGGTCGCCTTGCTGAAGTAGTAGAAGTTCTTCACCCACACATGTTCGCGGCAGATGCGCCGGAAGAGGTCCTCCGGCAGAGGCCCCTTCTCGGCAGCCGCGACCACCTCGTCCACATGGTGCGTCGTAGCCGAGGATGTCGCGATTGTCGAGACGCCGGAGTGACTCAGCGCGAAACGCACCGAGAGTTCCACGAGATGCATGCCGTGCGTGGCGGCCTCATGGTGCAGGCGTGCGATGCGCGTCAGGTACTCGGTGACAATCTCGGGCGACGCATTGGCGAGCTTGACGTCGTGGGACAGGGATTCCCGCGTCGCCACGCCCGCGAGCGCGCCTGAGTGGTCGAAGACGCACCGCGCCACGACGCCGACGCCGCGCTCTTCAGCGAGCGGCACGACGCTCACGAACGGTCGCGACTCGAATGCGTTGAGCACCAGTTGCACGCCGTCGACGAGGCAATCGTCGACGAGTTTGAGCAGTCCATCGTGCTCGTGGTCCTGCGCGCTCACGCCGAGAAACCGGATCTTGCCCTGGGCGCGCAGCGCCTGAAGCGTGTCCAGCCACTCCGTGCGATGACTCCACCGGTAGTACCACTGATGGAGTTGGAGAAAGTCGATGCAGTCGACGCCGAGTGTGCGGAGACTCGTCTCCACGGACTCGATGATGCTGGCTGGTGTGAACTGCTCGTCGATCGGGACGGCGAAGCGCCAGTTCGAGACGTCGCGGGGCTTGACCTTGGTCGAGAGGAACGGACGTGCGCCTGTCCACTCGCGCAGCGTGCGGCCGACGATGGCCTCGCTCTCCCCGTAGTTGCGTGCGGTGTCGATGGCGCTCACGCCGCGCTCGAGCGCATGCAGCAGGACCGACGACGCGCCGCCGGCATCCGCCGTGATGCGCATCGCGCCAAACGTGATGGGCGTGATCGAGACGCCTGAGGAACCGAACGGGCGCAGGTGCATCGGATGGGGGAGGGGCGCCTCCGAGAGGCGCCCCGACCTTCCTGACGTGTGACTCGCGGCGTCAGAACGGGATGTCGTCGTCGCCTTCGCCACCACTCATGGGGTCGAAGCCGCCGCTGCTCCCGCCACTGCCACCGCTGCCGCTCGCCGGGCTCGAGCCGCCGCCGTAATCGTAGTCGTCCTCGCTGCGGCCGCCGCCGCTGGCGCCGC
>CAVQRQ010000012.1:0-180854 GCA_963715265.1 uncultured Acidobacteriota bacterium
CAGGCAGCGGCGGGGCCCGGTGTGACGGTGCCTCGTCGGCGTGGGCACGAAGGAGTGCTCCGCTGGGCACTCCTTACACCGACAACTCGCTGAAAGCTGCCATCAACTCTCGGTCATGATCGAGTTCTGACGGCGCACGCGTTGTCGAAGAACATCGTTGCGTCTCTTTCCGAAGTGAATGCCGGCCATATGGGCAAGGCGGCGTGGCCGGGATCGCCAGTCCGCGCAAAGCGAATCCAGGCATCGCTCATTCCCGCTGCCAGGCTACGGGCTTCGGCCGTGCCACCAGTCGCCTCCGGGCAGAGGTCGGTGTTGTGGAAGATGAACGGGACGTCCATGAAGTGGACGGCCCGACAAGGTCTCTCGGGGAACACCGGCGTCTGCCAGGCGAAGATGTAGCTGAACACCGGTGCCGCGCCGAGCCGGACCTTTCGAGTCGCAGCGTCGAGGCTGCGGCGACGGTAGGTCTGCCGCGTGATGGCAAGGCGCTCTGCAGGATGTGAGGCCGGATACGCTTGCTTCAGGATCTCGTGGAGCTTGTCTGCACCCGTGGGATACAGCTTTCGCAAGGCATCTCTCAAGGCGCCTTCGGTAGCGACATCGTTCACCCCTTCCTCATGAAGGGTTGTGCCGATCAGCATTGGCACATTCCCGGAGATGGCAGACGTCGCGGGTTCGAACGGGTGGCTCGGAAGGACTCGACCGTCGACGACAGGGTCGGTGTAGATCCGAAGCTTCTGCTGCGCAGCCATCCGAGCCCCGAGCAGGCGGTCCACGCTGGCCTGCTGGAGCCCGGACATGTCGCCGGCCGTCAGGCCGAGTTCCTGCATCACCCCGGCCGTCAGCTTGAGCGAGTCCGCATGGGAACCGCAGGCAGGCTCGCGCCGCTCTGGACAATGGCCTTGTGAAAGAGCCCTCGCGCGCCAGGCATTGCGAGCAGGTGGCAGAGCTTGTAGCCGCCGCCCGACTGGCCGAACACCGTCACGTTGTCCGGATCTCCGCCGAAGCGACCGATGTTCTCGTGCACCCACTGCAAGGCGGCGACGATGTCGAGCATGCCCACGTTGGCCGAATCGGCGTAGGGCTCGCCGAATTGCGCCAGATTGAGGAATCCGAATACGTTGAGACGGTGATTGATGGACACGACGACGGCGTTCCCGCTGCGTGCGAGGTTCGCCCCATCGTAGAAGGCGAATTGGTGGCCGGACCCGGAATGGATCCCATCGCATGCAGCCAGAACAGCACGGGGCGTCGGCCGTTCTCATTGGTGCCCGGGGTCCAGACGTTCACCCGCAGGCAGTCCTCGTCGGGCTCCGCGTAGGTACGACGGAAGAGGAATCGGAGTTGGTCGGTCCCGAAGTCCCTGTGGGTTTGCGGGCACACCGGACCATAGGACATCGAGCTTCGTACGCCCGCCCACCGCACTGGCTTCTGAGCGGGAAGCCAGCGGTTCTTGCCGTCGGTGGTCGCACCATAGGGAATGCCTTTGAAGGCATAGACGCCGCGCTCGGCGTACCCGCGCACCTTGCCTGAGGTCCGTTTCGACCACAGCGTCTGACGGCGTCGCAAGCGTCGTCGCCTGCTCGAACGCTTCGTCAGCACGCGCGACGTGACCCGCGCCCGAGAATCCACACGCCATGAGTGCGGCGCCCTTGAGCATGGCGCGGCGCCTTGGACGTTCGAGGGCACTGTCCCTTGTCTTCCCCATGATGGCCAACTTTAAGGGTAGGTGGCGCACACAGTCCATGACCAGACGTGGTCGGAGGGCACCGGGAGGTACGTTTACGTCATCTCCGGCCATGTTACAGTGTAGTTGTCTATCTACACATGAGGAATCATGGCGCTCAACATACGCAACGAAGAAACCGAGCAACTCGCGGCCACGCTCGCGAAGTTGACGGGCGAGAGCAAGACTGAAGCGGTCACCAAGGCGCTGCGTGACCGGATTGCCAAGGTCCGCGGTGAGCGCGTCCGCCGTCGCCTCGCTGATGAACTCGACGCCATCGCTCGACGCTGCGCGAGCCTGTCCGTCCGAGACACGCGCGCGGCCGACGAGATCCTCGGCTACGACGACACAGGCCTGCCGCGTTAGCTTTGCATGGTCATCGACACGTCGGCACTGCTCGCGATCCTGCAGGACGAACCGGAGCGACGGGCCTTCAACGAGGCCATCGAGTCCGCGGATGCCCGCCTGCTGTCGGTGGCGAACTTCGTCGAGGCGTCGGTCGTGATTGAGGTGCGCTACGGGCTGGAGGGTGTGCGTGAGCTCGACGCCTTCATCGAGCGGGCAGGCATCGACCTCGTTCAGGTGGACATCGAACAGGCGCGGCTCGCCCGACTCGCGTTCAGCCGCTACGGCAAGGGGCGCCATCGTGCCGGGCTGAACTTCGGCGACTGCTTCGCATGGGCGCTCGCGACCAGTCGCAGTGAGTCCCTGCTCTACAAAGGCGATGACTTCGGGCACGCCGACGTCACGCCGACAGTCTGACCCGAAGCGCCGGGTCTGGACAGGGCAGGCCCCGGCCTACGTGGTCGCGTTCCGTCGCTCGGTCGCCTTGCTGAAGTAGTAGAAGTTCTTCACCCACACATGTTCGCGGCAGATGCGCCGGAAGAGGTCCTCCGGCAGAGGCCCCTTCTCGGCAGCCGCGACCACCTCGTCCACATGGTGCGTCGTAGCCGAGGATGTCGCGATTGTCGAGACGCCGGAGTGACTCAGCGCGAAACGCACCGAGAGTTCCACGAGATGCATGCCGTGCGTGGCGGCCTCATGGTGCAGGCGTGCGATGCGCGTCAGGTACTCGGTGACGATCTCGGGCGACGCATTGGCGAGCTTGACGTCGTGGGACAGGGATTCCCGCGTCGCCACGCCCGCGAGCGCGCCTGAGTGGTCGAAGACGCACCGCGCCACGACGCCGACGCCGCGCTCTTCAGCGAGCGGCACGACGCTCACGAACGGTCGCGACTCGAAATACGTTGAGCACCAGTTGCACGCCGTCGACGAGGCGATCGTCGACGAGTTTGAGCAGTCCATCGTGCTCGTGGTCCTGCGCGCTCACGCCGAGAAACCGGATCTTGCCCTGGGCGCGCAGCGCCTGAAGCGTGTCCAGCCACTCCGTGCGATGACTCCACCGGTAGTACCACTGATGGAGTTGGAGAAAGTCGATGCAGTCGACGCCGAGTGTGCGGAGACTCGTCTCCACGGACTCGATGATGCTGGCTGGTGTGAACTGCTCGTCGATCGGGACGACGAAGCGCCAGTTCGAGACGTCGCGGGGCTTGACCTTGGTCGAGAGGAACGGACGTGCGCCTGTCCACTCGCGCAGCGTGCGGCCGACGATGGCCTCGCTCTCCCCGTAGTTGCGTGCGGTGTCGATGGCGCTCACGCCGCGCTCGAGCGCATGCAGCAGGACCGACGACGCGCCGCCGGCATCCGCCGTGATGCGCATCGCGCCAAACGTGATGGGCGTGATCGAGACGCCTGAGGAACCGAACGGGCGCAGGTGCATCGGATGGGGGAGGGGCGCCTCCGAGAGGCGCCCCGACCTTCCTGACGTGTGACTCGCGGCGTCAGAACGGGATGTCGTCGTCGCCTTCGCCACCACTCATGGGGTCGAAGCCGCCGCTGCTCCCGCCACTGCCACCGCTGCCGCTCGCCGGGCTCGAGCCGCCGCCGTAATCGTAGTCGTCCTCGCTGCGGCCGCCGCCGCTGCCGCCACGGCCGCCACCGCCACTTCCCAGCAACTGGATGCGATCGGCGACGATCTCGGTGGTGTACCGCTTCTGGCCGTCCTTGTCGTCCCAGGATCCGGGTCTCGATGCGGCCTTCGACGTAGACCTGCTTGCCCTTCTTCAGATAGTCCTGCAGCGACTCGGCCTGCTTGCCGAGGAGCACGATGCGGTGCCACTCGGTCTTCTCGACCCACTCTCCGGTCTTGCTGTCCTTCCGGCGGTCGGTCGTCGCGATGCTGAACCGCGCGATGGCGAAGCCGCTCCCCGTGAACTTCAGTTCCGCATCCCGCCCGAGGTTGCCGACGAGAATCGCCTTGTTGACGCTGCCCATACGCTGAGTGCTCTCTCTCCACCCGGGCATCCCGGGTCCCTCACGCCCCGACGACCCCGCCGGGGTACCGGTTTCAGTTCCTGTCGGTGACGCGAGCGCCGCATGCGATCCGACGCCCGACACGCCGGCAAGGGGCGCCGGCGGTCAGTCCCTCGGCCGGCGATTCAGTCCGTCGAGCACCTGCTTGGCGAGGACGGCCACCTCGCTCTGGGGATAGTTCCGGATCACCTGCTGGAAACTCTCGCGAGCGCGGTCGTTCTCACCGAGCAGACTCAGCGCGACGCCGCGTTTGTACAAGGCCTGAGGTACGCGATCCGCCGTCGGATAGTCGGCGATGACCTTCTCGTAGGCGCCGACAGCTTCCTTGAACTTCCCGTCGAGCTGGTACGACTCCCCGATGTAGAACTGCGCGTCGTCGGCCTTGTCGCTGGTGGGGAAGGAGCGGATGTACTGCTCGAAACCCGAGATGGCCAGCGGCCACTGCCCCGCCGCATAGTCGGCCTGCGCCGTATCGAACATCCGCTGCGGCGAGAGCCCGCCTGCTGGGCCCGCGGGGGCAGCCGGCGCTGCCGGCATGCCCGCGGCCGCGCCGGCCTCGGGAGTGCCCGCGGCAGGCGCACCAGTTGCCGGATCCGTGGCAGGTACCTGGGACACAGGCACCATCGTCCCGTCAGGACCGGGCACCATCGTGACCGGCGGCGGGGCGAGCTGCGACGGCAGGGTGTTCACCGCCTCGCGAAGGGAAGTGAGTTCCTGGCCGATGGTCCCGACCCGCGTGTTGTTCTCGTCGAGCCGTTCGCGAACCACCCGCAGATCGCTGCCAAGGTTGTCGATGAGCAGCTTCTGATCGGCGAACTGCTTTCTGGAGGCAGTCGACTGATCGTCGAGCTTGGCGTTGAGCGTGCGGAGCGTGTCGGCCAGCGAAGCCAGAACGAGCTGCAGTTGCTGCGACTGCTCCTGCAGCATGCGCAGGTCGGCCATCAACTGCTGGTGCTCGCGGTTGGCGGCGCGGGCCGGCTGCGCCAGCCCCACAAGCAGGGCGCCCGTCAGGGCGCCGATCACGATGCGCGTCATGGGTGTGCGTCCTTACTTGCTTGTGACAACGAAGTGGGCGCGCCGGTTCTTGGCGTAAGCCTCCTCCGTCGTCCCCGGATCGAACGGGAACTCCTTGCCGTACGACACGGTCTTGATCCGTTCGGCTGGAATCCCGAGCGACACGAGATAGGCGCGTGCGGCCTGCGCACGGCGCTCGCCCAGGGTGAGATTGTACTCGGCGGTTCCGCGCTCGTCGCAATGTCCCTCGATCGTGACGACCCAGCTTGGATACTGCCTGAGGATCTCGGCGTTCTGCTGGAGCGCGGCCTGCATGTCGCCGCTCACGTCAGAACTGTCGTAGACGTAGAACACCGGCTGGAGCGGGCTCTCCTTGTTGAGCTCGTCCAGCGATCGGGCGTTGTAGTCCACGGCCGTGCCCGAGATGGGCGGCTCGATGGGCACGGACGCCACGGGCGGCTCAGGCTCAGGCAGGGGAGCGGGTGGTGGCGGCGGGCCGCCCGTCCCGGTGGTCGAGGCCGTGGGCGGCGGCGGCGTGGGCCGCGCGACGGGGCGGCTTCTTCCGGCTGCAGGCGGTGGCCGTGGCGACAAGCACCAGGAGCAGGGCGACGATTCGGACGAGGCGAGTGGACATGCGGGGCGTCTCCTTCAGGGCACGAGACCGGGTCGGGCCTAGCGCGACCAACTGGGCTGCACGTTGTTGCCCGCCTTGGTGACCTGGCGCAGGTCGTTTCCGTCGCGGGCGATGGTGAAGATGTGGGTCCGGCCGGCGCGCGTCGAGGCGAACGCGAGGTGCCGTCCGTTAGGGGCCCACGCAGGGCTCTCGTTGCTGCCGGTGCCGTCCGTGACTGTGCGAATCTGCCCCTGTTCGAGGCTGAAGATCTTGATGTCGAACCCGGGCCCCGTCCGGCCGGCATAGGCGATTTCGTTGTAGGGCGCCGGCGACCACGTCGCGCGGTCGGCCCACGACTCGCTCGTGATACGCCGCGGCTGCCCGAGTCCATCGGCGTCCACGATGTAAATCTGCGGCGACCCCGACCGATCCGACGTGAACGCGATCTGGTTGCCTGCGGGCGACCAGGTCGGCGTGGAGTCGTTGCCGGGGTGGCGCGTCACCCGCCGGAGGTTCGACCCGTCGCGATTCACGGAGTAGATCTCCATGTTGCCGTCGCGGTTGGTCATGAACGCGAGGCGCGCGCCGTCCGGTGAAAACGCCGGGAGGAAATTGTGGACGGATTCGGTACCGCCGGCCGGCTGATCCATCTTGCCCTGGTAGATGTACGAGATGTAGATGTCCGGGTAGCCGCGCCTGTAGGACGTGTACGCAATGGCTCGGCCATCGCTCGACCAGCTCGGGTTGATGGCCAGCGAGCGGTTCACCGTCACCCGACGCTGGGCCTCGCCGTCGTAGTCGGCAATGTAGATCTCCTTGATGCTCCGCTGTTCGACCGTGCCCCTGGCCCGCTCGCCGTCCCTGTCGCTCGCGAAAGCGAGTTTGGTGCGCGCCACGCCGACAAGCGACCGCTGCTCCTTGTGGAGTTCGTCCGAGATCGTATGCGCGAACTGGCGCGGGTTGCTGGCCGACGCCGTGTACTCCTTGGCCCACACGCTGCGCTGGGTCGACACGTCGAACAACCGGACCTGCACGGTCAGGCTCGAGGCGTTCTGCCGGACCGAGCCGATCAGCACGGCATTGGCGCCCAGTTCCTTCCACTGCCCGAACGGCACGGTCTCCATCGAGGTCGCCGGGGTGATCGGGGCGTAGCTCGCCCGCGGGATGAGGTCATATTCGCGTTCGAAGCGCAGGTCGTCCCACAGCACCTGCGCGATCGTGCTGGCAGCAGTCGCCTGCGCCGGGGTCGCGGCGATGAAATCCGGAACGGCCAGGCGCGGCGCCGCACCACCGGTCAGCGTGATGCTGACGCCAATCTCGCCGGGCTGCTGCACCGGCCCTTCCGGTTGCCCCGGTGGCTGCTGGGGAGCGGGCGCCGCCGGTGGAGGCTGCGTGGCCGGAGCCTGCCCGCTCGGAGGCGCGGCCAGGACCAGCACGGTGGACGCGAGGGCCCCGAGGGCCGCGCTGAGCAGGAAGCGAGGAGCTGTGGTCATTGTGTGAAGTTGAATTCCAGGTTCACCGTGAGCGTCGGGTTGGTGTACTCGCGCGGGAGCGGCGGCAGCTTCGTCAGCGTCAATGCGCGCGTGGCGGCCTGGTCCAGCAGGAAATTGCCACTCGGGCGCGAGACGGAGATGCCACTCAGCACTCCCTGTCTGTCGATGGCGAACCGCATGATCGTCGACCCGCGCGCGCCCTGCTGCTGGCGCCAGTTGCGGTGGATGATCTGCAGCATCTCCTCGACGTACGCCGGGCAACAGAAGTTGCCCAGGTTGATCTGACCACCGGTCCCACCCCCGCCCGTGGACAGCCCGATGCTGTCGCTGACGGCTCCGGTGTCGGCCCGCGCCTGCCCCTCGGTGACGCGCGCGCCCGTCGATGGCGCCTTGGCGCGGCCCTGGTCGGTGGCCGTCTGCGGCGGCGTGACCGGACGCGGCGCCTGCTTCGGCGCAGACTGCGTCGGCACGGTCATGTCCGGAACACGAGCGGCCGGCGGCGCGGTCGGCGCGGGCGTCTCCTCCGGCTTGGGCGGGACGGCCTGCTGCACCGGGCGACCGGACATCGCCGTCAGCCCGCCCGCCCTCGGGCCGGGCGCGCCACCGAGGCTGATGGTCATCACCGTCCGGGGCTCGGTGTCGCGCGTGCGCCAGGACGACGGCGTGGCCGCAACGACAGCGATGACCGCCACGTGCGCCAGCAGCGACAGGCCGACCATCCGTTTGAATCCGTCAGGACTCGTGCTCCGGGCCGCGCCACCGGGGGCATGGGCCAGCGCGAATGTGGGGGCAGGAGTGGCCATGGACCGCTACCGCTCCCCCGGGAGGCGAGACACGAGTCCGACCTTTTCCACGCCGCCAGCCTTCAGGGCGTCCATGACGGTCATCGTCTGCTGGACGGTCACGGCACCGTCAGCGCGCAGGTAGACGGACTTGTCGGTCCGCCCCTGCATGGCCTGCCGCATCCGCTCGCCGAGCACGTCCACGCGGATGAATTCCTCGTCCAACTGGACCCTGCGGTCCTCGCCGAACGAGATCGGAATCGTGACGAAGATCCGCTCCGTGCTCAGGTTCTGCGAGCGCCGGGCCACGGGCAGGTTCACGTCGAGGCCGCGCGTCATCATCGGTGCCGCCACCATGAAGATGATGAGCAGCACCAGCATCACGTCCACCAGCGGGACAACGTTGATCTCGGCCAGCGCCGTGGCCGCCACCATCCGTCCACGCCGCCCGCGTCCCATCCCGCCTCCGCCGGCTGCCTGTACTTTGGGCATCTGGTCGTGCCTGGAACGCGCCTAGGTGAAGTTCCGCTCGGAGATGTTGAGGAATTCCAGTGAGAAGTCCTCCATCGCCGCGGCGAACCCGCGCACCTTGCTCGTGAAGTGGTTGTAGAAGTAGACCGCCGGAATCGCGGCGAACAGGCCTGCAGCGGTCGCAATGAGCGCCGACGCGATACCAGGGGCCACGACCGCCAGGTTCGAGGACCCGACGGCCCCGATGGCCTGGAACGCCGTCATGATGCCCCAGACCGTCCCGAACAACCCGATGAACGGGGTGATGCTCGCCGTTGTCGCCAGGAATCCCACGCGCTCCTCGAGCTTCGCCAACTCGGTGCCGCTCGCGCGCAACAGCGCCCGATCCACGGCATCGAGACTCTTGAGCGTTGGACGCGCGCCGGCGGCCGCCGGCTTGTCGCCCGTGGTGCCTCGCAGTTGCGTATTCAGTTCGCCGTAGCCAGCCTGGAACAGCCCGACGAGCGGGCTCTCCGCCAGCGTCCGACAGACGGCCTGCACCTCTGAGAACTTGCTACTCCGGCGAAAGACGTCCAGGAACTGCCGCGTCTGGGACTCCGCACGGCGGAACGCCCACGCCTTGTACGCGACGATGCCCCACGAGAGGACGGAGAAGAGGATGAGGAGAGCGAGGACGAGCTGCTCGACGAGCCCGGTTCGCGTGACGAGGGAAATGACGTCAGTCGCCGTTTCCGCGGTCTCTGCCGCGGGTTCGGCAAGCTCCTGCAGGGCAAGAGCCCACACCCAGAGCGTCTGCAAACAGGCCTCCGCTATGCATGATCGGTGCGCCGCTGGGAAGGCGCGAACGTGACAGCCTACCACGTGCCGAAAATATGCGTCAACTCTATGATATCGTGGCAGTTCTGGCCATTCGACCCGGCCGCCTGCCGCGCGTGCCGGCCCTGCGCGTTCCGACCATGATCCGCTTCATCAGCATCCGCCAGCTCGCGGTCATCGAGGCGCTCGACCTGTCCCTCGACGAGGGGCTGACCGTCCTGACGGGCGAAACCGGCGCCGGCAAGTCCGTCCTCGTCGAGGGGATCGGCCTCCTGCTGGGTGGCCGCGCGTCGGCGGACATGGTCCGGACCGGGGCGGGCGCCGCGACGGTCCAGGCCATCATCGCCACCCCCGACGGTGCCGAGGTCGTCGTGCGCCGCGAGGTGTCGGCCGAGGGGCGATCCCGCGCCTTCATCGACGACGTCCTCGTGACCGCGACGACAATGCGCGAGCGCGTGTCCGCGTGGGTCGACCTCCATGGGCAGCACGAGCACCAGACCCTCCAGGTGCCGGACACCCACCTCGACCTGCTCGATCGAGTCGCTGGCCTTCTGCCCGCGCGCGCCGAGGTCTCCCGGGCCCATGCCGACTGGACCGCGGCTCGCGATGCCCTTGCCGCATCCCAGATGGATGCGCGCGAGCGGGCGGCACGGATCGACCTGCTGACGTTTCAGCTTGGCGAGATCGCCCGTATCCAGCCCGAAGTCGACGAAGACGCGCGCCTGGCTGCCACACGGCAGGTGCTGGCCAATGCCGAGCGCCTGCAGCGCCTCGGGCACGAGGCCTACCAGGCGCTGTACGACGGCGAACACGCCGCCCTCCAGTCACTGTCGGTGGTCTGGAAGCGTCTGGACGACCTTGCGCTCGTGGATCCGTCGGTGCAGCCGTACGCGGCGCTCCGCGAGGGCGTCAAGGCGCAACTCGACGACCTGGCTTTCTTCCTCCGTCAGTACGTGTCGTCGATCGAGGCGTCCCCGGAGCGCTTGCAGGAGGTGGAAGACAGGCTCGCAAGCCTCGAGCGCCTCAAGCGCAAGTACGGCCCGGCACTCGACGATGTGCGGGCACATCAGCAGGCACTGGCCGACCAACTCGCGGCCCTCCAGCAACCCGAGGGGCAACTGTCAGCGTTGCAGGCTGCCGTCGACGCCTCGTCGAAGTCCTACCTGTCGAGGGCGCTCGCCCTGTCGGCGGCCCGTCGTCAGGCGGCCACACCGTTCGCGGCGAGACTTCGGGACGAACTGGCCGACCTCGCGATGCCGCACGCCGAGGTCGGATTCCGCTTCCAGGACGGGGCAGGGGCGGGGGCGGGGGAGTGGACGTCCACAGGCATCGACAGGGTCGAATTGCTCCTGTCGGCCAACCCGGGAGAGACGCCCAGGCCTCTCTCCCGCGTGGCGTCCGGCGGCGAACTCTCCCGGGTCATGCTGGCGGTCAAGGTGCTCGACACCCCAGAGGCCGAGGGGCGGACCTTGATCTTCGACGAGGTGGACGCCGGGATCGGGGGGCGGGTGGCCGATGCGGTCGGCGCCAGACTGCGAGCCCTCAGCTCCAAGGCGCAGGTGCTGTGCGTGACGCACCTGCCGCAGGTGGCCTCCTACGCCGCCGCGCACATCCACATCAGCAAGCGGGTGGCGGATGGACGCACGTTGACGTCCGCGACACACCTGCACGGCCACGAGCGCGTCGAAGAGGTCGCCCGCATGATGGCGGGGGACACCTCGGCCCCGCTCCTCGAGGGAGCCCGAGCCCTCCTGGCATCGAAAGTGGCCGCCGAAGCCGCGGCCGGCACTGGCAGCTCGCCTGAAGGCGAAAGCGAAAGCGAACGCCTTGCGAAAGGCGAAAGCGAAAGTGCGGCGCGCGAGGGCCGCAGAGGCAGGGGACGTGGCTCGAAAATATCTGGTTGAGGCATACGGCTGTCAGATGAACATGCACGACGGCGAGCGGCTCGCCGGCCTGCTCGAGGCCGCCGGTCTCGAAGCGACGGCCGACCCAGCCGACGCCGATGTCATCGTCATCAACACGTGCAGTGTTCGCGAGCGGGCCGAGGACAAGCTGTTCACGCGACTGGGCGAGTTTCGAGACGCGGCACGGGCGGTCGGCCACACGCCGGTCATCGCGGTCACCGGCTGCGTCGCGCAACAGGAGGGCGCGGCGCTCCTTCGCCGCTCCAAGCTCATCGACATCGTGGTCGGCACCCAGCGCATCCGGCAACTGCCAATGCTCGTGACGCGCGCCCTGGATGAACCCATCGGCCCGCAGATCGATATCAACCCTCACGAGGACGTCTCGTTTCCGCTCGGCGTCGCGCGGCGAGGCGACACCGTCAAGGCCTACGTCAACATCATCGAAGGCTGCAACGAGTTCTGCGCGTTCTGTGTGGTGCCATACACGCGAGGCCATGAGCGCATGCGTCCTGCCGCCGAAATCATCGCGGAGGTGCGCGAGGCGGCCGTTCGGGGACATCGCGAGATCCAGTTGCTCGGTCAGATCGTGAATCACTACCAGGCCCCCGACGACAGCACCTGCGACTTTGCCGGCCTGCTCGAGCGAGTCCACGAGGTGAGTGGTGTGGAACGCATCCGATTTGCCAGCCCCCACCCTCGCCACGTCACGACACGCCTGATCGAGGCCTACAGAGCGCTGCCGAAGGTGTGTCGCCACCTGCACTTGCCCGTGCAGTCCGGCTCCACTCGGGTGCTCGCGGCGATGCGTCGCCGGTATTCCCGGGAGCGCTACCTCGAGATCATCGGGGAGGTCCGCAGCGCGATTCCCGACATCCAGTTGTCGACGGACATGATCGTGGGATTCCCCGGCGAGACCAGCGAGGATTTCGATGAGACGCTGAGCCTGACCGCGGCTGTGCGGTACCACAGCATGTTCAGCTTCAAGTACTCCCCGCGCCCGCGCACCCTCGCCATCAAGCGGATGCCAGACGATGTGCCCGAGGAGGAGAAGACGCGCCGGATCGTCGAGTTGCAGGCGCTGCAGCGGGAGATCCAGCACGACCTGCACCAGCGCGCCGTTGGGACTGTCGAGCGGGTGCTCGTGGATTCGACGAGCCGCCGGCGCTCCCACGAGTTGTCCGGCAGGACCGGTGGGAACACCGTCGTCAACTTCCCTGGGGATCCGGCATGGCTCGGCCGGCTGGCCGACGTCCGCATCACCGCCGCGGGGCCCAACAGCGTTCGCGGCGACGTGGTACACGTGGAGGCATGATGCCCGTTCGAATGCTCATCAAGGGACTGATGATGGACCCTGTCACGAACATGCCCATCCTCGTGCTCAGGGACGCCGAGGAGCGGACCCTGCCCATCTGGATCGGCATGTTCGAGGCCCATGCCGTGGCATTGCACCTCGAGAACAGCCTCCCGTCGCGGCCGATGACGCACGATCTCCTGAAGCAGGCCATCGAGGCGCTCGGCGCCAGGGTCAGCGAGGTCCACATCACGGACGTCAGGGACGGCACGTTCTACGCCATGGTCTATCTGCTGGCCCAGGGCGAGGTCGTCGCCATCGACGCACGCCCGTCCGACGCACTCGCGCTCGCCCTGCGCGCGCATGCTCCCGTGTACGTCGCCGAGCACGTCCTGGCCGACGCCAGGCCGCTGGACACGCCCACACCTCAGGACACGGAGCGGCTGCAGCATTGGCTCGAGAGCCTCGATCCGGACGAGATGGGAAAGTACAAGATGTGATCGGGAGGCCTTCCCGTAGAATGCGCAAGGGCACAACCGACCACCGATGATCCTGGCCATCGCCAATCAGAAGGGCGGCGTGGGGAAGACCACGACCGCCATCAACCTCGCTGCCGCTCTGGCCCTGCGTGGGAAACCGACGCTGCTGGTGGACCTGGACCCGCAGGCCAACAGCACGATGTCGTTCCTCGACATGGGTACCGTCGGGCCGAACATGTTCGAAGCCATGACGGGCGAGGGCGGGGCGACGCTCTCGGCGGTCGTCAGGCCGACGACCCAGCCGCACCTCAGCATCGCACCAGCCCGCATCGCGCTCGCGAAGCTCGAGGCCAAGCTCGTTGGCGAGCTCGACGCGCACTTCCGACTCAAGGAGAAGCTCGCACCTCTCGAGTCCGAGTACCCGTACATCGTCATCGATTGCCCGCCCACGCTCGGCCTGTTGACGGTCAACGCGCTCGTCGCGGCTTCGCACCTGGTCGTGCCGATCCAGTCGTCGTACTTTGCCCTGGAGGGCACCGACGACCTGTTGGAGACGGTGGGGAAGGTGCAGATCCGCGCCAATCCCACCCTCCAGGTGCTGGGTGTGCTGATTACCATGCACGATCGCCGCACCAGCCTGGCGCGTGACATCAGGGAGCAGATTCAGAAAGTGTTCGGTCCGAAGGTGTTCAAAACCGTGATCACGAAAAGTGTCCGGCTCGAGGAGAGCCCGGCGTACAAGGAATCGATCTTCAGCTTCGCTCCTGACTCGTCCGGGGCATCCGAGTACTACAGCGTCAGCGAGGAGGTCCTCAGTCGTGTCTAAGCGCGGCCTGCCAGACTCCGTTCGGATGCGTCACGATGCGCACTACGTCGAAACCCTCACCGCTTCGGCAGGCTCGCCGGTAGGGCGGATGATTCCGATTGAGCTCATCGACCCCAACCCTCACCAGCCCCGCCAGGTGATGGGCGACCTGACCGAGCTCATCGCCTCGGTCAAGGAGCAGGGCCTGATCGAGCCCATCGTCGTCCGCCAGCGCGGCGGGCGATTCCAGATCGTCGCCGGGGAGCGCCGCTACCAGGCCGCCGTGCGGGCAGGCATCGAGGAGTTGCCCGTCGTCATCCGTGACGTGGACGATGTCGGGATCCTCGAGATAGCCCTCGTCGAGAACATCCAGCGCAAGGACCTGACGGCATTCGAGGAAGCCGAGGCACTCCACGCGCTGTGCCAGAAGGCCGGCTACACCCACGAAAAGCTCGCGCAGAAGCTCGGCAAGAGCCGGACCGTGATCACGGAGTCCCTCTCGCTGAACCAGATGCCCGAGCACATCAAGCAGCTTTGTCGGCTGGCCGACATAAGCTCCAAGTCGTTGCTTCTCCAGATAGTTAGGCAGGGCGACCCGGAGAAGATGGCCGCGCTCGCCGAACAGATCTCGAGCCAGGGCGGCATGACGAGGCAGGAGGTTCGCCAGCAGGTTCCGGCGAAGCACCCCAGGCACGGTCGCCCCAGGCCGTTCACGTTCACCTACAAGGCGCCCACGAAGCAGTTCGCGTTTTCCCTGAGCTTCAAGAAGGCCGAGGTCGAGGCAGACGAGGTGATCGCGACCCTCGAGGGCATCCTTGCCGAGCTCAAGGCCCAACGCTCAGTCGCCGACGTCGCCGGGCGACGCACGGAAGACTCGACACCCGATCTCTTTCAGGAGTAACCGCCGGCGGGGAGGTTCCGGGCAGCACAGGCTCGAAGCCTCCGGAGCACGGCCGGTTGGCGGATTGCTCATCCGTCAGGTTACCTAGTAGTTAACATAATGTGTATTATCGGACGTTGACAATACAGAACTATTTTCAGCCTGTTGATGGTCTGTGTGGACCTTCTTCTGTGATTCAACCTAATTCCAGACGCGCGTTCGCGCTCGACCCCGTGACAAGGGACCGATACGATCGTCAGCGCTCATGGGAATAGCCGCCGACCTCGCCATCGTCATCGTTGCCGGACTGATCGGTGGTCTCGTCGCCCAGGCACTTCGGCAGCCCCTGATTCTGGGCTACGTCTTCGCCGGCGTGCTCGTGGGCCCGCACTCCATCGGCCGCGCCATCACAAACACTCACGACATCGAACTCCTCGCCGAGATCGGC
This sequence comes from uncultured Acidobacteriota bacterium, assembly GCA_963715265.1. Classification (GTDB taxonomy): domain Bacteria; phylum Acidobacteriota; class Vicinamibacteria; order Vicinamibacterales; family Vicinamibacteraceae; genus Luteitalea. Next base: position 15,096 of record CAVQRQ010000012.1, read on the forward strand.
GTGGCGTTGCTCTTGTTTGCGCTGGGCCTCGAGTTCTCCCTGAAGGAACTCAAGCCTGTGCGGCGGATTGCCCTCTTCGCCACGCCCATCCAGGTCGGCCTGACCGTGCTGCTGGGCGTCGGCATGGGCCGGCTGTTCGGCTGGGACGGCATCCCCGCGCTGTGGCTCGGCGCCATGGTCGCGCTCAGCAGCACGATGGTGACCCTGAAGACCCTCATGGCCCAGGGGCGCATGGGAACGCTGTCGAGCCGGGTCATGATCGGCATCCTCATCGCGCAGGACCTGCTGGTCGTGCCGATGATGATTCTCCTGCCAACCCTGTCGGATCCCCAGACCGGCGTGCGCACGCTTGGCATCGCCACTGGTAAGGCCATCCTGTTTCTCGCGCTGATGGTGATTCTGGGGACGCGACTCCTGCCGCGCCTGATGCGGGCCATCGCCGTGCACCAGTCGCGCGAGCTGTTCCTGCTGGCCATCACGGCCATCGGGCTCGGAGTCGGCTATGCGACGTACCTCTTTGGCTTGTCGTTCGCCTTCGGCGCGTTCGTGGCTGGGCTGGTCCTGAGCGAGTCCGACTACGCACACCAGGCGCTGAGCGACATCATTCCGCTGCGCGACGTCTTCGGCATGCTGTTCTTCGCCTCTGTCGGCATGCTGATCGACCCGCGCCTGCTGTTCCAGACCGGTGGACAGGTCGTCGTGCTGTTGCTGGCGGTCCTCATCGGCAAATCGCTGATTGTCGGCGGATTGTCGTATGCCTTCGGCTATCGCAACGTGGTGCCGCTCGCCGTGGGTCTCGGACTCTGGCAGGTGGGTGAGTTTGCGTTCGTCCTCGGGCGCGTCGGTCTGAGCACCGGCGCCCTGACGGCTGACGCCTTCACCCTGGTCCTCAATACGGCAGTGCTGAGCATGGTCCTGACTCCAGCCGTGTCTGGACTGACCGCGCCGATCTACGCATGGTGGCGCCGGCGATCCGACACCGAGCCCCTGCAGACGATCAACCTGCCGGCAACGGGCCTGCACGACCACGTCGTCATCGTGGGCGGCGGCCGCGTTGGACGCTTCACGTCGTCCTTACTAGGGCGCCTGTCGCTGCCGGCGGTGCTGATCGAGCTCGACTACCGCCGCTTCGAGCAGGCCAAGGACGACGGGTGTGCGACCATCTTCGGCGACGCCACACAGGCGATCGTGCTCGAGGCCGCCAACGTGGACCGAGCCCGCCTTGTCCTGGTGACCGTCCCTATCGTGCAGGTCACCGAAGCCATCATCGACCAGGTGCGCCGCATCAATCCGGACATGCGCATCGTGGCTCGCGCGGAGGGTGCCGAACAGCTCAGGCATCTCCAGCAGAAGGGACTTGCCGAGGTCGTGCAGCCTGAGCTCGAGGCGGGCCTCGAAATGGTGCGCCAGTCATTGCTGCACATGGACTACGGCGTGACCGAAGTGCACAGGATCGGAACGCAGTTGCGCGAGGAGATGTACGGGCCCCTCTTCGGACACGACAGCGACTATCAGAAGCTCGTCCAACTCGGTGCGGCAGGTCAGCTCTTCGACTTTGCGTGGGTCGAGGTGGGGGCCATGTCAGCCATGGACGGGCATTCGATTGGCGAACTCGCAATCAGATCGCGAACAGGCGCCACCATCATTGCCATCATGCGAGACGGCCGGATGGTGAACAATCCCCCACCTTCGGAGGTCATCCGGGCCGCCGACCTGCTGGCCATTGCCGGCTCGCCCGACCAACGTCGTGCCGTGCAATCACTGGCCGGACGATCGTGACCAGTTGGCGTCGGACTGAAGTTCTGGAATGATCGTCAGATGAGCGTGGCGTCCGGCCGCGCCACCCCCACCGACTACTGCCCCGCATGCTCCGAACGCTGGACCGCTACATCATCAGGGAGACGCTGCCGCCCTTCGGGTTGACCCTCCTGATCCTCACGTTCCTGCTCCAGATCCCGACGATCATGGACGTGGCGGAGAAGCTCATCGCCAAGGGGGTCACCCTGCCGATCATCGGCCGGATCCTGCTGACGCTCCTGCCCTCATCGCTGGCGCTGACGATTCCCATCAGCCTGCTCGTCGGCCTGCTGATGGCCCTGGGGCGCCTGTCGGCGGACCGCGAGGCGGTGGCCATGCAGGCCTGCGGGGTCAGCCTGTACCGGATTCTCAGGCCCATCGCCCTGATGGCCCTCGTTGCGACGGCCTCGACGGCCTACATCATGATGGAGGCGATGCCGCGGGCCAATCAGACCTTCCGCGACATCACGTTCCGGATCATTCAGGCCAAGGCCGAGAGCGACGTCAGGCCGCGGGTGTTTTTCGAGGAGTTCCCAAACCTCGTCCTGTACGTGCGGGACGTTCAGCCGAACACACGCGGCTGGAAGGGCGTGTTCCTCGCCGACACACGGAATCCCGGCGAGACGCAGCTGCTGACCGCAGACCGCGGGCACTTCGTACTCGAACCCGCGCAGCGCCGGGTGGATCTCATTCTCGAGGACGGCATCCTGCACAGGTCCAGGACGGACGCGCCGTCACAGTACGAACTCCAGCAGTTCGAGTCCTTGACGGTCCAGCTGGACCCCGAGACCGTGTTCCCCCGTCAGGGACTCGCACCCGGCGACAACGAGATGACCATCCCGCAGCTGCGGACCAAAGCGCGGCAGATGCGGGAGCAGGGCATCTCACCACACAACCCGATCATGGCCATCCAGCGCAAGTACACGATTCCCGTCGCGTGCCTGGTCTTCGGCCTGATCGCTCTGGGGCTTGGGGTCTCGCATCGGAAGGACGGCAAGAACGCCGGCTTCGTGATCGGCATCGCCGTCGTCCTCGTGTACTACGTCCTCATGTACATGGGCGAAGCGCTCGCCAAGGGGCAGCGCGTGCCGGCCGAGTTCGCCCTGTGGATCCCCAACGTCGTCCTTGGGGCTGCCGGATTCATCCTGCTCGTGCTGAAGACCAGGGGGTACGACGTCACGCCGACCATCCGCATCCCGGTCCCGGCGACCCTCACGTCCCTTGCGCTCAGATTGACGCGCGCGGGAGTGGCGGTTCAGCCAGTCGACGAGCCGTCGTCAGCCGTTGCCATGGAAGGTCGGCGCCGCTCCCCTGCCACGGGACGCGCCCGGGGCGGCGTGGTGCTGGTCATCAAGGTCCCGCAGGGCATCCTGCCGTCGTTCAGCCTGCTCGACCGATACCTCAGCCGCATCTACCTGCGCGTCTTCGGAGTGACGTTCCTGGGAATGCTGGCCGTCTTCTACATCGCCATCTTCACCGACTACAGCGAGTACCTCTTCAAGGGCAAGACGACAGGGCAGATGCTGTTGAGCTTCTTCCTGTACTCCACGCCACAGTACATCTACTACATCACCGCGCTGGCGGCGCTCGTCGGTACGCTCGTCACCGTCGGCCTGCTGACGCGTACGAGTGAACTGACCGTCATGCAGGCCTGTGGGGTGTCTCTGTACCGCGCCGCCACGCCGATGTTGGTGTTCGGCCTGGCCTGGAGCGCGGTGCTGTTCGGCATGGAGCAAAGCATTCTGGCGGCGTCGAATCGACGCGCCGAGGAACTCCGGAGCACGATCCGGAGCGGTGTCACCCGGACATTCAGCCTGTCCAGTCGGCAGTGGATGGCTGGCAGTCACGGCGAGCTCTACCATTACGGACGGTTCGATCCGCGGGCCAAACGGCTGGAGGACCTGACCGTCTACACATTCGGGTCACGCGGATGGAACGTCACGGGACGGACCTACGCCCGCCTCAGCACGAACATGGATGCGACCATGTGGCGGTCGGACCTTGGATGGCAGCGGACCTTCGGCGACCGCAACGCCGTGACGGACTTCGCGGTCTTCCCCACCCAGACCGTCACGATGGAGGAACCGGACTACTTCGGCGTGGACGAGCCGGAGGCCGTGCTCGCAGAGCGGTTGAAAGTCGGGCAGCTGAGGAATCACATAGCGGAACTGGAGAAGGCCGGTTACAACACCGTACCGCTCCAGGTGGCGCTGCACCGGAAGATCGCCTTCCCGTTCATCGCACTCATCATGACGCTCATCGCCATCCCCTTCGGTGTCACGACTGGCCGCAAGGGGACGCTCTTCGGGATCGGCATCGGGATTGTCCTCGCCATCCTGTACTGGACGACCCAGAGCTTCTTCGCGGCTGTCGGCAGTGCGGGCGTGCTCGCTCCCCCGCTCGCCGCGTGGGCCCCCAACATCCTTTTTCTGGCCGTCGCCGCCTACCTCGTCGTCAGCGCCCGCACCTAGGCTGATGGGGAGCGGCCGTCGATTGTCGGCCGGCCGACAATGCCGCCGGTGTCGGCGTTGTTGAAACGCCGGTCATGGCTGGTTCACGCCCGAGGGTGGTGAGACTCGTACAGCCGCTTCAACCTGGCCTCGAGGACGTGCGTGTAGATCTGCGTCGTCGAGAGTGCCGCGTGCCCGAGCATCATCTGAATGGCCCGCAGGTCCGCTCCCCTGTCGAGCAGATGCGTGGCGAACGAGTGCCTCAGGACGTGCGGCGAGACATGACTCGTGATGCCTGCCTGCTGGGCGTACGTCTTGATGATCTTCCAGAAGCCCACGCGCGTCAGCGCCGACGTCCCGCGCCCTCCCGGAAAGAGCCAGGGGGACGCCTGCGCCTTCAACAGCGTGCCTCGGCCGTGTCGAAGGTACGCGCGCAAAGCCCCGATAGCCTGCTCTCCCACCGGCACGATGCGCTGCTTGTCGCCCTTGCCGATGCATGTCAGGAAGCCCACGTCCAGATTGAGGTCTGACGGCCGCAACGTCACCAACTCGGTGACGCGTAGTCCTGTCGCGTAGAGGACGTCCAGCAGGGCCCGGTCTCGTAGTCCCCTCGGTGTCGTCAGGTCCGGCGCGGCAAGGAGGGCGTCGACCTCTTCCAGCGACAGGAACCGCGGAAGCTCGCGCCACGCACGGGGAGGTCGCAGGTCCTCGGCCGGATTGGCGGCGATCACACGCGACACGAGCAGGTGCTTGTAGAACCCACGTACGCCGGCCACCATCCTCGCGACAGACCTCGGCGAGTAGCCGTCGGCCATCAGGCGTCGGACAAAGGCTTCCAGATCCTGCAGCGAAAGCGTCTCGGCTGTCGTGCCGCGTCCGCTGGCGAAGCGCGCGAGTTGGTTCAGGTCGCGACTGTAGCTTTCCACCGAGAGCGGCTGCAGCCGACGCACCACCCGCAAGTGATCGAGATAGGCGTCGATTCTGGAGTCGCTGAGACGCTGGGCGTCCTCGCTCATGCACGTCAGCATACGGGCAATTCCGCCCATCGCCGCGGATCAGGCAATGACTTGCACCCATAGCGTTCTATGCCTAGAATCCTAGGCATCATGAGATGACGACAGGCGGAAGGAAGCCATGGCCTCACGTACCGATGCCCTTCAGGGCACGCTGACGCTGCTGATCCTCAAGACCCTCGAAGGCGGCCCGCGACATGGGTATGCCATTGCCCACCACATCCAGCACACGTCTCACGGCCTGCTTCGGGTCGAGGAAGGATCGCTCTACCCCGCCCTCCGCCGACTCGAGTCACAGGGCTGGGTCGAGTCCACATGGAGTGTCACGGAGAGTCAGCGGCAGGCGCGCGTGTATGCCCTCTCCCCTGCCGGCCGGCGCCAGCTCGACGAGGAGGAGGCCAAGTGGCAGCGCTTGCTCCAGGGCGTCAGGCATATCCTGCGATACGGCGAGTAGCCGCGCCGGGCGGACGCTCGCTGCGAGGCAACACTGGACGCTGTCCGTCCCCGGAGGGGGCAGCGGGTGTGCCGCTCCCCCTCTCCGACCAGGTTCTCCGGGAGGAGCCTTAGAGGTAGGCCGCCCCAACCATGATGCGGCGGACGCGCATCCACGGAGCCCCGTGTGAGATGTGGTTGATCTGCACGGGCTGCCCCTTGGCGTCACCTGTCGTGCCGTGCATTTCCCACGACCCCTTGTTGGACACCGCGTCCAGGTTGCCGTAGAAGTCGGTGGTGATGGCGTTGTAGGTCACGTCGGCCACCATGCGCACCTTCTTGCCGTTCTTGATCTCCCAGAACGCGTCGCCCCCAAACTGGCCGTTGTAACGCTGCTGGTCGATTGAATAGCTCCCGCGGCCGTCGATCAGGAGGCCGTCCTTCGTGTCGGCGATGATCTCGTCGGCACTGGGGGCCCTGTCGTCACCGGGCTCCACGTGGAGGTTGGACATCCGCAGGAACGGGTAGTTGCGCCACGACGTGGCGAACGTGCAGCCGCGGCTCTCCTTCTCGCCCATGAAGTGCGCGGTTTCCCTGTTGGTCTGCAGCCCCACCAGCATCCCTTCGCGCACGATCGGCCACGACTGCGTCTTCACCCCGTCGTCGTCGTAGCCCATCGTGCACAGACCCCCGGGAATCGTCCTGTCGGCCGTCACGTTGAAGAGCTTGCTGCCGTACCTGAGCTTGCCGACGTCCTCGAGCTTGATGAAGCTCGTGCCGGCATAGTTGGCCTCGTAGCCGAGGATCCTGTCGAGCTCGGTGGGATGGCCGATGATCTCGTGGATCGTCAACATCGAGTGCGAGGGCGTCATCACGACGTCCTTGAGTCCCGGCGAAACCGATGGAGCCATCGCGTGCTCGACGGCCTCGGCCGCAATGCGGTCGGCGTTCTCCATCATGCCGCCCCCGGTGACCACCTCGTAGCCGCCGGTCCGCGCCTGCACCGTGTAGGTGCGCGACTTGACCTTGCCGTTTGCACGCGCGATGGCCGTGAAGCTCGGCGCCACGCGCCAGGCTTCCTGTTCGATGTACGAGCCTTCACTGGAGGCGAAGTACTTCCATTCGTAGTCCTGCGCGATCCCCGACTGCGTGCGGATGACGCCCTTGGTCTTGAGCAGTTGCTCGTTGATGCCAAGCAGGAACGCGATCTTGTCGTCGAGCGACACCGTGAAGGGATCGACTGTGACCGGCGTGGCCCAGTAGCTCTGGTAGGCCGCCGTGGGCGTGAGCCTCACGTCGAACCGTTTGGCGATGGCGCTCGCGCGCGCCACGTCGACCGCCTGACGCGCGATGGTGCGGATCTGCGCCTCCGTCACGTGCGGGCTGCTGGCGAAGCCCCACACACCACTGTGCAGCACGCGCACACCGAACCCCGCACTTTCATTGCGTGCGCCGCCCCCGCCGAAGCCACCGCCACCGCCGCCCCCACCGAAACCACCGCCCCCGACGATGCGGTCGCGGACGGTCAGGGAGTCGCTGAGGTTACGCGTGAAGCGGATGTCGCAGTAGGTCGCGCCAAGCCGGCGGGCTTCGCCCAGTGCGACGTCTGCCAGACCCTTGAAGGCAGACTCGAGGACGCGCCCCTTCGGAGACTGGGCCACGAGCGACGCCACCAGGTCGCTGGAGGCCAGCGCCACGCCCGTGGCGCCGATGGTCTTGATGAAATCGCGGCGATTGGTGCTCATGGCTGCCTCAGACCGCCGGGGACACGGACGTCATGGTGAAGTCCTCGATGCGCATGGCGGGGATCATCGCGGTGCCTGGCTGGTCGTACGCCTCGCCCGTGTGCATCGGCTCGGACGGCCCGAGCGCGCTGATGTTGTTCAGCCCGACGACGGGCGTCTCGTTCCATCGGAAGTTCTGCACCGGCGCCGTGATCTCCCCGTTCTCGATGAGGAACAGCCCGTCGCGCGTCATGCCCGTGTAAAGGATGGACATCGCCTCGACCGGCCGCATGTACCAGAAGAAGGAGACGAGCAGGCCCCGTCTGGTGGTCTTGATCATCTCCTCCACTGACGTCGTCCCGCCGTCCATCACCAGGCTCAGTCCAGGCGGCGTCGCGGTCGGCGTCTTCCCCGTCTTCTGGGCCCAGAAGCGGTTGTAGTACAGGCTCTTGACGACGCCCTTCTCGATCCAGGTCACATCACGGGCGGCCAGGCCGTCCTCGCCTATCGGGGTCTGCCGCAGCACCGGATGGTTCACGACGCTCCGGATCGTGACGTTGTCGCCGAACAACTTCTGGCCCACCTTGGTCTGGCCACGCTCGGCACCGCTCATGAAGCTGCGCCCCTCCTCGGCGGCGCGGGCGTCCATCGCGGTGACCAGGAGCGACAGGAACCGGGCCGCCGGGCGCGGCTCGAGAATCACGGTGTAGTCGCCTGGTTCGATGGCCCGCGGTTTCTGCGACTTCAGGGCCTTGTCCGACGCGCGCTCGGTGATCGACACGGGGTCGATGGCATTCACGTCCTTGAGGCCGGTCTGTCCAGCCCAGCCAGAGCCCGTCCCATCGGGCGTACGGCACGTCAGGATGAAACTCGCCTCGGCGTACCGGAAGTACGAAAACAAGCCCTCGCTGTTGGCCGTCGCCGTGGTCCAGTGGAGCTTCGGGATGTAGCCGGCCCCGACGACGCCCTTCTTCTCGCAGATGTCCAGGCTCTGTTTGACCATCGCGGCGCGCTCGGCCGGGCCGAAGTTCGCCGTGCGGTCGATGACCGCGTCGACCGGCGCATAGTCCTGCGGCGGCTTGACCAGCGGCATCGTCTCCGGGTTGTCGGGCTTCCGCCGCGCGAGCGCTTGCGCCTGTTCGATTGCCGCCTTCAGCGACGCGTCGTCGAACTGGTGGGTGATCGTCGTGGCGCTCTTCTGCCCGTAGTACACCGTGATGTTGACCTGCTGATCGTGCTCGATCAGGTTCGCCGTGATGCTGGAATTGGCGTACCGGGTCGCCGACCGTTCCCCACCCTGGAAGTCGACCTCGACGGCATCGGCCTTGGCCATGTTCAGGATCTTGTCGGTGATCGCCTTCACGTCTTCGCGCGAGTAGCTCATTGGATCCTCAGGAAAATGCCGCGCCGACCATGACCTTGCGGATCAGGCAGGGAGCGGAGCCGTGCGAGGGGTAGTTGGACTGCACGGGCTGGCCCTTCGCGTCGCCATCCATACCGTGGTGTTCCCAACTCTCGGGCGGCCCGATGGCATCGAGGTTGGCCCAGAAGTCGGTCGTGATGGCGTTGTACGTGAAGTCGGTCACCATCCGCGTGACCTTGCCGTCCTTGATCTCCCAGAACGCGTTGCCGCCGAACTGGCCGTTGTAGCGCTGCTGGTCGATGCTGAAGCTGCCCGCGCCGTCGACGAGCACGCCGTCCTTCACGTCGGCAATCATCTGGTCGAGGGTCGGCGCTCCCGGCTTGCCTGGCTCCATCTGGATGTTCGGCATCCGGAGGAACGGGTAGTTGCGCCAGTGGTTGGCGAAGGTGCACCCGCGACTTTCCGTCTCGCCCATGTAGTGGGCGGTCTCGCGGTTGGTCTGCAACCCCACCAGGATGCCCTCCTGGATGATCGGCCACCGCTGCGACTTGACGCCGTCGTCGTCGAACCCGACCGTGCCGCAGGCGCCAACGTGGGTCCGGTCGGCGTAGACGTTCAGGAGCGGGCTGCCGTACGTGAGGCGCTTGAGGTCACTCAGCTTCACGAAGCTCGTGCCGGCGTAGTTGGCCTCGTAGCCGACGATGCGATCGAGTTCGGTGGGGTGCGCGATGATCTCGTGGATGGTCAGCGCGAGGTGCGACGGCTTCAGGACCAGGTCCTTCAGGCCGGCCTGGACCGGCGCCGCCATGCTGTGCTCGACGGCCTCCGCTGCCACGCGCTCGGCATTGCCTTTCAGATCGGCGTGCACGAGGAACTCGTAGCCGGCCGTGGAGGCCCCGGGCGTGTAGACCCGCGTCTTCACCTGACCCTTGGTGCGCGCCGTCGCCGAGCATCCGCACGAGGCGTAGTACAGGCTCTGCTCGATGAACGAGCCCTCGGAGGTGACCAGGAACTTCCAGTCGTGCGAGAAGCTCACCTGGGCCGTCGCGAACAGGACCTGCTTGTTCCGCTGAATCGCCGCCGTCGCATCGGTGAGCAGGGCAATCTTCTCTTCGAGTGGCACCTCGAACGGATCCCGTTCGTGCGGGGTCTCGTAGAACTCATCGTAGGCAGGGACCGGCGCGAGCTTCACGTCGAAACGCTTCGCCATCGCGCTGGCGCGCGCGATGTCGGTGGCCTGCCGCACCACCCGCATGATCTCCTCTGGAGTCACGACTGGACTGCTCGCGAAGCCCCAGACGCCCGAGTGCACCACGCGAACGCCGAAGCCGAACGTGTCGGAGATGCCGCCGCCCGGGGCGGCACCGAAGCCCCCGAAGCTGAAACCACCGGCGCTCGTCAACTGGCCGTTGCGGACGTTGAGGGCCTGCGATCGCTTGCGTCCGAATCGGATGTCGGCATACGTACAGCCGAGTGAACGGGCCTGCTTCAGCGCGTCGGCTCCCCAGGCTCGCCAGGGCCCCACGCGGCCTCGCGGCGCCTGGGCCGAAACCGGCGCCTGCCACAAATCGGGCAGGGACCACGCGGCGCCGGCAACGCCGGCCACTTTCAGGAAGTCTCGTCGGTTCTGGGCCATGTCGATGGTCTCGTCCTCATCGTTCTCCGTGCAGCCGGCGCAGCATCCACTCGGCGCCCAGCAAGGTCAGCGCGAGCGCCGCGAACCACACGGTGCGCGTCGGGTGCCAGGGGCCGACCGCTCGGAGCGCCAGGCGACCACGTAACGCCTCCAGCGTCCGTGGCAGCGACGAAGCGTCGGCCGCAAGTGCGCCCAGGCCCGCCTGATGCCGCACCACGTCCTCCCACGAGCCCGGGGCCGCGGGCGGTGCTGCGTCGACCACCGTGCGGACCTGCCCCACCACCTCTGTCCCGTCGCGCACGTCGACGTCCACGCGCGGGCTCGACACGCGCGGGATTCGCATCGCTCCGCGCCAGCGTCCCTCCGCAAGTCGCACCAATGGCAGCGGCTGCTCGCCCGTGGCGTCCGTGATGGCCCGGACCACCATGCCGGCCCGACTCGCGACATCCGGGCGCAGCCTCACCTCGACGTGCAGGGTGCGCGCCAGCGGTCCCGTCGCCCACGAGATCACCTCGACGGGCGGCGGGACGTCAGCGGCCAGCCGCTGAATGATCGCTCGCCAACCGGCCTCGAACTCCACGTCGGCGTCCGCGCGCCACCGCCAGGCATCCAGCGCCCCCACAAGCACCACGCGACCGGCCCCCAGGGCCCGGCCGGCGATGAACGGAACCGATCCGGAATCGAGATACGCCAGCGGAACCACGCCCGTTGACAGGATCGGTTCGAGCCACTCGCGCAGTTTCCATCGGTGACCCGCGAGGTGCCCCCAGATCGGTCGAGCCGCGCTGCGCATCCGTCCCGTCGGGCCTGGCCACAAGCGACGCCAGGGGCCGGAACCGGGCTCGCCGTCCAGCAGCAGCACGACAGCGCGGCCGCTGTCACGAGCGGCGCGCTCCAGTCGCGTGACGTCGGCTGGCGTGAGCGCCTCGACGCCTCCCACGAGCCACACGGCCGGGTCGCTGGCGGGCGTGGGCCTGTCGGCAGACGAACTGGCGGTGCGCACGACGACGCCCGGTGACGTCCGGACCTCCGTCGTGAGGCGCAATCGGTCGATGTCGGCGACCGCCAGTCTTGCGAAGCGAGCGCCCCAGGCCGGACGTGCCTCGAGGACGGCGACCGCCAACTCGGGCGGCAGAACATCGACCGGCACCGTGACCGGCGTCGCCGGACGCACGACTCCAGGGGCGACACCTTCCGATGGGAGCGACCTGCCGTCGCCTGACGCAGCCGCGTAGGCCGCCTCGACCAGCAATCGCGACGGACCGACCCGCGTCGCCAGCCAGGGGACGTCCGCCTGGAGCCGGCCATTGGTCGCCGCGGCGGCGTCCACGTCGAGGTGTCCCCGTTCCAGGTTCGACGACTCGTCGCGTAATGAAATACGTACGCGTCCAGAGCCGGGAGGCACGCCGTCGACGTGCACCGCGACGGCAGCCTGGAGGCCGGCCACCACCCGGGCGGGCGCGCCGACCCACGCGAGCCCCAGCGCCGGGTCGTCGGCGCGCACCGTCAGCGCCGCCGGTCGGGCCCGCACCGCGCGAAGCACCGGCACGGCGTCGCCGATGACGATCCGGGCTGCGGGCGTCGGCGCGGTGTCCGCCGCTGCGACGGGCCGAGATGCGTCGACCACGTCGGCCCACGGCGCTCCTGCCGCAACCCGGCCGATCATGCGCGTCCCGATCGCGTCCGGGAGATTACCGACAACGACGACCTCCAGGCGAGGGCGGCGGTTGACGGTGCAACCCGGGTCGACGACTGCGGCGGCAACGCAAAGGACACCCAGCACGCGGAGCACCTGACGAGCGGGCCTCATGGCGTGCGCGCCGTGCCGTCGCGTGCCGTCGCCGCTTCCCTCTCCCCGCGCGGTAGCGGTAGCGGCATCCACCTCGGACTGCCCGGGAGCAATCGGGCGCGGAGGACTCGCGCCACTCGCTCGGGTCCGTCCTCCGCCGCACGCCGGACCTCCGCCACCCATGCCGCGTCGGCGCGGTCGAGCGCTACCAGTTCAGGAAGGAGCCTGCCAAGCGACACTCCCGGAGCCTCGAGCTGCTGCAGGAGCGCGAGGCCCGCCGCTCGGCGCGTGACCGGAGTCAGCAACTCCCACCGGCTGGAGGAGGCCTGCTCCCGGTCGCCCTGCAGGCGTCGTCCGGTGTCGATCTGGACCGGTGCCGGCAGTGTGCGCATGAAGTAGCGCGCCTTGCCGAAAGCTGCCTGCAGGGCCTGCAGCGCGCGGTACTCGAAGGTCAGCGCGTCCCTGACTCGCGCGTCGGTGAGGCGGGTCTCCGCCTGCGACATCTCGCGCACCGCGACGGTGAGATCATTCTGGCCACGGTTGTCGAGCCGGCCGGCTTCGACCTCGTGCGAGTGTGCCGCCTCCTCGAACTCGTCCTCGACTTCGCCGCCCAGCATGAACACGAACTCGGCTCGCACACGCCGCTGGGCGATGGCCAGCACCTGGGACTCCTGCCGGAACTCCTCGGTGCTCATGCGGGCCTGCCGCTCCAGCAGCCGTTCGGTCAACTGGATCACCATGCGCTGGCTGAGCGCGAAGCGTTCTTCGGGATCCGGCAGGCTGAAGTCGCCTGCCGCCACCGCGCCGGGACGGGCGATCTCGATGAGGAACTGCTCCGATTCCGAGGCGCCCTCCGGTCCGGGACGCGCATCGTGGGCGACGGCGCGATAGGCCACCGTGTCACCGGGCCCGAGGCCGAGGGTTGCCAGATCCAGCGTGTAGTCTCCAGCCCACTCCGTCGGCGAGAGCCTCCTGACGCGCACGGGCCACTCGCCGTCCTCGAACGTGAAGCTCTCTCCACTGCCTGACACACGCGTGAAGCGGAGGCGCAGGTCTCGCAGGCCGATGTCGTCGCGCGCCGCGAGGCGGATCTCCACGGTGCCCGACGCCGAGGCGCGGCGCAGGTCGGCGCCGGGCGCAGTGACGCGAACGCCAGGCGCGTCGTCGGGCACGACCACCAGGGTGACGGCCGCGCGCACCGCCCCGCCCGTGTCCTCGACGAGCAGGACATCGGACTCGACCGCCGTGAGGTTCGCCACGATCGCCGCAGGGGCGCCTCGCAGCTCGAGCGGCATGTCGCCGAGGCGGGCCTTCGCGTCGCGAGGCCAGCCCGTGAACGTCACCTCGAGCCGCGACCCGGCAAGCACCTCGAGACTCGACGGCTGTTCGACCCGGAACGCCTGCCGCCCTGTGTAGCGCGGCGGCAACACGGCCACGGTCCACCGCAGCGTCACTCCCGCCGCATCAGCGGCGGCCATCTCCTGCACGCGCCGCACCTCGGCTGGTGCGCGGCGTGCCGGCACGGCGATCAGCGCCGCGACAACGCCAAGGGCGAGGAACCCGAGCACCGCGGCCCACCCGCCGCGGGATCCCGGTCGCACCACCCCGCCGGCGCCGAGGACGTGCCGCGCATGTGCCGCAAGGCGTATCCGCACGCGCGGCGGCACGCGTGTGCGAGTCTCCTCCCACGCGACGAGCGCGTTCCGCAAGTCCGGATGGGCACGCTCGGTCGCGGCGAGCAGGAACCGGATATCGCGCAGGTCCTCGGCGCCCATGAGCGTCAGACACGTGCCGAGCACGCCGAGCACACCCGCCACGAGTCCCGCTGTCGGCACCTCGCCTTCGAGCAGCGCCGTCGTCACCCCGGCGAGACCAACGCCGATGGCCAGGCCACGAGCCGCTACCCACAGACGCCAGCGCCGCCACGACGCGCCGAGCCAGGCCTCGAGCCACGCGTCGTCCGAGTTGCGGTCGCTTCCGCTCCCGTCCGGCAGGTGGTCAGGCCCCATGACCGGCCACTTCGACGCGCGCGCGTGCCGGTCGGCGCCGGAGGTACTGCTCGAGTGCGAGCAGGCCCAACGCGACAACCCAAGCCCCGCGTGTGTCCAACCCGCCCGGGAGGGGAGCAGGCGGCGGCATCACCGCCTCGCGGCGGCTGGCCGTGACGTCGGCGGCGGTCCAGCGCTCCGCCGCCGGCGCCGCATCCCACGGGCGCGCGAGTGACTCGAGCGCCGCCACGATGGACCACCACGCCAGCGGACTGGCAGGCGTGGCGTCGAGTTCCAGTATCAACCTCGAGCCATCGGCCCACCCGCGCAGCATCGGCTCCCCGTGTGGTGCGCGCACCAGCAGGCGCCCGTGAGTACGGTCCGGATCATCGACGGTCCTTCTGGCGTCGGGTAACGACCGCTCGGCTGCCTCGCGGACCCGGGGATCGGTCGCCATCTCGTCGAGCGCGCCAGACAGCGCCTCCGTGCCGGCCCCGCGCGCGCCGGGTGAGGCCGCACGTCCTCCGGGCCACCCGATGTCGACCGACCATGGGCTTCGCAGGGCCGTGAGGGACCGAACAGCCGTCAGGGTCGTCTCCCGCAGGTCCTCATCGACGGCGGCGGCGCGGATGTCGATCGAGCCCGCCGCGATCGGCGCGGCACCCGCCACCTCCAACGGGACGAGCCGCAGGCCGATGGTGTCCGGGATGTCGGCAAGGTCCGCGGGGACAAGCGCCGTGCGAGAGCCGTCCCACAGGATCACGATCTCCGTCCGGCGGCGGGCGGCCTCGCGTGCGCCGACGGCGATGGCCTCGTCGAGCAACGCCGGTATCGCCCCGGGGCCCATCACCGTCGACGAACTCGCCGCGCGCCGTTCACTGTCGACGACATCCCCTCCGACTCCGGCAATGGATGCGTCGAGTACGAGCACGCGATGGAGCCCGCTGCGCCAGGCTGACGCACGCCACGACGCATTCAGCGTCGGGCCCGCGGCCGCCGCGCACACGGCCGACACGATCGCGAGGCGCAGGAGGAACAACGGCACATCTTGCAGGCGTCGGAGCCGACGCGAGATGGGCGAGGCGGCCAGCAGGAATCGGAGCGTGGGGAACGGGACGGGTGCCGGCCGCTTCCTCGACCAGAGGTGAGCGAGCAGTGGCAACGCCGCGGCCACGGCGAGGCCCCACGCCCACGGCAGCGCCCAGGTCACCGGGGCCCCGCCGCCTGTCGGGCCCGCTGCTGGCTGAAGGCGCGCAGCGCCAGGTCGATCGGACCATCGGTTGCGACGTCCACCAACGTGACGCCCTCCGAGGCGGCAAAGGCGCGGTGAGCCGTGATGAAGGCGGACATGCGGCGGGCGTAGGCCTCGCGGACGGCTGGCGTGCTCGTGACGAGGCGCTCACCGGTCTCGAGGTCGACGAACTCGACGTCCCCGCGCGCGGGCAGCGTCAGCTCCTCGGGAGTCAGGATCTGGAACACGACGACCTCATGGCCCATCCGCCTTGCCTCGCGCAGCGCCGGGTGCAAGTCATCGCCTCCGTACAGGTCCGAGATGAGCACCACACAGCCGCGCCGGCCGAGTCGCCCCGTCGCCCGGCGTAAGGCGTTCGCGAGGTCGGTGCCCCCCTGGGCCACGGTGCGGGACAGGAGGCTCAGCGCGCGGACCAGATGGGGGCGCCCCGTGCGCGCAGGCAGCGCCCCAATCGTCTCGGCACCATGGGTCACCAACCCTACCGCCTCTCCCTGCTGCACGAGCAGGTACGCGAGGGCTGCGGCAAGCAAACGTCCCACCTGGAGCTTGGTCACGCCGTGGCCATCGGCAAAGGACATCGACGCGCTCGTATCGAGGGTCAGCATCACCGGCCACTCCGTCGTCGCCCGATACATCCGTGTGAACAGGCAATCGGTGCGGGCGTAGTGTTTCCAGTCCAGATGCTTCAGGTCGTCGCCCGGAAGATACGGACGCATCTGCTGGAACTCGGCTCCCGTGCCGGTGAACGGGCTCCGGTGCGCACCGAGGCGCGCGCCCTCGACGATCAGCCGGGCCGCGAGTTCGAGGTCCGCGATTCGGGCCAGCAGCGCGGGGTCGAGCGTCAGGAGCGGGGCCGCGCCGCTCACGTTCGCGCGGAGACCTCGTCGAGCAGGCGACTGACCAGAGCGTCCGCGTCGAGGCCCTCCGCCTCCGCCTGGAAGTTCACCAGGACACGATGCCGCAGGACGGGCAGCGCAAGCGCCTGCACGTCCTCGAGCGCAACGGTGGCGCGTCCCTCGAGCAGCGCCCGAGCCTTGCCACACAGCAACAGCGCCTGACCCGCACGCGGACCCGCTCCCCAGCGCACGTACCGCGAGATGACGGGCGTCGCCTCCGGGGTCCCGGGCCGCGTCGCACGGACGAGTCGGGCCGCGTACTCGACAACGTTGCGTGCAGCCGGGATCTCCCGTACCAACCCGTGGACCGCGGCGATGTCTGCACCGCTCGCAACCACCCGTGGCGCTGCCGTCGGCAGGGCCGTCGTCTGGACGAGCATCTGCTGTTCCTCCTCGGCGCTCGGATAGCCGATCACGACATTCAGCAGGAACCTGTCGAGCTGGGCTTCCGGTAGGCTGTAGGTGCCCTCCTGTTCGATCGGATTCTGGGTGGCCAGCACGAACTGAGGCGCCGGCAGGTCGTAGCGGATGCCCCCGACGGTGACCTGCCGCTCCTGCATGGCTTCGAGCAGGGCGGCCTGCGTGCGTGGTGGCGTGCGGTTGATCTCGTCGGCCAGGAGGATGTGGGCGAACACCGGGCCACGCATGAAGCGCACCTCCCGCCGTCCCGTCGCGCGATCCTCCTCGATGACCTCGGCCCCCACGATGTCGGAGGGCATCAGGTCGGGAGTGAACTGAATGCGGTTGAACGAGAGGTCGACCGTCCGGGCGAGGGTCTTGATGATGAGCGTCTTGGCCAGGCCCGGCACGCCGCGGAGGAGGCAGTGTCCGCCAGCGAAGAACGTGGTCAGGATCTCGCGAAGCACCTGGCGCTGGCCGACGATCGTCCGCCCGAGCTCCGTCTCCAATTGCTGACCGAGGGCGGCCGCGTCGTCGATCGACAACTCACGCGTGGGCATCTGGCGAGCGATTGTAGCAATCGTCCCTGCCGTCGCGTGCCCCGGCCAACGTGACCCGGGCTGCGTTGACAGGCCCGCAGGCCCGCGCTACGCTTCACCGGCTTCGGCGGCGGCTCCGCCCAGGCGAGCGACCCTCATGCCAACCACCTCCAAGTGGGAATCCCTTCCCACTGAAGCCATCAACCCGAACAGTCTGGATCTCGATACCGCCTCGATCGGCGACGTGATCGACCTGATGGTCGCCGAGGACCGCAAGGTCGTCGCCGCAGTGCATCGGGAGAAGGAGCGGATCACGGCCGGTGTCCAGATGGTCACCGAGTCGTTCCGCAAGGGGGGACGGGTCATCTTCGTGGGGGCCGGTACCAGCGGCCGCCTCGGCGTCGTCGAAGCGGCCGAGATGCCCCCCACCTTCGGGGTGTCGAACACTCGTGTGCGCGCGATCATGGCCGGTGGCAAGGAAGCGGTCTTCCAGCCGAAGGAAGGCGTCGAAGACGACTACGAGGAAGGCGCGCGCGCCATCGCGCGCCTGCGTCCGCAGAAGCGCGACGTCGTGATCGGCATTTCGGCGAGTGGAGTGACCCCGTTCGTCCGCGGTGCGCTCACACGCGCGCGCAAGGCGGGGCTGCGGATCATCTTCGTGACCTGCTGGCCCGGCAGCGAGCTCCAGACGTTCGTCGACCTCATCATCGCGCCGGCTGTCGGGCCCGAGGTGTTGACAGGGTCGACGCGTCTGAAGGCAGGCACCGCGACGAAGATGGTCCTGAACATGCTCACGACCATCGCGATGGTGCGCAGCGGCAAGACGTACGGCAACCTGATGGTCGACGTGCAGGCCACCAACGACAAGCTGAAGGACCGCGCGCGGCGCATCATCGCCACCGCCACCGGTGTGGACTACGAGAAAGCCGGCAAGCTCCTCAAGTCGGCCCG
Organism: uncultured Acidobacteriota bacterium; assembly: GCA_963715265.1. Lineage (GTDB taxonomy): Bacteria > Acidobacteriota > Vicinamibacteria > Vicinamibacterales > Vicinamibacteraceae > Luteitalea. The sequence continues at coordinate 33,325 of CAVQRQ010000012.1, forward strand.
CAACGACGTCAAGGCGGCCATCGTCATGCAGCAGACCGGCCTGCCCCTCTCGAAGGCCCTGGGCATGCTGCGCAAGTCGCACGACTCGGTCCGCGAAGCCGTCGGCGAGGACGCCGAACCCCGGCTGCGCGCGCTGCTCGGCCTGGACAAGAAGTAGCCCGGGTCGCGCACGCGCGACCCGACCAGACCCTATCGGATCGCCGCGGCCGCCTCGCTGTCGCAGATCAGTTCGACGTCCCCGTGCAGTTGCAGGAACGAGGCGGGCAACTGCGTCGTCACCGGGCCGTTGAGCATCGCGGCAACCGTCGCCGCCTTCTCTTCTCCCGTGACGAGCAGCAGGATGCGTCGCGCCTTGAGGATGGTGCCCATGCCCATCGTCATCGCCTCGGCGGGCACCTGGGCGGGATCCCCACCGAAGAACCCGGCATTGGCCTGCCGCGAGGGCTCGAGCAGCCGCACGCGGTGGGTGCGGGCCTGCAGGCTGGCGTCGGGCTCGTTGAACCCGATGTGGCCGTTGGCGCCGAGACCGAGGATCATCAGGTCGATCCCGCCGGCCTCCTCGATGCGTGATTCGAACCGCGCGCATTCGGCATCGGGATCCGCGGCGAGTCCGTCGAGCACGTGGCCCTGCCCCGCCGGCACGCCGACGCGGTCGAACAGGTACCGTCGCATGTAGGCCCTGTAGCTGCCCTCGTGATCCTCGCCGATGCCCACGAACTCGTCGAGGTTGAACGTGGTGACCTGCGAGAAGTCGAGTTCGCCGGCCGCGTGCTGCTCCGCGAGCAGGTCGTACAACAGGATTGGCGTGCGGCCCGTGGGCAGGCCCAGCACGGCGCGTGGGTTGTCGTGCAGGAGGTCCGTCACGCGTTGGCACGCGAGATCGGCAACATCCTGCGGGTCGTCACAGAGCGAGATGATCACGAGTCTTGTACTTGGGAAGAGAGGCGCCGCCCCGGGCTTCCGCGAGTGCCAGGCGGACGGCGCCGATCGCCGGTTCGGTGGTGAGCAGGTGCACGCTGCCCGTTGGCACGATGTCCGACACGCGCGCCCGGAGCGCGTCCTGCAGCCAGGGCACGGCATGGAACGCGCCCCCGGCCATCACCACGGGGAAGTCATCCGACAGATCGAGCTGCCTGATGACGGAGTGCACTGCCGCGGACAATTCGTCAGCCGCATCTGACGCGATTCTGGCGGCCACGCCATCGCCGTCCTTCCGGGCCTGCTCGACGAGGCGCGCCCCACGCGCGATGTCGCCGGGCTTCAGGTAGTGCCGGTACACCTCGCGCACCAGTTCCTCCGGCCTGGACACGCCGAAGAACTCGAGGACCAGCGGCGAGAGGGCAGTGGCCGGCCCACGGCCGTCGGCGGCCCTCACCACGGCCCGCAGCGCCTGCCGCCCGATCCAGAAGCCACTCCCCTCGTCTGCCAGCAGGTAGCCCCATCCGCCGGCCCGCGCCGCCTCGTTCCGGGCGTTCCGACCGTAGGCGATGGAGCCCGTCCCGGCGATCACCACGACACCCGGTTGCACGCCCGCGCCAGCCACCAGCGCGATGAGCGCGTCGTTCGTGATGAGGACCTCGGCCCTGGCCCCGATGCGGCGCATGATGCCGCGGATGATCGCGTCGTCCTCGGCCCGATCCACGCCGGCGATGCCGAGGCAGATGACGTCGGGTCGGAGGTGACCTTCGCCGAGCACGGCATCGATCACGTCGTGCAGGGTCTTCTCGACGGCCAGTTCGCCGTGGGCAGCCAGGTTCGCCCCGCCGCGCCGTGCGCGGCTGATCACCTCGCCGCGTCCATCGGCGAGGATGGCGTCCGTCTTGGACCCGCCGGCATCGATACCGATGACGAGTGGTGGGGAGGGCGAGCCCGGCATCACGCGAGCGGAGTATATACTTCGGGGGCGGCAACGAGTGCCGCGCCGCCCAGTCGATGCCAGTGCACTCTCGCCGCGAGCTCCTGCGGCTTTCCCTCGCGACCCTGTCGAATGCGCTGTTCTGGACGCGTACCGCGACGGCGCACGCGTCCGGCGCCGCCGAGGTGCGGGGGCTCTGGGTCACCCGCAGCTGGATGACGACACCCGCGCAGGTGGCACAGGTGGTCCGCGACGCGCAGCGACACGGATTCACCGCCATATTCGCCCAGGTACGTGGGCGAGGCGATGCGTTCTACCTTGGCGGCCCCGACCCGCGCGCCGCGCTGCTGGCGCGTCAGCCGGCGGCCTTCGATCCGCTCGCGGAGTTGCTGGGCCATGCCAGGAGTGCGGGGCTGCAGGTCCACGGATGGCTGAACGTCAACCTGGTCGCCGGCGCCACGGCCCTGCCGACAGCCCGGGAGCACGTGGTCGTGCAGCATCCCGAGTGGTTGATGGTGCCGCGCGCCCTCGCGCCCGCACTCCTGCGCCTGTCGCCGAGCGACCCTCGGTATCTCGCGGCTCTGGCCGCCTGGACCACACGTCACAGCGCCGCCGTGGAGGGCATCTTCGCGTCGCCGATCCCCGAAGGCGCGCACGAGCGGCTTGACGCGACGATCGACCACCTCACCTCGCGATATGCCCTCGACGGGCTGCACCTCGACTACATCCGGTATCCCACGCCGGACTTCGACGTCAGTCGTGCGGCGCTCGATGCCTTCCGCGAGTCCCTGCGTCCGGAACTGACGCCCAAGGAACTGGCCGGACTCGATGCGCGCACCTCCGCCAACCCGCTCGCGTTCGTCGACCTCTACCCCGCGCGCTGGTCGGCGTTCCGTCGGGAGCGGTTGACACGCCTCGTCGTCCGGCTCGCCGGGACGGGGCGACGGCATCGACCCGCACTCCAGGTCACGACGGCCGTCTGGCCCGACGCCGAGCAGGCGCGCGACGTCAAGTTGCAGGACTGGGCGCGCTGGCTCCGTGACGGCCTCATCGACGCCGCCTGCCCGATGATGTACATGACCAGTCGCGAGGCGTACGAGCGGCAACTGCGTGTCCTGGCCGCCAGGCACGGGCGATCGATCTGGCCCGGGATCGGCGCCTACAAGATCGACGCCGCGGAAGCGGGTCGCCGCGTCGACACCGCGCGCGCCCACGGGTTCGAGGGCGTGATGCTCTACTCCTACGACAGCATGACCGGCGGGGCCGGCCGCCCGTCGCCCTATCTGGCTACGCTGCAGCGCCGTGCCTTCCCGCCCCTTGCCGTCGGCCAGACAGGTGCGGCCCGCTGAGGCGCGTCCCGACGCGCCGGGCCTGACCGCGGCGGCCGCCTACCTCGACGCCTGCATCGCTGACGGCCTCCTGCCGGCGGCCGTCCTCGAGATTGGCTCGAGCGCCAGCGTGCGGGGCGCATCTGCCGCCGGCGCTCCCGATCACGCGATCTTCGACCTCGCGTCGCTCACCAAGGTGCTGGGCACCGGCCTCCTCGCGACACACCTGATGGGCAAACGCCAGTTCGACCTCGACGATCGGGTCCGGCGCTGGGTATCAGCCTGGCACGGTGCTGACCGCACGGACGTGCGGGTGAGGGATCTCCTCGCCCACGCGAGCGGATTGCCGGCGCACCTGCCCTTCCACGAACACCACAGCGGCGCCGACGCCATCGTCGCCGCGGCGGCCTCGACACCGCTCGCCTATGCACCCCGGTCGGCGGCGGTCTACAGCGACCTCGGGTTCATCGTCCTTGGGCGCGTGCTGGAGGCTGTCGGCGATGCTCCGCTTCGCGACCAGGTGCAGGCAGTGCTCCGTCTCGTGAGCGATGCGATGCCCGCCTGGGGCCCACTCGAACCCGGCGGGCGCGTCCAGACCACCGGATGGAGTGCGTGGCGCGGCCGAACGCTCACGGGTGAGGTACACGACGACACGGCAGCGGCCATGGGCGGCGTGGCTGGGCACGCCGGATTGTTCGGGACGGCCGCGGCCACCGGTGCCGTCGCGCGTGCCGTCCTCGCCGGCCTTCGCGGCAGAGACACGGCCCTCGCGCCAGCCTGGGCCGCGCGGGCGTGTGCCCGCCGGTCACCGGTCCCGGGTTCGTCCCGGGCGCTCGGGTGGGACACGGCCCTGCCCTCGTCCTCCTGCGGCCGCTTCCTCTCCGCGCACGCCGTCGGGCACACCGGCTTTACCGGAACCTCGCTGTGGGTCGACCCCGACCTCGACCTGTACGTGGTCCTGCTCACCAACCGCGTCGCTGGCCGCGCGAGTGCCGATGACATGGCCCGCATCCGGCGCACCGTGCACGAAATGGTCGGCGGCTCGTGGCGCGACGAGCATCGGCATGCGTGACGGGCGGGCCCCTGCCGCCCTCATCGGCATGCTCGGATCAGCGTTCGTCGCCGTGGGCGTGACGGTCGCCTCCCTCGGGCCGGCACTCCCCGAGTTCGCCTCCGTGGCGGGGATCGACGTGTCGTCGATCGGCGTTCTCTACAGCGCGCTGTTCGGGGGCTTCCTCGTGTCACAAATCACGGCCACCGTCCTGTTGGAGCGGACGGGCACGCGCGTCACGATCCTGGCTGCGCTCGTCGTGCTGGCGGCAGGAACCACGGGACTGGCTGTCGCCAACGGGGTCACGGCGCTCCTGACAGCGAGCGCGGTGCTGGGTCTCGGGTACGGGTTCGGCACGATCGGGATCAACCTCGTTGCGTCGCGATTGGTACCGCACCGCCCCGCATTCGTCGTCAACTTCATCAATGTGCTCTTCGGCGTGGGGTCGGTGCTCGGGCCCGTCATCTCGAGTGCGATGCTCCGTTCCGGCGGCCAGGCGCGCTGGGTCCCTGCCGTCGGCGGACTCACGGCGTGCGCCCTGTTGCCGTGGGCGTGGATGGTCCTGCCACGCGACGCGCGCGTGCCTCTGCGGGAGGTCATCCCGCCGGCGCCGGCGCGCGCCCTGCCAGTCGCGCTCCTGTTGATGGGCGTCCTGGTCTTCCTTTACGGCGGCGTGGAGTCCGGCTTCAGCGGCTGGGCGCCCACGTACCTGGAGCGAACGCTGGGCCTGAGCCCGGCGGGCGCCGCACTGGCGGTGTCTCTGTACTGGCTCGCGTATCTGTGCGGGCGCATCGTATCCACGGCGCTGGCGTTCCGCATCGCCCCGGCCGTCGTGCTCGAGGGTTCGCTCCTCGTCCTGATGGCCGGCGGACTCGTGCTGGCGCTGAGTGTGGGACATCAGGGCGGAACCACTGTTGCGCTGGTGCTGCTCGGCGGCGCCACGGGCCCCATCTATCCGTCGATGTTCGGGGTCGTCACCCAGCGCTTCGCCGAGAGGGCTGCGTTCGCGGTGTCGGCTGTGTCCGCCATCGGCTGCGGCGGAGCCATGCTGCTGCCGTGGGTCATGGGGCTGACCCTGCCGATCGGCAACGGCCGTGTCCTTGCCACGATCCCGATCCTGCTGGCGCTCGGCATGTGGGTGGCGTACAGACAGTCGGCACGCGGATCGACCTCAGGGCCCCTCCCGGACGCGGCCGCCTCATCCCGTCCATGACCAGGCGAGTGACGATCGTCTGACCCCGATTCACCTAGGGCCTGATGGTCCCGCCGTATGGATTGCGCGGCAGTTGGCCGGGACGGGTCTGGCCGGGTGTCTGCGTCCCCGGCCGTGACTGCCCCGGTCCGCCGGGTCGCTGGCCCTGCCCCGGCTGCGGGGTCTGCTGACCGAAGAAGCGCGGCGTTACGTCCTCGATGGAGACCTCCCACTGGTCGTACTGCGTGCGCCCCTTCCACACGCGGAGGGATGTCTCCTTGCTCGTGCTCACGACCCCGCGAATGGCGCCCGTCGGTTGCCCGGGCCCGCTGGCCCCTGGCTGCGAGGACGTGGACGTACCCAGCCCTGGTTGGCGCCCACCCGTCGGCGAGCTGCCGAATCCCGGGGGCGTGGGCTGGCCGGACGGCTGTCCGGGCTGTCGTGATGTGGCCGCTCCCCCGGGCGTCAGTCCGGGAACGGGACTCGTCATGCCCGGCGAGACCTGGCCGACCCTCAGGATGGCGAACTCCTTGCCGGTCATCGGGTCCAGGTACTTCTTGCGGAGAAAACGCTGCTTGACGAGGTCGTCGAGGTTGGAGGGCGATGCCCCGGGCAGTCGGCGCTGGTAGAGCGCCAGCGCATGCGCGTACTGCTTGAGGCGGAACAGGAGTTCCTCCTCACGCTCCCGCCTGACCTGCTGCCGCCACACGGGCATGGCGACGGTCATGAGGACGAGCATGACCGCCAGGGCCACGAGCAGGACGGCCATGGCGTAGCCGCGTGCGTCGCCGTGGATCGGGGAGTGTGCCGGGCGCCTCATCTCTTGCTATTCTTGCCTGTCATGCTAGCACCGCGTCGCCCCGATTCCTCGCCGTTGTCGGCCCTCGTCGGGCGCCTCGCGCTGGGCATCACGACAGCCGTCGCTGTTGCGGTCGGTGGGTGTGACAAGGCTCCGTTGACGGCCCCCACCGATTCGGCCGTCACCCTCTTTGCCGCCAACACGGTTGTCGCCCTCAACGGCACCGTGGAGATCACGGCCAGCGTGACCGAACCCGGCGGCGTCCCCGTGCAGAACGGCACGCAGATCGTCTTCACCACCACGCTCGGCACACTCGATCCGTCGGAGGCACGCACCAGCGCCGGACGGGCGACCGTACGCCTGATCGCCGGGGCGTCCTCGGGCCTGGCCCAGGTCCGGGCGTTCTCCGGCGGCGCCCAGGCCGAAGCGCTCGAAATTCGCGTCGGCGCGGCCGCGGCCACGCAAATCGCGATCAGCGCGTCCCCGAGCGCCGTGGGCGCCAATGGGGGCACCGTCGAAATCCTCGCTGTCGCGACCGGCGAAAACAACCAGCGCCTCCCGGGGGTGCCCGTGTCGTTTGCCACCAGCGCGGGCTCCCTGCGCGACGCGACGGTCATCACCGACGGCAATGGCGAAGCCCGGACGCAACTGACAACGACGCGGGAGGCGACGGTCACGGCCACGATCGGGACTGTCTCGGCGACGACGATCGTCCGCGTGACCACGCGCCCGCTGATCACGATTACGGGGCCGTCGACAGCCATCGGCGTAGGCGAAACCACGACGTTCACGATCAACGTGCAGCCGCAGGTGAACGGCGACCCGATTCAGGACGTGACCATCGACTTCGGCGACGGCGAACGCCGCTCGCTGGGCCCAGTGACAGGCACCCGCACCGTCCAGAAGGCTTACAGCCGCCAGGGCAACTACACCGTGACCGTCAGCGTCTCCGACACCGGGGGTGAGGTGACCACGCAGGCCACCACGGTGGTAGTCGAGGAGCGGGCGATCAGCGTCACCCTGACGGCGTCGCCGGCCACTCCGCTCACCACCACGATCGTGCAGTTCACGGCGACGGCCTCCGGGGCCAACATCGTGTCGTACAACTGGAACCTCGGCGACGGCGACCTGCGGGTCACGACAGGGCCGACGACAAGCAAGCTCTACGGCACGAGGGGTCCGCGCCGCGTGACCGTCGAGGTCGTGAACGCCGCGGGCCAGCGCGGCCAGGCCACCATCGAAATCAACGTGCAGTAGGGCGGCGCGAGGAGGCCCGCGGACGGCGGCGGTGACGCCAGTCGGCGGGCCGCTCGGCCCCGACGCGGTGCGCTAATTCACAATGTTTAATAAAGTACTTGTCTGTCCGTATCGCCTCAGCATATGTGCACTTGTGGACCTCATGAATGTCGCTTTGCTCTGATAAGACGACATAATTGTCCGACACGACACACCGGGTTCGAGCGCACTCTGCAGACGCTAAACATCATCACAAGAAAGACTTACGAACATAGTCCCGTATTGCGTCAAATCGGGTGGCACGACCTGTGATTGCAGCGACTGTCCATGATTCGATCCGTGAACTTTGTCCCGGCTGGGAATCTCGGACCGGTGCTCGGGTCCGCGCTGGCGCTTGGCATGCTGACGTGGGTTCCACAGGCGAGCGCGCAGACGCTCCCCGCCTCCGAGGCAACACCGACGCCCATCACCACGGCGGCGGCCAACGTCGATGTGAACCGCCCCCCGGCCGACATAGCCGGTGGTCAGCCTGTCGCACCGCTGCAGCCCATTGACGCGCCCGCCCCACCCACACCCACGCCGTGGAAGTTCCTGGGGCCCGTCAAGTTCTCGACGACAGTCGACACGTATTACGCCTACAACAGCAACGAGCCGGCCTCCGGCACGAACGTGCTCCGTAACTTCGACGAGAACGCCGACGAGTTCTCGTTCAGCTACTTCGAGACAGCCTTCGAGCTGCTGCCGACCGAGAGCCGGCGCGTCGGGTTCCGGGCCGACATCGGCTTCGGCCCCACGGCGACATGGGTCAACTCGGTCGACCCTGACGATGGGGCACTCAAGTACGTGCAGCAGGCCTACGGCAGCGTCCTGGCGCCCCTCGGACGAGGCATGCAGATCGACGTGGGCAAGTTCAACACGCCCATCGGTGCTGAACCCACCGAGACGGCCTACAACTGGAACTACTCCCGGTCGCTGCTGTTCGCCTGGGCGGCTCCCTACTACCACCTCGGCGTGCGTGCCGCGCTCCCCGTGTCCGACACCGTCACGGTGACGGGGTTCCTCGTCAACGGCTGGAACAACGCGAAGGACAACAACAGCGCCAAGACGGGCGCCGCGCAGGTCGCGTGGAAGGTCCACCCGTCGCTCACGATCTCCGCAGGCCTGGATGGGCGGCCCCGAGGGTCCCAACGGCGCGGTCGGCTGGCGTAATCTCTACGACACGGTCGCCACGTGGACGGTGAACCCCTCGGTGTCGCTGATGGCCAACGTCGACATCGGGCGGGATACGGTCAACGGCCAGACGGCCGCGTGGCAGGGCGTGGCCGCCTACGGACGGTTCACGGTGCTCCCATCCTGGGCGCTGACGCCTCGCGTCGAAATCTTCGAGGATCGCGATGGTTTCATGACCGGCACCGCCCAGACCATCCGCGAAATCACGCTCACCAGCGAGCACACGCTCGTCACGGGGCTCTCGATTCGCCTCGAGTACCGCCGGGACTGGTCGACAGAGGACTTCTTCGAATACAAGTCCGACCAGTACCGTCCCCGCCAGAACACCTTCCTCGTCGGCTTCGTGTACGCGCTGGCCAGCCCCAACTGAGGCCGCCCAGGCCAGGTCGACGGAAGCCGTCGAAGGGCCCGTGCCGCGAAGGCCGGCTCTTCGGCGCACGCGCCGGGCAGCCGGATGTCGGCCTCGGACGCTTCGGGGAATGTGCGTCATGCGTGGCCGATTCCGGGGACACGCGCGGGCGTTTCGGCGTAGGCTGGGACGCGCATGTCCAGGTCGGTGGCCACCCGCGTCGAGAGCGACCATCTCTCGGCCCTGCTGTCGCTCGGGCCGGTCCTCGGCGGAGCGCCGAACCTGAAGACCGCCCTTGCGCGTGCACTGGAGCACGTGGCCGAAGCCGTGTCGGCGCGCAGCGGCCTCATCGTGCTGCGCGAGGGGGACACCCCGGACCTCGCCGTCGCCGCGGCGACGGGCATCAGTTGGCAGACGGCGCAACGCGTGCGCTACCGCGTGGGCGAGGGCATCATCGGCCGCGTGGTCGAGACGGGCCGCCCCGTCGTGGTGCCGCGCGCCAGCCAGGAACCGCTCTTCCTGAACCGCACCGGGGTCCACAAGGGCTCTGCGGCCGATGACACCACCTTCGTGTGCGTGCCCATCTGCGCGGCTGGCACCTGCGTGGGCGCCGTCGGGCTGGCCCGTCCCCACCGCCCAGACGCCGACATGGCGCGTTTGCTCCAGTTCCTCGGGGTGGTCGCGTCCCTGCTCGGCTACGCCGTTCGCGTGCACACGCTCCAGCAGGCCGAGCGGCAGCAACTGGTCGCCGAGAACGCCCTTCTCCGCGAAGAACTGCGCGAGCGCTACGACTTCCGCAACATCGTCGGCAGCAGCCGACCGATGCAGGCGCTGTTTGCGCAGGTGATGCAGGTGGCTCGCAGCCAGACCACCGTGCTCATCCGCGGCGAGTCCGGAAGCGGCAAGGAACTGATCGCGCACGCCATCCACTATCACTCCACGCGCGCCGGCAAGCCGTTCGTGAAGGTCAACTGCGGGGCGCTCCCCGAAGGTCTCGTCGAATCCGAGTTGTTCGGGCACGAAGCCGGTGCGTTTACCGACGCCCGCACCGCGCGCAAGGGCCGCTTCGAGATGGCGCACGGCGGCACGCTCTTCCTCGACGAGGTCGGGGAACTCTCGCTGGGCACGCAGGTCAAGTTGCTGCGGGTGCTGCAGGAACGCGAGTTCGAGCGGCTCGGCGGCACGCAGACGCTGCGGGTCAACGTCAGGCTGATCGCCGCGACCAATCGCCGATCTCGAGGAGGCGGTGCGCGAGCGCACGTTCCGGGAGGACCTCTACTACCGCCTCAATGTGTTCTCGCTCTTCCTGCCGCCGCTGCGCGACCGCAAGCCGGACATCCTCCTGCTGGCCGACCACTTCGTCGAGAAGTACGCGGCTGCACACGGCAAGGACGTCCGCCGACTGGCCACCACCGCGATCGACATGCTCATGAGTTACCACTGGCCGGGCAACGTCAGGGAACTCGAGAACTGCATCGAACGCGCCGTGCTGGTCGCTGCGGGGGGCGTGATCCACGGACACGACCTGCCACCGAGCCTCCAGACGGCCGAGGTCTCGGGCACGCTGCCACGCATGTCGCTCGCCTCGGCAACGGCCGCGCTCGAGATGGACCTCATCCAGGACGCCCTGAAGACGTCCGCCGGCAACCTCGCGCGTACGGCGCGCCTGCTCGACACGACCGAGCGGATCATCGCGTACAAGGTCAAGAAACTGGGGATCGACCTCACCCGTTTCAAACGAGCTGAGAGACATTTTTGTCGTATTCGTTTCACACCAAGACATGAATGTCGGGTTTTGAAAATTGCCAAGCTGCGCAGCACGACCGTAAGTCCCTATTCGACATGGTGTTGAAGGATCAGGGCGCGTGTGGCCCTGAGGCCGAGCATTGATCTTGCTGTCGTCATCGTCCAGCGGACGCGACCACGCGCGGGACACGAGGTCCCGTCCGGCCGATCGAGTCCGTCCGGAGGATCGATGAACAACGCGGATGTGGCGTGGATGCTGGTGTCCACGGCGCTCGTGCTGCTGATGACCCCCGCCCTGGCGTTCTTCTACGGCGGCCTGGTCCGGTCGAAGAACGCGCTCAACACGATGATGATGAGCTTCATCTCGTTCGGCTTCGCTGGCGTGGCGTGGGCGCTGCTCGGCTACTCCCTCGCGTTCGCGCCGGGGACCTCCCTTGTCGGCGGCCTCGACTTCAGCCTGCTGAGGGGCGTCAGCGCTGGAGCCGCAGGGCACGATTCCCCACCTGCTGTTCATGGCGTACCAGGGCACCTTCGCGATCATCACGGCCGCGCTGATCTCGGGCGCGATCGTCGAGCGGATGCGGTTCGGCGCGTACCTCACCTTCATCACGCTCTGGGTACTCGTGGTCTATGCGCCCGTCGCGCCACTGGGTGTGGGGCGGCGGCTGGCTGGCGACCATGGGCGCGCTCGACTTCGCCGGCGGCACGGTCGTGCACGTCAACGCCGCGCGCGGCGGCGCTCGTGGCGGCGCTCGTGCGTCGGGCCGCGCTGCGACTACGGCCGGCAGGCGATGCTGCCGCACAACGTGCCGTTCGTGCTGCTCGGCGCCGGGCTGCTCTGGTTCGGGTGGTTCGGCTTCAACGCCGGCAGCGCGCTCGCCGCGAACGGGATCGCCGGCCTCGCCTTCGTCAACACCATGCTCGCGCCCGCGGCGACGCTGGTCGTCTGGACCGGTGCTCGACGTCGTTCGCGACGGGCGGGTCACCGCGGTCGGTGCCGCCACGGCGATCGTCGTCGGCCTGGTCGCGATCACGCCGGCCGCTGGATTCGTCAGTCCGATGTCGTGCCCTCGCTGCTCGGCGCGGTCTGGCCGCCGTTCCGAGCTACTTCGCCATCATGTTCCGCGCCCGGACGCGCCTCGACGACTCGCTCGACGTCGTGGCGGCACACGGCGTGGGCGGCACGGTCGGTGCGCTGCTGACCGGGGTGTTCGCCGACGCAGGCCTGGAGCGGTGCCGCCGACGGACTCGTCGGCGGCAACGCCGCGCAGCTCGGCATCCAGGCGGCCGGGGTCGGTGCCGCGCTGGCCTACAGCGCGGTGATGACCTTCGTCCTGCTTGAAGGCCATCGGTCTGGTCATGCCGCTCCGCGCAGCGTCGCGCGACGAAGGCGCTCGGACTTGACGTCACCGAGCACGGCGAGGAGGCCTACGCCGAGGGCGATGGCGCCATCCTCATGCAGTCCCGAGACTGCTGCGTCGAGGCGGCTGGCGCCGCCGCCGTGTCGCACCGAAGGGAGCCGGGCATGAAGCTGGTCGTGGCGATCGTCCGGCCGGAGACGGATCAACGACGGTGCTCGAGGCGTTGTTCCGCGTGCGAGGTGCGCGGGCTCACCATCAGTCGCGTGCAGGGTCACGGCGGCGAGACGGAGCAGGTGGAGAACTACCGGGGCACGACAGTCAAGATGGCGCTGGCCGAAAAGGTCCGCATCGAGATCGGCGTCAGCAACGGCTTCGTGGAGGCGACCATCGAGGCCATCATCGACGCCGCGCGCACCGGCGACGTGGGCGACGGCAAGATCTTCGTCCTGCCCGTCGAGCGGGTCGTGCGGATTCGCACGGGCGAACAGGACCAGGACGCGGTCACGCCCGTGTCACCAGCCGTGCGGTAACTGGCGCGACACCATTGGCTCGATCACGGCACGGGGTCCTCGGCCTCGTGTCGTGACCGACCATCACCAATCGCTGTAGGGCGTGCCCTGCAACGACAATCGATCCGAGCCGCTCTTCACGTTGTACACGCCAGGCTCGGCGCTGGGGTTGCTGGCATCGGGCTCGGCGGGAATCTCCTGCCACGTGGTCGCGGACCTGGTGAAGGGATCCTCCGGGATGGCGCGCAGGTACCCGTCGGAGACCAGCGCATCCAGCGTGGCAGGGTACTTGTTCTTGTCCGCGTAGTACTGATCGATCGCGTCGCGCATGCGGAACAGGTCTTCGCGCAGCACGGCCTCCTGTGCCAGCGTCACCGAGTTGCGGTAGCTGGCCATCGCCATGCCCGCGATGACCACGATCAGGGCCATCACCACCATCAACTCGAGGAGGGTGAAGCCTCGGCGGCCGCGCAGTCCCCTTCCACGGCTGACGTCCAGCGCGGCCCTGAGGGAGTGCCGGAGCACAGGGTCACCACTCGCTGTAGGGCGTGCCATCGAGTCCTGTTCCGTTCGCCTTCGAGTAGACATCGAATACGTTCTGCCCGCCCCAGGAGGTCGAATCCGGACGGTCCTGGTAGGAGCGCAACCCCCACTCCGCCTCCCCGGTGAACGGGTCTGTGGGCACGCGCCGCAGGAACCGGAGTTTGCCCTGGGTGGCGTCGCCCGCCCGCGTCGCGCCCTTGACGAGCGTGTCCAGGTCGGGCGGATAGCCCATGTCGTCTGGCTCGATCTCGAGGTTGGAGATCTGTTGCAGGTCCGCGGCGTCCTTGTAGCGGTCGATGGCCGTCCGCATGTCACGGAGCGCGCGCCGGAGTTCGACCTCCTTCTGCCGCTGGATCCCGACCTTGCTGAGGGGGAGCACGGCCGAGGCCAGCACCAGCACGATCGCGGCCACCATCAGCAGTTCGACGAAGGAGTAGCCGCCCTCGCCACGCGAGGCCTGGCGGAGCCAGCGCAGCGCACCGCCCTGCCCCGTCATCGCACCGTCACGGCAGCCGGCACCAACTGCAGGCCGATACTCCCCTGCTCCGGGTTGGACGCCACGCCCGCCGGCGTGATTCCCGACTGCCCGGGCGCCACAGCCTCGAACACGATCGTCGCGATGAGGCCGGTGCCCGTCGCACCCACCTGGTCTCCGGGACGGAGCACCGTCACGTCCACGCGACCCACGCCCGGGTCGACCTGCTGCGAGAAGGTCGGCGTCACGCCGCCCTGCGCCATGAACGTCCCGGGCTGCACCGTCCGCACCCGCAGGACAGACGGGTTGTACGTGATCGACAGGCTGAGGGTCGACACCCGCTGGGCGCCGGCTATGGTGACGGGCACCGTGTACGGCCCTCCGCCGACTGCGAACTGCGGCCCTGGCGTCGTGATGGCCAGCCGCGCCGTCGGCGACGGGACCGGCGCTGGGGGCGGCGCCGCCGCAGCCGCCTGAGGTGGCGTCGACGGGCCGACCTCGGCTGGCTGGGGTGCCTGTGGCGTCGTGACGGGCGGCGCTGCGGGCGCGGGGTTCACCGGCACGACAGGCAGCACGGCCGGGCTGTCCGTGACCATGCCCGTCTGGGGCTGCGAGGGCAGCGCCGAGACCGGCTGCGCGCCCTGTGGCGTTGCCGCGGTCCCGGGCACGCCTGTTGCCGGTGCTCCGGGTGCTGCGGGCGGCGCCTCGGGAGCCGACGGCAGGGGCTCGGTGGCGATCAGGGGCGGGGCCCCGGTGAGCCCGAGGTTCTGCTGGCTGCCGATGTAGATCGGGTCCAGGTTCTCCTGGGTCACCTCCGACGAGCGCACCAGGCGCGGCGTCAGCAGGAAGACGATGTCGGTCGTCTGGACCTGGTCGACCGTGTTGCCGAAGAGGCGCTGCAGCAGCGGCATCCGCAGGAGCCCCGGGAATCCCGTGAGCTGACGCCGCTGGTCTTCTCGCAGCAGGCCGGCCAGCATCAGGGACTCGCCTTCGCGCATGCGGATGAAGGAGGTCGCCCGGCGCGTGCCGAACGTCGGCAGGCTCTGGCCTGCGATGTCGATCGACGCACCCAGGTTGCTGCTCTCCACCTCCAGTTCGCTGACGATCTCGCCCTCGAGTGTCACCCGCGGGTTGTTGAGCTTCACCTTGACGCCGATCGTGCGGTAGTTGAACTGGTTGATCGGGATCGTCGTGAGCCCGCCTCCGCCGAGGCCGCCGAACGTCGTGCTCGGCACCGGGATCTCGTCGCCGAGGTCCAGCGTGAGCACCTTCCCCTCCATGCCGCGCAGCTGGGGCTTGGCGATGATCCTGTTGTTGTTGTCGGTGGCGAGGAAATTGACGATCGCCTGGGGCACGGTCAGGTAGAAGTCGGCCGCGCTGACCCCTCGCGTGATCGTGTTCAGGTTGAAGGGCGGCTGGGCGCCCTCGGTGGCGGGCGGCGACTCTGGCGAGAAGATCGCGCCGACCGAGTACTGGGACAGGTTCAGGCCCACTTCCTTGGCCCGGACCCGATTGACCTCGATGATCTCGACGTCCACCACGATCTCGGCACGGGGCTTGTCGTTGTTGCGCACCACCTGGTCGATGATGTTCATCACCCGATCGGATGCGCGCACCGTGAGACTGTTCTGGGTCTTGTTGGCCAGCACCCGCGGCTGCACCGGCAGGCCGGGCAACTGCAGAATCTGCTGCACCGTCTGCACCAGGTCGCTCGCCTCGGCGTGCGACAGGTAGAACGTGCGGATGACCTGCTCCTCGTAGGCCGCACGCTTGGGCGGCGTGTCGGGGATCACCAGGATGGTCCGCGGGTTCATCACCTTGTAGAAGGTGCCGGCGGCCGTCATCACCTGGGCGAGGCCCTCTTCCAG
Organism: uncultured Acidobacteriota bacterium; assembly: GCA_963715265.1. Lineage (GTDB taxonomy): Bacteria > Acidobacteriota > Vicinamibacteria > Vicinamibacterales > Vicinamibacteraceae > Luteitalea. The sequence goes on from CAVQRQ010000012.1 coordinate 48,867, forward strand.
CGCCAGCCCTGTCAGGTCCACGGTGATCTGCGCCGGGCGGAACGTCGACTCGAAGATGACGTTGATGCCGGTGGCCTTGCCCATGAACGTGAGGACATCCTGCGAACTGGCCTGCGAGAACTTGATCTCGAGCGGGTCGCGCGACGCAGGATTGAGCAGTGGCGGCGCCGACCGCTGGCGGGCCGTCTCCCGCATCGCCTCGATTGCCGGACGCGGGCGGGCCGCCTCGGCACGTTCACGCAGTTCCTTGTCGATCTCCGCGGCGCGCAGCATCGCGTTCCGGTTCGACGGGTCGTACTCGTAGACCTTCCGGTACTCCACGACGGCGAGTTCGATGTCGCCCCGCTCGTCGGCCTCACGCGCCAGCTTCAGGTGGGCCAGTGAGGCGGCACTCATCGCCTGCTGCAGGGCCCCCTTGTAGTCAGCGCGGTCCGGGTGCTCCTGCAGCGCGGAGCGGAAGTTCACCACGGCCGTGTCGAAGTCTCCGCCCAGGAAGGCGTCGCGCCCGCGGTTGAACGCGCCCGACGAGGCACACCCGGCCGCGAGGCACACCAATCCCAGCAGGGCCGTCGCCGCCCCGACCTGAATCTTCCGCATGCGTGTCGGTACCCGTCGTCGCTCGTTCACCCGTTCCGCTCGCCTCGACCATCACTCGGTTGCCCGGACGACTCGCGCCGCCGGTCGCCAGGGTCAGCCTGTGAGCCGCACCGTCTGTCGGCCACGGCCGTCCGCATACTCAATTTGCAGCGATTCCTCGCCGATGGACACGATACGCCACCGGCCATCGACGATTTCGCCCGCGCGGCCATAGTAGACGTTCTTGCCGTCGCTCAGCACGGCGACCTTGCCGACATCGCGCCGCGACACCACGCCGATGAACTTGACGGCGATTGGCGGCGGAGGCGGCGGTCCCGCAGGCACGATCGGACCGACAGGGACCACCGGCGGTGCGACGACGGTCCCAGCCGGCCGGGTGGGGCTTCGAACCTCGGTCCCGCCGCTCGCGCCGGGACTGCCCGACCGGAAGGGATCCCGGCCGCTGCCGTCCGGCGCCGGTCGGTCCTCGTCGAGGCGGACGAGGCCGATCCCCCGGGCCAGCACGTCGTCGGCCTTGCCCACGGCGGGCTCGCCGGGACGTGCCGGGGCCGCCGGTCGTCGCGCCGCGGACCCTGGCGGCGTCGACGCTCCCCCGCCGAATTGCCACCAGGCGACCACCGCGAGCACCACCAGCAGTCCCGTCAGCGCCGGTAGCTTTCGCCGTGTCTCAGCGTCCATCGGTCGCCTTGAAGTAGGTGGAGAGCGTCAGGGCCGCCTCGAGCGGCTCGGCCGGATCGTCGGTCTGGACGACCCCGACCTCGCGGATGACCACAAAGTCCGGCCCCGTTTCCAGCGCGTACAGAAACTGCCGCAGGTTGCGATAGGTGCCGAACACGCTCATCGTGAGCGTGGCTCGGGTGAGCACGCCCTCCTTGTCCGGTGGATCCTGGGCAAACGTCCGGTGCTCGTACGACAGATTTGCCTGCCGCGCCATCTGCGCGAGCCGGACGAAGGTGACCTGACGGGCGGCGGGTTGGTCTACCGGCAGCACCTGCGTGTAGAACCGCTGCAGGTCGGTCACCGCCTGGATGCTGCCCGTTGCCGTCTGGCGGGCATCAGCCAAGTCTCTCGCGGCCGTCGATGCTCCGAGCGACGCCACCGTGGCGCGCTGGCTCAGGGATTGGACGCGGGCCCGCATCGGGCCTACGACGATCCCGAGTCCGAGCAGGGCGACCACGCCGAGCACCGTGATCACCGACACGACGAGGCGGTGGTCGGCGAGAATGCGTGTCATGGGCGCCATGTCAGTTGGCTCCCGCTCCGGGTGACACCGCCGGGGGGCTTTCGAGCCCGCCGGGCTCCGCAGTCGGCGCGCCAGGCCCGACGTATCGCCCCTCACACACGATGTTGTACGTTCCGTCCTCGAGGACCTGCTCCTCGACCGAGCGCATCCCCACGAACGCGCCTGCGGCCTCGAGCCTGTCGAGGAACAGGCCCACGGGCTCGACGCGACCGGCGTTGACGATGAGGCGCACGATGAGGGCTCCCCTGTCGAGCGATGGCGTCACGGAGCGAAGCCGCACGTCGGCCGGGATGGTCCGTTCGATCACGTTGAAGAGCGCCGTCCATGAGAACGTGCGCTCGTCGATGACCGCATTGGCCTCCAGGGCAGCCTTCACCGTCGCGTCCAGGGCCTGCGCGTCCAGGCGTCCCCGCACGCGCTGGGTCTCCCGCCGGAGTTCCGCCGTCCGGGCCTCATCGCGGGCGATGGCGTCCGACAGTCGCCGCTGCTCCCCGGAAAGCGCGGCGAACTGCCAGACCGTGAACAACGCCAGCAGGCCGAGCGCCACCGCGAGCACGCCGAGCACGCCCTGAACGGCACGCTCGTTGTAGAACGGCCGTGTCGCGAGATTCCCGCCCAGCATCAGGCCGCTCCCTCGCGCAGGACGATCCCCGTCGGCGCGGCGATCTGACCGACAAGCGTGTCGGTTGCCGTGAGGCGGTCCGCGAAGGCCACGAGTCCATCGACCGACAGTGGAGAGACCGGCGCGTCGAAGAGCGATCCGAGCGTGCGCGACAAGTGCTCGCGGTCGGGCACGTCGGGGCCCGCGACCAGCAGCACACGTGCCAGGCCGCGGCCGTTCAGGCGGTCCTCGTAGAACATGCGCGTCTGGTGGACGACGTCGGCCACAGGCTCGGTGGCGTCGCTGTGGCGGGTGCGGAAGAAGATCAGCGCCCCGTCCCGGACAAGGACGATGGACGCATAGGTCGCCGTCACGTGGACCAGCAGCGTGTCACCCGGCAGGCCACCGCCCAGTGACGCCAGGTTGAGCACGTTGAAGGTCGCCAGGTCGACGGTCCCGGCGTGCAGGCCCACAGCCGAGCAGACGGCCTCGTACTCGCGCACCAGGTCGCGTCGCATGGCCGTGACCACCATGGTCGTGGACCCGTCCTGCTCGCCCCCTCGCGACCATGCGACCTGCGCGTCCTCCACCGGGAACGGCACGGTCTTTCGCAACTGCAGTCGAATCAACTGCTCGAGGTCCCTCGAACTGGCCGGAACCTGCTCGAATGGGAGCAGCGACACCTTGGCCGCAGCGTCTGGAATGGCGAGGGCCACACGGCGGGGACGACCGCCGAGTTGCTCCAGCAGGCCACGCAATGCCTGAACGACCACCTCCGGCTGCAGGATGTTGTGCGCGGTCAGCGACGGCACAACGGCCCCCGGCGGCAGGGCCACCGACGCGACGGCGCGCACGAGCGGCCCCGGCACGCGGTCCACGACGACGGCCGTGACGCGGGGGGCGTCGATGTGCAGCCCGAGTGTCGGCGGGGGCGTCTGCAGCCAGGCAGGAAGCGGCGACATGATCAGTCGACGAAGGTGACCTTGTTGATCTCGCGCAGCGTGGTCTCGCCCGAGAGCACCCGCGACACCGCCGACTCCCGGAGGAACCGCATCCCTTCGTCGCGCACGGCGCGCTTGATCTCGGAGTTCGGACGTCGCGCCAGAATCATGTCACGGATGGTATCCGTCAGGTCGAGCAGTTCGCAGATGGCCATGCGGCCGCGATAGCCGGATCCGTTGCACTCGAGGCATCCGATGCCCTCGTAGAAGGTGTGCGTCGTGGCGAGCGTGGGGTCCATCGCCGACTCCCGTAACTGTGCCTCGGTGACCGTCGCCGGGCGCTTGCAGTCCTCGCAGATCTTCCGCACCAGCCGCTGCGCGAGCACGCAGTTGAGCGCCGACACGAACTGGTAGGCCTCGACCCCCATGTTCAGGAAGCGCCCGAGCACGTCGAGCACGTTGTTGGCGTGCACGGTCGTGAACACGAGGTGCCCCGTGAGCGCCGAGTTGATCGCGATCTGTGCCGTCTCCGCGTCGCGGATCTCGCCGACCATGATCTTGTCGGGGTCATGGCGAAGGATGCTGCGCAGTCCGCGTGCGAACGTCAGGCCCTTCTTCTCGTTGATCGGAATCTGCACGATCCCCTTGAGCTGGTACTCGACCGGGTCCTCGATGGTGATGATCTTGTCCTCGGGGGACTTGATCTCCGAGAGCGCCGCGTAGAGCGTGGTCGTCTTGCCCGATCCGGTCGGACCGGTCACCAGCACCATCCCGTACGGTTCGCGGATGTACTTCCGGAAGCGGCGCAGCTCCTCTTCCGGGAAGCCGAGGATGTCGAGCCGCAGTTCGCGGAACTGCTCGCTGATCGACTCCTTGTCCAGGATGCGGATGACGGCGTCCTCGCCGTGGACGCTCGGCATCACCGAGACGCGGAAGTCGATCGTCTTGCCGCGCATGCGCAGCCTGAACCGGCCGTCCTGCGGTACGCGCTTCTCGGCGATGTCGAGTTCGGCCATCACCTTGATGCGCGAGATGATCGGCCCCGCGAAGCGCTTGTCGATCGGCCGCATCGCCGGCTGCAGCACGCCGTCGATGCGGTACTTGACCACGACGGCATCGTCCTGCGTCTCGATGTGGATGTCGCTGGCCCGCCGCTGCAAGGCGGCGAAGACCGTCGAGTCGATCAACTTGATGATCGGGCTGATGTCGCTGGTCAGCTTCTCCACCGACAGCGATTCCTCGCCGGACTCGTCCTCCTTGAGCAACTGGAGCTGGAAGCTCTCGGTCGCGTCCTCGAGCACGCGCTGGCTGCTCTCGGACTTCTTCAGCATCGCCTGAATGGCCGACGCGGGACCGACCGTGACCTTCAGGCGCACGCCGAGCAACTGCTGCAGCTCGTCCTGCATCATCAGGTCGGTCGGATCCGACACGACGATGACGAGCGCGTCGCCCTCGCGCCTGTGGGGAACGAAGCCGTACCGGAGCATGACGTCGGCCGGGATGGACCTGAACAGCTCGTTGTCGAGATGGAACGCGTCCATGTCGACGAACTCGAGGCGGTAGCGTTCGGCCAGGCGCCGCGCCTGCTCGCGCTCCTGCGCTGGCGTGGCCCGCTGGCCCTCGGCGTGGGGCAGGTCCGGCATCGGCAGGGCCGAGGGGTCGGGCGTGGGCGATGGGGTGACGATACTCACGAACGCGTTGCCTCCGCGGCGGCCCGGGCGCCTAGCTCAGGGCCGACGACAACTGGAAGACCGGCAGGTACAGGGCGATGAGCAGCGCCGCAATCACGATGCCCATCACCACGAGCAGAATCGGCTCGATGAGCAGCAGGAAGCGCCCCAACTTCGTCTCGATGTCCTCATCGTAGAAATCGGCGATGGCGTTGAGCATGTCCTGGAGCGCGCCCGTCGCCTCGCCCACTTCCACCATCTTCAGTGAGACGTCGGGGAACTCCCCCTTGGCGGCCATCGCGGCCGAGAGCGGCTGCCCTTCTCGGACCTGCCGCGTGATGTCGGCCATCTGCGCGGCGATGTGCCGGTTCGAGACCGACCGGGTGGCGACGTCCAGCGCGGTGACCAGCGGGATGCCGCCCCCAAGCAGGGTCGCGAGCGTCCGGGCAAGTTGCGACGTGGCGAACTGCCGGGCGATGTTGCCGACCCCCGGCAGGGACAGCACCAGACGGTCGACCCGCTGCCGGTACTGGGGTTGACGCAGCGCCCATCGGCCGCCCACGACCGCCACCGCGAGCGCGGCGATGATCAGGACGATCTGGCTCCGGATGGCGTCGGAGACGGCGACGATGGCGCGCGTGGCGACCGGCAGTTCCGCATCGAACCCCTTGTAGAACGCGTTGAACTCGGGAACGACGCGGACCACGATGATCGCGACCACCGCCACCGACAGCAGGGTCAGCACCGCCGGGTAGACCAGCGCCGAGACCACCTTGCGCCGCACGGCGTTGAGCACCTGGACGTAGGCCACGTAGCGGCGCAGGACCTGCTCGAGACTGCCGCTCCGCTCCCCGGCCATGAGCGATGCGGTATAGATCGGCGTCACGTGACGCGGGTGCGTTTCGAAGGCGTCCGACAGCGCCGACCCGGATCGCACCTTGTCGTACACGTCGTCCAGCACCCCCTTGAACACCGGGTTGGGCACGTTGCGCCGCAGGATGTCGAGCGACTGGACCAGGGGCATGCCGGCCTTGAGCAACGTGGCGAGTTCCTGGTTGAACACCAGGAACTCGTGGAGCTTGATGCGCCCTCCCCTCGAGAGGGTCAGGCCGCCCAGGCCGCGCCGAGCGGCCCGAACGTCGAGGACGAACAGCCCCTTCTCCTCGAGGTCGCGACGAAGCGCCGCTTCGCTGTCGGCGACGTAGACGCCTTCGGTCACCTGCCCCGTGGCCGTGGCCAGCCGGCACCGGAACTCCATGCGTCAGGAGGCTCCCGCCAGATGCAGCACGCGCCGCACGTAGGCCTGCGTCTCGCGGAACGGCGGCACGCCGCCGAATCTGCGCACCGCTCCGGCGCCCGCGTTGTAGGCCGCGACCGCGTGCTGCAGGTCGAACCTGTCGAGCAGGGACCGCAGGTGACGGACACCCGCATCGATGTTCGCGGCCGGGTCGAACGGGTTGCCGACGCGAAGCTCCCTGGCGGTTGCCGGCATCAGCTGCATCAGCCCCATGGCCCCCTTCCGCGAACGGGCCTGGGCGCGGTACCTGGACTCGACCTCGATGACCGCGTGGACGAGGAGCGGGTCCACCCGGTGACGACGCGCCGCCGCCTCGATCAGTGGGAGATACGGTCGGCTCTCGGCGCTGGCCACGTCGCCGAGGCTCCTCGGACGGACGGCAGGACCCGCCTGCGGGAGGTCGGCGGAGACGGACTCGGGCTCAGGGTATGGCACCTCATCGGGAGCGACGTGCCGGATCAGATCCGCGTCGCACTCGACCTGCCCCCCTCCCCTCAAAGCGAGGACGGCCGCCCCGCCGTCGATCCAGACGCTGCGCACCGACACCGTCCGTCCGCTGGACAGCGTGACGAGCTCAGCCGAGACGGGCCACGGCAGGAGCAGCACCACGCCCCCCAGCGCGCCGGCGGCGAATGAACGGAGAAGCACGGGATGCCAGTGTAGCAGGGGAGAACAGGGGCATGGCAGGGCACGGTCTCCCCGGGGTGCCGACGCGCGAGGGCGGGAGGGCGCCGCCCCCGCGTCCCTACCGGGGCTCCACGAACGCGTGGAAGACGCGAATACCAAGTTCGCGCGGGTCCGACGACTTCGCCGCGGGTGTCTGCGCAGGAACAAACGCCTGATTCACCTCGATCGTCAGGTCGACGTTCTCGTCCGGGCCGAACTGCCCGGCCGTGACGGGAATCCGGCGGATGACTTCGTCGTCGCCCGCGAGCGCGTGGGTGTCCAGCACCTGGTCGCCGATGCGAACCGTCACCGTCTGGCCGGGGACCAGATTGGGCCGTCCGTCGAAGTGCAGGAAGAACGTCGCGTCGCGTCGCGGATTGCGGAGCGACAACGTGGCGACCTGCTTGGTCCACTGCCACTCGACCTGTGCGTTCTCGGCAGCGACTTCGGCGTTGTGCCAGCCGTCCTTGAACTGCACGAAGACGTTGTCGGCCGCCGGCAGGAGCTCAATCGTCCCGGCCTTGTACGCCCGCTGGCCGTCGCTCTCACCGGCGAGCGGCAGCCGCACGCCGGTTTCCGGGTCGTACAGGCCGATGCGAACGATGGCCTCGCCCATGTACGGGTATTGCGGCACGAACATCGTCCGCGTGTACTCGATGCGCTGTCCCGGTTTCCAGTCCCGCGTCGACGTCGGCGGCTGGTGGTCGTCGGTCCACATCAGCTGCTCGTCGGAGTCCAGGAAGTGCACCAGCACCCGGTACTCCTTGTCGAAGGCCGGCGCGTCGGCTGCGACGACGAACCGGTAGGTCAGGTCCAGCGGGCCACCCAGGGCCACCCGCGCCTTACTGGACGCAAACGTCGCGGTCGCGACGGGGGGCTGGTTGTCCTCCGTCTTCTGGCACCCGGCCACGACAGAGAGGGCCACGGCCACGACTACACAGGCGGCTGGGGGTTTCACGCCTCGGAACTCCTTGAATCGATGGGCACGCCAGGTGGCCCGGGTCGTCAATTGTCGGGGTGCCGTTCTCAGGCCACCACACGGGGTGCCGCCCTGCGGCGCCCGGGCGCCCCGGGGAAACACTCAAGGGTAAACCGTTGCGGCCCCCGGAGCAACATGCTAGAGTCCGCTCGATTTCATGGGAGACGCGCTCGGACTCATCGAAACCCGTGGCCTCATCGGCGCTATCGAAGCTGCCGACGCGATGGTCAAGGCCGCCAACGTCCAGTTGATCGCCAAGGAGTACATCGGCGCCGGATACGTCACGGTGATGGCCCGCGGCGACGTCGGCGCGATCAAGGCCGCGACCGACGCGGGCGCGGCAGCCGCCCGCCGCGTGGGCGAGCTGATCTCGGTACACGTGATTCCCCGTCCGCACGCGGAAGTCGAGCGGATTCTCCCCAAGCCGCCAGCCGCTCCGGCCGGAAAGTAAGCCGCCGCGGCCCGCGCCTCACGCATGGCCGACGCTCCTGCTCCGAAGCCGCCGTCTGACCGCGACCTCGCCTCCATGGCCGAGGCCCGCGCACTCGCGCGCGCGGCACGCGCGGCTCAGGCTCAGCTGGCCGAACTCCCGCAGGAACGCATCGACGCCATCGTCGATGCGATGGCCGCGGCCGTCCGGCCCCAGGTCGAGGCGCTGGCCCGCATGGCCTGCGAGGAAACCGGGTTCGGCGTGGTGGCAGACAAGGTCACCAAGAACCGGTTCGCCGCAGAACGGGTGTACGAGTTCATCCGGCCCATGCGGACGGTCGGCGTGTTGCGGCGAGACGAGGCCCGCAAGCTGATCGAGATCGCCGAGCCGTTCGGGCCGGTCGCGGCCATCGTGCCGTCGACCAACCCGACCTCGACGGCCATCTACAAGATCCTGATTGCCCTCAAGGCCCGCTGCGCGATCGTCATCAGCCCGCATCCCTCGGCCGCACGCTGCATCAGCCACACCGCAGAGATCATGGCGGCGGCGGCCGCCAGGGCCGGCGCCCCGGCCGGCAGCATCGGCTGGATGACCACGGTGACGCTCGAGGGGACGCAGGAGCTGATGCGCCAGCGGGAAATCGCCGTCATCCTGGCGACGGGCGGCCTCGGGCTCGTGCGCGCCGCCTATTCCGCCGGCAAGCCCGCCTATGGCGTCGGGCCTGGGAACGCGCCGTGCTACGTCCACGCGAGTGCGGACGTGGCCAAGGCCGCGAGCGACATCCTGATCGGCAAGACCTTCGACAACGGCCTGCTCTGCTCGTCGTCCAACTCCATCGTGGCCGACAGGGCCATCGACGCGCGCCTGAAGGCTGAACTCGGCGCGCGGGGCGGGCACTTCGTCACGAGCGACGAGGCGCGCACCCTCGCCGCGGCGCTGGTCACGCCCCAGCGGCTGCCCAATCCCGCGCTGGTCGGGCGGTCGGCCCTGGACATCGCCCAGGCTGTCGGCCTCAGCGTTCCGCCCGGCACGCGCGCGCTCATCGCCGTCCTCGATGGCGTCGGGCGCGACCATCCCCTGTCCATCGAGAAGCTCTGCCCGGTGCTGTCCTACTACGTCGTGGACGACTGGCGCGCCGGGTGCGAGCGCTGCAAGGAAATCCTCCGCTACGGCGGGATGGGGCACACCATGTCGGTCCATGCCACCGACGACCAGATCGTTCTCGAGTTCGGCCTGCACAAGCCGGCATTCCGCATCGTCGTCAACACGCCCACGACCCACGGGTCCGTGGGCCTGACAACCGGGCTCGACCCGGCGCTGACGCTCGGCTGTGGCGGCTATGGCGGCAACATCACGTCGGACAACATCTCCCCGCTGCACCTGCTCAACATCAAGCGCGTCGCCTACGAACTGACGCCGGCAGTGGCGCCTGCCCCCCAGACCATGGCCACGTCTCCCGCGCCACCTGCAGGCGGCTCGAGCCTCAGGCCCGCCGTGGCCGAACGCGTCCGTACGCTCGACGCGGGCACGCTCTCGTCCCGGATCGACCGCTTCCTGGCCACCAGGGGCATCACGACCGACACGGTGCTGGTGCTCGGCTCCGCGGCGATACCGAGCGCCGGTCCGGCGCCGACTCTCGTCGCCTCGCCGCCCCCGGCGAGCGAGCGGCAGGCGGCTGACGCCGCCAGGGCGGGCGAACTGGAGAGCGCCGGCCCTGCTGTCGATTTCGTGTGCGAAGACGACGTGCGGCAGGCCCTCAGACAGAGTCGCCGCATCCGGCTGGCACCGCGGGCGATCGTCACCCCGGCGGCGCGGGATCTGGGTGACGCACACGCCCTGTTCATCGAGGCGTAGCAGTCCCGGGGGCGTCACACCGTTGTCTTGACCCGACTCCCCAGCGGGTGCTACCTTCCGCGGGTCCGCCGAGCGGTCGCCCGTTGATCCAAGGCAATGGATCTCAGTCCGAATCATCGGACCCTAACTTCGTTCGCAGGTTTCGGCCTGCAGGGATTACCTGACCGGCTCGCTCCCCTCCCGGTGCGAGCCACCCGCTGGTCGAGGGTCTTCGGTTCACCCCCGGTCCGGCAGGGGAGCGCCCATATGCGACGAACGTTCGGGCTGCCCATTGCAGTCCTCCTGCTCTCGGCGGCCTGCAGCCGTCACCCCGCGCCTCAGGTGGCCGCGACGCCGGTCCCCGCGGCCCAGCCGCCGGCACTCGCGCCGGCCGTGCCGGCAGTTCCCATCGATGTTGACCCCACGGCGGCACTGATGGCCGACGCCGACCGCCTGTTTGCCCTCGGCGAGCGCGAGTTGACTCTCGGTCACCTCGAACAGGCCCGCGTCGCGTTCGATCGGTCCCTGGACGTCCTGCTCGAGGCCCCGCAGGGCGCCCGCGTGCGATCCGAGGCTGCGAACCCATTTCGACCGACTGGTCGACCGCATTGCCGCCCACGAAACGCTCGCACTGCAGAAGGGCGATGGCTTCACGGAGAAGCCGTCCGAGCCGGCTGCCATCGATCAGTTGCTGGAGGTGGCGACGTTCGCCGCCACGGAGCCGACGGGGCGCGCCGTCGAGGAAGCGGTTCAGCTCGACCTCGCCCGGACGTCCCACGACATTCCCATTCCCCTGAACGACCGCGTCCTGCACTACGTGGGGCTGTTCCAGGGTCGCCTGCGCGACTTCCTTGCCGGCGGCCTGGAGCGTGGGAGCCGATACCTCCCGATGGTGCAGAGCGTGTTCCGAGCCGAGGGCGTCCCGCTCGACCTGGCCTACGTGCCGCTCATCGAGAGCGCCTTCAAGCCCACGGCTCTGTCGCGTGCCAGCGCGAGGGGCATGTGGCAGTTCATGCGCGGCACGGCTGGCGATTTCGGCCTCAAGCAGGACTGGTACATCGACGAGCGCGCGGACCCCGAGAAGGCCACGCGCGCGGCGGCTCGTTACTTCAAACAGCTCTACGGCATGTTCTCGGACTGGCACCTGGCGATGGCGTCCTACAACGGAGGGCCGGGCCGCGTCCAGCGCGCCATGAGGGCGGCGCGGCTCGGCGATTTCTGGGAGCTGACGGCGACGGATCGCTATCTGCCCCGTGAGACCCGCGAGTACGTGCCGATGATCCTGGCCGCCGTGATCATCGCCAAGAACCCGACGCAGTACGGGTTCGAGGCCCCGCCGATCGAGGCGCTGACCTACGACAAGGTGGAGGTGACATCGGCCGTCGACCTCCGGCGCGTGGCCGAGTGGACGGGCGCCTCCATCGATGAGATCCAGGCCCTCAATCCCGAACTGCGACGGTGGACGACCCCCTTGCGGTTCGACAGATACGAGGTCAAGGTACCTGCGGGCACCGGTGACCAGTTCTCGGCCCGCCTCGCGGCGGCCGGCCCGTCCGAGCTGTCGGCGTTCCGCTTCCACACGGTCCGTCGCCGTGAATCGCTGGCCTCGATCGCCCGCAAGTTGGGCGTCTCACGCACGGATCTGGCGCAGGCCAACGGTCTGTCCGCCCGCGCCGCCGTCCGCTCCGGCCAGCGCCTGCTCATTCCACGGGCGCCAGCCGCGCCCCTGCTGGCCAGCGCCACCAGGCCCACAGGACCCGAGGCCTCGCCTGCCACGGGGGTTGCCAGTCGGGCGAGCGCCTCAGCCACCGACGATGCCGACGTGCGGGTGCATCGGGTCAAGCGCGGCGAGACCCTGTATGCCATCGCCAATGCCTACGATGTGACCGTCGCCGACCTCCGGGCCTGGAACCGGCTGAAGTCGAGCCGGCTCGACATCGGCGACAGGCTGACGATTCGAACGGCGCGCACGCGCGCCGCCCAGTAGCCCAGTCGCGCCACGACCGGACGGGTCGCCCGCGGCCTTCCGCCGCCTGTCTTCGCCGCCGTCGCTTGTCGCTTCTCGTTCGTAGCCGACGACCTGCCGGTCGCCGGCTGCAAAGTCGACGGATCGCGGGTTCTGCCACTCGCGTGCCGCCCGACGCTGGCAGATTCTGCACGCCTGGCTGAGGCGTCCACGTATTCCGCTCGCATTTCTTGGCGCTTTCCCCGCTCGGATGGTGTCCCACTCCTTGCAGTGATGAAGGCCGTGCTGGCCTTCACCTTCACGGGGGCGCTCGTTGGTGTCACGGCGGAACTCGTGCGCGTCGAGGCCGACGTCAGTGCCGGGCTTCCGGGATTCACGATCGTGGGCTTGCCCGACGCCAGCGTCCGCGAGAGCCGCGACCGCGTCCGCAGCGCCATCCGCAGCGCCGGACTGGAGTTTCCACCTCATCGCATCACGGTGAACCTCTCCCCCGCCGACCTCCGGAAGGCCGGCAGCAGCTTCGATCTGCCAATCGCCCTCGCCGTGCTGGCCGCGACGGGGCAACTGTCGCCTGACCTGCTGGCGAGGGCCGTGGTGGTCGGGGAACTGGCCCTCGATGGGCGCGCGCTTCCCTGCCGGGGCGTCCTGCCGACGGCACTCGCTTCCCGTACCTCGCAGGTCGACGTCCTCGTCGTACCGCGCGGGAATGTGCCGGAGGCCCGCCTCGTCCCGGGCGTCGACGTTCGAGGCGCCGACTCTCTGGTCGACGCGCTGCGGGTGCTCCGGCGGCCCGATCCCGACACGGCCGCGCCCGCTGGTGCGCCAGTTGCCGCAGGCCAGGCTCCAGACCTCGCGGACGTGCACGGACAGGCTCTGGCCCGCCGGGCGCTGGAGATCGGCGCGGCAGGCCATCACAACCTGCTCTTCAGCGGACCGCCGGGCGCGGGAAAGTCGATGCTGGCCAGGCGGCTGCCGGAACTGCTCCCGCCCTGGACGTTCGACGAGGCCCTGGAGGCAACGGCGGTTCACTCGGCCGCGGGCCTCGTGCCGGCCGGCGGTGGGCTGCTACCGATGCGGCCGTTCCGGGCCCCTCACCACACGGTATCCACAGCGGCGCTCATCGGCGGCGGCCCCCAGCCCCGCCCAGGCGAAGTGAGCCTCGCCCATCACGGGGTCCTCCTGCTCGATGAGTTACCCGAATTCGAACGGCGGACGCTCGACGTGCTCCGACAACCGCTCGAGGACGGCGTGGTCCACCTCGCCCGCGCGTCCCGGCATGTCACGTTCCCGTCGGCGTTCCTGCTCGTTGCCGCGATGAACCCCTGTCCGTGCGGGTATCACGGGCACCCCAGGCGGTCCTGTCGCTGCCGCCCCGGCGAAGCCGAACGGTACGCGTCGCGCCTGTCGGGTCCTCTGCTGGACCGGATTGACCTGTCGGTCAGGGTGCCTCCCGTCGACCCGGAGTCGCTCGCCGGGCCGCGGCCGGCGCCGGAGGCCACGGCGGCTGTCAAGACGCGCGTCGCTGCCGCGCGACGGCGGCAGATGGCTCGCCAGGCCATGGTCAACAGCCGACTGCCTGGCGCGGAGTTGGAGGCCCTGCGTCGCGATCCGGCGCTCACGCCCCTCCTCGCCCGCGCCGTGACGCGGCTCGACCTCAGTGCGCGGGCCGTCGACCGGTTGCTGCGGGTGTCGCTGACCATTGCCGACCTTGCCGGAGCCGAGTCCGTCGACGCGACCCACCTCGCCGAGGCTCTGCAGTTCCGCCCGTGGTAGACTGCCCCCTTGCCTCGGACAGGCGCCGGCCGGTGCCCGTCCCCACTCGCATGCTCTCAACGCGGTACACCATCGTCATCGCCAATCGGCAAACCGGCGTGGTCCGTCGGCTCACGATCTCGCTTCGGCCCCTGGTCGTGGTGGCCGTCCTCGTGTGCGCCCTGCCGCTGCTGATGTCCCTGGGCGCCGCGCGCAAGGCCGCCTGGCAGCGCCTCGCGCTCGAGGCGGAGATCGGCGCCCTGCGGCTCGAAAACGACGCGATTCGCTCGTCGACCGTGGAGTTGACGAGTCAGATCACGTCCCTCCAGTCAGCGGTGGACGGGCTGGAGCAACTCACGCCCAGTGCGACAGAGCGTGCCGCGATGGCGCGCTTGCCGCGGCGCGTCCAGCAGACGGCGCTCGGGGGGCTCTCGCCGGCCGCCGCGCGGGCGGCAGTCGCCGGGCCGCCATCGGCACCCGACGCCGTGGGCATCGTGAAACAGATCCTGCGCGCGCTGGAGGCTCAACTCGAGACGGCGCGCCCGCGCTTCGAGCGCAGGGCCGCTCTGGCGAGGGCCACACCAGCCATCTGGCCGGCCCTTGGGCCGCTGACCTCACCGTTTGGCACCCGCCGGGACCCGTTCACGGCGGCCGCGAGCCTGCACCCGGGCCTGGACGTCGACCTCGAGGCCGGCGACCCGGTCCACACCACGGCCGACGGCGTCGTCGTCGAGGCCAGATACCACCCTGAGTACGGCAACCTGGTGCGGGTGTCGCACGGGTTCGGGATCGAAACACGTTACGCGCATCTGTCGGCGTTCACCGTGCGGCCCGGCGCGGCGGTCACCCGCGGCCAGGTCGTGGGGCAGGCCGGCTCGACGGGACGTTCGACGGGAACCCACCTGCACTACGAGGTGTGGATCGACGGACGTGCCGTGAACCCCTTGCAGTTCCTCGTCGCGCGCGACGCGTCCTAGCCCGTGACACGTCCGGGCCTCAGCGACCGGACATGTGGGCCTTGCGCCGGACGGCCGCGCAGGGTTGCCTCGTCCGGTTCCCTTCCCTACAATCGAACGATCGCAGTGCCCGCTTCCGGGCGCGCCATCTGGTAGTCACCTTTGGTCCTCGACACCCTTCTCTCCAAGGTCATCGGCACGCAGAACGAGCGCGAGCTGAAGCGGATTCAGCCGCTCGTCGTTCGCATCAACGAGTTCGAGCCGTCCATGCAGCAGCTGAGCGACATCCAGCTGCGGGCCAAGACCGCCGAGTTCCGCGAACGCTTCGCGAAAGGCGAGTCGCTCGACGACCTGCTGCCTGAGGCGTTCGCGGTGGTGCGTGAGGCCGGCCGGCGCGTGGTGCACATGCGGCACTACGACGTGCAGCTCATTGGCGGCGTCGTGCTGCACAGGGGCCGCATCGCCGAGATGAAGACCGGCGAGGGCAAGACCCTGGTCGCGACCCTGCCCGCCTACCTCAATGCGTTGGCGGGCAAGGGCGTGCACGTCGTGACGGTCAACGACTACCTCGCGCGGCGTGACTCGGAGTGGATGGGCCGCATCTATCGCTTCCTCGACATGTCGGTCGGCGTCATCCAGCACGACCTGCGCGACGACGAGCGGCAGCGCCACTACGCAGCCGACATCACGTACGGGACCAACAACGAGTTCGGCTTCGATTACCTGCGCGACAACATGAAGTTCGAGCTCGCGCAGATGGTGCAGCGCGGTCACTTCTTCGCCATCGTCGACGAGGTGGACAGCATCCTCATCGACGAAGCCCGCACGCCGCTGATCATCTCGGGGCCCGCCGAAGAGTCCACCGACCTGTACTACGAGGTCGATCGAATCATTCCGAAGCTGAAGCCCGGCGCGGTGACGCAGGGCCAGGTCAAGGCCGAGGAGCGCGACGCGCTCGAGGCGTCGGGCGACTTCATCGTCGACGAGAAGCACAAGACCGCGACGCTCACCGAGGGCGGCATGGCCCACGCCGAGCAGTTGCTGGCGCATCGCCTTCAGCCGGGCGGGCTGTACGACCCGGCGAACATGCCCCTGCTCCACCACGTGCAGCAGGCGCTGCGCGCCCACACGCTGTTCCGGCGCGACATCGAGTACCTGGTCAACGAAGAAGGCCAGGTGGTCATCATCGACGAGCACACGGGGCGCGTCATGCCGGGCCGCCGCTGGAGTGATGGTCTGCACCAGGCCGTCGAGGCGAAGGAAGGCGTCAAGATCGAACGCGAGAACCAGACCCTCGCGACGATTACCTTTCAGAACTTCTTCCGCAAGTACGACAAGCTCGCGGGCATGACGGGCACCGCCGATACCGAGGCGGAGGAGTTCAACAAGATCTACAAGCTCGACGTGATTCAGGTGCCGACCAACCGGCCCCTGATCCGCATCGAGGAGCCCGACACCGTCTTCCGTACGCAGCGCGAGAAGTACGAGGCGATCGTCCAGGACATCGCGACGCGCCAGGCCGAGGGCCGGCCGGTCCTTGTCGGGACCGTCTCGGTCGAGAAATCCGAACTGCTCTCCTCGCTGCTCAAGCGGGCGGGCGTCAAGCACGTCGTGCTCAACGCCAAGTACCACGCGCAGGAAGCGGAAATCGTCGCGCAGGCCGGGCGCCTCGGGAAGGTCACGGTCGCCACGAACATGGCCGGCCGCGGCACCGACATCCTCCTGGGCGGCAACGCCGAGTACATGGCGCGCCAGCAGTGCCTCGCCGAGGAGGTCGCCGAGAAGGTGCCCCGCGGCCAGGAGAAGTACGTCGACGATGACGAGTTCGTCTACTTCCGGCACCTCGACAGCTTCTATCGCGTCCCGACGCCGACGTGGCGCCACGTCTTCGACAGCTTCGAGGTCGAGTGCCGCGCCGAGCACGAGCAGGTGGTGTCGCTCGGAGGACTGCACATCGTCGGGACCGAGCGCCACGAGTCGCGCCGCATCGACAACCAGTTGCGCGGCCGTGCGGGCCGGCAGGGCGACCCCGGATCGTCGCGCTTCTACCTGTCGCTCGAGGACGACCTGATGCGCATCTTCGGGTCGGCCAACATCTCGGGGCTCATGCAGCGCCTCGGGATGGAAGAGGGCGTGCCGATCGAGAGCCGTATGGTGACGCGCGCCATCCAGCGCGCGCAGAAGCAGGTGGAGGCCCAGAACTTCGGCATCCGCAAGCACCTGCTCGAATA
The DNA here is from genome assembly GCA_963715265.1 of uncultured Acidobacteriota bacterium. Taxonomy (GTDB): domain Bacteria; phylum Acidobacteriota; class Vicinamibacteria; order Vicinamibacterales; family Vicinamibacteraceae; genus Luteitalea. The sequence continues at coordinate 66,029 of CAVQRQ010000012.1, forward strand.
CGACGACGTGATGAACAAGCAGCGCGAGAGCGTCTACGCGCTGCGCCTCCAGTTGCTGCAGGGCCGCATCCGCCTCGAAGACGGCGAGGTGGACCCGCGCGAGTACCTGCTGGTGCTCGCCGACGAGGTCCTCGCCAATCTCGTGGAGGAGTACGCCGGCATCAAGGACCATCCCGAGCAGTGGGACCTCGGACAGTTGCGCGAGGAAGCCGCGCGGGTCTTCGACCTCGACGAGACGCTGGTGCGCGAACTGCCGCTCGAGGAACTCACCGCCGAGCAGGTCCGCGCCGAACTCTGGGAGGAAGTCGAGGCCCGGTACGCGGACAAGGAAGCCGCCGTCGGCGAGGATCTCCTGCAGTTGCCCGAGGAAGTCATCCCGCAAATCACGGGCCCGGCGCTGTTCGAGCAAATCAAGGACGCCTCGGACGACACGCGCCTCGGCGTCGCCGGGCGGAGCGTGCTCGCGCCCATCGAGCGCAACCTGATGCTGCAGGTCGTGGACGGGCAGTGGAAGGATCACCTGTACAGCCTGGACCACCTGAAGGAAGGCATCGGCCTGCGCGGCTACGGCCAGCGTGATCCGCTCGTCGAGTACAAGAAGGAGAGCTACGCGCTCTTCGCCGCGATGAAGCAGCGGGTGGACGAAGAGACCGTCCGCTACCTGTGGCGGCTCCGTCCGACGTTCGGCCGCGCTGAGGCCCCGTCGGCCGAGGCGCGGCGCGTGCAGGCAGCCGAGCAGGTGGACGTCTCGCCGGTGCCGGCGCCGCCGTCGGTGCCCGACATCTTCTCGCGACCGAAGCGGGTCACCGAGAACCGCCCCGCAGCGGGCGCGGCGGGCGGCGGGGCCATCTTCGGCGCTCAGACTGCCGTCGCCACGCCCCCCAGGCCCGCGCGCGTGGGCGGCGACGACGTGCACCGGCCCGTACGCCGTGACGTGCCGAAGGTCGGCCGCAACGAGGACTGCCCCTGCGGCAGCGGCAAGAAGTACAAGAAGTGCCACGGGGCTGGGCTGTGACCACGGTCGTACGCCACGCCCTGCCTGATCCCGACATCACGAGGCCGACGTTCGTCGGCCTTTCGCGTCCTCACGCGCCTCACGCCCATGACCACGGACACCCTCGCCGCCCTCTCGCCCGCTGAACAAGTGGAGCGTGGCCTGCAGACCGCGCTCACCTTCGACGACGTCCTCCTCGTACCGCAGCGGTCGGAGATCCTGCCGAGTCAGGTGGACGTGTCGTCCCGGTTCACGCGCAACATCCGGCTGAACGTGCCCCTGGCCAGCGCCGCCATGGACACGGTCACCGAGGCGAGCCTGGCCATCGCCCTGGCGCAGCAGGGCGGCATCGGCATCATCCACAAGAACCTGCCGATCGAGGAGCAGGCCGACGAGGTCGACCGGGTCAAGCGCTCCGAGAGCGGGATGATCGTCGACCCCATCACGCTGTCGCCGGACGCACTCGATCGCCGAGGCGCTCGAGCTGATGGCGAAGTACCGGATCTCGGGCGTGCCCATCACCGAGGACGGCAGCAAGGAGGGCCGGCTGGTCGGCATCCTCACCAACCGCGACCTGCGCTTCGAGACGCGACCTCGAACGCCGATCGCGGAGATCATGACGCAGCGAGAACCTGGTTACGGTTCCGGTCGGCACCACGCTCGATCAGGCGCAGGACATCCTGCACACGCACAAGATCGAGAAGCTGCTGGTCGTCGACGCACGACTACCGGCTCAAGGGGCTGATCACCGTCAAGGACATCCAGAAGGCCATCAAGTACCCCTCGGCCTGCAAGGACGACCTCGGACGGCTCCGCGTGGGCGCGGCCGTGGGCATCGCCAAGGACACGCTCGAACGGGCCGACGCGCTCGTCGCGGCCAGGCGTCGACGTGCTGGTCATCGACACGGCGCACGGCCACTCGGCAGGCGTCATCGAGATCGTCCGGCGCCTGCGCAAGACGTTCCCCGGAGTCGACCTCATCGCCGGCAACGTCGCCACGGGCGCGGCAGCCGAGGACCTCATCGATGCCGGCGTCGATGCCGTGAAGGTCGGCATCGGGCCCGGCTCGATCTGCACCACGCGGGTCGTCGCCGGGATCGGGCGTGCCGCAGGTCACGGCCATCGCCGAGTGCTGCGCGCGCGGCGCGCGCACACGGCGTGCCCGTCATCGCCGACGGCGGCATCCGCTATTCCGGCGACATCACCAAGGCCATCGCCGTCGGCGCGCAGCACCGTGATGATCGGCAGTCTGTTCGCGGGCACCGACGAGAGCCCCGGCGAGATCATCCTCTACCAGGGACGCTCCTTCAAGGAATACCGCGGCATGGGATCGATCGGCGCGATGCGCAAGGGCTCACGCGACCGGTACTTCCAGGACGAGTTCGAGCTGAACGTCGTGACGGGCGAAGGCACCGACAAGCTGGTCCCCGAAGGAATCGAGGGCCGCGTGGCGCACAAGGGTTCCGTCGCTGCCATCGTGCACCAGCTGGTCGGTGGACTGCGCGCCGGCATGGGGTACTGCGGCTGCCGCAGCATCGAGGTCCTGCAGCGGGATGCGCAGCTGATTCGCGTCACACCCGCCGGGCAGCGCGAGAGCCACGTCCACGACGTGATCATCACGAAGGAGAGCCCGAACTACCGCCGGGAGTAGCGCGCCGCGGAGCCGCATCAGCATCTCCAGGCGAGGCCCCCGGCCCTGCGAGCGCGACCCGTCGAGGCCGGCCCACCGAAGCCGGAACCCTGAACCCGGTCTAGAATGCCCGGTATGCCTCGCTACCTCCCCTCTCTCGGTCTGTGTCTCCTCGCGCTGGGCGTCGCCGTGTCGGCGACGCAGCCTTCAGCGCCTCGTCAACTCCGCATCATCGCGTTCGGGGCCCATCCCGACGACGCCGAGCTGAAGGCCGCCGGCGTGGCCTCCCTGTGGGCCGCGCAGGGCCACAAGGTCAAGTTCGTCGCCGCGACCAACGGCGACATCGGGCACTTCAGCCAGGCGGGCGGCCCGTTGGCCATCAGGCGCACCAAGGAAGTCCAGGAGTGCGCCCGCATCATGGGCATCACGACGGACGTCCTCGACATCCATGACGGGGAACTCGAGCCGAGCCTCGAGTACCGCAAGCAGTTCGCGCGCAAGATCCGCGACTGGCAGGCCGACATCGTGATGGGCCATCGGCCGTACGACTACCATCCCGACCACCGGTACGTGGGCGTCCTGCTCAACGACACGGCTGTCGTCGTCGGCGCTGCGTTCTTCGTCCCCGATACGCCGCCGACCCAGGGCAACCCGATCTACCTGAACTACTCGGACAATTTCGTCGACCCCAAGCCCTTCGAGCCGAGCGTCGTGGTCGACATCGACGCCGTCGCCGAAAAGAAGTGGGCCTGCGTGAGCGCGATGCCGTCGCAGTTCGGCGATGCCGACTCGTGGCAGGGCCGCACGCGTCCCGACGTGCCCAAGGACGACGCCAAGCGTCCGGCGTACCTTCTCGAACTCGCCAAGCAACGCACCGCCGCCGTTGCCGATCAGTACCGCGCGCAGCTCATCGCCCGCTACGGGCAGGAGCGCGGCTCGAAGGTGAAGTACGCCGAGGCATTCCAACTCAATCAGTACGGGCGGCAGGTCAAGCCGGAAGTCCTCGGCGAGATGTTCCCGAAGTGAGGCTCCCGACTGTGCGACCGTGGGCTGTCGGCGTCGCGCTGCTGGCCTGCGGTGTGGGGGCAACGGCCACGCAGCCGGCCGCGCCCGGGCCGCTGCGCATCATCGTCTTCGGCGCGCACCCGGACGATGCCGAGATCCAGGCCGCCGGTGTCGCCACGCTCTGGGCGGCCCAGGGGCACAAGGTCAAGTTCGTGTCGGCCACCAACGGCGACATCGGACACTTCAGCCAGGCCGGAGGACCGCTCGCCATCCGCCGGACGGCCGAGGTGGAGGCGTGCGCCCGGATCCTCGGCATCACGACCGACGTCCTCGACATCCATGACGGCGAACTCGAGCCGAATCTCGAGACGCGGAAGGCGTTTGCCCGGAAGATTCGTGAGTGGCAGGCCGACATCGTCATCGGCCACCGGCCGTACGACTACCACCCGGATCACCGGTACGTCGGCGTCCTGCTCAACGACACGGCCGTCGTGGTCGGCGCGCCGTTCTTCGTGCCGGATACCCCGCCCACGCGGGGCAACCCGGTCTACCTCAATTCGGCCGACGGCTTCGCGACGCCGCGCCCGTTCGTCCCGAGCGTCGTGGTGGACATCGACGCCGTCGCGGACAAGAAGTTTCAGTGCATCTCCGCGATGCCGTCACAGTTTGCCGACGCCGATTCCTGGCAGGGCCGCACGCTGCCGAACATGCCGGCCGACGAGGCCGGGCGCAAGGCGTACATCCTCGAGACCGTGAAGGGATGGCTTGCTGCGGCGGCCGACGAGCATCGCGCACACCTCATCGCCCGGTACGGACAGGAGCGGGGCTCGAAAGTCCGGTATGCCGAAGCCTTCCAGGTGAACCAGTACGGCCGACAGGTGCGGCCGGAGGAACTCGAAAGCCTCGTGCCCCGGTAGCACACGCCTCGCCCCGTTACGTCCCTGTTGAGGGCGGGCGTCGGCAGGCGGACCGCGATTTCCGCAGGGGCCGGGCTCGGAGAGCCGGCCCTACCACTCGCCCTCGCTGAGTGTCGACGTGCAGGCCTGGCCAGACAGCGCGGCGCCGCAACGCCGGGCACCGCACGACTCGCGCACGATCAGCGAGCACTGCACGAAGATGTCCCGAGCGGGACGTCCGGGATGTGCCAACCGTTCCAGCATCGCGGCCACGGCCGCTTCGCCGATCTGGCGAACCGGCTGCCGCATCGTCGTCAGGCGCACGGGCAGCCAGGCAGCGTAGTCCACGTCGTCCACGCCGACGAGTCTCACGTCCTCAGGAATCCGACGACCGAGGACGAGAAGGGCGCGCATCAGTTCGGCCGCACCGCGGTCGTGGGCGCACACCACCGCGTCCGGGGAGAACTCGTCGAGGTAGACCGACAGGGCTCTCCTGTCGATCGGCCAGGGAACAGGCCGCGCGGCCAGCGTCTGATCAGCCCCCAACACCTCGACGGCTTCGCGGTAGCCGGCCCGTCTGGCGGCGATCGTGGACACACTGCCCGTATCGCCGAGGAACGCCACGCGGCCCGCGCCTGCCCCAATGACGTGCTCCGTGATGGCGAACCCGACGCGCCTGTTGTCGATCCCCACCAGGTCGTAGCTCCCCCGCCGCGGGTACGGATGGACCGAGCGATCGAGGAGGACGACTGGAATACGCGCTTCGTCCAGGGCCGCCGCAATCATCACGTTGGTCGAATCACCCGGTGGCAGACCCTCGAGGGGCGCGAAAAAGACCCCGTCGACCCGGCGCGCAATGTACTGCTGGACTCGGGCCCGGGCCGAGGCGGCCCGACCGCCCGTCGAGGCGTCAGCGCCTCCCCAGAGAAAGGCGTGCGGACGGGCATCCGGTGCGGTCAGCAGCCCCTGCACGAGAGGCTCGAAAATCTCCACGTCCGGCAGGTCCGGGACGAGCACCCCGAACGTGCGGTCGATGCCAGTCGCCTGCGGGCGCCGCACGTAGGTACCAGAGCCAACCCGACGCTCGACGAGCCCCTGCGCCTGGAGGTCGCGCACGGCCCGCCCGACGGTGATGCGCGAGGCCCCGAACCTGGCCCCGAGGTCGGCTTCGCTGGGGATCCGCGCGCCCGCCGGCAGGCGCCCCGAGTCGATGTCCCTGCGCAGGGCATCGAAGACGAGACGGTACTTGGGAATCGCCCTGCTCGCCACGGACTCTTGCATGAACAAAATGATATGACAACCTTGACCACAGCCAAAGCGCTCGTTGGCGCCAAGACGAGACGTTAACGGACAGTCTTGCGGTCATTGGCGAATTTTGGACACACAAATGTTACTGGTCAGACCAGTCTCCAGTTGCTATGCTCATTTTGTTGGCGTTCTACAGACGTCGCAAGGAGTGATATGTCAACCAAGACCGAACCGGTGCATTTCCTGGTGGCCAGCGACTTCGACCAGACCCTGTCGTTCAACGACTCGGGCGTCGTCCTGAGCCAACTCATCGGGGCATCGGGCTTCGAGGAGAAGGTCGCGGGCCTGGCTCGCAGTAACCTGGTGCACCAGGGAGGCGAGCTCGCCTACCTGCTGCGGCACGACCCCGAGTTCCGTGCGGTCCGTCGGGAGCACCTCGTCGAGGCCGGCCGGCGCGTCCGCCTGAAGCAGGACATCCCCCAGTTGGTGGACGTGCTCGCCCGCGGCATCGCCGGATGCCAGTTCTCGTTCTTCGTCATCTCGGCCGCCCCCCGCGAGGTCATCTGTGCCGCCCTCGAGGGCGTCGTGCCGGAGGACCACATTTTCGGCACCGAACTGGAGTTCGACGCGGTCGGCGGCGAGGTCACGAGTGTGAACCACGTGCCTGCCGGCTACGGCAAGGTCGCGGTGCTCGAGCAGCTCGAGTCGCGCGTCGGGAGCCGGCCCGAGCACACCATCTACGTGGGGGACGGCAGCTCCGACGTCCACGTCATGCTGCACGTCAACAACAGGGACGGCTTCACGATTGCCGTCTCGGAGAACCGGCATCTCGCACGCATCGCCCGGCGAACCGTGCTCAGCGACAGCGCCCTCAGCGTGATGGTGCCGATTCTGGGGCACGTGGCCGGCTGGAGTTCCACGAGGATCCGCGAGCTGTTCGCGGCCTACGGGCTCACCATGCAGGACTGGGAGCGCGCGCGCACCGACAGGGTGACGCTGCGTGAGATGCCGGCCCTGCTCCGCGCGGAGTCGGCATGACACTCGCCGACGGCATCGGGTGGACGGCCACGGCCGTCTTCACCGCCTCGTACCTCACCCGTGACCACGCGGCGCTGCGGCGCGTGCAGATGTGCGGCGCAGCGCTCTGGCTCGCCTATGGCCTGACGATGCAGGCCGCGCCCGTCGTCGGCTCGAACGTCCTCGTGCTCAGCGCCGCCTGCTGGGCCGAATACAGGCATCGCCGCGGGATCACGGCAGGTGCGTCAGCGCCCGCTCCGCCATCTGGCGCGACTGCCGAAGCCGCCTGACAGGTCGGACGCGGGTCCTGCGGATCCGCGTCCGTCATGCCGACCAGCGGCCGGGCTGGACCGCCGGCCTTGGCTCTGATCGTTCGTTTGCAGGGCAGGACGCCACCGGGTCACTCGACCGTGATGGCTCGTTCGGTCTCGCCGGCGATGTCGATGCGGACCGTCGTGGCTCCCGGCAGGTGACGAATGAGTCGCTCGGGCCATTCGATGGCCAGCACGCCGTCGGCGGCCGTGTCGTCCACGCCGAGATCCTCGACCGCCACGCCGTCTGGCAGGCGGTAGAGATCGACGTGGTACAGCGGCAGCCGCCCTCCCCGGTACTCGTGTACCAGCGTGAAGGTGGGGCTGGTCACCTCGTCTTCGGGGGCGCCGAGTCCCTCGGCGAGTCCGCGGACGAACGCCGTCTTTCCGGCCCCGAGGTCACCCTGGAGCAGCAGGACCGCGCCCGGAGCCAGGCCTGCCGCCAGGCGCGCAGCGAACCGGCGCGTCTCGGCCTCCGAGTGACTGCGCCAGACGCTCACTCGCCCTCGTCGTCTCCGCCCGACGTGTGCTCGGCCGAAAGCTCCAGCACGGCGTCGCCAAGGTACGTCAGCAGGTCCGAGGCGGCGAGGGCCACTTCGCCAAGGTCGGCCTTGGCGAGGTCGCCAGCGTGGCCGTGCAGATACACCCCCAGCCGGGCCGCGCCCTCGGCGTCGAGCAACTGACCGAACCATCCGGCGATCACCCCTGTGAGCACGTCTCCGGTGCCGCCGGTGGCCATGCCCGGGTTGCCGGTCATGTTGATGGCGACGCTGCCTTCCGGCGCGGCGACGAGGGTACGGTGCCCCTTCAGCACCACGTGGAGCTGGTGGGTCTCGGCAAACGACCGCGCGGCCGCGATCCGGTCGCGCTGCACGTCCTCGATCGTGGTGCCCAGCAGCCTGGCCATCTCGCCGGGATGCGGGGTGATGATGACGTCGTGCCCGTCCCGGCCGGCCAGTCGCCCGGCATGCTCGCCGGCAAACGCGTTGAGGGCATCCGCGTCGAGCACGATCGGAACACCCACACGCTCGACCACGCCGTGCACGAACGCCCGGACGCCATCGCCGGTGCCGAGCCCCGGCCCCATCGCGATCACGTCGGTCGGCGTCGCGAGCACCTGCTCGATCGCGGCGGCGGTGACCTGCCCCGTCTCATCCTCGGCCAGGCCGATCGTCATGTACTCGGGCGCCATCGCCGCCAGGATCGGCTGCACCGACCGCGGGGTCGCGACGGTCACGAGCCCGGCGCCCGACCGCAGCGCCGCCATGGCAGCCAGGTGCGCCGCGCCACTCTTGCCCATCGAACCGGCCACGATCAGCACGCGTCCGAACTCGCCCTTGTGGGCCTCGGGATCGCGGGGCTCGAGCACCGACCGCATCACGCCGCGCGTGATCACCTCGACGTAGGGGCCGTCGAGGCGCTCGAGGATCAGCTCCGGGATGCCGATGTCGGCCACGACCAGCTCGCCGCACACCCGCTGCGCGGGCGGCAGGATGTGGCAGATCTTCGGCGCGGCCAGCGTGACCGTCGCCGTCGCCCGCACGGCCTCGCCCGTGATCTCGTGCGTGTCGGCCAGGATCCCGCTCGGCACGTCCACGGAGACCACGGGGATGCCACTGCCGTTCAGGTCGCCCACGATGGTCGGGTACATGCCGTCGAGCGCCTGACGCAATCCGGTGCCGAAGATGGCATCCACGATCAGGTCGCACGTCGAGATCTCCGAGAAGTGCAGTTCCCACGCCTGCTCGTCGGCGATCTCGACGACGGAGACACCGAGGCGACCGAGGACCTCCAGGTTGTGTCGGGCATCACCCCGCACCTCGGCGAGCGATCCGATGACGAACACCGGCACCTCGATGACACGCTCCAGCAGCGTGCGCGCGATGACGAAGCCGTCGCCGCCGTTGTTGCCGCGGCCCGCGAGGACGGCCACGCGCCGCATCGACAGGTTCGGAAACAGCGCCTCGATCGCGGCCGCCACCTGACGGCCGGCGTTCTCCATCAGCACCAGCGACGGGATGCCGAGCTCCTCGATGGTGATCCGGTCGGCCTCGCGCATCTGCGCCGCACTCAGCACTCGCATGGATGCATGGTACCCTCCCCCGCTGTGCCAGTCGCGGTGAACATCGACGGGGTGCTGCACGGCAGGGACGACGCACGGATCTCCGTGTTCGACCACGGCTTCCTCTTCGGCGAGGGGGTGTACGAGGTGCTGCGCACGTACGGGACGCGGCCGTTCCTCTTCGCCGCGCACATGGACCGCCTCCGCGCGTCCGCGGCGCGCATTGCGCTCACCTGCCCGCTGTCGAACGAGGAAGTCCTGCAGCGCATCGATCGGACCGTCGCGGCGGCGGCGCTGCCAGGCGACGCGTACGTGCGCATCCTGCTCACGCGCGGCGTCGGCGAGATCGTCTACGACCCGGCGGCCTGCCCGTCGCCGACCGTCGTCGTGATCGTCAAGCCGCACGTCGATCCACCACCCGACGCCATCGCCCACGGCGTGCGACTCGCCCTCGCGACGGTGGTGCGCAACCATCCCGGCAGCGTCGATCCCGCCATCAAGTCCAACAACCTGCTCAACAACGCGCTCGCCATGCAGCAGGCCTACCGCGAAGGCGCGTTCGAGGCGCTGATGAAAAACCATCGCGGCGACCTCTGCGAGTGCGCGCAGTCCAACATCTTCTTCGTGCGGGAGGGAGGACTGCTCACCCCGCCGGCCGACGCGGGGCTGCTCGTGGGAGTGACCCGGGGCTTCGTGCTGGAACTGGCGGCACGCCTGGGGCTGCGAGCGGAGCAACGCGTCCTGCGCGAGGAGGACCTCGCGTCGATGCAGGAAGCCTTCCTCACGAGCACGACGCGGGAGATCGTCCCCGTCGTCCGGATCGGCGAGCACGTGGTCGGCGACGGCACCCCGGGACCGGTGACCCGTCGCCTGATGGCCGCCTTCACCGCCGCGGTGCCCGAACGACTGACTTAGTCAGGTCCGCTCACCGAGCCGGCCGTTTCCTCGACGAGCGGCCCTCACCATCGTGACGGCGCGATCCTTCAGCACGCCCTTCCGTCACGCGCCGACCGGTTCCTCGGCGTACTCGGTCAGCGGCGGACAGGCGCACATCAGGTTGCGGTCGCCGTACGGGTTGTCGATCCGGCCGACAGGCGGCCAGACCTTCTGCGTGCGCAGGTACGGCAGCGGAAAGGCCGCCTGCTCGCGCGAGTAGGGTCGCGTCCACTCGTCGCCCATCACCACGGCGGTCGTGTGCGGCGCGTGCTTGAGGACGTTGTCCCGCGCGTCCACGACGCCGTCGATCACCGACTGGATCTCCTCACGGATGGCGATCATCGCGTCGCAGAAGCGATCGAGCTCGTCTCGCCCCTCGCTCTCGGTGGGCTCGATCATCAGCGTGCCGGGCACCGGGAACGAGACGGTCGGCGCGTGGAAGCCGTAGTCCATGAGGCGCTTGGCCACGTCCATCTCGTCGATCCCGGACGCCTGCTTGAACGGGCGCAGGTCGAGGATCAGCTCGTGCGCGACCCGGCCGTGCGGGCCCGTGTAGAGCACGGCGTAGTGCGCCTCGAGGCGCGCCTTCACGTAGTTGGCGTTGAGGATGGCGTAGCGGGTCGCGTCGGTCATGCCCGTCGCCACCGAGCATGCGGATGTAGGCGTAGGAGATGAGCAGAATGCTGCGCGCTGCCCCACGGCGCCGCCGACACGGCGTGGATGCCGCTCGCCCCGCCGCCGGTCGACACCAGCGGATGCCACGGCAGGAAGGGCGCCAGGTGCGCCGCGACGCCAATCGGCCCCATGCCGGGGCCGCCGCCGCCGTGCGGAATGGCGAACGTCTTGTGCAGGTTGAGGTGACAGACGTCCGCGCCGATGAGGGCCGGGCTCGTGAGGCCCACCTGCGCGTTCATGTTCGCGCCGTCCATGTAGACCTGGCCGCCGTGCGCGTGCACGATGTCGCAGATCTCGCGGATGGCGTCCTCGAACACGCCGTGCGTCGATGGGTAGGTGACCATCAGCGCCGCCAGCGTGTCGCGATGCTGCTCCGCCCTGGCCCGCAGATCGGTCGACGTCGATGTTGCCGTCGGCGTCGCACGCCACGACCACCACCTTCATGCCCGCCATCACCGCGCTGGCCGGGTTGGTGCCGTGCGCCGACGAGGGAATCAGGACCACGTTGCGGTGCGGCGTCGCCGCGCGACCGATGGTAGGCGCGGATGACCAGCAGGCCCGCCAGCTCGCCCTGCGCGCCGGAGTTGGGCTGCAGCGACACGGCGGCAAACCCCGTGATGTCGCACAGCAGCGCTCGAGGTCGCGCGAAGATCTCGCTGGTAGCCCGCGGCCTGCTCGACGGGCACGAAGGGGTGCAGGCCCGCGAACTCCGGCCAGCGTGATCGGCAGCATCTCGGCCGCGGCGTTGAGCTTCATCGTGCACGACCCGAGCGGGATCATCGACGTGTCGAGGCCGATGTCCTTGCGCTCGAGCCGACGGATGAAGCGCATCATCTGCAGTTCGGACCGGTGATCGGTGAACACGGGATGCGTCAGGAACGACGACGAGCGACGCAGCCCCGAGGGAATGACCGCCGCCGCCGCGTCCCTGAACTGTGTGCCTCGGCCGACGACCTTGGCAAACACGTTGGCGATCGCCGACATGTCGTCGTCGGTCGTCGTCTCGTCGAGCCTGATGCCGACCGACCCGTCCTCGAGGTAGCGGAAGTTGAGACGCGCGGCCTCGGCGGCCTCACGCAGCGCCCTGGCGTCGACGCCACTCACCCGCAGCGTGTCGAAGAACACGGCGTTGTGCTGCGTCGACCCCCATGGCGGCGAGCGCGGTCGCGAGCTGGGTGGCGCGGCCGTGCACGCGCGCGGCCGATCTGACGCAGGCCCTCGGCGCCGTGGTAGACCGCGTAGAACGCCGCGATGTTGGCCAGCAGCGCCTGCGCCGTGCAGATGTTGGACGTCGCCTTCTCGCGGCGGATGTGCTGCTCGCGGGTCTGCAGCGCCATCCGATAGGCGGGCTCGCCCTGGGCGTCGACCGACACGCCGATGATCCGGCCCGGCGCCTGCCGCACGAACGCCTCGCGCGTGGCGAAGAACGCGGCGTGCGGCCCGCCGTAGCCGAGCGGCACGCCGAAGCGCTGCGCGCTGCCCGAGCACCACGTCGGCGCCCATTTCACCCGGCGGCACCAGCAGCGTCAGCGCGAGCAGGTCGGTGCCGACGGCCACCAGCGCGCCGGCCTCGTGCGCGCGCGCGATCAGCGGGCCGATGTCGGTCACGCGCGCCGTGCCCGTCCGGGTACTGCACGAGCACGCCGAACACGTCATCGGCGATCGATCGCGAGCCGTCGGCGACGAAGTCCACGTGCAGCGCCAGCGGCTCGGCGCGTGACACGCAGCACGTTCGCGCGTCTGCGGGAACACGCTCGCCCACGACGAGAAAGCGCAGCGCGGACGCCGGCTTCCGACTGCACGCGGCGCAGCAGCGTCATCGCCTCGGCGGCGGCGGTCGCCTCGTCGAGCAGCGAGGCGTTGGCGACGTCCATCCCCGTCAGGTCGCTGACCATCGGTCTGGAAGTTCAGGAGCGCCTCGAGCCGGCCCTGCGCAATCTCGGCCTGGTAGGGCGTGTACGGCGTGTACCAGCCGGGATTCTCCAGCACGTTCCGCTGGATGACGGCCGGCGTGATGCGTCCCGTAGTACCCGGCGCCGATGAACGACCGGAAGCGCTGGTTCCGGGCCTCGAGGGCCCGCAGTCGCGTCAGGAAGGCGGCTTCGGTCTCCGCGGCCGGCAGCACCAGCGGGTCGACACGGCGGATGTGCGGAGGGCACCACCTGGTCGATGAGCGCGTCGAGAGACGGCACGCCGAGGGCGTGCAGCATCCGGTCGCGATCTTCAGGTCGGGGGCCGATGTGGCGGAGAGCGAACGCGTCGGTGGGCGCTGGGGTTGTCATGGGCACCGTGTTGCGAACGACGGCCGGCTGGGACAGCCGGCCGCTACCATCGTCGAGGAGAGGCCGCGACCACCATCGGAGGCGGGTGCTCAGCCGATGTGCTGGTCGTAGGCGGCCGCATCGAGCAGGCCCGCGAGGTCGTCAGGATTGGAAGGCCGCAGGCGCATGATCCACGCGGCATGGGGATCGCTGTTGACCTGCTCCGGCGCGCTCGTCAGCGCGTCGTTGACCGCCACGACTTCTCCGGCCACGGGCGAGAAGAGCTCGGACACGGCCTTGACGGACTCGATCGTCCCGAAGACCTCGCCCTGCGCCAGCACGCGCCCGACCTCCGGCAGCTCGACGAAGACCACGTCGCCGAGTTGCTGCTGGGCGTAGTCGGTGATGCCCACCTCGGCGGTGTCGCCCGCCGTACGAGATCCACTCGTGGTCCTGCGTGTATTTCAGGTCAGCGGGATACATCGGCATCAACTCCTCGGACGCTTGTAGAAGGGCATGGGGACGACACGGGCCGCCGCGAGCCGGCCCCGGACGTCGACGTCGAACCTGGCTGTCGGGTTCGGCCAGCGGCGTGGGCACGTAGGCCATGGCGATGGCCTTCTTCAGGAACGGCGTCTGCGTGCCGCTCGTGACCACACCAACGGCCTGGCCGTCGACGAGTACACGGGTACCCATGGCGCGCGATCGCCACGGTCGATCATCTCGAGGCCGACGAGCGTGCGCTCGACGCCGGCCACCTTCTGGGCCCGCAGCACGTCGGCGCCGTTGAAGTCGGCCTTCTTCCAGCCGACGATCCAGCCCAGGCCGGCCTCGAGCACCGTCGTGGTCTCGTCCATGTCGTTGCCGAACAGGCGCATCGACGCCTCGAGGCGCAGTGTGTCGCGCGCGCCGAGACCGGCGGGAACCACACCGGCCGACGCGCCCGGCGTCGAGGATGGCGCGCCAGACGTGGGGCGCCTGCGCCGGCGGCACGAACACCTCGAAGCCGTCCTCGCCCGTGTATCCGGTCCTCGAGATCGTGCCCCGGACGCCGGCCACCTCACCGGGGGCGAACCAGTAGTACTTCAGCTCGTCGAGGGGAACCGCCGTGAGTGCCTGCAGGACACCCGCGGCCGCAGGGCCCTGGAGAGCCAGCAGGGCGTAGCGGCTGCTCGCGTTCACGGCCGGGGCATCGGCGAACTCCTGCACCTGACTCGCGGATCCACGCGTAGTCCTTCTCGATGTTCGAGGCGTTGACCACCAGCAGGAAGTGATCGTCCGCCATCCGGTACACGAGGATGTCGTCGACGAAGGTGCCCTGCGGCGTCGTCAAGGCGGAGTACTGGATCTGCCCGATGGACAGGCGCGTGGCGTCGTTGGACGAGATCTTCTGGACGGCCGCCAGCGCGTCGGCGCCGGCGATTTCGATCTCGCCCATGTGGCTGACGTCGAACAGGCCTGCGCGCGTGCGCACGGCCATGTGCTCGTCGGTGATACCGGAGTACTCGACGGGCATGTCCCAGCCACCGAACGGCACCATCCTTCCCTTGTGGGCAAGGTGCGTCGCGTGGAGCGGGGTCTGTTTCAGGGCGGGCGAGGTGTCGGCCATGCGCGGAAGGGCGCGGCCCGCGTGGACCGCAACCCTTCAACAATACAGGCTCAGGGGCCCGGGGCTCAAGGAAGGCCCGGCCCTACGTGTTGGGCAGAGCCGCGCCCTTCACCTTGATGTTGCGGAAGTACACGGTGTTGCCGTGGTCCTGGAGCAGCAGGTGGCCGCTCCTGGCCTGGCCGAAGCCGACGAAGTCCTTGTACTTGCTGATGGCGACCAGTTTCTTGAAGTCGTCGCTCGCGCGGTCGAACTCCAGCAACTTGGTGCCGTTCAACCAGTGCTCCACCTTCGTGCCCTTCGACACGATGTGCGCCGTGTTCCACTCGCCCGTCGGCTTGACGGGCTTGACCGCCGGCGCGGCGATGAGGTCGTACAGCGACCCGAATGTCCGGTTGCCTGCCCGCCCTGCCTTCGCATCCGGATGCACCGCGTCGTCGAGCAACTGGAACTCGAGCCCGATGGCGGAGCCCCGGCCGGGCGTGCCGAGCTTCTCGGTGACGAAGTACTTGATCCCGCTGTTGGCGCCCCTGGTGAGCTTGACGTCGACCTTGAGCTCGAAGTCGCCGTACTCGTCCACGGTGACGATGTCACCACCGTGAGCCGCCTCGCCGCCGCCCGATTCGACAACGGAGAGCAAGCCGTCCTTCACGACCCATCCCTTGTCGGGAAACGTGTCGGCGTGGGCGTTGCGCCACCCCTTGGTGGTCGCGCCGTCGAACAGCAGACGCCAGCCGGCGGCCTTCTCCTCCGCGGACAGCGTGTTGTCGGCCGCCGCAATCGCGAGGGCCCCCGGGACCGGGGCCGTCGCCAGCACCGAAACGCCCAGCGCGGCGGTCGCCACGAGGGCCGCAGCCGAAGCCTGCAGGCGGAAGTACGAACGGGATTGCGCCATGGAACACTCCTCGGCCGCGCCATACGGCGGCCTCGCCGTCACTCGATACTCCGGGAACTCGAACCCGACACCAACTTCGAAGGGTAGTTCCTCGAGCCGCCGGTGTCGAGTCCTGATCCGGGTCGGTCGTGCACGACATCAGGCGCGCTGCCTGGTGCAAGGCGATACGCATCTCCACTCGCCACCGGTCCGGTCGCCGATCGACCCACAGGGTCGTCCTGACGAGCGGCGTCCGAGATCGACACCCCGCTCGAGCGACGTCCGTCGTAGGCCAGGTAGGCGCAGAGCGTGTGATAGCTGATGTTGAGGATGCGGCACGCCTCGCGCTTGTTGCCTCCGGTGCGTCCCAGCACGTAGCGGGCGTACCGGCTGCCCCACGCACGCATCGACTCGTCGGCCGACTCGTCTGGCCGGAATGCCTCATGATACCGACCAGTGACGGCCGCCGGCAGATCGTCCAGCCGAATGACGGGCGATCGTGCCAGCGTGATGGCTCGCTCGATGACGCGCTCCAGTTCGCGGACGTTGCCCGGCCAGTCATGAACCATCAGGGCTTCCATCGCCTCGACGGAGAGCCGAAACGGCTGGCCGTCCGCGGTCCGATCCAGGATGGCCTCGACGAGGAACGGGATGTCATCGCGTCGGGCGCGCAGCGGCGGCACCACGATCTCGATGGCATTGAGTCGGTAGAACAGGTCCCAGCGGAATTCGCCGCTGCGACAGAGCGGCTCCAGCGGGCGGTTGCTGGCAACGACGATCCGCACGTCCACGCGGCGGCTGCCATGGCCACCGACCCGCTCGATTGTCGAGTCCTGGATGACACGCAGGAGCTTGGCTTGGGCCGCCGATGAGAGGTCGGACACCTCGTCGAGGAACAACGTACCCCCATCGGCCTGCTCGAACTTGCCACGCCGCCCGCGCACGCCGGTCGCCGTCCGCTCCTCGATGCCGAACAACTCCGCCTCGAGCAGCGACTCGACGATCGCGGCGCAGTTGAGCGGGATGAAAGGCCCGCCCCGTCTGTTGCTCAGGGCGTGGACCCGCCTGGCCACCAGTTCCTTGCCCGATCCGCTCTCGCCCTGCACCATCACGATGAAGCTCTTGCGGGCGGCCCTGTCAATCCGGTCGTGCAGATCCCGCATGACCGGCGAGACGCCCAGGAGGTCGCCCTGCGTCGGCTTCATCACCGCGAGGGCACACCTGGTCTCGGCCCGCTGTTCCGCCTCCCGCAGGAGCGGCTCGAACGCCAGGAGCAGCCCCACGGCCGCGCCGGCACGGTCGGCGCTTCCCTGTCCCACCCCACAGGTCACACGCAGAGCCTCGGAGCCGCCCGGGACGAGCGCACGGTCGTACCCGAGCGCAAGCGGCTCACCGGTGAGGTGAATACGGGGCGCCACGAGCCCACACGCTCTGGCCAGCAACCGCTCGAGGGCCTGCCGGGGCCGCCCCTGTTCAAGGACGATGACCAGGGCCTGGTGCAGGAACCCGACCAGGGGCGGCGGAATGCCGCATGAGGCAACCCACGCACCCTGACTGCCCTCGTCCCTGGGCGATTCCCTCTGCACGGACATCTCCCTGTTTGGCATGGCGTGCCCCGACGTCCTCCAAACACGACTCCATCGGACCAACGCGCCTTGACGGGTTTCGGACGCCTTGCGGCTCCTGCCGAGGTGTCCGAGGCGAAGGGCTGGGTCGACCGTGGGTAGTCACTACTCGCGCCGCCACTCACGCTCGAGGGACCACGCGGCCTCGTACTGGACACCATGCCTGGACACGCGGCAGACCGAGCACCTGACCACCCAGGCCGCGACGACGACCATCCCGCCGCCCTCGGGCAGCCGCAGGGGCATCGACCGGCCCGGGCGGACCGGGTGCCCGAGGCGGCATCGCAGACCATGCGCCGAGACATCGACGACCTCGAGCACCCGCGCGCCTGGCACCTGCGGCCCGCGTGGCGGCTCGACGGCGCCGGGCAGCGCGCGCGGCTCGCGGCGCCGCTCGTTGATGACGAGATCGACCATCAGCACGGCTCCCACACGTCGTTGCGGCTCAGGCACGAGAGCCGGATGCGCTGCGTACTGCCGAGGACGCGGATCGCGTAGGCTCCCCCACCGCCAGCCCCGGCCAGGTAGATGGATCCCGCCGTGGCGGTCCCGTGAGGCGTGAAGACGAGCCGCGACATCACGCCGAGTTGCACGGGGGAACTGCCGGCAGGCAGCGTCCCGGCGCCGTCGGCGCTCGGCAGGTCGCGCATGACCGCGAGGCGTGCCCGTCCCTCCCGAAGCACGGGGCGCCACGCCGTCAGCGCCGGGTCGATTCCGGCGCTCACATCTGCCGACGTGACACCGTTGCCATTGCCATCAGCCAGCACGCGCCACCGGGATGGCTCGCCGAGATCGAAGTCGACGGCAAGACTCCTCCGCTGCCGGCGGGCGTCGAGGGCGATCGCCCGCAGATCGGCCGCGACACCGCGCGCCGCCTCGCGGCTCGATCGCGCGGCGCCGAAGGCGGACAACGCCTGCCACGCGCCACCGGCTACGATGCCGATGACCGCGAGGACCAGAACCAGTTCAGGCAACGAGGCGCCCCGAGTGGGGCGCCTCTCCTGCCGTGGGTCAGTCCTTGCCGGCCTTGGCATCACCCTGCCCGCCGATCGTGAGGAGTGGGCGCAGCTTGAGGAAGGACTTCTCGCCGATGCCCTGGATGTTCATCAGGTCTTCGAGCTTCTTGAAGGGGCCGTTCTTCTCGCGGTACGAGACGATGCGCTGCGCCATGCTCGGGCCGATACCCGGCAGGGCCTCGAGCTGGGCGGTCGTGGCTGTGTTGACGTTGACGACCTCTGGCGATGCGGCTGGGCGCGCCTCCTGTGCGGATGGCTGGGCCGCGACTGGCGTCGCGGCGACAACGGAGAGAGACAACGCGAGACACACGGCAAGCACTGAAGCGGTCATGGCACTCCTCCTGCGGCCGCGCTGTTGCACGCAGCCGACCGATGAAACGCGACGCGTTGCATGGGCGTCGCGGGGGACGTGCGCGGCCGGCATCTCCGGGAGGTTGGCCCGCGTGCTGACGAGTAAGAGCGCCGGCCCGCGCACGCGCCGTACAGGAGCAAGCGCCGGGCCAGCCACGCGCCGCACGCGGCTGGCATGCGTAACCGCATGACGACCAGAGAGTTACGGAACAGAGGCGGTCGAAGGGGTCGGACGCCGACACGAACCGGGCGGCGTCTGGGACGTCAACCACGGGTCACGCAGGCAACTGTGGTTGCCTGCCGCACGTCGCGGCCCCCAGGCGAGGCAGGAGCCAGTGAGGCACTCGGGCCGCTCAACCGGAGCGCGCGTGGCGTGCGCGCCACGCGGGAAGGCACCCCGACGTCAGCCCGCCGGGCGTGACGCCATGTACCAGGCCACGGTCTGCCGCAGGCCGTCCTCGAGACCCACGATCGGCGTGTAGCCCAGGAGTTCGCGGGCGCGCGTGATGTCGGCCAGCGAGTCACGCACGTCGCCGGCGCGCGTCGGGCCGTACACGGGATCGACGGTCGCGCCCGATGATGGCCTTCAACGTGCCGAAGAGGTCGTTGAGCGAGATGCGCGAGTTGGTCGCGACGTTGATGACCCTGCCGCTGACGTCGGTCGTCGCCTGCGAGGCGCGCAGCACGCCGTCCACGACGTTGGTGACGATAGGTGAAGTCGCGCGTCTGCTCGCCGTCGCCGTGGATGGTCGGGCTGCGGCCCTCGACGCAGGTACCGGATGAACAGCGAGATCACGCCCGAGTAGGCCGACGAGGGGTCCTGCCGCGGGCCGAAGACGTTGAAGTAGCGGATGGTCACCGTCTCCAGGCCGTACAGCTGGGTGAACATCCGCATGTACTGCTCGCCCACCAGCTTCTGCAGGGCGTAGGGCGACAGCGGCGCCGTCGGCATGTCCTCGCTGCTTGGGCAGCGGCGGCGGTGTCGCCGTAGGCCGACGAACAGCCCGCGTAGACCACGCGCTTCACGCCGGCGTCGCGCGCCGCCACGAGCAGGTTCAGCGTCGCATCGATGTTGGCGCGGTTGGACGTGATGGGGTCCTCGACCGATCGCGGGACCGACGGGATGGCGGCCTGGTGGAGCACGTAGTCCACGCCCTCGACCGCCCGCACGGCGAACGCGGTATCGGCGAGGTCGCCCTCGAGGAACTCCACGTCGTCGAGGTGCGCCAGGTTGCTGCGCTTGCCCGTGACCAGGCTGTCGGCGACGCGGACGCGGTCGCCGCGGCGACCGAAGCGCCTCCACCAGGTGCGAGCCGATGAAGCCCGCGCCACCGGTGACCAGATAGAACGCCATGCTCGTTGCAGTCTCCGCGGGACAGTGCCCGTGGCGCCTCATGCGCGTGGAAGTGCGGCAGTCGTCCGATAAGCCGAATTCTGTCGCCCCGCGCGTCCTTACGGACCCGCGAGCGGGACGATCATTCCTCTAGGACCGGCATTGCTGACGGCCTCGAGCAACCTACCCGGAGGCTTCGGACGGGTCGTCCTCGAGCGCCTCCCTATTTGGTCTTGCTCCGTGCGGGGTTTTGCCTGCCACGTCCGTTACCGGCCGCGCGGTGCGCTCTTACCGCACCTTTTCACCCTTACCCACCTTCGCTCTCCGTCCTTCGGGCTTCGAGCTTCGGCGGGCAAGCCCGTGTGCGCGCCGCGCCGAGGTACTCACCTCGACCGCGTTGCCTCCACGAGGCCTGCCCGCCGTGGCCCGAGTCATCGAAGAGCCGAGGGCGAAGGTGGGCGGTATGTTTTCTGTGCCACTTTCCGTCGGGTTGCCCCGCCCGGGTGTTACCCGGCGCACTACCCTGCGGAGTTCGGACTTTCCTCTGGACAGCGGACTTGCGTCCCTCTGCCAGCGATCGCCTGGACGACTGCCGCACGTCGATCTTACACGTCGCCGACGGCAGCGTCCTGCCCGTCGGTCATCTCGCCGCCCTCCGCCTCCGCGCTGCTCTCCGACAGCCGCAGCCTGTGCGTCGTCGCCTTGCCGCGCTCCTCGAGGTAGTCCACACCCTCGGCCGTGATGGCCAGGTTGGAGTGATCGTCACGCATCAGGAATCTCCGCTGGACGAGGTACCAGGTGGTGAACTCCAGGTGTTCGCGGGGCCGCCCCGTCAGGTTCGACAGGTCGAGCAGCGATAGCCCTGGCTTGTGCGACTCGAGCCGGCGGCGCGCATACAGAATCTCCAGCACGACGGCCCTGACATGCTGCTCCAGGGCGAAGTCGCTGGCCTCGGCAGGGCCGGCGGCGGCAAACCGCCAGCGCTCGCGCTTCAGCGCGTCGTACCCGGCGTCGTAGCCGGCGCGGCGTGCCGGGTCGCTGAGCACGGCGTAGGCGTCGTGCACCTCGCGGAATCGGTCCTCGTCCCCGCTCTCCGGGTTGTCGGGGTGATAGCGCTGCGCCAACAGGCGATACACGCGCTGCACCGTGTCCGGATCGGCGTTCGGGCTGATCTGCAGTGTCTCGTAGTAATCGGCGGCGTCGCGCTCTTCCATCTCCCCCGTCCCCGGCCAGCAGCCCGTGCCTTCTCGAATCGGCACACGGAGGGTCCCGCTCCAGACGCGCGCGTCAGCCGTCGCGTTCCTGAGAGATTTCGTACTGTTCGAGCTTCTTGTAGAGGTTGCTGCGGGGCGTGTCGATGACCTCGGCAGTCCGCGAGATGTTCCACGCGTGCTCGCGCAGTTTCTCGACGAGGAACTCGCGCTCCACCTGCTCCTTGAACTCGCGGAGGGTCGTCGGCTTCGGCGGAGCGGGACGCGCCGCCTCGACTGGCGGGGGCGCGGGGGCGGACGCGGGAGGCGACACCACCGCCGGCAGGCTCGTGGAGACCTCCGGGTCGACGGTCACCGGCGCCGCAGGCGGTGCCGCGAGCGCCGCGCCGCTCGACGCGGCCGCTGGCCCGTCGACGCGCAGGAACTGGCGCACATCGGCCATGTCGACGGCATCCCCTCTCGACATGATCAGGATGCGCTCGACCGTGTTCTTCAACTCGCGGATGTTGCCGCGCCAGCGATGCTGCTGCAGGACGCCCAGCGCCTCCGGCGTGAACCGGCGCGCGCGGCCGCCCTCGGCCGCGAACAGGTCGGCGAAGTGCTTGACCAGGAGGCCGATGTCCTCCGGGCGCTGGCGCAGCGGCGGCACGTGGATGGGGATCACGCTCAGGCGGAAGTAGAGATCCTCGCGGAACGTCCCCTCCGCAATCGCCGCCTCGAGGTCCTTGTTGGTGGCCGCAATCACGCGGACGTCCACCTTCAGCGTGCGCTGCGACCCGATGCGCTCGACTTCGCCCTCCTGCAGCACGCGCAGGACCTTGGCCTGCGTCTTCGCGCTCATGTCGCCGATCTCGTCGAGGAAGATCGTCCCCTTGTCGGCCAGCTCGAACTTGCCGATCTGCTTGTCGGTCGCGCCGGTGAAGCTCCCCTTCTCGTGGCCGAAGAGCTCACTCTCGATCAACTCCTCCGGAATGGCCGCGCAGTTGACCTGTACGAAGCGCTCCCGCGCCCGAAGGCTGTTGCGGTGAATCGCGCGCGCGACGAGTTCCTTCCCCACCCCGCTCTCGCCGAGCATCAGCACCGTGGCGTTTGTCGGCGCTGCGCGCCCGACGGCATCGAGCACCTCCATCAGGGCCCGGCTCTGCCCGACGATGTTGTAACGCGCGTCCTCGGCGCCGCGCAGGCGCCGGTTCTCCCGCTCGAGGCGGCTGGTGTTGAGGGCGTTGCGGACCGTCAGGAGCACGCGATCGGTGGAGAGCGGCTTCTCGATGAAGTCCATCGCCCCGAGCTTGGTGGCCTCGACCGCCGTCGCGACGGTGCCATGGCCCGAGATCATGACCACCGGCAGCGACTCGTCCTGGGCCTTGAGGCGCGTCAGCACCTCGAGGCCGTCCAGGCCGGGCATCTTGATGTCGGAAAACACCAGATCCGGCGCCTCCGAGCGCGCCAGGGCCAGCCCCTCCTCGCCGGTGGCCGCCAGCAGGCAGGCATACCCCTCGTACTCGAGGATCATCCGCAGGCTCTCGCGGATCCCCGCTTCGTCGTCAATCACCAGGATGCGTCCGCTCATACGGCTCCAGGTTGAGGGCTCATGGCTCGGCGGCAGGCTGCCGCTAACAGCCTACACGCTAGGAGCCCGATGGCGGCCACGCATCCGGCTCGTCGAGCAACCCCCTGAGGACATCCTCGTCGCCCACGGGGACGCCCAGGTCCCGGGCCTTGGCGAGCTTGCTGCCGGCGTCGGCCCCCGCGATGACCAGCGAGGTCTTCCGGCTGACCGATCCGGCCACGCGGGCGCCCAGGGCCGTCAGTCGCTCGGTCGCCTCCTCGCGCGTGAGCGATGTGAGCCCACCCGTGAGGACGATGGTCCGCCCCGCGAGCGGCAGCGGACCGCGCCCTTCAGGCACCGGTTGTCCCATCGCTACGCCAGCGGCCTCGAGGCGGGCGACGAGGCGGGCGGTCTCCGGCGCGTCGAAGAACCGGCGCACGGATGCGGCCACAACGGGGCCGATGTCGGGGACGGCCTGCAACTGCTCCACGGTGGCACCGGCGATGGCCTGCATCGTCCCGAACGCCTCGGCCAGGGCCTGGGCGCCGCGCTCGCCCACGTGCCGGATGCCGAGGCCGAAGAGCAGACGCCACAGTTCGTTGCGTCGGCTGTTCTCGATCTGGGCGACCAGCGCTGTGGCTGACTTCTCGCCCAACCTGCGCGCCGTGACCGGGCGGCTGTCGTCGGCCCCCTCCTCGGTCACCGCGGCCTCGTCGGCGGTCCCGCTGTCGGTCCGTCGCGCCTGCGCCTCGAACTTCAAATCGGCCAGTCCATCAACCGAGAGCCCGTACAGATCGGCGAAGTCCGTCACGAGGCCGAGACCCACCAGCTTGTCGACGAGGGCTTCGCCGAGCCCATCGATATTCATGGCCCGTCGTCCCGCGAAGTGCAGCAGGCTGCGGCGGAGGCGCGCCGGGCAGCTTGGATTGGGGCAGCGCCACACGACTTCGTCTTCCGGCCGCTCCAGCGCGCTGCCGCAGACCGGGCACACCGTCGGCATCTCGAATGGCGCCAGGCCGTGTGCGCGGCGAGACAGGATCGGCTTGACGATCTTCGGGATGACGTCGCCGCCCTTCTCGACGAGCACCTCATCGCCAGGGCGGATGTCCTTGCGCCGGATCTCCTCCTCGTTGTGGAGCGTGGCGTACTGAATCGTGGAGCCAGCGAGGGCGACGGGCTCGAGCACGGCGAGGGGCGTCACCGCGCCCGTACGCCCGACCTGCACGTCGATGCGAATCAGTCGCGTGGTGGCCTGCTGCGCCGGGAACTTGTACGCCGTGGCCCAACGAGGGAACTTCGCGGTGAATCCGAGGCGCTCTCGCTGGTCGCGCCGATCCACCTTGATGACGATCCCGTCGGTCTCGAAGGGAAGCTCGCGGCGGCGATCCGCCCAGGCCGCGACAAAGGCCTTCACGGCCTCCACGCCGTCGCAGCGGGTCCAGTGCTTCTCCACCGGCAGGCCCCATGACGCCAACGCCCGCATCAGGCCGGCGTGCGTCGGTGGCAGGCTGTCGACTCCGGACTCGTCGGGGTCGGCCACCGCCTGGTAGAAGAACGCGCGCAGGCCGCGGCGGGCGACCAACGCGGGGTCGAGATTGCGCAGCGCACCGGCCGCCGCGTTCCTGGGGTTGGCAAAGAGGGGTTCGCCGGCCTCCTCACGCTCCTCGTTGAGGCGATCGAAGGCGGCGCGCGGCAGGTAGATCTCTCCACGCACCTCGAAGCGCCCCGTCGGCCCCCCGGTCAACCGGAGGGGAATGGCCTGGATGGTGCGCACATTGCTCGAGACGTCTTCGCCGACCACGCCGTCGCCACGTGTGACGCCGCGCGCGAACAGGCCGTCCTCATAGGTGACGGCGATGCCGAGTCCGTCGATCTTCAGTTCGGCGATGTACTCGATCGGCCCCTCGCTCCCGAGGCCACGACGAACCCTGTCGTCGAACGCCTCGAGTTCCGCGTCGTCGTAGACGTTGTCGAGGCTCAGCATCGGCCGCAGGTGGCTGGCCGTCGTGAAACCTTCGGCGGGGCGTCCACTCACCCGCTGCGTCGGCGAATCGGACGTAATCAGATCCGGATGGGCCGACTCGAGCGACCGGAGCTCGCGCATCAGCGCGTCGAACTCGGCGTCGGAAATCTCGGGGTCGTCGTGGAGGTAATACCGCTCTTCGTGATGCCTGATCAGGGCGCGGAGCGAGGCAATGCGGTCGGCGGGCGCAGGCATGGACGCGGAGCCTGGTCGTCAGTCACGCGCCAGTTGGGAGGCGGCGCCGGGGTCGGTCGGCATCCCTACCGGTCGCGGGCGAGCACGTAGTCGGCCAGACCGACCAGAGCATCGCGCTCCCGGCTCTCGCCAAACGACGCGAGCTGCTTCCGGGCCAGTTCGGCATACTCGCCGGCGCGGCGTGTCACCTGACGCACGATGTCGTACTCCCGGAGCAGGCCAAGCAACTGGTGCCACGCCTCCTCGGTGATGTCGGCGTCCCGAACCACCTGCTCGATGATGGGCCGGGCCTGCTCTGGCGCCCTGTCCCGCAGCAGAATGATCGGGAGCGTCAACTTGCCTTCACGCAGGTCGCTGCCAATGGGCTTGCCGAGCGCTGCCTGATCGGCCGTGTAGTCCAGGAGATCGTCCACCAACTGGAATGCGATGCCCAGGTTGAAACCGTAGTCCCACAGGGCCTGTTCCTGCTGCGGCGAGATCGTGCCGACGAGGCCGCCAATCTTCGAGGACCCTGCGAAGAGGTAGGCCGTCTTGCGGCGGATGATGTCGAAGTGCTCGTCCTCGGTGATCTCGGTGTCGCCGTTCTTGGTCAGCTGGTAGAGCTCGCCCTCGATCATCTTGAGGGTGATGTCGCACAGCACGCGCAGCACGTCGATGCGGTCGTACTGCAGCGCCATCCCCAGCGACTTGATGTACAGGTAGTCACCGAGCAGCACCGTGACGTCGTTACCCCAGCGCGCGTGCACGGCCAGCCGGCCGCGGCGGAGTTCCGAGTCGTCGATGATGTCGTCGTGGACGAGGGTCGCCGTGTGGATGAACTCGATGACCGACGCGTAGAGCACGGCCATCTCGCTCTTGTCGTGGCCCCCCGCCAGGCGGCTGGCCATGAGCATGACCGCCGGCCGCACCCGCTTGCCACCCGTGTTCTGCAGGTACTTCCCGATCTCGGGGATCAACTCGACGCGTGAGTCGATGTGCCTCAGAAAGGCCTGGTTCACGCGTTCAAGGTCGTCCCGGACGGGCTCGAACAGCTGTGCTAGATCAGAGGGGGACGAGGAAGGCTGCACTTGCGAAACCTCAGGAATCTCAACACATTGGGGTGGCGCTGTCAACGCGCGCCTACCTGTTGGGCCCGACCGTGCCAAACAGTGCCGCGGCGTTGGCCACGGCCTGGGTGGCAGCCTCGTCGGGCGTGAGTCCGCGCACCCGCGCCACCGTTTCGAGGACCCGCACCACCCGGGCCGGTTCGTTGCGTCCTCCCCGCTGCGGAGCGGGAGACAGGTACGGGCTGTCGGTCTCGACCAGCCACCGGTCCGCCGGCACCCACGCGGCGACCTCACGCAGAGCCTCGGCACGCGGGAAGGTCACGATGCCCGAGAAGGAGACATGGAATCCCCGCGTGACCGCGGCCTCCGCGAGCGCCATGTCCCCGGTGAAACAGTGGAAGACGCCGCGGACAGTCCCCCTGCCCCAGGCATCGATCACGTCCAGCGTGTCCGCATCCGCCTCGCGCGTGTGGATGACGACGGGCAAGCCCCGGGCCCTGGCGAGGGCCATCTGCCGGCCGAAGACCTCCCGCTGCACCTCGCGCGGTGCGAAGTCGTAGTGATAGTCCAGGCCGATCTCGCCCACGGCCACCGCGCCGCACGCGTCCAGGCCGTCCGCCACGGCGCGCTCGATGTCGTCGAGTCCGAGCCGGGCCGCGTGGTGGGGGTGCAGTCCTGCGGCGAACCGTACCGCTGGCCACGCCGCGCGTACGCGCTCCACACTGTCGATTTCGACGCGATTGGCGGCATCGAGGATGCACACAGCGTCTGTGACGCCGGCTTCCCGCGCCCGGGCGACCACAGCCGGCAGATCCTCGGCGAACTCGTCGCCCGCGATGTGACAGTGCGTATCGATCACCGGATGCGCGTGCCCGGCGCCGGTGGCGTCTCGAATCCGATCAGCTGGGCCTTCCCGTCGGTGTCGGCGGCCAGCACCATCCCGTGGGAGACGAGCCCCATCATCGGACGCGGCGCCAGGTTCGCCACGAACGCAATCGTGCGACCGACCATGGCATCCGGCGCGTACGACTCGGCAATGCCGGCCAGGATCGTCCGCTCCGACTCCGCGCCGTCCTGCACGGTCAGCTTGAGCAGCTTCTTGGACTTCGGCACGGCTTCGGCGGCGATCACCTTGCCGACCCGCAGCTCGACCTTCATGAAGTCGTCAATGGTGATGACGCCGGTGTCGCTCCCTGAATCCGCCGCCACGGGCGTGCCGGGCGTAACAGCCGCCGCGGCCGGTGCCGGGCCGGATGGCGGAGGCACCGCCGGGGCGGCGTCGGCTGTAACGGGCGAGGGCACGGCGTCGGGCGATGCGGGGTCTGACACGGACGAGGCTCCTGAACTTGCCACGTGAAGGGTGGCTGGTGATGCGCCGACGTCATGTCGGCTGGGGTCTGCCGGCGCCTGGGCCCGGGGCCACAACGCGTCGCCGGCCGTAACGGACCGGGTGCCCTGAACACGCCAGGCCCCTTCGGTCGCGAGGCGCCGGGCGGCCGGCGGGGCGTGCTCGCCGAGCCGGGCCAGAACCGCCTCGGCAGACGAGGGCATCACGGGGCCGAGCAGCACAGCCGCCAGCCGCAGGCTCTCCGCCGCCGTGAACAACACCTCGTCGAGCGCGGATGCCTGGGCGGGATCCCTGGCCAGCGTCCACGGTGCGCGCTCGGCCAGGTACTCGTTGGTGGCATCGAGCAGGCGGAACACAGAGGCCACACCCTGGTGCAACGCGTAGGCATCCATCGCCTGCCGGTACTCGCGGACGGTCGTCGCCGCGAGGTCCTGCAGCCGTGATGGCGATTGCGCAGGCACGAGCTGGCCCTGTCGGTAGCGCGCCCCCATCGCCGTGACCCTGTTCACGAGGTTGCCCAGGTTGTTGGCCAGGTCGGCGTTGTAGCGCTCCTCGAATCGCTCGAAGGTGAAGTCGCCGTCGGCCCCGTACGGGATCTCCTTGGTCAGGAACAGGCGCAGCGCGTCCGGGCCGAATCGCTGCGCGGCCTCCAGCGGGTCGACGGCCGTCCCGAGCGACTTGCTCATCTTCTCGCCGCGCAGGTGCACCCAGCCGTGGCCGAACACCTGGCGGGGCACCGGCAGACCGGCGCTCATGAGCATGGCTGGCCAGATGACGCAATGGAAGCGCGTGATGTCCTTGCCGATCACGTGCAGATCGGCTGGCCACCACGTATCGAACAGCGCCGGGTCGGTGCCGAGCCCCACGGCCGACGCGTAGTTGATCAGCGCATCGAACCACACGTAGACCACGCTCGAGGGGTCGGTGGGCAGGGGGATGCCCCAGGACTGCCCGGCGCGACTGATGGAGATGTCCTCCAGTCCGGCCTCGAGCAGCCGCAGGATCTCGTTGCGGCGCACGTCGGGCTGCAGGAACTCCGGGTGCTCGGCAAAATGGGCCAGCAGGCGGTCGCGGTACGCCGAGAGCTTGAAGAAGTGGTTCCGCTCCCTGATCCAGTCCGGCTTCGTGCGGTGAATCGGGCACAGGCCGTCCATCAGGTCCTTCTCCTGCTTGAAGGCTTCGCAGCCCACGCAGTACCAACCCTCGTAGTCGGCCTGATAGAGGTCGCCGGCCTCGGCGATACGCGTGACGAGGGCCTCGACGCCGGCCCGATGGCGAGGCTCGGTCGTGCGGATGAAGTCGTCGAAGGACACGCCGAGCGCCCGCCACACCTCGCGGAACTCCTGCTCCATCCCGTCGCAGTAGGCCAGCGGGTCCTTACCCAGTTCCCGCGCGCGCCGGAAGACGTTCTGTGAGTGCTCGTCGTTGCCCATCACGAAATGGGTGTCCACGCCGTCCAGCCGCTTGTAGCGCGCGATGACGTCGGCCGTGATCTTCTCGTAGGCCGTGCCGAGGTGCGGGCGGCTGTTCACGTAGTCGATGGCGGTGGTGAGGTAGAAACGCGGCATGGGTGTCGTGTCAGCGGGTCCGTGTCAGTGAGCCGAGGTCGCGAAGGCTGCAGTAGTTCGTGTCTCCGAGAATCAGGTGATCCACAACCGTGATGCCCATCAGTTCGCCGGCCTCGATCATCCGCTGCGTGAGCCTGAAGTCCTCCGGGCTCGGCAGCGGGTCTCCGGACGGATGGTTGTGGAACAGCACCAGCGCCGCCGCCCCGGCCAGTGCCGCCTCCCGGAAGACGTCGCGCGGATGCATCGGCGTGGCGTCGGCCGTCCCGCGCGTCAACAACCGCGCGTGTAACACCCGATGCCGGGCGTCGAGCAGCAGGACGCCGGCGTGCTCGACGTCTGCGGTGCCGTACCGGGGGAGGAGATAGCGCGCCGCGTCGGCGGGGGCCGTGATCTGCACCCGTGCCGGAGCGGCCCGCACCACGCTCCGCCGCCCCAGTTCCACGGCGGCGACGATTCGTCCGGCGGTCGCCGGCCCCACCCCGCGCTGCCGCCCGAGGTCAGCCGGCGAGACCCGGGCGAGGCCCCGCAATCCGCCCAGTTCGGCGAGCAGGCGATTGGCCAGTTCCAGCGCCGACGCGCCCCCGGCGCCATGCCCGAGCAGGACCGCCAGCAACTCGTTGTCTCCGAGTGCCGATACGCCGCGCTCGGCCAGCTTCTCGCGCGGGCGATCCTGGGGCGCCAGCCCTTTCATGGCGCACACCACTCCGCGTCTGGCCGCCCCACCGTGGCCGAGCCCCTCATCCTACTACGCCCACTCGGTATACTCCTGAGCATGTCCGATCGTCCCGGCCCGGCGCGCCGCCTCCTGCGCGCCCACCTGGCGGCCCTGTTCGTGTTCTGCGTTGCCGGCTGCGCCGCTCCCCCGCAGAAGGAGATGGATCAGGCCGAGGGAGCCATCGCCACCGCCCGCGCGGCGGGCGCCGCCCAATACGCCGCCGACGAGTTCGCCGCCGCGGAGACTGCCCTCAGGCGGTCGCACGAGGCCGCCGGTCAGCGCGACTATCGCCAGGCGCTCAACCACGCCCTCGACGCCCGCGAGCGCGCGCAGGTCGCGGCCCGCGACGCCGCCGACAGGAAGGCCCTCGCCCGCGGCCTGGCCGAGCGCGCCATCACGTCGGCCGAACTGGCACTGGCCCTCGCGCAACAGCGGCTCGGCGCCGCGGTGGCCGCGCCTCCTCCCGGCAGCGGCCGCCGGCCCGTCACGCAGGGCGCGCCGTTCAAGGCGCTGCAGCAGGCCGTGGCGGCTGCGGGGCGTGGTGTGCAAGAAGCGCGCTCACACATGCAGGCGCAACGCTTCGATGAGGCCGTGACGGTCGCCACGCCGGTCGCGACCGAAATCCAGGCCGCAACCCGCGCGTACGACGAGGCCCTGGTGGCCGCGCCGGCGGGGCGTGGCGCGCGCCGCCCGCGGTAGCGCACTCGTCGGCATGGCGGAACGTGCCTGCAGCATGGGGAACTGCCTGGCGAAATCTGAGGCGTGCCGTGACTCCGACAGCCGTCAGAACAGCAACGGCCCCAGCAGCGCCAGAAGCCCGACGATGACGACGAAGCCGGCCAGGTCGAGCACGACGCCGTAGCGCATCATCGCGCCGATCGGCACGTACCCGCTGCTGTAGACGATGGCGTTGGGCGCCGTGGAGATGGGCATCATGAACCCCATCGAGGCGCCGAGGGTGGCGCCGATGGCCGGCAGCAGCGGATCGACCGACGACGCCGTCGCGACGGCGATCGCGACGGGCACGATCATGTTCGCTGACGCCGTGTTGGATGTCGTCTCGGACAGGACGATGGCCATGGCCGTGAAGACCGCGGTCAACAGGAGGGGACTGGCTCCCGGCAGCCACGCCGTGAGGCCTTCGCCCATCGCGGTCGCGAGCCCGGTGGAGAAGGCCAGGTCGCCCATGGCCAGGCCGCCGCCGTAGAGCAGCACGATGCCCCAGTCGATCCGCGCCGCCTCCTCCCACGTGAGCGTGAACCGGCGCGCCGCGCCAGTGCACGGGCAGCACGAACAGCAGCATCGCCCCCAGCATGGCCGCCACGCCCTCGGGCACCGACGTCATGTAGGCCCGGGCCATCGGCGACGTGCCCTGCCCGACCATCGCCAGCAGGCCCGGGAACGTCCACAGCAGAACGGTCACGCCGAACGCGACGCAGACGTTGCGCTGTGCCAGTCGACATCGGCCCCAGCCTCGCCAGTTCGTCGCGCACCAGGCTGGCGCTCGCCTCCCCCACCCGGACGCCGCGCGTGCTGGTCCACGCGAAGAAGGCGGCGAGGAACGCAAACAGCAGGAGCACGAGCGGCACGCCCAGCGCCATCCAGTGGAAGAAGCCGATGTGCGTCCCGGTGATGCGCTGGAGCAGGCCAAGGCCGATGAGGTTCGGTGGCGTCCCTACAGGCGTCGCCATCCCGCCGATCGACGCGCCGAAGGACGTGATGAGCATCATCGCCATCGCGAACTTGCGGAGCGACTCGTCCCCGCCCGACGCGCCCCGACGCAGCTGCGCGACGATCGAGACCCCGATCGGGAACATCATCGCCGTCGTGGCGGTGTTGCTCATCCACATCGAGATGACCGTGGCCACCAACCCGTAGACGACAAGAATCCGCGTGCCGCTCGTGCCCACCCAGGGCGAGGCCAGCGCGCTGAACGCGATCCGACGGTCCAGGCCGTGCACGAACATCGCCTCGGCCAGGATGAAGCTGCCGATGAACAGGAAGATGATGGGATCGGCAAACGGCGCGAGCGCACTGCGGGCCGGCGCCACCTGACAGACGACGGCCAGGATGGGACCGAGCATCGCCGTCACGGCCATCGGCAACGCCTCGCTGATCCACAGCACGACAACGAGCGGCCAGGATGGCCGCCATTCGGTGCGCTGGCACCGTCAGTGGGAGTGGGGCGAACCAGAGCAGGACGAACACGAGGGGGCCCAGGCCAAGGCCCCACGTGCGTCGCCGGCGATTGAAGGCCTCTTCGGCGGGCGAGTAGTTCTCGACGGCGCCAATCGCCTCGTGCAGGGTCCTCACGCCAACCAGGTCCCCTCGCAAATCACTTCAGCCCAGCCGGTCAGGTACACGCCATCGTCGAGCCACTCCACGCGCTGGCGTCCACCGGGGGCCACGACGTCGAGCAACCGCGACGCCCCGCCGTACTGGGCGGCGGCGACGGCAGCGGCGCAGGACCCCGTCCCCGACGACTGGGTGGGCCCGACCCCCCGCTCGTAGATCAGGATCTCGACCGTGTCTGGCGACACCACGCGGGCCAACTCGACGTTCACGGCGTCGGGGAACGCGGGATGGTGCTGCAGGGCCGCGCCGACACGCAGCATCTCGCGGGCATCCAGCGCGTCCACGAGCCAGACGGCCTGCGGGTTGCCCATCCACATCGTGACGAGCGGCAGGTCGTCGTCATCGAGACGGACACGCTGCTGCGCGACGCGCTCCGGTTGCCCCATCGCCGCGCGGAACACCGGCCGCAGCCGCTCGTCGCGCGACACGAGTTCGAGCCGCTTCTGTCCCGCATCGGTGTCGACGAGGAAGACAGTGCCCGTCGGCACGTCCTGCTCACGCGCGAGCAGGGCCGCCAGGCCCCGGACCCCATTGCCCGACACCTCGGCAATCGACCCGTCGGCGTTGTGCAGGCGCATGCGCGCCCCGCCGGGAATCGGTTCGAAGAGGATCAGACCGTCCGCGCCGATGCCGGTGGTACGGGCGCACATGCGGCGCGCGAGTTCGGCGGGGTCATGCGCCACGGCGTCGGCCGCGACGCCATACAGGAAGTCGTTGCCGTACGCGTGGGCTTTCCAGAAGTGCATGGGGCCACAGCCTCTCAGAACTGCTTGCGGCTGTCGAGCAGCACCGTGACGGGACCGTCGTTGACGAGCGCCACCTGCATGTTTGCCTGGAAGATGCCGGTCTCGACGACGAGCCCGGCGGCGCGCCACGCCGCCACGGCCCTGTCGTACCAGGCGCTGGCATCGTCCGCGCGCGCCGCGGCATCCCATGAGGGGCGGCGGCCCTTCCGGCAATCCCCGGCCAGCGTGAACTGTGACACGACGAGCAACGCGCCGCCCGCGGCCCGGACATCGACGTTCATGCGTCCCCCGCCGTCGTCGAACACGCGAAGGCCAGCCGTCTTCTCGACGATGTACGTCAGGTCGGCGTCGGTGTCGCCCACCATGACCCCGAGCAGTACGACGAGGCCCGCACCGATCCGACCGACGACGCGGCCTTCCACGGTGACGCTCGCCGTCGTCACCCGCTGCAGGACCGCCCTCACGCGGCGGCCTCTCGATGCGCACGTCGCGGATCGACCCACGCCGGAGCGTGGTCCGGGGTGTGCGCCGACGGCTCGACCGCGCTAGACATCGCGGCGGGCGACGTCGGCGCGCCGCACGACGCGCACGGGCTTGACGGATGCGCCGGCCGAGGAGGTGGCCATCTCTCGCGCCGCATCGGCCAGCGGCGTGAGGCGCAGGTCGAGCAGGTGCCGCGGGTGGACGTTCTGCAGCGCCGTCAGCATCGAGGACTTCACGCCCGGGTGCTCGCGTTCGAGTTCGCCGATGAGGCGCTTGAGCCGCTGCCGCTGCAGGCTCAGGTCGCCGCAGGCCGGGCAGCAGCAGCCGACGATGGGCAACTCGCACGCCATGGCGTACTCCATCGCCTCCTGCTCCGACACGTAGACAAGCGGTCGGATGACCACGTGCCGCCCGTCGTCGGACACGAGGCGCGCCGGCATGGCCTTGAGCGCCCCGCCGAAGAACAGATTGAGGAGCAGCGTCTCGATGAAGTCGTCGAGATGATGGCCGAGTGCGATCTTGGTCGCCCCCGTTTCCTCGGCGATGCGATAGAGCACGCCGCGGCGAAGGCGCGCGCACAGCGAGCACGGCGTCGCGTTGGCCTCGAGCAGGTCGTCCATCACCTCGCCGATCTCGGTGTGCTCGATGCGGAGTTCCCATCCCCGCTCCTCACACGCCCGCCGAATCACGTCGTGCTTGAAGTCCTTGTAGCCCGAGTCGACGTTGACGGCCACGACGGTGAACGGAAACGGGGCGCGCGCGCGGATGACGTCGAGGATCTGGAGCAGCGCCCAGCTGTCCTTGCCTCCGGACAGGCCCACCATGATCCGGTCGTGCGGCTCGATGAGTGTGTGTTCGATCGACGCCCTGGCGACCTTCTTGGCGATGCGGGATTCGAGCGGTGTGGCGTAGGACATGGGTCAGGGCACGGGAGTCGCGCGCGCAGCCGGCGGCGGCTGGTACCTGTCGTCGCGATAGATGGGCGTGATGCGGATCCGCGCCCCGAGGAACCGCGCATCGCGGCCCCCTTCGTCGAAGATCGGCACGAAGCCCTCGCTGGCGCCAATCGACATCGCGTACACACGGTTGAGCGGCTGTCCCGGGACGGCCTTGTAGGGGAACCCCGCAGGCATCGGAACGCGCACGGTCTGGCTGCCATTCGCGCCGGGCGCCACGCGCACCCGTTCCGCGCCCGTATCGATGCTCACGACCGCCGGCGCCGCCCCTGTTGCGACGTCTATGTCGAGCGCCGTCAGGGCCAGTGACGTGAATGCCCCATCGGCATGGGGGCGAGCCGGAGCCCGCAGGATGAGATCGGCGCGTGACTCCCCCCGCACCCAGAACCACTCGCCCTCGCGACTGTAGGCATTGTCGTCCAGGAAGTACGCGAGCACCGGAGGCGTGCCCGCCAGCGGCTGCTTGGCTCGCGAGGGGGTCACGTTGACCGGCATGTCGTTGACGAGCGACAGCTCGATCGGCAGCAGCCTGAACAGGCCGTACTTGGCGTGCGTCTCGGGGCGATACGAGGAGTAGAAGGGATTGGCGATGAGTTGCGCGGTGAAGAGACCGCCCACGGCCGCGGCGGCCACCGCCGTGCGGACGGTGATGGCCGTCGGCACGAGGAACGCGAAGAGGGCGTAGTAGCCCAGGAAGTACCGATTGCCGATTGGCCCACCGCCGCCCGAGTACGTGAACGGCATGTAGATCAGGATGGCCACCGACGCCACGGCGAGCGCGAGCAGCACGAGCCACTGGAACGGTTCACGCCGGCGACGGGACGCGAAGAGGAAGAGCGCGACGGTGAGCACGCCCGGGAAGAAGTACGGGACGAGCCCCGTGTGCCGTCCGACGAGGAAATAGCCGACGTTGTGCGCGAGCACCGTTGTCAGCGCGTCGCGGTTGAAGATCACGTCGGTCAGCAGGCCGTCCGTGGCGCGGACCTCGCCTGTGTTGTCGAAGGTCGACTCCGGCGTCTGGAAGGGGAACCGGCCGTAGAACGTCGAGCGATCCGGTCCGCCGCCCTGGTAGTTCATGTCGCCGCTGCTGATGCCGTTGGCGAGGAACAGGCCGCCGGCCGCCGCCACGAACGCCACGCTCACCAGCGCCACGCGCAGCCACTGCCGGCGCAGCAGCGCCAGCCACAGCACCGGCGCCGCCGCGAAGACGTTCAACGGCTTCGAGAACGTGGCAGTCCCGAGCAGCACGCACGCAATCACGTCGGACCACGGACTGCGCAGCAGCGCCGCCCAACGGTCGAGCCATGTGCCTGTCGGGACGGCGTCGGGCGCCACTTCCTTGTAGGCCCAGAAGAAGAGCCCGAGCAGGACGAGCGCGAAGTTGAACAACTCTGGCGTCAGCCACACGAAGTACACAGGCGCTGCCGACGCAAACAGGAACACGACGGCATAGGCCAGCGCGGCGGCGGCGCTCGTCCTCGCCCGCACGAAGGCGTAGATCGCGCCGAAGCACGCCGTCAGCAGCAGCGCGTGCAGCACCAGGAACCCGTTGGTGCCCGCCAGCGCGATGAACGGCGCCGCGCACAGCGGGTAGATGAAGGACTTGCCGTAGTACAGGCGATCGGCACGTGGGTCCGGCCCCTTGACCCAGCGGACGAACGGCGGCCGCCCCTGCGCCTCCAGCCTGACGCTTCGCCCCCGCTTGAGGAAGATGCCCTCGGGGCCCGAGGGGAACTCCTTCCACACCCGAACCAGGTCCTTGCGCTGGAACTGCATGTCCCAGTCCTTCGCGAGGCTGTGGCCCAGGCTGTAGTAGGTGGCCTCGTCGCTCTGGAACCCGAACGCCACGACGGGAAACCTGACCGACAGCGCGAACCCGAGGAGCAGGAGGCCGAGGATCAGCGTCGCCACCGCGCCTGGATCGCTCCACAGGCGCCCGAGGCGGGCGGCCCGCGGCATGTTCACGGCCGCGCCCCCTCGTCGAGGAACGACAGGTCCTCGTGCAGCAGTCCCTGGCGCCGCGAGGGCCTGGACACGCGCGCCATGAGTTCGTAGAGGCGTTCCATCTTCCGCACGTACGCGGCGATGTCGTAGCGGCGGCTCGTACGTTGCGCCTCCGCGCCGAGCGCCGCGCGGCGCGCCGGATCCCGTTCGAGGGCCACGACGGCGTCGGCGATCTCGCGGGCGCTCTCCCTGGCGACCACGACGGCATCCACGCCGTCGCGCAGGATCTCGCACAGCCCGTCGGCGTCGGTCGAGACGATGGGCTTGCCCATCGCGAGGGCCTCGAACGACGTCAGCGGCGTGCCCTCCCAGAGCGACGGGAAGACGACCAGATCGTAGGCCGCGAGCACGCTGGCGACGTCGCGCTGGAACCCGAGGAAGTGCACGCGGTCGGCGACGCCCAGATCGCGCGCCTGGGCCTCGAGTTCACCCTGCAGTTCGCCCTCGCCGGCGATATAGACGTGCGCCTCGGGTATCTGGTCCACGATCGGACGTACGGCTTCGATCAGGTATCGGTTGCCCTTGGCCGGCATCAACCGGGTGACCGTACCAACGGCGAAGGTCCCCGGCGCGATGCCAAGCGCGGCGCGAGCCTCGGCGATCTCCTGCGCGCTGCGCGGCCGGCCGAACTCCTCGAGTGGCGCGCCGAGGTACACGACACGCGTCTTCTCCGCCGGCATCTTGCGCGCGCGGATCGTGAACTCCGCCGTGGACCTGGAGACGGCGATGGCCAGATCCGTGTACGGCGCCAGGAGGGTGTCGGCCACCTGCTGGAACCACGGCGTCGTGGTGTGGTTGGCGTGCTCGTGCAGCAGGACCGGGGTACCGCGGATGGCCGCGGCGATGCGCCCGAACGTCGTCGCCCCGTACCCGTGGAGGTGCAGGACCTGCGTGCCCTTGCGGTCCATCACCTTGAGCAGGGCTGTGAGGGTCGCGGGATCGAACTTGCCCTTGTGCAGGTACGTGACGTCGACCCCGAACGACTCGAGCGTGTCTTCCGACGTGTCCTTCTTGCGGAGGCTGACGAGCGAGACGTCGAACCGGGATGGGTCGAAGCGCGGGAGGGTCCACGCGAACAGCCGCTTGACCCCATGCATGCGCGACCCGGTCCAGCCGAGGTGATCGCACACGTGCAGCACGGAGATCTTCTGGCTCACAGCAGCCCCTGCGCGCGATACCACGCGATGGTGCGCCGGATGCCCTCCGGCAGGTCGATGGCGGGCGCGAAGCCGAGTTCCGTGCGGGCCCGCGTCGTGTCGAACGCGCGGCTCTTCGTGTAGAAGTCCACGCGACGACGATACAGCGGCGGCTGCACGCGGAGGGGCACGCACACGGCCTCGCAGGCGGCCCCGGCGAGCCAGAACGGCCACACCGGAAGGTGCACGGGCAACGGCTTCACTTTCAATTCCGCGGCGATCAGCGTCCACCAGCTCATTGAGTGTCGTGTAGCGCGGACCGCCGAGGATGTAGGTGCGGCCGGCGGCGGCAGGAACCTCTCCGCACAGACGGAACCCCTCGCACAGATCGTCGATGTAGGTGAGGTGGTAGAAGACCTCGCCGGACCCGAGCACGGGGAAGCGCCGCCGCCAGATCCCGCGAAACATCTTCAGGAAGCGCATGTCTCCCGGCCCGTAGATGCCTATCGGGCGGGCGATGACCACCTCGATGTCGCCCTTCTGCCCCTCCGCTCGCGCCACCTGCTCACCCTCGAGCTTGGTGTCCTGGTAGACGTCGCCGGGATTGAACGGCGCATCCTCGTTGGCCGGCGGGTTCGCGATGTGCCCGTGCACGCCGCCCGTGCTGCAATGCACCACGCGGCGCGTGCCAGCCACGCGAGCCCCGTCCAGGACATGGCGGACGCCGTCGACGTTGATGGCGCGGTACGCGCTGTCGGGCTGACCGGCCTCCCTGTACGTCGCCGCGATGTGGTAGACGACCTCGATGCCGGCGCAGGCGGCCGCTACCGCGGCCCTGTCGGTCAGGTCGCCGGCGGCGATCTCCACGCCCGCGGCCCGGAGCGCCGCGACCTCCGGACGAGCAAGGCTCGTCCCACGGACGAGCCCCCGGACGCGGACGCCCCGATGCAGCAGGTGACGCGCGAGATGTCCGCCAGTAAAACCCGTGACGCCCGTGACCAGCGCCGTCACCGCGGCTCCCGGCCACCAGACGCGGCGGGTCCGGGCAACGACACCACGTGGCGCGGCGGACGCGCCGAGGCCATCAGCATGTCGTACGCGCGACGCGTCCGCGTCAGGTAGGACTGGCGGCTGTACCTGTCCTCCGCCAGTCGCTGCGCCGCCGCCGCGACGCGCGACGCGGCCTCCCGATTCGTGAGGACCTGAGCCAGGCCATCGGCCAGGGCCTCGGGTGTCGGATCCACGAGCACGGCGGAGTCCGGCGTCAGGACCTGCGTGTGCGTGCGGAGGTTCGTGGCCACGATGGGACGCCCGGATCGCAGGTACGAGTAGATCTTCAGGGGCGTGTTGGTTCCGGAAATCCGTGGCGACACCAGTGCATCGGCAGCGTCGACGAAGTGCGGGACATCGGCCGGCGGCCGCTGCCCGGTGAGGACGAGCGGCGCCCCCGCCTCCTGGGCCCGCGCTGACAGGCGCGCCACCTGGTCTGGCGCGCCACCGACAACGAGCACCGCGGCATCAGGGACGCGCGCCTTCAGCCGCACGCTCGCCTCGAGGAGCAGGTCCAGCCCCTGATACTGCTCGAACGTCCCCGTGTAGAGCACCACCGGCTGCTCGGGCCTGATCCCCCACGCCGCGCGCAGTTCCTCGCGCCCCTGACCCGGCGTCGGTTCGACATCGCCCCCCATCACGTTCTCGATGAGGACGGCACGGTCGCCCACGCCCATCGCCTCCACCGCGTCCTGCAACTCCTGGCAGATGGTGATGACCACCTGGGAGCCGCGCACCATGTAGTTCTCGGCCCTGTCGAACGCCCACCGCAAGGTGCGCGACCGGGAGTACCGGAAGTTGCCGAGCTGCTGGGGCAGGCTCGAATGCATGTCGTACAGATGAGGGATCCCCAGCCGTCGCCCGAGCCACACGCCGAACACCCCCATCTCCTCGTGCGAGTGGATGGCATCGTACCGGGTGCCACTCAGGAAGGCGACGCGGAGCGCTGTGAGGACCAGCAGGGCGTCCAGCACCAGCTTGGTCACCGACGGGCCGATGGGCACGGACCGCACGAAGGGCGGACGCCACGCACGGATCACCCTGAGGCCGGGCAGATCGACGTCGCGGCCGATCGGATACGTCACGAGATCGACGTGATGGCCGTCTTCGACGAGGGCCTTGATGCGGTGGTATTCACTGAAGGGCGTGCCGCGCGGCTCGAAGAACGGCTCCGGCGCGAGCATCAGGATCCTGAGCGGCGTGGCTGTGGGGGTCACGATGGCTGGGCGATGACGGGCACGGGCCGCACCCGCGGACGGGCGGCGCGGCCGCGAAGCTCTCAAGTATAAACCAGCCGGTGTCTGCGGTTGCCCGCTTGGGGGTCGCATGGTACCGTCTGTCACCTTCCGGTCGCCGGATGGCGCGGCCCGGTGGCCTCACCCCATGTCCCCCGTTTCCGGTCGCGTTCGACGCGCGTCCTCGTTCGTCCTCAAGCTCAGTATCAGCATCGGCCTGCTGGCGGTGCTCTTCCGTCAGACGGACGTGCGGGCCGTCGCGGCGCGGCTG
Source organism: uncultured Acidobacteriota bacterium (assembly GCA_963715265.1). Taxonomy (GTDB): domain Bacteria; phylum Acidobacteriota; class Vicinamibacteria; order Vicinamibacterales; family Vicinamibacteraceae; genus Luteitalea. Next base: position 105,760 of record CAVQRQ010000012.1, read on the forward strand.
CAACAGGTCGAACTCGGATGGGTACTCCTCGCCCTGCTGGTCCACCTCGCCCTGCTCCTGATCAGCGGCTGGCGCTGGCGCCGCCTGCTCGTCACCCAGAACGTGCACGCCTCCACCTGGCAGCTGACCGTGTCGTGCCTGCTGGCCAATTTCTTCAACAACTTCCTGCCCAGCAACATCGGCGGCGACGTGGTGCGGATCGCCGATACGGCCAGCCTGACCCGGTCGCGCACCGTGGCGGCCGCGGTTGTCCTGCTCGACAGGGCGTTGGGGCTGATCGCGCTGTTCGCGGTGGCCGCCAGCGGCTCGCTGCTCCTGCAGGACGCCCTGCCCGGCACGGGGTACCTCTGGGCCCTGCTGGTCACCGGGTCGCTCGGCGCCGCCCTCGTCGTGTCGCGCCCGGCCCTGGTGCCACGACTGCTGCGGCCGCTGACCCGCGTCCGCGAGGACTGGGTCACCGAGCGGCTCGGGCGGCTCGAGGACATGCTCGCCCGCGTCGGCAGCGACCGGGCCCGCCTGCTTCAAGCCTTCGCCGGCGCGCTCGCTGTCCAGGTCCTTGTGGTGGTGTTCTATCTCTGCGTCGCCCGGGGCCTGCACATCGACCTGCCGCTTCGCGACGCGCTGGTCATCGTGCCCGTGAGCCTCGTGATCCAGTTGGCCCCCGTGTCCATCAACGGCTTCGGGGTGCGCGAAGCGGTGTTCTCCTACCTGTTCCGCAGGCTCGGCCATCCCGTCGATGCCGGCCTGGCCTTGTCCATCGCAGGCGCGGCGCTGCTCATCCTGGCCTCGCTGCCCGGTGGCCTGGTGTTCCTCCTGCGCAGGGAGGGGCTGATGGTTTCGGCGCCTGCGTCCGATATGCCCAAGGAGGAGGTGTAACCCGCGCGTGTCGCCGCGGTCCTCCCGCACTACGAGGACGCTTCCATGAAGATTGCCTGCCCCCGGTCGCTCGTCACGTTTCTTCTCTGTGGCCTGGCCGCCGCCGGCTGCGAGTCGAACAAGAGTCGCAACCCGCTCAGCCCGACCGTGGCGGGCCCCATCGCCGGCGTCACCATCACGGCCCCCAAGCCCTTGGAGCCGCTCAACGGCCAGGCGCTGACGGCCGGTGGAGCCGTGACCCTGCTCATCGAGAACGCGGCGACGACCGGCGAGCGGCCCATCTGGCTGCAAGTCGAGATCGCCAGCGACACCGGCTTCCAGAACAAGGTGCACGTGGCCGACAGGGTCTCGCCGGGCAGCGGCGGGCGCACGTCGTACCAGGTGCCTGTGGCGCTGTCGGCTGGCGGAGCCCGCTATTTCTGGCGCGCGCGCGCCCTCGACGGCGCCAACACGGGCGAGTGGTCGCCCGTGTCCAGTTTCGTCCTGCAGGATCCGACGGTCCTGGAGACCCCGCAGATGGCTGCGCCCCTGAACGGGCAGACCACCCCGCTCGTGCCTGACTTGACCGTGGTCAACGGCAAGGCCAGCGGCACGCTGGCCGGGCCCGTGGTCTATCGGTTCGAGGTGGCCGCGGACAACGCGTTCACGCGCATGGTGGCCGTCCTGACCGTCCCGCGTTCCACCAGTTCGGTGACCACCGTGCAGGTGCCGGGCTTGTCGGCCAACACCGACTACTTCTGGCGTGTCAGCGCGAGCGACGGCGTGATCACGTCGCCCGTGTCGAAGGAGCAGATCTTCCGGACCTCGATCGCGGCACCGGCCCCGACCACGCCCACCCCGGCCGCGCCAGCAGCGCCAACCCCGGCCGCCCCGACCACACCGACCCCGGCCGTGCCGGCCCCGCCATCGCCAGCACCGGCGCCAGCACCGGCGCCCGCGCCCGCGCCCAGCGGCGCGCGGACACCAAACCCGGCGCCGGGCCAGCGGCTGCCGCTCCCGAACATGTCCTGGGTGGTCGAGGAAGTCGCGCGGCAGTACCCGTCGGCGCTCCGCAACTCGTGCCAGGAGCGCGGCGGGAGCTGGGAGTTCATGGACCGTGTCGTGGACCGGCTCCGCCAGTACGACACCCGGTGGGGCTACAACGGCAAGCGCGGCAACAACAGCGACCCGTCCCACGACGTCGTGGACTACAACTGGGGATCGGACCGGGACGAAGGGACAACCAACGTCTACATCATCGACATCATCGGCGGGCACTGCGGCCCCAATCCGACGGCCGCCTGGATCGATCAGACGCAGGCGACCGCCAGTGCCGGCACCCTCGGGCGCTGGACTGGCCGAGGGCGGTTCTAGCTCGGAAGTCAACCGGCGGGCCTCGGTCCGCCGGTTGACTTCCTTCCCCTGCTATCGAACAATCGAGTGTCCGACTCCCAGCGGACATTTGTCGGCGTGAGGGCCGCGGGCCTGCGCCAGAGTTCAACCCATCGACAGGACAACGATCCGACGGGGCTCGGAGCGGGGTTTAGACCGTCTTCCCTATGAACACACGAGTATTGCTGGTTTCCGCCCTGCTGCTGGCCCCGACCGCCGCGTCAGCCCAGATCACGGCTCCACCGACGCCCTATGAGCAGCGCGGCTTCGTCCAGCTCGGCGGCGGCGCGCAGAGCGGGTCGCACACGCTGGCCAACGTCCAGACGTTCAGCATCTACGACGAGGACGGCACCATCGCCGGCGCACAGGAGTACGGCGGCGGCGCCATCTGGAACATCGGCGGCGGCGTCCGCGTCTGGCGGCAGCTGGTGGTGGCGCTGAACTACACGCGCAACAGCGACAGCATGGACACGGCCGTGATCGCGCGCGTCCCGCACCCGCTCTTCACCAATCGGCATCGCGAGGCCAATCAGCGCATCTCCGGGCTGAAGCACAACGAGGATGCCTACCACGTCAGCCTCCAGTGGATGATCCCGGTCGGCGAGAACCTGACGCTGGGCGTCGGCGGCGGCCCGTCCTTTGTGACCGTCGGCCACGACTTCGCCAGTTCGGCCCGCGTGCAGGAGAACGACGGTCCCCCCAACTTCGCGAGCGTGTCGATTCAGGACGTCGAGTTGACTCGCGGCAAGGAAACCGGCACGACGGTCAACGTCGGCGCCGACCTGACGTACAACCTGCCGTTCGAGTTGGGCCAGACAGGCCGCATCGGCGCCACGCTCGGCCTCCGGTATGCCGGTGGCACGGTGACGGTGCCCGGCAGCGGCGGCGACGTGGACGTGAAGTACGGCGGCGCCCAGTTCTGGGGTGGCCTCAGGCTCTCCTTCTGAGCCCATCGCGGATGCAACGAGGACGAACGACAATGAAGCACGCCATTCAGACCGGTCTCATCGCACTGCTCGCGGCAAGTGCAGCCTGCAGCAGCAATTCCAACCCCGTCTCACCGTCTGCCACCGCGGGCGTGGGCTCGGTCGCGGCGGTGCCCGAGGGGACGCCCACGCTCAAGGCCAGCACACCCGGCAGCCCGTCGCCGGCCTCCGGGGCGACGACCGAACTCGGGCCGACGGGCACGGTCGCCGTCACCCTGTCGGTGGCCAACGCCGTGGCCCCGCACGCCTCGACGGTGTCGCTGAGCCACAGGTTCCAGTTGTTCGAGGGCAGCACGCTGATCGCTGAGCCTCTGGTCCCACCCGGGAACGGACGGACGAGCTGGACCGTGACGACGCAGCTCAAGTACGACACCGTCTACACGTGGCGCGCACGTGCCGAATACGCCGACGCCTACGCGACGTGGTCATCCAACTGGACGTTCCGAACGCCGGCAGCACCGGTGTCGGGAGCCAATCGCACGCCCGATCCCGCCCCCGGCACCCGGCTGCCGCTGCCCAACAGGGCCAGCGTGGTCAACGCCGCCTTTGCCGAGCGGCCCGACCTCGTCCGACGGTCGTGCCAGGAACACGGCGGCACGTGGGAGTTCATGGATTACCTGGTCGACAAACTCCGGGTCGAAGACAACCGCTGGGGCTACAACGGCAAGCGCGGCAACGTGAACGACCCGTCGCAGGACGTCGTCGATTACCACTTCGGCGCCGGGCCCAGCGACGGCAGCACGTCGGTCTACATCATCGACGTCATGCTGGGGCACTGTGGCAGCAGCCCGGCGCCCGCCTGGATCGACCAGACCGGGCTGACTGCGCAGCAGGGTTCGATCGGCCGCTGGACCGGCCGGGGCCGCTTCGTGAACTAGTGAGCCAGCCGTCAGGCGCGTCAACGCTTACGGCCAACGGGCCGGCTGCTCCCTGGAACAGCCGGCCCGACCCATTCATCCTGAGAAAGCGTGAGACGACGCGGGCTCCGTCGCTGCCGGCCACGCGTACACGCCCGTGCACCGCAGCACAGCGATCGTGTGCCTGCTATGATCTCGCGCCGTGACCGAGGACACGTTCTACAAGTCGTTCAGCGAAAAGCAGCTCACCGGATTCGGCGCGGCGCGCCGCACCCGGATCGAACGCACGCGCCTCGGCTACCTGCATCAGGCCATCCAGCCACCGGGCCGGTTCGTCGAGATCGGACCGGGCCACGGGACGTTGGGTGAACTCGCCGTATCGGCGGGGTGGGACTACACTGCCATCGAGGCGAGTGACCTCCTGATCGACGTCCTCACGAAGAAGGGACTGAAGGTCGTCAAGGCGTTCACGCCCCCCATTCCCGGTGAGGACGGCAGCCTCGACGTGGTGTACGCCGACCAGGTGATGGAGCACATGCCCGGCATCGACGCGGCGCGGGCGTTCACCGGCGATGCCCTCCGCCTGCTCAAGCCCGGCGGCGTGTTCTTCGTCGTGGTGCCCGACTACCTCAAGGAGCGCACGTTCTTCTGGGACGTCGACTACACGCACAACTTCGTGACCACCGAGCGCCGGATGAGGCAGTTGTTCAACGACGGAGGCTTCGTGGTGGAGCGGGTGGTCCGCAGCATCGGCGTGGCCACGGGTCTGCGCCGTGATGCGCTTGCCGCGGCGGCCGTGTTCGCCAACGTGCCGGGCCTGAACACGATCTCGCGCTGGACCGGCACCGAGGACGTGCTGTTCAAGGTGCGCAAGAACCTGTTCGAGACGCTGACGTTCGTGGCACGCAAGCCCAGGGCATGACCCGCTGGCTCCGCTCGTTCCCGGTGCGAGCGGGCCTCACCGGCCTCATCCTGCTGTATCTGCTGCGCCAGGTCGACGGTGCCGCGGCGCTGCGAGCGATGCTCCGCGTCGATCCGCGCGCGCTCGCGGCCGTCGGGTTGCTCGTCCTGCTCGATCGCTTCGTGATGATCTGGCGCTGGATCCTCCTGCTGCGCGCGAGCGGCTCCCCCATCGACACACGCGGCGCCGCCCGCATCTTCCTCGTCAGCTCGTTCGTGGGTAGTTTCCTGCCCGCCGGCGTGGGCGGCGACGCCGCACGCGCGTACGCCCTCGGCCGGCAGACGTCCCGGCGCGGCGCCGCCGTCGCCTCGGTCGCGGTCGATCGCATTCTGGGCGTCGTGGCCATCGCGCTCATGGGCGTCATCGGCGTGGCCGCGTACGCGAGCCGTCATCCCGACCCCCAGGTGCAGGCGGTTGCCGTCTCGAGCGCCGTGGTCGTGCTCGCGCTGGCGCTCGGCGCGGTCTGGGCCGACCGCTGGATCCGCTGGTTGCCCGAGGCGTGGCACGACTGGGCGCCCGTCCGGTGGCCGCTGAGGATCGCCGACGCCGTCGCAGCCTATCGCGCGACACCCCGGACCCTGCTTGCCGTCTTCGCCCTGTCGGTCCTCGTGCAGGTGCTCCGCATCCTGCAGGCGTACGGTCTCGGCCTCGGCCTGGGCCTGGGCGTGCCGTTCGGCTATTACCTCGTGTTCATGCCGATCGGGCTGCTGATGCTCCTGCTGCCGATCTCGATCAGCGGCTTCGGCCTGCCGCAGGGCGTCATGGTGTGGCTGCTGCGTCCTCTGGGCGTGCCCGACGAACTCTCGCTCGCGCTCTCGACCTTGATCGTCCTGTCGGGCCTGTTCGGCAACCTGCCGGGGGCGTGGCTGTACCTCGAGGCGAGGCACCAGACGCCGCGACCGACCCACCATACGTAGCGGCCGGACTTGTCCGGCCGGGTGGGGTACGGATGACGTGGCGGCCGGGCTCCCATGACTCCCGCAGGCGCCGGACTCCCATGACTCCCGCAGGCGCCGGACTCTCAGGACTCTCGCAGGCGCCGGACTCTCAGGACTCTCGTAGGCGCCGGACTCGTCCGGCGCTGCCCGCGGGACAAGTCCCGCGGCTACGAACCTCGGATGCGTGCCTGGCTGGTGCGGCGGCCAGCGTGTGGCCGAGGGCAAAATGCGAGCATTCAGGTCCGCCTTTTGACCTCAGACCACAATAGGCTGTAGACTCAGACACTTATGGCGCAAGTATACGCGGCCAAATACCTTGCCAAAGCGGCACTCTCCGCCCCCCGCGACCTGGTCAACAGCTACATCGGCCGAGTGAAAGCGCTGCACCCGACAGTGCTGATCTTCCACGTCACGTTCGTCTGCGATGCCCGCTGCAACATGTGCAGCAACTGGACCAGGGGCAACCGCAAGGAGGACATGACGCTCGAGCAGATCGAGCAGGTCTTCGATTCGCCGCTCTGGAAGCACATCGAGAACGCGAGCATCTCCGGGGGCGAGCCGACCACCCGCAACGACCTCGTGGACATCGTCCGCGTGCTGATCGACAAGCTGCCCCGGCTGCGCAAGCTGACGCTCAACACGACGGGGCTGACGCCGCACCGAGGCATCCCGATGCTCACGAAGATCGTGCAGATGTGCCACGAGCGCGGCGTCATCTTCAGCACGCGCGTGTCGGTCGACGGCGTTGGCGACATGCACAACGAGGTGCGCCGCGTGAAGCGGGGCTTCGACAAGGCCGAGCAGACCATCGCGGCCATGAAGGAGCTGCAGAAGACCTACCCGTTCAATTTCGGCATCTCGACCACGATCTTCTCGATGAACCTGGACGATGCCGAGAACATCCTGGCGTGGGCCCGGCGCGAGAAACTGGACATCGTGTTCAACATGGTGCGGTTCACCGAGGCCATGCTGGGCAACGCCGACCTGGCCAAGGACATCAAGCCTGTCAGCGAGGAGGAGCAGCGCATGCGGCAGTTCTTCCTCGACCGCGTGCGGCACGACCCGCTGCTCGACGGGCAGAACTACATCTACATGCACTACGCCGACATGATCGGCAACGGCTACCATCGCCTGGCGCCGTGCCCGTTCCAGACCCAGGGGCTGATGCTCAACCCGGACGGCGGGATGTTCTTCTGCGAGAACAGCGACGTCATCGGGAACGCAGTCACGGAGGATCCGGAGGCCGTCTACTTCAAGCAGGCCTCGCAGGCACACCGGAACTTCATCCGCGACGAGAAGTGCCCGACCTGCCTGAGCCCGTGCCAGATGAACGTGGCGGCGATCAAGCAGGTGGTGCCGTACGCGAAGTTCCTGGTGCGCGCCAGCGCGGAGAAGCGCAAGGCCGCGCGCCAGCCCATCGCCGCCGCCGCGTTGTAGACCAGTCTCGCGGGGCCGGGCTCGACGGTCGGCTCTGCCGCCCCCGAGCGGCCCGCCGCGTCTCTCACGGGCCTCGCCGAGGCTTGGGCGAAGGCTGCATGTCCCGCTCGTTGAGATACTCTCGCGGATCATGGCAAATCCGGACACGGCCGGCTCGGTGAGCCGGCCCTTCCTCACCCTCTCCGTCTTCCTGTGCGTGGCGTGTCTTGGCGGCGGTGTCCTGCTTGGCCAGGCGCCGGCCCCGCCAACGCCGGAGCGCGGCGCATTCGACCAGTGGGTCGAGCAGCAGGCGCAGGCATTGCTCTCGGCGCGGCGCGCCAGCGTGGCGGCGCTGACCACCCGTGCCGAAGTCGAGGCGCGCCAGCGTGAGGTGCGCGAGGCCATCGCCGGGACGCTCGGCGTGCTTCCGGCCTACGACGGTCCGTTGAACGCCACCATCACGCGGACGACCCGCCGCCCCTCGACCTCGCCCGGGGCACGCGACGGCTACCGCATCGAGCACCTGGTGTTCGAGAGCCTCCCCGGCTTCAAGGTGACTGGCCTGGTGTATGTCCCCGACGGCCCAGGCCCCTTTCCGGCTGTCCTGGGCACCGCCGGGCACGCCGACGAGGGCAAGGCGTCTCCGACCTACCAGCACGCGTGGGTGTCGCTGGCGCGACGGGGCTTCCTCGTGCTGGCCTACGACCCGCCCGGTCAGGGCGAGCGATACGAGTACCTCGACGCGGCGACCGGCACGTCGCGGGTCGGGCCCGGCACCCGTGAGCACATGCTCACCGGCCAGCAGGTCCTGCTGACCGGCCGCACGATCGGGGCCTACATGGTGCAGGACGGACGCCGTGCGATCGACTACCTGCTCACCCGACCCGATGTGGACGCCGGGCGGATCGCCGTGGCCGGCAATTCCGGTGGCGGGACGCAGGCCGCCCTCCTCGGGGCCGTCGAGCCTCGTCTCGCAGCGGTGGTGGTGTCGTGCTACATGACGTCGTGGGCCGACATGTGGCTCGCGCCAGGCCCGCAGGACTCGGAGCAGATTCTTCCGGGATTCCTCGCGCGCGGACTCGATTTCGCCGATTTCGGCGTCGCAGCGGCCCCGCGTGGCTATCTGGTCAGCAGCGCCATCAAGGACTTCTTTCCCATTGCCGGCTCCCGAAAGGCCTCGGCGGAGTTGACGGCCGTGTATGCCGCCCTCGGCGCCCCCGACAAGCTGGGCCGCGTGGAGAACGACGCGACACACGGCTGGACGCAACCGCTGCGCGAGGGCGCGTACCGCGCGCTGGGCACCTGGCTCGGTCGCCCGGGGTTGCCGGCGGCCGAAGCGCCGCTCACGCCGGAGCCCATCGAGTCGCTCCGGGCAACGGTCACCGGACAGCTCGCATCGTCTGGCGGGTCGCGCACGGTGCGAGCCATCAATGCCGATGAGGCACGAGCGCTCGCGGCGACGCGGCCCGGCCTGACCGACGCCGGTCTGCGCACCCTGGTGGGCGACTTGTCGACGCCAACGGCGCCGCGTGTCGTCGAGCGACGCGGCCGCGCAGACAGCACCGACGGCGAGCGCCTGATTGTCGAGGTCGAGCCGGGCGTGCGCCTGCGCGGCTGGCTGCGACGGCCCCCCACGCCAGGAGAGTCGGCGGTGCTGCTCGTCGACGAACGCGGGGCAACGCTCAGAGGTGCGACGGTCGACGGCCTCGTCGCCGCGGGAAGCACGGTGATGGCGCTCGACATCCGAGGCACAGGGGACCTGGCCCCGACAACCGGGGCCAGCGGCTACTCGGGCGCGTACCAGTTCGCAGCGCGTGCGTGGCTGCTGGGGACGAGCGTTCCGGCCTGGCAGGCTCGTGACATCCTCGCGGGGCTGGCGCTGCTCCGGGCGGAGGCAGCCGGGCCATCCGCACGCACGTTGCGAGCCGCCGGGCAGACCGCGCCGGCGGCCCTGCTTGCCGCGCAGTACGACCGTCCAGACGCTCTCGTGCTCGAGGACGGCCTCCTCAGTTACCTCGATGTCGCCACCGCGGACGTCCACGACCGCACTACCCTCGCCGTCGTGCCCGGCGTGCTTCGGGTGACCGATCTGCCGGAGTTGATGGCACGCCTCGCACCCATCCCCATTCGCCTCGTTCGGCCGCGTGGCGCGGAGGGCACTGCCGTCGGCGCAGCTCAAATCGACGGTCGACTCGGTTCCACGCGCCCAGCGAACGTGACGGTCGAGCCCTGATTCAGTGGACCGGCCCTGTCAGTCCGCCGGAAGGCGAGCACCAGGCGAAGGCCTGGTCATGCCATGGGCCGCCGAGCCGCGCGAACGGCCGTCATCGGGGGCGCCAATCAGGCAAACGGTCGTTGCCGGGGCCAGTCGTGAGCGGAATGCGCCGGCTCGGGTCGGCGGTCGAGACGAGGGCGAGATCCCAGTTCTCCCCATCGTGGTGCTCGGGGCTCACCGACATGGCCAGCCACTGCCCGTCCGGCGACACGCGCGGGTAGTAACTCCAGCGTTCGCCATCGGCGTGTGCGGGCGTGACGATGCCGGTCGCGAGGTCCCGACGCTCGATGGCCGACGGTTCGCGCTCTAGCTGAACCGTGTAAAGCCGGCTGCCGTCCGGCGACCATGACGGCCAGCACGCGCCGCCGCTGGCGGGCAACGCCGTGGTGCGGCCTGTCGCGAGATCGAGCAGATGCACCTGGAAGTTCCAGAAGGCGCCGACGCGCAGGGTCTGCGCCGCAAACGCCACCGTGCGGCCGTCGGGCGACACGGCCGGCATGATCGCCCGCCCGACGAAGTTCGTTGTCAGCCGCTCCGTCTGGCCGTCAGACAGGCGCACGCGATAGAGATCGCCCCGTGAAGCCCGGTCCGACGAGAACACCACCGACCGTCCATCGGGCAACCAGCTCGGGTCCCGATCGTTGCCGGGATCGCTCGTGATACGTCGCACCTGCGACCCATCGGCGCGCATCACGTAGACGTCGAAGTCCGGCGAGCCCGCCTCGGCCTGCGCCCCGTAGTGGGCGCGGTTGGACGCAAAGGCGATGGCTTGCCCGTCAGGGGACCAGCGCGGCGACTCGTCGCGCCACTCGGTGCCACGCGTGATCTGGCGCACCTGCCCCGTCGCCAGGTCGATGGTGAACAGCTTCGGCCGGCCGGCCACATCCGACTGGAACACCAGCGTCCCCGTCGTCACAGCCTGAAACGGGCGCGCGGCCTTCGGCACCGGAGACGTCTGGTCGCGCCAGGTCTCCGCAGGGATGGTCTCGGCAGTGGGACTCGAGCATCCCATGAGAAGTGCAATGCCCATGCCGAGCATCGCACGGTGTACGCGTTCGAGAGGGGTACTCCGGCCCCGGCGACGCCGAAGGCCTGAGGCCCACGCCCCAAGGCCGGCCCTTACGGCCGACAGAACGCCATGAGGTGCCACCCGTAACGCCGCACCCAGGAGCGAGGCAGGGCGTTGAAGGTGCCGACGAACACCGAGTTGTAGGCGGCAGCTTTCCATCCCTTGTGCAGCCTCGATGCCACGGGAAACCGTTCGGGCACGATCTCCACCTGGCTGAACGGCGCCAGCAGCGCCTTGAACTCGGGGATGGAATACAGCCGCAGCACCGGCGCATCGCCGTGCTCGAGGCCGACTTTCATCACCTTCGACATCGCGTGCAGCCACGACTCGCGGTTGTACACCATGAAGATCGCGAGCCCGCCCGGACGCAGCACACGACGGGCCTCGGCCACGATGGCCGGCGCATCGGCCGCGTACTGCAGCACCCCATGGCAGTAGACGACATCGAACGACGCCTGGTCGAACGGCAGGGCTGCGCCATCCGCCACGCGCAGATCGTCGGCCTCCAGCCCATGCAGGGCGAAGTTCTGTCGCGCCAGCTCGATGGAGGTGAGGGCGAGATCGACGCCCGTCACCCGCGCGCCCCCACGGGCGAACCGGACGAGATCGGTGCCGATGCCGCAGCCGATCTCGAGCACCTGCTGACCAGCGAACCCGCTGAAGTCCACCAGACGCGGCAGATACCGCAGTTTGTCGAACCTGTAGTCGTCGAGGTCGTCGAAGAACTCGAGTGTGCCCACGGGGTGGGTGGTCATCTCGAGATCGTGGATGCGCGTGTTCCAGTAGGTGGCGACGTCGGCGGCTGTGACTGGTCCCGGCGGCCGTGTCGCGGTCGGATGCATCCTGCTATCGTAAAATACCCGGTGCGTGCGACGCGATCCGAGTCGGCTCACGACCTCCGAGTTCGACCTCCTTGTCGTGGGCGCCGGCATCTACGGCGCAACCGTCGCCTGGGACGCGACCCAGCGCGGCCTGAAGGTGGCCCTCATCGACAAGGGCGACTTCGGCAGCGGCACCTCCTTCAATAACGCCAAGACGGTCCACGGCGGTGTCCGCTCGCTGCAGCGCGGCCACATCGGCGAGATGCGTGAGTACCTGCGCGAGCGGCGCGCGCTCTCACACATCCTGCCGCACCTGGTCCACCCTCTCCCGTTCCTGCTCCCGACATCGTCCTCTCCAACCCGGCACAAGCTCGCGCTGTCGGCGTACTTCCGCCTCAACGACCTCCTGGCACACGACAGGAACGACCTGGCAGACCCGAGCAAGCACCTCCCGCCAAGCCGCGTCCTGTCTCGCGAGGAGTGCCTGCGCCTGGCGCCCTGGATCGCCCCGGAGGGAGTGACGGGCGGCATCGAGTGGCACGACGCGCAGTTCTCGAACAGCTCACGCGCCGAGCTGGCGTTCATCCGGACGGCGGTGCGGCATGGCCTCGAGGCCGCCAATCACGTGCAGGCCGTGCGACTGATCGGCCCGGAAGCCGGCCGGGTCGTCGGCGTGATGGCCCAGTCGCTGCAGCCCGAGACCCCACCGTTCCCGATCCGCGCGCGCGCCGTGCTGCTTGCCACCGGCGGGTGGACGGCCGACCTGTTGCGCGCGTGGAACGCGCACGCCCAGGGACGCCGCGTGCCCCACTGGTCGATCGCGATGAACCTCGTCGTCGACGGCAGGGGCGGCACGCATGCGGTGGGCGGACATGCCAGGGGCCGACTCTTCTTCATGGCCCCGTGGCGCGGGGCGACGATCGCGGGCACGAGTCACGATCCGTGGACCGGGGCGGCCGACCAGTTGGCGCCGCGGCGCGAGTACGTCGATCAGCTCCTTTCCGATCTCGCCGCCGCGTTCCCGCGCGCGTCCATCCGCCGCGAGGACGTTCGCCTCGTTCACCGCGGACTGTTGCCCGCCGTCGAAGCCTCCCCCACGCGGGTCGTGCTGATGCGGGAGAGTCCGTTCGTCGATCACGCCGAGGATGGCTGCGGCAATCTCTTTTCCCTCGTCGGCGTGCGATACACGACGGCACGGCACTCCGCCGAGCGCGCCGTGGATGCCGTCTGTCGGGCGCTCGCAATCGCCGCGCCACGCTCTGCCACGGCAACGACCCGGCTCGATGGTGGAGAGATCGAGCGGTTCGACGCGTTCGTGGCCGACGCCCGGGCGCGGGCGACACCGGAGGTACCGGCCGCGCTGATCGAGCGCCTCGTCTACAACTACGGGACGGCGTGGACGGACGTCATCGCGGCGGCGGACCCGGCGCATGACGATGGGGCTCCGAGGTCGACATTCCATTCTCGGCTTCTGGAGCCACTCGGCGGCACCGCAGGACCCGGGCCCGGCCCAGGCGCGAAACCCGCCCCTCGTTGCGAGGTCACCGGGGCAGAGGTCGTGTACGCCGTTCGCGAAGAGATGGCGGTGACCCTCGCCGACGCACTGCTGCGACGCACCGAGGCCGGTACGCGCGGATACCCAGGCCTGGCCGCCGTGGAAGCGGCCGCGTCGATCATGGCCGCCGAACTGGGATGGTCGGACGAGCGACGCGCCCGGGAGGTGGCGTCGGTGGAGCGTATCTACGACGCCGCAGCGACGCGCGGCAACTGAACAGGGGCCTCGAGCGAGTCGGCCCATCGCTCGAAGACCATCAGCGAGAAGAGTTGGTGTGCGTGATTCGCGCGCCCGGCCACGTGTTCGTCGATCAGACGCGCGACCTCGCGTGGCACGAAGAGACCCCGGCGGCGCATCCGTTCTTCCGACAGCAGGTCACGCATCAGGGGCTGCAATTCGCGGCGCAGCCAGTTCTTCATCGGGATGCTGAAGCCTTCCTTCTTGCGGGACAGGATCCGGTCCGGCAACACGCCGCGCAGTGCCTGCTTCAGCACGACCTTCCGTTCGCCGCCGCGCACCTTCAGGTGCCCTGGCATCGAGAACGCGAGCTCCATCACGTCGGCATCGAGGAATGGCGCGCGCGTCTCGAGTGACGTCGCCATGCTCATGCGATCGACCTTGACCAGGATGTCATCGGCCAGGTAGACGCGCAGATCGGCGTACAGTTCGCGGTTCACGGGGTCGCCGGCGCCATACGCGCCCAGCGCCTCGCGGACCTCGCGATGCACGTCGCCGCCGAGCGCGGCGTCCATCATCGCCGGCGTGTAGAGCCGCCGCCGCGACGGCGCGTCCATGAACGTCGCCCAGCGATAGTGCCCCAGGGCTGCGGGGTTCGAGGCGATGCCGCTCAGGAAACGCTTGACCTTGTTGCGCATGCCCTTCTTCTGTTCGGAGGGCGGGACGAGCGCTGCCAGCCGATCCGCCAGCCGCCACGCGACATCGGGCATCACGCGAGACAGCCGCGCCGCCAGTGCCTGGGCGGCATACGCGTCGTAGCCGCCGAACAGCTCGTCGCCGCCGTCACCAGCCAGCACGCCTTTCACGTGCTGCCGCGCCAGACGAGACACCAGGTAGGTCGGGAACAGCGAGACGTCGGCAAAGGGCTCGTCGAGGTGCGACACGAGGGGATCGAAGAGCGCCGCGACGTCGGCCGTGACGACGTCTTCGACATGGGTGAGCCCGAAGCGCTGGGCGATCTCCCGGGCATACGGGAGCTCGTTGTAGCTCTGGTCCCGGAAGCCCATGCTGAAGCTCGTGACCGCCACGCCCCGGCGCCGCGCCGCGTCGGCCATGAAGGCCGCGATCGCGCTGGAGTCGATGCCGCCCGACAGGAACACGCCGAGCGGGACGTCCGACATCATCTGCCGGTCAACCGCCGTGGCGAGCGCCGCGCGCACCGCCTGTGCGGCGTCGGCCTCCTGCCACGCGCGCACGGGCGTGCCCGCGACGTCCCAGTAGCGCGTGACCTGTACGGCTCCGTCCCGATACACCAGGTAGTGCGCAGCCGGCAGCTTGTGGATGTGCGTGAACAGCGTCCGCGGCGCCATCACGTACTCGTAGGTGAGGAACTGATCGAGCGCCGCCAGGTCGAAGGTGCGGGAGATCTCCGGACGCACGAGCAGCGCCTTGACCTCCGAGGCGAGGAACAGGCCCTCCGGCGTGTGCGCGTAGAACAACGGCTTCTCACCGGCACGATCGCGCGCTGCCACGAGCGAACGGGTCCGTTCGTCGTAGAGCGCCACGGCGAACATCCCGCGCAGGCGCGCGAACGCGTCGTACCCCCACTCTTCGTACGCGTGGACGACGGCCTCGATGTCCGACCCGGATCGGAACTGGTGACCGCGAGCGATCAGGTCGGCGCGGAGCTCGGGGAAGTTGTAGATCTCGCCGTTGCCGACGACGTGGATGTCACCGGCCTCGTTGCTGAAGGGCTGCTGGCCGCCGGGGATGTCCATGAAGGACAGCCGGCGCATGGCCAGCCCCGCGCCGGGCCGCACGAGGAGTCCCTCGTCCTCGGGCCCGCGGTGCACCAGGGTACGCACCATGCGGTGCACGGCGTCGGCGGCGACAGCTGCCTGCGGATCACGATCGGCGATGGCGACGATGCCGCACATGAGTTGATTCGATACGTGGGCGCGGGACCTGTCCCGCGGGCAGCGCGCCGGACAAGTCCGGCGCCTACGAAACTCACAACAGTCCGGCGCCTGCGAAATTCACGACAGTCCGGCGCCTACGAAATTCACGACAAGTCCGGCGCCTGCGAAACTCACGACAGTCCGGCGCCTACGGATTCGGCGGTCGGCGGTCGGGGGTCGGCGCGTCTCGCCGGTCCCGCACGACCTTCGCCGGCGTGCCCACCGCGAT
The DNA here is from genome assembly GCA_963715265.1 of uncultured Acidobacteriota bacterium. Taxonomy (GTDB): domain Bacteria; phylum Acidobacteriota; class Vicinamibacteria; order Vicinamibacterales; family Vicinamibacteraceae; genus Luteitalea. The sequence goes on from CAVQRQ010000012.1 coordinate 121,249, forward strand.
GGCGAACTCCGGGATCTCCCCAACCACCACTGCACCCGCCCCGACAATCGCATCCCGACCGATGCGCGAACCGTCGGTGACGACGACGTGGGCGCCCAGCCAGACGTGATCACCGATGTCGATGCCCGCCGCCGTGCGTCCCTGGTCGAGCACGGGGACGTCGACGCTGTCGTAGAGGTGGTCGCCCCCCACGAGATACGTGTACGCGGCGATCAGGACCTTGCGGCCGACCCGCACGCGAGAGGCCGAGAAGATCTCCGTGTTGAAGCCGATGTTGGCCTCGTCCTCGACGATGATGTCGCCGTTCTTGCAGCTCAGGATCGCATGGCGCCCGAGGAAGACGCCGCGCCCCAGCCGGATCCCCTGATTGTCCGTCCCCTTGGCGTCCAGGCAGCACCCGTCGTCGACGACGACGTTGTCGGCGATGTGGATCTTGTGCGGATGACGCAGCACGACGCCCGTGCCGAAGACGACACCACGCCCGCACGAGCCCAGCAGCAGGGGGTAGAGCCTGGAGCGCAGGAACAGCCCGAGGGCCCCGGGCACGCCCCAGCACACGAGCGTGACGAGTTCGTACTTCAGGAGCGCCCAGAGTCCAGGCTGCCCGATGACGAGGTCGGCGTAGCGCCGCGCCTTCGACTTGCCCTCGTCGAACAGTTCCTGCTGGATCACGGTGATCCGCGCGTCGTGCTCCCGCGGCGTCTTCACGCCCGCGGCACCCCCCGCGGCGCGCCGCCGATCGAGACCGGCAGGTGCGACGGCTCGGCCTGCCCCGCCGCAGCCTCGACGATGTCGCGAATCGCGTAGGTCGGCTTGTCCTGGGACTCGTGGTACGTGCGGGCCTGCAGTTCCGCCAGCAACCCCATCGTGAGCAGTTGCAGCGCCGGACGACACCAGCAGGATGCCGAACAGCAGGAGCGGGCGGTCGGCGATCCCCTGGTGCATGAACAGCCGCACGAACGTGAGGTACGCCATGATGACCGCCCCGAGGCCACCGAGAATGACGCCGACGAGCCCGAAGATCTGCAGCGGGTCGCGTCGCGTAGTTCAGGAGGAACTTCACGGTGACCAGGTCGAGGATCACCCGGATGGTCCGTGACAGCCCGTACTTGGAGGTGCCCTGCCCGACGCGCACGGTGGTTCACCACGACCTCGGCCACCTTGACGCCGAATTCGCTGGCGATGGCCGGGATGAAGCGGTGCATCTCGCCGTAGAGCCGCAGCGGCTTGACGACCTCGCTCCGGAAGGCCTTCAGCGAGCATCCGTAGTCGTGCAGTTCCACGCCGGTCGCGCGCGAGATCAGACGAGTTCGCGATCATCGACGGGATCCGGCGCGTGATCAGCGTGTCCTTCCGGTCCTTGCGCCAGCCGCAGACGATGTCGTAGCCCTCTTCGAGACGGGCGACCAGCATCGGGATGTCCTTCGGGTCGTTCTGCAGGTCTCCATCGGACGTGATGATGATCCGGCCACGGGCGTACGCGAATCCCGCGGAGAACGCCGGCGTCTGACCGAAGTTCTTGCGGAACCTGATCACGCGAACGCGGGGATCGCGCCTCGGCAGGGCCGCCAGCAGGTCGGACGCTGCCGTCCGTGCTGCCATCGTCGATCAGCAGGATTTCGTAGGTCCGTCCCCAGGGATCGAGGGCCGCCGTGATCTCGCCGTAGAGCGCCTCGATGTTGGGCGCTTCGTTGTAGATGGGGATGACGAGCGAGATCTCTGGCGGCATCGCGAAACGCCGGATTATATCGCAGTGACCTGCGACGCCCGGCGTTGCCGGAGGATCGCGTAGGCCAGGGCGGCGACGACGATCAGCGCGGCCAGGACGAGCGAGACCGGCCGCAGGTTCTCGTCGAGGAACGTGATGGCCTGCTGTCCGTACCAGCGAGCCAGCAGCGCCTCGCCCGTGTAGCGGAGGCCGCGGCCGAGGGCGATGGCGCCCACGAACTGCCAGAGCGGGATCTGGACGACGCCCGCGAGCAGCACGAACAGCTTGAAGGGCGCCGGTGGCGGCAGCAGCGAGGGCACGAGGACGGCCAGCAGCCCCCAACGCTGGAACGTCCGCCGTCCGCGCTCGAGACGACCCGCGCTGACCATCTTGCGCAGCACACGCTCTCCACCCTTGCGGGCCAGCAGATACATCGACGTACACCCGACGACCGACCCGAGCGTCGCCATGAGGGCGTAGACGAGCCACATCGACGGCTGGCGCGACACCATCCAGATCAGCAGCAGATCCGGCACCTGCGGCAGCGACAGGACGGAGGAGTCCAGCAGCGTCACCAGGAACAGGCCGGGCGCTCCCAGGGTCATGGCAAACGACTGAATGGCGGCAATGACTTTCGACATGCAGGGGACACACGAGGACCGCTCGGGAAGCGTCCCGGCGCGCAATCCAGTTCTGTTGGCTGCCCGTTGGCCGAGGTACTATGGCGGGATGGTCGGGCCTCGGTCGACCCTGGAGATTATATCCAATCCCTGCCTGTGCCCGTCGCTCCCGTGACCCCCGACTCCGGCCGCCCTGCTCCCCCTTCGCTGTTCCTGGTGGGCGCGGTCGTCGCCCTGGCGCTGGGAGCCGTGGCCGCTACCTACTACGCGCAGCGGGACCTCACGCTGAGCCACTACGACGCCAAAGCCCACCTCGTCGTGGCCAGGCGCATCTTCGACAGCCTGACCCCGGGGTGGCGGCAGATCGGCGCCGTCTGGCTCCCGCTGCCACACGTGCTCAACGCCCTGCCGGTGCAGGTCGATGCCTGGTACCGCACCGGACTGTCGGGAGTCGTGATCTCCATGCTGTCGTTTGCGACGGCCGCGGGATTGCTGACGTGGCTGGTCCGGCATCTGTCGGGGTCAGCCGCGGCGGCCTTGACGACCCTGGCCGCGTTCGTCTACCAACCCGATTTGCTCTACCTGCAGGCCACGCCGATGACCGAGCCACTCCTGCTCGGGCTCACGATTGGAGGCGTCGCGCTTCTCGCCCGCTGGACGGCGGCGGGCGGCACCGGACCCGCCTGGCCGGCCGGACTCGTCCTCGCGCTGGCCTGCCTGACGCGGTACGAGGCGTGGCCCATGACGGCGGCAGCCGGTCTGGTCGCGTGGCTCACGCTGCTCCGTCGCGGCACCGGCCTCGGTCGATCGCTGACCGCTGTCCTGCGCGTCGGGGTCTGGCCGCTCGGCGCACTGGTCCTGTTCCTGGTCTTGAGCAAGGCCACCGTGGGGGCATGGCTCGTGACAGGGGGCTTCTACGAGCCGAACAACCCGGCCTATCACGTGCCTGCCACGGCGCTGGTCCAGGTCGGATGGGGGCTGGGGCGCGTCGGAGGCTGGCCGCTCGCGTGGGCCGGCGCGGCAGGGGCGTTGGTGGTGCTCCTGCACGGGCTCGTCCGCAGGGATCGCCAGGACTGGTGGTTCGCCCTGGCGCTGGCCGGCTGTGCGGCCCTGCCCTTCTACGCCTTCGTGAGCGGACACCCGTTTCGCATCCGCTACATGGTCGTGCTGATCGCGGCAGCCGCGGCGTGCGTGGGCCTGCTCGTCTCGCTGCTGCCCAAGGCCTACCGCGGCGCGGTGCTGGCCCTGGCGCTCGCCGTGCTGGCCTTCGACAGGCAGCCGGTGGGGCTCGCGTCGCCGATGGTCAGCGAGGCGCAGTGGGACCGCGCGAACCAGCGGGCGAGGCGCGACGTGACGGCGTGCCTGCTCGAGGCCTGGCGTGGTGAGCCCATCCTGATCAGCATGGGGTCGCTCGCTCACTACATGCAGGAGACGTCCATCAGCGGCCTCGCGATTCGCCACTACATCCACGAGGGCATCGGCGAACTGTGGTTCGAGGCCCTGAAGAGTCCGAAGCGCCACGCGGCCTTCGTCCTCGTCGAAGAGAAGGCCGAGGGCGGCGACCAGTTGGCTCGGCACGCGCGGCAGAATCCCGCGTTCCTCGACGGCTTCACGCGCACGTGCGAGGGAGGCGGCGTCGCGCTGTACGTCCGCACGCCACGGCCACGGCAGGACGCAGCATCGACCGGAGGTTGACGGCCGGGTGGGCCACCTTCGCCCTCCGGGCTTCGGTGCCCAGGGACCCGGCCCTACCTCCGAGGTGCGTGGGACACCCGGCCTCAGCTCCGATGTGGGTGGAGCACCCGGCCCTGCCTAGCGGAACTTATAGGCCAGGGTGAACAGCCACGTGTTGCCGCCCAGGTCGATCGTGTCTCCATAGAATCCCAGCGACGGGTCGAGGTCGCCCTTGGCCGTCGAGTACCGCCACTCGCCCCCCAGCAGCAGGTTGCCGCCGACCGCGAACCTGATGCCGGCCAGGAACACCGGGCCGATCTCCATGCCGTCGTCGACGAAGCTGTCGCGGAAGATCTCGCCCGTGTCGAAGTCCAGGAATTCGCCGACCTCGGTGTACTGCCAGCGATTGAACTGCACGCCGGCCCCGACGTAGGGCTGCACACCCGCATCGCGCGTGAGGGGGAACACCTTTGCCGTGAGGCTCAACGGAATGTTGCGCAGCTTGAGGTCCGACTCGATCTCGGTGCCGTCGCTGTCCACGAAGCGCGAGTACACGGTGGGGACCGTCGCCTTGTAGTAGTTCAGGCCCGCGCCCACTTCGATGAAGGAGCCCACACTGACCGAGAAGTCGCCCCCCGCCGAGGCACTGTCGAAGTCGTCGAGGTAGAAGTCGAGGAACGTGAGGTTCTGGCGCAGCACGTCGTTGCGGTCGCGGTCCTCCTCGTTCTTGACCACGAACATGCCGATGTTGCCGCCGATGACCACATCCTGCGCCAACGCCGCCCCGCTGCACGCGAGCACCATGCACCCGCTGGCCACCACAAGTCGCACCATGCCTGTCCCCCCTGCCAAGTGAAGTCCCCGGTGGTCACGCCCCATGCGTGCGGCCCCCGGAATCACTCGCTGGCCGGGAGAAAGCAAAGTTCGTGCCCCAACTGTTGTCTCCGGAAGGCGTCACTCCGGGAATCTGCGGGAGTGCCTGGCGTAGAACTCCGTGAGGAGGGCCATCATCTCGTCGTGGATGCGGCCGTTGGTGGCGAGCAGTTGCGGCATGCGCGATTGGAACCGCGTGCCATGCCAGTCCGTCACACGGCCGCCAGCTTCCTCGACCAGGAGCGCACCCGCGCAGGAATCCCACGGCTTGAGGGTCGCCTCGTAGAAGCCTTCGAGCCGCCCGGCAGCCACGTAGCACAGGTCCAGGGCCGCTGACCCGAGCCGCCGAACCGCCCGGCTCCGCCCCAGGAAGTGTCCGAACAGCGCCACGAGTTCCTCTCCGGTTTCGGGCTGATGCACCGTGTACGGGAATCCCGTCACCAGCAGGCTGTCCAGCACGCGATCGACAGCGGTGACCGCGAGGCGCTCCCCGTTGAGGCGGGCTCCCTGCCCCTTCTCGGCCGTGAACAGCTCCCGCCGGGTCGGGTCGTACACGGCGGCCACGATGGGTTCGCCGTCGAGCTCGAGGCCGAGGGACGCGCAGAAGATGGGCAGGCCGTGGGCAAAGTTCGTCGTACCGTCGATGGGGTCGAACACCCAGCAGTAGCCAGGCGCCATCCGGCTCGAGAGGTCGTCCTGCTGCAATTCCTCGCCAAGCACCGCGTGATCGGGAAAGCGTTCGGCTACGAGCGCGCGGAACATGCGCTCGACAGCGACGTCCACCTCGGTGACCAGGTCGATCGCGCCCTTCTTGTCGACGCGCATCGGCCCACCGAAATGCGCCAACTGGATGGCACCGGCCCTCTGGACGGCCTCGACGGCCGTGGCGAGCAGCACCGGGTCGGGCGGCGTCATCGACCGGGCTCGGGAAGCCGCTTCCGCATGCGCACCTGCATGCCGCCTTCCGGTCGACGCTGCAGTTCCACTTCGTCCATGAAGTTGCGCATGAAGAAGATCCCCCGTCCGCTGGACTTGAGGAGATTCTCCGGAGCGAGCGGGTCGGCCACCTCTTCCGGGTCGAAACCCTCGCCCTCGTCCTCCACGCAGACCTCGAGAAACTCGGGGGCCTCGGCCGGGACGAAGGCAAACCGGACGCGGACGTGCTTGCCGGGGTCGAACCTGTTGCCGTGACGGATCGCGTTGACAACCGACTCGCGCACGGAGACGCCCACCCAGTGCACGGCGTCCTCGTTCAACTGCGCTGTGGCGCACAGCTGGTCGCAGACGACCTGCACGTAGTCGAGTACGTCGACGTGGCTCTTGAGCACCAGGGACAGCGTGGAGCGGTCGTCAGGCATGTGGTCCGGGTGGCGTGGATCATACACGGTCCACTGTTTGCTACAGTGAAGCCCGCATGCCCGCCGAGTTCATGAAGACCGTCACCGTTCGACCCGCCACGGCCCTCCAGGGCGTCGTGCGCGTCCCCGGCGACAAGTCACTCTCTCATCGCTACGCCATGCTCGGCGCGCTGGCCGACGGCGTCACCCGTATCAGCCACTACGCGCCGGGCAACGATTGTCAGAGCACCCTGCGCTGCCTCGAGCAGCTCGGCACCGTGGTGTCCCGTCACGTCGCCCTCGACAGGGAGTCGGGCGCCGATGTGCCCACTGTGCAGATCGTCGGCCGCGGACTGCGAGGACTGCAGCCCCCGACAGCCGATCTCGACTGCGGGAATTCGGGATCGACGCTCCGGATGCTGGCGGGAATCCTCGCGGCCCATCCGTTCACCAGCGTGCTGACGGGCGATGCGTCGCTGCGGCGCCGGCCCATGATGCGGGTGGTGACGCCCCTGCAGCAGATGGGCGCGACGGTCATCGCCGCGGACGGGCGTCCGCCCGTCACCGTTGTCGGCGGCGACCTCCGTCCCATCACCTATCGGCCGGACACGCCAAGCGCCCAGGTGAAGACGGCCGTCCTCCTGGCCGGCCTGCAGACAGCAGGCGTCACCACGTTCGAGGAGCCAGCCGCTACCCGCGACCACACCGAACGCGCGCTGACGGCCTTCGGCGCGAGCGTGGACATCCGTGGCAACGTCATCAGCATCGACGGCCCCCAGCGCCTCGAGGGTCGAACGCTGGCCGTGCCTGGCGATCCGTCGTCCGCAGCCTTCTGGGCGTGCGCGGCCGCGGCCCTGCCCGGCTCGTTCCTGGAGTTGCGGGACGTCGGACTCAACCCGAGCCGCACCGCCATCTTCGATGTGCTTCGTCGCCTCGGCGCCGAGGTGGACGTGCAGGTGGACCGCATCGATGCCGAGGAGCCGGTGGGAAGGGTGCGCGTGCGGCACCAGAGCCTGGGGCGGCTCGACATCACGCCGAGCGCCGTGCCCGGCCTCATCGACGAGTTGCCCGTCCTCGCGGCGCTGGCCACGCACGGCGGCGAGTTGCGGGTCACGGGCGCCGGCGAACTCCGCGCGAAGGAGAGCGACCGAATCACGGCACTCATCAACGGGCTGCGTGCCCTCGGCGCCGACGCCGACGAACTGCCGGACGGGTTCCACGTCCGCGGGTCCCGTCGCCTCCTCGGCGGGATCGCCGACGCGGCCGACGACCATCGGCTCGCCATGGCCTTTGCCGTGGCCGGACTCGGCGCGCTCGAGCCGACGATCATCCGCGGCGCCGACGCCGTCAACGTGTCGTATCCGGGCTTCTTCGAGGTCCTCGCCGCCCTGAGGACATGACCCCAGAGCGAGTGGACAAGCTGTACCTCGTCGGGTTCATGGGCTCGGGCAAGACCACGCTCGCCCGGGCCCTGGGGCGTCGTCTCGGCTGGCGCGTGATCGACCTGGACGAGGAAATCGAACGTCGGGAGGGCCGGTCGGTCTCGCAGGTCTTCGCGAAGGACGGCGAGCCGTACTTCCGCAAGGTCGAACGCGACGTCCTCCTGGCCTTCCTGCCCGTGCGCAACGCGATCGTGGCGACGGGAGGAGGGACGTTCGTGCAGCCGGCCAACCGCGCCGACATCCTGGCCGATGGCACCTCCATCTGGCTGGACGCGCCCTTTGGGCGCATCGTCGACAGGGTGCCGTCCGATGGACGACGGCCGCTGGCCGCCGACCGCGCCGCGTTCGCGGCGCTCTTCGACGAGCGCCGCGCCGTCTATCGGCTGGCCCACCTCAGACTGGATGCGAGGGGCCGGGTGGACGCGCTCGTGGAAGAGGTCCTCCACAAATTGGGCTGGTAACCGTTCGCGTGCCCCCCTTTCAGCGTTACTAGAGCCACAGCGTGCGCTACCTCGTCATCAGCGACATCCACGGCAACCTCCCGGCCCTGGTCGCCGTGCTCCGCGATTGCCCGCCGGAGACGTACGATCGCGTCCTGGTCCTTGGCGATCTCGTCGGCTACGGGGCCGAACCGGGCGCGGTCATCGACAGGGTGCGTGGCCTCGCGCCTCACGTCGTCGTACGCGGCAATCACGACAAGGCCGTGTGCGGCGTGATGGACCTGCTCGCGTTCAACTCGCATGCCCGCAGGGCCGCGGAGTGGACGGCTCGCGAACTCAGCGAGGCGCACCTGGCGTACCTGCGCGACCTTCCCGCCGGCCCGTTGCTCGTTGACGATGTGCTCGAGGTATGGCACGGCTCCCCCGCCGACGAGGACGCCTACCTTGTCTGGATCGACGACATCCGGGATGCCGCCGCCCTGGGGCGGCGCCCGCTCTGCCTCTTCGGCCACACGCACGTCCAGGGCGCCTACGGGTCTGGCGAGGGCAATCCCGTCGTCGAGAGCGGTGAGACGTGGACCCGCACAACGCTGACCATCAGCCTCGGCGACCGCTGGCTCATCAACCCCGGCTCGGTCGGTCAGCCGCGCGATGGGGATCCGAGGGCCGCGTACGCGCTCATCGATCTCGGCGCGCACACGATTGCCCTGCGGCGCATCGAGTACGACGTGGCTGCCGAGCAGGCGGCCATCCGGGCCGCAGGCCTGCCGGAACTGCTGGCGACCCGCCTGACCGACGGCCGGTAGCTCGGGAGATCCACGCCTCATTGCCGCCGTGGCCTAGCGGGATGACCGCTTCTCGTCCTGTCGCTTCTGCTGGGTGCGCACGGCGTCCAGCGCGGCGCGCGACCCGAGAATCCAACCGATCACGATGCCCACGAGCAGCGTCGCGGGGATGAAGATGAAGTGCCCGGCCGTCATGACGCCACCAGTGTAGTGCCACTCAATGCGGCCCTACCCGTCACTGGCGCCACGTCGGCGTCCCGGCGTGGACGATGGTCAGCGCGGTCCGATCGCACGCCGCGCGTCTCGCAGTTCCTGCTCCACCCGCCCCAGCCGACGCCACAACATCAGCAGGTAGATGAGGATGGCCCCCCATGCCACCGCATAGGCGGCGATCAGGTACGGCGCGGCCGGCAACTTCTCGTTCTCCGGCAACTGGTCGATGGGGACGTACTCGTCCTGCGCGGCCGTCGTCAACGGGGCCTGCGCCGACGGCGCGGCCTGCGCGGCCTGGGCCAACACGGAAGGAACGCCCGCGACCGACACGGTCAGGACGAGCGCAAGGACGCGAGCACTGCGAATCACGAGGGACATGTCTAGTTCTCAGCCTCCGCCAGCAGCAGGTCGAGGGAATCCAGTTGTTCGGCGAGGCGAACGCGGGTGCGCAGCAGCGCGAGGAACAGCAGCAGGAACGCGGCCATGCACCAGTAGAAGGGAAAGCGCATCTCCGGCACGAGCGAGGGTACGACCGTCGTCTTCGGGTGCATGGTCCGCCACACGTTGACCGACCAGTAGATGAACGGCACGTTGGCCATCCCGAACAGCGCGACGCCGGCCGCCAGTTTCTCGGTGCCGGGACCGCCGAACCGCCGCAGCAGGAGATACGCCGAGAACAGGAGCCACAACACGAGCGTCGAGGTGAGGCGGGCATCCCACTGCCACCACACGCCCCACGCCTTGCGCGCCCAGAGCGGTCCGGAAATCAGCACGATGGCGCCGAACAGCACGGTCAACTCGGCGGCCGCCTCGGCGAGTCGGTCGCTGGCCGCCCGTCCGCGCACGAGGTACGCGATGCTCGCCGCGCCACACGTGAACGTGGCGAGGAACATCATGATCGCCGCGGGCACGTGGAAGTAGAAGATCTTCTGCACGAGCCCCATCGTGGACTCGTACGGCGCCTGCGCGATGAAGTACGGCGCGACGCCGAACATCACGAGGGCCACCAGCAGGATCGCAGGCACGCTGCGCGTCAACATCTCAGGCCTCCCTGGCCACGCGCGGCGCGGCTTCAGTCATGAGCGTTCCAAACGTCCACAGAGCGAGAAGGGCGAACACGGCGTCAAAGCATACCAAGAGGGGCAGCCACAGGCTGACCACGCCCGGCACGTACGGGTCGGCCAGCGCCGCCGACGTGCCGCGAACCCCACCGATGATCACAGGCACGCTCATCGGATACAGCAGGAGCGGCAGCAGCACATCGCGCGTACGCGTGCGGGCGAGCATCGCCGCGAAGAGCGTCCCGATGGCCGCGTAGCCCGCCGTTCCCACGACGAGCAGACCCGCCACGGTGAAGGGGCGCCGATCGAGCGGCATCTGGAAGAACAACGCGACGAGCGGCAGCAGCACCACTTCCACGGCGATCATCAGCACCATCAGCGCGCCCCACTTGCCGAGGTAGATGGCCGGCCGCGGCGCGGGCGAGGCGAGCACGGCCATCAGCGTGCCCGCGGCGCGTTCGCGCTCGAAGGTGCGTGCCATCGCCAGTGTGCCGGCGAGCGCCACCGTGACCCAGAGCACCGCGGGACCCGCGTCGGGGACGGGGGACCCGTCGCGGACGAGGCCGAACGAGAACACCAGGACGCACGCCAGCGCGAAGCACGCCGTGGTGAGCAACCCCTCCCGCGATCGCCATTCGATGCGGAGGTCCTTGGCCAGCAGCACCCAGGCCGCGCTCGCGATGTCGCCGACGGACGCCTCGGACGTGTCTGGTGGGGCCGGCTGTGCGAGCCGGCGGTCGCGGTCGATGTCGCGAGTATGGTTCGTCTCGTCCGAGACCGCCACGCGATAGGACTCGGCCAGCGGACGCGAGCGATCCAGAGGCAGCAGGACGCCGCCCTTCACGATGCATGCGCGATCGACGAGGGCCTCGACGAGGAGAAGGTCGTGTGTGGCCAGCACCACGAGAGTGCCGTCATCGCGCGAGCGCCGCGAGGCGCTCGACCATGCGACGAGCGCTCTCGTCGTCCAGCCCCGTGAACGGCTCGTCGAGAAGCAGGACGCGCGGCGAGGGCAGCAGCACGCGCTCGAACGCCAGGCGCTGCCGCATACCGCGGGAGAATCGTTCCACGAGGTCGTCGCCACGGTCGGCGAGTCGGGCGTGTTCCAGCGCGCGCTGCACCGCCGACGGGATGTCGTCCACGTTGGCGAGCCGGGCAAACAGCGCCAGGTTCTCCCTGGCCGTGAGTTCGCCGTACAGTTGCGGCTCGTGGCCCAGCACGCCAATCAGGCGCCGTGGAGAATCCAGCCCGGCTGCCGCCGGATACACCACACGCCCTCGCGATGGCTCGGCCAGCGTCGACAACACGCCCAGCAGCGTGGTCTTGCCCGAGCCGTTCGGGCCGAGCAGGCCGAAGACCTCGCCGGGATACCCGACGAAACGAGATGTCGCGGAGGACACGCCGCCGTCCGAACTGACGCGCCACACCCTCGACGACGAGGAGGGGCGTCGTCAAGCCTGACGTACCTGGGCGGCCGGCTCTCCGCCGGCGCGGTCGCGCTCGGCATCGAGCAACGCGTAGACACCCTCGAGGTCGCGCAGGACGACGTCCCGCTCCTCGAGCAGTTCCTCGGTCGCGGGCTCGCCCGACTGCTCGAGTCGCTGCAGGCGCCGCAGCAGCGTTGCGCGCTGCTGTTCCAGGTCCCTGATGCGCGCCTGTGGATCGACGGGCACGCGGAACATCACCCAGAGACCGGCGGCGGCCACCAGCCCGGCCAGTGTGAGGGCCGTATACCTGGGCCACACAGGCGTGATGCGGCAGGCCATCCACGACGAAGTGGATGGTGTCGCCGGCCTTCGTACCGGGACCTGTGCCCGTGAAGTAGGTGCGCCCCTCCGCATTCGCCTCCCGTGACTGCGGCAGCGTCGGCTCGACGAGACGGGTGTCCCCGAGCCGCCTGAGGATGACGTTTGTCGTCATGCTCGCCACGGGCAGGGTGAGCGCGATGTCGCGCCGGCTGCTGTCGATCGGCAGTCGGTAGACCACCTGCGCGACGGTGCGGCCCGGCGGGAAGGGTCCGGCCACCACGAGCTGACGTTCGAATACCCGGGCCTGAGGCGTCGAGCCTTCGAGCAGGGTCACCTGTTCGGCATCGGCGGGCATCGCGATCTTCAGCGGCTCGGGTACCGACACGGGTCCCGAGGCGGCGTTGACGAACTCGAGGACGTGGAACACCTCGAGCTTCTCGTCGGCAAAGTCGATGATGGTCCGCCACTGCGAGCCGAGCACCACCGTCCCCGGCGTCGCCGGTGTGGCGGGCGCCGGCGGGGTGGCCTGTGGCGCCTGGGCTCCTGTGCCGGCGCCGGGGCCGACGCCGGCGGCATCGAGCCCGACCGCGAGGATCACCCGAAGCCCGCCCCTCGCGGGCACCTGGAAGGGTTGCGACTGTACGGTCTCACCCTCCGACGTGACCGAGGCGACCAGGGTCTTCCCGGCGCCCAGCGCGGCGAAGATCGCGCGGCCCGACTCGTCGGTCGGCGCACTCTCGTTGACGCCGTCGCCGGTCACCGTGACCGTCGCGCCGGTGACGTTGTTCCCGAGCGCCTGCTTCACGACGCGCACCGAGATCGAGCCGTCCGGCAGTTCCTGGCTCGGCAGCGCCATGCCGTTCATCTCGCGCAGGTCGGGCATCTGCGCCGACGAGGGCACCACTCCCAGCGCCAGACACGCGACGACAATCAGAACGCGTGCGCCGCTCACAGCATGGCTCCGCAGGACTTGCAGAATCGGGCGTCGGGGTCGTTGGGGGTCTTGCACGCCTCGCAGGCGCGCGTGCCGCCCTTCTTCGACGACCGGGACTTCAGGCCGGCGAGGTCGCGGGCAATCCGCTCGCGCAGGCCGGCCTCCCCCGCCTCGAGCCGTTGCATGAGCCCCACGGCCCGCTGCCGAAGCCGCCCCGCCATCTCGTCGAAGTCCGCGTCGGCGACCTTGCCCATCGCCTTGTCGAACTCGAGTTCCTTGATGCTGCGCAGCACGAGCGTCTTCTCACGCTGGAGCGCGAGGCGTTGTCGCGTCGACCGCCGCGCGTCACCGACGACCTGTTCGGGCGACACGAGCGGGAGCAGGGTGCGATGCAGCGCAACCGCCGCAACCGCCGCCGCGACGATCCCCAGGCTGAGGAGGATCAGGTGCTCGGGACGTGTGAACCGTGGCTCACGCCACACTGCCGCCGTGGCGCCCAGGAGTCCAAGAACGATGAAGAAGTGCCAGGGGCGCGCGGCGCGCCCATCAGTCGAGGTCACGCAGTTCCTCGTCGAGCTTCTGCTGCCAGGCATCGCCGTCTGGCGCGACCGGCGACGGCGCGGCCTCCAGCTCGTGGCGCTGCCGCGTCCAGCGCACGGCGACGGCGCCGGCCATCACGGCGCCGACCAGGCCAAGCGCGTACGGCACGGCCCAGGCCAGCCTGTTGAAGCCCTTGTCGATCGGCGTGGCCAGCGGTTCCTGGCTGCCGTACTTCTGGATGTAGTAGTCGAAGACCTGCTCGCGCGTGTAGCCCTGCTTCATCAGGCCGCCGAGTTCCACGCGCATCTCCTCGGCCTTGCCGCACGTGCACTCGGCGATGCGCTGCCGGCCGCACGTCCCGCACATGCAGACGATCTCGCTGCGCGAGTTCGCGCTCCAGCGGCGACATCGGGACGACGACGGTCGTGGCCCCCTCGACGTGCTGCGCGTGCGCGTGCCGCGGGAACGCCGCGCCCGCCGAGCAGCAGCGCGAGCAGGAGCACGCCGTCGTGGAGGAGCTGGCTGCCGCGGCGGGCACCTTGACGGACGCGACGGCCAGTGCGCGCTCCGGCAGCAGGGCGATGATGGTGCCGAGCGCCAGGATGCCGAACCCGACCCAGATCCAGTTCACCAGCGGGTTCACGACCACGTGCAGCGTGGCCGACTGCTGCTCGGCATGTCGAAGCCGGCCAGCACGATGTAGAGGTCTTCGCCAGACGCCGCGCGGATCGCCACCTCGGTCGTCGGCTCCTCGTCGTGCTTGCGGAAGAACCACTTGGCCGGCGTCGATCTCGTCCCAGTTCCCGTCACCCTGGAAGCGGTCACGTGCGCCGTGACCATCTGCTTCTGGCCGTCGTCGGTGAGGCGATCCCGTCGTGCCGCACCGTGAACGCGCCGACGGTCGACCGACTGTCCCGGCTTGAGCAGCACCTGCTCTTCGTGCTTGAAGCCGTCGCCGGCGAAGCCGAGCGAACATCAGCACGATGCCGAGGTGCACGATGTAGCCGCCGTAGCGGCGGTGGGAGCGCGCCACCAGGCCGATCGCGGACGTCAGGACGTCGGAGCCGGTCGTCCTCCTGGCGGACGCGCGCCCCGCGACAGAACTCCTGGAGCGATCGTCGCGGTCACGAACGCCGACAAGCGCGAAGCACGCGCCCGACGACCAGCACGCGCACGCCGAGCGCCGCCAGGCCGCCGACGGTGACGAGCGCCGGCCAGCGCGGCCAGAGGAACTGGTAGCGCAGGTTGTCCAGCGGTGGACTTGCGCCACGCCAGCAGCGGCCCGACGCCGGTCAGCAACAGCAGCGATCAGCCCGATCGGGCAGCATCCACTTGTTGAAGAACGGCGGCCCGACCGTCAGCCGCTCGCCCATCAGCGCCTCGCTGACAGCGTCGGGAACATCGTCGCGAACAGGACGAACAGCGCCGAGAACAGCAGGATCCAGTTGTTGGCCAGGAACGCCGCCTCGCGCGACACCCACGAGTCGAGTTCGTGGCGCGCACTGCAGCAGCGGCAGCCGGTAGATGACCAGGCCGAAGCTGACCACGAGGATGGCCACCATGAAGACGGTGAACATCAGGCCGAGCGCCTGGTCCTCGCCGAACGCGTGCACCGACTGCACGACGCCCGACCGCGTCATGAACGTGCCGAAGATCGTCAGGAAGAACGTCATGATGACCAGCGTCACGTTCCAGACGCGCAGCATGCCGCGCCGCTCCTGCACCATCACCGAGTGCAGGAAGGCGGTGGCGGTGAACCACGGCAGCAGCGCCGGCGTTCTCGACCGGGTCCCAGCCCCAGTAGCCGCCCCAGCCCAGCTCCTCGTAGGCCCAGATCATGCCGAGCGTCGAGGCCGAACGACAGGAACAGCCAGCTCACCATCGTCCAGCGGCGGACGGCGCGCAGCCAGGAGTCGTCGAGGTAGCCGGTGATGAGCGCCGCCATGCCGAAGGCGAACGGGATCGTCATGCCGACGAAGCCGATGTACAGCGACGGCGGGTGGATGACCATGTAGAGGTTCTGCAGCAGCGGGTTGAGGCCCTGCCCGTCTGGCGGGACGTCGGCCAGGTACGTCTCGAACGGGTTGTTGTGCACCACCATCAGGAACAGGAAGAACATCTGCACGATGGCGATGATCGGCGACCACGTACGGAATCAGCTCGCGGTGCGACTCCCGCGGTTCGCGGACGGCGATCGCGCCGAACGACCGACAGCAGGAACACCCAGAACATGATCGAGCCGTCGAGGCCGCCCCAGTACGGCCGTCAGCTTGTAGAAGCAGCGGCTGCGCGGCGTCCGAGTAGCGATCGACGTACTTGATCGCGTAGTTGTCGGTGACGAAGGCGTAGATGATGACCGCCGAGGCGACAGTCATCAGCGCGGTGATCAGGTAGAACGCGCCGATGCCGCTTTCGATCAGGCGCGTCGACCGCCGGCGGGCGCCGGCGATCGACGCGGTGGCCGCGTAGCGGCGACGACGAAGCGGCCAGGAGGAGGAACGTGCCGAGGCGGCCATGGTCTCGCGAGTTCGTTGACGACATCGAGCCCGCGGCAGGTCGAGCCGAGGCGCCAGCGGCGGCTCCAGGCGACCCGGGCTCGTACTTCGACGGACACTTGGCCATCACGCCGTTGGGCTCGACGACGAAGCCCTCGGGGCCGAGGGTGCCCTTGATCACGACCTCGGAGCCGTCCTTGAAGGTGTCGGGCACGATGCCGGTGTAGCGGGCCTCGACCACCTGCCCGTTGTTGTGCGACGTCGAACCGGTAGTCGAGCGAGTCCGGCTTGCGGAGGATCGATCCGACGACGTGCCCGTGCAGCTGCAGCCGCTTGCCGTACCACTCGGCTGGCTGCGTCATCACCTCGTCGACGTGCTTGTAGTACTCCGTCTCCTCGCTCAGGCTCGAGTACAGCATGGCGCTGAACGCCAGCCCGAGCACGAGGGTCGAGAATCGCGATCTTGGCCGTCTTTGGTCTGCTCATGGTGTTGGGGAGGAGCGTGAGAGATGCATGCGGCCCCTCACTCGGATTATGACGCCGGTTGCCGGAATTCCGCCAGATGTTTCGCCACCTGGGCTGACGGCAGGCCGACCACGTTGGTGTAGGACCCCTCGACGCGCGTGACGAACCGGGAGGCCCGGCCCTGGATGCCATAGGCTCCCGCCTTGCCCAACGGCTCCCCCGAGGCAACGTACCAGGCGATGTCGGACTCCGACAACTCGGCGAACCAGACCACCGTGCGCTCGGCGAAGGTCTGCTCTCCGCCGGAGGACCTGATTGTCACGCCCGTGAAGACCTCGTGCGCGCGCCCCGACAGCCGCCGGAGCATGTCCGCGGCCCCGGCCTCTCCGGCGGGCTTGTTCAGGATCTCCCCGTCACAGACCACGGTGGTGTCGGCGGCCAGGACGACCTCATCGTCCAGCAACTCCACCGTCCGGGCCTTGAGCCGCGCCAACCGGAGCACCAGCGCCAGTGCATCCTCGCCCGGCAGGGGCGTCTCGTCGACGTCGGCTGCGCGTATCTCGAAGGTGTACCCGGCCAGGCTGAGGAGTTCCGCACGACGAGGCGAGGCAGACGCCAGGATCAGCTTCATGGTGCGACAGTGTAGGCAACCGGGCCGCCCCGCGCGGCATCAGGCACATCTGTGTATGCTGAGACCGTGGTCCCGGTCGACAGGATCCTCCCAGGTGGTATCACGAAGCTCGATCGCCTCGCAGCCCCACAGCCGCGGCAAGGTGGAAGCCGCCTGGCACATGGCTGTCGGCGGCGCGCTGGCGCGCCTGAGCACCCCCGTGCGCGACGGCCAGGGCGTTGTGTACGTCCGCGCCGCGGACACGCGCGTCGCCGGACAACTCGACCTGCACCGGCGCGTGATCGAGGCCCGCCTGCGTGAGGTGCTCGGCCCGGCTGGACGTACGTTCGTCGTCATCTGAGCGGGCCGGCCCAACGGCAGCCTGCAGGTACCGCATGCGCGCACCCGTGATCGTCTCAGCCGTCCGAACGCCGACAGGCAGGTTTCTCGGCGCGCTCAAGGACTTCCCCGCCCATGCCCTCGGGGCGCTCGTCGTCCGCGCCGCCGTGGAACGTGCGGGCCTCGCCCCTGCCGACGTGGACGAGTGCATCCTCGGCAACGTCGTGTCGGCGGGCCAGGGGCAGCATCCGGCCCGTCAGGCCGCACTCGCGGCAGGCCTGCCGGCCGCCGTCCCCGCCCTCAACGTGAACATGGTGTGCGGATCGGGCCTGCGCGCCGTGATGCTGGCCGCGCAGGGGATCGCGACGGGCGACAGGGACGTGGTGGTCGCCGGAGGCATGGAGTCGATGAGCCAGGCCCCCTACCTGCTGCCGCGCGCGCGGGAGGGCTTCCGCATGGGGCACGGACAGGTCGTGGACAGCATGATCCAGGACGGCCTGTGGTGTGCGGTCGAGCACTGGCACATGGGCATGACAGGAGAGGTCGTGGCCCAGAAGTACGGCGTCTCGCGCGAGGCGCAGGACGCGTATGCCGTCGGCAGCCACCTGAAGGCCGCGCGGGCCCACGCCGAGGGTGCGTTCGCCCAGGAACTCCTGCCGGTGGCGATTCCCCAGCGCAAGGGCGACGCCGTGATCTTCGACCGCGACGAGTCGGTGCGGGCGGACACATCGGTCGAGGCGCTCGCGCGCCTGTCGCCCGCCTTCGATCCCCAGGGCACCGTCACCGCCGGTAACGCGCCCGGCGTCAACGACGGCGCCGCCGCGCTGGTGGTGGTGGCCGACGAGGTGGCAGCGGCCCGCGGCCTGCGAGTCCGGGCGCGGATCGTCGCGCAGGCCACGAGCGGACTCGAGCCCCGCTGGGTGATGATGACGCCCGTCCCGGCCATCCGAACGCTGATGACCAGGGCGGGCTGGACGCTGGACGAGGTGGATCTGTTCGAGATCAACGAGGCCTTCGCCGTCCAGGCCGTGGCCGTCACGGGAGAACTCGGCATCCCGGAATCGCGCGTCAACGTCCATGGGGGCGCTGTGGCACTGGGCCACCCCATTGGCGCCAGCGGCGCACGCGTGCTCGTGACGCTGCTGCACGCCCTCGAGCGGCGCGGACTGCGGCGCGGCGTGGCGGCGCTCTGCCTCGGCGGCGGCAACGGGGTGGCGCTGGCGATCGAGAGGTAGGGCCGGCTGTCCCAGCGGCCATCGACAGTTTCCAGGGGTAGGGCCGGCTGTCCCAGCCGGCCGTCAACAACGACGATGATTCAGACAATCGGTGTGATCGGCTCGGGAACCATGGGCAACGGCATCGCCCAGACGTTCGCGCGGCACGGGTTCGACGTCCGCCTCGTGGACGTCTCGCCTGCAGCCCTCGAGCGCGCGAAGGCGTCGATCGGCCGGAGCCTCGGCAAGTTCGTCGAGAAGGGCACGCTGACAACCGAGGACCGCGACGCCACCCTGGCGCGCCTCGGGTACTTCGGCTCGATCGATGCCCTCGCCGACGTGGACTACGTCGTGGAGGCCATCGTCGAGCAGCGCGACGCCAAGCGCGATCTGTTCGGCAAGCTGGACGCGCTCGTGCGGCCGGAGGTCGTGCTGTCCACCAACACGTCGTCCATCTCGATCACCGACATCGCCGCAGCCACCGGCCGGCCCCAGCAGGTGCTGGGGATGCACTTCATGAACCCGGTGCCACTGATGCAGCTCGTGGAGTTGATCCGCGGGCAGTCGACGTCGGACGCGTCGATGGCCGTGGCCGAGGACCTCTGCGCGCGGCTTGGCAAGACGGGCGTACCGGCCAGCGACTACCCGGGGTTCATCGCCAACCGCATCCTGATGCCGATGATCAACGAGGCCGTGTTCGCATTGATGGAAGGCGTGGGCACCGCCGAGGCCATCGACTCGGTGATGAAACTCGGCATGAACCATCCCATGGGCCCGCTGACGTTGGCCGACTTCATCGGTCTCGACGTCTGCGTCGCCATCCTCGACGTCATGCACCAGGGACTGGGCGACCCGAAATACCGTGCCTGTCCACTGCTGCGCCGCATGGTTGCCGCCGGGCACCTCGGGCGCAAGACCGGGCGCGGTTTCTATCACTACGCGTGACGACTTCGCATCACCGACCGTCGGCCCTGGGCCGTCGGGCCACCAGCTGTAGACGTCGACCGTCAGGCTGTAGCGGCCGACCGTTGTCGACGGTCAGTGATCGCCGCCGCAGGTTGGAAGGGACTCCGTGCGGGACGCGCCGGTGTCAAATCTCCCCTGCCAGACTCGTTCTCGCGAGACGCGGGCTCTTGACGAAGGCCGACGGCCGACCGACGACGGCCGAGGTCGCTACATCCGCTTGTTCGCGACACGCGTGAGGCGCCAATAGGCCAGCCACGCGAGTGGTCCGATGCAGAGAATCTCGCGGGCCACGGCGGTCAGGTTGTGCGCGAGAAAGCCCTGGACCCAGTATCTGCGCGAGATCGGCAGGAAGAGGTGCAAATCGGACTGGTAGTAGTCGGACGACACGGGCCACAGGGCCATGATCCCGATGGGCGGCGTGGTGTCGTGGCCCAGCCAGTCCAGCAGGATGTGGGTCGCGTATGCCAGCGCGGCCGCCACCGCCCAGCGCCAGCCGCCCGTGACCACGCGAGCGACGACGAGCACCGCCAGCACGGCGCCGATCGAGTGCGTGTACATGGAGTGGACGCCGAACAGCAGGTCCACGTCGGGCAGCGTCCCCAGGGCGGCGAACGGCAACATCGCCAGCAGCGCCGTGTCCAGTGGACGCCTGGCGGCCGGCGGGTCGAGACTGCGTACGAGGAGTCGGGGGCCGGCGGCGAACACGCCGACGGCCAGGCCGGCCAGCGCGTGCCCCACGGGGCTGGGCATCAGGCGACAGTAGCAATCCCTGCCAGGCCGGGCAACCCGAGGTAAGGAGATTCTGCGCGGCCCGGATCGCATGGCGAAAGTGTGAAACAGCTGCAAGATACTGAATCAGTGCACTTTAAATAGACATCTACATACCACTTTCGCTTGACACTCAACCTGGCACATCCCTAGAATGCCAAAGGCCGTCAGCGAGACGCCTCCACATGGCGAGGCGCACACGATGAGCCCCATTTTCGAGCACAAGGAGTGCAGTGATGCCCGTTGACGACCTGAAGGAACGCGTGCGTGCCATCGAGATGGCCGTGGGCCAGATCGAGAAGCAGTTCGGCAAGGGCTCAATCATGCGGCTGGGCCAGAAGGACGCGGTGGCGATCCCGAGCATCTCGACGGGTTCGATCAGCCTCGACCATGCCCTCGGCGTGGGTGGCGTGCCCCGGGGCCGCGTGATCGAAGTGTTCGGTCCGGAGTCATCCGGCAAGACGACACTGGCGCTGCAGGTGATTGCGCAGGCGCAGAAGCTGGGCGGCATGGCCGCCTTCGTCGACGCCGAGCACGCGCTCGACGCGAGCTACGCGCAGAAGCTCGGCGTGAACCTCGAGGATCTGCTCGTGTCGCAGCCCGACAACGGCGAGCAGGCGCTGGAAATCGTCGAGGTGCTCGTGCGCTCGGGCAGCGTCGACGTCGTCGTCGTCGACTCGGTGGCGGCGCTGGTGCCGCGGGCCGAGATCGAAGGCGAGATGGGCGACCCGCAGATGGGCCTGCAGGCCCGACTCATGTCGCAGGCGCTGCGCAAGCTGACAGGCGTGGTGGCCAAGAGCCGCACGTGCCTCATCTTCATCAACCAGCTGCGCGAGAAGATCGGCGTCATGTTCGGCAACCCCGAGACGACGACAGGCGGCCGCGCCCTGAAGTTCTATTCCTCGGTGCGCATCGACATCCGTCGCATCGGCGCGATCAAGGACGGCGACCAGGTCACCGGTGGACGCACGCGCGTCAAGATCGTGAAGAACAAGGTCGCGCCGCCCTTCCGGGAGGCGGAGTTCGACATCATGTACGGCGAGGGGATCTCGAAGGAAGGCGACCTGCTCGACCTGGCCGTGGAACGCAAGATCGTCGACAAGAGCGGCACGTGGTTCTCGTATAGCGGCGAGCGCCTCGGGCAGGGCCGCGAGAACGTGAAGCAGTTCCTGAAGGACAACCCCGCGGTCTACCAGGCCATCGACGAGCGGCTGCGCAAGGAACTCGGGCTCGCCTCGATCACGCCCGAGCCCGTCGCGGGCTGATTCGAGCCGAGTTCGCAGTAGCTGGCGGCGGGCGCCTCGAAGCCAGGGGGCGCCGCTGCCTGCCGCCTGCGGTGGTCGAGGCGGCTTTGGCGAGGGGCGTCCTCGACCGTCCCCCGGCGTTGGCGCGCGCCGTCGAGGCGTGCTATTCTTCGCGGGTTGTTCCCGCCCTGCTACTTCGTGCCGAGGTAGCTCAGTTGGTAGAGCATACGACTGAAAATCGTAGTGTCGCCAGTTCGATTCTGGCCCTCGGCACCATCTAAACCCCACAGAATCAATGCTTTACGGCGGTGCCATTCGTGGCGCTCGGGGCCGGATTTGCCGACTGCCCGGAAGATGCCCGGAAACGGTCGCGGTCCTGCCCGAATGCCCGCTCGATGGCCTCCACCGCTGTCGCCACCAGCAACTGGTCCGCTTCGAGGTATTTCGCCGTCGTCGTGACGCTGGTATGCCCGAGGTAGACCTGAATCGTGGTGAGCGGCACCCCGGCGTCGAGCAGGCGTGAGCCGAACTCCCGCCGCAGGTCATGGAAGTGCAGCCCGGCAATCCCAGCCGCGGCCGTGCAGTTCTCCCAGGCGGTCTGGACGCGTAGCACCTGCTCCCCGACCGCGTTGCCGAACACGTAGGCGTCACCTGGGTGCCGCTGGCCATCCGGGGCGGTCTGCCGCATATCGAGGATGGCGGCCAGCGGCCACGGCACCGGCAGGATGCGCGTGCGGCTGGTCTTGGTCTTGTCGGCCGTCAGGCGCAGCCGCACGGGCCGGTCCTCGCCGTCCCGCTCGACCTGCCACCACTGCAGACTCAGGAGTTCGCCGACGCGGGCCCCGGTGCTCAGGGCGGCCACGATGAGCGCGTGTAGGTGCGGCTGGGCATGCGCGAGCAGCGCGGCCTCTTCGCCGGCCTGCAGGCGTCGCGAGCGGTGCGTCTCCTTTTCGAGCCGCACCACGGGCACGCCGGCCTTGCGGAACGGGTGCTGCTCCATCTCCGGGTACCGCGCGATGGCCCACGAGAACAGGTGGCGCAGGCGGGCCAGCATCCGATTGATGCCCACTTCCCCACCCCGCCCCCGTGTGCGGAGCCGGGACCGCTGCCGCAGATCCGTCGGCACGTCCAAGCCGGCCTGCTCGAGGCGCACCACTTCGGCGTAAGCGGCGTCGGCCGCGGCCAACTGCTGCCGACGGGCGTGGCGGAGGGCCTCGATGGTCGCCGGAGTCACGGCCGTGATCGGTAGGCTGGGGAACGGCACCATCCGACCGGCGGCGTCCGGCACGTCGAGCCGGGTGGCGATGTTCAGGTGTCCCGCCATGGACACCACCGCGTGCGGGCGTCGATTCGGGGTCTGCACGAACTGCGCGCGGTACGCCTCGATTAGCGTGCCGACGGTCACGCCCCCGCGTGGGTGGTCCGGGACGACGGGGGCACCCGTCGCATCGGCCACCGGCTGCCCGTGCGACGGGTCGAGGGTGCCCTGCCGGGCCGCACGGCGCAACTCGTCCCGCAACCGGAGCGCCTCGGTCTTGGGCATAGGGTGGTCGAGCGGCCACTTCGCATAGGCGTGCAGGCCGATGGACCACTGGCGGCCCTGCGCGTAGAACCGCACGGTCCACGGGTGGGCGCACCGGGTCCACTTCGCGGGCCCACAGCGGCATCGTTTCGTCAGGCCGTCATGGGTACGCGTGGGCATCGTCGTCGTCTCTCTCAGTGCAGCACCTGCAGCCGTTCCTGCGCCCGCTCGAGCAGGTAGCGAATGCCGGCGCTCGCTTCCTGCAGCCGGCGCACCCGGGTCGGGTCGGCCCCGGCCTCGGCCAGGGCGGCGGCCGTCTCGTCAATCACGGCGAGTTCGCGGCGCAGCACCGCGAGCTCGTCGCCGGTCAGCCGGGCCGCCGTCATGGCTGCCAGCCCTTCGCCTCGAACGCCTGCCGCCACTCGGCCGCCAGCGTCTCGCCGTCGGTCGGCGTGCGGGCCACCTGCGTGCGCCGCACGTCGCCGGCCACCGTCACTGTTGGCGCTCACGTAAGACCGCGTAGATCTGGACGGCTGTCGGCCCTGCGGCGTGGGTGGGTCGGGGTGGGGTGGTGGCTGTGCCCTGGGCCGCGCTGGGGTAGGGTAGGCGCGAGAGCTGCGCAAGGTGAGGACCCAGAGTTGGCGCTCCGGGTCCTCGGGGACTGACGCGGCGCAGCGACGAGCCGGGGCAATCCCTCGACATTCTGGCACGGGCGGCTGCGCGTGAGCGTCGGCCGGGGACGCGCAGTGCGGCGACCCGGTGGACGCGCCTCGACTTCGCTCCTGCCGCGCCTGCGCGGCGCCCTTCGCGATCTGCCGCGCCTGCGATCGCGGCCACGCCTACTGTTCGGTCGACTGCCGGCAGCGGGCGCGCCGCGGCTCCGTGCAGGCCGCGCGGCGCCGCCATCAGCAGAGTCCCGAGGGCCGCCTCGATCACCGCGACCGTCAGCGCGCGTATCGCTGCCGGCGCCGCGTGATGGATCAGGGTTCCCCGGCGCCCCGCCTCGACGCGACACTCCCCGCCGACACGTCGACGGTCGGGCCGACCGCACCCCGGATGGGGGCGTCGCGATGTATGGTCTGCAGCCGCGAAAGCGCGTGGCTCCTTCCACCGCACTGGTCCGGCCGTCGCGTGTCCCCGGAGACGCGCCATGGTCCCGCCCGAGCAGCGCGCCGAGATGCGGCGCCTCTTCTACGCTGAGCACTGGACGGTGGGCACCATCGCCACCCAGCTCGGTGTCCACCACGCCACCGTCACGGCGGCGACCCATCGCGACACGGCGCTCACCCGCCGCGGCCGGTGCCGCGCGACGACGCTCGATCCGTTCCTGCCGTTCGTGCGCGACGACACGCTCGCGCAGTATCCGCGGCTGCGGGCGACGCACCTGCACGAGATGCTGCGCCTGCGCGGCTATCCCGGGTCCGCGGTGCAGCTGCGGCGCGCCGTGCGGCACCGGCCGGCATCGGCACAGGCGGCGTACCTGCGGCTGCCGACCTTACCGGGCGAAACCGCCCAGGTCGACTCAGCTTCGGGCGCATCCGCATCGGGCGTGGCGAGCGCCCGCTGTCCGGCTTCGTGCTCGTGCTCGGGTACTCGCGCGCGATCCACGCGGTGTTTACGCTCGACCAGACCCTCGAGAGCTTTCTCCGCGGGCACGTCGAGGCCATCCACACCATGGGCGGCTGTGCCGGGATCCTGGTCTACGACAATCTCAACAGCGCGGTGCTCGATCGCCAGGGCAGCGCGATTCACTTTCATCCGCGCCTCCTCGAGTCGCCGGGCACTATCACTTCGCGCCCCAGCCCTGCGCGCCGGCGCGCGCCCACGAAAAGGGGAAGGTCGAGCGGCAGATCCAGTACCTGCGCCACGCCTTCTTCGCCGCGCGCCCGTTTCGCGACCTCGACGATCTCCACACGCAGTTCGCGCACTGGCGCGACACGGTGGCGCACCAGCGGCGCCATCCGGAGCAACGCGACCAGACCGTCGCCGCGGTCTTCGCCGAGGAGCAGCGGGTGTTGCTGCCCGTGCCCGCACACTCGTTCGAGACCACGCTGATCCGCCCGTCGCGCTCGGGCAAGCAGCCGTATCTCACCTTCGACCGCAATCAGTACTCGCTGCCGCACACGCTCGTGCAGCGCCCCGTCACGCTCCGCGCCGATGCGACGACGGTGCGGATCCTCGACGGCAGCACGGAGGTAGCGCGCCATGTGCGCAGCTACGACACCGGCACCGTGATCGAGGAGGCGGCCCATCTGGCCGCGTTGGTCGAGGCCAAGGCCGCCGCGCGGCCGATCACGGCACGCGGGCGCTTGCGCCAGGCGGTGCACGGCGCTCGACGCGCTCTTCACCCAGTGGGCCACGCACGGCGACGCCGGGGTCGGGCAGGTCCGACGCCTCCTCGATCTGCTGGACGACTACGGCGCCACCGCGCTGGCCGCCGCGGTCGACGAGGCGGCGACCCGCGAGGCGCCGAGCGCCGCGACCATCGCCTACCTGCTCGAGCAGCAGCGCCGCAAGCGCGGGCTCAAACCCGTCGTCCCGCTCGTGCTGCCCAATCACCCTGGCGTCCAGGACCTCGAGGTCCCGGCGCATGCCCTGGAGTCCTACGATGCCCTCAGCCCCGACCGCCCCCGCGACCCTGAGTAGTCACCTGCGCCGCCTCGGCCTCGTGCGCGCCGCCGCCGATCTCAATGACCTGCTCGCCCGCGCCGCCAAGGATCGCTGGACCCCGCTGGCGCTGCTGGAGGCGCTCGCGGCCGCCGAGCTCGAGGACCGCACGCATCGCAGTCTCGAGCGCCGCTTCAAACGGGCCCGCCTCGGGCGCTTCAAGCCGATCGCGGACTTCGAGTGGGACTGGCCCAAGACGATCGATCGCGCGCTGGTCGAGCGTGTGCTGCGCCTCGACTTCGTGCCCGCCGCCGAGAATCTCGTGCTGGTCGGCGCCCAGGGCCTCGGCAAGACGCTGATCGCCAAGAACGTCGTCCATCAGGCGATCCTGCACGGCCACTCGGCCCTCTTCATCACGGCCGCCGATCTGCTGCTCGATCTCAATGCGCAGGAGACCGCGCGGGGCCTCGAGCGTCGCCTGCGGCACTACACGCGGCCCCACGTGTTGGCCATCGACGAGATCGGCTACCTCGCCTACGACGCCCACGCGGCCGACCTCCTCTTCCAGATCGTCACGAAGCGCTACGAGCAGAAGTCGATCGTGCTGACGACCAATCTCGCCTTCCGCGACTGGCACACGCTCTTCCCAACGCCGCCTGTGCAGTCGGCCTCATCGACCGCCTCACGCACCACGCCGCCATCGTCAAGATCACCGGCGACAGCTATCGCCTGCGTGAAGCGGAACGCGCCCAGAAGACCCGCCGCGCCTCCGCCTGACCCGCTCGCCTCGGTGACCCGCCAGGCGGGTCACCGAGTTCCGTTCAGATTCCCGCACTTCGTTGTGAGCGCCAACAACCGTCACCACCAGCTCGAGGCCGAGCGGGTGGGCCTGCGCCTCGCACGTCGCCGTCCGGCCGTGCCGGTGCAGCGTCCAGAGCGGCACCGGGGCCGGCGCAGGGCTGGCCTCGGTCGTGTCCTGCGTCACGGCTCTCGCGCTCCTATCGTCTCTGCGCGGCGGCGACACCGAGAGAGGCGTTGCATTTAGGCGTAAGCGTCCATAGGATCAGCGCGCCTCTTCTCTACTGAGTCAGTGAAGGACAAGGCGACTTTCGCCGTACTCGTTTTGAGTTCTGTGTTGGCTCACTGCACCACCAACCTCACCGAACCATCGCGAGTCACACTCGCAGGTTGCGGTTGAATGGAGTCAGAGAATGCCTATCAAGTGGTCGTTCAACCAGGCAGTCGAGCTCGAGACCATGTCACACGATGTCAGGTCGGGTGTCTGCATGGTGATGTCGTACTACGTCTGCAAGCGAATACTTGCCGGCCTCGAAACCACGCCGGACATCCTTCGCCGCAAGATGCCGATGTTCGCCTCGATGCAGCGAGCCGGCCAGGGGGATGTCAAGCTGTCCGGGGTAGGGTGGGTGGGGATGCTCGCCAGGGGCGACAATCTCAATGTAAAGGTTGGCAAGTATCACGATACCTTCGAGGAAGCGCTTGAACTGGGAAGTGTCGACGTGATGCCAGAAGCCGTGAGTCTGTATATCGCGTTCCGATGGCAGCACGTTGGCCACGCGGTCATGATGGGTCTTCAGCTGAAGGGGAAAGAAAAAGCGTGGATGTTCGATCCGAACGTCGGGCTGGTCAAGTTGAAGAGTGACGACGACATGGAGTTGATTCTTGGAAAGTATCCTACCCCTGGCAAGATTGGCGTGGCGCTGCTGTATGGCACGCCGCGCGACATGAAGATTCTCGCCGCCGATTAGCGCCTGACGATCCGACGCGCCGAACGACTGGGATCTGCTCGACGACGAGCACGGCGGCCGGCCACTGCAGCGCTCGGTGCGCAGGTGCGGGCGGATGGCGTCGTTTGCTTCGAGCCACGCGCCGAGCACGCGGCCGTCCTCGAGCACGACGAGCGCCGAACGCGTGGTGCCCGGGTCCAGCGCCAGGCTCGTCAATGCCGCGTCTTCCGCATGCGCCTGGCGGGCCGGCACCGGCGCGGCCTGTGCCCGCGTGACGGCCCGCCGGATCTGATCGAGCGAGAGGAATCGTGGCGCGCGCAGCACGCCCGACTCCGCGCCCAACTCGCTGCCGTGGCCCGGCCGCCACGCCGCGCCGTGGAAGCCGAGGCGTCCACGCCCGCGCCGAGGCCCGCCCGTCCCCTCTCGCCGACACGCCTCCTTCGACTGCAGGTCGCCCTCGAACAGCGCTACCAGCGCCCGGTGAGCTTCAGCCCAGCACGTCGTGTGGTGCCGTTCGAGCGCGCCGGGTCGAACGCGGTTCACCGGGTGGCGGTTCCCTATAGCGGGTCGCCGCTGGCCTATCTCGCCTGGGTGGTGGGTTAGAGTCCCCGGACGTGGTGGAAATTCAGTGAGGCCCGCGGGGTAGACAAGTCGAAGTGGCCATCGTGCATCTTCCCGTGAGTGTCTTGCTGGCGAGAAGGAAACACACAGGAGGAAGAGACGATGGCCAAGGCAAAGATGGACCTTTCCGCGTTTGTGGGCAAGCTGCTTGGAGGAGCAGGACGGGGACATGCTCCGGGAGGGCATCCGGGTGCTGTCGCAGGCGCTGATGGAGAGCGAGGTGTCGGGCCTGATCGGGGCTGAGCGGTACGAGCGGAGCGGGGAGCGGAGCTCGTACCGCAACGGCTACCGGCTGCGGAGCTGGGACACGCGGGTGGGGACGATCGAGCTGGCGATCCCGAAGGTCCGGACCGGGAGCTACTTCCCGTCGCTTCTGCGAGCCCCGCCGTCGGGCGGAGCGGGCGCTGCTGGCCGGTGGTGCAGGAGGCCTACGTCCACGGGGTGTCGACCCGGAAGGTGGACGAGATCCTGTCAAGGCGCTGGGGATGGACGGGATGTCGAAGTCGCGAGGTGTCGCGGATCTGCGCCGAGCTGGACACCGAGGTGGAGGCGTTTCGGACCCGACCGATCGAGGGCGAGCACCCGTACCTGTGGATCGACGCGACGTACCACAAGGTGCGCCAGGACGGCCGCGTGCAGGCCATGGCGACGGTGGTGGCGGTCGGGGTGACGCTGCGAGGGCGAGCGCCAGATCTCTGGGCGTGGATGCCGGGCCGTCGGAGGACGGCGCCTTCTGGACGGCGTTTCTGCGCAGCCTGGTCAAGCGCGGGCCTGCAAGGGCGGTGCAGGCTGGTGATCTCGGACGCGCACGAGGGGCTCAAGAAGGCGATCGCGAGGTGCTTGGGGGCGAACTGGCAGCGGTGCCGGGTGCACTTCATGCGGAACCTGCTGGCCACGATCCCGCACTCGGCGCGCGCGAGCCGGTGGCGGCGATCGTGCGGACGATCTTCGCGCAGCCGGATCGCGGCCACGGCCATGGCGCAGCTGCACAAGGTGGCCGACGGGCTGCGCGACGCGCTTCCCCCAGGCCGCCGCGCTGCTCGAGGAGGCCGCCGAGGACATCCTGGCCTACCGGGCCTTCCCGATCGAGCACCGCCGCCAGCTGCACAGCACGAACCCGCTGGAGCGGCTGAACAAGGAGATCAAGCGCCGCTCGAACGTCGTCGGGATCTTCCCGAACCGCGGCGCTGCTCAGCTGGTCGGGGCCATCCTGCTCGAGCAGGACGACGAGTGGGCCGTGGCGGAGCGGCGCTACTTCAGCGCCGAGTCGATGTCGCAGCCGGCCGCACCGGCCTTGTCGAGCACCGCGCAGGCGATCATGGAGACGATCGCGTAGCACCTCGCAGACTCACGAACGACGCCGATCAATTTCCACCACTTGACGGGACGCTACCAAGGTCCGATGCCGGCATTTCGGCGGCTTTGACTGTCATGGCCGTCACCGATGCCCAGATTCGTCGCACCAAAGCGACGGTCAAGACGCTGCGGCTGTACGACGGCGACGGCATGTACCTCGCCATTCGCCCCCAAGGTGGTCGGTACTGGCGTTTCGACTACCGCTTCCGAGGGGGTGCGGAAGGGCATCAGCCTGGGCACGTACCCTGAGGTGTCGCTCTCGGCTGCGCGGGAACGCCGGGCCGAGGCGCGCCAGATGGTCGCCGACGGACACGACCCCTCGGAGGTGCGCCAGGCGGGCAGACGTCGCTCGTCGGTCGACCTGACGTTCGATGCTGTCGCGTCGGAGTGGCTCGCATAGCAGGCGACCAAGTGGGCCACGTCCACGACGGAAAAGGCCACCTACCACCTCTCCCTCCCCTCGCCCTGGATCGGCCGTCGTCCGATCGCCAGCATCGAGCCCCCCGACCTGCTCGACGTCCTCCGGGACATCGAAAGCCGTGGGCACATCGAGACGGCGCACAACGTCAAGCAGCGCGTCGGCCAAGTGTGCAGGTACACGATCGCCACGGGCCGGGATCAACACCTTCGACGAACTGGCGGCCGTCGTCGACGCGCTCGCGGGCTTCCCCGGTAGAAAGTCGGTGGCGCTGTTCTCCGAGGGCCTGGACCTGACGAGCGGCGCGCGAGGACAGTTCGGCGATGACCGACGGAGCCGGTTCGAAGCGCTGATCGCCCGAGCCAGCGAAGCCAACGTGGCGTTCGACACGTTCGACGCGGCCGGGCTGCGCCTGCACACCACCGCGACCGGACAACTGATGGAGGAACCCCGCGCGGGCTTGTCCGTGCTGGCCCGAGACACGGGAGGCGCCTTCTCGGACGGCAGCAACGACCTGCGGCCCGCGGTCGCCCGGATGTGGGCCGACATGCAGCACGACTACCTGCTGTCATTCGATTCCGATCGCGATGTCACCGGCAGTTCGGTACGGGTGCGAGTGCGCGTGAAGGTCCGTGGATCCACCGTGCTCGTTCGTGATCGGTACGGCCGAGCCCTTGCCGGAGCCCAGCCCGGCTCCGTCCCGTAGCCGAGGATCTGAGGCGCACGTGATTGGGGACTCCAGCTTGTTGGCGCAGACTGTGCGACCGGGCGGAACTTGACGTGTTACGTCATGCGTCATAGACTCCTCGAGTGATCCGCTCCTTCCGGGACAAGGATGTGGCCCTGCTCTTCGATGACGTTCCGGTGAGGCGCTTCAGGGCGATTGAGCGGCCTGCGCGTCGAAAGCTGCTGTACCTGCACCGCGCCCGCACCCTGGACGACCTGAAGGTGCCGCCGGGGAACCATCTCGAGGCGCTCAAGGGAGACCGCAAGGGGCAGGACAGCATCCGGATCAACGACCAGTGGCGCGTGTGCTTCACGTGGAAGGACGGCGATGCACACGATGTCGAGATCGTGGATTACCACTGAGAGGCAAGCCATGAAGACGACCAAGATGCTTGAACCGATTCCGCCAGGCGAGATCCTGATGGAAGAGTTCATGCGGCCGCTGGGCATCAGCATCAATGCGCTGGCCCGCGACCTGGCGGTGCCACCCAATCGCATCAGCGGCATCATCAACGGCACGCGGGCGATCACGGCCGACACGGCGCTCCGGCTCGGCAAGTACTTCGGCGTGTCTCCGGAGCTCTGGCTGGACCTGCAGTCGGACTACGAGTTGCGCGTAGCACGCCAGACGACCTGGCCTGGCGTTGCGGAGTTGGTCAAGCCCCGGGTCGCTTAGTGGAGGGCTCGCGGGTGCCCCAGGTGCGCAGCCACTGCACTACGTGGTCCTGCGACACCAGCGTGTCGGGCGTGGCCCAGGCGGCGCGTCACGCCTCGGTGGGGCCTATTTCTGAATCTGGTGGGTATCGCGCACGCTGCTGAACGTCAGCGCCAGCAGCTTCCAGTCACTGCCCTGCCGCTGGAAGACCTCGGTGACCGTGAACTCGTTCTTCGCATCAGCGCCCCGCACGACTGCGGTCAACGTGATGCGGCTCCAGACGACGGCGGTATTCTCGACCACTTCTGCCGCGACGTCGTGGACATCGGTCTGCTTGTACCAGATGCTTCCGGTCTTGATGATCTCGAGTTCCCGGTCCTTCTTCCAGGTCCCGCTCATGTGCACGAACTTCGAGCGCTCGTGGAACAGAGGTTCGAGCGCACGTCGCGGCCATCGCGGCCCCGCGTTGATGGTACGACCGCGGCGGGCGCGATGGTTGCCGGAATCTCCAGGAGATGCGCGCAATGACGTTCGGGCCGTGCAGGATTGGGCAAGGTCCGGCGCAGCCGTCTGCCGGCTCGGGTGAGCCGCCTACCTGTCGGCCCTGCCGGCGGACGCCGATTGCGCGAGGCGTCGCGCGATCCCGGCGAGCAGGTGCTGATCCTCCGCCGAGAGCGCGCGAAACGAGGCGAGCAGCGCGGTCTCGAGGTCGCGACTGGACGGGCCTGCTGGCGGCGTGAGCGGCACCGACGAGGCAGCGGCTGGCTGGTGCCCCTGCGAGGCGACGAGATCGCGCACCTGCCGCGCCAGGACGTCGGCCCGCTGCCGATACAACTCGCTCAGCAGGTTGTCGCACCGGCGCGCCTCATCGTAGAGCGACTCGAGAGCCGGGTCGTCGACCCGACGAGCTGCGTCCTGCAGGGCGAGTCTGAGGGTCCAGTGCGCGTCCCGCCAGGCATCCAGCAGCACGCGCTCCAGGTCGCGGCCCCCGCCGGCGAGGGCCGCGCCCTCACGACGGGCACCGAAGGAACCGGCCGGCTCGCGGCCTTGTGGAAACGGGACGACCGAGGCGGAGGGTGGCGAGGGGAGGTGCACGGCACTCTGACTCTCAGCAAACTCCGAACCACCCGGTGCGCCCTGTGATCTGGCGTCAATGACGGCGTGAGCATCCGCCCCACCGTCAGCCGGGCTGCCTTAAGGCAACCTGTCGAGTGTCTTGGTCACGACCCCGGGCCCGCGCCGGCGGCCGGCGCAGGCATGGGCACTGGCATGAACCCAGGCCCGCCGGCCTCCTGGCCGCGCGGACGAAACTGGAACTGCACCATCGCGTTGTGGGACTGGCGATGCGGCCGATCCCCGAGGGTGCGCACGTCCTGGAACATGTAACCCACTTCGACCCACAGGCTTCCCGACAGCGGCCGCTGCAGACCGGAATACAGCCGGAACTGGTCCACGCCACGAGCCGGGCCGCGCACCGTGTGATTGAGGTTGAAGAACGCCTCCTCGTAGAGGATCAACCTCCAGTCGGCGCGTGCCGGCAGCGGCCGGCTGATCCGAAGCTGTTCCCGGGCCCTGTGCGCGGTGTCGCCCCACTCGGCGAGGTAGCGCTGGTCCTCCCGAAACCGCAACTGCGGCTGCCACCCGGCGAGTCGCGGCAGCAGGATCTGCACCTGCTCGTAGGTCTGGTGCTCGTACACGGTGCCGATGATGGTTCGGCGCGGGATGAAGGCGTACGCGGCGCCCACCTGGACTGCCGACGTCAGGCGCGCGCCGATGCCGCCCCGCAGGACCACCTGATCGAAGTGGGTGACGTTCTGGTTCCAGCGCGGCTGCCCTTCCAGTACGAGCGTCCACGTGCGCGTCACGGGGATCTGGCTGTTGAACTGCATCCAGAGCTGGGCGTCCTCGTCGTCCACGATGGAGGGACGCTCCTGGGCGTCTTCATCGTCCGCGATGGACGGAAGCTCCTGGGCGCGTGCCGGGGACGTGTGTGCCGCACTCGCGAGGAGCCACACCACGCATGTGAAGACGCGCCATCGAGCGCCGTCAGGGCGGCACAGATGCATTGGACGACTCGGGAAGCGGGCGGGCGACACGGGCGGTTGGCGTCATCAATTATGCACGGCACCGCGGGCCTTTCAGCCCGGCGTCATGGCGCGTACGTGATCCAGGTGAAGATCGTGTGCCCGTGACGCGTGCCGCGCGTGGGCGTCGATGGCTGCAACTGCCAGAGGTACCCGGCCTCGAGCGACAG
This sequence comes from uncultured Acidobacteriota bacterium, assembly GCA_963715265.1. Taxonomy (GTDB): domain Bacteria; phylum Acidobacteriota; class Vicinamibacteria; order Vicinamibacterales; family Vicinamibacteraceae; genus Luteitalea. The sequence goes on from CAVQRQ010000012.1 coordinate 154,632, forward strand.
ATCGGACGTGACCTTGCGCAGGAACGTCAGGTAGAGCCGGTTCTGATCGAACCCGCTCGCCGGCCCTCGAGGGGTGTCGTCGAGCGTCACGAGGTACTCGTCCCACAGCGCCAGCGACCAGGGGGTCGTGCCCAGGGGCCTCACCATCCGGCCGAGGAAGCGCAGGCGATGCGATGCGTCCCCCCACTGGTCGAGAAACCGCTGCTCGGCTCTGAGGCGGATCGAGGGCGTCCACTTCCCCACCGCCGGGAACGTCGCGCTCAGTTGCTCCCAGGTGCGCTGCTCGACCTGGCGGGGGCTGCCACTCCAGCGAGGGATCACGGCGTAGCCACCCCAGAGCGTCGCGCGCGGGCTGAGCCGCCGTCCCACCGCGCCACGCAGGATCAGCTGGTCACGCTGGCTCACGTCGTCGTTCCACCGTGGCTGGACTTCGGCGGTCACCAGCCAGTCGTCACCGGCGCGTATCTGGGCGAGCAGCAGCAGCCACGCCTGAATATCGTGCACCGCGGACGTCGGTGCCGCCGCGGCCTGCGCGTGAATGAGCGGCGTCGTACTCGCGAGCAGTGCGAGCACGCAGGCCATCAGCCGGGTATGGCGCCTCACGATCCCGACGCGAGCAGACGAACGACGGTGCGCAGCCCACCCACTCGCTGGAAGCCTGGCAGGAAGCACGCGCGCTCGACTGCGGTGTCGTTGGCCGCGAGGCTCGCCGCGTCGAAGGCGATTCGATGTCCCCCACCCATGGCGGCCACGGCGACGGCGGCCCAGTAGCGAGCGTCACCAGTCGCCACGACGTCCGCTCCCGCACCGGCTGGAAGGCTCGCGAGCCCGGCCATGATGTCGTGCACGCGCGCCTGGTCGTCGCTCACGTTGAAGGTGAGCCAGTGGTTGTGCGTCCGCTTGCGGGGCGCCACCGAACTGCCTGTCTGGAACACCTGCAGCACGAGCACCGGCCGCTTCGCCTTCCTCGCCGCGGCCACTTCGGGCAGCGCATTGCCCGCAGGGCTGCCCTCCGGGTGCACGACGACAAGCGGCCGGCCGCGTCCGGGCGTCCAGAGACTCGACACCCGCTCGCCCGCGCCGCGCGTGATGATGCCCGCCGCGTCGCGCGTCGCCGTGACGTCGTCCACCACGCCGAGGGTCCTGCGGAGCCGCGCCCTCAGCACCGCGAGGTCCTGCGTGGCCTCGGCCTGAGCCGCCGTCGCGCGCCTCCAGTCGGCGAAGAGCGCGTCGTAGTCGAGCGCGTTGCCCGGGAGGGTCCGGCCCATGAGCGCAAGCATGTCGCCCAGCTTCTCGATGGGCGCCGACCGCTCCTTCCCATCGTCGGCGCGGCCGAAAGCCTGCTGATCGAGGAAGCGGTAGACCGCCTCGCGCGTCGTCTGGTTGTAGTTGTGCGGCGCGTCCACCTGCACCTGCGACAGTCGATCGGCGGATCCGTAGAGATCGTAGATGCGCCGGATCGCCGGGTACTCCTCCTTCGGTACGTTCTTCGTCCAGTCACCGGTGGCCGACACGAGCAGCATGGGCTTCGGAGCGAAGGCCGCGGCGATGTCGAGGTTGCTGATGCCCAGGCGCAGGCCGGGGGCGTTCTCGCAGTACGAGCCGCCCTGCATGTGGGCCGACACCATGTTCACCGGCGCCGCGTACGCGATGCGGTCGTCGACGGCCGCGAGCAGGAACGTCTGCGTGCCGCCGCCCGAGGCGCCGGTCGCGCCGATGCGGCTCGGGTCGACTTCGGGCAGCGTCGCCAGGTAGTCGACCACGCGGATGGAGTCCCAGAGCTGCAGGCCGAGCGGGCCGAAGGCCCAGAGCGTCTCCCGGCGCCCGTTGAAGGAATGCGGCACCTGCATGGTGTCGTTGTAGCCGACCATGTCGTAGATGAAGACCACATGGCCACGCCGCGCGAGGTTGGCCGCGCGGAGCGGCACCGACGCGAGCGGCTGGTGCTCGAGGCGGCCGTAGTTCCAGTGACCGTGGGGGGAGACGACAGCGGGGTGCCTGCCCGGCGTCGTCGGCACGTAGAGATTGCCGCCCAGGAAGAACCCGGGCCAGGTCTCGAGCAGGACCTTCTCGATCGTGTAGCCGTCGCGCTCGAGCTTGCCGAACCGCTGCGCATTGAGCGGTGTGCGCTCCGGCAACGGGTCGAGACCGGCGGCCGAGAGGACCTGCTGCCTGACGCGCGCGCGATGCCGCTCCCACGCCTCCCTGGAGGTGAAGTCGGCCAGCGCCACGTGCGTGTCGGTGTCTGGCACCTCCACGTTGCGCCTGTCGGCGGTGGCCTGGGCCTGGACGGGCGGGGCCTGAGCCGAAGGGCTCCCAGCGGCCTGAACGAGAAGAGCAATGAGCAGCGCGACCATGACGCGCACTGTACGCAGCAGCCAGCCCTGGCGCAAGGAGGCAGACGAGTCGGGCGCGCCTCCCGTTGCAGGGGACGCGGCTCGGTGGTACCGTCATCGACCGGAAGGACAGCCAGACTCAACGCCACGAGTGTCGAGCCCGCCTGACTCGATTCGGCTCGCGTGCCTGTGAGCGGGGATCCGCACGTCCCCGGCATCCTCCGAGTGGCCTGCTCCCGCAGGCAGGTCGGCACGTCAGGCAAGGAGGATCGGCAGTGGCGAAGAGCCTGTTCGTGGGCAACATCCCGTACCAGATCAGCGAACCGGAGCTCGAGGAGCTGTTCTCGCAGGCGGGCGCCGTGGAGACCGTCACCGTGATGCGCGATCGCATGACGGGCCGCCCGCGAGGATTCGCGTTCGTCTCGATGGCCAACGACGATGACGCGCAGAAGGCCATCCAGCAGTTCGACGGGACGCAGCTCGGTGGGCGCGCGATCGCCGTCAACGAGGCGCGCCCGCGTCCGGAGCGCGGACCGGGTGACTTCGGTGGCGGGGGCGGGGGCTTCGGCGGCGGGGGCGGGGGCGGTCGGCCCGGCGGCGGAGGTCGCAAGCCAGGCGGGGGCGGAGGGAGCGGCCGCGGCGGCTACGGCGGCAGCAACAGGCGCGAGCCGCGCTGGTAGCCGTCGACACATCCTCGCCGCGCGGGCACCTCGGAATGCCCTGCACGACCGACGAGAAGGCGCCTCTCGGAGGCGCCCTCTTCGTTTCGGCCCGACGGGTCAGCACTCACTGAGACTGAGCGGGATGTGCAGCGCCAGGCCGCCGTCGGCGGTCTCCTTGTATTTGGCGCTCATGTCCTGCGCCGTCGTCCACATCGTGTGAATCACCGCGTCGAGCGAGACCTTGGCATCGGCCGGGTCGCTGCTCAGCGCGAGTTGTGACGCCGTGATCGCCTTGATCGCGCCCATGGTGTTGCGCTCGATGCACGGGATCTGCACGAGTCCCGCCACCGGGTCGCAGGTCAGACCGAGGTGGTGCTCCATCGCAATCTCGGCCGCCATCAGCACCTGGCTCGGCGACCCGCCCTGCACCTCCGTGAGGCCCGCCGCCGCCATGGCCGACGAGACGCCAATCTCGGCCTGGCACCCTCCCATCGCGGCGGAGATCGTGGCGCCCTTCTTGAACAGGCAACCGACCTCCGATGCCGCGAGCAGGAACCTGGCGATGCGGTCGGGCGTCGACGGTGTCGCACCCAGGACGACATCGTAGGCAAGCACGGCGGGCACGACACCCGCCGCGCCATTGGTCGGCGCCGTCACCACGCGACCGAAGCAGGCGTTCTCCTCGTTGACCGCGAGCGCGAAGGCGGTGACCCAATCGAGCGTCCAGGCGAAGTCATGCCCCCGCCTCGCAATCGTCGCGAACCACGCGTCGATGTCGGCTGGCGTCGGCCGAAGCGCGACAGCGGCCGCCCCAGGGCCCCCCGGTGCAGACCGCATACCAGCGGAACCGAACGACCGTCCGATGTCGCCGAGGAGACGGGCATCGATGTCGGCGGCCCGCCGCCGCACGTTCAAGCCCCCTGGCAGACGGCCGGGCGTGTGGCACCCTCGGTACAGGCATTCACGCATGACCTGCCACGCGCGCGCGATGAACTCGCGCGTCTCCGCCTCGGGACGCCAGGCGGCCTCGTTGGCAAGCACGATGTCGGACACGGACAGGCCCGACTGCGCACACCACCGCAGGAGATCGGCGGCGGTGTCGACGGGAAACGGCAGGGTCACGGCAGGCCGCGCGGGGCCCTCTCCGTCTTCCCACGCCACGAAGCCTCCGCCGACGGAGTAGCACGTCAGGGTCTCGCCGCACCCGTCGGCCCAACGCCCCTCGAACCGCAGGCCGTTGGGATGCGCGGGGAGCGTCTCCTGGTCGTGAAAGTGCACGTGCAACTCCGCGCGCTGCCCCCCGGGCAACCCGATGGCTTCTCCGGACAAGGCGCGCTGTACATCGGCGTGGACGTCCACCATGTCGCAGGTCTCGGGGTCGGCACCGAGCAGCCCCGCAACGATGGCGACGTCGGTTCCGTGACCATGACCGGTCTTGGCCAGCGATCCGTACAGGTGCGCGTCGATCGCCCGGAGCCCGTCCAGGCCCGGGCTCACGTCCCAGCGTGCGAGGCACTGCTGCGCGGCACGCCACGGTCCGAGAGTGTGCGAACTCGACGGCCCGACGCCAATCTTGAAGATGTCGACGATTGAAAGGCGTTCCTCGACCATCTCTCAGACGCGCGGCAGCGCGGCCTCGATCTCGTCCAGTTCGCCGGCCGAGAGACGGAAGTCCGCGGCGCCGATCACCCCATCCACCTGCGCCGCCGATCGCCCGCCGACGATGGCGGCGGTGACGACGGGGCGACGCAGCGTCCAGGCGATGGCGACTTCGCCGGCAGACAGGCCGTGCCGCGCGCCGATGTCGCGGAGCACGTCCACGAGCGCCAGGTTGGCCGTCAACTGCGGCTCCTGGAACTCCTTGTTGTTGCGTCGCCAGTCACCCGACGGCAGTGCCTCGATCCGTGCGCGCGTCATCGCGCCGGTCAGCAGTCCCGACTGCATCGGGCTGTACGCGAGCACGCCGATGTCGTGCGCGTCGCAGAACGGCAGGATCTCCGTCTCGATGGCGCGGCGGAGCATCGAATACGGCGGCTGCAGCGAGGCAATCGGCGCGATCGCCTCGGCCGTCTGCAGATCCTCACGCGTGAAGTTCGATACCCCGATGTGGCGCACTTTGCCCTGTGCCTTCAGATCGGCCAGCGTGGCCCAGGCCTCCGCGACGCTTCCCGGCGAGGGTCCGGACTGGGCCGCCCAGCGTGGCCAGTGGATCTGGTAGAGGTCGATGGCATCGACCTTGAGGCGACGCAGACTGTGCTCGACCTCACGCCTGATGGACGGGCCGGATACGTCGTGCGACACGACGCGATCCTCGCCCCAGACGAGACTGCACTTGGTGAAGACGTAGGGACGCTCGGATGACGGGATGTCGGCCAGCGCGCGCGCCACGACGTCCTCGGAGTGTCCGAGGCCGTAGGCCGGCGCGGTGTCGATCCAGTTCATGCCCCGGCTCACCGCCTGCCTGATCGCAGCAACCGAGTCGCTGTCGTCCTGCGGGCCCCAGCCGAACCGCCATTCGCCGCCGATGGCCCACGCGCCGAAGCCGATCGGCGTGATGGCGAGATCGGTCCGCCCAAGTCGACGTGTCTGCATATCTCGATTCTATCGCCTGCCTTCACGGCAACCGGGCATTGAGCATGACCGTGGCCGACACGGGCGCGTGGGTGTCCTGCGGGGCATTGACGACGAAACGGGTGCCGCCCGGCAGGGGCGCGAAGTGGAAGCGCATGTCGTACCCGCGAAACGGAATCGGGAACAGCCCGCGCGGCGGCCCGATGGCGGGAACCGTTCCGCGCGTATCGACGGACACCCGCATCACCGCCCGGTTCAGGCCGTGATAGAAGAGCACCCGTCCATCCGCGCTCCACGCAGGTTCGCGGCCGTAGTCCGACGACACCCGCCATCGACGTCCATCGACTGGCAGCGGCATGACCCAGACCTGCTGACCACCCGACTCCGGCGTCGAGTACGCGAGCAGACGGCCGTCCGGCGAGATCGCCGGCTCCTGATCGTTGGACAGTGACTGAATCAGCGGCGTGGCCGAGGTGCCGTCGAGCGCGCGGATCCAGACATCCCATCCGCTCTGCTGGTCGAGCTGCTGGTAGACCACGGATCGGCCGTCCGGGGTGATGTCGAAGGGCACGACACGCCCGTCGAACTCGAAGAGCATGGCTTCGCGCTGCCCGCCTTGCGCCGCGACAGCGAACAGCGCCGGCCGACCCGTGCGTGACGACACGAAATACACCGTCCGGCTGTCGGGCGACCACAGGGGAGCGAGGTCCTCGCCACGGTGCTGCGTGAGCCGGGCGCGCGACTGGCGCGCGAAGTCGTGCACCCAGACGTCACGCGTGCCAGCTTCCGGGTCGACCTCTTCCATTGCGACGAGGCGTCCGTCGGGCGACACGCGGAAGTCCCGGGAGTCCAGGGAGTCGAACCGCTGGAGGACGCGACCACTCGCATCGACGACCTGAAGTTCACGCGGACTCGGCGCCGCCCTCACGTACGCGATCGTGCCGAGCAGGTTGCCCGCCCCCCCCGTGGACGAGGGGCTCAGGGCCACGGAAAACTCCGCATCGCCCGAGCCATAGGGGTCGACGGCGACGCCATCCGCCACGGTGACGGGCTCGCCGGTCAACCTCCCGGCCTGCACGTCGAGCCGCTGGGCCTTGAGCTGCCCGCCACTCGCGAACAGGAGGCGTCCGCCAGCGACCCGCACGTTGGACGAGATCTCGCCGAGTTCGATGTCGGGCGCATCGGGACCATCAGCCCTCCGTGCCAGGTACAGCACGCGGCGACCCGTGTGCCCGCTGATCGCCGAGTAGACGAAGTGCTCCGCGCCGACCCATTCAGGCCAGGCCAGGTGCACCCGCTGTCCCTCGCGCTGCTCGCGCACCACTCGTGGTGTCCCGCCAGGCGACACGGCGACCAGTGATGTCCCGTGCTCGATCGAGTAAAGCATCGTGCCGTCCGTGCCCCACGAACCGGACGAGGGGCGGCGTGCCGCGGCAACGGCGACGGGCTCACCGCCCGTGGCCTCGACCCTCCACACCGACGACCCCTTGAAGAACCCGATCCACCGGCTGTCCGGCGACCAGAAGGGGTCGCGCGCCCCCTGGGACTGCTCCACTTCGACGGCTGCAACGTCGTCCATCCGGCGCACGTGCAGGCGCCCCGCCGAGGTGAACGCCAGGCGCAGTCCGTCGGGCGACACCGCCACGGTCTGCACCTCGTCGCGCAGTCCCACAGGCATCACCGTGAAGTGCGCCTCCTGGGGCGGACTCGGGCGGGCACTCCACACCCACCACGCGCCAAGGGCCAGGCCGGTGAGCAGCACGCCGACGACGGCACCGCCAAGAACGAGCCGCCGCGCACGTCTGGTCGGCGGCGGGGCCTGTGTCTCCATGGGAACGAGCAGACCCGACAGGGCCATTTCCAGCGCTCCCGCGCTCGGATAGCGCTCGGCCGGGTCGTGCGCCATGGCGCGTTCCACGACGCGGATGAACTGCAGCGGCAGATCGCTGCGCGCATCGGCCAGGGTCTTGCGGGACCGCGCCTGGAGGGCGGCCTTGAGGGACTCGGGGGAATGCGCGTCGACAGGGAGCGACCCGGTCACCAGCCTGAAGAGCAGCACGCCGACGCTGTAGATGTCGCTCTGGACACTCGCCTTGTGGCCGTCGAAGAGTTCGGGCGCCATGTACATGGGCGTGCCGACCTCGTCGTGAACGAAGTCCTCGCCGGCATCCGTGACGCGGCCCGTGCCGAAATCCATCAGCACCAGGCGGCCGTTCCGGTCGCGCATCACGTTCTGGGCCTTCACGTCGCGATGCAGCAACCCGGCGCCGTGCACGGCAGACAGGGCCGAACACACGTCGATGCCGATGAGCGCGACTTCGCGGGCGTTGAATCGACCGACGCGCTGGAGCATGGCCTCGAGCGTCTCGCCCTCGATGAGTTCCATCCAGAGGCCGACCAACCCGTCGCGCCGCTCGGCACCGTAAATGGTCGCGATGTGTGGATGCTTGACGCGCGCCAGGTGGCGCGCCTCGGCGATGACGTCCTTCGCGCCGCGATCCGGCTCGCGGTCGACGCTCAGCTTCAACGCCACCTCGCGATCGAGCTGAGGATCCCAGGCGCGGAAGACGTATCCGCGCGCGCCGCGGCCAATCTCGCCGCGCAGCGTGAGATGCCCCCAGGCGTCGCCGAACTGCGCGGGCGACGGCAATGCCGCGCCACCGGTCGCGGGGTCTGGCAGCGTCTCGCGGTGCAGCCGCGCGACCTCGGCCAGCACCTTCAGTTCCCGCAGCGTCGCGCGGGTCTGGGTGTCGACAGCAAGCGCGTCCCAGTCGATGGGATCCCCGTCGGCCACCGCGCGGGACAGATGTTCGTACAGCGCCTCCGGGTCACGGGACATGGCAGCAGCACCGCGATTGTACCGCCATGGGCCTATTTGGCAGGGGTGGATTGTTCAGGGAATCACGGCTCGTCGAACCGGCACGGCAACACCAGCGCGGCGGCCAGGCGATCGAGGTAGGCAGCCCGGCGAATCTCCACGCCGCCAAACTGCGCCAGGTGAGGAGTCACCCACTGCGTGTCGAGCAACGCGAACCCGCGCGCCCGCAATCGCTCCACGAGGGCCGCCAGCGCCACCTTGGACGCGTCGGTGGCCGTGTGGAACATGGACTCGCCGAAGAAGGCGCCTCCGATGGCCACGCCATACAGGCCACCCACGAGCGTGCCGTCCTGCCAGGTTTCGACCGAGTGGCCGAAACCGAGCCGATGCAGAGCCACGTAGCTGCCGACGATGTCGTCGGTGATCCACGTCTCCTCGCGCGACGCGCAGGCGCGCATCACCACCTCGAAGGCCGTGTCGATGCGCACCTCGAACCGCGACTGCCGCACGACCCGCGCAAGCCGCGAGGGCATGTGGAAACCGTCGAGCGGCAGAATGCCGCGGGGGTCCGGAGAGAACCACTCGATGCGGCCGCGACGACCGGTGCCCATGGGGAACCATCCGAGCGCGTAGGCCCGCAGCAGCAGGTCGGGGTCGAGTGGCTGTCTGGGACGCGATCGCATGGTCCGGCCCATTAACGATACCCGCGGATGCCGACGCGTGCGCCTGCCGGCGTCACCGCATCACGTCGCTCATCTTCGCGCCGCTGTAGCCGGTCATCTCCAGATACCCCACACCCGCCACGGCACGCTCATCACCCGCCCGGCCCGCCCGGCCCGCGACACGGACCGCGCCCTCCCAGTACGTCACGTTGGTCGAGCGGCGCGTGCGCAGTTCCTGCGCGTCCACGACAGCCGACACGGTCAGGGCCAGCCCGGCACTGGGCACCTGCACGTTCCACTCGACCGGGTACGTCGCGCCGCTGGCCGCCGACTGCCAGCGGCGGCCAGGCGTCACGACGAAATCACTCGCGGCGAGGCGTGTGGATCGCCCGTCCTGCTCGACGAGCGTTCCGCTCGAGAACGGACCGGGACTGCCATCGTCGAGACGCAGCTGGTAGAGCATCAGGTCCCTGCCGTCGTCGAGTTGCAGGGCGAACCAGTCCCAGCCTCGCGTCCCGGCGTCGAGTGCGCTCGTCCCGTACTCGTGGTCCATCCAGCTGGAACCGGTCACGCGCCTGTCGCGGCCGTCCAGCCTCACCTTGCCCGTGGTGGGCATGCGTGTCAGCGAGTAGTAGTGAGACGCGTTGCCCGGGTCCCTGCCCTTGCGGCTGTACCCACGGTCCCCCTGCAGCACGGCCGGCTTGCCAGGCTCGAGCGTCAGGTCGAGGGCAAAGGTGCCCGCATCGACGACGATCCGGTGTCGGCCCGCGTCGTCGAGCGAGACGCGCCAGCCCTCGTTCCAGACCTCGTAGCGATCGGTGCGGGCGCCGGCCCAGTGGACCCCCGCCCGGTTGAGGCGATCGGCGAAATGGTGCTGTCGCCCTCCAACGTCGGTCACGGCCACGTGCGCCATGTAGAGGTCGCGCACGGCGAAGGCCGACGGATTCCTCGGCTCCGGATCCACACCGACGCGGAAGAAGGTGACCTGGTAACCGAAGGTCCCGCCATCGGAGGCCGTCACGTTGCCCGTGTAGTACCACCACTCGATGCGGTACTCCGGGTGCGCGACGTGATCCTCGGGCACGCTCACGGCGCGCGTCGGCGTCGCGCGCTTCCACGGGTCCCCGGCCGCCTGCGTGGATTGAATCGGCTCACCATGAGTCGCGTCGGACCGGCTGTCCGAGCCGGCCGCCGTCGGGGCACGCCCATCGTCCGGGCGGACGGCCGTCCGGGAAGTCCCCTCGGGCTGGTAGGGCAGGCTGTCCCAGCCGGCCGCCGTCGGAGCACGCCCATCGTCCGGGCGGACGGCCGTCCGGGAAGTCCCCTCGGGCTGGTAGGGCCGGCTGTCCCAGCCGGCCGCCGTCGGAGCACGCCCATCGTCCGGGTGAACGGCCGTCCGGGAAGTCCCCTCGGGCTGGTAGGGCCGGCTGTCCCAGCCGGCCGCCGTCGGAGTACGCCCATCGTCCGGGTGAACGGCCGTCCGGGAAGTCCCCTCGGGCTGGTAGGGCCGGCTGTCCCAGCCGGCCGCTGTCGGAGGATGCCTGTCGTCGAGGTAGACGGCCGCCCCGGGATGACTGAGCGCGACGACGAGCAGCACACACACGGCGCGCGTCATTCGTCCTCCAGGGGCGCGTTCTGGGCGCGCATCGCTCGCTGTGCCGGATACAGGCCGGCCAGCAGGGTCGTCACGACGACGAGGGCAGACATCCGGAGGATCGTCGCCCAGGGAACGGTCAGGTGGATGGTCCAGCCGAAGCTCTGGACGTTGACCACGTAGATGAGGATCAGGGCCAGCAGCAGCCCGAGTCCGACCCCGGCGACCTGGCTGATCGCGCCGAGCATTGCCGCCTCGGCCACGATCATCGCGCGCACCTGCCCGCGGCTCGCCCCGAGGGCACGCAGGATCCCCAGTTCGCGCTGGCGCTCGATGACCAGCGTCATGAGGGTGCCGACGATGCCGAGCAGCGCGACGAGCATCGCGATGGCCTGCAGCGCGTAGGTGATGGCGAACGTGCCGTCGAAGATGCGCAGCACTTCTTCACGCAGGGCACGATTCGTGTAGATGAAGATGCCGGCCCGGCCGTCGACGCTGGCGAGCAGTTGCGCACGGACCTGGGCCGCCCGCGTCCCGTCGCGCAGGTACACGGTCAGGCCCGTTGGCCGCTGCTCGCCGAAGTGACGGGCCAGCGTGGCGTTGTCCATCATCACCACGCCCCGATCGCTCGAGTAGTCGTAGTAGATGCCGAAGACGTCGAACGGCACGGGGCCGCCCGGCGTGTCCAGCGTGACGCGGTCGCCCGCCCGCACGCCGTATCGCGTGGCGAAGGGCTCCGAGACGACGACGGCGTCCCCAGCCGCGCGGGCCTTCGTCAGCACACCCGCGCCCACGGCTGCGGCCTCCCGGGCTGGCACGACGGACTTGAAGCGAAGGCCACCGAAGCGCTCCTGCAAGGCGAAATCGCCAGAGCCCAGAGAGATCAGGCTGTTCGCGTACGGTACGGTGACCGTCCGAAAGGCATCGACAGCCTCCACTTCGGGATGGCCGCGCACGACGTCCTCGACCGCGCCGGAGATGGTTGGCGCACGTGCGCCGCTCCGCCGACTGGCCGGGCCCACGAACAGATTGGCCTTGAGGCTCTGCCCCACCCAGTCGATGACCGTCTGCCTGAAGCTGCCGACCATGACGGTGATCGCGACGGTCATCGCGAGGCTGACGGCGAGGGCCGCGACGCTGACCGACACGCGGGTGATGGCGCCACCGAGCGCCGCATGTGCCAGCCAGCCGCCGACACTGAACAGCCGATACCAGAAGAGACGGCCATACCCGGTGGCTGCCCGGAGCACGGTCGGCATCGACAACGCGGCGCCGAATACGAGCGCGGTGCTGGCCACGTACCCCGCCACAGGCAGTCCGCTGACGGGAGGCATCAGGCTGGCCAGTCCGGCGAGCGCGAGCAGCGCCAGACTCGCCACCCACGACCCCGCGGGACGCGAGGTCCCGACCTGGGCGCGATCGGCGCCCCGGAGCGCCGCTGTCGGCGGCACGGCCGCGGCCTCGCGGGCCGGGAGCCAGGCCGCCAGCAGGGACAGCGGCACGCCGACGAGGACCGCAAGGACCAGATCGCCCCACGCCAGGGCCGGGGGCGCGGCAGGGGCGGCAACGTAGAGCGTGTTCACGGTACGCGACGTCAGGGACACCATGACGTCGGCCAGGAGCCTGGCGATCGGGATGCCCGCGGCCACTCCGAGCAGGCCGAAGACCATCGCTTCCCCGAGGAACAGCGCCTGCACCTGTCGGCTGGTGACCCCGAGCGCGCGCAACGTCCCGATTTCCTGTCGCCTGGCCAGCACGGAGACCGCCACGGCGTTGTAGACGAGGAACAGGCCGACGAGCAAGGCGATGGCCGATAGCGCCGTCAGATTGAGGTGAAACGCGGCAAGCATCTGCTCCACCTGCTCGCCGCGGCGGGCCGGACGCTGCACTGTCAGACCTGCCGGCAATCGAGCGGCGATGGCCCGCTCCGCCTCGCCGAGGCCCGCTCCCTCGTGGAGCATCAGGTCGATGCGGTCGAGCCGGCCCAGCCGATCGAAGGCCCACTGGGCCGCGGCGAGGTCCATCAACAGGAAGTTCCCGTCGAGAAGCCGGGCTGGCCCTTCCGCCTCGAGCAGCGCGCTGACGCGCAACTCCCGGAGCCTGTCGCCGATGACGACCCGCAGGGGATCCCCCACCCGCAGGCCGTGACGGTCGGCAAACGCGCGGGTGAGGACGGCGGCCGCCGGATCGGTGAGCAGGGCCAGGATGTCGATGGCGGTCGTGGGAGGCGCCGCGGCCTGCCCGGCGTCGCCTACTTGATAGTCGCGAACCGGAAAATCGCGCAGGATGTCGACGCCCAGGACGCGCAACAATTCCGTGCGCGTCCCGTCGATGGGAGCCGGGGCCCGGGAGTCGGGACTCGAACCGCCCCGTGAGTCGCCTCGATTCGCGGGTATCCCTTCTGCGTTCGGCGCCCGGCGTTCCGCGTTCGGAAGCGCACCCACGACCGCCAGGACGTCACCGTCGATGACCGGGCTGCTGACTCCGAAGGTCCGGAGCCAGTCGAGTTCCCGGAGGACCTGCTCGTCGATGCCGAACCCGGAGCCGACGATTTCCAGGCCCGCACGTCCTGAGGTGAGGTCCAGCGCGGACTGGAAGCCGCGGACCGCGCTGGCGTTGGTCAGGCGGATGGCCAGGACCACCGCGATGCCCAGGGCGACGCCGGCGACCGTGATGGCGGTGCGCAGCGCCTCGGCCCGCAGGTGCCTCAGGATGAGCTGCTGGAACAGGCGGCCCATCACGCGGGGATGACGGGCTGGGGCTCGAACACGCCGTCTCGCATGTGAAGCGTCCTGTGGGCGGCCGCCGCGATGTCGGGCGCGTGGGTCGCCAGGAGGATGGTCAGCGACAGCGACGCGTTGAGTTCCTCGAGCAGTGCCAGGACGCGGGCGCCATTGCCTGAGTCCAGGTTACCCGTCGGTTCGTCGGCAATCAGCACCGTCGGCTTGTGAATGACGGCGCGGGCGATGGCCGCCCGCTGCATCTCTCCTCCCGACACCTGGGCCGGGTACGCGTCGAGCCTGGACGACAGGCCCACCCGGTCTCCGAGCGCCCGGGCCGACGACGCGGCACTGGCGGGAGCCGTGCCCGCGAGGAGCAGCGGGAGGGCGATGTTCTCAGCCAGGGTCAGGGTGGGCAGGAGGTTGAAGAACTGGAACACGAACCCGATGCGCTGGCGTCGCATGCGCGTCAGTGCGTCGTCTGTCAGCCGAGCCAGGTCCTGGTCGCCCAGGAGGATCCGCCCGCTGTCGGGGCGATCCATCGCGCCGCACAGGTGCAGGAGCGTGGACTTGCCACATCCTGACGGCCCCACGAGCGCCACGAACTCACCCGGAGCGGCGACAAAGGACACGTCGGCGACGGCGTCCCGTTCCTGTCCGGCATACCTTTTTGTCACGTTTGCGACGGTCAACATGGCTGGTTAGGGGTGAAAGTCCGACGCGCCGGCGCCGACACCTTCCAGTGGGGCGGCCGGACGCGTCTCTCCAGGTGGCTAGGACTGCCGCGGGCCTGAGGACGATTCGTTTCGGGCGGTTTTCGACAGTCTAGCGCGAACGCCAGACTATCCGATGGTAGTTAATTTCATACATGAGCATAAGTCGAATAGGCCTTCAAAGTCGGCCGCGTGGTAGCCTTTGGTAGCCCGCCTGTACGTATTTCGGCGGATTTTCGTTGACTTCAGAGATCGGCCCGTTGTCGACCTCCCCCGCAGATTGACGAAAATCCCGGGATCAGCCGATTCCCCGAGAGACAGCGGGCACCTAGCGCCGCGCGACGCGAGCACAGACAGGCATGAAGAACCCAGAGACGGCACAGCTCATCGGCGTCAGCACCCAGATGGTGGAGCTGAAGCTCGAGATCCAGCGCATTGCCCGGTCTGACGCCAAGGTGCTGATCACCGGCGAAAGCGGCGTGGGCAAGGAACTCGTGGCGCGGGCCATCCACTTCCACAGCCAGCGCGTGGACCGGCCCTTCATCGCGATGAACTGCGCCGGTCTGCCCGAGACCCTCCTGGAGTCCGAGCTCTTCGGACACGTCAAGGGCAGCTTCACCGGTGCCTATCGCGACAAGCCCGGCAAGCTGGAGTCCGCCGACACGGGCACCATGTTCCTCGACGAGGTGGGCGAGATGACCCTGCGCATGCAGGGGCTGCTCCTTCGCTTCCTCGAGACGGGCGAACTCCAGAAGGTGGGGGCCGACCACCGCGGCAAGCTGACCAACGTCCGCATCATCGCGGCCACCAACCGGAACCTCCAGGAGCTGATCCAGAAGGAGCACTTCCGGGAGGACCTGTTCTACCGTCTCAACGTCATTCACTTCATGGTGCCGCCGCTGCGCGAACGCCGTGAGGACATCCCCCTGATGATCGAGCACTTCCTCCGGCGGTATACGGCCCTCGGTGGAGGCAACCTCGTCCGTGGTTTCGAGCCAGAGGCGTTCCAGGCACTCGTCGAATATTCCTGGCCCGGAAACGTGCGGGAACTCGAGAACGTCATCGAGCGCCTCGTGGTCACGGGGCGGCATGAACTCATCCGCATCGACGACCTGCCGCTCGAGGTCAAGGCTCAGCGGGGGCTGACCGTTCGGCCCCGCCGCGAACGCCGCCGGACGGTGGCAGACGACTTGTATAGAAAACTCGTCGAAGAGAAGCAGTCCTTCTGGACTGCGGTCTACCCGCTCTACATGGAACGGGAGATCACCAAGCAAAACGTGCGCGATCTCGTCCGTCGGGGGCTCGAGGAGGCCCGCGGGAACTACAAGATCGTGTGTCGGATGTTCAACATGGACCAGAACGACTACAAGCGGTTCCTGAACTTCCTGCGCAAGCACGACTGTCAGCTGCCGTTCAAGGAATTCCGATGAAGGCCACGACCATCTCGACCATTCGATTCGGATTGGTGCTCGCCCTGGGCGGCCTCCTGCCCTCTGCCTGTGCCTTCGCGCAGGCGGCGTCGTCCCAGGCACAGACACCGCGCGAGGCCGACGGCGCCAAGGATCCCTCGTACGTCATCGGCACCGACGACGTCCTGGCCATTGTCTTCTGGGAGCTGCCGACGCACGGCGCCGAGGTGGTCGTGCGGCCCGACGGCAAGATCACGCTGCCCTTGCTCAATGACGTCCAGGCCGCCGGCCTCACGCCGGAGCAATTGCGCGCATCCATCACGACGGCGGCCTCCAAGTACATCCGTGAGCCGGCCGTCTCGGTGATCGTCAAGCAGATCAACAGCCGCAAGGTGTTCGTCAGCGGCCAGGTGGCCAAGCCCGGCCCCTACAGCCTGACGGCGCCCACGACGGTGCTGCAGTTGCTGGCACTGGCCGGTGGGCCGACCGACTTCGCCAAGAAGAGCAAGATCGCCGTCATGCGGACGCAGGACGGTCAGACGGTCCGGCTGAAGTTCAACTACAGCGATGTGCTGAACGGGAAGAACCTGGAGCAGAACATCCTGCTGCAGCCCGGGGACACGGTCGTCGTCCCATGACCCGTCGGCCCCGCGTCCGGCCTGCCGCCAGCGGCTCGGGTGCCCTGGTGGCGCTGTGCGCAGGGGTGTGTCTCGGACTGTACACGCCGGCCCGGGCGCAGATGATCAACCCGGACGGCGCGGGCAGCGCACGCCCGTACCAGGCGTTGTTCGGCGGGGCCGCAGAACGGCCCCAGGGCCCGCAGTCGCTCATCCTGAATGCTGCACTTTTCGGCGGCTACGACGACGACATCTTCGCCCGAGGCACTGGGTCAGAACCCGAACGTGGGCCAGTCACCGCGGTTGCCGGCACGTTTCTGGGCACGCAGGCCTCGCCGCTTATTCACGCCGATTCGCGACCTCGACTTTCAGCGCGTCCGCGGCTGGCGCGGCGCGCTATGTGACCGACTCCAGCGAGCTGGTGCCGACTTTTGCCTCGGGGAGCATGGGATACGATGCCAGCATCGGGTCGCGTATCGAACCTGACCCTGCGCCAGGCCGTCGCCTATCGCCCGTTCTACTCGCCGGCAGTGTTCCCGCCGACATCCACGCTCGGCCCCAGCCTGGCGGTGCTCCAGCTCGACGGGACGGGCATCGACGAACCCGGCATCGGCCCGCCGGATGACTTCACCCTGGCCTCGGACCGGGACGGACTCCGATACACCGCGTTCGGGCAATTGGGCCGTCGATTGTCGCCGCGCTCCCGTCTCGAGTTTCGCGGACGCTACGGCGTGGCGGACTTCGGCGGCGCCGACAGCGACATCGACAACGATCGCTGGCTGGCGGGCGTGAACTACACGTACGACGTGACGCGTGAACTGGGAGCCGACTTCGGTTACAACTACAGGAGTTTCAGCACGTCGTCCGGAACGCAGGTCGCCCACGACCTGAATCTCGGCGTCGTGTTCAACAAGGCGTTCGTCCTGCAGCGGGGCCAGACCACCTTCTCCTTCACGCCTGGTACCACGATGCTGGTGCGCGAGCGAGTCTCCGATGACGTGGGCGGCGACCGTCTGCGGGTGCGTGTGATCGGCTCGGCGAACGTGACGCACCGTTTCACGACGGCCTGGCAGGGCACCCTCGGACTACGTGCACTACGTGGGGTTCCTCGACGGATTCACCGAGCCCGTCGAAGGCGACCGCTTCGGCGCGAGCATCGGCGGCCTGCTGACGCGCGCTCTCGATGTGTCGGTGGACGTCGGGTACATGTCGGGAGCGATAGGACTGCAGGCGAGCGCAACTTCGACACGCACGCTCGCCGACGCGCGGCTGCGGCTGGCCCTGCACACGCGGGCGGCGCTGTTCGCCCAGTATTTCTACTACATGTACTCGTACAAGGATGGCGTGGCCGATGACGTGCTTGCGGCGCTCCGAACTCGAACGTCAGGGATTTCGCGCTGGGCTGAACATGTGGCTTCCCGTCATCCGCTGAGAGGCAGACGTGCTCCCGACACAGCAAATCACTCCCGACTGGCTCCTTTCCGTCCTGCGGCGCCGCGCCGTGTTCCTCATCGTGCCCGCGGTCATCGGACTGGTGGCCGGCGGCATCTACGCGCAGTTGCAGCCCAACCGCTACAGGGCGACTGCTGCAATCCAGGTCACGCCACCGCAACTCCCCGCGGCCGTCGTCCGGCCGATGGTGACGATGTCGTTGCGCGAGCGGCTGCCCATGCTGGAGCAGGAGGTGCTGAACCGCGCCAGGCTGGAGCGCATCATCACCGACTTCGACCTCTACAGGCCACAGCGCGCGGAGAGCACGATGGAGGATGTCGTCGCGCAGATGCGAAAGGACATCAACGTCGGTCTCCCTCGCAGCACGGGGCGGAAGACCGAAGGACTCACCTTCACGCTCTCCTACTCGTCGCTGAGCCCCCGCACGGCCTTCCAGGTCGCCGAACGGCTCGTCAGCCTGTTCGTCGACGAGAACTCGCGGCAGCGGGAGTCCATCGCAGAAGGCAACGACCAGTTCCTGGCCGCCGAAGTCGACGCCGCGCGGACACGCCTCGAGGAAACGGAGAAGCGTCTCGAGGCCTACAAGCGGCAGTACGGCGGGCAGCTTCCCGAGCAGTTGCAGGCCAACGTGACGGCCCTGCAGAGCGTCCAGACCCAGATGCAGGCGCTGAACGAGTCGATCGCGCGCGACAGGACGGAGTTGCTGCTCGTCCAGCGCGAACTCACCGACCTGACGGGAACGGCGTCGGGCGGCGGCGACGTGGACCTCGTCGAGTCGGGCCCGATTGTCACGCCCTACGATGAGTCGCTGGCCAAGGCCCGCGCCACGCTCGAAGGGCTCGAACTGCGCCTGACGCCGGATCATCCGGACGTCGTGCGGCAGCGCCGCGTCGTGTCCGACCTCGAGGAGAGAGTGCAGGCCGCCCAGCTGCGGCGGCCCGCGTCGCCGACGGCCGTCGCGCCGCAGGGCCGCTCGAACTCGCCTGCCAACGCGCGCCGGAGCCGGGTCGTGGAGCTGCGCCAGCGGGAGCAGTTGCTGACGCAGCAGGTGACCAACAAGCAGCGCGAGGTCCAGGCCCGGCAGGCCCAGGCCAACAACTACCAGTCCAGGGTGGACGCCGCACCGTCGCGCGAGGCAGAGATGATCAGCGTCGTCCGGGACTACGAGACGCTGAAGGACCGCTACAACACGCTCCTCGCGCGCAGCGAAGAAGCCAAGGTCGCCGCGAACATGGAGAGGCGGCAGGTGAGCGAACAGTTCCGTATCACGGAACCGCCGCGCATCCCGGAGCGGCCCTACAGCCCCGACCGCACGCGCCTGACCATGCTCGGCACGGTGGGAGCGCTGGGCCTGGCAGTCCTGCTCGTGGGCATCCTCGAGTATCGCGACACGACGTTCCGCACCGATCAGGAGTTGATTCAGGCCCTGGCCCTCCCTGTCGTCGCGGTGGTGCCGACCTTGCTGACTTCGGCGGAACGCCAGGTCCGCCGCCGGCGGCGGTGGGTCCTCTCGAGCAGTGCGATCGTGGCCCTGCTCGTGGCCGGCGCGGTGCTGTTCTGGCGATTCGGACGGTAGGAGTCCATGTACGAGCAGTTCTTTGGCCTGCGCGAGCGGCCCTTCGATCTCACGCCCAACCCGCGGTACCTGTTCCTCACGCAGCGATACCGTGAGGCGCTGGGCAACCTCGTGTACGGCCTGGCCGGGCGCAAGGGACTCACCGTGCTCACGGGCGAAGCGGGCACGGGCAAGACGAC
Source organism: uncultured Acidobacteriota bacterium (assembly GCA_963715265.1). Lineage (GTDB taxonomy): Bacteria > Acidobacteriota > Vicinamibacteria > Vicinamibacterales > Vicinamibacteraceae > Luteitalea. The sequence goes on from CAVQRQ010000012.1 coordinate 173,941, forward strand.
GCTGCTCACGGTGGCGCTGGGGCAGTGGCAGGAAGCCGGCCACCTGGTGGCCACGCTGCGCAACCCGACGATGGATCGGAACGAGTTCCTGCAGTTTCTGCAGCAGGAGTTCGGTCTCAGCGACGAGGCCGGGCAGTCCAAGACCACCCTGCTCCGCGAGTTCGAGGCGCTGCTGAAGCGCCGACACGCCGAGGGTCGGCTGACGGCGCTCGTGATCGACGAGGCTCACAGCCTGCCCACCGAGCTGCTGGAGGAGATTCGGCTGCTGGCCAACATCGAGACGCCGGAGGCCAAGCTGCTGCCGCTGATCCTCCTGGGCCAGCCGGAGCTTGCCGATAGACTCAACGACCCGACACTGCGGCAGCTGAAACAGCGGGTCTCGCTCCGGTGTTCGCTGGCGCCGCTCGACCTGCGTGAAACGGCGGCGTACCTCGCCAAGCGCATCCACCTGGCCGGTGGGGACAGCCTGAACGTCTTCACGCGCGAGGCGGTGGAAGCCATCCACCACGGGTCCGGCGGCATCCCCCGGCTGATCAACGTGATCGCCGACAACGCGCTGGTCAACGGCTTTGCGGCCGGCCAGCAGCCTGTGGGCCGGGACATCATCCGGGACGTATGTCTGGACTTCGACCTGCCCGTGCGGGACGAGCGCATCGTCACGCCGGCGGCCGCTTCGGTGGCGCCAGCGTCGGTGGTGCCAACGTCGGTCGCGGCCCCGTCTCCCGTCGCGGTGGCGGCCCAGGAAGGCCCACGCGCCGCCCCGGCCACGCCCGCGGCTCCCGTGGCGGCTGCGCCTGGCCCCGGGCGCGCGCACACGACAGCCACCGGACACTCACCGCTGCCGGGCATCCTGAGCGGCGTGAAGGTCATTCCCATCGGCGCGGCGCCCGTCGCTCCGCCCGAAGAACGCGAGGAGGCCGCCAGCGGCTCATGGCTGTGGCGTCTCCTCCGCCGTCCCCTGTCCCTGTTCACGTCGAGAGAGCGCGCATGAGCCGCATCAATCAGGCCCTGTCGAGAGTCCACCCCGCCCGTGTGCCGGACGCCTCCGGCGCCGACACGCTGCCTGCCAATCCATGGTCGGTGGATGAGCGCCCCCACGACGCAGCCAGTGGCGCGGCATCCGCCGCTGCCGAACCGCCAGCGCCAGCCCCGGCCAGGCCGGCACCGTCGATACTGCCGGCGACAGAGGCGGTCGTCGCGTCGCCAGCGGCAGCCCCCGTGCAGGAGACGGCACCTCCCGATGTGACGGCGGCGGTGCTACCCGTGGCGCGCATGTTCCGGGAGAAGGTCGTCGGCGGCGAGTTGCCTCCGCCCGTCGTCGAGGAATACCGCCGCCTCGGCGCTCTCATCCATCACCTGCAGCTCGAGCGCGGCGTGCGGGTCGTGATGGTCACAAGCGCTGTCGCCGGCGAGGGCAAGACGCTGACGGCCACGAACCTCGCGCTGGTCCTGAGCGCGTCGTACGGGCGCCATGTGCTGCTGGTGGACGCCGACCTGCGTCGACCGTCGCTGCACCAGGTGTTCAATACCGTCTCGCTGTCGGGGCTCGGCGACATCCTGAGCGGCATCGGCGACGTGCCACCGCTCGTGCAGATCGCGCCGAGGCTCACGCTGTTGACCGCGGGGCGGCCCAATGCCGATCCGCTGGGCGGGCTCACGTCCGATCGGATGCGGCAGTTGCTGGAGGAGGCGCGCGAGGCGTTCGACTTCGTCATCATCGACACCCCACCAGTCGGCCTGATGGCAGACGCCAACCTGCTGGCGTCGATGGTGGACGTCGCCCTGCTGGTGGTCCGCGCGACCTCGACGCCGTACGACCTCGTCAAGCGCGCGACCGACGCGATCGGTCGGCAACGCATCGCCGGCATCGTGCTCAATCGCGCTGTACCGCAGCACGGGCACAACTACCAGTACTACGCCGGCTACTACCGGGACGGGCGCTCGACCCAGCGAGGCTGATCGGCAATGGCTAACGTCCTCCAGCACGTCACGTGGCGCAGTGCCGTGCTCATTCTGTTCGAGAGCGTCCTGCTCATGGGCGCGATGCTGCTCGCGACGACGCTGCGCCTCGGCGCCGACGCGCTCGAGGGCGCGCGCGCGGTGGAGCCACTCGTCAAGATGGGGCTCGTCGTGGCCGTGTGCCAGATCTGTCTCTATTACGCGGAGCTCTACGACCTGCGCGTCGTCGCCGACAGGCGCGAACTCTTCGTCCGCGTACTCCAGGCACTCGGTGCGGCGTCCCTCGTGCTGGCGGTGCTGTACTACTGGTTCCCCGGGCTGGTGATCGGCCGCGGCGTGTTCCTGCTCGCCGCGACGGCCGTCGTCACCCTCGTCGCGGGCTGGCGGTTCGCCTTCGAATGGATGGTGGGCCGCGTCGGGACCACCGAGCGCCTCCTGGTCGTCGGCACGGGGCCCGCGGCGCTGTCGCTGGCCGAGGAACTCAAGGCACGCCACAAGGAGCTCGGCGTGCGCATCGTGGGGTTCGTGGATGCCGAGGGCCCGCGCGCGCTCGACGGTGAGGAGCGCGTCATCGGCAACATCGACGACATCCCCGGCATCGTGCGCGAGCATCAGGTGGGCCGCGTCGTCGTGAGCCTTGCGGATGCTCGCGGCAAGCTGCCCATGGACCGGCTGCTCGACATGAAGCTGAACGGGGTGGTGTTCGATCACCTGGCCTCCGTGTACGAGGAGTACACGGGCAAGATCGCCATCGAGAACCTTCGTCCCAGCTGGCTGATCTTCTCGGAAGGGTTCCGGAAGTCGCGCCTGATCACCGCGGCCAAGCGGGCGGCCGACGTGGTCGTCGCCACGATCGGGATCGTGCTGGCCGCGCCGATCATGGCCGTCGTGGCGCTGGCAGTCCGACTGACGTCGCCGGGCCCGGCGCTCTACCATCAGGAGCGCGTCGGACAGCACGGACGCGTCTTCACGGTCCACAAGTTCCGATCGATGCGCAACGACGCCGAGGCTGGCACCGGAGCCGTGTGGGCCAGGGCGAACGATTCGCGTGTGACGCCGGTTGGCGCCTTCCTGCGCAAGACGCGGCTGGACGAACTCCCCCAGCTGTGGAACGTCCTGCGTGGCGACATGAGCCTCGTGGGCCCACGGCCCGAGCGGCCCGAGTTCGTCCACATGCTCACGGAGCAGATTCCGTTCTACGGGCAGCGGCACAGCGTGAAGCCTGGGGTCACGGGCTGGGCCCAGGTGTCCTACACCTACGGCGCCTCCGTCGAGGACGCCATGGAGAAGCTGCAGTACGACCTCTTCTACATCAAGAACCTGTCGCTGGGCCTCGATCTGTTCGTGCTCTTCAAGACGGTCCAGACAGTGGTCTTGAAGCGAGGCCTGTAGTGCGTACCCGCAATCCGGGCGCCCACGGGGGCTGCCCATGACGACGGTGTGGCTGGTGGTCCTGGCGGGCTGTGCGGCCGTGATCGGCTACGTGCTGGTGGGCTATCCCCTGCTCCTGCGCGCGATCGTGCGCGTGCGCGGCGCGCGAGCCGTGACCAGGGCCGCCATCACGCCGCCCGTCAGCCTCGTGATCTCCGCCTTCAACGAGGCCGACGTCATCGCGGCGAAGCTCGACAACGCGCTGGCCCTCGATTACCCGAAGGACCTGATCGAGATCGTCGTCATTTCGGACGCCTCCGACGACGGCACCGACACGATCGTCCAGCGCTACGCCGACAGGGGCGTCGTGTTGCGGCGCCAGCACGCGCGTCGCGGCAAGACGGCCGGCCTGAATGCCACGGTCCCGCTGCTCACCGGCGACATCGTGGTCTTCTCCGACGCCAACGCGATGTACCAGCCGGATGCGATCCGGATGCTCGTCCGGAACTTCGCCGACCCCGCGGTCGGCTGCGTCACGGGCGAGGCGCGCTACGAGGGCGATGCCGATGGCGCTGCCGACGAGGGCGAGGGCGCGTACTGGAACTACGAGATGCAGCTGAAGCGCCTCGAGACCGCCGTCGGCTCGAGCGTCGGCGGTGACGGCGCCATCTACGCCATCCGCAAGCCGTTGTGGCAGACGCTGCCAGAGGATGGCATCAACGACTTCCTGAACCCGCTGCAGATCGTCGCGGCTGGATGGCGAGGGGTCTACGAACCCGAGGCCATCTGCTATGAGGAAGCGGCGGGCGACACGAGCAAGGAGTACCGGCGCCGCGTGAGGATCATCAGCCGAAGCTGGCGCGCGATCTGGCTGGCGGCCGACGTCCTCAAGCCCTGGAAGGTCGGGTTCTTCGCGCTCTCGGTCTTCTCCCACAAGGTGCTGCGCTGGTTCTCGGGCGTCTTCCTGCTCGGCGCGACGGTCGCCGGCCTCGGCCTGCTGCTGCCGCCGCTGCTGACGGCCCGGCCCTGGGTGTGGGCGGTCCTGGCCGGCGCGGTCCTGGCCGCGATGGCGCTGCCGGCCTCGCGCCGCATCCTCCAGATCGCCTGGTACTTCGGGATCCTGAACTTCGCGTCCATCGTTGGCCTGATCAAGGGATCCCTCGGTTCGACCTCCGGCGTCTGGAGCACGCCGCGTCAGGCCACCGGAGGCCGGGCACCAGCGGGCAGCGTGGATCTGTGGACAGGAAGCGCTTTGGTCGCCGCGGTCCTGCTGCTGGCGTGGCTGGGCGTGATGCTCGAAGGGCACCCCTCGGCCGTGCGCGTGGTCTTCTGGTCGTCCCTCGCGATCCTCCTCTACCTGTTCGTCGGCTACCCGCTGCTGATCGCCCTGTTGGGCTTGTTCAGACACCGGCCCATCGCCGTCGCCAGGCCGGCCGGCGATCTCCCGTCCGTGTGCATGCTCATCGCGGCCCACGACGAGGAGGAGGTCATCGCCGGCAAGCTCGAAAACAGCATCGCCGTGGACTACCCGCGCGATCGGTTCCGCGTGGTCGTCGCCTCGGACGGGTCGCGGGACCATACCAATCCCATCGCCAGCGGGTTTTCCGACCGGGGCGTCGAACTTCGGGCCTACCCTCGCCGGCGAGGCAAGATTGCGACCATTCTCGAGACGATGCCCTCCATCGACGCGGAGGTCGTGGTCCTGACCGATGCCAACACGTTCCTGCGTCCCGACGCCGTCACCCAACTGGTGCGCAATTTCGCCAACCCGCAGGTCGGCGCCGTGAGCGGCGACGTCGTGCTGACGGGCGATCGGGCCGCCCTCGCGCAGCCCGAGGATCTGTACTACAGATACGAGCGCTGGCTGCAGCGTGCCGAGTCCGAGCTGGGGTCGATGGTCGGCGTCGACGGCGCCCTCTACGCCGTGCGTCGCTCCCTGTTCGTGGCGCCGCCCGAGGACACCGTCCTGGACGACATGGCCGTTCCGATGGCGGTCATCCGCCAGGGCTCTCGCGTGGTGTTCGAGCCCGAGGCCATCGCCTTCGAACACGGATCGCGGTCGGCGTGGGAGGAGTTCGCGCGCAAGACCCGCATCGTGGCCGGCGCCGTGCAGTTCCTGCGCCGCGGCGGGTCCCAGATCCCGTGGCGGGCCCCGCAGACCGTGTTCTCCCTCTTTTCCCACAAGATCCTCCGCTGGCTCTCGCCAGTGATCGGTTCGGTGTTCTTCATGAGTTGTTTTGCCCTGCGGGGTGAAGGCGCGGCGTTCGCGCTCCTCTGGTGGACGGCGGTCGTCGCCATGGGCGTCGGTCTGCTGGGCTGTGTCGAGTCGTTGAGGCGCCTGCTGCCGATCGGCATCTGCTACTACTTCGGCATGGTCCACGTGGCGGCTGCCACGGGCATGCTGCGCGGCCTCATCGGGGGACAGGCGGTCGCCTGGCAGCGGTTCCCGCGCACGCCGGTCAGCCCAGCATGAGTACGCTCGTGACGCGCGTGCGCCGGCAGATCGCGCCGGCTCTCAAGACACTCCTCCTGCGCGGCGGCGGGTACCGTGCGATTCGGACCCTCGCGCCCAGCCGGCAGATCGCGATTCTCCGGTATCACGCCGTGTGTGGACCCGAGGGCTACGCCTACGCAGACCCCGGCATCTGCGTGTCGCCCGAGGCCTTCGAGGCTCACGCCGCGTACCTCTCGAGCCAGTACCGGGTGATCCCGCTCCCGGAAGCGGTCGAGCACATCCGGGACGGTCGCCCCCTGCCGCCCAATGCCGTCGCCATCACGTTCGACGATGGTTACGCGGACAACCTCGAGGCGGCGCGCATCCTTCACCGGCACGGCCTCGTCGCCACCTTCTACCTGACGGCCGACGGCCTGGCGGACGGACAGCCGTTCTGGCCGACGGAAATCAAGACGCTGGTCAACGCGCTGCCAGGGCCATCCCTCACGATCACCGTACCCGAGCGCCGACAGTTGTCGCTCGCGACCGACGAGGACCGGCACCGGGCCATCAGGACGCTCACGAAACTGTGCAAGGGCAACCGAATTCCCGTGCGTGAGGCCCTGCGTGCGGAATTGCGGTCCCTGGCAGGGATACCGACGGCGCCGACGCCGACGATGCTCACCTGGGACCAGGTCGGCGAGATGATCCGGCTCGGCATGGACATGGGCGGACACACGCTCACGCACGCCAACCTGCCCAGCGCGGGACCTGAAGACGCCTGGCGCGAGATCGACGGGTGCCGCAAGGCACTGCGCGAAAGACTCGGCGTCGAGGTGACGCAGTTTTCGTACCCCAACGGCGGAGCAGAGCGGTACCACACACCCGAGTTGCACCGGATGGCCGAACGCGCCGGCTTCACCGGGGCCGCGACGTCGAGCAACGGCTTCGCATCCCTCTCGAGTGACCCCTACGCGATGGAACGCGTCGAGATCGAGGAGCGGCTGGAGGACCTCGTCTTCGCCCTCGAGGTCGAGCGCTTCGCCTTCAGGCCGGGACCGCGGCCGTCTGCCCAGCCGTCGGAGCCGGCATGAGCGCGGGGACCGACCAGCTGATTGGCCTGTCGCATCGCCTGCGGAAGCTGCGCGCG
>CAVQRQ010000013.1:0-44590 GCA_963715265.1 uncultured Acidobacteriota bacterium
GGGCGGATGCGCGCTGTCCCGCGCTGAGAGTACCGGCGACGTGGTCGGCCAGGCGATGGCCAGCACCGGGTCGTTCCACATCACGCCGCCCTCGTCGGCCGGGTCGTAGAAATCCGTGCACTTGTACTCGACCTGCGCCACGTCACTGACGACGCAGAACCCGTGCGCGTACCCCGGCGGTACGTAAATCTGGCGAAAGTCATCCGCCGACAGCGAGACCCCCACCCATTCGCCATAGTGGGGTGAGTCCGGGATCGATGTCGGCAGCGACGTCGAAGATCTCCCCCTCGATGGCGCGGACGAGCTTGCCTTGGGGGCGGGTCCGCTGGAAGTGCAGGCCACGCAGCGTGTCTTTCCGGGACCGCGAGTGATTGTCCTGCACGAAGGCGACATCCACGCCAGCCTCCGCGTACCGGCCCGCATGGTAGGTCTCGAGGAAGAAACCGCGGTCGTCCTTGTGGACGCGTGGCTCCAGGATCACGACGCCCGGCAGTCTCGTCTTCAGAACCCGCACGGTCAGCGCTCCTGTCTCACGAGGCGCAACAGATACTGGCCGTAGGAGTTCTTGCGCATCGGCGTCGCGATCCGCTCGACCTGCTCGGCGTCGATGTACCCCATGCGCCAGGCGATTTCCTCGACGCAGGCCAGCATCAGCCCCTGCCGCTCTTCGATGGTCTGCACGAACTGCGACGCCTGCAGCAGCGACTCGTGCGTGCCGGTGTCCAGCCAGGCGAAGCCGCGGCCGAACCGCTCCACGTGCAGGGCGCCCTGTTCGAGATAGACGCGGTTCACGTCGGTGATCTCGAGCTCGCCCCGCGGCGACGGCTTCAACGTGGCCGCGATGTCGAGGACGGTGTTGTCGTAGAAGTACAGGCCGGTCACCGCCCAGTTCGATCGCGGGTTCGTGGGCTTCTCCTCGAGGCTGATCGCGCGCCCGTCGGGCCCGAACTCCACGACCCCGTAGCGCTCCGGATCGCGGACCTCGTATCCGAACACCGTCGCGCCGTGCTCCCGGGCACCGGCGGCCTGCAGCACGTCGGACAGGCCGTGTCCGTAGAAGATGTTGTCGCCGAGCGCCAGGGCCACGCGCCGCCGTCCGACGAACTCGCGGCCGATGACAAACGCCTGGGCGAGGCCGTCGGGCGACGGCTGCACCGCATACGACAGGGAGAGGCCCAGGTCGGTGCCGTCGCCAAGGAGCCGGTAGAAGCTGTCGGAGTCCTCCGGGGTGGTGATGATCAGCAGGTCCCGGATGCCGGCCAGCATCAGGGTGGCCAGCGGGTAGTAGATCATCGGCTTGTTGTAGACGGGCACCAACTGCTTGCACACGCCACGGGTGACCGGGTACAGCCGGGTACCGGACCCACCAGCGAGGATGATCCCACTCAGCGCGGACATGACGCCTCCGCGCGCAGCGACCTGTGCCTGATTAATCCGTTGTGCTTCAAGTCTCCTCCAAGAAGAACTTTATGTCTCGTTTTGTTTGATGTTCTGATGTGCGTCTTGCGCGCCGATCGCGAAGATTCCCCATGATTACATAGGGTGTTTTGCCTCAGATCGATGCGGAACGTACTTTGCTACATAGTTATTTCGACAAGGGCCGCATGGACATCCACTTCATCTCCTCACTCACCCCGGATGACGAAGATCGACTCGCGCCGGCCATCCTCGAGGCGATCAAGCCCATGCTCGAGCTGATGCCCATCGCGTACACGATCCGGATTCGGACATCCAGCAACACGGTGCTCCAGCACACGCGCACCGAACTCGCCGAATCGGGCACGCTCGACGACACCGACCTCGACGCCTCGCTCTCGAACTGACCTGCGCGGCCGATTACGTCGGCTATCATAGGCTCTCCCGTGGAGACTGCCCGCAGGCTCATGTCCGTCCTTCGTCTGCTCATCGCCCTCACGGTGTTCCTGGGCACCGCCGCGCCGGTGCTCGCCGCCCGCCGCGACGTGCTCGTCGTCGTGAACACCGGCGTCCCTGATGGCACTGTCGTCGCCGACGCGTACCGGGCCGCCCACGACATCCCCGCGACCCACGTGGTCTCTGTCGACGTGCCCCCCGGCGACACCGTCTCCCGTCAGGACTTCCTGGCGCGGATCCAGGGTCCCGTGGCCGAGTGGATTCAGCGCGAGGCCGCTCACGACGAGATCGTCTACATCGTCCTGGTCAGGGGGATGCCGCTGAAGGTGGCGCCAGACGCCGCGGCCAGGGCGCCGCTCGTCAGTGTCGACTCCTCGCTGGCGCTCCTGTATCGGGTCATGCTCGGCGCCCCTGTCGTTCCTGGCGCCTCGCCGAACCCGTACTTCACCGAAGCGGTGCCGCCCGGAGGGTGGCCTGCCTTCGAGCGCCAGGCCTACGACAGCTATGTCGTTGGACGTCTCGATGGGTTCACCCTGCAGGACGCCGTCCAGCTCGCGGGGCGGTGCACATCCGGGGGCGTGGCGGCCGGGGGCGGCGCGATCGCCGCGCCCGGGGAACGCGTGGTGGTGCTCGATGGCGTTCCGCCGGGAACCACGCCCGAACACGGATGGTTCACGCAGGCCGCCGACAGGCTGCGTGCGCACGCAGGCAGCGGCGTGTCCGTCGAACTCGACCAGACACGCGAACGCGTACGCGATCGGGGCAGCGTGATCGGCTACTACGCCTGGGGCGCCGGCGACCCGGCCCAGCGGTCTCGCACCCTGCCCGTGACGCTGCTGCCGGGTGCCATCGGCGCCAGCCTGACGGCCAGCGACGTTCGCACGCTGAAGGAACCACCGGCTGCCTGGCAGCCCGGGGCCTTTCGCCAACCGGACCGCATCTTCGAGGGATCGGCCGACGGTCTCGCTGGCGACATGGTGCGAGCCGGCTTCACGGGCTGGGGCGGCTCCGTCGCCGACCCGCTCATCGAGGGCATCGTCCGGCCTCACATCCTCTTTCCGGCGTATGTGTCCGGGCGTTCGCTCGGTGAGGCGTACGCGCTCGCAACCCGGCACCTCGGGTGGCGGACGGTCGTGTTCGGGGATCCTCTGTGCCGCCCGTTCGGCACCGAACCCCCGCCGCCGACCCTCACACGCGACGAGCGGTCCGGGCTCACGCGTCCCTTTCTCGACCGCCGGCTCGCGCAGGCCGCTCGCAACGCGCCTCGGGCGAAGGCGGCGTCGATCGAGGTCCAGGTGGCAGCCCAGGCCCGGGTCCAGCAAGGCGACCGGGCCGGCGCGCTCGCCCTGCTGCGGACGTACCTCGAGGCCGAGCCCGCCGACGTGACGGCGTTGCAGTCGATGGCCCTGCTCCTCGATTCCACAAAGGAACGCGAGGAGGCCGTTGGCGTCTATCGGGCTCTGCTTGCTGCCCGTCCCAACGACATCATCGCCTCCAACAACCTCGCGTATGCCCTTGCGGCGGACCCGGCTCACCGGGACGAGGCTCTGACCCTGGCGCGCGGTGCCTACGAACGGGCCCGTGGCGAGGCCACGGTGGCCGACACGTACGGATGGGTGCTCTACCATGCGGGCGACCTGCCGCAGGCCATCCGCGTGCTCCAGGAGGCCGCCCGACGGGGACCGACCCTCGTGGATATCCGCATCCACCTGGCCCTTGCGTACCTCAAGAACGGGCAGACGGCCGAAGCCGGCCTGGCCTGGGCGGAGGCGCGCCGGCTGGATGCCGCCGTGGACACCCGTCCCGAGGCGGCGCTGCTCGTCACGGCCTTCCCGGCAGCGACCCCCTGACGTCGCTGGCGTGGCCTCTGCACCCAGGGCGTGGCGCCGCTACCTGACGTGGGTCTGCGCCGTCGGGGCCGGTCTTGTGCTTGCCAGCCTCCCACTCGGTCCGTGGCTCGTGCGCGAGTCGCCACTCCCGGCGCCCGACGCCATTCTCGTCCTGGGCAGTCACGAGGTGGAGCGCCTGCCGGAGGCGGTCCGGCTCGCGCGTCAGTGGCCCGGCGCGACGGTACTCCTGACCGAGCCCGTCGTCGTCACGCCCTACAACTGCCAGGACTGCGCCCATCGCGCCCGCACGCTGGTGGCCAACGGCGTGGCTCCGGGGCGGATTGTCGTGCTGGCTCCCAGGGTGCGGAACACGTACGACGAGGTCAGCGCGGCGGGGCAGTGGGCGCGGGGCCAGGGGCCGCCCGCGTGTTGGTCGTCACGTCGCCGTACCACACGCGCCGCACGGCCGGACTGGCTGCCGCCCTCCTGCCCGACCTCGCCGTGGGCGTGGCGGCGTGTCCCGTACCCGGCGGTCTCGCGTGGCCCTGGTGGAGCCGGCGATACGATCGCCGATATGTGATCTATGAGCTGGCGGCGCTGGTGAACAACTCCTGGCGCCATGGCATCGCGCCGCGCACATGGCTGGGTGGGCCCGCGCGCCCGCGCGTATAGTGGAGAGACGTACCGTGATTGCAAGGAGTCGACAGTTGCACAGCACATTGGGCACGCGGGTCCTGCTGGGCGGCTTGACGGTGTGGCTGGCCGTCGGGCTGGGATGTGCCGGGAATCCGGAGCAGCAACGCCGCGAGTACTTCGAGAGCGGCAACGCGCTGATGGCCCAGAACAAGACGGCCGACGCGATCGTGCAGTACCGCAACGCGATCCGGGTCGATCCCAAGTTCGGGGAAGCGCGGTTCAAGCTGGCCGAGGCCTACGACCTGACGGGCGACCTGCGCCGCGCCGGGCAGGAGTACGTCCGCGCCGCCGACCTGCTGCCCGACAACATCGACGCTCAGATCAAGGTCGGCACCTTGCTCCTGGTATCCAGGCGGTTCGAGGACGCCAAGGCCCGCGCCGAGAAGGCCCTGAAGATCGACCCCAGGAACATCGACGCCCAGATCCTGCTGGGCAATGCCACCGCCGGCACGCGCGACGTGGACGGGGCGATCAAGGAGTTCGAGGAGGCCATTGCGCTCGCCCCGAACGACAGCCGGGGGTACACCTCGCTCGGCGCCGTCCAGCTCGCCAAGGGCCAGGCGGCCGAAGCCGAGCAGTTGTTCCGGAAGGCGGTCGAGGTGCAGCCCGACGCCGTCGCGGCCCGGCTCGCGCTGGCCAACTTCCTCTGGTCGGCCAACAGGCGACCGGAGGCTGAGGTCGTGTTCGGCGAGGCGCTGAAACTGGACCCGAAGAACAAGCTGGCCAACCGCGCGCTTGCCGTCTTCCACGCCGCGGGCGAGAATCCGTCGGCCTCGGAGCCGTATCTCAGGGCGTTGGCCGATGACCCCGCCGACACGTCGGCGAGGATCGCGCTCGGGGAGTTCTACATCCGGCAGGGGCGCATCCCCGAGGCCCGCGAGTTGTTCACCAAGGTGGCCACCGAGAAGACAGGCTTCAGTGCGGGCACGATCCGCCTGGCCAGCCTGGCGTTCAGCGAGAAGAATTCCGCCGAGGCCTATCGCCTCCTCGAGGAGGTCCTCAAGAAGGACGGCAAGGACGTCGACGCGCTCCTGGCCCGCTCCCGGATGCAGCGTTCCGAGGGGAAGGCCCGCGAGGCGCTGGCGTCTGCGCAGGCGGCCGTCGCGGCGGCAAACCCGGAATACGTGCCCGCGCTGTACGAGCGCGCGCTCGCCGAACTCGACCTGGCCCTCGTCGAAGATGGGGTCAAGACGCTGCGGGAGGTCGTGAGGTTGAGCCCGCGCTCGGTGCCGGCCCAACTCCAGCTGGCCAACGCCATGCTGCGACAGCGCGACGCCGACGGCGCCCTCCGCGCGGCCGAGGACGCCATGCGCAATGCCCCGCGCAATCCGTCGGCGCGGCTCCTGGTGGCGCGCGCGCAGATGCTCAGCGGCAATCTCGCCGGAGCGGCCACCACCATGGAGCCGCTGCAGCAGCAGTTCCCGGAAGCCGGCATCGTCTGGAGCCAACTCGGCACGCTGCGGATGCTCCAGCGCGACGCCAGGGGGGCACGCGAGGCATTCGAGAAGGGGCTGGCGTTGCAGCCGGGCCAGCAGGAGGCCACGCAGGGGCTCGTCATGCTCGACCTGTCCGAGAACAAGGCGGCCGCCGCCGTGGCCCGGATGGAGGCGCAGTTGGCCAGGACTCCGGATGACACGGGGCATCTGGCGACGGCGGCGCGGGCCTACATGGCGCAGCGTCAGTTCGACAAGGCCGAGGCCGCGCTCCGGAAGGTGCTCGCCCTTGACAGCAGCAGCCTCGACACCTATGGCTTGCTCGGCCAGTTGTATCTGGCGCAGAACAAGGCGGATCAGGCGTTGCAGGAGTACGAGAACCTCAGCAAGCAGCAGCCCAACGCGATCGGCCCTCACACGGTCGTGGCGATGCTGCTCCAGAGCCAGAACAGGCTCGACGAGGCCCAGAAACGGTACGAGCGGGTCATCCAGCTCGACCGGCAGGCGCCGGTGGCGGCCAACAACCTCGCGTGGCTCTACGCCGAGCGCGGCGGCAATCTCGACATCGCGTTGCAGCTGGCGCAGACGGCCCGGCGCAACCTGCCGAATGCCCATGCCGTGGCCGACACGCTCGGCTGGGTGTACTACAAGAAGCAGCTCTACGACCAGGCCATCCGGGAGTTGACGGAGGCCGTGGCCAAGGATCCGGAGAATCCCGAGTACCAGTACCACCTCGGCGCGGCCTACGCCGCCAAGGGCGACATCCCCAAGGCGCGCGCCGCGCTGCAGAAGGCCGTGGCTCGGCCGTTTGCCGCCCTCGCCGACGCGCAGAAGGCGCTCGCCGGCCTGCCCGGGGCCTGATCGCATGGCCGTGTCTGCACGCGTATCCGCACCCGCGCCGTCACGGGTCGACGCCAGGCTCTGGCTGGTGCTGCTCGCCCTGGTGGCGATCTACGCGCCGACGGTCGCCTGGCTCTGGGACCGCTGGACGATGAGCGTGTGGCACAACGCGCACGGGATGCTCATCCCGCTCGTCGTGGCGTACTTCGTGCGCGACGAACTGCAGCGGTATGACGGTCCGCCGGAGGAGGGGAGCCCGTGGGGGTTCGCCTGGCTCCTCCCCGCGCTCTTCCTGCACGTCGTCGACGGGGCGATGCACACCCAACTCCTGTCGGCCGCCTCCATCGTCGTGGCACTGCCGGGGCTGTCGCTGCTGTTCCTGGGACCGTCGCGCACGCGGCGAATCCTCATCCCGCTCCTGTTCCTCGCGTTCATGCTGCCGATCCCCCTCGGGATCACCGAGCGTATCCACCTCGCGCTGCGCCACCTCACGGCGCGGGGCGTGGAGTTCCTCGTGCCGCTCACGGGGGTACCGTTGTTCCGCGAAGGCCTGACCCTCGAGACGGGCGAGGCCCGGCTGTTCGTCGCCGACGCCTGCAGCGGGTTCTCGACGCTCTATGCAGCCATGACGGTCGCGTGCCTCACGGCTTACTTCTGTCCCGTACCCTGGCGCCGGGTCGCGGTGCTGCTCGGCGCGGCGCCGATTGCCATTGCCGCCAACATCCTGCGCGTGTCGCTGCTCGTGCTGCTCGTGCGCCACTACGGCAACGGCGTGCTCGACACATGGATGCACGAAGCCTCGGGCATCCTCACGTTCGTGCTCGCCCTGCCCATCATCTTCTGGCTCGGATCGGCACCGCCCGAACAGGTTCCTTCGACTCCGGTGCAGAGCCCGAGCGCCTCATGAGCACGGATCGTCCCGCGACGGGCCCCATGGCGACGGCAGGGCCGGCTGCCTCCCTCGACTCCGCACGGGGCAAGCCAGCCGGGCCCATCTGGTCGCCGCGCTACGCCACGCCCGCGCTCATTGCCCTCCTCGTGGCCCTGCTGCCCACGATCGTCAATTCCTACGTCGGCCGGAAGGTCGTCGAGGGACCGGCGATGACCGAGGCACTGCCGGAGACGCTGGACGGTCAGGTATCGATGCCCACCGATCGCAAGGCCTCCTCGATTCGTCGGGAGTTCGCCAGCGAGGACTGGGTCGAGCGCAGCTACAGCCTCGCGGGGCAGGGCCCGGTGAGGATCCTGGCCGTGCGTTCGTACGACATGAAGCGGCTCTATCACCACCCGGAGCTCGCGGTGACCGAGCGCGAGTACAAATCTGCCGAGCGCGTCACGCTGCCCGCCGCTGACGGGACGATGGACATCCACGTGCTGCGCGGCATGAGGGCAGGGATGGCCGCGTACGCGCTCGTGTACCGGGGACAGACCGTCGCCAATCCGTACGTGTTCCAGATTCGCGTGGCGCCGGAGCTGCTCCTGACGGGTCAGCGTCCGCTGACGCTCGTGTTCGCCGAAGACGATGCGGGCGATGCGGAAGGCGATGCAGCCGGATTGCGCGCCGTGCGCAGCGTCGCCGCCGCGGTGCAGGCCCTCACCCGGTAGGGCCGGTTGTCCCACGCCGGTAGGGCCGGTTGCCCCAACCCGGCCCACGCCGGTAGGGCCGGTTGTCCCAACCCGGCCCACGCCGGTAGGGCCGGTTGTCCCAACCCGGCCAATCGCCGTCAGGGACGCAATCGATAGTCGTCCGCTGTGACGTCCACGAACGCCCCCGGACCGACGGTCCGACCGCGTCCATTGGCCTCTCGCGGCAGGCGTGTTCCCAGGACGATCAGATCCCGCACGTCGGGGCCCCGCGATGCCTGGCCGGCAGACACGAAGGGCGTCGCGACATCGCGGCCCAGGGTCACCCGCTCGACACGCAGCGCCGACAGGTCGTCCTCGGAGCGGAAGCCGACGGCCACGTGATGCAGGACGCTGTCGCGGACGATGGCCGACACCCCCGCGTCGCCGGGGCCACGCAAGCGGAACGCGATGTCGGAGTGGTGCACCGTGACGCTGTCGAACGACGCGTCCACGCGCTCCTTGATGTTGAACGCCGCCATGTTGGTGACCAGGCCCTTCCCGAACCCCCACGCCTCGACCTGCGTCACGACCAGACGCGACCGCCGCCCGCTGCGGGGGGTCTTGGTGTCCACCGCGTTCTCGCCCGGCACGACCCCGGCCGCGAAGCCGTTGACGGGGGAGGGCAGCGGCTCCAGCCACAACTTCAGGCGTTCCAGCCGGACGTCCGTCCAGCCCGGCGCCGCTCTGGAGGGGTCGAACTGGATCCCGTCGCCGGAGAAGGTGTGAATCTCGGAATCGCGGACGGTCAATCGCTCCACGGGCCCGGTGACCAGGCCGTGCGCGTCCTTGCGGCCGTTGGCGGCATCGAGGCAGTGGTGGATCAGGATCTGGTCGATCGTGACGTCCGACGGCGCCGCCATGTCGATGCAGTCGCGGCTCGACCGCCGCACCTCCACGCGGCGCAGCACGAGACCCGTTGCCGCGCTCGACACGCGGACCGCGTCGTCCTTGCCGTACTGCCCGTCGAGGACGAGGCCGTCCACGACGATGTGAGGGTGGCTGATGGTGGCCACCCTCCCGGTGACCTCGAAGACTGGCCGGTTCTCGGCCTGTGCCGCGCGAATGACCAGGGGCGCCTCGGCGGTGCCGCCCCGGGTGGTCCGGAGGGGCTCTCGATAGGTCCCCGGGGCAATCAGCACCTCGTCGCCGGGACCGGCGACGGCGAGGGCCTCGGCGAGGCGGCCGAACGGCCGCGCCGGCGACCCGTCGCCGACGGCGCCTCCCTTGACGTGCCACGGACGTCCTGCCGCGCGCGTGGCAAGGTCGCCGCGCGACTCGTCCGGCGGCGCTGGCTCCGGCAGGCTCGCCAGAACCACGACAGCAGTGACGGCCAGGGACACCCCGAGCACGCCCAGGGGCCAGTGAGCGCCAGGCATGCGCCTATCGTACTGTGCGGGCCCGACGCCCACCTCCGCGCGGCGAATCTCCGAGATCGGCGAAGGGTAGAATGAAAGGCTCCGTCTCTGGCCGTTGCAGCCGCCTGCCACGATGCCGATGGTTCCGTAGGGCCTGAGAGAGAGGTGGACCCGGAATGACCGGGTCCGGAGACGCGCTCGCGCATGCAATTCACGTCCGCCGACGTCAGCCGTTTTGCGGTCTGGTCTCGTGACCACAATCCGCTGCACGTGGACCCGGCGTTTGCCAGGGGTACGTTCTTCGGTCAGTCCATCGTCCACGGGATGTGCACCGTCGTGCACGCCCTGGCCGAGACAGCGACGCCGGCGTCCGCCGCTCGCGAGGTGGAGATCGAATTCCGCGGCGCCGTCGCCCAGGGTGCCAGCTATCCGGCCGCCTCGACTCGCGAGGCTGACGCCACGGTCGTCACCGTCCGGGATCCGGACGGCGGCGTGGTGCTGCAGGTCCGGTGTGGCGCGGCATCGCCAGTGTCGGCGGGAGTGCTCGTGCCGTGGGCGGCGGATGTGCCGGCGGGAGACGCGGTGCGGAGCATCGCGGCCGACCGGAGCCTCGAGGAGATCGCCCGCCTTGGAGCGACGCTCGGGCGGTACCGGACGGACGGGCCCGTGGCGCCCGGCCTTGCCGGCTCGACGGTCTCGCCGCTGCACGCCCAGGTCTACGCGCTCTGCAGCTACCTGGTCGGCATGGACGTGCCGGGCCTGCGGTCGCTTTTCACCCGCGCCACGATCGCATTCAGCGATCAACTGGACGCGCGCGATGAACTCCTGTACCGAATCACCGTCGAGCGCGTGGACGATGCCTTCCGTCTGCTCGACACGCGCGTGGAGATTGCCGACGCCGACGGTCGCCTGCTCGGCGTGGCGTCGCTGCGCAGTTACGTCCGCTTCAGCCCCGTTGTCACCGATCTCGCAGTGCTGCGCGTCCAGCCTGGCGTCTCAGGTTCCCTCACGGGACGCACCGCGCTGGTCGTGGGCGGCAGCCGTGGGCTGGGCGCTGACATTGCGTCTGCGCTGGCGCTGGCAGGCGCCCGTGTCTTCGTCAGTTACCACCACGACCGGGCGGGCGCCGATGCCCTTCGCGATCGGCTGGCCGGAGCAGGGGCGTCCATCGACCTCCTCGAGGGCGACGCCGGCGATCCGGCCTGGTGCGAACAGGCTGTATCCGCGGCCACGCGTGCGGGCGGGACCCTCGACGTGCTCGTCCTGAACGCCTGTGCGGCGCCCACGCCGCTGGCCATCGGGACGGCGTCGGCGTCGGCGGCACAGGCGTACGTGCAGCGGAACTTCGCGCTGATCCAGGCCCCGCTTGCCGCCGCGCTACCGGCGCTGCGCGCCAGCGCTGGCGCCGTCGCGTACGTGTCGTCCTCGTTCGTCAGCGAGCATCCGCCTCGCTTCGGACACTACGTGGCGCTGAAGCAGGCGGGCGAAGCCCTCGTGGCAACGGCCGTGCGGGAGGCACCTGAACTGGCCGGACTCGTCGTCCGGCCGCCGCCCCTCCAGACGGCCTGGAACGACACGCCCACGGGCGCCGTCGGGACGATGGCCGCTGACCGGGTGGCCGTCGCCACCGTTCGCGCACTCGCCGTCTCCTCGCCCGGCCGCACCGAGACGCTCACCGAGTTCCCGGCCCTGAACCCTGCCGCGTCCAGGCCCGATGCGCCGGTCGTGAGTCTGGCCGTGGTCGCCAGTTTCACCGCCGATCCGCTGGAGAAGAGTCTCGAGTTCTGGGGGCGCGAGCTGGGGCTGGCTCCTGCCGTTGCCTTCGCCCCGTACAGCCAGGTGCTGCAGGCGCTCTTCGATCCGGCGAGTCGGTTGTCCACCAATGTCGGCGGGCTGAACGTCGTCCTGCTGCGCGTACAGGACTGGCTCCGTGAGCTGCCTGCCGAGCGCCGTGAGGACGTGGCCTACCTGGGTGCGCAACTCGCGGCCGCGCAACGCGATCTCGTCGAAGCGATGCGCGGGCACCGTGCACGTGCGCGGGCCTCGACGCTGCTCGTCCTGTGTCCGGCATCCGCGTCACTTGACGACGCGCGTGTGCGGAGGCTACTGACCGAAACCGAGGACGACCTGATCGCCGGTCTGTCGGGTGTTCCCGGACTGCAGGTGGTTCGGGCCGGCGATTACCACGAGCGGTATGAAGTGGATGCGTCGGCGGTCGACGATCCGCTGCGCGACAAGATCGGCCACATTCCCTACACCGACGCCTACTACCACGTGCTCGGCACCATCGTCATGCGGCACGCATGGCAGCGAGTGGCTGCACCGCGCAAGGTTGTCGTCGTCGACTGCGACAACACGTTGTGGCGCGGCGTTGTCGGTGAGGTTGGGGCCGAGGGCGTCGAGTTCGACGAAGAACACCTCCTGCTGCAGGACACGCTCACCGAACTCGGGCGCAACGGGGTGGTCGTCTGCCTCTGCTCGAAGAACGTGGAGGAGGACGTCTGGCGCGTGTTCGACACGCGGCCCGACATGCGCCTCAAGCGAGAGGACGTCGTCGCGGCGATGGTCAACTGGCGCCGCAAGTCGGAGAACATCCGCGAGCTCGCCTCCACCCTCAATCTCGGGCTCGATAGCTTCGTGTTCCTCGACGACAACCACGTCGAGTGCGGCGAGGTGCGCGCCGGCTGCCCCGAGGTGCTCACGCTGGAGTGGCCGCACGACACCGTTGCCGCGAAGCGGCTGCTCGCCCACACATGGGAGCTCGACGTCCAGGGCAGCACGGCGGAGGACCGGAAGCGGACGCAGATGTACCGCGAGGAACTGGGCCGCCAGAGCCTTCGTCAGGGCGCCGGGAGCTTCCGCGATTTCCTCGCCAGCCTCGACCTCGTCGTGGAGGTCGAGCCCCTGGTCGAGGCCGACCTCGCGCGCGCCTCGCAGCTGACGATGCGCACGAACCAGTTCAACTTCACGACCATCCGTCGTGACGAAGGCGAGGTGCGGGCGCTGCTGCAGACAGGTCGACACGACATCCGCACGGTGCGCGTGCGCGACCGGTTCGGCGACTACGGTCTCGTGGGCCTGCTGATCGCCGAGCGCACGGCGGAGGAACTGCGCGCCGACACGTTCCTCATGAGTTGTCGCGTGCTGGGTCGAGGCGCCGAGCATCGCATGATGGCGGAGTTCGGCCGGCTCGCAG
Source organism: uncultured Acidobacteriota bacterium (assembly GCA_963715265.1). GTDB lineage: Bacteria > Acidobacteriota > Vicinamibacteria > Vicinamibacterales > Vicinamibacteraceae > Luteitalea. The sequence goes on from CAVQRQ010000013.1 coordinate 12,848, forward strand.
AAGGGTATGGGCTCCCGTCGGTGCGCCTGCGGCTGGAGCCGACGAAGCGCAACGCGCCGGCGCGCGCGTTTCTCGAGACGCTCGCGCCAGAGGAGCTGCGCGGCGGCGCCGGCGAGCTGGATTTCTCGGTACCGGCGGCAACGCTCGCGGCGCTCGAGTACCAGCCCGACGACGGCGAACCCGAGCCGTTGCCCGACGACGGCGTGGCGGCACCTGACGGACGGCTCGGAGAGCCGTCCCTGCCAACGGCGGTCGGAGCGCGCCAGCGCACGCGCGAGTCCCAGATCGTGCGGACCCGCGGCGACCTCGCGTCGCAGGCCGACCTCGAGATCGCGATCGACGGGCGCGGTACCCGGCGCGCCTCGGATGCGGAGACGGCGCGGTCGCGCGACGAGATCGCCTCCGCCGTCCTGGAGGCGTTCGCGACGAGCCTCGGCGTGCCGACCACCGTCGTGGGCGCGACCGATGGCCTCGAGGCCCTCGGGTGTACGTCGTTCCGCATCGTCGAGATCACCGTGGGGCTGATGCAGTCGTTCCCATGGCTGCCGAGCACGCTGTTGTTCGAACACCGTGCCGTGAGCGCGATCATCGACCACATCGTGGACCTTGCCGAGCAACGCCAGCGCGGCCCGACGCCGGCCACGACGACCCGTGCCGTCGGCATCGGGGGGCAGCCGCCGCGCCGCAACGCAGGAGATCGCCGTCGTGGGCATGGATCTCCGCTGCGCGGGCGCGCGATCGCCGGAGGAACTGTGGACCCTGTTGAGCGACGGCGACGTTGCGACCCGTGCGGTCCCGGTCCGGAGACGCTTCTTCACGGGGCCCCTCGAGGACACCCGCCCCCACTGGGCCGGCCTCCTCGACGACGTGGATCAGTTCGACGCGCCGTTCTTCGGGATCTCTCCACGCGAAGCCGACCTGATGGACCCACAGCTGCGGCTGTTCCTGCAGGTGGCATGGGGAGCCCTGGAGGATGCCAACGCCGTCGCGCCGGCCGTCGACCCCGACACGGGGGTCTTCGCGGGCGTGATGTACGACGACTATGCGCATCACGCGAACCATGTGACGCGTGCGGCCGCATCCCCGTACAAGAGCTGGGAGAGCTTCAGTCTCGCCAACCGCCTGTCGCAGGTGCTCGGCTTGCGCGGACCCAGTCTCGTTGTCGACACGGCCTGCTCGTCGTCGGGCACCGCACTGCATCTGGCGTGCCGCGCGCTGCTGGACGGGGACTGTCGCCAGGCGATCGTCGGCGGCGTGAATCTGATCCTGGATCCCGACAGGTTCGCGCAATTGGGGCGCCTCGGGATTTTGTCGGCCACGGGCCGTTGCCTGGCATTCGGCCAGCAGGCCGATGGCACGTTGCTCGGCGAGGGCGTCGGCGTCGTGGTGCTGCGGCGGCTCGACGAAGCCCTGCAGCGCGGGGACAGGGTCTACGGGATCATCAAGGGCACGGGCGTCAGCACCGGGAGCGGGACCGTCGGTTTCACTGCGCCCAATCCCCAGGCGCAGGCCGTCGCGATTCGGCGGGCCGTCGAGGTGTCGGGTGTCGAGCCCCGCTCGATCTCGTACATCGAGACGCACGGCACCGCCACGCTCCTGGGCGATCCCATCGAGGTTCGCGGGCTCACGCTGGGATACGGCGTGGAGGAGGGGCGGGGGCCGGCCCGCGCGAGCATCGGGTCCATCAAGCCCAACATCGGCCATCTCGAAGCGGGCGCCGCGGTGATGAGCCTGATCAAGGTGCTGCTGCAACTGCACCACCGCGTACTCCTGCCGTCGGTCACATCGCCGGAGCCGAATCCACAGATCCCATTCGCCCACCTCCCGTTCACGATCCAGCGCGAACGTGCGCCGTGGCCCTCGCCTGACGGTGGCCCTCGCCGTGCGGCGATGAGTTCCTTCGGCGTCGGCGGCGCGAACGTCCATGTGGTCCTGGAGGAAGCCCCGGGGCCGGCAGCGGAGACGCCGGCCACCGGGCTCGAGCCGCGCCAGTGTGAGCTGCTCACGCTCTCCGCGCGAAGCGAGACGTCCCTGCGTGCGTACGCGGGCGATCTGCGTGACTGGTTGCCGGTCGACGATGACGTCTCCCTTGCAGACGTCGCGCACACGCTCAACGCCACGCGACGCGCCTTCGAGCAGCGGGCCGCGATCGTCGCAGGCGACGTGGCCGCGCTGCGGTCGTCGCTCGACAACCTGGCTCGTGGCGAGGCGGACGGCGCCACGGTCCGTGCATCGGTCCCAGCCGACGCGAAGGCGCCGGCAGTGGCGTTCCTGTTCACGGGGCAGGGTTCGCAGTACCACGGGATGGGGCGCAGGTTGTACGCGACGCAGCCCGTGTTCCGCGGCGCGATCGACGAGTGTGCGTCGCATCTGGATGCGCGGCTCGGCGTGTCGCTCGTCGGGTTGCTGCACGGTGATGAGACAGAACAGGAACGCGGTCGGCTCGACCAGACACGGTTCACGCAGCCGGCCCTCTTCGCCATCGAGTACGCCCTGGCGCGGCTCTGGCAGTCGTGGGGCGTGCAGCCCGCGGCTGTCGTGGGCCACAGCGTGGGCGAGTTCGCCGCGATGTGCATCGCGGGCGGGCTCTCGCTCGCGGATGCGGCACGGCTGATCGAGGCGCGCGGCCGTCTGATGCAGGCGCTGCCCACGGGTGGCGTGATGGTCTCGGTGGCTGCGCCGGAAGCTCGCGTGCGTGAAGCGATGGCCGGCGCGGGCGATCGCGTGTCGGTGGCAGGCGTCAACAGTCCGCAGCAGACAGTCATCTCCGGTGAGCGCGCCGCTGTGGACGACGTAGTGGTCGCCCTGACGGCTGCCGGGATCCGCACGCGCCCGCTGACCGTGTCGCACGCCTTCCACTCGGCACTGATGCGACCGATGATCGAGGCCTTCGAGGCCGAGCTGCGCGACGTGGCGTTCCAGACGCCGACGATCCCCATCGTCAGTTGTGTCGACGGCGTCATCGCACTCGACGCGATGTCCTCGCCGGCGTACTGGACGCGGCAGGTGCTCGAGCCGGTCAGGTTCCTGCAGGCGATGGGCGCGCTGCAGGCGGCCGGGATCGGGGCGTATCTCGAAATCGGACCGCAACCGGTCCTCACGACGCTCGGGCGGCAGTGTCTCGGCCCCGCCGGAGGCGATGCGGTGTGGCTGCCGTCGATCCGACGGGACGCCGACGAGTGGCAGACGCTGCTTGCAAGTGCCGGGCAGCTGCATCTCGCGGGCGTGGCGCTCGACTGGAACGCCGTGTCCGCGCCCGTCACGCCGTCGTTCGTATCACTGCCACGTTACGCGTTCGACACGCGACCGCACTGGGTGTCTGGCGTCGCCGACACGCGGGAGACGCGGCCGTCGAGTGCACGGCTGTCGGACGCGAGGGCATACGGAATCGAGTGGCAGGCGGTCCCGCTTTCCGTCGTGCCGCCGGCGACGGACGGCACGTGGCTGATCCTGGGCGCGGTCGATCCTGCCTCCGACGCGCTCGTGGAGGCCCTGGCCAGCGCGGGCGCGCACTGCGTGAGGGTGGCCCCGGATTTCCGTGCCGATCGACAGTCGCTGACGGATCTGCTGGAGACTCACGCGCCCGTGACGGGCATTCTCCACCTCCGCGGGCTCGATGCACCCGGCGCGGGACGCGTCAGCGTCGCGGCACTCGATCGCTGGCGGGAGCACGCGCTCGACACGGCCCTGGCGGCCGCGCAAAGCGTGGCCGGTCGCGACGGGCCGCGCCTGTTCGTCGTCACACGTGGCGCCGTGCCTGCCGGCCCCGACGCGGCCCTGTCGCTGCCGCAGTCCACGCTCTGGGGGCTCGGGCGTACGGTCGCCCTCGAGTACCCGGGCGCGTGGGGTGGGCTCGTCGATCTTCCAGGCGGCGTGACCGGCGAGGCCGACATGGCCGCCGCCGCCGCGGTGATCCTCACGGGAGGCGTCGAGGACCAGGTCGCTGTGCGCGACGGTGCTGCGCTCGGGGCTCGCCTCGTCCCGCAGCCGCTATCGAAGGCGCCGCGCTTTGCCGTACATGGCGACGCGGCGTATCTCGTGACGGGGGGCATGGGCGCGCTCGGGCTTCATGTGGCGCGCTGGCTGGCCGACAGCGGCGCGCGACACCTGGTGCTCGTCGGGCGTCACGTGCGCGAGAGCGGGGCGGTCGAGGCCCTTCGAGGACGCGGGGTCTCGGTGGACCTGGTGGAAGCCGACGTGGCCGATTCTGCGCATGTGGACGCGCTGCTGGCGCACATCTGCTCGGGCGCCGTGCCTCTGCGCGGCGTCGTGCACGCCGCGGGCGTGGACATCCAGCGGCCGCTGTCCGACATCACGTCGGCAGACCTCGCCGCGGCCCTCTCGGCCAAGATGGCTGGCGCCTGGCTGCTTCACGATCGCACCCGCGATCTCTCACTGGATTTCTTCGTGGGGTTCTCGTCGCTCGCGTCGGTGCTCGGCTCGACGGGGCGTGCGGCGTACGCGGCGGCCAACGCGTTCCTCGACGCGCTCGCGATCGAGCGTCGACGGCTTGGCCTGGCCGCGCTGACGGTCAACTGGGGGCCATGGGCGGGCGACGGAATGGCCGCCGAGGGTGAGACGGGCGCGCACTTCGCGGCGATCGGCAACCACCTGCTGGACCCGGCCGATGCGCTGCCGATACTCGAAGCCCTGATCGGGTCGAATGTGCCGCAAGCCATCGTGGCCGACATCGAGTGGCCGCGGTTCGCCGCGGCCTACCAGTCGCGCCGCGCCCGGCCGATCATCGCGAACCTGCTGCCAGGTGCTGGCGGAGCCGGTGTGGGCCGCGTTGGGCCGCCTTCGCCCGTCGGCTTCGGCGGGCCAGGGACAACGGGCCCTGCCTCTGATGGCAGGGATGGCAGTGTCGACGGTAGGGCCGGCACTGTCGACGCTAGGGCCGGCACTGTCGACGGTAGGGCCGGCTCTCCGAGCCCGGCCCACGGCCCCGCCGCAGACATCGCGCGGCAGGTACGCGAGGAGGTCGCCCAGGTCCTCGGCTTCCGGAACGTCGATGACGTCCCGCTCGACCGCGGGTTCTTCGAGATGGGCCTGGACTCGCTGAGTTCAGTCGAACTGGCGACGCGTCTCGAGGCCCGCTTCGGCGTGCCGTGCCGCGGCTTCGTGTTCGACACGCCCACCGTCGGCCTGCTCGGCGAGCGCCTCGCCCGCGACCTGGCGGGAATGGGTAGGGCCGGTTCTCCGAACCCGGCCGAAGGGGGGAACGGCAGGGCCGGCTCTCCGCTGGGCGCGCCGAAGCCGTCAGGCGAAGGCGGGAGCCCGGCCGTCGATTCCCATGGCCGCGCTGGGACAGCGGGCCCTACCACCGACTCCCGTGGCCGCGCTGGGACAGCGGGCCCTACCACCGACTCCCGTGGCCGCGCTGGGACAGCGGGCCCTACCACCGACTCCCGCGGCCGCGCTGGGACAGCGGGCCCTACCGTCGTTGATGGTCAGGCCGGCTCTCCGCTGGCGCGCCGCAACCGGCAGGCGGAGGCGGGAGCCCGGCCAATGAGGCCGTGGCCGTCATGGCGCCCGCCGTCGTGCGCTATGCCCCCGAGCTCGTCGAGGCGCTCCTCCAGTTCAACAAGGAGGCGTTCCTGCCGCCGCGACGTGAGGACTGGATCCTGCCGCGTTGGCGCTGGATGTTTGAGGCGTCGGCCGCGCGATTCGGTCTGGAGCCTCGTGTCTGGGTGTCGATGGACGGCGGCTTGATGACCGGGCACCACGGTGCGATCCCTGTCGAACTCCGAACCGGTCCCGACACGCACAGGACCGAGTGGCTCGTGGAGACGATGGTTCTCGAGTCACACCGATCCCGCGCACTGGGACCCCGGTTGGTCGATGCGTCGCTCGCCGATGGCCGCCTTGCCCTCTCCCTCGGCCAGAGCGAGGCGATGCGCGCGATCCAGCTCAAGACCGGCTGGGCACAGGTGGCGCCCCTGCACACGGCGCAGTTGCTCGTGAGGCCCGAACGCGTGTTGAAAGGGAAGCTGCCGGCCGGCGCCGCGCTGGGCGCCGGACTCGGATTGCGTGCCCTGTCGTCGCTCAAGCGCCTCGGCCAGTCGGCTCGTCCGGTGCGTCTCGAGGACGTGGGGCGGTACGGCGCCCCGCACGACGCGCTGTGGTCGTCGATGGCGTCCAGCCTCGGCTGTGCCGTGGTGCGAGACGCGTCGTACCTCAACTGGAAGTACGTCGAACAGCCAGGTCAGCAGTTCATGCGGTACGACGTGTTCGACGGCGCCCGGCTGATCGGGACGACCGTGTGGATGCTGCGCGACCCGGACCAGGCCTACCGCTATCGACGTGCGTTCCTGGTGGATATCGTCACACCGCTCACAGAGGCCGCCGACCTCGATGCCGTCATTCGTGCCGGCTGCGCGCGCATGGAGGCGGAGGGAGCGGATTCGGTGTTGTGCCTGCATACGGGCGATGCGCTCACCCAGGCGCTGACGCGCTGTGGGTTCTCGCTGCGTGAGCCGAGCCGCGTGCTGCTCGTCTACCCGGGGACACTCGCCCCCGAGGCGACGGCTCGCGTGCTGGACGGCCAGCAGTGGTTCCTGACCCAGGGTGACTCGGACATCGATCGCCCATGGTAGCGACGAGCGGCGGCGTCCTCATCGTCACCACGAACTTTCCCCCTGACAGGCGTGCGGGTACCCATCGCCTCCTCCGGTTCACGCGCAACCTCGACGCCCTGGGCTGGCGCGTGTTCGTCCTGACGATGGACCCGCGCTCGTATCGCCCCGGCGTGCCGGTCGACGATTGGCTGTTGCAGGAGGTCCCGCCGTCGGTCAGCGTGACACGCACTCTCGTTCCGTGGCGCGGTGAGGCGAAGCCCGCGGCTGGTGGAGGTGCAGGGGCGAGCGTCGGGGCCGCGCAGCCGCCCAGGTCCGGACGCCAGAGGAGCCGGCTCGAGCAATCGGCGCGCAGGTTCTGGCAGGACGTGACGACGACGCCCGACCCCGAACTGGCCTGGTGGCTGTCTGCCGTCCCGGCTGGCGCAGCCCTCGTGAGAGAGCACCGATTGAGTGTGGTCTTCTCGTCGGCCCCGCCCTTCACGTCGCATCTCGTGGCCGCGGAGGTGGCGCGACGTACGGGTGTGCCATTCGTCGTGGATTTCCGCGACCCCTGGTCGCGGGCCCCCTGGGCTCTCGAATGGCGCAACCAGGGGTGGACGGGTTGGGTGCATCGTCGGCTCGAGCGCTTCACGATCCGTCGCGCGGCGCGCGTGGTGCTGAACACGAAGCCGATGCAGGAGGATTTCGTCGCGCATTATCCACCCGAGATCGCGGCGAAGTTCGTGACCATTCCCAACGGATTCGACACGGACGCGCTCGACAGGGGCGCGCGGCCCGTGGCACGCACGGCGCCTGAGCAGACGCTCGTGCTCTGTCACACGGGGAACCTGTATCAGGCACGCGATCCCAGGCCACTGCTGCGGGCCCTGGCCACGGTGCTGACGGATGGCTCGATGCCGCCCGACGCGATTCGCCTGCAACTGGTCGGCGGCGCCGGCGGCGAGTTCGACACCGCCGGCGAGGTCGCGCGTCTGGGTCTGACGGGCGCCGTCGAGTTCGTGCCGCCCGTGTCCCATGGCGAGAGCCTCGGGTACCTCCGGCAGGCCGACGTACTCCTGGTCGTCCAGCCCGACACGGCGGTGCAGGTGCCCGTGAAGCTGTACGAGTACCTCTGGGCGCGTAAGCCGATACTTGCGCTGGCCTCGCGCGGCGCGGTCGCCGACCTGATCGAGGAGGGCCGGGTCGGCATGGTCGTGACCGCCGATGACGAGTCCGGCATCGCCGAGGCCCTCCGCACCCTCCATCGTCGCCGCGCGACCCTCGGAATCGATTACGTGGCGCCTGAAGCGTTCCTCGAGCAACTCGAAGGCACCACGCTGGCCAGGCGTCTGCACGACGTGCTGACGGACGTCACGGCATGAGGCGTGCCCTTCGCGAGACCATCGGGCTCACGCTGGCGAGCGCGGGCGCCGCGACACTGCTCGACGGCATCCTGCTCGAACTGCGCCGCGGTTTCTTCACGGGCGGCTTTCTGGCGCGCGACAGCGCCACGTCGTGGCCTGACCGCCTCCTGTTCGTCGCCGGCTCCCTGGCGACCGACGCGGTCGTGGCGGGGCTGGGGATCTTCGCGGCCTTCCTGATCGCCAGCCGCCTTCGCTGGGGCGCAGTGGCGCGCCGCGGACTCGCGCTCCTGCTGGGGGCCGGCCCCCTGATCGTGGCCAGCCTGCTCGAGTACGAGGTCGTGGCCAGGCTCGGTGATGCCTTCGACGCCCGCCTCATGTTCGATCTCGTCGGCCGGCGGCCGGCCGAGTTCCTCGCGGTGTCGTGGTCGGCGGCGCTGGCGCCCCTGGCCGCTGTCGCCCTGGCCGGCGTGGCGGCGTGGCTGGTTCTGCGCTGGCTGAATCGGCGGTTCCCCGGCGATGTCGCCCGGTTGCCGTGGGGACGCGGTGCGCTGGCGTGGGCCGCCTGCGCTGTCGTGCTGGTTCCGGCGACGACATGGCTGAGGGTCCACAACGAGGTGCAGGAGAACGGGCTGAGGCGCAAGCCCGCCGGTCAGGCCGTTGGCGCCCTGGTCACGTTGGTGACCGACGTCGACCGCGACGGCCACGGGCTGTTGAGCCGTCCCGGTGATCCGGCGGCGTTCGACGCGCGCATCTACCCGTATGCGCTCGACACGCCGGGCAACGGCATCGACGAGGACGGCATCGGCGGTGACCTGCCATCCGCGAGCGCGCCTGACGTCCCCCGGCAGCCGCCCCGGTTTGCGCGGACGCCTCCGGTGATCCTCGTGATGCTCGAGACCTTTCGCGCTGACCTCGTTGGGGCCACCGAGGGCGGACGCCATGTCACGCCCGTCCTGAGTCGGCTGGCGGCGGAAGGCGCCGCGGCGACGCGTGCCTACTCGCACAATGGGTATACCGTGCAGTCGCGGTACCACTTCTTCAGGGGGGCCTTCGCCGGGCGCGACGCCGATACGCTCCTCGACGACTTCAGGCACAACGGGTACGACGTCGCGTACTTTTCTGCGCAGGACGAGTCGTTCGGGGGGCGTGCCTTCGACATCGGCGCCGAGAAGTCGGACCTGTTCTACGACGCGAGACAGGATCGTGCCCGACGCTATACGACGTTCACGACGGCTGGCAGTCTCGGTGTGGCGTCGGACGTCGTGCTCGAACGCGTCGCGGCCTATCTTCAGGGCCGCGATGCGCATCGGCCGCTGCTGCTGTACGTGAACTTCTACGACACGCACTTCCCCTACTGGCACGAGCAACTTCAGCCGCTCATCACCGACGTGCACGTGCCGCAGGGCCGGATCGCCGCGGATCGGGCGTCGGACGTGCGTCGCATGTACCGCAACGCCGCGGCCAACGTGGACAAGGCCATCGGCGCGCTACGCGAGGCGGTGCGTGCGCACGCGGGGCAGGATCCGGCGATCGTCGTCCTCGCCGATCACGGCGAGAGCCTGTTCGAGGACGGCGTGCTGGGCCACGGCTTCGTCCTGAACGACGTTCAGACACGCATCCCGCTGGTGGCTGCCGGCCTTGCGCTGGACATGTGCGAGCCCGTGGGACAGGCCGACCTTCGCGGCGCGATCGTCTCGGCGCTGTCGCTGCCCGAGGCCGACGGGCGCCCATCGTTCCGGCAGTGCCCCGGCCACACGGTGTTTCAGTACCTCGGCACGCTCAACCGCCCGCGCCAGATCGCGTTCACGGGCGCGGCGCGGCAGGTGATCTACGACCTGCGAGACGACCGGGTGCGCGTGAACGAGGGCCCGTGGACCGACATCGCCGCACTCGACGAGACCACCCGCGCGGAGTGGCTGTCGCTCGTCCGCCACTGGGAGCGCCTGCGCCTCGCCGGCGTGCCTGATGCCGGGGACGCGTCGTGACAGGCACGACAGGACGCACCGTGCGCGTGATGCACGTGATCCACCATCTCCAGCCGGGGGGCATGGAGTACGGCCTCGTCAAGATCGTGAACGGGCTGGCAGGCGGCCCGGTGGAGAGCACGATCTGCAGCACGACGACGGCGAGCCCGGCGATGAAGGCGTTGCTGTCGCCAGCGGTCCGGGTGGTCGAGCTCACGCGGAGGGCGGGCAACGATCCGGCGTTGATCTGGCAGCTGTTCCGGACGTTCCGCCGTCAGCGCCCCGACATCGTGCACACACATGCGTGGGGCACGCTCGTCGAGGGCTATGTGGCAGCGCGGCTGGCAGGCGTCCCCATCGTCATGCACGGCGAGCACGGCACCCTCCAGCTCACCTCGTCGCAGGTACGCGTGCAGCGCTGGATCTGGTCGCGCGTCGACCGACTCCTGTCGGTCTCCTCGCGCCTGGCGGAGCGGATGGCCGAGGCGGTGGGCATCCCCCTCGGCAGCATCACCGTCGTGCGCAACGGCGTGGACCTGTCGCGATTCGGCGGGATGCCGCGCGAGGAGGCACGGCACGCCCTCGGGGTAAGCGACGACCGCGTACTGGTGGGCCACGCCGGGCGTCTCGTCGAGGTGAAGGACCAGGCGGCCCTCGTCGAGGCGGCCGCGCGCGTCAAGGCGGAGGGGCGGCGCCTGCGGGTTCTGATTGCCGGCGATGGGCCGCTGCGCGGTGCCCTCGAGGCCCGCATCGCGGCGCTCGGCGTGGGCGACGTCGTGGAACTGGTCGGGCATCGGGGCGACGTCGAACGGTTCTTCGCGGCGTTGGACGTCTACGTGCTCTGTTCCCGATCGGAAGGAATGCCGAATACGATCCTCGAGGCCATGGCCGCGGGCGTGCCCGTCGTGTCGACCCGCGTGGGCGGCGCCGACGAGCTGGTGGTGGATGGCGAGACGGGGCTGCTGGTCCCGCCTGCCAGGCCGGAACTGCTCGCCGAGGCCATCGGGCGGCTCGCGGCCGAGCCGGAACGCCGGCAGGCGATGGGGCAGGCCGGGCGCGTGCGGGCGACCGAGGCATTCAGCCTCGCGGCAATGGTGGGGGGGTACGAAGCGGTGTATCTCGGGGGAGCGAAGCGGTAAGGGATGGCAAGACTGCTCCTCGGAGCCACGATTCTGCTCGTACTGGTGCACGAGGTGTTGGCCTCGCGGTCTGCGGTGTCACGACGAGGCGCCACGTTGCTGCGACGCCTCGTGCTCGTCGTCCTGGTCGGCGCGGCGGCGTTTGGCGGCGACGTGGCTTCTATCGGCCGACGACTCGCGGCGGCCATGCCCTCAGGCGGACCGAAGGCTCTGCCGATACCGTTCGACACGCGCGGAGACGCGCTCCTCGACCGACGATTGTCCGCACAGGTACCTGCCAACGAGTTCCCGCTCGAGGGCACGCGCGAGGCGATCGAGGCGTGGCGACAGGCGACGATCGATCGACTGCGCGAACTCACGGATTTCTCGAGTGCCGCCGCGGCCGACGTCGAGAGCGTCGTGGTGCCCGCGAGCAGCTCGGCTCGGTCCGGCGCACCCTGCTCACGTTTACCGCGGCCGATGGGACGCGCATCCCGGCCTACGTGCACGAACCGATCGACGGAGCGCGGCGCCCGGGCGTGCTCGTGGTGCCGGGGCACGGCAATGGAGCACGATCCACGGCGGGCATCGCGCGTGCCGACTACCAGCACGCGGCCGCACTCGCCCTGGCCCGCGAGGGGTACGTGACGCTGACCCCGGAGCTTCGAGGATTCGGTATGTTGACGCCGGACGGTGTTCCGACGCACCGGGCCGTCGCGTTCTCTGCCCTGGAGAGCGGGACGTCGTACAAGGCCGTGGTGATCAAGGACCTCGCGCGCGCGCTCACGGTTCTGGAGGGGTGGCCCAGTGTCGATCCCGGCCGGCTGGGTGTGGCGGGCGCCTCGCTCGGTGGGGAACTGGCTGTGCTGCTCGGCGTGCTCGACCCGCGCGTCCGCGTCGTGGCCAGTCAGAGCTACGGCGGAGCCACAGGACCGACGGGCGGCCCGCGGGAGGGCGACGACGGATCGAAGCAGACGCCGCATGGATGTCACACGATGCCCGGCGTGAATGCCATCGTCTGGCAGGAAGACTGGTTTCGCCTGCTGGCGCCTCGTCCCGTACTCGTGTCACGGGGCAAGAGGAACACGCCCCGGGAGGCGGATGCCTTCGTCAAGGCCGTACGACCGGCCTTCGACGTGGCAGGGGCGGCCGACCGCTTCGCGTTCGGCGTCGAGGATGGCGGCCATGAGTTCTTCGTGGCGCCTGTGGTGCGCTTCCTCGAGGCCTGGCTCTGATGGCGGCCGCGCAGGCTCCCGGCTCCGTGCGCCTCGCGAGCGCAGGCCTTCGCGCCCTGCCCGATTTCCTGATCATCGGGACGCAGAAGGGCGGCACCAGTTCGCTCTACCAGTACCTCATTCAGCATCCGGACGTGCTGCCCGCACAGAAGAAGGAGGTGCACTACTTCGGGTGGGAGTATGCCCATGGCGAAGCCTGGTATCGTGCGCACTTCCCGCTGCGCGCGTCGATGCGTGTCCGCCGGACCCTCCGGCGCGCGCAGCCGCTGACCGGTGAGGCGACTCCGTACTACCTCTTCCATCCGCACGTGCCGCGTCGCGTGGCCGACCTCGTGCCCCAGGCCCGCCTGATCGTACTGCTGCGCAATCCCGTGGATCGTGCCGTGTCGTCGTATCTGCACCAGGTCCGCCAGGGACGCGAGCCCCTGTCGTTCCGCGAGGCGCTCGAGCGGGAGAACGAACGTCTGGCTGTTGAGGCCGAACGGATGGCGAGCGACCCGCTCTACAACAGCCAGGCGCATCGCCACTTCTCGTATCGCAGCCGGGGACTCTATGCCGACCAACTCGAGGCATGGTTCGCCGTGTTCCCGCGGGAGCGATTTCTGATTCTGCGAAGCGAGGACTTCTTCAAGGACACACCGTCCACCTACGCGCAGGCCGTCGACTTCCTCGGGCTGCGTCCGTGGCGGCCCCCGGTGTTCCAGCGCTACAACGTCGCGCGCAAGCACGGCTCCGACGCTCGCAGGGATGAGGAGGCGCGGGTCTCTTTGGCGGAGTTCTTCGCGCCACACAACCGGAGGCTCGAGTCGCTGCTCGGGCGCGACCTCGGGTGGTCGGGCTCGTGACGCCCGGGCGCAAGCCGAAGAAGGAGTCCTACGGCCGCACGGCCAAGAAGGGCGCGGCGTGGGCAGCGGTCCGGCAGGGCGGACACGAGTTGATGGCCATACCCTTCTCGATGGTCATGGCTCGCCTGCTCACGCCGAGAGAGTTCGGCGTGGCCGTGGCCGCGTCGTTCTTCGTGCTGCTCGCGGCGAAGCTGACGCAGTTCGGCTTTGGCGCGGCGATTGTCCGCGTGAAGGAGGTGCGCGAGGAGCACACCTCGTCGGTGTTCGTCGTCAGCCTCGTGACTGGCGCGCTCAGTTATGCGGTCCTCGCGCTCGCGGCCCCCGCCATCGGGCGGTTCTTCCAGAGCCCTGATGCCGGGGCACTCGTGCGCGTGGCCGCCCTGACCTTCGTCATCAGTCCGTTTGGCAGCGTTGCGGCTGCGCTCATCACGCGCGCCATGGACTTCCGGTCGATCGCGCTTGCCGACTGGACCGATAGTCTCGTCGGGTCGGTTGCGACGATCGCGCTGGCCCTCGCGGGCTGGAGCTACTGGAGCATCGTGTACGGTCAGGTGCTGGCGACAGCGGTGCGTGTCGTGTTGCAGATGTACCTGGCGCGGTGGCGGCCGTCGCTGCGGTTCTCGCGCGCCGCCCTGCGCGAGTTGCTGTCCTACGGACTCGGTGTCCAGACGAAGCGGCTGCTCGAGTACGCGGCATCGAATCTGGACACGCTGGTCGTCGGCCGGATGCTGGACATGACGGCCCTCGGCTTCTACGACAAGGCGTTCAGTACCATGGGTAGGCTCGTGAACCGTCTGACGCTCGGCCAGGCCCCCTTCCGAATCTTCTCGATCATTCATGAGGATCGGGAGCGATTCCGGCGGGCGTACGAGCGGCTGATCCTCAGTGTCACGATGCTCGGCTATCCGGTGCTGACCGCGTGCATCGTGGTGGCCACGCCACTCTTCGAGGTCCTCTATGGCAGGCAGTGGCAGGCAGCGGTCCTGCCGTTTCAGGTGCTTTGCGCTGGGGGAATGCTGAAGCTGCTCAACAACTACGGGTCGCAGGCCAACGAGGCCGTCGGGGCGATCTGGCACCAGGCCGCGAGGCAGGCGGTAGGGACCGTGCTCGTGGTGATTGGCGCCGCCGTGGGCAGCTTCTACTGGGGCATCTTCGGCGCCGCGCTCGGCGTGACCATCGCCATGGCGATCCTGACTGTGAGCATGCAGGAACTGGTGCGGCGTGCGACCGGGTTCTCGTGGCGGGCCATGCTGGCGCCCCAGATACCCGCGATTGTGTGCGCGGCCGTGCTGGCGGGCATGCTCTTCGGCACCATGCGTCTGCTGGCGCGGGTGGTGCCGCACGCACCCGCCTGGCAGCAGTTGGGCGCGCTGCTGGCCGTCGGCGCCACGTGCTTCACCCTGTTCGTGCTGTTCAGTCCCTTCCCCGCCCTCCGTGGGCTCGTCGCAGAGACGGTCGAGGACCTCCTGCCGTCGTCGGCTGCCCGCGTGCTGGGCCGACTTGGCGTCGGACGTCCATCGCGGGCATGACGACGATGTCGACCGATGCGCGGAGCCAGGTCTTACTGGTGTTCGCCCCCAATTCGTGGGATGGACCGTGGATGAACCGTCAGCAATTGCTGTCGCGTCTCGGCCGTCACTACACGATCATCTATTCAACGGGACTGCCGCAGCTCGGTCGCCGCAAGTCTCCCGACGGAGGCGGGGTCGGAGGGCGGGTGCGTCCGAGGGACAACGTGCACCTCGACTCGCCGCCCGCGTGGCTGTTCAGGCCCACCCGCTTCCCGTGGCTGAGACGGTTCGCTGACGAGCTGGCAGTCCGCCGGTGGCGGCGCATCGCGCGCACGCTCGGCGGCGGCCAGATCACCGCCTACGTCTTCCACCCGAAGTTCTGGCCCCAGGTGGCGCGGCTCAGGCCTGCGCGTGTCGTCTACCACGCCTACGACCTGTATCACCTGCAGGGCAAGCAGCAGCACAGCTTCGACAGCGAGGAAGCGGCGCTCGTGCGTCGCGCCGACCTGGTGGTCGCTTCGTCGCTGCCCATCGCTGAGCACCTCCGATCGATCGGCGCGCGGCGGGTCGAGTTGGTCGAGAACGCCGCCGACTTCGACATCTTTTCCGCTGTCGATCCGGGCGAGGGTTCCGGGGGCGATCCGGCCGACCTCATCGACATCCCGCGACCGCGGGTCGGGTACACGGGCGCGCTGAACCGGAAGGTCGACTTCCCGCTGTTCGTTCGGCTGGCCGAGCGGTTCCCGGGCGTGCACTTCGTGTTCGTTGGACAGCCGGGCCGCCTGAACCCGGCCGGCGCGAGTGCCATGGAGCGGCTGCAGGCGCTCACCAACGTGCATTTCGTCGGCTTCAAGGTGCCGGCCGAACTCCCGGCCTACATGGCGGCCATGGACGTCAACGTCATGGCGTACCGTGTCGGCGACGACGTGTGGACCGCCGGTATCTATCCCCTCAAGCTGCACGAGTACCTCGCCGTCGGTCAGCCTGTCGTCTCGAGCGACCTGCCGGCTGTCAGACCCTTTGCCGACGTCATCCGCATCGCCACGAGCCCCGAGGACTGGGAGCGAGGGATCTCCGAGGCACTGGACGGCCGGGGCGTGGGCTCGACAGCGACGCGCCGCGAGCGTGCACGTCAGAACAGCTGGACGGCTCGCGCAGAGCAATTGCACGCGCTGGTGCGTGCCATCGTCACCGGGGAGCGGGCGCCGGACGGCCCCCGCGACCGTGTGGCAGGAGGCTAGTCCGTGTCATCGCTCGAGAGGCGGTTCCTGACGTCGGTGCAGCGTGTGCTGGCGAGCGCGAAGGGCAGAGTGGACCGGCGACTGGCTCCCGGTCCGGAGCCGGCGAAGCGGCGCGACTTCTCGCTGCAGCATGCCTACGCCACGGGATGGCGGGACTACCCGTGTGTATTCGTCCTGTCGACGGGCCGTGGAGGCACCGAGACGCTCACGGCCCTCGCGAGCCTGTCGCCCGGCATCGTGGCGAGCCACGAGCCTCGCCCGCGACTGATCAAGGCGTCGTTCGACGCCTACATGGCAGACGGCAACCTCGCGGCGCAGGCGCACTGGCGAGATCTGGTGCTGGCCGCGCGCGACGACCTGGTCTGGGGGGCGACGCAGAAGGGCAAGGTGTATGTCGAGACCAACAACCGACTGACCTACCTCGCGCCGATCCTGGCCGAGGTGTTCCCTGCCAGCCGCTTCATCCACGTCTATCGTAATCCGTACGCCTTCGTGCGGTCAGCGATGCGGCGCCGGTACTTTGACGGACACAACTGGGATTTTGCGCGCGTGTGCCCCCGGCCCGATGACCCGCTGGCGGTCCGGTGGGAATCGTTGCCGAAGGTCGAGTGCTGTGCGTGGCTCTGGTGGCGGACGAACCACGACGCCGCCACATGGCTGGCGACGCTGTCGCCGGAACGCCGCCTGTCGCTCAAGTCCGAAGACCTGTTCGACGGCAAGCCGCAGGCGCTGCGCACCCTGTTCGCGATGTGCGGCGCCGAGTTGCCGCCGGCCGAGCGGGTCCGCGAGGTGCTTGGAGCCAAGCTCAACGCCCAGCAGCACGGGGAGTTCCCCGGCGCTTCCCAATGGAGCGCAGAGGACCGCGCGCGCGTGTGGGACTACGTCGGCGAACTGGCGAGTTCCCTCGGCTACGCGCCGTAGAACGCGATGGTCGGCATCAGGGTTGGCCGACGAAATCGAGTCGCAGATTGCGCGGCGCAGGGAACCTGGCGCCCGGCAGCAGCACCGGTCCGGCACCCGGCCGCGACAGGAACGCCGACACGTTGTCGGGCGGATCCCGCAGGATCACCACGTTGCGGACGTACGCCACCAGGTCGCGAAGGTCCTTGAGACGGCCTTCCGGCAACTGCGCGGTAGATGTGTTGAACTCGACGTAGAACTTGTCGATCCGCCCGCGTCGCACGCTGACGGGGACATTGGCATAGATCAGGACCGGTCCCGTGACCTCGTCTGCCATCCAGAGATCCACCAGATCGTAGTCGTCGGCGCGCTGTCGGATGCGAATCCACCAGCGCGTCCATCGGTTCGGGTGCACGATGAAGAAGTCGGTCACCGACGGCGTGACAGGGTTGTTGTCGGTGACGCCTAACCCCAGCTGATTGCCATCCGAGTCCAGCCAGTTCGCCGCCCCGCCGACGCTGTTGTAGGACCGCAGTCGACCGGCAGCAGCCACGTGTTGCGTGGGATCGAACGGCGGTTTGCCGAGCGGTGCGCCGTCGAAGTGGGTCTGCGGCTCGAGCCAGATCGCGTTGTCGGACGATAACTGGAAGGTCTTGAAATTGCCTATTCCGTTGTCGAGATAGCTGTCGGTGAAGAACGCGTCCCACGTGATGAACCAGACGGCGCCGTCGTAGGACTCAAAGGGCAGCCGCAACTGGTTGGCGAGGCTGTTGCCAGACAGGTAGACGCGCTCGCCCGGGTAGTGGGGGACGGCCGTCGTGCCGAACGCGCCCCGCTTGCTCAAGGTCACGACACCCGTGGCGCGATCCAGCGGCGTGCTGGCCGTGTCGGTGATCATGATTTCCTGACCGATCCGGATCTGATCACCCTTGGGATTCAATGCGGTCGTGACCTTGGTCACGTCGCCGTCGAGATCACTGAGATGCAGGATCAGTGAAGATGAGCTGATGGGCTGCGCGAGCTTCGTGCTGCTCGAGGGATTGAAGGGAGGGATGACCACCTTCGCGGCATCTTGTGCGTGCGGATCGCCGTCGTTGGCGGGGTCGTAGGTCACCATCAGCGGGTCGGAGTTCGATGCCGCATACCCTCCGTCCTTGGGCCGCCCGAGCTGTGCCTCATCACGGAGGCTGTACGACTTCCAGTGATCCGCGCGAGACACCAGACTGTCGAAGTAGGCGTGGGGAGACGACGACTGGGCCGGCAACACGACCATGCCGGCCGACGCCAGCAGCGTCGCGATGGCGAATCCGAGAGGGCCGCGGGTGGTCATGCGTCGGAAGGCCCGGAGCGCTTGTGCCAGTGGCTGATCCATGTCGAACAACAGTCCTCGGGAAATCCTCATGGGCGGGTCTTGCGTGGTTTTCGGCCGGCCGGTGCGTCGGCCGGGGACGGGGCAGTGGAAACGCCGTACGGGCGTTCGAGGGCAGGCATACCTTCACCGGGAGCCCTGAGCACCACCACGTTGCGCGCGTAGGCGACCAGTTCGCCGCGACCGGGCTTCACCCCGCTTGTCGAGGTGTTGTACTCGAGCCAGAAGCGGTCCCATCCGGTGCCATTGGGCTTGACCGCCTGGTTGTTGTAGAGCTGGGTCGCGTCACGCTTCTCGTCGGCGACCCACATCGAGAGGTCCCACCAGCCCCCCTCGCCTCTCGGAATCAGCTGCACCCAGTAACGCGTCCAGGTGTTCGGGGCAATAGGGAAGTTCGTGAGGAGGCCGCCGAGCGACCCGTTCCCATACTTGGTGCCGGCGACGACCGCACCTCGGCGTTCCGAGGACCCTCGATAGGGCCGGATGTCTATGAGCGCGACGGCGCCGGGGAAGCGCGCGGCCCGGCGAAACCTGGCACGGATTTCGGTCCAGATGCGGCCGCCCGACTCGAGCTGGAACGCCTTGTAGTCCTCGATGCCCGACCTCTCGTACGCGAATTCCTCGCCCCACCAGGCGTCCCAGGTCACGAGGAAGCCGGCCTCCTTGTGCTGAAGGGGAAGCCGCACCTGGTTGCGCAGGTTGTTCCCGTCGGCGGGGATGGCGACCTTGGCGGCGTCCTGCTTGCGTGGATACGTGTCGGTAGCCGGGGCGTACGTCACGCCCAGGTCACGGGTCTCGCTCTGTGAATAGCCGCCCCTGGCCCTGGACGCCAGCTGTGCGGGGTCCCGCAGGCTGTAGGACACGACATGGTCCCGTCGTGACGCGAGCGCCCTGAAGTAGCGATGCGGATCTCCGCCCGCCGGGGCCTGTTCGGCCATTGGAGTGGCTGACAGGAGCAGGAGGCTGCAAGCAGCGACGAGTAGGGGCGCGAGGGGCCGCGATGGCATGCCGAGGATCGTGACAGATTCCGGCCGGAACAAACCCGGCATCCCCGGCAATGCAAGACCCCGGCCATCTCACCGCGCGGCGAGAGGCACGAAACGGCTCGTTTTCGTCGCGTTCGGCGTTCGTGCGGGTGTCGACATCCGGACACGGATTGCCAAACTTGCGCGTCCTCCCGAGGAGCAGGACGCCTGGGTCAGGACGCCTTGCCGCCGAACCGCGCGCGGAGAAGGCCCTTGACCACCTCGACCCTGTATCGAGTCATCACGCCGAGGTCGGTACGGAACAGGTTGCCGGCGACCCTGTCGATGTGAAGGCCGACCCGTTCCACCGGACCGATGCGTGCACCGACCACGTCCGGATTGACCACGGGGTAGCCGAGATCCTGCAGCAGGCCGCCCGCCACGCGTTCGATGGTGCGGATCGCCTCCGGGGGCACGAGCCGCCGCCACTTCTCCGTGTTATCGGCCTTGAGGAGCCCGCTTATCTCCCCCTCGATGCGGGCCACGCGGGCCTCGCTCGCGTCGCCTCCGGTGAACGCGATGATCTCCTGGAGAACGTGGGCGGGCTCGGCCATGAAGTGCTCGTACCGGACCTCCATGTACCGGTCTGGACCCAGCTGCCGGCCGAGAGTCCTGCCGGTTGTCAGGTGCGACACCCAGTCCACTGCGCCGAAGTGCCAACTCCGCTCGAGGAGGAGGTCCGTCGACGTTCGCATCGACAGCACCACGTCGCGCGCGTCGCGAATGCAGTGCACGAAGCGGGCACCGGGGAAGAGGTCGTCGATCTGGTGGCCCGTGACGCGCGCGAAGGAGGCCCGCTTGTAGCCCCAGTTGCCCTTTCCGTGCGTCTCGGCCGTCGCTGAGAACACCGCGTCAATCAGCCCGCCGTAGGTGTGCGGCTGTACCCGCGAGAACAGCTCGGCCTCTGACAGGGTCATCCCGCGATTCCGTAGTCGCTCCGTGAAGTAGCGGTCGGCGAAGAGGTGCTGGATCAGCCGCTTCAGGTTGGCATCGTTTTCAAGCGGCTCGTAGTGCGGCAGACTCCGGTGGAACCGGAGCAGCGTGCCGTTGTCGCGGCAGACGTGAATGTCCAGGAACCTGTTCACCATCTGCGAGAGGAAGGTAGTGCCCGATCGGGGGCTGCCCATGATGAGCAGGGGCGCATGGGACCGAGCGGCGGGTTGTGTGTGCAATTGCGACATGGAGTTTCTCGGGGCCTGTCCACACGACCCGGGGCTGTGGGCAGGACGCGGCCAAAGCGGCCCTTTCAACGGTACCCGAGGGCGGTCTGCATCCTCTTCGCCATCGCCAGGATCCGTTGCTGCTCGTCGGCGGTCAGTCCTGACCGCCAGCGGTCGTCGGGGCGGATCCGTACCTCGTCCGTAATGCGCATGCTGTTGCCCAGCACGTGGTGATCGGCCGGCCGTACCGCCCCTGCCACCTCAATCGGCCGCAACCCGGCAAACGTCCAGAGGCCCGTTAGTGTCGCGGTGGGGTCGGCGCACAGGTCCTCGTAGCGAACATGGTACCGACGGTCGGCCGGGATGGTGGTGATCAAGCGTCGCACTGCCTCCTGATCGTGCAGCCAGACCTGAGTCGCGCGGTCAACGGGCAGGCCTCGCCGTTTGGCGGAGTAGGCCACCCCACGGGCGTCTCGGGTGAGCCAGGCGACCCTGACGTCGAGTTGAGGGTGATCGAGCAGGTGAGTGAGGCGGGTGGGGAGCTTCGTGGTGTCGAGGAAGACTCGCGCCCTCGTCTCTGCCAGCACAGCCGCGATGAACGCTGTGTTGACGGCGTCGATCCGGGCCACCCGCGATCGGTAGCCGGGGAGGTGACGCGCGGACCACCGCCGTGCCTCGCGCAGGGCGGCCGAAGACGTCTCGCGCGTGAAGATGCTGTCGAGCCATGGGTGTTCGAAGCGGTAGTCGTTGGTCCAGTGGTCCTGGTCGAAGGCCAGGCCCGCGTCGTTGACCCGACCGAAGATGGCTTGCCAGAAGGGACAGGCCGAGAGGGGACGTCCGCACGAACATCGCTGGGCGCCTGCTCGGCGCTCGCGCCGGATGCGGGGCTTCACCGATGCCTCGCCCACGCTGGCCATTCCGGGATGCTGCCCTGCGAGCAGCGCCAGCAGCGTGGAGCCGCTGTGGCTGGACCCGGCCACGTAGACGACCTGGAGGCCTGCGGCGGACATGCGTCGATCCCGTCGCCTCAGCTGAACCCGAGCCCGGTGTTGACATCCCCGGCGATCCCGAGCACCCGGGACGTTTCCTCCCGGGTCAGGCGGTTCTTCCACGACTCGTCGAGGCGGATGCGGATGGCCCCGCCCATGCGCATGGCGTTGCCGAGGACGTGATGCGCGGCAGCGTCCACGATCGATGGCGCCTCGACGTCCTGCACACCGCAGAAGGCCCAGAGCTTCCGCATCGTCACCGCCGGGTCGGCGCACAGTTCTTCGTAGCGGATCCTGTGGAATGGCGTGGACGGGTGTCGGCGCGCCACGTCGGCGATCGTCAACTGGTCGCGGCGCCAGGTGCGCGCCGCGTCGAGCGGCGACATGCCGCGCTTCTTGGCCGAGGCGGCATAGCCGCGGACGTCGCGGACCAGGTGTACCAGCTTCATGTCGAGCGCCGGCACCCGCAGCATGTGCAGCAGGCGTGGCGTCCGTTTGGACGTGTCGGCGAAGACGGTGGCGCCGCTGGCCAGGAGCACGGCACGGATGAACGCGACGTTGGCGGTGTCGACCCGCCTCACGCGCGCCGCATAGACCGGCAGGTGATCCGCAGCCCATGTCACGAGCCTGCGGCCCGTCGGCGACCCGCAGGCTCGGTTGAGCAGTCGCTGCGCGAGTGGCTGCTCGAAGCGGTAGTCGTTCGCCCAGCGGTCGGGGCCGAGGTCCTGACCAAGCACTCGCGCGTGGGCGAAGACGCTCGCCCAGTAGGGGCAGTCCGGAATCGTGCGGCCGCACGAGCATTCCGCGCTGGCGCTGTCTCCTCGTCGACGGATCTTCGGCTTCACGGCCGTTTCACCCACGCAGGCGATGTCCGGGTGGCTGTCGAGCAGGAGGGCGAGGAGCGTCGATCCGCTGTGGCCGCATCCGGCGATGTAGACGACTGGCGTCGTGTCTTGTGACATGAAGGCGATGCGGCGGCCCGACGACGACAACCCGGCCGGTCGAGGCTGAGACTATACTGAATCTCGCCGAGTTGCTCCAGATCCGCCCGCAGCGGGACGAGCGCTCCCTCGCATTCGGATGCCCAGCGACGCCCACGTCCCCGACGAGCCCCTGTCCGAGAAGATCGCGCGCAAGAGCCGTCGTGCCGGCAAGTACGTGCGACGGTGGCTGCTCAACGCGACCGCCGGACGCACACAGCCCAGCGTGGTCTTCATCATGGGAGCGCAGCGTTCGGGCACCCGGGTGCCGTTGCTGGCGCTCGAGAGTTCTCCCGACATCCTCACCTTCCGCGAGGGCGCGCGCCCGTTCTTCCGCGGCAGCCGGCTGGAGTCCGACGACGTGCTGGAGGGGCTGTTCGCGCGGTGCCCTTTCCCTGTGCTCGTCATCAAGCCCCTGTGTGAGTCGCACAGGGCCCTGGAGCTGCTGGCCCGCTTTCCAGCCGCCCGCGTGATCTGGATCTACCGCCGGCCGGAGGACACGGTGCGTTCGGCCTCGATCAAGTGGGACAGCGGTGCTCTGGCCGTCACGCGGCTCATCGAGGGGACGCTGCCCGCAGACGACTGGCGCCGTGGAGGCCTCACCGATGAAGCCGTCGCCATGGCGCGCCGATTGTATCGGCCTGGCCTGGGCCTCCACCATGCCAATGCGATCATGTGGTACCTCCGTAATCGGCTCGTGCTCGACCTCGATCTCTTCGCCCATCCTCGTGTCCTCGTCGTGAAGTACGAGGACTTGTCCAGTTCACCGGGTACGCACTTTCCGCGCGTGTTCTCGTTCGTGGGGCAGTCGCTCGCGCAGGAGTACCTGAGCGGGATTCACGCTCGTTCCGTGCGTCGCGCCCTGCTCGAGGACGTGCCCGCCGACGTCCTGGCGGCCTGCGAGACGCTGCATGCGGAGATCGACGCGCGGTACGAGGCCAGCGTGTCGGTCGCCATCGGCTAGTGAATCCGATGACCGGCAAGGAGATCATCAAGGAGACCGTGCTGCGGGTCAGCCGGGCGACGGGCATGACGGCGGCGGCGCGGGTGCTGACACGTGGGGGATTCAACATCATCGGTTTCCACGGGGTGAGCCTCGAGGATGAACACGTCCGGTTCCCGACGCTGTTCATCTCCCCCGAGGCCTTCGAGCGCCGGCTGCAGTTCCTCGTCCGCCACTACAGCGTGGTGCCGTTGCAGGAGGTGCTCGAGCAGCACCGGAACGGCCGCATTCGCCCAGACAGGTCGTGCTGACCTTCGACGACGGGTTCTACAACTTCCTCGGGCGGGCCATTCCGCTGCTGCAGAAGTACCGGGCGCCGGCCACGGTCTACGTCGTGTCCAACGACATCGAGACCACGGACCCGATGTTCAACCTGCTGCTGAGGGACATGGTGCTGGCCTCGCCCCGGCCGACCGCCGTCGGGCTGCCGCACGCCCCTGCGGCCAACTGCGACCTCTCGTCGCTCGCGGCGCGGGAGCGTCTGGTGGGCGACGTCCTGGCGGCGTTCTATGCGTCGTGCCAGACGAGCGAGGCCCGCATGGCGTACTGTCGGGCTGTCGCGGCCGCCCTGGATATCGACATCGACGCCAGGATCCGCGCGCGCATCTGGGACCGGTTGCGCGCCGGCGAGGTGCGGGAATGCGTGCGCCTGGGCTTCGACGTGCAACTGCACACGCACTCCCACCGCAACGTCGTGGAGCACCGTGATGTGGTCAGGGAGGAGGTGCGCAGTAACCGCGAGGTGCTCGAGCACCTCGTCGGCGCTCCCACGCGGGACTTCTGCTACCCGCTCGGCTTGTGGGACCGCAGCGTGTGGCCGGATCTCGTCGCCGAGGGTGTTCGCAGCGCCGTGACAACGCGCAATGGCCCGAACTTCGCTCGGACGCCGGCGTTGGCACTGCGCCGCTACCTCACGGGCGAGGCCATGAGTGACCTCGATTTCGAATTCGGGCTGAGCGGCGCGCGGTGGCTCGCCCACGCGTTACGTCGGCCTGGCGGTCGATTCGAGGCGTCGGAGAAGCGACTGCGCTACAAGCAGCAACCGGAACTCTACTGAGTTTCGAACTCCCGCGGCACCGTCGACTCGCGCGGGTCGGTCCATCGCTCGTTCAGGCGGCAAGGGGCTCCGGCGTGTCTGAGCGGACGGCCTCTCGCGCCGGATCGTACATCTCGGAATACCGCACCAGCAGCGCCACGAGCCAGAATCCCCACTCGTTGCCCAGGAACGACCCGAAGAGGGTGTGTATCAGGAAGCCGATGACCGCGACCACCATGCACACGCCTATCAAGGCGTTGTCGGGCTGCCCGGCCAGGCGACATCGTGAACTCGTGCGGTAGGCGGCTCTGATGGCACCGAAGATCATCACCAACTGGAGCGCGAGGCCCTGGATGCCCCAACTTGTGGCCTCGGTCAGGTATCCGTTGTGCAGCGAACGGTCCTCGTCGACACCCACTTCAGCCAGGTACTTGCCGCCCTGTACGTACTTGAATGCGCCGCCGCCGTCTCCGAGCGGGTAGTCTGCCAGCATGGCCAGGCCGGCCTGCCAGAACTCCAGTCTGCTGGCGGCCGACCGATTGCGGTCCTCGGAGCCCACGAACGTGCTGGCGAACCGATCGAAGATCTTGGGGTCGCCCAGCAGCAGGTAGAGGACGATTCCTCCCAGCGCCAGCGTCTGAATGGCCCGCTTGCGCGTGGCGCCCCTGGCGATCAGCAGGAACGACACACCGGCGCCGATGAGGCCAAGGAACGCGCCTCGGCTGTTGCAGAGGATGATGACGTTCAGCGCGAGCGGGGCCGCGAACAGCACGACGGCCTTGTGGAAGGGCCGGCTGTTGACGAAGAGGCTGCCCGTCAGCGGCAGTGTCGCGAGCAGCAGGCACGCGAGGCTGTTGGCCGAGTCGGCGCCGGGCGCGCCGACGCCTTCGAGACGCCCGCCCGCGAAGTATCCGCGCTCATTGATGGTGACTTCGTAACCGATGTACCCCGTGCCGAGTGCGATGGCCACGAGTACGAGTCTGAAGTCGTCCCGCGTACGGATGGCCTGCCACATCAGGAAGAAGAGCAACACATACTTGAGGACTTCGACGTAGTTGCCGACGCTGACGTCCGGCTTGGTCGCGAGGAAGAAGTGCACGAGCGTGGCGTTGACCACCATCGCCAGCGCCGCCACGTGCACGAAAGTGAACTTGTGGCCGTCTTCTGGCCTCGGCCTGTTGAGGAAGACCGACACGATCAGGACGATGCCGGCGCCGAGGGCGTAGCGGAGCGATGGCACCTCGTCGCCCCACCACCAGTTCTGCGGAGCGGCGAAGAATGTCGCCATGTACAGGGCGAGGGCCCAGGACGCATTGGCGACCGACATCACGGTCGTGGCGACGAGGATCGCCAGCCACAACAGGGCTGTCGCGCTCATCGATCACGCCGCCTGGCGGGTTCCTGCGACAGGACTGACACACACACGTTCACGCTGGCTCCAGGCGGGGAGATGGCGGTCCGGCCCCGGGCGGGCCCGTGGCGTCGATTGTACTGCGCGCCCCGCGCGCACCTCGGTGCGCGGCGCCTGCTCGTCAGCGCCTCGCCCCGTCCAATCGGCCCGGCGTCTCGCTGCATGACTCGCCCAGCAGCCAGGTGGCGTGCAGCCGTCGCAGGCGCCTGTTGTACAGGTTGGTTGGAAAGCGCGCAGGGTTGAGGGTGAGCGTCGCGAGGTGGTTGACGCGGTGCAGTAGTGACAGCAACCGGAACAGGGGTTCCTGGGCCGTGAGGCCGGGCTCGAAGCCCTCGAGCAGGGCCTGCAGCAGCCGCGAGAGCACCACAGGACGGAACTGAGGCTTGGCGCGCAGGAGGTCGGTCTGCAGGTAGAGACGGGTCAGGTCGTGCAGTCGCGTGCCTCGGGTCGTCATCGCGAAGTCCAGCACGACGATGCGCTCGCCGCTTACCAGGACGTTCCCTGGCGCCAGATCGGCATGGACGACGACGCTCCGCAGGGCCTCCTGCGGAATTGCTGCCGACAGGCGCGTGATGTGTTCCAGGAGCCTATCGCGCGCCGCTGTCGTGACCACAGGGCTGCCTGCCGCCACCAATCGCCGCAGGCGCAGGTCGATGTAGTCCCGGATGTCGTCGAGATCGATCCGCTCCTCGCCCGGATCGATCGTCTGGAATGCCTGCAGCCATCCACCGGCCGCGCGCATGGTCTCGCACAGGTCGCCGACCGCGTGCTCGGAGGGGAACCATGCCGCGCGCGCCTCCAGCCTGGCCAGGAGCGTCTCCCCGACGGATTCCTCGGTGACCACGGCGAGGTGCTCGCCGTAGCAGGCCAGCGGCCGCACGGCCCCGAATCGAGGGAACTCGGCCAGCGCATCGTGAATGCGGCGGGTGGTGGCGAAGTCGTGTTCGACGCGTCGCCGCATCTGGGCCTCGCCATCGGGTACGGCCTTGGGCTTGAAGATCTTCAGGAAGCAGTGCCGTGCCGGCGTGACGTCGTCCTGCGCGACAATGGCTATTCGCAGCAGGTGCGAGAAGGGACGCAGTTCGAATGCCACGGGTTCCAGGCGCACGCCAGCACCGAACACCGTTGGTGCGTCCGCCACGAACCTGGCCAGCACGGTGTCGAAGACGGCAGGAACGGCCGCACCCGGCGCGAGCCTATGAATGCCCACGAGTCACTCGCCTGTCAGGGGTCTGGGTGCCCCTGGTCCCTTCAAGTTCGCTGGTCTCACGGTCGATGAACAGGCAGGCAGTGTACCAGCGACTCGACCGTCGGCGGCGGGCGGTGCCCGGTCGCGTCGGCGGTCTCGTGGCACAATCAGGGACGTGGGAGCGTCAATGAATATCGCGATCTTTGGCCTCGGATACGTGGGTTCGGTGTCGGCAGCGTGCCTCGCCGCGGCCGGCCACCGCATCACCGGGGTCGACCTCGATCCGAACAAGCTGAACCTGCTGCGCAGCGGACGTGCCCCGGTGAGCGAGCCCGGGCTCGACGACCTGCTGGGCCGCATGATCGCCGAGGGGCGCGTCTCGGTGACCGACGATGCGGCTGGCGCGGTCAGGGCCAGCGACCTCTCGCTCGTGTGTGTCGCCACGCCGAGCCGTCCCAACGGCAGCCTCGACACGACCTATCTCGAGCGGGTCATGGCCCAGATCGGCGCTGCGCTCGCCGGGCAGGCGGCCTACCACGTCGTGGCCGTCAGGAGCACCGTGCTGCCGGGCGTCGTCGAAGGGCTGTTGGTGCCGATTCTCGAGCGGGCCAGCGGACGAGCCGTGCCCGCCGACCTCGGCGTGTGCGTCAATCCGGAGTTCCTGAGGGAGGGCAGCGCGCTGGCCGACTTCGAGGAACCGCCCTTCACGGTGGTGGGGGAGACGTCGGCGCGTGCGGGTGACGTCCTGTTGCGCGCCTACGCGCACCTGAAGGCACCGGTCCATCGTGTGCGGCCCGACGAAGCGTCGATGGTCAAGTACGCGAGCAACAACTATCACGCGCTGAAGGTGGCCTTCGCCAACGAGGTCGGCGCCGTGTGCGCCCAGCTCGGCGCGGACGGGCACACGGTGATGCGGATCTTCTGCGAGGACCGCGACCTGAACATCTCGCCGAAGTACTTGAGGCCGGGATTCGGGTTCGGCGGGTCGTGCCTGCCCAAGGACCTGCGCGCGATGGTGCACGTCGCCAAGGAGCGCGACGTCACCACGCCGCTGCTCGACAGCGTGCTGCCGAGCAACGATGCCCAGATCCAGCGCGTCGTGACCACCATCCTCGAGCGGAGGAAACGGCGTGTCGCCCTGCTCGGGCTGAGCTTCAAGAACGGGAGTGACGACCTGCGCGAGAGCCCGTTCGTTCGCCTGGCTGAGGCCCTGATCGGCAAGGGCGTGCCGCTGCGCATCTACGATCCCGACGTCGAGTTGACCAGTGTGTTCGGCCGCAACAGAGCCTATATTGAGGACCACCTGCCGCACGTCGCGCAGCTCGCGGCCAGCACGATCGCGGAAGCCACCGCCGATGCCGAAGTGATCGTGATTGGCAAGCGCGTGGTCGACGCCGCGACCCTGCGGGGCGTGTGCCGTGGACGTACCGTCATCGACCTGGTCGGCATCGCCGAACTGGACGACGCGACGCGTCCCTGGGCAGCGCCGCCGGTTCCGGCAACGGTGGCTCCCGGCGCATGACTGCAACCGCCCCCGAGGGCGAGCGGCTCGGCGCGCCGCACGGCGCGCTCGCGCAAGGCGATCTGCCGCGCGTCACCTACATCTCGTGGGCCGAGTCGTGCAGCCGGAGCGATCACACGGCTCGGGAACTCGGCGGGCAGTCGCACATGGTCTACCTGCCGCAGTTCGGGAGCCGGGCATCGACGATCCTGCTGAAGTATCTGGGCCAGTGGCGCGAGACGGCGCGCATCCTGCGCGACGAGCGTCCGGATGTGGTTTTCGTGATGACGCCGCCGCTGTTCGCCTCGTTCCCGGCGTTCCTGCACGCCTGGCGATATGGCGGGCGCGTGGTATTGGACGCTCACAGCGCCGCCTTCCTGCATCCTCGCTGGCGTCACCTCCTGTGGCTGCAGCGCTGGCTCTGTCGGCGGGCCGCGACGACGCTCGTCCACAACCCGCACCTCGCGGAAAAGGTGCGCGCGGCGGGTGCGGTGCCGACCTTGGTGCCTGACGTCCCCGTCGTGTACGGGCGAATCGAGCCTTTTCCTCGGCCCCAGGGGTTCACTGTCGCGGTTGTGTGCTCGTTCAACTACGACGAGCCGGTCGCCGCCATCCTCGACGCCGCACGTCTCGTGCCTGACGTGCGGTTCTTCATGACGGGCAATCCCAAGCACCTGTCGGCCGAACTCGCGAGTCGCGTGCCCCCCAACGTGACGCTCACCGGGTTTCTGAGCACCGAGGCCTACGGAGGCCTGCTGACGACGGCTGACGCCGTCATGACGCTCACGACACGCGATCACACGATGCTGCGAGGCGCCTACGAAGCGATCTACCAGGGGACCCCCGTGATCGTCTCCGACTGGCCGATCCTCCGCGACTTCTTTGACGAGGGTGCGCTGCACGTGGGCGAGACGGCCGAGGCCATCGCCGCCGCTGTTCGCGCCATGCAGGCCTCGCCGGAGCACTTCCGGTCAGGAGCGGCACGCCTCCGCGACCGGAAGCTCGCCGCGTGGCGCGAGACACGCCAGGCCATCCTCGCGCGTATCGTCGCGTGAGGCCGGCGCTCGAGAACCGATCGATGACATCCAACGAAGCCAGACGTCACCACGCCATGTCCACGCTCACACACCTGCAGCGGCTCGAAGCCGAAAGCATCCACATCATGCGGGAGGTCGTCGCCGAGAGCGAGAACCCCGTCATGCTGTATTCCGTCGGCAAGGACAGCGCCGCGATGCTTCACGTCGCGATGAAGGCCTTCCACCCGGCGCCCCCGCCATTCCCCCTGCTCCATGTCGACACGACGTGGAAGTTCCGCGAGATGATCCGGTTCCGCGATTCGCATACGGCCAACCTCGGCGTGCGCCTGCTCGTGCACACGAATCAGGAAGGCATCGCTCGGGGCATCAACCCGTTCGCCTCGGGGTCGCAGATCCACACCGACGTCATGAAGACGCAGGCACTCCGGCAGGCGCTGGACATGTACCGCTTCGACGCCGCCATGGGTGGCGCACGCCGCGACGAGGAGAAGTCGCGCGCCAAGGAACGCGTCTTCTCGTTCCGCTCCGCGCAGCATCGCTGGGACCCGAAGCGCCAGCGGCCCGAACTGTGGAAGCTCTACAACGCCCGCAAGCAGAAGGGCGAGAGCGTGCGCGTGTTCCCGATGTCCAACTGGACCGAACTCGACATCTGGCAGTACGTCCACCTCGAGCAGATCCCGCTGCCCGACCTGTACTTCTCGAAGGAGCGCCCCGTGGTCGAGCGCGACGGCACGCTGATCATGGTCGACGACGAGCGGATGCCGCTCGAGCCGGGCGAGGTGCCGATGATGAAGAAGGTGCGCTTCCGCACCCTTGGCTGCTACCCGCTCACGGGGGCCATCGAGAGCGAGGCCGACACGCTCCCGGCCATCATCCAGGAGATGCTGCTGACCACGACCTCGGAGCGGCAGGGACGAGTCATCGACCACGACGCCGCGGCCTCGATGGAGAAGAAGAAGCAGGAGGGGTACTTCTGATGTCGCACAAGTCCGGACTGATCGCCGAGGACATCGACGCCTACCTCCTCGCGCACCAGCACAAGAGCCTGCTGCGCTTCATCACCTGCGGGAGTGTCGACGACGGCAAGAGCACGCTGATCGGGCGCCTGCTCTACGACTCGCAGATGATTTTCGACGACCAGTTGGCCGCCGTGGAGCGCGACTCGAAGAAGGTCGGCACGCAGGGCGACCGCATCGATCTCGCGCTGCTGGTGGACGGCCTCGCCGCCGAGCGGGAGCAGGGCATCACGATCGACGTCGCCTACCGGTTCTTCTCGACCGACAAGCGCAAGTTCATCGTCGCCGACACGCCGGGCCACGAGCAGTACACGCGCAACATGGTCACGGGCGCGTCGACGGCCGAGCTCGCGGTGATCCTGATCGATGCACGCAAGGGCGTCCTCACCCAGACCCGGCGGCACAGCTACATCGTCTCCCTGCTCGGTATCCGCGAGGTCGTGCTGGCCGTCAACAAGATGGACGCCGTGGGCTACGACCAGCAGGTGTTCGATCGCATCGTGGCCGATTACCGCGACTTCGCGTCGCAACTCGGCTTCAGGCAGATCGTGGCGATCCCGCTGTCGGCGCTCGAGGGCGACAACATCACCCAACTCTCGCCCAACACGCCCTGGTACACGGGGCCGGCGCTGATGCCCCACCTGGAGACGGTAGAGGTGGAGGAGGACCTGCAGCGGGCGCCGTTCCGGCTGCCCGTCCAGTGGGTGAACCGCCCGAATCAGGACTTCCGCGGGTTTGCCGGCCAGATCGCGTCTGGCACGGTCAGGCCTGGCGACACGCTGCGCGTCCTGCCCTCCGGCCGACAGAGCACGGTGACCCGCGTGGTCACCTACGACGGCGACCTCCAGCAGGCGATTGCCGGCCAGTCGATCACGCTCACGCTCGCCGACGAAATCGACGTCAGCCGCGGCGACGTGCTCGCGGTTGCAGAGGCGCCGCCGCAGGTGGCCGACCAGTTCCAGGTGACGCTCATCTGGATGCACGAGGAGCCGATGCTCCCCGGGCGGCCCTACCTGATGAAGATCGGGTCGGCGACCGTTACGGGCACCATCACCGAGCTCAGGCACAAGATCAACGTCAACACGCTGATCCACGAGCCGGGCAAGCAGCTCGAGCTCAACGAGATTGCCGTCTGCAACCTGAGCACCGATCGGCCCATCGCCTTCGACGCGTACGCGGAGAGTCGCGACACGGGCGCGTTCGTGTTCATCGACAAGTTGAACAACGACACCGTCGGCGCCGGCCTGATGCACTTCGCGCTGCGACGTGCGGAGAACGTGCACTGGCAGGCG
>CAVQRQ010000014.1:0-126635 GCA_963715265.1 uncultured Acidobacteriota bacterium
AGCCTGTACTACACCGATGGCGACGACATCAGGGTCGTGGACATCGGCCTGCGTGGTCCGGTGCTGACCTCGCGGCGAGTCGCGTTCGCGGGGTGGGCGGAGTCGTTCGGCGGCGTGGACGTCATGCCCGACGGCCAGCACGCCGTGGCGATTCGCGGCGGTCTCCTCTATTCCGATATCGTCGTCGTGCAGGGCGCGCTGCCGCCCCGAAGGGACTGATGCCCGCGCCTCGCCCCAGGCTCATATGAGGGAGCCGTCGGATTCCAACGACGTTGACATCATGATGCTCCTGAATTAGCATCACGATGTGCGCACCACGCTGACCCTCGACGACGACGTCGCGAGCAAGCTGCGTTCGATGGCCCGTCGCAGCGGGCGGTCCTTCAAGGAGGTCGTCAACGAGGCTCTCAGGCGAGGCATGGCCACACCGGCGCCATCAGCGAGTCGGGCCCGTTTCACCGTGCGAGCGAGGGACCTCGGCCAACTGAGGCCCGGTCTCCAACTGGACAACATCGGTGACCTGCTCGACCAGCTCGAAGGGCCGCTGCACGGGTGATCCTCGTCGACGCCAACCTGCTGCTGCACGCCTACAACCCGCGGTCGCCGGCGCACGACGCGAGTCGGGTCTGGCTCGAGGGCGTCCTGTCGGGCCACGAACCGGTGCGGTTCGCGTGGGTGAGCCTTTGGGCGTTCGTCAGGATTTCGACGAATCCGCGCGTGTTCGAGCGTCCGCTGTCGATGGCTGAGGCCGCCGACTGTGTCTCGGCCTGGCTGGCGCAACCGGCCGCCGGCCTACTCGAGCCCGGCGAGCGTCACTGGGAGATCCTGCAGGCGCTGTCGCGTCTGGGCCAGGCATCGGGGCCGCTCGTCATGGACGCGGCGCTAGCGGCGATCGCGATGGAGCACGGCGCCACACTTCAGACGACCGATCGGGACTTCGCGCGGTTTCCAGGCGTGAAGTGGAACAACCCGATCGCGACGTAGCGCAGCTCACTCCCGCGGTACCAGGCGGCCGATGGACTCGCCACATCGGTCCTTCAGGCGACATGAAACGACAGCGACCCTGGTACCGGAACGGCCGAGCGACTGACGACGAGCCCGGACTTGCAGGATGCGTATGCGGTGACGCCCGACGGGACACGGCTGCTCTTCACGCAGCAGTCGGCGGACACCGGCTACGGCGACGTGCTGCAGGTGGAGCTGGCGGGAGGCCATGCCGTGACGCCGCTCGTCCAGACGGCGGCGCGCGAGCGCAGCGGTGCGGTCTCCCCCGACGGCAGGTGGCTGGCGTACGAGGCGAACGACTCGGGCGCGAGCGAAATCTACGTCCGACCGTATCCGGACGTGGCGCGCGGCCGATGGCAGGTCTCGACGGGCGGCGGCGAAGATCCGCTCTGGTCGCCCGACGGGCGAGAGCTGTTCTATGTGTCGCCCACCAATGCCCTCATGCGCGTTGGAGTGGAGCGCGGCGCCTCGTGGACGGCGACGACGCCATCGATGGTACTCCCCGATGCCGGGCTGCTCCGCTTGCCTGGCGCTCGCCACTACGACGTGTCGCCGGACGGGCAGCGGTTCCTGATCCTCAGAGAGGCGGCACCCTCGGCGGATGCCCCACTGCCGGAGCTCGTGGTCATCCAGCACTTCGACGAACTGCTGCGGCGCCTCGTGCCGGACCGGTAAGGCCCGGTCGTTGCCCGAGCGCGAGGCGCCGTCCGATCCATAATCGCGGCCATCGGCCATGGTCCTCACGCCAGGCACGCGCATCGGCCAGTACGAGATCACCGACACGCTTGGCGTCGGCGGAATGGGCGAGGTCTATCGCGCCACCGACACGAACCTGAAGCGCCAGGTCGCCATCAAGGTGCTGCCTGGGGGCGTGTCCCTTGATGCCGATCGCCTCGCGCGGTTCCGTCGCGAGGCGCAGGTGCTGGCGTCTCTGAGCCACCCGAACATCTGCGTCGTCTACGACCTGGGCGAGCACGACGGTCAGCCGTTCATCGTGATGGAACTGCTCCGGGGCGAGACCCTGCGAGCGCGGCTGGCCCGTGGCCCGCTGACCCTCGACCAGGCACTGGATTTGAGCCTGCAGCTGGCCGACGGCCTCGATGCGGCGCATGGCGCGGGCATCATTCACCGCGACATCAAACCCGCCAACATCTTCCTGACCGAGCGCGGCACGGCCAAGCTGCTCGACTTCGGCCTGGCCCGATCCCAGGAGGTCGCCTCGGACTCCGCGATGACGGTGGGCGGACTCACCGGTGCGGGCCTCGTGCTGGGGACCGTCTCGTACATGTCGCCCGAGCAGGCCCGGGGCGAGCCGCTCGATGCGCGGTCGGACCTCTTCTCCCTCGGCGTCGTCATCTACGAGATGCTCACCGGACAGCCGGCGTTCACCGGCAACACGTCCGCGGTCGTCTTCGAGCGTCTCTTCAACCAGGTGCTCGCGCCACCGACGCGGTTGAACGCCGGACTGCCGAAGGATCTGGACCTCCTGGTCGAGAGGCTGATGGCCAAGGACCGCGCGAGCCGCACGGGCAGCGTCCGGGAGCTGAAGGCCGCGCTCGACCGGCTCAGGACCGGTCTGGCCTCCGGGTCGACGACCGCCGGAGTCAGCGACAGGAAGTCCATTGCCGTCCTGCCCTTCGAGAACAGAAGTCCGGATGCCGACAGCGATTACTTCTGCGACGGCCTGACCGACGAGATCATCACCGACCTGTCGCAGATCCGACCGCTGCGTGTCATCTCCCGCAGCTCCAGCGACATGTTCAAGGGATCGGGACGAGACCTGAGGACCGTGGCGACGGAGCTGCAGGTGCGGTACGTCCTGGAGGGCTCGGTCAGAAAGGCCGGCAACACGGTGCGCGTGACCGTGCGCCTGCTCGATCCGATCCTCGACGAACACCTGTGGGCCGAGAAGTACTCCGGCCAGCTCGAGGACATCTTCGAGATTCAGGAGCGCATCTCGCGACAGATCGTCGCGGCGCTCCAGATGCAGTTGTCACCCGAGGAAGACCGCAAACTGGCAGAGCGCCCGTTCGACAATCTCGAGGCCTTCGAGGCGTATCACCGCGCCCATTGGGAGATCTACAAGTTCACCGAGGCGGGACTCGACCGGGCCCTGGATCTGATCAACAGGGCGCTTGCGAGTGTCGGCGACAACGAGCTCCTGCTCGCCGCGATGGGCGTCGTGTACCGGCACTACGTCAATGCGGCGATCAAGCCCGATGACGGCTACATCGCGAAGGCGGAGGAGTGCGCGGCCAGGGTCTTCGCGCTCAATCCGGAGTCGGCCGCGGGTCACGAGTTACTGGGGCTGATCCGCCTCACGCAGGGACGGACCGCCGAGGGCATCCGAGGCCTGCGGCGGGCGCTCGATCTGCAGCCCAACAGCCCGTTCGCCTTGTCAGAACTCAATCGTGCCTACCTCGACGTGGGATGGCTCGACGAAGCACGAGCGGTCACTGCACGTGCGCAGGTGGTCGACCCCCTGAGCCCGATCAATCACGCCATCCCGCTGTTCGTGGAACTGATGGCCGGCCATCCGGAGTTCATCGAGACGCACGCCGCCGAAGGCCTGAAGTTGTTTCCTCGCTTCAGCCTCATACGTTTCACGTTGGCCATGGTGCTGATCGACCTGGACAAGCCAGGCGATGCGCTCGCCGTGCTCGACGCCGACATCCTCGAAGGCGATGACACCATCTCGGGCCGGTTGTGCGTGTTTCTTCGCCTCGCACTCGAGGGGCGTACCGAGGAGGCGAGGAATGCGGTCAGTCCGGAGTTGCTGGCGCGAGCCAGGAACATCGAGTGGTGGTCATGGTGGGTCGCCGAATGCCATGCGTTCATCGGCGACGAGGATCTCGCCATCGACTGGCTGGAGAACGCCTTCAGGCACGGCTTCATGAACTATCCCTACCTGTCGATCCACGATCGCGTCTTCAGACGGCTGGACGCCAATCCAGCGTTCCAGGAACTGCTGGGCCGGATCAAGGCCGCCTCCGAGCAGTTCGCTCCGTGAAGCAGACGTCGCTACCAGGTGGGGACGGGCCGGCCTTCGCTTCGCCTCAGCGACGGGCGACGTGGATGCCGCGGGAGGCCAGGGCCGTGAGAATGGCCTCCGCCTGACCCTCCAGGCCCAGCCGCTCCGGGGGATGGACGCCAGGAGGCAGCAGGGCCCCCGTCGCGATCCACCTGGCCGTGATGGCGGCCGGGCAGCCCGTCGTCCGCGCCATGCTGCTCAGGGGATCGTCCGCGTCCGGCCGGTCCACGAGTTGCCACCGCGATGCGCGAGGCATCCCGTCGGGCCCCACCCCCTCGACATCCACGCGGAGCACCGTGAGGTCGCGTTCCCCCGGCGCGTACTGCCACTGGGGAAACAGCACCGCTGACGTCAGGTCGCGCGGGACCACGGCGTGTCCGCGGACGTCGACCGGTGCGAGATTGAAGAGACCCGCGTCGGCGAGCACGCGCATGGCCGCGAGGTGGCCGGGGTAGCGGAGCGTGCGCTCGACCATCGCGTCGGCGCGGATCGTGTCCACGAGGCTGCGAAGTCCGTCGGTGTTGAAGGCCTCGAGCGGGCCGATGCCCTCGACGTCGATGAACTCCGGTTCGCTGAGTGCCGGCAGCGTGAGCGGCCGTCCGTCGCGCACCAGCCGCGCGGGCCGCGTGTACTCCTCGATGACGTCGGCAGGGGCGAACGGCGCCTTGTAGAAGAACGGCGGTCGCGGCGCGACGGGCAGGCCACCGACGTCGATCCGCACCCTCGTGGTTCGCGTCAGTGCGCGGACGCCGTGGCCGACCAGCACGTGGCTCAGTCCCGGCGCCACCCCGCAGTCGTAGACCACCACGGCGCCAGACGACCGGGCATCGGCGTCGCACGTTCGAGGATCCTGGGCGAGGAAGCTCACGTCGACGTGGCGGCGCCCGCGCCGCGCCATGTGCGCGATCACGGGCAGGGCCAGCGCGCTCGGCAGGGCGCCCACGGTGACGTCCGCGTCGACCAGCAGCGCCTCGACGGCGGCCAGATTGCGCAGGTCCACCTGGCGCGTGGCGACCCCCAGGCGGTTCGCGATGGTGGTCAACCGGCGCCCGTCGACGTCCGCGACGGTGACGGTGGCGACGGGCGGTATCGTGGCGAGATCCCACGCCACTGCCTCTCCGACCACCCCGCCTCCCAGAACCGTCACCCGCATGCGGTGAGGATACATTCAGGAACTGCCCGCCCGT
Organism: uncultured Acidobacteriota bacterium; assembly: GCA_963715265.1. GTDB lineage: Bacteria > Acidobacteriota > Vicinamibacteria > Vicinamibacterales > Vicinamibacteraceae > Luteitalea. Next base: position 5,224 of record CAVQRQ010000014.1, read on the forward strand.
ACCACCACCCGGTTCCGGTTCTCGGTTCCCGGCGCCCTCGTCCCGGGGCCGTCACCACGTTCCCCGTGGCCGTGCGGGTATGCTCTGGCGATGTTCCCGTGGCTCCGGTGGGGCCTCCTGGTGGCTGTGCTCGGGGCGGCCGCCCCATGTGGGGCGCAGGACGCGTCGCCGCCGCGTGGCAACTGGTTCGGTGAGCACGTGCGGCTCTCCGGCGAAGCCAGCGCGTCGATGTCGACGCTCGGGGCGGAGGAGGAGGGGTGGTTCAACTACTCCGACTACGAGAACAGCACGGTGCGGTCGGTGCGCCTGTCGCTCGTGGGCGAGGTGACGCTGTTGCCGCGCCTGGCCGTGATCACGGAGATACGGACGCTGCAGTTCGAGGCGCCCGAGGCCTACGCGCTGTTCGTCAGGATCGGCCATGGGCGTCGCACGCCCTCGACGTGCACGTGGGACGCGTGCCGCCGACGTTCGGGGCATTCCCGCGGCGCCTCTACGTCGCGGACAACCCCCTCATCGGGATGCCGCTCGCCTTCCAGTACCTGACGTCGAATCGCAGTGACGCCGTCCCGGCCACGACGGACGAACTCGCGCGGATGCGCGGGAGGGGATGGCTCACCAACTATTCCGTCGGCGACACGACGCCCGCCGCCGGTCTGCCCATCGCCAACGCGCTCCGCTGGGACACCGGCGTGCAGGTGCGCTGGCAGCGCGATCCGCTGACGGTGTCTGCGGCCGTCACCCAGGGCACGCTCGGCGACCCGCGCCTGTCCGACGACAACGGGGGAGCGCAGTGGGCGGCTCGCGTCGTGTACGCGCCGCATCCGATTGTTGCCGTGGGCGCCTCGGCGGCAACAGGGCCCTACCTCGCGCGCTCCCTGACGCCGGTGCTGCCTGGGGCAGAGCCTCTTCGGAGTCATCACCAGCGCGCGTTTGGCGCCGACATCGAACTGTCGCGCGACCGCTGGCTCGTGCGGAGCGAACTGGTCTGGAACCGCTGGGGCCAACCGGCGTTCGACGGCGACCCGATCCGTGACCTCGACGCCACGGCCGGCCTGCTCGAGGGCCGGTACAAGTTGTGGCCGGGTATCTACGCCGCCGGGCGGGTCGAGCGGCTCGGGTTCTCGAGGATTGCCACCACGACGCAGGGTCTCGTGACATGGGACGCCGACGTCACGCGCCTCGAACTCGGCGGGGGGTGGACGGTGCATCGCCACGTCCTCCTGAAGGCGGTGTGGCAACGCAACAGGCGGGACGGCGGTCGGGTCAGGGCCAGCGATCTCGGCGCCATCCAGGTGGTGACGTGGTTCTGAACGGCCGACGCGTCCTGAGCGGCCTCACGCTCGTCGCCGCCCTTGCCTGGGCCGCGACGACGATGCACGCCCAGCCGACGGGCACGATCCGCGGCCGGTTCGACCTCCCGGCCGGTGGCCGCGACGACACGCGCCCGGCGCTGGTGGACCCCCGGAGTTCCGCCCATACCCGGCAGCCCAGGGTCGGCGTCGTCTACCTCGAAGTGGCTCCATCGGGCGCATTCGAGAGGCCGGGTGGCACGCGCGAGCGGATGGACCAGCGCAACGAGACCTTCGTGCCACACGTGCTGGCCATCCACACGGGCACGATCGTGGACTTCCCGAACAGCGATCGCGTGTACCACAACGTCTTCTCGCTCTCGGCGACCAGGCGCTTCGACCTGGGCCGCTATGCCGTCGGCCGCTCGAAGTCGGTCCGCTTCGATCGCCCCGGTGTCGTCCGGGTGTTCTGCGACATCCACTCGCACATGAACGCGTTCATCCTGGTCTTCGCCCATCGCTACTTCGCCGTCACCGGCCCCGATGGCAGCTTCCAGTTGCCGCCCGTCCCGCCAGGCACGTACGAGCTGGCGGGCTGGTACGAAGGCGAAGTGCGCACGACGCGGCAGGTCGTCGTGCGCGCGGGCGAGACCGCCACCGTCGATCTGCAGGTGCCCTGATGCGTGCGCCAGGCTCGCTGTCCAACCGCCTCTTCCTGGTGATGGTGCTCCTGTCGATCGCCTCGATCGGCGGCGCGATGCTGATCGTCAGCGCGCGGCTCACCCGCGAGCACGACCAGGCGCTGGCCCTTCGCCTGGACGAAACGGTCGCGCTCGTCGAGCGCCAGCGGCGACTGCTGCTCGACACGTCCACCCGGCTGGCGCGCCTGGTGGCCGACCTCCCGAAGCTGAAGGCGGCGCTGGCCACCGGCGATGCGCCGACAGTGGCCCCGATCGTCGCCAGCTACCGTGACGAAATCGGTGCCGACGTCCTCATCATCAGCGATGCGGACGGCGTGCCCGTCTACACAGCGGGCGACGCACGGGGCGAGGTGGTTCGGCGTCGCGTGGCCAGCACGGCCACGGGAGCGGCGTCAGCCGCCGGCTACGCGACCATGGCGCACCCCCGCGGGATCCTGCAGGTGGTCAGCGTCCCGATCGTGATCGGCTTCGACCCCGTGGAACGGCTCGGCGCGCTGAGCGTCGGCATGCTGCTCGACCAGGCCCAGGCCCGTGAACTCCGTGCGTCGACGGGCAGCGAACTGGCGTTTGCCATGGGCGACCAGGTCCTGGCCTCCTCGGTCGGTCAGGATGCCGACCCGGCGCTCGTCCCCGTCACCGGCCGCGATACCGGGACGCTGCAAATCGGATCGATGCGCTACGCGTGGCGACGGTTCGCACTGCAGCCGATGCCCGGTGAGGCGCCGCCGTCTGGCGAACCGCGACTCATCGTGATGCACTCCACAGCGGAGGCCGAGTCCACGCTTCGCAGCGTGCGTCTTGCGCTTGCGGCCATCGCGCTGCTCACCGCCGTGATTGCGAGCGTGGCCAGTTACGCGCTCGCCCGTACGATCACCCGCCCGCTGTCGGCCCTGGCGTCGTCGATGCGCGAGATGGCCCGCACGGGGACACTCGCACGGCGCCAGGCACGGGCGCTCGGGCATCCGTGGGACGACGAGGACGTGCGCCTCCTGTCGGGCACCTTCGACTCCCTGACGGAGGCCATCGGGAGGTTCCAGCAGCAGGCCGCCGAGCGCGATCGCCTCGCCGCTCTCGGCCGTCTGTCCACGGTGATCGCCCACGAGATCAGGAATCCGCTGATGATCGTCAGGGGAGCGCTGCGCGGGCTGGTGAGGCAGGACGATCCCGTGGTGGCTGACGCCGCCGCCGACATCGAGGAACAGGTCCAGCGCCTCGATCAGGTGGTGAACGACGTCCTCGACTTCGCCCGTCCCGTGCAGCTCGAGGTCGCGCCGGCCTCGCTCAATGCGATTTGCGGCGAGGCGGTCGCCGCCTGCATGGCGGCGGAAGCCGCCCCGCCTGTGGTCCTGGACCTGGACCCGGCTGCCGACGACGTCCGGACCGACGCAGAGCGACTGCGCGGTGTGCTCGTGAACCTCATCGCCAACGCGCGCGAGGCGGTCCGCGCCGCCGGCCGCTCCGGCAGCACGGGGAGCGTGAAGGTCGGCACACGCCGTGCATCAGGGAACGTCATGATCGAAGTCGTCGACACAGGCACGGGCATCGACCCGGACGTGGCTCCACAGGTCTTCGAGCCCTACTTCACGACGCGCCGGAAGGGCACGGGGCTCGGCCTGGCCATCGCGCGCAACATCGTCGAAGGTCTCGGTGGGGCCATCGCGCTCGACAGCCGGCCCGGGCAGGGCACGACGGCTCGCGTGACCCTCCCTCAGGAAGGGACGGCCCCGTGACACGCGGCACGGTCCTCCTCGTCGACGACGAGGAGAAGATCCTCAAGACGCTCGGTCGCGCGCTGCGCGAAGACGAGCACGAGGTCACCACGACGTCCTCGCCCCACGAGGCGCTGCGTCTGCTCGGGAGTCGTCAGTTCGACGTGCTGATCATCGACTACCTGATGCCAGGGCTCACGGGACTCGACGTAGTTCGTGAGCTGACGACAACCCCGGATCAGGAGCGGCCGGCAGTTCTGATGATGACGGCGCACGGCACGGTCAGGAACGCCGTGGAGGCGATGAAGCTGGGCGTGCGCGACTACCTGCAGAAGCCGTTCGACATCGACGAACTGCTCGTCAGCGTGCGGCGCGCGGTCGAGGAGCAGCAGGCCCGCAGCGGCCTCCGGTACCTCCTGTCGGAACAGAAGGCGCAGCACGGGCAATACGGGATCGTGGGGCGGAGCCGCGCGGTGCAGGAGGTGATCGCCAGGGTCGAACTGGTGGCCCGGAGCCGCAGCACGGTGCTCATCACAGGGGAAACGGGCACCGGCAAGGAACTCGTGGCCCGCGCCATCCACGATCGCAGTGCAGAGCGATCCCAGCCCCTGATCCGCGTGAACTGCGCGGCCCTGCCGGAGGCCCTGCTCGAGTCCGAGCTCTTCGGCCACGTGCGCGGCGCGTTCACGGGCGCCGTCAACGCGCGCAAGGGCCGTTTCGCGCTGGCCGACGGCGGGTCGATCTTCCTCGACGAGATCGCCACCATCAGCCCGAACGTCCAGGCCAAGCTCCTGCGCGTGCTGCAGGAGAAGGAGTTCGAGCCGCTCGGGGCGGATCGGACGCAGAAGGTGGACGTGCGTGTCATCGCGGCCACCAACCGCGACCTGCAGGTCATGGCCGCCGAGGGGCGCTTCCAGAACGACCTCTACTACAGGCTCAACGTCATCCCCATCCGGATCCCGCCGCTGCGCGAACGCCGCGAGGACGTCCCGATCCTCGTCGAGCACTTCACCCGCCGCCTCGCCGCTTCGCTGGGCAAGCCGGACCTGCGGCTCGACGATACGGCGATGGACGCGCTCATGTCGTACGCATGGCCCGGCAACGTGCGGGAGCTCGAAAACACCCTGGAGCGCGCCGCCGTCCTCGCGACGGGCCCGACGATTGGCCGCGACCTCGTGATGCTCATGCCGGGCGCCCCGGGCGAGACGACGGGACTGCCGTCGGCCCGGCTGCACGACAACGTCACCTGGGCCGAGCGGGAGTCCATCCTCGCCGCCCTGCGTGCCTCCGGCGGCGTGAAGAAGGACGCCGCCGAAGCACTGGGCATCAGCCAGCGCGCGCTGTCCCACTACCTCGGCAAGCACGGGATCGATTGAACGCCGAACGCCGAACGCCGAATGTAGAACACCGAACGTAGAACGGCCTGCCGCGCCGAAGCCGCCGGGCGACGGCAGGCCGTCCGGGCTTACGCAATCCGTAAGCGCTTTCGCTGCGCGTGGTCGGTCGCGTCCATGCCCTTCGAGGATCTCGCCGGAATTCCCGCCCCGCGTGCGGCACGCCCCTTGCCCTTCTCCTGCTGTGAGGAGGGACGTGCGTGTTCCAGATCGAGTGGCGCCACTGTGCGCTGGCCGTACCGTTCGTTGCGCTTGGCCTCGTTGTCACGCTGGCCGCGCAGCAGGCGCCCCGCGTGATCGAGGTCACCGCCAAGAAGTACGACTTCGAGCCGTCGACAATCGAGGTGCAGCAGGGCGAGCGCGTGATTCTTCGCGTGACATCGACTGATCGCCTGCACGGCATCGGCATCAAGAAATTCAAGGTGAACCGCGAGGTGCCTCGAGGCAAGACGGTGGATGTCGAGTTCGTGGCATCCGAACCGGGGACCTTCGCCGTGATCTGCACCGAGGACTGCGGCAAGGGGCACGACGACATGACGGGCACGCTCATCGTCAAGGCGGTGGCCCCATGAGCCGGGCCGGTCGACGGCTCGCGCCGGCTGCCGCCGTGGCTCTGCTGACGTTGGTCGTCGGCTGCGACGAGAAGCTCTCCGACATCGCAGGTCCATCGCCCGGACTCCAGCCGACGTACTCGAGCATCTCCGAGAACATCTTCACCAGCACCGACAGTTCCGGGCGCACGGCGTGTACGCAGTGCCACACGAACCAGGGGCGCACGCCGGCCGCGAACCTCAACCTGCTACCGGAGGTCGGCTACGCGCAGTTGGTTGGCGTGGCGAGCGTCCAGAAGCCCGGGGCCGTCCGCGTGGTGCCGGGCGATGCCGACAACAGCTATCTGGTGCACAAGCTCGATGGCCGCAGCGGCATCGTCGGTCAGCGCATGCCGCGTAACGCCGGGCCGTTCCTCACCGAGGGCCAGATGCTCATCATCCGCCGCTGGATCGACCAGGGCGCGCAGAACAACTGAGGCGCACATGAAGACGACCATCCTTGCCCTCGCGCTGACGTTGGCCGCAGGCGGCGCCCTGCCTGCCTCTGCCCAGACCGGCCGCACCGAGCCGCCAGCCACGCCGAAGCCGACCGCAGAAGGCGGCACCTCGACGCCGGCGCCCGCGCCGCCCTCGCCCCCCGAGACCGGCGAGACCACAACGGCGCCGCCGCCCGCCGATGCCGCCGCGGAAGCCGCTGTGCAGGACGACGACGCCGATCAGGACGTGAACCTGGCGCAGCCCGATTACACGATCGTCAACCTGCCGACCTCGCTGCGCATGCCGAGGGGGAAGTTCGCCTTTCGCGTCACGCATCGGTTCGGCCGTCCACTGGACGACGGGAACTTCGGCGACCTCGCGGCGGACCTGTTCGGCCTCGACGCCGGGGGGCTCATCGGCCTCGAGTTGCGCTATGGCCTGCTCAAGGGCACACAGGTCGGCGTGCTGCGCACGAGCGACCGCACGATTCAGTTGTTCGCCCAGCAGCAGATCGTGGGCCAGGAGTCGTTCCCCCTCGGCCTCGCGCTGAACCTCACGGCCGACGGCACCAACAACTTCCAGGACAGCTACTCGCCTGGCGTCGGCCTGATCGTCTCGCGCGAGATTGGCAAGGTCGGGGCGGTGTACATCGAGCCGACCTGGGTGAACAACACCAACACGTTGCCGTCCGAACTCGTCGACGACAACGACTCGTTCCTGGTGGGTGTCGGCGCGCGCGTGCGCGTGACCAGGCGGATGTACCTGGTCGCAGAGGCCGCGCCCCGGGTGAGCGGCTTCGATGCCGGGTCGACAGCGGCCAGCCTCGGCGTGGAGATGCGCGCTGGCGGCCACGCGTTCCAGTTGAACTTCTCGAGGGGACTCGGCACCACGATGGGTCAGGTCGCCCGTGGGGGGACCGAGGACGACTGGTTCATCGGGTTCAACATCTCCCGGAAGTTCTGGTAAGCGAGCGATGTCGGTTGCCGGGAACAGGCGCCGCAATCGGGAATCGGGAATCGGATAGGACTGGCCCGAGCCCGGCCTTCGAGGTTGGAACTCGCGGCACAGGGGCGCGGTCGTCGGGTGGGCGCCCGACGCTGCGTCCCGTCACGCGGGTTCCGGCAACAGCCGGGAGGGCTCGGGATGTCCCCGCATTCCGGCCCTCTCGCGCTGCGTCTCCGTTTGCCGCGCGTCCGTTTCAGGGCGTGCAGCGGACCCGGGGATTGACACGTCGCTGGGCCCGCGGCGCGCACCGGCTTTACGCGTGCCGTAAGGCGCTTACGAGTGAGGTAAGGCCCGGCCACGTCGGGCTGCGCGGTCGCCCGGGATTCGGCGGTCCCCGTCACGGCATGGGGCTTGCTCTCTCAGTGGGCGGTCAAGGGATCGGCGGGATGGCCAATGGCGGTGGGTTGGGCAGCCGGCAGCCACGTCAGACCGCCGACCTCCTTGCTCGGGGCGGGCGGGCCGGGTTCGCACCCGTGCCCTCTCGCCCTTCTTCCGTTCTGCGGGGAACGCCGCTCTGTCACCGGCGCGGCGCGGGCTTCGGAGCCCGTCCTCAGGACTCCGACGCGACCGCCACGGTCGCGGGGCGCAGGACGTCGTCGCCGATCAGGTAGCCAGGCGCCGCGACGCCGGCCACGATGCCCTCGCCATAGGCGTCGGTGAGAGGCACCGTCGTCACGGCGTCGTGCCGTGAGGGATCGAACGGCTCGCCGAGTGGCTCGATTCGGCTGATGCCGTACCCAGCGAGCTTGTGCAGGAACTGTTGCCGCACGAGCTCCACGCCCTGCACGAGCGGGTCGGCGCTGCCGACGGCCCTGGCCGCCGCGAGCGCGCGATCGAGGTTGTCGATCACCTCGAGCAGGTCGGCGAAGACGGCGCGCCGATTCATCTCGGCATCGCGCGCCGCGTCCTTGCGCACGCGCGCACGCATCGCCTCGAACTCGCGCTGTGCCTCGTGCACCGTGTTGACGTACTCCTGGAGCTGCTCCCGGCTGTCGGCGAGCTGCTGCTCCAGTTCCTGCACGTAGGAAGGCTTGTCGAACGCCGCCGACGCGTCGGCATCCGAGGCTGGGGCATCGTCGGCGACCGCGCGCGCCCACCAGCGGCGATCGATGATCTTCACGGGCTCGTGTTCGCTCATTGGCAGTTCACAACCTACGCGTCGACCGTGTCCTTCGATGCGGGTGCCGGCGTGCTCTCGATGTCGAAGGTGAGCGCGTCGTCTTTCAGGCCGATCCGCACGGTGCCGCCGTGCTCGAGCCGGCCGAACAGGATCTCGTCGGTCAGCGTGTCGCGGACTTCCGCCTGGATCACGCGCGCCAGTGGGCGCGCGCCGTAGACCGGGTCGTATCCCTTGGCCGCGAGCCACGCGCGGGCCTCAGGTTCCAGAGCGATGGCGACGCGCCGCTCGGCCAACTGGGCCTCGAGCTGCAGCACGAACTTCTCGACGATGGTCTCGACTGTCTGTGGCGAGAGCGACCCGAACGTCACGGTGGCATCGAGGCGGTTCCGGAATTCAGGGCTGAAGATCCGCTCGAGCGCCTGCTTGGCGCGCCCCGCGGCGCTCTTGCCGCTCACGGGACCGCCGAAGCCGACGAGCGCCTGGCTCATCTCGCGCGATCCGGCGTTGGACGTCATGATGAGGATCACCTGACGGAAATCCGCCTTGCGCCCCGTGTTGTCGGTGAGCGTGGCGTGGTCCATCACCTGCAGCAGGATGTTGTAGATGTCCGGGTGCGCTTTCTCGATTTCGTCGAGCAGGAGGACGGCGTACGGATCCTTGCGGATGGCGTCCACCAGCAGGCCTCCCTGCTCGAAGCCGACATATCCCGGTGGCGCGCCGATCAGGCGAGCGACGGCGTGCTTCTCCATGTACTCGGACATGTCGAAGCGAACGAACTGGTTGCCGAGGTGGATGGCGAGCTGCTTTGCGAGCTCCGTCTTGCCGACACCTGTCGGTCCCGTGAACAGGAAGGAGCCGGCCGGCTTGTCGGGCTGGCCGAGTCCGGCGCGTGCGCGCTTGATCGCCCGCGCGACGGCCTTGACCGCGTCGTCCTGGCCGAACACGACGCGCATCAACTGCTCCTCGAGCGTTCGCAGGCGTTCCTTGTCGGAGGCGTGGGCCTGCTTGTCGGGGATGCGCGCCATGCGCGCGATGATCTTCTCGATCTCCGCCACGTCGACGGTCTGGCGCGGGCCGGCGTCCTCGGCCGGGCTCCCGCCTTCGCCTGCCGGCTTCGGCGCGCCTGGCGGAGAGCCGGCCCTACCGTTCACCGGCTTGTCCGCCTCCGCTTTGGTAGCGCCCGGCTGTCCCAGCCGGGCGTCCCCTCCGTCTCCGGTCAACTCGGCCGGACTCGGCCTTCGACTCTCACTCAGGCCGTCCCTACCGTCGGCCGACGGCGCCTGGAGGCGCAGCATGGCTCCGGCCTCGTCCAGCACGTCGATGGCGCTGTCGGGCAGGCGGTAGTCGCGAAGGTGACGCCCGGCGAGCTTGGCCGCCGTCTCGATGGCGGCGTCGGTGTACGTGACGTTGTGGTGGTCCTCGTAGCGGCTGCGCAGGCCCTTGAGAATCGTCACGGTCTCCTCGACCGACGGTTCTTCGATGACAACCTTCTGCAGCCGGCGCGCGAGCGCCCGGTCCTTCTCGACCTGTTTGTACTCCTCGAACGTCGTCGCCCCGATCACGCGGATGTCACCCGCGCTGAGCACCGGCTTGATCAGCGTCGCGAGGTCCATCGTGCCGCCCGTTGTGGCGCCGGCCCCGACGGTGCTGTGCATCTCGTCGATGAACAGGATCGGTTTGGGGCGCTTCGCCAGGGCGTGGACCACGGCCTTGAAACGTTCCTCGAAGTCGCCGCGGAAGCGGGTGCCGGCCAGCAGCGCCGTCGCGTCGAGCGCGAAGACCTCCGCGTCCTTCAGCACGGACGGCACGTCGTCCTGCAGCAGGCGCTGCGCGAGGCCCTCGGCCAGGGCCGTCTTGCCCACGCCGGGTTCGCCCACGAACATCGGGTTGTTCTTGCGGCGGCGGCAGAGGATCTCCATCGTCCGCTGGATCTCGGTGGCGCGCCCGACGAGCGGATCGAGCGCGCCGCTCCGCGCCTTCTGGGTCAGATTGACGGCGTACGCGTCCAGGGGTGTGCGCGACGTGGAGGAACCCTCGTCGCCCTGGCCTGCGGCCGCCGGGCGTTCCTCGCTGCCCGGGTCGTCAGGCGTCGGGACCTTCGAGATGCCGTGGCTGATGTAGTTCAGCACGTCGAGCCGCGTGATGCCCTGACCTTCCAGCAGTTGCGCAGCGAACGAGCGGTTCTGCTGCAGGAGCGCTGCCAGCAGATCGCCGGCCTGGACCTCGCTCTTGCCCGCGCTCTGCACGTGCAGGACCGCGGTCTGGAGGGCGCGTCTGAAGGCGAGCGTCTGTTCCGGTTCCTTCTGGGCCCCGCGGGGGAACTGCTCGATGTTCTGCTGGAGGAACTTGTCGAGTTCGGCGCGCAGCCGCGGCAGGTCGGCACCGCATGCCGACAGGATGCGTTCGGCCTCGGTGTCGTGCGCCAGCACGTAGAGGAGATGCTCGAGCGTCAGGTGCGTATGGCGTCGGGAGGTCGCCTCCCGGTACGCCACGCCCAGCAGCAGCTCGACAGATGCGCTGAACATGTTGTTACTCCTCTTCCAGGCTGGCCCGCAGCGGGTAGCCGTTCTGGCGCGCGAGCTCGTGCACGGCTTCGACCTTCGTTTCAGCCACCTCGAAGGTGTACACGCCGCACAGCCCTTTCCCCTGCGTGTGCACCTGCATCATGATCCGGAAGGCCTCTGCCGGGGTCTTGTGGAACACCGTCTCGAGGACCTCGACGACGAAGTCCATCGTCGTGTAGTCGTCGTTGATCAGCAGGACCTTGAAGCGCGCGGGCTCCTTGGTCTGCTTCTCGGTGCGTTCGAGGACGAGATCGCCCGTCTTCTGTCGTGTATCGGTCATTCGACCTTGCTGATCGGCCCACGGGTGCGTCCCCGGGGCCCGGGTCTCGGCTCGCGCGTTCCCCACCAGTATACGGACGCCACGGGGTGGCCGGACGGTCAGGTCCGATGCCTGATGCCCGATGCTTGATGTGTGATGGCTCAGATTCTGGTCAAAGGTGACGCGCCAGCCGTGCCTGTGAGGCGTCAGGCAGGCATTAGGCATCGAGCATCAAGCCTTGCCATACTTCGGCCATGCAGGTTCTTGCCCACCAGCTCCGCTATGCCGACGGGCTGTTCCGCGCGACGCCCGGGGTGATCGCCACGGCCGTGATGGAGGGGGCGTCGGGCTTCGCGCTCGTCGATCCGGGACCCACAACGGACCTGGCGGCGCTCGAGGCCGACCTGGCGTCCGGCGGCCTTTCGCTGGACAACGTCGAGGCCATCCTGCTGACCCACATCCACCTCGACCATGCCGGTGCCGCCGGGACGATCGTCCGCCGTTCTCCCACCTGCCAGGTGTACGTCCACGAGCGGGGGGCCCGGCACATGGCGTCGCCCGAGAAGCTCATCGCCAGCGCCACGCAGATCTACGGCGATCAGATGGAGCCCCTCTGGGGCGAGTTCGCCGCGGTTCCCGAGGCGAACCTGCGCGTGCTGAAGGGCGGCGAGCGCCTGGTGATCGCCGGGCACGACGTCGACGTGGCGTACACGCCAGGGCACGCGCAGCACCACGTCGGCTACTTCCACCGGGCTTCCCGGATTGCGTTCGTCGGCGACACCGCCGGGTGTCGCACGGCGGGAATGACGACGGTGATGCCGCCCACGCCGCCCCCCGACATCGACGTGGCGCTCTGGCACGGCAGCATCGCGCGCATTCTCGAATGGCAGCCGTCGGCGCTGTTTCTGACCCACTTCGGACCCGTGTCCTCCGTGGCTGCCCACATGGCGGAGCTGCTGGACTGCCTTGACGTCATGCAGCAACTCACGGGCCGCCTCCTCGACGACACGGCGCTGTCGGAGGCCGAGCGGGAAGCCGCCTTCGTCGAGGACCTCCGTCGCGCCTTCCGGCGGCAGCTGTCCGAGGCCGAGCTGCGCCGACTCGAACTCGGCGTGCCGCTCGGCATGTGCTGGGGCGGGCTGGCGCGGGCGCTCCGAAAGAAACTGACGGCGTGACGTCCGCGCTCGACTCAGCCCTGTTGCCCGCGGCGTCGTGCTGGCTGGCGGTTTGTCTGCTCGCTGGTCCGGCGGTCGCCCAGCCAGCCGCCACGAGGGGCGCACAGGTCTTCGCGGACCGCTGCGCCCCCTGTCACGGCGGAGACGGGCGCGGGGCCGAGCGCGGTCCGGACATCGTCTCGACCCCGGCCGCCCTCAGGCGCCAGGTTCCCGAGGTCGCGCGCCTGGCGCGCGAGGGCGTGCCCGGCGGTGGCATGCCTGCCGTGCCCCTCGATGCGGCAGACGTCGACGCGGTGGCGAGCCACGTGCGTGGGCTGACCGATGCCTCCAGGACCCCGCCGACCTGGCCCCGCCTCCGCGTGACCCAGCAGGACGGCACCGTGATCGAAGGCCTGGTCCTGGCCGAAGGCGGCACCGATCTGCACCTGCTGGAGGAGGACGGCGACCTGGTCGCGCTGGCGCGCGCGGACATGCGGTCCATCGAATCCCGCGGGCGAGCCGCGATGCCGACGCTCGTGCCGCGCGCTGCAACTGCTCGACCCGGGCCGGGTGACTGGGTGACCTACAACGGCGATGCGAACGGGAATCGACACACGGGCCTGCCCGACGTCACGCCCGCCAACGTGTCGCGCCTCCAGCTCGCGTGGACGTTCGCCGTGCCCGGCGCTCGCGCCCTCCGAACGACGCCTGTCGTCGCCGGCGGGGTGATGTACGTCACGGCGCCCAACGAGGTGTTCGCGCTCGACGCCTTCACCGGACGCCAGATCTGGCACTTCAGGCAGCCCCGCACCCCTGGCGTGATCGGCGATGCCGGCGCCGGCGTGAACAGGGGCGTCGCCCTGCAGGGCGATCGACTGTTCCTCGTCACCGACGATGCGCGGGTGGTGGCGCTGCACAGGGGCAATGGGCAGCCGCTGTGGCAGACGCGGATGGCCGACCACCGCGCTCACTACGGCGCGACCTCGGCCCCGCTTGTCGTCGGCGACCTCGTGGTTTCGGGCGTGTCGGGCGGCGACGAGGGCGTGCGTGGATTCGTGGCGGCCTTCGATGTCGTCACGGGTCGTGAGGTGTGGCGGTTCTGGACCGTGCCGGCGCGAGGGGAGCCGGGGTCCGAGACGTGGCAGGGCTCCGCGATCGACCACCCCTGCGCGGCCACGTGGCTCACCGGCTCGTATGATGCCGAACTCGATCACCTGCTGTGGACGACGGGCAACCCGTGTCCCGACTACAACGGGGACGAACGGCGCGGCGACAACCTGTGGTCGAACTCCGTCCTGGCGCTCGACCCACGCACGGGCCGCCTGAAGTGGTACTTCCAGTTCACCCCGCACGATCTCAACGACTGGGACGCCGTGCAGACGGTCATTCCAACCGACCTCGTCGTCGAGGGACAGCGGCGCAAGGTGCTGCTGCAGGCCAACCGCAACGGCTTCTTCTACGTGCTCGACCGCGAGACCGGCCGGCTGCTGCGCGCGACGCCGTTCATCCGCGGCCTCAACTGGGCGACCGGCGTGGACCATGAGACAGGGCGGCCGCAGCGCGTGCCGGGGATGGAGCCATCGGTGCGCGGCACCGTCGTGTGCCCCTCCGTCGAGGGAGCGACCAACTGGATGTCGCCCGCCTACAGCCCGGCGACCGGCCTGTTCTACGTCCAGGCACTCGAGCGGTGCAGCGTCTTCCAGAAGTCGTCGCGCGGGTTCGAGCCCGGCGAGTCCTTCTACGGCGGCAGCACCAGGCGGGTCCAGGGTGAGACAGGCGGCAAGGTGCTGCGGGCCCTCGACGCGTCGAGCGGGCGCATCGCATGGGAACTCCCGCAGGTCGGGCAGGGGGACTCGTGGGCCGGTGTCCTGTCCACGCAGACAGGCCTGATCTTCACGGGCGAAGACGACGGCAGCTTCAGCGCGATCGACGCGCGCAACGGGACGCGGCTCTGGCAGTTCGCGGCCAATGCTGCCTGGCGTGGGTCTCCGATGACCTACATGGCTCGCGGCCGCCAGCACGTCGCGATCGCCGGCGGCGGCGTGGTCTACGCCTTCGCGCTCGGAGGCCCGGCGCAGCGGTAGGGCGGCGTGTCCCCACGCCGCCGCCCATCCATGATCACAACGGCGCGGTCGGCCACCTTCGCGCTGCGCGCTTCGGTGCCCAGGGAGACCGCGCCCTACCTCCGAGGCGTCAAGCATCAGACGTGACGCGTGTATGCTCTCGCGCATGCGACGCGTCCCCCTGGCTGCCCTGCTCGTGCTCCTGGTGCTTCCGGTCGCGGCGCAGGCCCCGCCGTCCTACGACTTCCTGATCCAGGGCGGTCGCGTCATCGACCCCCGCAACAAGCTCGACGGCGTGCGCGACATCGCGATCAAGGACGGCCGGATCGCCGCCGTCTCCACCGGGATTCCCGCGGCACGCGCGCTGAAGGCGGTAGACGCGCGCGGACTCGTGGTGACGCCGGGGCTCATCGACATCCACGTCCACGTGTTCCCGGGCGAGAAGGTGAAGGACTACGCGGGCGGCGACTGGAGCGTGTTCCCCGACGGGTTCACCCTTCGCAGCTGCGTGACGACGGTGACCGACGCCGGCACGTCGGGCTGGAGGAACTTCCCTGACTTCAAACGCCGCATCGTCGACGAGTCGAAGACGCGCGTCACGGCGCTGCTCAACATCGTCGGCAACGGCATGGGCTCGGGACCGATCGAGCAGAACGCCGACGACATGGACGGTGCGCTGACCGCGAACATGGCCCTTCAGCACAAGGGCGTGGTTGTCGGCATCAAGAGCGCGCACTACAACGGCCCCGGCTGGAAGCCCTACGAGCAGGCGGTGATCGCCGGCACGAAGGCCGGGATCCCCGTGATGATCGACTTCGGTGGCAACGTGAAGGCCGGTCGCACCCTCATGGATCTCTTCATGAAGTACCTGCGGCCCGGCGACATCTTCACGCACATGTACGGCGGGGTCCGGGGCGAGTTCGACCAGGCCGCCAAGGGGCCGAGTGCGGCCATGATCGCGGGGCGCAAGCGGGGCATCATCTTCGACGTCGGCCACGGCGGCGCGAGCTTCCGGTACTCGGCAGCCATGCCGATGATCAAGGCGGGATTCCTGCCCGATTCCATCTCGACCGACCTCCACACGAGCAGCATGAATTCGGCCATGAAGGACATGACCAACCTCATGTCCAAGTTCATGGCGATGGGCGTGCCGCTGCCCGATGTCATCCGCATGTCGACGTCGAACCCCGCACGCCAGATCGGGATGGAGAGACTGGGCCACTTGTCGGTCGGCGCTCCGGCCGACGTCGCGGTGCTCCGGGTGGAAACGGGGCGCTACGGGTATGTCGACCCTGTCGGCGGACGGATCGACGCGACGCGGCGCCTCGCCTGCGAACTCACCGTGCGCGACGGCAAGGTCGTCTACGACCTCAACGGGATGATCGCCGCCCCGTGGAACACGCTCGCCCCCGATGCCCGCGGCGGCGATCCGAAGTGGGACCGCACGCGCGGCCATTGACGGGTAGGGCGCGGTCTCCGACCGCGCCGCCGTGGATAACGGCCGGGTGGGACACCCGGCCCTACCTGGCTCCTTTTCGATAGACTCATCCCATGTCCGACTCCTCCGTCGCCAGTCTCGCGGCGCGCCGCCGGGTGCCCGCCGCCGTCAACGAGCCGATCCGCAGCTACGCCCCGGGCACGCCCGATCGGGCCTCGCTGAAGGCACGCCTCGACGCCATGGCCGGCGAGCACGCCGACATCCCCGTCATCGTCAACGGCAAGGAGCACCGCACCGGCGACACGGCGACCGTCGTCATGCCGCACGCGCACCAGCAGGTGCTCGGCACCTGGCACAAGGCGACGCCGGCCCTCGTGCAGGAGGCGATCGCCGCCAGCGCGGCAGCCCGCGAGGAGTGGAGCCGCTGGGCCTGGGAGGATCGCGCTGCCGTGTTCCTGCGGGCGGCAGAACTCCTGTCCACGACCTGGCGCGACACGGTCAATGCCGCGACGATGCTCGGCCAGAGCAAGACCGCGTTCCAGTCCGAGATCGACGCGGCGTGCGAGCTGATCGACTTCTTCCGCTTCAACTGCGCCTACGCCGAGGACCTGTACGGCGAGCAGCCCATCAGCGAAAAGGGCGTCTGGAACCAGACCGACTACAGGCCGCTCGAGGGATTCGTCTACGCCGTCAGCCCCTTCAACTTCACGGCCATCGGCGGCAACCTCTCGGGAGCCCCGGCGCTCATGGGCAACACCGTCATCTGGAAGCCCGCCCAGACGGCGATGCTGAGCGGCTACTACGTGATGAAGCTGCTCGAGGCCGCCGGACTGCCGCCAGGGGTCATCAACTTCGTGCCTGGCGACCCCGTGCCCATCTCGGAGGCGCTGCTCTCGCATCCCGATCTGGGTGGCGTGCACTTCACGGGCAGCACGACGGTGTTCAACAGCATGTGGCAGACGATCGGCGGGCGCATGGGCCGCTACCGGTCGTATCCGCGCATCGTGGGCGAGACGGGCGGCAAGGACTTCATCATGGCGCACCCGTCCGCGGACGTGGACGCGCTGGCCGTCGCCATCGTGCGCGGCGCCTTCGAATACCAGGGACAGAAGTGCTCGGCGTGCAGCCGCATCTACATCCCGCGATCCCTCTGGCCCGGCGTCCGCGACCGCATGGTCGCCATGATGGACGACATCCGCATGGGTGACGTGCGCGACTTCCGCAACTTCATGGGCGCCGTGATCGACGATCGGTCTTTCACCAAGATCAGCGGGTACCTCGACGAGGCGCGTGCGACAGGCACGATCATCAGCGGCGGGACCGCGGCGAAGGATGTCGGTTACTTCGTGGCGCCGACGCTCGTGCAGGTCGAGGATCCGGGCGCGCGGCTGCTGTGCGAGGAGATCTTCGGCCCCGTCGTCACGGCCTACGTCTACCCGGACGATCAGTACGTCGAGACGATGAAGATCGTCGACCACACCTCGCCGTATGCCCTGACGGGCGCCATCTTCGCCGACGATCGGCAGGCCGTGCGGCTGGCGCACACCCATCTCCGTCACGCCGCCGGCAATTTCTACGTCAACGACAAGTGCACGGGGGCCGTCGTGGGGCAGCAGCCGTTCGGCGGCGCCCGCGGATCGGGCACCAACGACAAGGCCGGCAGCAAGCTGAACCTGCTCCGGTGGGTGAGCCCGCGCTCGATCAAGGAGACGTTTTCTCCCCCGAAGGACTACCGCTACCCGTTCATGGCCGATCGGTAGGGCCGAGTGTATCCTCGGCGCCATGTTCCACGTCCTCCTCGCCCTGGCTGTGCTTGCCTGCGCGCCGTTCGCGCAGGCCCAACCGTCGACGCGCCCGAACATCGTCCTCATCTACCTCGACGACCTCGGGTACGGCGACATGTCGGCCTACGGGTCGACGACCATCCGCACGCCGAACATGGACCGGATCGCGCGCGACGGCGTGCGCTTCACGAGCGGCTACGCGACGTCGGCCACGTGCACGCCCTCGCGTTTCTCGCTGCTCACAGGCAAGTACGCCTGGCGGCAGCAGGGCACCGGCGTCCTGCCCGGCAACGCGTCGCTGATCATCGATCCGGCCCGGCTCACGCTGCCGGCCATGCTGCGCACGGCCGGCTACCAGACCGCGGTGGTGGGCAAGTGGCACCTCGGCCTCGGCGGGCCCGGGGGACCGGACTGGAATACGCACATCACGCCGGGACCCAATGAGGTCGGATTCGGCTACAGCTTCATCATGGCCGCGACCGGCGATCGCGTGCCGACCGTGTACGTCGAGGACGGACGCGTCGTGGGCCTGGACCCGGCCGATCCGATCCGCGTCGACTACCAGAAGAAGGTCGGCGACTGGCCGACGGGCAGGGAGAACCCGGAGCTGCTCACCACGCAGCGGCCGAGCCACGGACACGACCAGACCATCGTCAACGGCGTGAGCCGGATCGGGTACATGACGGGCGGCAAGGCCGCGCTCTGGCGCGATCAGGACATGAGCGACGTCTTTCTCCGCAAGGCGATCGGCTACATCGAGCGTCACCAGCGTGAGCCGTTCTTCCTGTTCTTCGCCACGCACGAGCCGCACGTGCCGCGTGTGCCGCACGAGCGATTCGTCGGCGCGTCGGGGATGGGGCCCCGCGGGGATGCCATCATGCAGGCCGACTGGGCCATCGGACAGCTGCTGGACTCCCTGGACCGCCTGAAGCTGGCCGACAACACGCTCGTGATCCTGACGAGCGACAACGGCCCTGTCGTGGACGACGGATACGTCGACGAGGCGGTCGAGAAACTCGGCGCGCACAAGCCCTGGGGGCCCCTGCGCGGCGGCAAGTACAGCCGATTCGAGGCGGGCACGCGCGTGCCGTTCGCGGTCCGGTGGCCCGCCCGCGTGAAGCCGGGCGTGAGCGACGCCCTGGTGTCGCAGGTGGACCTGCTGGCCTCGCTTGCCGGACTCACGGGTCAGGCGGTCCCCTCAGGCGAAGCGCCCGACAGCCGGAATCACATGGCTGCGCTGCTCGGGCAGGACCAGAAGGGACGGGACCACATCGTCGAGCACGCCGGCTCGCTGGCCCTGCGCGAGGGGCGCTGGAAGTACATCGAGCCGAGCAAGGGTCCGCGCATGAGCGTGCAGACCAACACCGAACTGGCCAACGACCCGGCACCGCAGCTCTACGACCTCGAGGCCGACATCGGCGAGCGGCGCAACGTGGCGGACCAGCACCCCGACATCGTGAAGGCGATGGCGGCGCGGCTGGCGGCCATCAGGTAGGGCCGGGTGTCGCACCCAGCCGCGGGCCATGCGGCGCGGTCGGAGACCGCGCCCTACCCTCCCACCATCGTGGTAGGGCGGCGTGTCCTCACGCCGCCGTTCACCGCCACCGGCGCGGTGAGGACGCCGCGCCCTACCTCTTGGACGCCAGCCACGCGGCGCGGAGCGCCTCCTGCTGCGGCGTCCGGTCCGGCATCGGCACGGCCTCGAACCTCTCATCCCTGGCCGCGACGACGCGGACCGTCTTTCGCTCGCCGCGCGATTCGAACACGAGGTCCACGTCGGCGCCCGGCGTCAGCGCCGAGACCACGCGTTCCCAGTCGCCCGGCTGCGCGAGGGGCGTGCCGTTGAGCGACACCACCGTGTCGCCCCGTCCGAGGCCAGCCGCGTAGACGGGGCTGCCAGCGATCGTGTTCGCGGTCACGAGCATCCGGCCCTGCTCGGCGCGCAGCTGGACCCGGCCCAGCGTCGGCTGTGCCGAACGCTCCCGCAGGCCGTAACCCACCGCCTCGAGCAGGCTCCGGTAGGGCAGGGGCTCGGTGCCGCGCACGTGCCGGCTGAAGAAGTCGTCGGCAAACGCCGCGTCGCCACTCACGACCGCCAGTGCCGCCTGGGCATCGCGCACGGTGTAGGGCCTGGCCACGTATCCCGGCGCACGCCCGCCTGGCGTGCCGTGTACCGTCCACAGCTGGCGCATGAAGTCGTCGAGCGTGACCCGGCCCTGGCTGCGGACGCGCAGGGAAAGGTCGAGCCCGAGTCCGATGGCCGCCCCGTATGTGTAATAGGACACGAACGTGTTCTCCCAGTTGGTCCGATCGATGGACTGGGCCGCGTCCACGTAGGGAGCCAGGCGGCTCATGTCCACGGCCGACCGGAACGACGTGCCGGGCGCGCGGAGGACGCCCTCGGCGAACATCGCCAGCTGCGCCACGCCGCGATCCTGGGGCAGGAGGCCCGCGCGAATCATGGCGAGCACGCCGTAGTAGCTCGTGAATCCCTCCGCCAGCCACAGCTCGCTCGACATGTTGGCGCGCGTGAAGTCGAAGGGCTCGAGCGACGCCGGCCGGATGCGCTCGACGTTCCAGGCGTGGAAGAACTCGTGCGACGCCGTGCCGGCCAGTCGCGCGAAGCCATCGCCCAGCGCCGCCGGCGCCGTGCACACCGTGCTGTTCCGGTGCTCCATGCCGTCGCCGTCGGCCCACGGCAGGTAGTCCATCAGGAACGTGTACGTGCCCCCGTCGAATGCCGGGAGTTCGCCGAAGATGGCGCGTTGCTCGCGCACGATCTTCTCCACCGCCGCGGCATAGCCGTCCAGCTGCGCGTCCGTGCCGAGGTGGTGGACGGCGAGGCGGATGCGCGCCGGCGCCCCGCCGTCGCGCGCGACGCTGAACTCGCGCACGGCGTGCGCGCTGAACTCCACCGGCGAGTCCAGGAAGTACTGGAGGTTCGGCGCGGTGAACGCAAGCGGGTCATCGGTGGGAAACAGCTGCGTGGCCACCCGCCATGTACGACCCGGTGGCTGCGTGAACGTCACGCGGATCGGGGTGTCGGGCAGCGCCGGCGCCCACGCGAACGTCGCCGGGGCGTTCAGGTGCGCGTGCGTGCCGTCCACGGCCGCGTACGTCCCGTCGACGCGATCGGCGAACAGCCGGTAGCGGACGTGCACGGCGGCGCCTGTCGGCGTGATCCGCCAGTGCGCCGGCGCGACCTGCTCCACGGGCAGCGCCGCCTCCCCGTCACCGCGCGCCTCGAACATGTAGACGTTCTTGCCGAACTCGTGCGGCGCGTACCGACCGGGCGAGGACCGCGCCATGCGCACCTCGAGCGGTGTGCCGGCGCGGGCGGGGAAGCGCACGTCCACCTGCAGCCACCGCTGTTCGGGCGCGGGCACGGAGACGGTGTACTCGATGACGGCGGGTTGAGCGTTGGCCGGGGAGGCCTGTGCCAGGGGCAGCAGGACAGCCAGGGCGCATGACGGAGCGAATCGCCGCAGGTACATGCCGACAAGGGTAACCGGGTATTTCCGAGATGTCCCCTATCTCGCAGTGATCCAACGGAGCATGTCGCGGTAGTTGGCCGTCTTGCCCTGCATCAGCAGCCCGACGCGCAGGATGCGGCCGGCGGCCCAGACGATCGCGACGGTGGCGGCGATGCTGCCCGCCACGGCGGTCACCACCTGCCAGGCGGGCGGGCCCGGCGGAATCGCGATGCGCAGCAGCATCAGGTACGGGGCGGCGAAGGGGAAGAGCGAGAAGCCGACCGACAGCGCGCTGTCGGGATTCTGGGCCACCTGGATCCACAGGAAGAGCGGGATCATCGCCAGGATCATGGCCGGCATCATCATGCCCTGCGCGTCCTTCACCTCGCTGCAGGCCGAGCCGATCGCGATGAACATCGCGCCGTACAGGAAGACCGCGATCACCAGGAACAGCGCGAACCACGGCAGCACGCTCCACTGGATGACCCCGAGGTAGTCCGCCTGCGCCGCCAGCAGCAGCCCGCCGCCGATGTAGATCACCGCCAGCGTCAGGGTCACGGCCGCGCTGCCAATCAGCTTGCCGAGCATCAGGTCGAACGCGCTCACCGACCCGAGCAGCACCTCGCTGATGCGGCTGGTCTTCTCCTCGATGACGCTGTTCAGGAGTTGCGGCGCCGAGCTCATCACGAGCCCGAACAGCATGAACATCGCGATCGCCGGCACCGCAAACGCCCTCAGCGTGTCGACCGTCTGGGCTTCCGACACGCGGCCGTCGGTGGTCCGCATCACCAGGCCCTTGCAATCCATCGGCACCGGCTCGAGCAGGCGCCTCGTCTCGGACGGGTCGGCCCCCAGCGCCTTCAGTCGCCTGTCGGCAACGGCGCGGCTGACTTCGCGACGCAGCCAGTCCGGCAGGGCCTGGTAGGTCGGGTACTCGGTGTAGTACTGGAGTCGCGGCTCCTCCGTGGCGGTCGCCGTCAGGACCTCCGCAGGAATTTCGACGAACGCGAACAACTCGCGCCGCCGCACCCGGTCCGACAGGGCGAGGCGTGTCGCGTCGGCCGAGGTCTGGTCGGCAAGAACCATCTCCGGCAGGAATGCCGGCCCGTTCCGGCGGCCAGACGAGGACACCTGCTCGGCGTTGTGGCCCCGGGCCGCGGCCACGAGCGCCGGCCCCACGACACCGGTGCGATCGACGATCGCGAAGGCGCGCTCGGAGGTGTCCCGGCGTGCCGTCAACGCCTGCACCGCGAACGCCAGTCCCATCAGCAACGGCACCGCGAGCAGTCCCAGCAGGAACGCGCGGCTGCGGACGGCCTGCTCGAACTCGGCGATGGCGATCGTGAGGACCCTGGGCATGGTGCGGCTCCGCTGGCGACTCACGCCGGGGGCAGCGCGTCGTCCTCCGGCGCTGGCCTCGCGATGTCCACGAAGATGTCGTGCAGCGACGGACGCGTGATCTCGAAGCGCTGCACGGCCGTGCGCGCCGCGAGGCGCGCGAGGAAGACCTGCGGGTCGATCGACAGGCGCACCTGCTGGAGGTTGCCCTGGTCCACGACCGCCTCCACGCCCTCGATCGACGCCAGCACGCCGGGGCCGTCCTGCGTACGCACGTGGATCGTGTCGTGCCCGTACGTCGACTGGATCTGCTCGAGCGAGCCGTCGAGGACCTTGCGTCCCTTGAAGATCATGAAGATCCGATCGCACATCAGCTCGGCCATGGTCATGTCGTGCGTGCTGAACACGATCGTGGTGCCGCGGCGCTTGAGTTCGAGTACGGCGTCCCGCAGCACGTCGCGATTGACGGGGTCGAGACCCGAGAACGGTTCGTCGAGGATGAGCAGGTCGGGTCGCGCCACGACGGACGCGATGAACTGCACCTTCTGCGACATCCCCTTGGAGAGAGCCTGGACCTTCCTGTCGGCCACGCCGGGCAGGCCCAGGCGGGCCAGCCACCAGTCGGCTTCGCGCTCCACGTCGGCCCGCCGGCCGCCCTTGAGCTGTCCGTAGTACGTGAGCAGGCGCCGCACGGGCATCTGCTTGTAGAGTCCGCGCTCCTCCGGGAGGTACCCCACGCGATCGCGGGCGGCCACGGTGCTGCGATCGCCGAGCACTTCCACCGTGCCGCTGTCGGGCAGCAGGATGTGCATGATCATCCGCAGCGTCGTGGTCTTGCCCGAGCCGTTGGGTCCGATGAACCCGTAGATGGATCCTGTCGGAACCTCGAGCGACAGCCCGTCCACCGCCGTGGTCTGGCCGAAGCGCTTGGTCACCGAGTCGAGCACGATGGCGGCGGACATCGGAGGTTCTGGAGGGAACGAGGCGGCAACGCGGCCTGCGCGGCGCGTCGCCCGCCTATCTCACGCGGATGTTGCCGATGACGAGGCGGTCTCGCGACGGAACCAGCGTCATCGCCAGGTTGCGACGGCGCTGAGCGCCGCCGGGCAACTGCGTCAGCAGCCGAGCCGAGGCGTTGAATTCATCGGACGTGCGCACGAGCGTGACGCTCTCGAACACGCACACAAGCTCGCCCTCGGTGGCAAAGGCCTCCTGGAATTCCTTGCGCCAGGCCGGCTCCATGTTGGGCCAGAGCCGGTTCAGGCCGCCGAGGTCCCGCCCGAGGTAGGCGCCGCAGAACTGCGCGATCGACGCGCGTGCCTCCTCGTTCGACCAGGTGGACAGGTCCACCCTGGTCGTCACGGGCTCAGGTTCGGTCTTGGCAGGTGCTTCTGGCGTCGCTGACGGTGCCGGCGTGCTGGTGGCGGCACTCTCGGCCGCGGCGGTCGTGGGCGACGGCCCCTTCCCGCTGTCGTTGATGGCCTGGAGGAAATGACCGCGGGCCTGCATGTACCCACTCACGGCCGGGCCGGGCCGGCCGGCCTTCATGTCGCGCTCGGCCTGGGCCTGGCTCGACATGCCGAGTACGAACTGGGGGCTCGCCGTCAGGCGCAGATCCTCGGCGCCGCGCCGGGCGGCGAGGCTGTTGCGGCGGGCCGTCTCGATGAGCTGGCCCCGTTCCTGCTGCGCAGCCTCCGGCGACACGCCACGGACCTGCTCGATCGCCGACATGGCCCTGTCGTACCGTCCGGATCGGGCCAGTTGCCTCACGTCCGCCCAGGGGTCCGCGGTTGGTGATGACGGCGTGGCCGCGGCATTCGCAGGACCGGCTGCCGGCCCCGCCGCCGCGCCGCCCGCCTTGGCGTCTGGCGTCCCGGGCGGCGTTTCCGCCGTGGCCGTATTCGGCTCAGTCCCCGCCTCGGCGGGAACGGCCGCCTCTCCCGCCGGCGGTGTGGTGGTGGCGTCTCCGTCGGTCGCCGTCGCCGTCTGCGCGGCGCGCCCCGGCGCCACGACGAACTGGTAGTACCCGCCCGCAGCCGCGGCGAGCAGGATCACGGCGGCGACGACGGGAATCAGCCAGGACCGACCGCCAGCGCCCTCTGGCGGCGCGGTCGGGGGCGCCTTCGCGGCTGCCTTCGCCGGCGGCGCGGTTCCGGCCTGAACCCCGGGGGCAGGAGACCGAAGCAGCAGGCCGTCGGCCCCGGCCGACGCCGCTGGGGCACTCGGCGCCGCCGCCGGTGCTGCCGCCGGAGGAACCCGTGCTGGTGGCGGCGGGGCCGCTGCCGCGGGGCCGTCCTTGCGGGCTTCGAGGGGCGCCGCCGCAGGAGGCGGCGCCGGACTGGGCGCGCTCGCGGCAGGCGGCGGGGGTGGTTCCGGCCGCGCGTGCTCGGCGGACTCCGCGGCCACGGCACCAAGCCGGGCCTGCAGCCGCGCCACGTCCCTGTGAGACGGATCCAGCGCGACGAGCGCAGCGACCGCGCGGCGCGCCTCGGCGACATCGTCGCTCTCGAGGGCGCGACTGGCTTGCGCCACGAGCCGTGCGATGCGCTGGGCCCGGTTCCGTTCCGACAGCCTCTGCCGCACCGAGAGCGCGTCGGGCGCGTCGGGTGCGAGCGCCAGTGCCTCGGCGATCAGGGCCTCGGCCTCGTCGAGCCGGTCCTGGTGGATGGCCTGACGGGCGCGCGACGTGAGCGACGCTACCTGGCGCTCATCGAGGCGCTCCTGGAGCCGATGCCGGAGTCGCTCGAGGGCCTCGTGGCGGGGCGAAATCTGGGCCAGGGCGTTGATGGCCGCCTCCGCCTCCTCCAACGACCCCGATTGCGCCGCCTCGTCAGCCTTGCCGAGCGCCTCGTTGATCCGCAGTTCGGTCCGACGCTCCTGCAGCTTGAGCCGCACCTGCTGGACGTCGGGACTCGGCACGGTGCCCGACTCGAGCTTCTGGAGCAGCCCGGACGCCGTCGTCAACTGGCCCTGCGCGATTGCGGCCTCCGCTTCGCGCAGCATCTCGACCCTGGACGTCGTCACGTCGCGGGGTTTGGCCACGACAGTCGGGTCCGCCGGCCGGACGACCAGCGTGTGATCGGGATCCAGACGCCGTGCGATGCTCAGGAACTCCCGCTCGAGCACCTTGGCGCTGACTGCGCGCGTGGCCGGATCCTTCTGCAGGCAGCTGGCGATGGCCCTGACCAGCGCCTGGGGCACGTCGGGCACGACGCTCTCGATCGGGCGCGGCTGTTCGCCCACGATCTGCTTCGACACCCCGTACAGGTTGTCGCCGCCAAACGCCTGGCGACCGGTCAGGAGCTCGTAGGCCACCGTGCCGACGGAGAAGATGTCGCTCCGGAAGTCGACCTGCTGGCCGGTGATCTGCTCGGGCGACATGTACTGTGGCGTGCCCACGATCATGCCGACCATGGTCATGCCCGATGCCTCGTTGCCGTGGGCGATGCCGAAGTCGAGCAGCCGGAGCGTACCGGTGCTCTGTGCGATCAGCAGGTTCGACGGCTTCACGTCCCGGTGGACGATGCCGCTCTCGTGCGCGTGGCCGAGGCCGGCGCACAATTCGGACAGCCAGTGCACCTTCCGGGCCAGGGGCACGTCGCCGCCATCGCGGATGATCTGCGCCATGGTCCGGCCGGCGATGAACTCCATCGCCAGGTACGGGTTGCCCTCGTGCTCACCGACGGCGTAGATGCTGACGATGTGCGGGTGGTGTACCTTCGCGGCGAGCCGGGCTTCACGAAGGAAGCGACGGCGCGTCTCCTCGTCGGGTACCTTGAGGACCTTGATGGCGACAGGACGATCGAGCATCGGGTCGAACCCGAGGTACACGACACCCATGCCGCCTTGACCGAGGCGGTCCCTGACTTCGTACGGTCCGATCTGTCCTGGAAGCTCGTCCACCAGAGTATCCGCCGTACTGTAAACGATCATGGCGTCGATGACCGCACCTGATCGTGCCAGCAGGCCTCCCCATGGGAGCCCGACGGCTGTTCATCACCGGTAGGCCCGGCGTTAGACCGAAGGAACGTCCATGAATCGAATCCCGGCGATGATCGGCCGCTACCACGTCGAACGCCTCCTCGGAGAGGGCGGTATGGGCGTGCTGTACCTGGCCCGAGACCCCGTCATCGACCGCCACGTGGCGCTCAAGCTCCTGCGGGTCAACGGAGAGGACCTGCGGCGCCGCTTCATGCGCGAGGCGCAGTCGGCCGGCCGCCTGCAGCACCCCAACATCGTCACGGTGTACGACGTGGGCGACCACGAGGGCCAGCTCTACATCGCCATGGAGTACATCGACGGCGACACGCTGGCCGCGTTGATTCGCCAGGACGTGCCGTTCTCGCCCATCCGCAAGCTGGACATCATGGACGAGATTGCGGACGGTCTGGGCTACGCGCACGACCGCGGCATCGTCCACCGCGACATCAAGCCGGCCAACCTGATGATCACGCGCGCAGGGCTGGTCAAGGTCCTGGACTTCGGTATCGCGCGTCTCACGCACCGAGAGTCGGCCGAGATCGATCAGTCGACCCTCATCGGCACGCCCGCCTACATGGCCCCGGAGCACCTCGAGGGTGAAGAGGTGGATGCGCGCAGCGACATCTACGCCGTCGGGCTCGTGATGTACGAGCTGTTCTCCGGGCAGCGGGCCTTCGTGGGCGCGACAACGGCGGACGTCCTCCAGCAGGTGCTGGATGCCAGGCCGACTCCACTCGAACACCTGGTGCCCGAGCTGGATCCCGATCTCGCGCGGGTCGTGACGCGCGCGATGGCCCGGCAGCCCGCGGACCGGTACCAGACGCTGCAGGCGATGCGCAAGGACCTGGCGCGTGCCCGTCGTCGAGCCCTGCAGGATGGCGCCGATGATGCGACCATCGTCGTCGGGCCCGCGACAGCCCCCGGCATCACGCGAGACACGTTGGGCCTGCCGTCGCCCAGCGTCCGCGCGACACTGCCCCCGACCGGGTCCTCTGTCCCCTCGCCCCCCGCCACTGCCATTCCGGTCGCCGGAACGAGCCCCCAGACCACCGCGACGGTCATCCGGCCGACCGCTCCGGCGGAGGCCGCTGCCGCGTCGGCAGGGACGTCACCCGTGCCAGATTCGCCGCCGCCAGCCGCCGGAGGATTGCCCCTCCCGGCCCTTCCGCCGCTGCCGACGGTCCCGCCCCGCACCGAGACCGGTCCCGTGCCGGTGCCGTTGCCGGCCGTCCCGTCCAGCGCGTTCCAGCCGTCACCGGAGGCCGGGCGTTCCACGGTCGACGCGCCAGTGGTTCCTGTCGTCGGGGACGGCACCGGGTCTTCGTCGCCACGGCCGCCGGCTGCGGCCGCTCCCCCGCCCGTGGCCCCTCCCGGCGCCGTGCACACGCCTGCGCCGCTCGTGTCACCGCCCTCACAGCGGCGGAGCGGCGTTCCGGCCCCCGTGATCGTCGTCGGGCTCATCGCCCTGCTGGCGTTCGTCGCGCTGGGCGCGTTCCTCGTCGTGCGGACGCTGGGGACGTTGGGGACCGGCTCGCTGTCCGGGCTGTTCACTCGGACCGTCGAACCGAGAATCACGGGACCCGCGGACACCCAGCCGCCGCCGTCCGGACCTGACGCGGGTCCGCCCGCAGCCGACCCGGTCCCACCGACGGATCCGGGGACCGATGTGCCTGTCGAGGTCGCCGAGGCGACGCCGGAAGCGGCGCGGGCTCTCCCCGAAACGCCAGCGGAGACACCAGCACCGCCGCCCGCGCCGCCAGCCACCACCACGGCGACCACGAGGCCGGCCGCTCCGCGGGCTCCTGCCGGCGAGCCTGGCGCGCGTGCGTCCACCGCGCGCGCGACGCCGCCGCCCGAGCCCCGCGGGTCGATAGCGTCGCGACCCACGTCGCCCGCCTCTCGCGCCACGGTCGAGGACGCGCCCCCGGCTGTCGTCGCCGCCAATCCGCCCAGCCGCCCCATCGAGCGGCGCGAGCCCGACCCGCCGGCGCCCGTCGCGCCGCAGGACGAGGGGACGGCGCTCGTGCGCGCGTACGTCGCGGCACGCAACACGGCACATGCATCGGGGATTCGGCGTGTCTGGCCGGACGTGGACGACAACCACCTGCGCCGCATCACCAGCGCCTTCTCGGCGCCGCTGACGCTCGGCGGATGTGACATCGAGGCTCGTGACGCGACCCACGCCACGGCCACCTGCCGCCTCACGCAGGCGGGCACCACCGGCACGTACGCGTCGGGTCAGGCGCTCACGATCCGCAGGACGTTCGTGTTCGACCTCGTCCGGCAGGGGCGAGCATGGGTCATCGCGGGCATGAGGGAGTAACGCGCCGCGCTCAGCGCGACCACGTCTTCTCGAGGCCGATTGTCGGGACGACCTTCGCCTGCACCCCGTTGTCGTTCAGGCGGAAGAGCGCGCTGCCGACGAGGAGCCACTGGTTGCCGAGGTGCAGCTTGGCCGAGACGGCGCCTCGCGACAGGTTGACCGTGCCGGTATCGAGAAAGGAGTACTGCCTGACCACCACGGCGCGGTCACGCGGACCGGGAGGCTGGGGCAGCGGTGAATTCAGCAGGATGATTCTCGTCGAGACCGGTCGGCAGGTCCTGCAGGACGTCTCCCAGAAGGTTGAACGACACGGTCAGGCGGCTGTCGAGCAGCACCTGGTCGATGCCGGCCGCATAAGTGAACCCGTTGGCGATACCACCGCCCGTGAAGCCGGCATTGCCGTGGACGCTGGTGGTGGCGCCGAGCGCCCCCGACGTCACGAGCCCGGCCCTGACGGTTGCCTTCCCGGCTCCCCGGAAATTGTCCACGTCGCCGGTGGGCAGACGCACTTCACCGATGACCGCGATCCCACCCCTGTCGCCCGATGTCAGCCCGAACTTCGCCGACAGGCCGATGTCGCCGATGCCCGTGCTGCTGACGGCGCCGCGTACGACTTCCAGTTCACCCTCGCCACCGGGGTACAGGGCATCGAGTGAAGGGTCGATCAGCCAGTCGCGCAGGACCTGGTACCGGCGTACCCCCTGGCCCTCCACGTCCACCCGCATCAGGGGGATCGACGCCGCGATGTCCAGGCGGTCGGTGATGCCGTAGCTGAAGGCCGTCATCACGACGTCCGTGTTCACGTCGAACACGCCGTAGTACCCGGAGTAGACCTGCTCGCCGTCGGGGAACGTGCCGCGCTCCTCGAAGATCGGGATGCTGTCGAAGGGCGTCCCCTGCACCTGGTCGTAGGACGCCCGCTGGTACGCGACGCCCAGGGACCACACGCCCTTGCCGTTGGTCAGGGCGCGCTCGACGAACAGCGAGCCGAAGGAGTTGCTGCGGAGGATGGGTTCGCCCGTGACGTTGTCGATGTTGAAGCTGAACCCGGCAGACGACAGGCGCGGGGCGGTGGCCGAGGCGAGCGCGACGCCGTTGGCGATGAGATCGGCCGACTGGATGGCCTGCGACCTCGAGATGTCCCCGGACAGCGTCGGGTCCTCCCCGAGGAAGAAGATGCGCTCGAACAGCGCGCGCGCAGAGCCTCCGGCGGGCAAGGACTGCGCCTCGGACCGAGGCGCGAGGCCGACGAGCAGCACGAGGGAACACAACAACGATTGGTACACCACCATGTCGGACAGTCTCCAGATTGCGTGAGTCTGATGTGGACTTCTTCAAGTCTAACGACGGCGGGCGGGCGTTCGAACCATCGTCACCGGAGCCGGACGTCCGTCACGACCCACGACCCGCCCTGCGCACGCAGCACGAACTGATAGCGGCGGGGCGTCGTGAGGCTGCGTCCGCCCGCCTCCGACGTCACGGCCACGTCGGTCAGGACGGTCGCCGTGTCGCCGGTGACGGTGACGGTCCGGCTGTTGTAGGTCCACTCGACGCTCGAGTACTGCCTGAAGCTGCGCTGCAGGGTCTGGCGCCAGACGTCCGGCATGCCGGGCCACACGGCCTCCACGGCGGCGACACTGCGTGACTCATAGGCACGCTCGAACGCGTCGAGTCGAGCCAGGATGAGGGGTTCGGCCCGCGCCGTTGGCGGCGGCCGCACCGGAGTCGTCGTGGTCGCCGGCGGGACCGTGGTCGTGGCGGGTGGGGGTGGCGCGATCGTCGTGGTGGCGGCTGCGACCGTCGTGGGCGCGGGTGGCATCGGACGCGCCTCGGCGCGCGCGAACGCCCCCGCGGCCTCGAGAAACGCGCGGACCGCCACCACGGCCTCGTTCGGCCTCGCGCGGGCGGCCTCGGCCCGGCTCTGGAGTTGCCGGGCCTGGAGGTACTCGGGCGAGGTGGTCGCGCCCCGCGCATCAGCCGCCACCCGGGCTGAGACCATGCGCTGCTCGGCATCCCGGACCACGCCCACGGCCAGTTGCGCCCCGGCCTGTGTGGCCAGCGCCTCGGGCGCCAGCGCTGCGAGCGCCCGCTCGAGCTGGCCCGAGCGCCTCAGCCCGGTCGCCGTCCTGATGGAGCGCTCCACGGCCGCGGCGTCCGCCGACGGCCCAGGCGAGGGCGGGGCCGGAGTCGGGTCGACTGGCGGGGGTGATGGATTGGTCCGCGGCTCGGGCTGAGCAGGCTGGGATGTGGTCGCGACAGGCGCGACAGGGGGCGGCGTGACCACGGTCGGGTCCGCGGAGGGTGCCGTGGGCCGCGGCCAGAACAGGTAGCCGCCGCCCACGACAACGAGCAGCAGCAGGCCCGCGGCGGCCGAGAGCCGTGTCGTGCGGCTGGTGGTGGCCGGCGGTCGGTCGAGGGGCGCCGGTGCCGCGGCCGGAACACGGGCCCGACCTTCCAGAAGGGCCGTGCTGTCGTCGAGGACCGCGAGTTCCCGGCTCCCGGTTCTGGCAGCGTGAACGGGGACCTCGGGGTCCGGTTGGACCTGCAGTTGTGTTTCGGCGTCGCGGGTCTCGCGCTCGGCCTGCGCCCGGGCCTCGGCTTCCCGGGCCTCCCGCTCGGCTCTGGCTCTGGCTTCGGCGTCCTGCGCCGCGCGTGCGGCGGCGGCCCGCTCGGCCGCTTCGCGTGCGGCCTGGGCTCGCGCGGCCTCCTCCTGCGCCAGGCGCTCCCGCTCGGCCTGCGCCCGCGCTTCGGCTTCCCGGGCTTCTCGCCGGCCTGCGCCCGGGTCTCGGCTTCCCGGGCCTCGCGCTCGGCTCTGGCCCTGGCTTCGGCGTCCTGCGCCGCGCGTGCGGCGGCGGCCCGCTCGGCTGCTTCGCGTGCGGCCTGGGTTCGCGCGGCCTCCTCCTGCGCCAGGCGCTCCCGCTCGGCCTGCGCCCGCGCTTCGGCGTCGCGGGTCTCGCGCTCGGCCTGCGCCCGGGCCTCGGCTTCCCGGGCCTCCCGCTCGGCTCTGGCCCTGGCTTCGGCGTCCTGCGCCGCGCGTGCGGCGGCGGCCCGCTCGGCTGCTTCGCGTGCGGCCTGGGTTCGCGCGGCCTCCTCCTGCGCCAGGCGCTCCCGCTCGGCCTGTGCCCGCGCGGCGGCCTCGGCGGCGGCCCGCTCGGCCGCTTCGCGTGCGGCCTGGGCTCGCGCGGCCTCCTCCTGCGCCAGGCGCTCCCGCTCGGCCTGCGCCCGGGCCTCGGCGTCCTGCGCCTCCCGTTCGGCCTGAGCCCGTGCGGCGGCCTCCCGCTCCTGCCGCTCGCGCTCGGCTGCTTCGCGTGCGGCCTGGGCCTGTCGCTCGGCCTCCTCCTGCGCCAGGCGCTCCCGCTCGGCCTGGGCCTGTCGCTCGGCCTCCTCCTGTGCCCGACGCTCCCGTTCGGCCTGGGCCCGGGCCTCGGCTTCCTGCGCCTCCCGTTCGGCCTGCGCCCGCGCGGCGGCCTCGGCGGCTTCGCGTTCGGCCCGCGCGCGCGCGGCGGCTTCGCGGGCCTGACGTTCCCGCTCGGCCTGCGCGTCGGCCTCACGGCGGGCCGTGATCGCCTGTCGTGCCTCGATCAGGGCCGGGTCGGCCTGGACGTCCGGCGGCTCGGCCTCGAGGCGGCGCTGTGCGGCCTCGGCATCGCCGTCGGCCAGCAGCGACTCGACGTCGCGCAGGCACCTCACCGTCCGCTGCCGCAGCCGGTTCTCGGCGATCAGGGCTTGCCAGCGCTCGCGCTGGGTGTCGGTCGTCAACCGGCCCGCGATCTCGGCGAGCACGTTGTCGGCTTCCGTCGTGGCCCCGTCATCGAGCGCGCGGCGGGCCGCCCGCAGCCGTGCGTCGATCAGTCGCGTCCGCTGGGCCTGTTCGATGTCGCGCAGAACGGCGCGGACCGACGGGGCGGTCTCGTCGAGCATGGCCGCCTCTTCCGCGGCCTCGACGGCCTCCTCTATCGAGCCGGCCTCGAGGGCGTCCCGGGCGCGCGCCACGCGTGCCGCCACCTGCTTCTGCCGCCGCTCCTGGCGGCTGGGCCGGTCCTGGGAGGCCGGCGTCGGTGGAGAGACGAGCCGCGTCATGATCGTGGGCTCGTCGGCACCCTCGAGTGCACGAGCGATCCGGCGGAGGTTCACCATCACGGGCGCGAGGGACGCCACGCGATGGTCTGCTGCCTTCACAAGGCAGTGCTCGACCAGCCTGACCAGCTCCGCCGGGAGTCCCGAGACCAACTCGGGCAGCGGGGGCGGGTCGATCTCCAGGACCTTTCGCGTGATCTCGAAGGCGTGGGCGCCGTCGAAGGCGCGCTGGCCCGACAGCAGTTCGTACGCGACCGCACCGTACGCAAAGATGTCGCTGCGGGCGTCCACGGGCTGTCCCGTGATCTGCTCGGGCGACATGTACTGTGGCGTGCCGATGGCCACGCCGCTCATCGTGGCGTCCGACTCGCGGTCGCGGGCGATGCCGAAGTCCAGCAGGCGGAGCAGGCCCGAGTCCCTGCCGATCATCAGGTTGGACGGCTTGACGTCGCGATGGACGATGCCATGGCGGTGGGCGTACTCGAGCCCGCTGGCCAACTCCCAGAGCCACTGGACTTTCCGGCCGATGCCGACGGTCATCCCGCCCCGGATCACCTCGGCGAGCGTCTGGCCCGGGATGTACTCCATGGCCATGTACGGATTGCCGTCGTGTTCGCCGACCGCGTAGATGTTGACGATATGCGGGTGCTGGACGCGGGCCGCGAACTTCGCCTCCTTGAGGAAGCGGGCGCGGATCTCGTCGTCGAGCACGCCGAGCACCTTGATCGCCACGAGGCGGTCCAGCGTCGGGTCGTACGCGAGATACACCACACCCATCCCGCCCCGTCCGAGGCGGTCCCTGACCTCGAATGGGCCAATCCGGGCAGGAAGGTCGAGCTTCACGGAATTTTTGCAGTATAAACGTCCCCAATCACCCCAAACGTCGACGATGGTGCCGACGCCCTGTCGTTCGGCAGCCCCTCCGGACACGTTGAGGATGTAGCGACGCCATGCTGGTCTCATTGCCGATCCGGTCCTGGACACCCGCGCGCAGGACGGCGATCGCGGCAGGCGGAGCATCGCGATGCGGCGGGCCTGGCGCGACGCGGCCGGGCCGTGGCGGACAGGTCGCCGTCGAGTGGCTCATGGTGGCGGGCATCCTCACGGCCGTCGCCATCATCCTGACCGGCATGTTCCAGCCGGTCCTCGTCAGCGTGGTGCGGATGGTCGCGCGCGGCGTGCGCACGGTGGGACTGTGAGGCCGCCGCCGCAGGGTGAGATCGGGCAGACGACCACCGAGTACCTGATGATCGCCGGGTTGCTGACGGCGATGCTCATCGTGCTCACGTCGATCATCGTGCCGACGATGAAGCTGGTGGGGGTGCGGGTGGTCGAGCACATGGTGCTGCACCTGTCGAGCCCGCCGCGCGACGCCGAGGCGCCCCTGCCGCCGTGCCCCGAGTTCGTTGAGCCCGAAGAAGACGTTGAGTGTCAGTAGTGCCCGTCAGGGCCGAGGAGAACGCATGGAGTCCAGCACGAGCAGCGGCATGATCCGGACGATTCGGCGCAACGTCAGCGCGCGCCGCCTTCGCCGGGAGGACGGGCAGACGCCGACCGAGTACCTCATGATCGTCGGCATCATGGCGGCGGTCATCCTGATCGCCTTCATCTTCTTCTTCTGGGACACGGTCAAGCCGGCGGCGTCGAGCTGGTCGCAGAAGGCCTCCGACGCGGTGGGTGCTTCGAAGGACAAGAAGTCCACCGTGGATCAGTAGCGCGGGACCTGACAGGGAAGCCCGTGCGCCCTCCACGACGACAGGCCGTCCGCGCCGCGGGGCGCCGCGGCCAGGCGACGCTCGAGGCGATGATGATGATGGGCTTCCTGCTCCTCATGGTCTTCGGCCTCATGCACCTCGTGATGATCGCCGTCACGAGGTACGTGGTGAACTACGCCGCGTTCGCGGCTGCGCGGGCCGCCGTCGTCGGCAACAGCCCGCAACTGGCTGCCGAGGCGGTCATGCAGAACCTCAACTGGTTCGCCGACGAGGGCGGTGAGCAGCCGGTGGAGGTCAACTACACGTTCGACGGCTTCACGTTCGGCTACGAGGTGCGCACGCGCGTGCCCTTCGGCGCGCCCATCTACGAGTGGATCGACGACCAGGGCCTGGAACTGGTGGCCTTCGCGCCGTCCAACGCGCAGGACGACGCGCCCAGCGGTGGGGACAATGACTAGCGAGCGCGGGCAGTCCACGCCGTTCTTCCTGTGCTTCCTCGTGCTGATGACGGTGATGGTCGGCACGATGGTCAACGTCGGCCAGGCGATCAACAGGCGCATGGCGCTGCAGATCGTCGCCGACGCGGGCGCCTGGACCGGCGCCACCAACATGGCCATCGGCCTCAACGGCCTGGCCGAGGTGAACGAGTGGCGCCACGACATCGAGCCCGTGGCCAGCGTCGGCGTCCCGGTGGCCGGCTTCGTCGGCCTCGACGGCGTGATGAAGACCATCTTCGAGGTCGGCACCACGATCATCAACTTCGTGGACATGGGCATCCAGCTCGGATACGCCAAGATCCCGTACGACGAGGCCGCGCGCGTCACCTTCTACAACGCCCACGACCTGTTTCCCGGCGAGCAGTTGCAGTGGTGGGAGGGCTTCCGGCCCGGGTTCCTTTCGAACGGCGAGGACTCGGTCAGCGACGAGATGCCCTTCACCAAGTCGCGTCCGACCGTGTGCACGGACCAGCCCTTCCTCGACGAGACGTTCTTCCTCATGCCCTGCCTCGTGGACGAGGAGCCGATCAAGAACACGGTCTTCTATGTTGTCCCGTGTTTCCCGCTCGGGTACTGTCCTGCCTCCTACACCTACGTGAAGTGGTACGAGAAGTCCGAGGAGACCATCTCGTTCGTGTGGGTCGTGCGGTCGCCCGAGACCCGCGCGATCTTCAATCCCTTCGACGTGTTCGGCGACGATGCCATCCCGGCGATGACGGCGGCCGCGCACGCCAAGCCCGTCGGGGGCACGATCGAGGACGGCACGGCGGAATACCGCGTGAAGATGGAGCCCCTCACGTCCGCGGCGATGTACCTGGCGCCGGTGGCAGCCCTCAACGGCGGCAACTACGACGAGATCTTCGAGAAGTGGCGCCGTGTCGCCTACTGACCGCCTCTCGTCGCGGTCGGGGCAGGCCACCATCGAGACGATGCTGATCGCGTTTCTCGGCGTCGTGTTCCTGTCGGTCGCGTTCCAGTTGTACCTCGCCAACCGCAGCGTCTCGCGCACCCTCCAGGAGGTGCACGGCGAGATGCTCAGCGGTTTCTGGGAGTACAACAACAAGAGCACCAAATACGACCGCGAGACGGTCAAGGTCATCTGGAGCGGCGAGCACGGCGTGCCGTCGTCACGCAATCTGCCGCGTGTCGGCCTCCTGCAGGACGACCTGCCCGAGGACCTCCGCATCTACAGCGATTGGGTCGATCAGCACGGCGACCCGGATCCCAACTGCGAGCCGTCGAGTCCTCCCTGCAAGCGGACCAAGGCTGGCGGCGGGCTCGACGCGGGCGACCCATGGGACCTGGCATTCGCCGGGTTCGAGGAGATCGGGTCAGGCGACTACTTCGGGTGGATCTGGTTCAACGGCGAGTCTGCCGCGCTCGATCTCACGGGACTCAAGGGGACCTTGCAGGACGCGCAGAAGGCCGTCCAGACGCTCAACAAGATCGAGGACTGCATGGACGACTTCGCCGGCTGCGCGATGGCCTGCCTGTTCGGCGATTGCCCCTGGGACGACTGAGCCACCACCGGTTCCCGTTCGGTTGACCGCCGCCAATCAGTTCTTTGAATCGATACACCTATGTCCGGTCGCGCCAAACTCCTCCTGTCGCTCGTCCTCGGTCTCCTCGCCGTCTTCCTGGTCTATGTCTACGTTCGCGGGCTGGAACGTCAGCTGTACGAGGAAGTCGACATGCAGAACGTCATCGTGACGCGGGAGGCCATCCCGGCGGGCACGGCGATCGACCAGGGCGCCATCCAGCGCGTCGCCGTCCCGCGCAAGTACCGCCAGCCCCAGACGTTCCCCACGATCGAGGAGGTCGCCGGGCGCGTGGCCGTGGTGCCCATCGCGGCGGGCTCGCAGGTCAGCGGCAGCATGCTCGCCGACGCGGGCGCCGAGGCGCTCTCGTTCGAGGTGCCGCGGGGCAGGCGCGCCGTCGCCATCACCGTCACCGACGACACGGGCGTCGGCGGCCTGATCCGGCCCGGCAACTTCGTGGACATCATCGGCACCTTCGAGTTCGGCCGCCCCGTGGCGATGCAGAACGGCCGCATGACGTATGCCGACGAGAAGACCGAGGTGCGCACGATGCTGCAGAACGTCTTCGTCGTCGCGGTGAACAAGGAACTGCGCCGCGAGCGCGTGCAGTCGGAGACCGCGGCCTCGGGCGGCGCCTCGCCGGCCTCGCGCGAGCGGACGCTGCGCACCGTGACCCTGCTCGTCGAACCCAGGGTGGTCCAGGAACTCATCCTGGCGCAGAACGTCGGCGACCTCACCCTCGCGCTCCGGTCTTCGCTCGACGACACGGCCGTGCAGCTGCCCTTCCTCGACCCGATGGGGCTGCTGAACGTGCCCATCCCTGTCAAGCCCAAGGCGCGCCCGATGCAGTCGTTCCGCGACGTCGGACGGGGCCTGTTCTGACGAGGAGGCACGATGATCTTCCCTCCCACACGACATATCCTGGCCATCGCCGTCCTGATGCTGGGCGGGCTGGCGGCCGGCATGCCCGCCCAGACCCAGCCCACGCGCGAAGAGCTCACGATCTACGTCAACGAGGTCACCACGTGGTCGCCGGGCTACGCCATGGGCGACATCGTGCTCGGGGCGCCGACCACGGCGGGCTACGAGCCCGTCGGCGGCCGCAAGCAGTTGATGCTCCGGGGCAAGAAGCCCGGACGGACCACCCTCAACATCTGGGACCAGAAGCGGGTGCTTCGCCACGAGATCACGCTCGTCGTGACCACGCGCGAGGCGCAAACCGTCGAGGCGGACCTCAGGAACCTGCTCGCGGCCTACCCGAACGTGACGATCGCGAAGCTCGGGGGCGAGATGCTGCTGGCGGGGACCGTCGCCAGCCAGGACGAGCTGACGGCCGTCGGCAACATCGCCAGGGTGGCGCGGGTGCAGTCGACCGTGCGGGTTGCCGCAGCGGCACGTCCAGTCGTGACGGCGCCTCCCACGGGCAGCACGGGCGCGACAACGCCCGGCCCGACGGCGCCGGGCCCGACGTCCCCCTCGGGCACCGCGACCCCGACCGCCTCCCCCGCCGCGCCCAATGCCGTCGAGTACGAACTCGAGCTGTTCGAGGCGAGTGCCCAGTTCAAGACCGGCGAGTACGGCCGTGGTGTCGAGCCATCGGGCCGCAGCCTGTACAAGGGCAAGGTCACGGCTGCGATCGGCAGCGAGGGCGAGGTGTTCATCGGTGGTCCGGCCGTGGATCCGAAGAACAAGAACGACAAGGACCTCAAGGACACGGGGATCCGCCTCACCGTGCGGCCTCGCCCGGGGTCGCGGGGCGGCATCGTGACGGCGGTGGAAGTCGAGACCAACGTGCCACTGGAGTACAACCTCTACGACCCGGACGTGTGGCGCCGCTCGCGCTACTCGTTCACGACGGCTGAGGGCGTGCCGTTCGCGGTGTCCGGCAACGATCTGCTCGCCGCGCCCGCGATTGCCGGAGGCATGAGCGCGATGGGCCGCGCGAGCAAGGGGGCGTCGGCCGCCGGGAGCGTGCCCGGCGCCAGGAGCACGGGCCTGCAGTTCGTGCCCGTCTTCGGCAGCCTGTTCGGCTCGAACAACTACAAGACGAAGCGGACGCAGCTGCTCGTCGTCTTCCGCCCGGTGCTCGCGACCGCGGCGCAGCCGTGACGCGATGGGCCGTCTCAAGGTCATCGGCGTCACGTCTGGATCGGGTGGAGCGGGCAAGACGTTCGTCGCGACGAACCTCGCCGTCGGCATCCTCCAGCAGGTCCGGGGCGGCGTGCTGTTCCTCGACGCCTCGGCGCCCTGCCCCGGCGATGGCTGCCAGCGCATGGGCCTGCCGCGCACCAAGAGCGTCAGCGACCTGCTGCCCCTGCTCGAGCGGCTCACGCCGGAGTTCCTGACCTCCTACCTGATGTCGGCGCCGTCCGGGGTGCCGTGCCTGTCGCTGGTCAACGACGTCGTCCAGGCCAACGCGCTCGACCGCAGGGTGCTCGAGCAGGTGTTCCAGGTGCTCGATCAGACGTTCGACTACCTGGTCATGGACCTCTCGCTCCTGACCGGCGACATCGCGGCGTTCCTCATCGACCGCACGGACCAGATGTGCGTGGTGGTGGACCCGTCGACACACGGCATCGCCCGCGCGGGCCATCTCCTCGGGCTGCTGCGCGCCGCCCAGGTGCCGCCGACGGCGGTGGGGCTGTGCGTGAATCGCACCACGGAGGCGCAGCCCGGGATGGGCGCCGGCCAGCTCGGTCTGCAAGTGCTGGCCTACCTGCCCGACAGGCCCGACACCGTGTCGTGGGCCAGCACCAAGGGACGGACCCTGATGGAGATCCGCCCGGACGACGACCTCGCGGCAGGGTTCGCCGACCTCTCCCGCACGTTCATCCAGCGCGCCTTCCGCCACCGGGCCGAGGCCGCGCGCGAGGTCGGCGGCGAGACGCCGTCCGACGTGCGGCGCGATCTCAGAGATCCGCATCCTGCGCCGGCTCATCGAGGAGATCGACCTCCGCAAGGGCGACCTCGGTTACCTGCACGACCCCGTCAAGCGCCAGGAGATGCACGTCCGAGTCGAAGGCAAGCTGGTGGCGCTCGTCCAGGAGGAGGCCACCGACGTCACCCGGCAGGACCGGCGCCAACTGGTGAAGGAGCTGATGGACGAGGCCCTCGGACTCGGCCCGCTCGAGGACCTGCTCGACGACCCGGCGATCACCGAGATCATGGTCAACCGCATCGATCAGGTGTACGTCGAGCGCAAGGGCCAGCTCACGCTCAGCAACGTCAGCTTCCTGAGCAACGATCAGCTCCGCGGCATCATCGAGCGCATCGTCGCGCCCCTCGGGCGGCGCATCGACGAGAAGGTGCCGATGGTGGACGCGCGCCTGCGCGACGGCTCCCGCGTCAACGCCATCATCCCGCCCGCTCGCGCTGAACGGGCCGTGCATGACCATCCGCAAGTT
Source organism: uncultured Acidobacteriota bacterium (assembly GCA_963715265.1). Classification (GTDB taxonomy): domain Bacteria; phylum Acidobacteriota; class Vicinamibacteria; order Vicinamibacterales; family Vicinamibacteraceae; genus Luteitalea. Next base: position 45,078 of record CAVQRQ010000014.1, read on the forward strand.
CTCGAAGAAGCCGCTCGGCGTGCGCCGACCTGATCGGCTTCGGGTCGCTGACCGCAGCAGATCGCGACGTTCCTCGGAGCCGCGCGTCCACGCCAGCGCAAGAACATCGTCATCTCCGGCGGCACCGGGTCGGGCAAGACGACGCTGCTCAACGTGCTGTCGGCGTTCATCCCCGACGACGAGCGGATCGTCACCATCGAGGACGCCGCCGAACTGCAGCTGCCGCAGGAGCACGTCGTGTCGCTCGAGTCGCGGCCGCCCAACATCGAGGGCAAGGGGGCGATCACCATCCGCGACCTCGTGCGCAACGCGCTGCGCATGCGGCCGGACCGCATCGTCGTCGGCGAGTGCCGCGGCGGCGAGGCGCTCGACATGCTGCAGGCCATGAACACGGGCCACGACGGCTCGCTGACGACCGTGCACGCCAACACGCCGCGCGACGCGCTCAGCCGCCTCGAGACGCATGGTCCTGATGTCCGGCATCGACCTGCCGGTGCGCGCCATCCGCGAGCAGATCGCGTCGGCCGTTCAGATCGTCGTCCAGCAGTCACGCCTGCAGGACGGGAGCCGGCGCATCACCTACGTCACCGAGATCTGCGGCCAGGAGGGCGTGCAGTTCGTGACGCGCGACGTCTTCCGCTTCGAGCAGACGGGGCTCACGCCCGAGGGGAAGGTCGTGGGCCAGTTCCGTCCCACGGGGCACGTCCCCGAGTTCGTGAAGCACCTCCCCAACTTCGGCATCCAGGTTCCGGAGGAGATCTTCCTCCACCAGACGCTATGAGCGCGACGATGCTGCTGCTCAAGGTCGCGGGGCTGGGCGTGCTCTTCGTGGCCGCCGCGTTGTTCGTGAGCGGCGGCGGGGAGGCCGTCGGCACGTGGTGGCGCCGGCGGACGCGGATCTACGGCTCGTGGATCGTCGACGAGTTCGACGCCATGTTCGAGGCGATCACGATCGAACGGGCGCAGACGTTCATCACCGGCATGACGGTGGGCGGGGCGCTGATCGGCTTCCTGCTCGGCAACGCTCTCGCCAGCCGCATCTTCTTCGCGCTGTTCATGGCCGGCATGGGGTACTTCATCCCCCGCCTGTTCGTGCTGTGGCGCCGGCGTGCACGCCTCGACAGCATCGACGATCAACTCGTCGACGCGCTGCGGCTGATGTCCAACGGCCTGAAGGCCGGCCTCAGCCTCCAGCAGGCGCTGGAACTCGCCGTGCGCGAGACCAAGCCGCCCATCGCCGACGAACTGGCGCGCGTGGTCAAGGAGATTCACCTCGGGCGGCTCATGGACGACGCGCTGCGGCGGTTCGCCGAGCGCGTGCCGCTGGAGGACGTGCGCATCGTGGTGGACTCGATCCTCACGTTGCGCGAGACTGGCGGCAACCTGAGCGAGACGTTCGACGTGGTCGCCAACACGATCGTCGAGCGCAAGAAGGTGTCGGGCAAGATCAAGTCGATGACCGCCCAGGGCATGACCCAGGGGTTCATCATGTGCCTCATGCCCCCGGGCATGCTGCTGCTGTTCTCGTTCATCGACCCGACGTACACGGCGCCGTTGTTCAACACCGTGCTGGGATGGGTGATTCTCGCCATCATCACGGCGCTCGACCTGATGGGCCTGTGGCTGATGCTCAAGCTGGTCAAGATCGAGGTATGAGGACCAACGGTGTGCTCAACGGCAACCCGCAGCGGACAACCGGCGATCGGCAGCCGGCAACCGGCAACCCGGGGACGGGAAGGCCCGATCGCCGCGGCCAGACGACGACGGAGTACCTGATGATCGCGGGGATCATGACTGCCATCGGGATCCTGATCCTGCTCTGGATGTTCGAGCCGTGGCGCGCCACCGTCGAGGACGTGGCCGATTGCGTGCGCACCGACGACTGCGAGCCGGTGGGCGCCCAGTGAGGGGACAGCCGGCTCTGCGCGACCGGCCGACGGCAGGGCCGGTTCTGCGCGACCGGCCGACGGTAGGGCCGGCTCTCCGAGCCCGGCCAGAGGAGTCGCACGCATGCTGACGGTGATGTTCGGGCTGGGCCTGCTGTGTGCCTTCGCCTCGGTGTGGCTCCTCGTGGGCAGCACCGGCGGGGGTGGCGCACGGCAGCGGAATGCGGCGGCTCCGCCAGGCGAGGTGCCGGAGGGCGCGCCGGCGGTGGTCAAGGTGTTCTTCCCGATGATCAGGGCCAGTGCCGGGATCGCCAGGGCCATCCGGTGGCCGACGTACCGCGCGCGCGCGGCCGTGTCCATCGCCCGGTCGGGGTGGGGGGACGCCTTCACCGTCAATCACCTGATCGGGCTCAAGATCCTGGCCGCGATCGTGCTGCCGCTCGTCGGCGCCCTGCTGTTCGCGCCGATCCGCAACCCGGCCATCTTCCTCCTGTCCGGCGTCCTCGCGTTCATGGTGCCGGACCTGATGCTCAACAGCAGCCGCAAGGCTCGCGAGGCGCAGATCGTGCGCACGCTGCCAGGCGCGGTGGACGTCCTGTCGCTTTCGGTCGAGGCCGGCCTGGAGTTCCTGATCGCGCTCGAGCGGCTGGTCAAGCGCGGGCTCAGCGGGCCGCTCCGGGACGAGTTGACCGCCGTGCTCAACGACATCCGTCTCGGCACCACCCGATCGGAAGCGCTTCGGGCGATGGCCTCCCGGCTGGAGATCCCTCAGGTGTCCTCGTTCGTGTCGACCCTGGTGCAGGCGGACCTGCTTGGCGCGTCGATAGGCGAAGTGCTGAAGTCGCAGGCCGCGTTCCTCCGCACGGAGCGGTTCCAGCGGGCCGAGAAGGCAGGCGGGCAGGCGACCCAGAAGATCATCTTCCCGATGCTGCTCTTCATCTTTCCGGCGGTGCTGCTCGTGGTGATAGCGCCCATCGCCCTGAAGTTCATCTACCAGGATTTCTGAGGTCGCCGGTGCGCACTCGTCGCCTGATCGTCGTGACGCCCGAGGGCGAGCGCACACTCCTGTTCGTCGGCCGGCTCGCCGTGGGTCGCGCGCCCGAGTGCGACATCAGCCTGGCCGACACCAAGATCTCGCGTCGCCATGCGGAGTTCGATGCCTCCGGCCCCAGCCCGCGGGTGACGGACCTCGGCAGCCGCAACGGCATCCTCGTCAACGGCCGCAAGGTCGGCGCGGCCGATCTCGTCCCCGGAGACGTCGTCACCGTGGGCGACGCCCAGATCCGCTTCGAGGAGCGGGTCGTCGAGATGCCCGAGCGCGTGACGGTGGCGCCACTCGCCGACGATCGCACGGCGGTGATGCCGCCGCCCGTCGGGCCCCCGGGCGGTCTGTCTGCGCCGCCGCCCGTCGCCGCCCCGCTGCCGCCGGCGCCATCGCCCGTTGGCGCATCCCGCGCCGACGTGCAGGGGCCGGCCCAGGCGGTGCCCGTCGACCCCGACAAGACCATGGTCATGGGGCGTCCCGGGCTCGCGGGGGGAACTCCGGCGCCCGCGGTGCCTGCGGCCGTCCCGTTCGACGACGAGGCCGAGCCGCCGACCATTCGGACGACGGCGCCGCGCCCCATGCCCGCCCCGGTCGTGTCTCCGGCGGCTGGCCCGCCGTCCCCTGTCGTCCCTGCTGCCTCACCGCGCCCACAGGTTGGTCCGCCGGCCATCGCCCAGGCGGCACCGCCGGTCGCGCCCCCTGCCGCGCCCCGCCCGCCGTCCCCAGCCGCAGTCGCGCCGCCACCGAGTCCCGCCGCGGAGCCGTCGTCCGGTCCTCGGGCTGCGTCGGCCGAAGCTGCCGCGCCGAAGGGGCCGAGGTTCTCGTGGGGCGGGGTGGTGACGCTCGCGGCCGTGGTCCTCGGCGGCCTGGCGGTGCTGCTCGGCGCGCTCCCGCTGATCTCGGCCTCGGCCGGCACGCTCGACGCGCTGTCGCAGCGCCAGGCACGCACCCTGGCCGGCTGGCTCGCGGCTGGTGTCGATCCGCAGGCCAGCCCCGTGGTGGATGCCGGCGTGCTGGAGTCCGTACTCACCCAGCCCGGCGTGGACCGGGCACTGGTTCTCGAGCGCGCGACGGGGCGAGCCGTGGCGCCCGCGGCGCTCGTCGGCCGGTCCTTCGACGAGTTGCCGGGGATCGGGACGGGCTGGAAGGACATCGACGTCCCGCAGGTGGGACGGGTGGACGGATTCGCCGACGCCTACGCGCCGGCGGGCGGTGGGGCCTTCGTGGCCTGGGTCCGCTACGAGCGCCCCTCGTCTGGGGACACGGGTGTGGCTGTCATCGTGGCCCTGATCGCGACCCTCGTGCTGGCGATGCTCACCGCGATGCTGATCAAGCGGCACACACGGGCCACGCTCCAGCACTTCACGCGCCAGGTCGAGCTCGCTGTGTCGGGAGCCTCGCCGCGCGTGATGCAGGGGGGACTGATTCCCGGTCTGGAGCGGCTGCCCGGCGTGGTCACCTACCTGCTCGAACGCCGGGGGGCGTCCGCGGGCACGGGCGCATCGGGTTCGGGACTTGTCGAAACCGACGATCCGGACCTCTGGCTCGCTCCCGTGCCTGCCGCGCCTGTCCCTGTCGATCCCGGCCCGCCCTGGCTGGAGGTGACGCCGTCGCTGCTCGTGGCCGAGGCGAGCGCGCACGGCCCGTCCGGCGGCGCCCCCGGCTGGGCGTCGGCGCGTGGCCGGCACCTGCTCGACGTGCTCGACGATACGATCGTGCGAAACGCGGTCGTGCAGGGACTCGGGGCGCTGGGAATGCAGCCCGGAGCCGAGACGACGGTTCCGATCGCCGGAGGCCCGCCGGTCGTGCTGGGCCGTGCGCCCTCGGGCCATGTGCGCGTGACACTGGGCGCGCGTTGAGGTAGAGAGTAGCCCGATGCCGACACCCGAACGCGCCCCGTCGAGGCTGGTCCTGCAGCGCCCCGGGGGCGAAGAGCTGGTGTACGCGCTCGAACAGGGCCGGTCGATCACGCTCGGCCGCGACGCTGGCAACACCGTCGTCCTGGAGTCCCAGTTCGTGTCCAAGCGGCACGCCCTGGTCTCGTGGACGCCGCGCGGGGTGCGCATCGAGGATCAGGACAGCGCCAACGGCCTGACGGTGAACGGCCTCGCCGTGCACGCGGCCCAGCTGTCGCCGGGCGACGTCATCCAGATAGGCGACCAGCGGTTGGTGTTCGAGGCGGATGGTGACGCGGCTGCCGCCCCTCCGGCGGGCGGCGCGGCGCCGCAGGCTGGTGGCAACAAGGGCCTGAAGCTGATGATTGCGGCCCTGGGCACGCTGCTGGTGATGGTGGGCGTCCTGGCCGCCGTGTACATGCTCTTCCTTCGGCCCGCCCAGCAGGCAGGCGCGGGTGAAGCCTCCGTGGCGTCCGACCCGTCGTTGCCATTCGATACGCCGATTACGGCGTTCGACTCACCGCAGGCGCAGGCCATCGAGAAGCAGGCCGTCGCCGCCAAGGGGCGGCCCGTCGACTGGCTGTTCGACGAGGGTCAGCACTCCTACAGGACCGGCCGGCTCCTGGACGCGTACCGCCTGCTGAACGGCGCGCTCCTGCGCGACGCGTCGCACGAACCGGCCCGCCGGCTGCTGCTGCGCGTGATGGGCGAGCGCGACCTTCGGCTGCGCAGCCTGCAGGCGGCGGCCACGCGTGCCGATGCTGAACTCAAGTTCGAGGACGCCGCGCAGCAGTGGGAGGCGGTGCAGGCCCTGACGCTCGACACAGAGCCCCTGCACGGGCGCGCCCGGACCGAAGCGGCGCGATTGCGCCAGCGCGCGCTGCGGTAGCGAACCGCGCGGAGACACGCGAATGCCGAAGGTGGTCATCTGGCGCGACGGCGCCATCGAGATCGAGTTCGACCCGGGCCACCGCGACTGGCGTATCGGGCGGTCGGAGACCAACGACATCGCGCTGCTCGATCCGCGCAAGTCCGTGTCGCGGTTCCACGCCGAGCTCCGGGAGGAGCACGGGCGGTGGGTCTTCATCGACCTCAACAGCCAGAACGGCAGCTGGAAGGAAGGGCAGCGCGTCAATCGCCTCACCCTGGAGCACGGTCACGAAGTGCTGTTCGGTGACTACAGGTTGGCGTTCGTGGACGTCAGGGTGCCCCCGCCGCCACCTGTATCGGCTCCGGATTCGACGGCGGGCGCGGTGATGGCGACCGCCGACGTACCCATCGCGCCCGACGCGACGTTGTTGATGCCCGGCAAGTCGGGCGGACCCTCGCCATCGGCACCGGTCGGGGCGCCTCCGCCAGTCGTCCGCCCTGCCGCGAAGGCGAGTCCTCCCCGGAAGGGCGTCAATCCGGTGATTCTGTTGCTGTTCATCATCGCGATGCTCGCCGCCGTCGCCGCCGTGGCCTGGCGTCTGCTGGCAGACCGCGCCGTCGAGCCGACGGTGGCGGAGGACGTCGCGCCCGAGCCGGCACCCCCTCCGGATCCTGTCCCCGAGGTCCCGCCCGTGCCGCCGCCTCCCGCCGTCGATCCGGGTGCGACAGCCGCATCTGACGGTGCCCCCGGAACACCCGCGAGCGCTGCCACCGCCGTGCCGCCAGCGGCCTCGCCCTCGACCACGTCGGCCGCTGCGGTCCCGGCGGCGCCGGCTGGTCGGACGGCGTCGGCGCGCCCGAAGCGCGCGCCTGCCCAGGCCCCGCCGGCCGACAACCCCGCGGCGGTTGCCCGATACGAGGACGGTCGTCGTGCCCTCGCCGCCGGCAGGTTCGCCGAGGCGGAGCGCGCGTTCCAGGCCGTGTTGTCACAACAGCCGGGGTTCCGGGACGCCGCGGCGCGGCTTCAGGAGGCCCGTCAGGGCCAGCAGGCAGTGGTCAGGCAGCGGGCGCTTGCCGAGGCCCAGCAGCTCGACGCCAACGGAGACTGGTCGCGAGCCGTGGCGGCCTACGAACGCGCGGGCGCCACGGCGGAAGCCGACGCCGCCCGGACGAAGATGGTCGCGGCCGGCGACGAGGCCTATCGGCGTGCCCGCCAGTTCGACGCGCGCAACAGGCCCGTCGACGCCATTCCCCTGTACCAGCGCGCCGTCGAGTGGCTGCCCGACAGCGACCCGAGGAAGGCCACCGCGCAGGAGCGGCTCGCCGTGCTGAAGGGGGGCGGGGCGTGACCGACGCCGAGCTCGACGCGCGGCTCGGCGAACTCCTGATTTCCTCGAGGGCGCTCGACCCCTCGCGCGTCGACGCGGCGAAGGTCTACCAGCAGGCCCGCGGGGGGACGCTCGGCGGCGCCGTACTCGCCCTGAATCTGGCGACCGACAAGGTCGTGCGCATGCTCCTCGAGGAGATCACCGGCATCAAGACCGTCGATCCCTCGCTGATGACCGTCTACCCGGACTTCCTCGAGCGCGTGAATGCCCTGGTGCCTGCGCAGGTCTGGCTCGACATGCTGGCATTCCCCGCCCAGATGGAGGTCAATCGCCTGCACGTCTGTCTGATCAACCCGACGGACGCCCGTTTCCGGCGAGGTCTCGAAGCGCTGTCGGGCTGTCAGGTGGTACCGCTCCTGGCCACGGAGCCCGCCGTGACGGCGGCGCTCACCAGGCACTACGCGGCCGCGCTGGCGGACCGCGCGCTGCGCCACATGGGTGAGGCTTCCCTCGAAACGGCCGAGGCGGCGTACGCGCAGGCCATCGCGGCGCCCTTCGAGCAGTACGTCGAGAGTGCCGCGTCGTTTGCCAACAGGACGCGCGACACGCTCGGTCAGGGCGACCAGGGCCTCGAGTTGCTGGCGCGTGAGCCCGCCGTGATTCGCCTGGTCCACCAGTGCATCGTCCGGTCCGTGGAGGCGGGAGCGAGTGACGTCCATATCGAGCCAGCCGAAGGACGACTCCGCGTGCGTGCCCGCGTGGACGGCTCCCTCCGCGTGCTCCACGACCTCCCGCCGTCGGTCATCCTGCCCGTCACGGCCCGGCTCAAGGCGATGGCCGACGTGCCGCTGACGGCCGCCGCCGCGCCCATCGATGCACGAATCGGCTACGACCTGGTGTGGGGCCGCCCCATCGATCTCCGCTTCTCGCTCGTGCCCTCGATCTCCGGCGAGAAGGTCGTGATGCGCGTGCTCGACCGCGCCCGCCAGCGACGCGACCTCGGCGACCTGGGTGTCGACGCCGAGACGAAGACGCTGCTCGAGGAGGCCTCCGACCTTCCCAATGGCCTCCTGCTCGTGACCGGCCCGACCGGCAGCGGCAAGAGTTCGACGCTCTACGCCCTGCTCGATCGCCTGAACACGGAGGACGAGTGCGTCCTCACGGCCGAGGATCCGGTCGAGTCGCGTATCCTCGGGGTGACTCAGGTCCAGTGCGATGCCGACGATCTCACGTACGCCATGGCGCTGCGCAGCTTCCTGCGGCAGGATCCGGACGTGATCATGGTCGGTGAGGTTCGCGACGCCGAGACAGCCGACATCGCGCTCAAGGCTGCGCTGACGGGACACCTCGTGCTCTCGAGCCTCCACACCAACGACGCCGCCGGCGCCGTGCTCCGCCTCCTCAACATGGGGCTCGAGTCGTTCATCGTCGCGTCGGCGCTGCGGCTCGTCGTGGCGCAGCGGCTGGTGCGGCGCATCTGCAAGGCGTGCATGGTTCCGACTGAGATCGACGTCCGCGCTCACCCCCTGTTCGCGCCGTTGCCGCGGTTGCACCATCACGGGCGCGTCACCATCGGCGAGCCGCGCGGGTGCCCGACGTGTGCGGGCGCCGGCTACAAGGGCAGGACCGGCATCTTCGAGGTGCTGAAGATCTCGGCCGCGATCGAGGACCTCGTCATGCGGCGTGCCTCCGTGTCCGAGATTCGCGTGCAGGCCTGCCAGGACGGCATGCGCACGCTGCGCGAGGCCGCGCTCTCCAAGGTGCTGGCCGGAGAGACATCCCTGGCCGAGGTGCTCGAGCACACGGTCGCCGTTGACCTGCCAGTCGCCATACCTGCCTGATGCGACCCACATCCTTCGAGTTCCAGGGCGGCAGCGCCACCGACCGCGGTCCCGTTCGCGACGTGAACGAGGACCGCGTGATCTGCGAGGACCGGTACGGCCTGTACGCGGTCTTCGACGGCGTCGGCGGTCACAACGCGGGTGAGGTCGCCGCGCAGCTGGCGCTCGAGGCGGTGCTGGGCTACATCGCCCGGTCGGCCACCGATGCCGACGACGACACGTGGCCGCTCGGGTGGGATCCGCGTCTGTCGGCCACGTCGAACCGGCTGCGGACGGCGATCGCGCTGGCGAACCAGCGCGTCCACCTGGCCGCGCAGTCCGATGCCAGCCTCGAAGGCATGGCCACCACCGTGGCCGCCGTCCTCGTCTCGGGCAATGTCGTCTCGTTCGGGCACGTCGGCGACAGTCGCATCTATCGACTCGCCCCCGGGCCGTCCCGACTGCTGACCGAGGACGACTCAGCAACGGTCGACCACGTGGACGCCGCGGGCACGCGCATCGGGTCGAGGCGTGCGCTCACGCGCGCGATAGGCGTCGACAGCGAGATCACGCCGTCGATGGCCGAGATGCCCATCCCCTCGCGCGTGCGCCTGCTGCTGTGCAGCGACGGGCTGCATGGCGTGGTGGAGCCAGCCGATCTCGATCCGGCGGCATACCAGGGGGCGCCGCACGAGGTGGCGATGCGCCTGATGACGTGGGCCATCGATGCCGGCACCCGCGACAACGTCAGCGTCCTCGTCGTGGACGTGGGAGAGAAAGCGTGAACGGGAACCGGTCGGGAATCGGAAGTGCGGAGCCGGGAGTCGGGGCACGGGAACCGGGAGCCGAAGTGATCGTCGCGGGCAGGGGCCGTCCCGCCCGCCGTCTGTTGGTGCGGTGGCGCGTCGCCGTGCTCGCGATGTGGGCCGCCTCGAGCCTGTTCGCGCTCCCGGTCGTGGCTCAGCCGCTGGCGCCGAAGGACACGCGGCCGTACAGGAGCATGGTCTACGACGTGTCGTTCGCCTACCCGAAGTCCGACTGGGTCGCCGTGCCGGCCAGCGGAGGCAACATCGCGCTGCTCATGCACAAGAAGGGCGAGGCGAGCCTCGCCCTCGACTTCCAGGTGTTGCGGGTGGCCCTTGCGCCGGACGAGATCGACGACACGTTCCGCGAAATCGAGATCGAGCAGTTGACGCAACGCGCCCCGCACGCGCGCGTCGTGAGCAGTGCCCTCAACGAACTCGGCGGGAACAAGGTCGTGCTCATCCGCTACGGCGCGAGCGGGCTGACGGGCGACCTCGACGTCACGCAGTACAGCATCGTGAGCGGCGCCTCGCTCTATCGCCTCACCTGCGCGGCGACCCGCGCGACTGCCGCCAAACACGTGCGCGCCTGCGACACGGTGGCCAACACGCTCGTCGTCGGCAAGCAGTGAGCCCCGTGGGGCGCCTGCGGGTCGTGGGGCCGGGCGGACGCCTGATTGCTGTCGTCGAGGAGGCCCGGACGCCCTGGAGCCGCATGGTCGGCCTGCTGGGGCGCGCCAGTCTGGCCCGCGGGCAGGGACTCCTGCTCGCGCCGGCCTGGTCGATCCACACGTGGTTCATGCGGTTCCCCATCGACGTCGTGTTCCTCGACGCGGAGGGGCAGGTGCTGCGCGTCTACCCCGGGGTGCCCGCGTGGCGCCTCGTGTCGGGTACGCGCCGGGCGCGCACAGTGCTGGAGTTCGGTGCCGGCACGCTGGCGACCGCCCCGCTCGCCCCGGGTGACCGTGTGCTCCTGACGCGGGCGTAGGGCCGCCGTGCTGACTGGGCCCGCGGCGCGCTCTGGAAGCCGGCATCGGACCTTGGTCCAGTAGAGCCCCTCCGACAGAAAGGCATAGCATCGGCACATCAGCGACCGGGGCGCCTGATTGGGTCGGCGCGTCGAGCCGAAGGTCCATCGTCCGAGGGACCATTTTCCCGGACGGCATCGATGAAGGGAATTATCGAATGGCGACAACGAAACCGAACGTGTTGGTCATGTGGGGGGACGACATCGGTCAGTCGAACCTGAGCTGCTATACCAAGGGCATGATGGGGTACAAGACCCCCAACATCGACCGCATCGCCAACGAAGGGATGATCTTCACCGACTCGTACGCCGAGCAGAGCTGCACCGCCGGTCGCGCGTCGTTCATCACCGGTCAATGCGGCCTGCGTACCGGCTGCACCAAGGTGGGGCTGCCCGGCGCGGAGCTTGGCCTGAAGGCCGAGGACATCACCATCGCCGAGGCGCTCAAGCCGCTCGGCTACCGCACCGGCCAGTTCGGCAAGAACCATCTCGGCGACCGCGACGAGCACCTGCCGACCATGCACGGCTTCGACGAGTTCTTCGGCAACCTCTATCACCTGAACGCCGAAGAGGAGCCCGAGGACGTCGATTACCCGAACCCCAAGGACTTCCCCGAGTTCAGGAAGAAGTTCGGACCGCGTGGCGTGCTGCACTGCTGGGCGGATGGCAAGGGCGGCCAGAAGATCGAGAACACCGGCCCCCTGACCAAGAAGCGCATGGAGACCTGCGACGACGAGTTCCTGGCCGCGGCCAAGAAGTTCATCAAGGCCGCCCACGACGCCGGCGAGCCGTTCTTCGTGTGGTTCAACACGTCGCACATGCACGCGTGGACGCACGTCAAGCCGGAGAGCCGTGGCCAGTCAGGCCGCTGGCAGTCCGAGTACCACGACGTCATGATCGACCACGACAAGTGCATCGGCGAGATGCTCGACTTCCTGGACGAGCTCGGCATCGCCGACAACACCTTCGTGCAGTACAGCACCGACAACGGGCCGCACATGAACACGTGGCCCGATGCGGGCACCACGCCGTTCCGGAACGAGAAGAACTCGAGCTGGGAGGGCGCGTATCGCGTGCCGTGCATGGTGCGCTTCCCGGGCCACATCCCGGCCGGGTCGGTGTCCAACGGCATCATCAGTCACCAGGACTGGTTCCCCACCATCCTGGCGCTTGCCGGTGATCCGGACATCGCCGAGAAGTTGAAGAAGGGGCACACGATCGGCGACAAGACCTACAAGGTGCACCTCGACGGCTTCAACCTGCTCCCGCACCTGACCGGCAAGGAAGCGGAGAGCCCGCGCAAGCTGTTCATCTACTTCACCGACGACGGCGATGTCGCGGCACTTCGCTACGACAACTGGAAGATGCTGTTCATGGAGCAGCGGGCCCCCGGTACGATGAGGATCTGGCAGGAGCCCTTCGTCACGCTGCGAGTGCCCTACATCTTCAATCTGCGGATGGACCCGTACGAGCACGCGCAGATCACGTCGAACACCTACTACGACTGGATGTTCCGGCACGTCTTCCTGCTCGTGCCGGCGCAGGCCCTCGTCGGGGAGTTCCTGGCGACCTTCAAGGAGTTCCCGCCGCGGCAGAAGGCGGCGAGCTTCAGCCTCGACCAGGTGATCGAGAAGATGATCGAAGCGTCGAGCGGCGCGTAAGCCGATCGCCGAACCGCCCGGTGCGATGTGGCCTCGTCGACGATGAGGTCCCGCGTTCGCACCGGGCGATGATGATGTGCATCTCGTTCCCGCCTGAGAGCCGCCTGCGGCGGCTCCCGGGCGGGGCCTCTTTCGTGCCGAGGCCGAGAGTCGACGCCATGAACGCCGAATCCAATGCCGCCGGGGCCGCGGCATCCGGGGCCTCCGCTCCACCAGGGCCCGCGCCATTTCCCGACATGGTCTGGATCCCCGGCGCGACCTTCCGCATGGGCTCGGACGAGCACTATGCCGAGGAGCGCCCGGTCCACCGTGTTGCTGTCGACGGGTTCTGGATCGATCGCGAGCCGGTCACCAACGCGCGCTTTGCCGAGTTCGTGCAGGCCACGTCGCATCGCACCTTCGCCGAGATTCCCCCCGACCCGAAGGACTATCCGGGCGCGCTGCCCGATCAGCTGTTCGCCGGATCCCTCGTCTTCGTGAAACCCGCAGGCCCCGTGGACCGGCGCAACGTGGCCAACTGGTGGCACTGGACGCGTGATGCCAACTGGCGCCAGCCCTATGGTCCGGGGAGCACCATCGACGGCCGCCATCGGCACCCCGTCGTCCACGTGGCATACGCGGACGCGGAGACCTATGCGACGTGGGCCGGCAAGTCGCTGCCGACCGAAGCCGAGTGGGAGCTGGCCGCGCGCGGTGGGCTCGACGGCGCGGCGTTTGCCTGGGGCGAGGAGCTCGCCCCGGAAGGCCGCCACATGGCCAACACCTGGCAGGGCGAGTTCCCCTGGCAGAACCTCGAGATCGACGGCTACGAAGGGACCTCGCCCGTCGACGCGTTTCCGCCGAACGGCTACGGCGTGCTCGACATGATCGGCAACACGTGGGAGTGGACCAGCGACTGGTTCCAGCCGAGACATCCCGCCGAGGCGGACAAGGCCTGCTGTATCCCCCGCAATCCGCGCGGACCTCGCCTCGAAGGCAGCTATGACCCGGGCCAGCCTGAGGTCAGAATTCCGCGCAAGGTGCTCAAGGGCGGGTCGCACCTCTGCGCGCCCAGCTACTGCCGGCGGTACCGTCCCGCCGCGCGGTTTCCCGAACCCATCGATACCTCGACGTGCCACGTCGGGTTCCGCTGTATCGTCCGTCCCGGATGAAGCGAGCGCTGAGCGATGCCAGCGATCGAGAACGCCCGGTTCGGGCACGTGAACGTCACGGCCGCCGACTGGCGGCGGCTGGCGGCGTTCTACACCGACGTCTTCGGCTGCGTGCTCGTCCCGCCCGAGCGAGACTACCGGGGTGACGGGGTGGACGCCGGCACCGGGATCCCCGGCGCCCACCTGACGGGCGCCCACCTGAGGCTGCCCGGCTACGGCGACTCGGGACCGACGATCGAGATCTACCAGTACGACGTGCTCGCGCCACATCCCGGCACCGCCGTCGCTCGCGCCGGGTGGGGCCACGTCGCCTTCCACGTGCCGGATGTCCCGCGTGCCGTGGAGGCAGTGCGGGCGGCCGGTGGCGGTCGCGTCGGCGAGGTCGTGACGCTTCAGACCGCGGACGGCCGACTCGTCACGTGGTGCTACGTCACCGACCCCGACGGCAACATCGTCGAGCTCCAGAGGTGGTCGGCGCCGCGTGCGTCGGGTTAGCGTCGTTCGTCCGACGGACCGATGACCGCCGGGCCCTGGGTCGGGAACGGAGCCTGCGTCCTCTTCATCCACGCCAGGAGATCGTCCAGCAACCGGTCGCGCGTCTTCGGGTCGATCGACGCCAGGTTCCGCCGCTCGCCGATGTCCGCGCCCATGTCGTAGAGCTCCACCGCGCCGTTGGTCTCGACCCGGTCCCGACCGCCGTCGAGCAGCCACTCCTCGTGATAGAGGTGCAGCTTCCAGTCGCCCGCGCGAATCACGCTGACGGGTCGCGTGCGAAACACCGGATCGCGACCGCGGATCACCGGCGCATCGAGGTAGCCCGGGAAGTGCCAGAAGATTGCCTGCCGCTTCAGCCCGCCCGTGCCACGCCTCAGGAGCGGCAGCAGGCTCTCGCCATCGAGCACCGTGTCGCGCGGCGTCTCTGCCCGTGCGACAGCGAGGAAGGTCGGGTACAGGTCGACACTGTGAATGGGCACCGTACTCCGCGCACCGGGACGGACGACACCTGGCCAGTAGGCGATGAACGGCTCCCGGATGCCCCCCTCGTAGTAGCCACCCTTGCTGCCGCGCAGCGGCTCCTGCGACGACTGCTGGGTGCCGCCATTGTCGGATGTGAAGATCACGAGCGTGTTCTTCTCGAGGCCGAGGGTCTTCAGCTTCTCGACCAGCACGCCGACGGCGTCGTCCAGGTCGTACAGGCACGCCGCATACAGCGCAGCGCCGTGTTGTGCGCCTGGCTTCCTGGCCTTGAACCTGGCCAGCGATGCGGGACGCGCCTCGAGCGCCGTGTGGATCGCGTGATGTGACACGTAGGCAAAGAACGGCCGGTCCTTGTTCGCCTCGATGAACTCGGTCGCCGCGCGGGTCAGCGAGTAGATCCCCTTGGGATCATCCGGGTCGTCACGCCGGACGTTGGGATTGGGCCGCGAGTCGAAGACCGTGTCGAAGCCCTGCTGGTCGGGCGGCGCGCCGTCCGGACCGCCGAGGTGCCACTTGCCGAAGATGCCCGTTGCGTAGCCGGCCGCCTTCAGGGCCTCGGCCATCGTCACCTGATCGGGCGCGAGGCCGCTCCGGTTCGGGATTGGCACCAGGCGCATCAGGTCTTTCGGGCCGCGCACGGTGCTCTCGACGGCATACACCCCGTGACGAGGCCCGTATTGTCCCGAGAGCAGCACGGCGCGACTGGGCGCGCAGTTGCCCGCGCCGGCGTAGGCCTGCGTGAAGACCATCCCCGCCTTCGCCAGCCGGTCGATGTTGGGTGTCTCGTAGAAGTCCGTGCCCTGATAGCCGACATCGCGCCAGCCGAGGTCGTCGGCGAGGATCAGCACGATGTTCGGGCGGGTGGCCGGCGGCCCGTCGGGTTGCGCCGAGGCGACTCCCGGCACCAGGAGCGCCCAGCACAACCACCACCATCGAGATCGCGAGATGTTCTCCGGGGCCTGCCGCCCGCGCAGGCGGGGTAGTCGTGTCATCGAGGCTCCAGGGTGCGAGTGACCCGCCGGGCGCGACCATACCATGCTGATAATCTTCCACCCGACACCGAGCGGGCTTTCGCCGGCAGAATCGACCGAGACCATGATCGTCACGACACGCACACACCTTCTGGCGTGGCTGGCACTCCCGATGCTGATGGCGGGGCCGGTGCTGGCGCAACCCACGACGCGTCCGAATGTCGTCCTCATCATCGCCGATGACCTGGCGTGGGAGGACTCGGGCACGTATGGCAATCCGAGGGTCCGCACGCCGAACATCGATCGGCTCGCGCGCGACGGCATGAAGTTCACGCGGGCGTTCGTCACGATCTCGTCGTGCAGCCCGAGCCGCTCGAGCATGATTACCGGACGGTATCCGCACAGCACCGACGCCGAACAGCTGCATTGGCCGCTGCCGGCGGCGCAGGTGACGTTCGTCGAGAAGCTGAAGGCCGCCGGGTACTGGACGGCGGCGTCCGGGAAGTGGCACATGGGCGAAGCAATCAAGGATCGCTTCGACGTGGTCGACGATCCGGGCGAGGCAGGATTCCAGACCGATCCGAAGACCGGCAAGATGCTGGCCAAGGACGACAGCGGCGCGGCCGGCTGGGTGCCGTTGATGCGTCAGCGGCCACGGGACCGGCCGTTCTTCCTGTGGTTCGCCGCGCTCGACCCGCATCGTGACTACGTCGAGAACAGCGTCGCCCGGCCGCATCGGCCGGCCGATGTCATCGTGCCGCCGCACCTGCCCGATGCGCCGGAGGTGCGGCATGAGTTGGCGCTGTACTACGACGAGATCGCGCGGCTGGACGACAACGTCGGCAAGGTGATCGCCGAACTCGAACGGCAGGGCGTGGCTGACGATACGTTGATCCTGTTCATCAGCGACAACGGCAGGCCGTTCCCGGGCGCAAAGACGACGATGTACGACACGGGCATCCGCACGCCGCTGCTGGCTCGGTGGCCCAGGGTCATCACACGAGGACAGGTCGCCGAGGGCCTCGTCAGCAGCGTCGATCTTGCGCCGACGATTCTGCAACTCGCGGGCCTGCC
This sequence comes from uncultured Acidobacteriota bacterium, assembly GCA_963715265.1. Lineage (GTDB taxonomy): Bacteria > Acidobacteriota > Vicinamibacteria > Vicinamibacterales > Vicinamibacteraceae > Luteitalea. Next base: position 61,587 of record CAVQRQ010000014.1, read on the forward strand.
GATTCCGCCGACCGTACAGGGCAGGAGCTTCGTGCCGATGCTCACCGACCCTGGAGCCCGAACGCGCGCCGAAGTGTTTGCCGAGAAGAACTGGCACGACTACGAGGACCGCGTGCGCGCCGTTCGCACCGAGCGCTTCAAGTACATCCGCAACGACTATCCGGACCTGGCAGGCACGCCGTCGGCCGACGCCGGCCGCAGTCCGACGATGGACGCCATTCGCCGCTTGCGCAGGGACGGTACGCTGACGGGGCTGCAGGCGCGCATCTTTGTCGCGCCGCGTCCTGCCGAGGAACTCTATGACGTCAGCGCCGACCCGCAGGAGATCCGGAATCTGGCGGCGGACCCGCGTTTCGCCGGGACACTGGCGGATCTCCGCGCGCGGTTGAGCGCCTGGCAGCGCGAGACCGATGACGCGCGTCCTGCCTGTCGAACGCCGGACGAGTTCGACCGCGAGACGGGGCAGCCTCTGCCCGGGCGCCAACGTCCGCGGCCGGGCAAGGGCGACCTGAAATGCGCGGCATCGGCCCGGCAGGGCCAGGGTGTCGAGCGGTAGGACCGGGTGTGCCCCGGCAGGGCGGGGTGTACCTGCCCGGCCGTCGTCCGGTGCGTCCCTACCGCAGGTGGGTCACGAAGTACCGTGCGATGAGGGCATACACGTGCAGCGGCGTCCCCTCGCCCTCGGCGATCGCGTGCGTGCGGTTGGGGTAGGCCATCATGTCGAACGGCTTGCCCAGCTCGATCAGCCGGTTCACGAGCCGCGCGGTGCCCTGATAGTGGACGTTGTCGTCGCCGGTGCCGTGCACGAGGAGGAGACGTCCGCGCAGCCCATCGGCGAAGTGGATCGGCGACCCCGCCTTGTACCCCGCCTCGTTGGCGTCGGGCAGGCCCATGTACCGCTCCTGGTAGATCGTGTCGTAGAGCCGCTGGTCCGGCACCGGCGCCACCGCGACGCCGACGCGGTACAGATCCGGATATCGGAACATGCCGTTGAGCGTGCTCGTGCCGCCGCCGCTCCAGCCCCACAGCCCCACGCGGTCGGGATCGAGAAACGGGTAGCGGGCGAGGACGGCGCGCGTCGCCGCGGCCTGCTCGCGCGACGAGAGGTTGCCGATGCTGCCGTAGACCACCTTGCGCCAGGCCGTGCCGCGTGGCGCCGGCGTGCCGCGGGTGTCCACGCTGACGACAGCGAATCCGGCGTCGGCGAGCGCGCGATGGAACAGCATGCGGGCCCCATCCCATCGGTCCGCGACCGTCTGCGACCACGGCTCGCCGTACACGTGGACGATGACCGGATAGCGGCGCCCCTCCTCGAGGCGCGACGGCTTCAGCAACCAGCCATCGAAGGTCTGGCCCTCTGCGTCGATGCGGAAGAACTCGCGTGGCGTGCGCAGTGAGTCGGCGAGGCTCGCCACGAGGGCCGATGTGTCGGTCAGGGTCCGCAGTGACCTGTGGGTCGACAGGTCCACGACGTCCACGACAGGCGGGACGTCGGCGCGCGACCACGTGTGGAAGGCGAAGCGTCCGTCGGGCGAGATGTCGTAGGCGTGCCAGCCCGGGGCATCCGCCGGCGTGACACGTTCGGGGGGAGCGCGCCCGTCCAGCGGCGCCCGATACAGGTAACGCTGTGTCGCATTGGTGGGCGAGGCCACGACGAAGACCCAGCCGGCCCGCTCGTCCACGCCGGCGATCTCGATGGCGTCGGCCTCGAACGTCGTCACGTCCTGCACACGCCCGTCGTCGGCGCTCACGCGGTAGACGTGTCGCCACGCTCCACGTTCGCTCTGGAACAGGAAGGCCCGGCCGTTCTCGATCCAGTGCGGCCGATCGGTCGGCTCGACCCACGCCTCCGACTGGTCGCGGAAGACCCGTCGCACGGCGCCGGTGCGCGCGTCGGCGAGCAGGACGTCGTTGCGCTGCTGGAGCCGATCGAGCTGCTGCAGCACGAGCGTCCGCTCGTCGCGCCAGTCCGCGCGCGCCAGGTACGTCTCGCGAGGGTCGCCCTCGGTCTGCATCCAGCGCGTCTTTCCGCCGCCCGCCGACACCACGCCAACCCGGACAGCGGAGTTCTTCGTGCCGACCTTTGGATACGGGATCGGCGTGATCACCGGATACAGCGTGTCGGTCTCGTTGATCAGCGAGAACGTCCCGACGCCCGTCGTGTCGAACTGCCAGTAGGCGATGTGCCGACCGTCCGGGCTCCAGCGGAACCCATCGCGCAGGAAGAGTTCCTCCTCGTAGACCCAGTCGGACGTCCCGTTGATGCGAGTGGCCGAACCATCCGTCGTCAGGCGCGTGATGCGGCCGTTCTCGATGCGCTCCACGTACACGTCGTTGGCGCGCACGTAGGCCACGCGTGTGCCGTCGGGCGAGAACTTGGCAAACATCAGGCTCGACGCAGGCGCTCCGGCACCGAGCTTGTGGAGGCGGCCGGACGCGAGGTCGAGCACCCAGTAGTCGCCGCGCGTGTTGTCGCGCCAGACCCGCTTCGTGTTCGTGAACACGAGCAACTGCCGTCCATCGGCCGACCACGCGTAGTCGGCGACGGTCAGGGGCTCGGTGCCGGCGCGCGTCACCAGGCGCGAGGCCTCGACGAGCACCTGCCGCTGGCCGCTGGCGGTGTCGTAGCGGACGATGTCGAAGCCGCTGGCGGGCGCCGCCGCGCGTTCGACGGTCGTGTAGCCCGAGCCGTCGGGCAGCCAGCGTGCCGGCCCGAAGCGCGGCACGTCGAAGGCCTTGTCGCGGAAGATACGACTCAACCGGGTGTCGAGCGCTTCATCGCCCGTCAGGCTCTGCGCCTGAGCCGCGGGTGCGAGGAGCAGCGTCGACAGGACGACCGCGAGCGACAAGGACGGCAGCGGTGACAGCATGGCGCCAAGTGTAGCTGTAGGATGACGAGGCCGTGTCGCTTCCCCTGCGCCTCTGTCTGACCATCGTGCTCGCCTCCGCCGTGCTTGCCGGCAACGGCACCATCGCGAGGCAATCCCCGGTCACTCCGGTCCCGACGTCCGACTGGGGCCCATGGGTCGAAGAGGGGACGCCGTTCTTCTCGTCCGTCCTCGACGCGCGCCGCGTGGGCATGCCGCTCCCGGCGGACAATCTGTCCCCCCGCGCGTTGATCCTGCCGGCAGGCGACAGGCGATGGGTGGCATTCGACCCTGACCTCCTGCGCGTCTCGGCCGCATGGGAGGGGACGGGCGTCACGCCGACGGCGCTCGCGCCAGGGTCGTACCACGCGCCGAATCGAAAGACCCTGACCGGACAGCGCGGCCTGCCGGAACCTGACGGCGCCGTGTGGGTCGCCAATGGCATCTGGCCCGGATGGCAGACGGGCGATCGGCCGACGCTGACCGACCCCCGCGAGCCTGCGCCCTCGCCCGAGGAAGTCGGCCGCGGTCCAATCGCCGCTGCTGACGGGCGGTTCTCGGCCATTCGCCTGACGCGCGACGGTGCCGTCCTGGAGTACGAGGTCGCCGGCACGCTCGTGCAGGAGTGGGTGAGCGAGGCGCCACTCGGCAGCGGCCGGCGTGCCATCGTCCGACACATCGAGGTGGGCCCAGGCGAGCGGACGCAGTGGCTGGTCATCGGCACGCCCGCGCCGCAGGCCGACATCAGCCTGTCCGTGCGCCTGCCGGGCGGCCGCCAGTCCGACGCGGCGAGGCCGACCCTCGAGACGCTGTCGGCGCCGGGGTCGTCCGCCGCCGTGCGGGCCGTTCGCGTGCCGCCGCGTACGGCACCCGTGCACCTCGCCGTCGCGATGGCGTCGGGTGGCGCCGCGCCAACGGTGACGCCGCGGCCTGTGCCCTCCGATCCGGCACCGACCCGCTGGCGCCAGCCGGTGACCACCACGATCAGGCGTGCCTCGAGCGCAGGCGAGGGCCTTGCGTCCACCGAGGCGTACGTCGTGGACGACGTTCCGCTGCCTGAGCCGAACCCCTGGAAGCGCGGGGTCCGGGTGAGCGACATCCAGTTCAAGGCCGACGGCACCGGCGTATGCGTGACGATCGACGGCGACGTGTGGCTCGTGCGCGGGCTGGCCTCGCCCGACGGCGTCGGTTCGGTGGCGGCGCTTCGCCTCGGGGCTGCACGAGCCGCTCTCGCTGGCCATCCGCGACGAGGAGGTGCACGTCTTCGATCGCAACGGGGTGTGGCGTCTGCGCGATACCAACGGCGACGACGAGGCCGACCGTCACGAGCTCTTCTCCAACGCCTTCGCGCAGACAGCCGACACGCGCGAGTTCCCGAGCACCATCCGCCTCGGGCCCGGAGGCGAGTTCGTCATCGCCAAGGGTGGCCAGGAGGCGACGACGATCGGCAAGCACAACGGCAGCGTGCTGCGGCTGTCGGCCGACGGCCGGTCGTCCACCGTGCTCGGCTACGGCCTGCGGCAACCGCAGCTGGCCGTGCATCCGCAGACGGGGCTCGTGACGGCGAGCGACCAGCAGGGCCACTACATCCCGAGCACACCGCTGCACATCGTGCGCGACAGGCAGTTCTACGGTTTCCTGAGCGATACGCTCCCGAAGGAGATCTATCCGGCGCCCATCGCGGCGCCGCTGACGTGGATTCCGCATGACGTGAACGCGTCGGGTCTGTCGCAGGTGTGGCTGCTCGAGTCGAGGATGGGGCCGCTCGACAACGGGCTCGTGCACATCGGCTACAACAGGCCCGAGTTGTTCCGCGTCCTGCTGGATCTCGACAGGCCCACGCCGCAGGCCGCCGTCGTCAGCCTCACGACGGCGTTCGACTATCCACCGCTCAACGGCGCCGTGAACCCCGAGGACGGTCAGCTCTACATCGCCGGGTTCCAGATCCTGGGGTGGGGCACGACGGCGACGCGGCTCGCCGGGCTCGGACGCGTGCGCTACACGGGAGCGCCGGTCACCGTGCCGCGCCAGGTGGTGCCGATGCGCGAGGGGGTCCTGATCCGGTTCGACCTGGCGCTCGACACGGCCGCCGCGTCGGACGTCGCGAGCTACACGGCGGCCTCATGGGGATACCAGCGGACCTTCCGCTACGGGTCGCCGAACTTCAGGGCCGACGGCACGCCAGGCATCGACACGCTCGTTCCGAGCCGCGCGTACGTGTCGGCCGACGCCCGCGGCGTGTTCCTCGCCGTACCGGACATGCGGCCGGTCATGCAGCTCGAGATCGGCTGGAAGGTGCGCGCGCGCGACGGGCGTCCGGTTGAGGGCAAGGCCTACACCACGCCCTATGCGCTCGACGCCTTCAATGCCCGGGCGGAAGGCTTCGGGGACATCGTGCTCGACATGACTCGACGGGATCTCCCTCCAGCGCCCGCGTCCGTCGCGCCGGCGAGCGTGGACGAGGGCCGTGAGGTCTTCGTGCGCTACGGCTGTCTCGCGTGCCACGCCACCGAGCGCGGCGCGACGCCGAAGATGGGTCCGACCCTGGCAGGCGCCTTCGGCTCGACACGCCGCGTGGCCGACCGCGCGGTGCCTGTGGTCGTAGACGAGGCGTACGTGCGGCAGTCGATCATGGAACCCTCCGCCGCGATTGCCGAGGGCTACCAGCGCGCCGGGGTCGGCATGCCCAGCTTTGCGGGCGTCCTCAGTGATCGGCAGATCGAGTCCGTAGTCCTGTTCCTGAAGAGCTTGAAGTAGGGCGTCTCGGTGCGAAGTCTGCAGCGAGACCTGTCTATATTAACCTTGCAATTATGTATCTCTATTCCATAATTGCAAGGTAATGATATCGAGATTCCTGCTTCCAGACCTCGAGGAGGCACTCAGGGACGCGCCCGCAGTCGTCCTGCTGGGCCCGCGGCAGGTCGGCAAGACCACCCTGGCCCTCCAACTCGCCGGTCAGCCGCCGCCGGTGTACCTCGACCTCGAATCAGAGGCTGATCTCGCCAAGCTCCAGGAGCCCGAACTCTACCTCGGCGCTCTGGAGGCGTCGCTCGTGGTGCTCGACGAGGTGCAGCGCACGCCGAACCTCTTTCAATCGCTGCGCGGCCTGATCGACAGTGGTCGACGGCGCGGGCGAACGGCCGGACGTTTTCTGCTGCTCGGATCGGCGTCGCTCGACCTGCTTCAGCAGTCGAGCGAAAGCCTGGCTGGCAGGGTCGCCCTCCTCGAGCTGTCGCCGGTCACCGGGCTCGAAGCGGGGGCTGACAGGCTCGACGCGCTCTGGCTGCGCGGAGGCTTTCCAGACAGTCTGCTGGCCGGCGACGACAGGGCAAGCGCCCGATGGCGGCACGATTTCATTCGCACGTACCTCGAGCGCGACGTTCCCCAGTTGGGCCCGCGGATTCCCGCCGAGACGCTGCGCCGGTTCTGGACGATGCTGGCGCACCAGCAGGGCGCGGTGCTCAATGCAGCGCAGATCGCCAGGGCACTCGGCGTCACGGGCAAGACCGTCGCGAGCTACCTCGACCTGCTGGTGGACCTGCTGCTGGTTCGACGCCTTCAGCCCTGGCATCGGAACGTCGGGAAGCGCCTCGTGAAGTCGCCCAAGGTCTACGTTCGTGACAGCGGACTCGTCCACAGCCTGCTCGGCATCGCGGACCTCGATGGCCTCCTCGGACATCCCATCGCGGGCATGACATGGGAGGGGATGGTGATCGAGTCGCTCATCGCCTGCGCGCCTCGAGGCTGGCAGTCGGCGTTCTACCGGACAAGCGCCGGAGCCGAGATCGATCTCGTCCTGATCCCCCCGGGCGCTGCTCCATGGGCCATCGAGATCAAGCGGAGCGCTGCGCCGAAACTCGACAGGGGCTTTCACCTGGCCTGCGACGACATCGCGCCCGCCCAGCGTTTCGTCGTCTATCCCGGCCGCGAGCGCTTTCCGCTGCCCGGCGGCACCGAAGCCATCGATCTCACGGCGCTTTGTGCCATGCTGCGCGCCACCCCGACCCGAGGACGTTGATGCGCACGACACCAGCACGGAACCACACATCGGTCGACAGCGTCGGCATGCAATTCCCGCCGTTCGGCCCGCCTTCGCCAGGCGGGTTCGGCAGCGCACGCCTCCTGCGCCCGGCGGTCGCTGCCGTCGTGTCGCTGCTCGCACTCTGCTGTCTGCCGGCGCTCGCGCTGGCACAGGCGCCGCAGCGCGCGACGCAGGCCGGGCCGGCAGCGAGGCGGCCGAACATCCTCGTCATTCTCACGGACGATCAGCGATGGGACGCACTCGGCGTCGTGCAGCGCGAACTCGGCGACGACGCGCTGTTCCCCTGGCTGCGCACTCCGAACCTCGATCGACTGGCGGCGGAGGGCGCGCGGTTCCGCAACGCGTTCGTCACGACGTCGCTGTGCTCGCCGAGCCGCGCGTCGTTCCTCAGCGGACGTTACGCCAGGCGTCACCAGGTGCTGAACAACTTCACCGAGTATCCCGACGACCTGCCGAGCTATCCGCGCCGGTTGCAGGAGGCCGGCTACGAGACCGCCTACATCGGCAAGTGGCACATGGGCGAGGACAACGACGCGCAGCGGCCCGGCTTCGACTACTGGATGAGCCACCGCGGGCAGGGCAACTACTTCGACAACGAGTTCAACATCGACGGCACGCGCCGGCGCATCGACGGCTACTACACGACAGTGGTCACCGACCACGCCGTCGAGTGGATCGGCAGGCAGCACCCGACCAGCCGTGGCTCCTGATCCTCGGACAGAAGGCGCCACACGGGGGCCCCATCCAGCCCGAGCCGCGCTTCGCCACCGCCCTGGACGCGTTTCCCGTGCGAACGCCCGTCAGTTACGACAACTACAAGGCGGCCGACGGCAAGCCGGAATGGCTCGAGCAGAGCCTCGACACCTGGCATGGCGCGCGCGGCCCGCTGTACGACCTGAAGCGGCACGACGCGCTCGTCCGGGCCTACCTCGCGACACTGCTGTCGGTGGACGAGAGCGTGGGCCGCGTCTACGAGGCGCTGCGCGCATCCGGGCAACTCGACGACACGGTGATCGTGTTCACGAGCGACAACGGCTTCGTGCTCGGCGAGCACGGACGCGTGGACAAGCGGACGATGTACGAGGACAGCATCCGCGTGCCGCTTCTCGTGCGCTACCCGCGCGCTGGTCAAGGCGGGCACGGTGGTCCAGCAGATGGTGCTGAACCTCGACCTCGCGCCGAGCGCTCGTCGACGTCTGCGGCGCCGCCAAGCCGCTGGACGACATGACGGGCCGGTCGCTCGTGCCGCTCCTGCAGGGCACGCGCGCGGCATGGCGGGACGCATTCCTGTACGAGTACAACTACGAGAAGCAGTTCCCCTACACGCCGAACGTCCGCGGCGTGCGGACCGATCGACTGGAAGCTACATCCGCTATCCGCACGGCGACGGCTCGCCGGATCGCTTCACGGCGGAACTCTACGACCTGCGGCAGGACCCGCACGAACTGAGGAACCTCATCGACTCGGCCGAGCACGCGTCCACCCGGCGCGAGCTGGAGCGCATGCTCGAGACCGTCTCACGTGAGGCAGGGCCCGACCGCATGCCCGTTTACGAGGGCATCGTCAACGTCAGGCCCGTGCACTGAGACCGCGCCCTATCCCTGAACGACCGTGTCGACGAACTGCGCTTCCGGCACGGCGCCCAGGATGTCGGCCGACTCGTTGATGACGGTCTTGGGCACGCCCGAGACGCGGAAGCGTCGTACGAGCTCCGGATACTCGACGGCCGAGATGGCCGCCGTGCTGATGTGATCGCTCTCCACCGCGAGCTGCCATCCCAGGCGGACCGCCCGGGGACAGTGCGGTCAAGTCGGTGTGGAGAAGATCTGCAGGGCGCGAGGCGCGTCCAGGGCGGCGACCGCCGCCCGTGATTCCTCGGTCAGGCCGGAATCGCCAGCCGAGGCGATGAGGATCCCGTCGAGCAGCGAGATCAGCTCGTACCCATCCGGTGCCCCGTAGAACCGCAGCCCGCGGTCGCGATCGCCGACGATGGCCATCCCGGGCGCCGCGATGATGCCGTACAGCTCGACGTCGGCCGTGTCGAGCACCATGTTCTTCTCCTCGAGGGAGATGAGCGCGTTGGCCCGCGTGAGGTCCTCGACGATCCGTCTGGTCGCATCGCAGGTCTCGCACCCGAACGTCTGTACGAACAGGACGAGCCGCACCGGGTTGGTCATCGCCGACAGGCGCTCGGTCAGCGCTTTCATCTCTTCGTCGCTGAAGTAGCTCACGCAGCGATAGTAACGGAATCGGGGGGAGCGGGGAGCGGGGACCGGGGACCGGGGAGCGGGGAGCCGGGGAGCGGGATCGGGGATCGGGGATCGGGGACGGGGAGTCGGGGAGTGGGGGAGTGGGGAGTGGGGAGTGGGGTCGGACTCGCGCGGATGCGCCGGCGCCGCCGTGCAGGATGGCGGGTGCCTGGCGGAGCCTCCGGGTTCGGCCGGGCGTCCTACAGGGCGTGGCGATGATGACCGATGATGGCGCGGCGCCCGTGATGCTGATCACCGGGGGCTCGGGTGGAATCGGCGGCGCGCTTGCGCGGCGGCTGCGCTCGGCGGGCTGCCGCGTGGTGCTGGCCGCCAGGGACGCGGGTCGGCTGCAGGCGTTGGCCGACGAGATCGGGGCAGAGGCGGCGCCAGCTGATGTGACAGCGACGGCCGAGGTCGATGCGCTGGTGGCCGGAATTCTCGAACGCCACGGCCGGATCGATGGCGTGGCCCACTGCGTCGGCTCGATCGTCCTGAAACCCCTGCACCTGACGCGCGACGACGAGTGGGATCGGACCCTGCAGATCAATCTCACGTCCGCGTTCAAGGTGCTGCGCGCCGTCGTCGGCAGGCACCGGGCGGCGATGAGTATCGCTCTCGTGTCCTCGTCGGCTGCCGACGTGGGCCTGCCGAACCACGAGGCCATTGCCGCCGCCAAGGCGGGGCTCGAGGGCCTCGTGCGGTCGGCCGCCGCCACCTACGCCGCCCGTGGCGTCCGGGTGAACGCCGTGGCGCCCGGGTTGGTCCGGACGCCGTTGTCGGCTCGTATCACAGGGAGCGAGGCCGCCATGAAGTCATCGCTGGCCCTCCATCCGATTGGCCGCATCGGCGAGCCAGACGACGTGGCGGCGCTGCTGGAGTGGCTGCTCAATCCAGCGAACTCGTGGATGACAGGGCAGGTGCTGGGCCTGGACGGCGGCATGTCGCGGCTCCGCACCATGTAGCATCGACGGCTGAACACGGTTGCGGCGGGGCCTACCTCGGGCCGGGTTGTGGACGACCGGCCCTACCCTGAGGGGGCACCGCGAATCCGAGGTGTTGTAGCCGCGGGACTTGTCCCGCGGGCAGGGCGCTCGGGCCGGGTTGTGGACAACCGGCCCTACCCTGAGGGGGCACCGCGAATCCGAGCTGTTGTAGCCGCGGGACTTGTCCCGCGGGCAGCGCCGGACGAGTCCGGCGCCTACGACGTCTCCGAGCGGGCAGTCACGAATCCGAATGTGTAGCCGCGGGACTTGTCCCGCGGGCAGGGCGCCGGACGAGTCCGGCGCCTGCGACGTCTCCGAGTCCTGAGTCCTGAGTCCTGGAGCCCTAGTGTGAACCCCGCTCCCTCCTTTCACCTCGCCGTCCTCGAGGCCACCGGTTCGCCGCTCAGGCCCGCGTCGATCGAGACCGTCCAGGTCAACATCGGCCTGGCGTGCAATCTGGCGTGCCTGCACTGCCACGTCGAGAGCGGACCGAAGCGCACCGAGGCGATGTCCAGGGAGACCATGGACGCCGTCCTGGCGGCGATGCGCGCCAGTGGCGCGTCGATGCTGGACATCACAGGGGGAGCCCCGGAGATGCACCCGGAGTTCCGCTGGTTCGTCGACGCGGCCCTCGACCTCGGTGCCAGCGTCATGGTCCGGACGAACCTGACGATCCTGCTCGACGCGGGCTACGACGACCTGCCCGGCTGGTTCGCGGCGCGAGGGGTGCGCCTGGTGGCGAGTCTGCCGTGCTACACGGAGGCCAACGTCGACGCACAGCGCGGGCGGGGCACGTTCGAGGGGTCCATCGAGGCGCTGCGCCGGCTCAACGCCGTGGGATACGGTCTCGAGCCCGGGCTCCCCATCGACCTGGTCTACAACCCTGGCGGGGTCGGCCTGCCCGGACCGCAGGCGGCCCTGGAGGCCGACTACCGCCGCCGCCTGTCTGAGGACTGGGGCCTCTCGTTCACGCGGCTGCTGACCATCACCAACATGCCCATCGGACGGTTCGCTCGTGATCTGGAGCGGTCCGGCGCGCTCGGGCCGTACGTCGCTCGGCTGGCCGATGCCTTCAATCCGGCGACGGTCGACGGCCTCATGTGCCGCCACCAGCTGCACGTGGCCTGGGACGGCCGGCTGTACGATTGCGACTTCAACTACGCGCTGGCCATGGGGACCGATCCGTCCGGGGGTGGGTCCATCGCGGAGTTCGACCCCGCGCGCTTCCTGGGCCGGCGGATCGTCACGGCGGCGCACTGCTTCGGGTGCACGGCCGGGGCGGGCTCGAGCTGCGGAGGCGCACTCGCATGAGCCGCAGCCTGGCGGGTTTCGCCGGTTTCCCCCGAGACACCGTCACCTTCCTCCGGGCCCTCGCGCGCAACAACAACGAGGACTGGGTCGCGGCCAATCGCGCGCGATACGAATCGGCGTTGCTGACGCCGGCGCGGCAGTGCGTCGTGGCCGTGGGCGAGGCCCTGCATGCCGGGGGCTGCCGTGTCGTGGCCGACCCGCGCGTCAACGGCTCGATCTTCCGCATCGCCCGAGACAGGCGGTTCCGCCCCGACGCCCCGCCCTACAAGACCCACCTCGCCCTCCTCTGGTGGGCCGACGGGGTCCGGATGGCGGAGCCGTCGTTCTACCTGCAGATCAGCGGCAAGGGGTGTGAGCTGGGCGTCGGCCTCCCGGAAGTCCCCCGCGAGCGCCTGCCTGCGTTCCGCCGGTGGCTGGTGCAGGGCGACAACGCCACCCGGCTGGTCGAGACGATGGCGGTCGAGCGGCCGGGGCTGGCCTGGGAGGAGCGGACACTGGCGCGGCTCCCCGTGGAGTTCAGGCACCTGACCGATCCCGCGCAGCAGCGGGCGGTCCGCTTTCTGGGCGGCTGGGGCGGGTGGACATTCCAGGGGCATCCGCCGGAGCTGTTCACGCCGGCCATGGCGCCGTGGCTGGTGGCGACGTGCCGCCCGCTCGTCCCGTTCTGGCGTGTACTCGGCGAGGGGCTCGGGGTGGCCCGGGGCGAGGAAGACCGGACGGGGAACGCAGGACGCCGAACGTAGAAGGGCCTGCCGCGCCGGCGCCGCGAGGCGACGGGCGGGGCCGGCGGCCGAGATTGCGGTTGACAGCTTGTGAAACTTTTCACATTATCGGGCCGGTGCCGGTTGGCGGCCGGTACTGCCGCGCCTCGTGTGGTCGCTGACCACCCGGGGCGAGGGCCGACAGACTATCCACGTGCAGGACGAAACCACGGCGGCGAGCCAGGCGGGCGCTGCCACCAAGGGCGAGACTTGCGCCCATCGCGCTGATTCTGTGACAGAATACGCGCCGCCTTGCGCGTCCGGCGTGAGGTGTGCCGCTTCCTGAACCATGAGCCAGATCTTCCCGCGCAGCGCCAACGCGATCGCTCGCTTCTCCCTGATAGGGGTCCTGCTGTTTGGGGGCCTCGTTGCGTCGATCGTGGGGATGTCGATGCGGTCCGACTACGTGACCGGGGCCAATTCCAACATCGAGCAGCCCGTGCAGTTCAGCCATCTGCATCACGCAGGCGGCATGGGCATCGACTGTCGGTATTGCCACACGTCGGTGGAGCAGGCCGCCTCGGCCAATATTCCGCCGACCAAGACCTGCATGAACTGCCATAGCCAGATCTGGGCGCAGAGCCCGTATCTGGAGCCCGTGCGGGCGAGTTGGCGGACGGGCGAGTCGCTCGTCTGGACGCGCGTGCACGACCTGCCCGACTTCGTCTATTTCAACCATTCCATCCACGTGAAGAAGGGGGTGGGGTGCGAGACTTGTCACGGCCGCATCGATCAGATGCCTGGCATCCAGCAGAAGAGTTCGCTCCAGATGGAGTGGTGCCTGGAATGCCACAGGAATCCCGAGCAGTTCGTTCGGCCGCGGGAGGCCGTGTTCACGATGGGGTACGAGCCTGAGGGCGATCAGCTGGAGATCGGCCGCAAGCTGGTGCAGGAATACAAGATTCAGAGTCTGACGACTTGCTCGACGTGCCACAGGTGAGCGCCACCCGTGACGCGCGCGTGGCGGCCGGAGCCGGTCGTCCCGCGTGGTCGTCTGCCCGCTGCCGGCCGGTTGCCGGCAGCCTCAGTTGCGAACCATGAGTGATATCGATCTGTCGGCCATTCGCGCCCGGCTCACGTCGGCTTCGGGCCCCACGTTCTGGCGCAGCCTCGACGAGGTTGCCGAGACGCCGGAGTTCCAGCAGTACCTGCAGCGCGAGTTCCCCGAGCACGCGGCGGAGTGGAACGACCCGGCCGGGCGTCGACAGTTCCTCAAGCTGATGGGCGCCTCGCTGGCGCTGGCCGGGGTCACGGGCTGCACCCGCCAGCCGACCGAGCACATCGTCCCCTACGTGCTTCCGCCCGAGGGCTACGTGCCGGGCAAGACGCAGCTGTTCGCAACGGCGATGCCGCGCGACGGCTTCGCGGAGCCGGTGCTGGCCGTGAGCCACCATGGCCGACCGATCAAGATCGAGCCCAATCCCGAGCACCCGGCCGGCGGCGGTACCAGCCGCTACGCGCAGGCCTCGGTGCTGGGGCTGTACGACCCCGATCGCTCGCAGTCGGTGACCTACCGCGGCGAGATCCGGTCGTTCACGGATTTCCAGGCCGCGATGGCTGGCGCGCTCATCGCGCAGCAGGCCGTCTCGGGCGCGGGCTTCCGGATCCTCACGGGGACCGTCACCTCGCCGACCCTGGCGTCCCAGATCGAGGCGGTGCTGAACATCTACCCGGAGGCCCGCTGGATCCAGTACCAGCCCCTCGGGCGCGATGGCGTCGTCGAGGCGCTCGCCGCGGCGTTCGGCCAGCGCCTGGAGCCGCGGCTGCGCGTGGAGAGCGCGGACGTCATCCTGTCGCTCGACGGCGACTTCATGGATTGCGGCCCGGGCGAAGTCCCCAACGCGCGGGCCTTCGCGACGCGCCGCCGTCTCGAGGGCGGGGCGACCGACATGAACCGGCTCTACATGGTGGAGAGCCGCACGAGCAACACCGGGACGAAGGCCGACCACCGGCTCGCGGTGCGGGCTGCCGACGTGGACGCCGTCGCGCGTGCCATCGCGGCACGGCTCGGCGTGGCCGGCGTCAGCGCGGGCGCCCTCCCGCCCACGGTGCAGCCGGCGTGGATCGAGGCCGTGGCGGCCGACCTGTCGCATGCCGGCGCGAAGGCGCTCGTGGTTGCCGGCGATCAGCAGTCCGCGTCGGTGCAGGTGCTGGCGGCGGCCATGAACGTGGCGCTCGGCGCCGTGGGCACGACTGTGGACTACGTGCCGTCGGCCGTGGCACGCGTCGAGGGTCGCACGGGCTCGCTGCAGGAGCTCGTGGGCGACATGGCCGCGGGCAAGGTCGATCTCCTGCTCGTGCTGGACGGCAATCCCGTCTACGACGCCCCTGTGGATCTCGGCTTTGCCGACCAGCTCCAGAAGGTGTCCGTCCGCGTCCACGCCGGCCTCTACAACGACGAGACGGCCGAACTCTGCCAGTGGCACGTGCCGCTGGCGCATTACCTCGAGTCGTGGAGCGATCTGCGCGCCGGCGACGGCACCGTGTCGATCGTGCAGCCCCTGATCAACCCGCTGTACGACACGGCCCGCAGCGTGCACGAGGTCGTGGCCGCGTTTGGCGACAACCCGGCGGCGACGGCGCTCGAATCGGTCCGGGGTCATTGGGAGACCGCGTTCGGCGAGGGTGCGTACGCCGCACCCGACGGGGCGGCGTTTGCCAGCTTCGAGAAGTTCTGGCGTCGCGGCGTGCATGACGGCTTCATCGCGGGCACGGCTGCCGCGCCCGTGGCCATCGGCGCGCCCGCGGCGATTCCGGCCGCGCCTGCCGCGCCGGCCGCCGACGCCATCGAGGTGACCTTCACCGCCGACGCGAGCGTGCACGACGGGCGCTTCGCCAACAACCCGTGGCTGCAGGAGCTGCCCAAGCCGCTCAACAAGGTGACGTGGGACAACGTCATCGTCATGAGCCCGCGCACCGCCGAGCGCCTCGGGATCGCGGCCCAGAAGATGACGAAGTACCAGGCGACCGTCGCGAGCGTCACGCTGAACGGCCGCTCGGTGACCGGCCCGGTGTGGGTGCAGGCGGGCCATCCTGACAACTCGGTGAACCTGCAGCTCGGCTACGGTCGCACGCGCGCGGGGCACGTGGGTACCGGGATCGGCTACAACGCGAACCTCGTGCGGCGGTCGACGGCGCCGTGGTTCGCGCTCGGCGCACAGGTGCAGGCCACTGGCGACACCTACACGGTGGCCAGCACCCAGATGCACTTCAACATGGAGCAGCGTGCCATCGTCCGCACGGCCGCGCTCCCGTTCTACAAGGCCGAGCCCACGCTTCGCGCAGCACATGACGCACGTCCCGAAGTACGAGGACACGCTGCACGGCAACGAGTGGAGCTACGAAGGCTACAAGTGGGGGATGGTCATCGACCTGAACGCCTGCGACGGCTGCAATGCCTGCGTCGTGGCGTGTGTGTCCGAGAACAACATCCCCGTCGTGGGCAAGCAGCAGGTCGCCACGGGGCGCGAGATGCACTGGATCCGCATCGATCGCTACTACGAGGGTGACCTCGACAACCCCACGGTGCACGACCAGCCGCTGACGTGCATGCAGTGCGAGAACGCCCCCTGCGAGGTCGTGTGCCCCGTGGCCGCGACGGTGCACAACGAGGAGGGGCTCAACGACATGGTCTACAACCGCTGCGTGGGCACGCGCTACTGCGCGAACAACTGCCCGTACAAGGTGCGGCGGTTCAACTTCTTCCTCTACGCCGACTGGGACACCAAGTCGCTCAAGATGGCGCGCAACCCCGAGGTGTCGGTGCGCAGCCGCGGCGTCATGGAGAAGTGCACGTACTGCGTGCAGCGCATCAACTCCGCCCGGGTCACGGCCAAGCTCGAGGACCGGCGCATCAGGGACGGCGAGGTCCGGACGGCCTGCCAGAGCGCCTGCCCGACGCAGGCGATCCAGTTCGGCGACCTGAACGACCCGCAGAGCCGCGTGGCGAAGCTCCGCAAGGAGCCGCGCAACTACGGCCTGCTGGAGGATCTCAACACGCGGCCGCGAACGACGTACCTGGCCGCCGTGCGCAACCCGAACCCGGTGCTGTCGCCCGAGGCGGCGCAGGTGCCGGCCCACGGGGCCGCAAGCGGCGCGCCGGCCGAAACGCACTGAGCCCCGAGCCACGTGAGTCGGCAGGCGCCGACTGACGGGAGGCAACGGGCAGGACGACGCGACCGAGGCGCCCACGGCGCTCGAGGTCGCAGATGCAGGATTCAGGACACGACGTGAGGCAACCGTGCTAGACCACACGAAGGAAGCAGTCCCGGGAGCGCGCTATCTCGCGCCAGGGCACAACTTCGGGTCGATCTCCGACAAGATCGCCGGGATCATCACGGGGCGTACGCCCTTCAGCTGGTTCCTCGGCTTCCTGGTTGGCTTCAGCGTGCTGCAGCTGCTGCTGGTGGCGCTGACGTACCTGCTCTTCCGCGGCACCGGCATCTGGGGCATCAACAACCCCGTGGGTTGGGGCTTTGCGATCATCAACTTCGTCTGGTGGATCGGCATCGGCCACGCCGGCACGCTGATCTCGGCCATCCTGCTGCTCTTCCGGCAGCACTGGCGCACGTCGATCAACCGCGCCGCCGAGGCCATGACCGTCTTCGCGGTGGCCTGCGCGGCCATCTTCCCCGTCTTCCACACGGGCCGTCCCTGGCTCGCGGCGTACTGGCTGTTCCCGTACCCGAACACGATGGCGCTGTGGCCGAACTTCCGCAGCCCGCTCATCTGGGACGTGTTCGCGGTCTCGACGTACGCGACCGTCTCGATCGTGTTCTGGTACATCGGCCTGGTGCCCGACCTGGCGACGATGCGCGACCGCGCGAAGTCGAAGGTGGGCCGCACCCTCTACGGCATCTTCGCGCTCGGCTGGCGCGGGTCGGCCGTGCACTGGCAGCGCTACGAGACGGCCTCGCTGATGCTGGCCGGCCTGAGCACGCCGCTGGTCCTCTCGGTGCACACGGTCGTGAGCTTCGACTTCGCGGTTTCGGTGATCCCGGGCTGGCACGCGACGATCTTCCCGCCGTATTTCGTCGCGGGCGCCATCTACGCGGGCTTCGCGATGGTGCTCACCCTGATGATCCCGATGCGCGCCATCTACGGCCTGCACGACTTCATCACCGAGCGTCACATCGACAACATGGCGAAGGTGACGCTGGCCACCGGGCTGATCGTGTTCTACGGGTACTGCATGGAGGCGTTCTTCGGCTGGTACAGCGCCAACCAGTTCGAGCAGTTCATGATCACCAACCGCATGAACGGGCCCTACGCCGGCTACTACTGGGCGCTGATCTTCTGCAACGGCGTCGTGCCGCAGCTGCTCTGGTCGAAGAAGGTCCGCTCGTCGGTGCTGCCGCTCTTCGCCGTCTGCATGGCGGTCAACGTCGGGATGTGGCTCGAGCGCTTCGTCATCGTCGTGACGTCGCTGCACCGCGACTACCTCCCGAGTTCGTGGGGGATGTACTACCCGACCGTGTGGGACTGGAGCACGTTCATCGGTACGATGGGCCTGTTCCTGACGCTGTTCTACCTGTTCATCCGTGTGCTGCCCATGATTTCGATCTTCGAGATCCGCACGCTGACGCCGGCGGCCCATGCCAAGGACGTCCACCATGGCTGAGACCCCGCAGGTCCGCGCCCTGCACGGCGTGATGGCGGAGTTCGCCGACGCCACCGAGCTCGTTCGCGCCGCCAAGGCGGCCTATGCCGAGGGCTACAGGCAGATGGACGCCTACACGGCCGCGCCTGTGCACGGTCTGGCCGAGGCGCTCGGACACGACGACAGGCGCGTGCAGAAGTTCACGTTCACGGGCGGACTGTTCGGACTGATCGGCGGCTTCGCGCTGTGCTACTGGACGTCGGTCATCGACTACCCGGTCAACATCGGCGGGCGCCCCCTCAACAGCTGGGTCGCGTTCTCGATTCCGACGTACGAGACGACGATTCTGCTCGCCGCGCTCGCGACGGCCGGCGGGATGCTGGCCATCAACGGGTTGCCGCAGCCCTATCACCCCGTGTTCAACGTCGAGGCGTTCCGCAAGACCGCCTCGAGCACGGGCTTCTTCCTGTGCATCGAGGCGACGGACCCGCGGTTCGACGTCGCGCGCACGCGGGCGTTTCTCGAGGGGCTGCACCCCAAGGCGATCAACGAGGTGGACGCGTAGCCATGGCGCACCTACTGACATCCGTGCGGGCCCGCCTCGGCGGCGCCCCCCTCGTCCGGCTCCGGCTGGGCCGCGCCGGGATCGCCGGCGGGTTGCTGCTCGCTGGCGCGCTGGCCGCAGGCTGCCGGCAGGACATGCACGACACCCCCCGGTACGAGGCGCTCGAGGAGAGCGACTTCTTCGCCGACAGGCGCGCGATGCGACCGATTCCCGAGGGGACGGTGGCGCGCGGCAACCTGCGTGAGGACGACCTGTACTACACCGGCAAGGTGGACGGCGAAGTCGTGCACCAGTTGCCCGCGCAGGTGACGGTGGACAAGGCCCTGCTCGACCGGGGTCAGCAGCGGTACAACATCTACTGCGCGCCCTGTCACTCGCCGCTCGGCGACGGCAACGGCACGGTGGTGCAGCGGGGCTTCAAGCGCCCGGCGTCCTACCACGACCCGCGCCTGCGGAACATCGGCGTCGGCTACTTCTACGACGTGATCACCAACGGCTTCGGCCAGATGCCGGACTACGCCGCGCAGGTCGCCCCCGCCGATCGGTGGGCCATCGCCGCCTACATCCGGGCGCTGCAGTTGAGCCACGCGGCCACGATCGACGACGTGCCGGCGGAGCAGCGCGGCGCCCTCGACGGCACGGCGACGGCGGCCGCGCCCGACGCGTCCCACGGAGGAGGGGCCGCGCATGACTGAGCCCAATCTCAATCCCGAGCACTTCCAGGCGCCGCCGCAGATCGACACGCTGCAGCGCGTGGGCCTCGGCCTCGGGCTGCTCGGCCTCGTGGGCCTGGCGGTCGGCTTCGCGTCCGACCACGCGCAGTTCTACAAGTCGTACCTGCTCGCCTACATCTTCGTGCTGGGCATCCCGATCGGCAGCCTCGCGCTGCTGATGATCCACCACCTCTCGGGCGGGCGCTGGAGCCTCGTGCTGCGGCGTACGTTCGAGGCGTCGGCGCGCACCATCCCGCTGATGGCCCTGCTCTTCGTGCCGATCGTGCTCGGCATCCACGACCTGTACGAGTGGTCGCACCCCGACGTCGTGGCCAACGACGCGATCCTCCGCCACAAGGCGCCGTACCTGAACCAGGGCGGCTTCATCGTGCGCGCGATCGTCTACTTCGCCATCTGGTCCGGCCTCGCTCTCATGCTGGCGCGCTGGTCGGCCCAGCAGGACACGCAGGACTTCCCGCTGGACCGCTTCAACAAGATCAGCGGCCCGGGCGTGCTGATCCTCGGCCTCACGGTGACGTTCGCGTCGGTCGACTGGGTGATGTCGCTCGACCCGCACTGGTTCTCGACGCTGTTCGGACTGTGGTTCCTCGTCGGGATGGCGCTGACGGCGCTCGCGTTCTCGATCGTCGTGGCCTCGCTGCTGCACAACAACGCGCACATGGCCAGGGCGCTCTCGACCGACCGTTTCCACGACTACGGCACGTTGATGTATGCCTTCATCATGCTGTGGGGGTACCTGTCGTACTCGCAGTTCCTGATCATCTGGTCGGCGAACCTGCCCGAGGAGATACCCTACTACCTGCGCCGCTTCGGCGACGGCTGGCAGGGCGTGACGCTCCTCATCGTGGCTGGCCACTTCGTGCTGCCCTGGTTCCTCCTGCTGTTCCGGTCGACCAAGCGCATCACCGGCCGCCTGGTCGCCGTGGCGTCCTTCATGCTCGTGATGCGGTTCATGGACGTGTTCTGGCTCGTGGCGCCCTGGGTCAAGCAGGGGTTCGGCGTGCACTGGATGGACATCGCCGCCGTGCTGGCCCTGTTCGGCCTGTGGACCGGCGCCTTCTGCTATCTGCTGAAGGGCCGCGCGCTCCTGCCTGTCGGTGATCCCTATCTTCCCGAGGCGTTGGCAGATGGCCACTGATCACGATCAGCACCACACGAGTTCGCACGGTGACGACGGCGCGGGGCCGCTCAACCACGAGACCACGGACATCTCGCTGGATGGCGTCGGCAAGCTGACCATCGGTTTCGTGGTGATCCTCACGGTCGTCTCGGCCGTCATGTACGGCACCTACAGGATGCTGGACCGTCAGGCCCGCGCCGCCGACACCTCGATCTCGAAGATCAACGCCGACCGGGTCCGCGCCGACATCTCGAATTCGCCGCTGATGGACCAGGCCAACTCGCTGGACGGCAAGGGCCGGATGCCGGCCGGTCCGAAGGTGCTGACCAACGAGCCCGAGTGGCTGCGCCAGGTGCGCGCGAAGGTCACCGCGGAACAGACGACGTACGGGTGGGTGGACAAGGACGCCGGGGTGGTCCGGCTGCCGATCGAGCGCGCCAAGCAGCTCCTCATCGAACGGGGGTTGCCCGTGACGGCGCCGCCGGCCGAGGTGGCACCGCCGGCAGACGCCGAGGCGCCGACCGGCGACGTCGCGCCGCCCGACTAGGCACAGGTAGGGCCGGCTCTCCGAGCCGGCCGAGTCGGGCACGATCAGGAACGCAGGAAGTCAGGAAGTCAGGACGATCGACATGCACGCACGCGGCTTTCTCCGGCAGGCAGCCCTCGCCACTCTCGTGGTGACGGCCGCGGTCTGTCCGGCGGCCGGCCAGGGGCGCGTGCAGTCGGAGGCCGGCACGCCTGCCGACCGCAAGCCCAAGGCGCTCGAGGGCGTGACGTACGCGCAGCGGCTGGGCGAACAGGTGCCCGCGGACCTCGCCTTCGTGGACGAAACGGGCAAGGCGGTGCGGCTCGGCGACTACTTCGGCGCGCGGCCCATCGTGCTGGCCCTGGCCTACTACGAGTGCCCGATGCTGTGCACGCAGGTGCTGTCGGGGATGACGGCCGGGCTCAAGGGCCTGCGCTTCGACGCGGGCCGCGAGTTCGACGTCGTCGTGGTCAGTATCGACCCGGGCGAGGGCCCGGGCCTGGCGGCCGCCAAGAAGGCGACGCACGTCGCGCACTACGATCGCGAGCACACGGCCGGCGCGTGGCATTTCCTGACCGGTCGCAAGGCCGAGATCGACAGGCTCGCGAAGACGGTGGGGTTCTCGTACACGTACGACGAGAAGACGGACCAGTACGCGCACGCCGCCGGCCTGTCGATTCTGACGCCGGACGGCCGGATCGCGCGGTACCTGTTCGGCATCGACTTCGCGCCGCGCGACCTGCGGCTCGGCATCGTCGAGGCCAGCGACAGGAAGATCGCGTCGCCTGTCGACACGGTGCTGCTGTACTGCTACCACTACGACCCCGCGACGGGGACGTACGGGTTGATGGCGATGCGGTTGGTGCGCACCGCGGGCGTGCTGTTCGTGCTCGCGATGGCGACGGGGTGGGTGGTTCTGCGGCGCCGCGAGCGTCGTGGCCTGTACGGCGGTGGCCAGGTGGCCGTGCCGCCGGGCGCTTCACACAAGGCGTAAGTCAACGGATATGGGCGGCAGCTTCACACTCTTCCCCTCGCAGGGGTCCACGCTGGCGGGTCGCGTCGACAACCTGTACTTCTTCATGCTGGCGGTGACCGTGTTCTTCACGGTGCTGGTCGCCGCGCTCGTGGTGGTGCTGGCGTTGAAGTACCGCCGCCGGCACGCCGACGAGGTCGGCGCCAACATCCACGGCAGCACGGCCCTCGAGGTCATCTGGACGGCGATCCCGCTCGTCATCGCCATGGTGATGTTCGTGTGGGGCACGAGCGTGTACTTCGCGCTGGCCAAGCCGCCGGCCGAGGCGATGGAGGTCTACGTCATCGGCAAGCGCTGGATGTGGAAGGCCCAGCACCTGACCGGTCACCGGGAGATCAACCAGCTCCACGTGCCGGTCGGCACGCCCGTGAAGCTCCTGATCTCGTCCGAAGACGTGATCCACAGCTACTACATCCCCGCGTTCCGCCAGAAGATGGACGCCGTGCCCGGCAAGACGACCACGATGTGGTTCGAGGCCACGCAGGCGGGCGAGTACCAGCTGTTCTGCGCCGAGTACTGCGGCACGCAGCATTCGGGCATGATCGGCAAGGTGATCGCGATGGAGCCGCGCGCGTACCAGCAGTGGCTGGCCGCGGGGGCCCCGGCCGGCACGCTGACCTCCAACGGCGAACAGCAGTTCGCGACGCTCGGCTGCGTGACCTGCCACCACGAGGATGGCAAGGGTCGAGGCCCGTCGCTCGTCGGCATCTTCGGCAAGTCGCAGGCGCTGGCCAACGGCAGCACCGTGGTGGCCGATGAGGCGTACCTTCGCGAGTCGATTCTCAATCCGCAGGCGAAGATGGTGCAGGGCTATCAGCCGCTGATGCCGACCTACCAGGGTCAGATCAGCGAGGACGCGATCGCCGCGCTGCTGGCCTACATCAAGTCGCTCCAGACGCCTGCCGCCGCCACAACCGACGGCGCCGCCGCCCCCGCCCCCGCGGCGACCCACTAGGACACGGCCATGCACGACGTCAGAACCAACGAACTCGATTCGCCAGCCGGGCCCGCGACACCGGACGTGCACTACCTGAACGCCACGCACGGCGCGGCGTCCTGGTTCTTCACGAAGGACCACAAGCGCATCGCGCTGCTCTACCTCTACTCGGTGACGGCGTTCTTCCTCGTGGGCGGGATCTTCGCGATGCTGATCCGCCTCGAGCTGGCCACGCCGCGCGGCGACCTGCTCTCGGCCGAGACGTACAACAAGGTCTTCACCGCGCACGGCGTGGTGATGGTGTTCTTCTTCCTGATCCCGTCGATCCCCGCCATCCTGGGCAACTTCCTGGTGCCGATCATGATCGGCGCCAAGGACCTGGCGTTCCCGCGGATCAACCTGCTCAGCTGGTACCTGTACATGGCGGGCGGCCTGTTCGGCGTCGCGGCGCTCGTGTCTGGCGGTGTCGACACGGGCTGGACGTTCTACACGCCGTACTCGACGGCGGCGTCCAACACCCACGTGGTGCTCACGGGGCTCGGCGCGTTCATCGCGGGCTTCTCCTCGATCTTCACCGGGCTGAACTTCATCGTCACCATCCACACGATGCGGGCGCCCGGCATGACGTGGGACCGGCTCCCGCTGTTCATCTGGTCGCACTACGCGGCCAGCCTGATCATGCTGCTCGGCACGCCCGTCGTCGCGGTGACGCTGCTGATGGTGGTGCTCGAGCGGACGCTGGGACTGGGCTTCTTCGATCCGGAGCTCGGCGGCGACCCGGTGCTCTACCAGCACCTGTTCTGGTTCTACTCGCACCCGGCCGTCTACATCATGGTGTTGCCAGGGATGGGCGTGATCAGCGAGATCATCGCGGCGTTCTCGCGCAAGCCCATCTTCGGCTACAAGATGGTGGCGATCGCGAGCCTCGGCATCGCGCTCGTGGGCTTCCTCGTGTGGGGCCACCACATGTTCACCACGAGCCAGTCGGTGCTGGCGGCGATGGTGTTCTCGATCCTGAGCTTCCTCGTGGCGATCCCTTCGGCCATCAAGGTCTTCAACTGGACCGCGACGCTGTACCGCGGGTCGGTCGAGCTGGCCTCGCCGATGCTGTACGCCCTGGGCTTCATCGGGCTGTTCACCATCGGCGGGCTGACGGGCCTGTTCCTCGCGGCGATCGGCCTGGACATCCACGTGCACGACACCTACTTCGTCGTGGCGCACTTCCACTACGTGATGGTCGGCGGATCGGTCACCGCGTACCTGGGCGGCATCCACTTCTGGTGGCCGAAGATCACCGGCAAGCTGTACTCGGAAGGCTGGGCGAAGACGGCTGCGGCGCTCGTGTTCGTCGGGTTCAACCTGACGTTCTTCCCGCAGTTCGTGCTCGGCTACATGGGCATGCCCCGCCGCTACCACGCCTACCCGGCCGAGGAGCTGTCGTGGCAGGTGCTGAACATCCTGTCGTCGGCCGGCGCGTCCATTCTGGGGATCGGGTTCGTCCTGCCGGCCATCTACCTGACCTATTCGGCGCTGAAGGGCCGCCCCGCCGGGCCGAACCCGTGGGGCGCCTACGGGCTCGAGTGGGACACCACGTCGCCCCCGCCGACGGCGAACTTCGAGGTCACGCCGATCGTGACCACGCCCCCGTACCACTACGCCCCCGAGGAGCACTGAGGTGAGCCACTCGACCTCGCACGCCGGGCATCATCCCGCGCTGCAGCACCACTTCGACACGCTCGAGCAGCAGCAGGAACGCCAGCACGCTCGGGATGTGGATGTTCCTGGTCACCGAAGTGCTGTTCTTCGGCGGCTTCTTCATGGCGTACATCCTCTATCGCTGGATGTACAACCCCTGCGTTCCACGCGGCGAGCCATGAGCTGAATGTCTGGCTGGGGCTGTTCAACACGGCGGTCCTCATCGGCAGTTCGCTCACGATGGCGCTGGCCGTCCGCGCGAGCAAGACCGGCGAGAAGTCCCAGCTCGTGTTGTTCCTGATCCTCACGCTCCTGCTCGGCAGCGTGTTCCTCGGCGTGAAGGTCGTGGAGTACGCGGAGAAGTTCACGCACCACCTGGTGCCTGGCGAGCACTTCCAGTTCCACGACGCGGCGCTGAAGAACGGCGCGGAGATCTACTTCTCGCTGTACTTCGGGATGACGGGTCTGCACGCCACCCACATGATCTTCGGCGGCTTCGTCCTCGTGCCGCTGATCGTCATGGCGATGCGCGGCAAGTTCTCGCCCGCCTGGTACACGCCCATCGAGCTGTTCGGTCTCTACTGGCACTTCGTCGACATCGTCTGGATCTTCCTGTTCCCGTTGCTGTACCTGATGTGATCGCCCCGACCTTCGAACCGTAGCCGCGCCATGTCCCACATCGCCCCCAAGTCCCAGCTCTACGCCGTCTTCGCGGCCCTCATGGTGCTCACCGTCGCCACGGTGCTGGTCTCGCGGATCGACCTCGGCCTCCTGAACCTCCCGGTGGCACTGGCCGTGGCCGTCACCAAAGCGCTGCTCGTGATCCTGATCTTCATGGAAGTGAAGTTCATGCCGAAGCTGGTGCAGGTCACCGCGGCCGCCGGCTTTCTCTTCCTGGGCATCATGGTCTTCTACACGATGACCGACTACCTGAGCCGCAATCTGCTCGGCGTCGCGGGCAGGTAGGGGCAGCGCGCCGCGCGTATCCGAGGCAGGGCGCGTTCCCGAACGCGCATTCGGCGACGTGCCCAGGCGGCCGGACAGTTCCGGCCGGACAAGTCCGGCCGCTACGGATGAAGGGTCGAAGGTGCTGGCTGTGCGTCGATGGCCAACTGCAACGCCAGTTGCTTGAGGAACAGGCCCACGTCGGTCACCACGCCGACGGTCTGCGCCGACCCCCGATCGGACAGCTTGGTGACGACGGCAGGGTTGATGTCGACGCACACGACCTTGACCCACGACGGCAGCATGTTGCCCACGCCAATGGCGTGCAGCATCGACGACAGCATCACCACCAGCCCCGCACCCTCGAGCAGCGCCGCGTAGCGCTCCTGCGCCTCGATCAGGTCCATCACCGTGTCGCGCAGCGGCCCGTCGTCGCGGATGCTGCCCGCGAGGACGAACGGGACGCGGTGCGTCACGAGGTCGTACATCACGCCGCTCGTGAGGACGCCGGTCTCGACGGCCGGCACGATCCCGCCCGCCCGGTTCACCCTGTTGATGGCCTTCATGTGGTGCTTGTGTCCCTCGTGCACGGGAACGCCCTGCGCGAGGTCGACGCCGAGTGACGTGCCGAAGAAGCACGATTCGATGTCGTGGACGGCGATGGCGTTGCCGCCCAGCAGCGCGTCGACCCAGCCCGCCCGGATGATCTGCGAGAAGTAGGGCGCGCCGCCCGTGTGCACCACGACGGGTCCGGCGACGAAGACGATGCGCTCGCCCCTGGCGCGCACGTCGCGCATCACCTGCGCGATGCGCGACACCGTCGACTCCACCCGACGCTCGGACGAGATGTCGTTGGCCATGAACGCGAAGTGCTGCCTGTTGCGTTCCTGGAACTCGGGCACGATCCGGATGCCGTCGGTTCCGCAGACCACGCGGTTCCCTCGACGGACGTCCCGCAACTTGCGGCAGGTCGCACGGCTGCCGTCGGGGCTGACGACGATGATGGCGTCCATGCGCTGGTGCGCCACCTCGAGCCATCTGCCGTCGATGCGCACCGCCGTCCGGTGGTTGGTGGTGGAGTAGAAATCCTCGGGGACGGCGCCGTCCATGTCCGCGTCGCGGACGAGCGCGTCCACCTGGTTGACCGGCGCACAGCCGAGTGGCAGCAGGGCTTCGAGGATGCGGTCCAGGTTGTCGGGCGAGGCGGCCGACACGCGCAGGACCAGTTCCGAGGCGTCCACGTTGGTGCGACCGATCTCGAACCGCTGCACCTCGAACGCCCCGTCGTGTGCGATGACCGCGTCGAAGATGGTGTTGAGCAGGCCGGAGTCGATCAGGTGTCCGCTGGCCTCGACGACGGCCGATGTCTCGCGCTTCATGTCGGCAGAGTAGGTCAACGCCGAGCCAATTCACAGCCCGAAATCGCCAGTACACCTTGGTCGGATTGCTGTTGGCCGTGCTCCACGCGTACGCCGCTCCGCCTGGGCTCCGTCCGGTCTCGCCACTGCTGTACGGGTCGCACGGGGCGAACCCGTTCTGGAGCGTTGCCGGCAACTGGAACCACTACTTCTGACCGGGCAAGGGCGCCTCTCTGAGGCGCCCTTTTCCCTTTCCCCTTTGACCGCGCGCTGACTCACGAGCTTCGCACCCCGCCGCCGAACGAGTTGCCGGCAGCGACGGCCTTGTCGCCGTCGAAGTCGATCTCGAGCAGTTTCTCGCTGCCGACCTGCCGGCCGACCTCGTCCTGCAGGCTCTTCACGAGCCGCTTCGTCCTGACGTCGAACACCTCGCCCGTGGACGGGTACGCCAGCGTGCCGTCGAGGCTGAACGTGATCCAGCCAGGCTGATCGCGCACCTTCAGGCTCGTCATCTGCCGCGGCGGCATCACCGTGTTGTCGAACACGTGCATCGAGAGGTTGTGCCCGTCGGCAACCCAGAGTTCCCGCTCGTCTGGCGTCAGCCCGATGCCGTGGCTGGGGCAGGCGTGCCTGGCGACAGGCCCCTTCTGATACCCCTCCACCACGACCTGGTGCAGCACCTTGCCCGTCCGGATGTCGCCGACCTCGAACCCGAGCAGGTCGTTGACGTTCACGTAGCAATGCGTCTGCGCCGCGTTGACGGTGAACGGGCGAACGGGTGCCGAGAACGGGCCGACCTGCGCGACCACCTTGTGGGTCGTGGCATCGGCGACGCTCAGGTAGGGTGAGGCGAGGCCCTCGAGGTAGACGCGCGAGCCGTCGGGCGACCAGAGCGTGTTGTGCGCCCTGGAGTTGAGCACGATGGTCGTCTTCGTCTCACCCGTCAGCCCGTCGATGACGTTCCAGTGCGGCCCTTCGAACGACGGGACGTACAGGGTGCGTCCGTCGGGGGATACGGACAGGCGATCGCAGCCGCCGGCAGGGGCGACGTCCCACAGCAGGCGGTCCGTGGCCAGGTCGATGCAGGCCAGTCGCTTGATCGTGCTGACCCACAGCCGTCCCGTCGCGGCACTCGCCGCCACGCCCTTGACGTTGTCGGCCTGTCCGCCCTCAGGCACCTGCCATGTCGGTATTCGCCTGACGAACGCGTGGTCGCGATCGATGTCGTACACGAGCACGCCCACGCCGCCGTATTGCTGGTAGTTCCGGATGCCGGGCTGGGCGATGTAGAGAAGCCGGCGCCGCGCTGCGGCCGCCGCCAGCCCTGCCAGGGACGCCGCAGCCACCGCACCGGTCGTGGCCAGGAATTCACGCCGCTTCATGGTGATCCTCCCGATGCGGCGATGATATGGCAAGGCGAGGCATGGCATCATCGTCGCCGTCATGAGCCAGAGCCTGCAGGAGCACTACGCCCCGGCCAGTATCTGCTACGGGTGCGGCCCCGCCAACGCGCAGGGGCTGCACGTGCGGAGCTTCGTCGAGGGCGACACGGTGGTCGCCGACTGGACGCCGGCGCCGCACCACGAGGCGTTCCCGGGCATCGTCAACGGCGGCATCATCGGCAGCATCCTCGACTGCCACTGCAACTGGGCCGCGGCGTGGCACCTGATGCGATCGTCAGGACACGACCACCCGCCCTGCACGGTCACGGCCAGCTACACGATCGAGATGAAGCGCCCCACGCCGATGGGCACCAACCTCCACCTCGTCGCACGCATCGTCGAGGCGAGCGGCGACAGGTGCACCGTGGAGGCCACGCTCGAGGCGGAGGGCCGCGTCACGGCGACGTGCCGCGGCGTGTTCGTCGCCGTGAAGCCCGGCCACCCGGCGTATCACCGTTGGTAAGGCTTCGACGGCGATGCACGAATCCGGTTTCGTAGCCGCGGGACTTGTCCCGCGGGTGGCGCTTGTCCCGCGGATGGCGCCGGACGTCGTCCGACGCTCACCGGAGACCGCCGGACACGTGGTCCATGGCGCCCGCGCCACAAGCCACGCACGAATCCGAGTTTCGTAGCCGCGGGACTTGTCCCGCGGGTGGCGCTTGTCCCGCGGGTGGCGCCGGACGAGTCCGGCGCCTACGAGTCTCATGAGAGGCGCCTACGAGACTCATGAGAGCCGCCCACGAGATTCATGAGAGTCCGGCGGCTAAAGCTCGCGTAACGCGTTGACGATGGGGAGGCGTGCGGCGCGGATGGCAGGGAGGATCCCGCCGAGCAGCCCCATCACGAGCGCGCAGAGCAGTCCCTGCACGAGCAGCGTGGGCGTGACGCGGAAGGCGAACGCCACCTGACTGAACGACTGGAAGTTCATGGTCGACGTGCGGTAGCCGTCGAATGCGGTCCACGCCAGCGCGCCGCCGAGCACACCGCCAAGCAACGCCAGGACGGCCGACTCGGCCATCACGGACGCGACGATCGAGAGCGCCCCGAAGCCCAGCGCGCGCAGGGTCGCGATCTCGCGCGTGCGGCTGGCCACGGCGTTGTACATCGTGTTGATGGCGCCGAAGACCGCGCCGATCCCCATGAGGCCGGCGATGACGAAGCCGACGGTGCGGATGATGGTCTGCAACACGGTTGACTGATCGGCGAGGTAGTCCGTCTCGCGCTCGACCATCACGTTCACGCGCGGGTCGGCGGCGAGCGCGGCCCTGAACGCCTCGAGCGAATCCTCGCGCTCCAACTGCACGTAGACGGACTGGAACGAATCGCCCCGGCGGTAGGCCCGCTGCAGCACGCGCGCGTCGCACCAGACCTCCGACTCCGAGATGGCGCCGTCGGCCTCGAACACGCCCACGACGGTCCAGACGTTCTCGCCCCAGCGGACGTCTCGGCCCACCTCGAGCCCGGTGAACTGGCCGGCCGCCGCGCGCCCGACGATGATCTCGTTCCGCCCCGGCTCGAAGCGGCGACCTTCGACGAGCTTCAGCTTCGGCCGCACGTCGAAGGCCCCCGGCTCCACGCCCCGCAGCGGCACGTTGGCGTCAGACCCCGTGGACCGCTTCGGGTGATTGACGATCACGAACAGCTCGGCCGACGCGACAGGGCCGTCAGGCCCGCGCGTCACGCCAGGGGCATCCTTGATGATCTGCGTGTCCTGCCGCATCAGGATGCTCGACAGCTCCGAGTCGGTGCCGGCCCGCATGACGATCGCGGTGCGCGGGTCGCCTGCCGTGGTCATCGCGGCGCGGAAACCCTGGGCGATCGACAGCACGGCGACGAACACGACGACGACACCCGCGATGCCGACGACGGCGACGGCCGACGAGCCGAGGCGCTGCGGGATGCTGCGGATGTTGACCAGCGTGATGGCGAGGATCTGTGACAGGGCCTGCATGGTCACCCCTGGCGCCGCAGCGCGTCGACGATGCGGAGCCGGCTGGCCTGAAAGGCTGGCAGCAGCCCGGCGACCATCCCGAGCACGAAGATGAGCGCGACACCCATGATGATGTCGCGGGTGGGCAGGAAGAACACCGGCAGCAGCCCTCCTGTCGGATCGCCCTGCTGCGTGACGAGCCAGGCGAGCACCAGTCCGGCGCCGCCGCCGATGACGGCCAGCAGCACGGACTCCAGCAGCACGAGGCCGAGCAACTGCCCGTCGCCGAAGCCGAGCGTCTTCAGCACCGCGAGCTCGTTGGTGCGTTCGCGCACCGACTGCGCCATGGTGTTGGCCGCGACGAGCAGGATCGTGAAGAACACCGCGGCCAGGACGGCCATCAGGATCGCTGCCGATGTCGCCGATCTGCTTGGCGAAGGCTTGCACGAACGCCTTCTCGGTGGACGTCTTGGTCTCTGCCGGCGAGTTGGCGAAGAGCGCGTCGAGCCTGGCCGCGACGGCCTCGGACTGCGATGGGTCGGCCACCCGGATGACGTACCAGCCGGTCAGGTCCTGCCCGAACGTGCGCGACTCGTTCAGGTAGTCGTAGTGGAAGAAGAACTGCGTCGTGTCGGTGCCCTTCGTAGCGGCGTCGTAGATGCCGTCGATCGTGAACGTCCCAGGGCGAGTCGTCGGCCTTGCGCCAGATCGTGGCTCGCAGCGGTACGCGATCGCCGACCTTCCAGCCGAAGCGATCGGCCAGGCCACGCCCGACGACAGCGCCGGTGCGGTTGGCGAACCACGCCTGCTTCTGCTCGTCGGGCAGGACGTACTCGGGGTACATCTGCAGGTACGACTCGGGATCCACCGGCGAACTGCGCGAAGAAGTTCTTCGGGTCCTGGTAGATGCCGCCGAACCAGGTCGAATGGGTCACGCCCGCCACGCCCGGTGTCACGGCGATGCGCTCCCTGTAGCTCAGGGGCAGGGGCTGGATGAACGAGACCTTGTGGATGATCACCAGCCGATCCTGGCCCGCCAGGTCGACGCCCATGCCGAAGGCGACCCGCAGCGCCATCAGCGCGCCGAACAGGAGGAAGGCGATGACGATCGACAGCACCGTGAACAGCGTGCGCAGCCTTGCGCCGCATCAGGTTCCGCCAGACGAGGTGCAGGTACTTCACGCCGACACCTCCGACACGAGCTGCCCCTTGTCGAGATGAACGAGCCGCGAGGCACGCGCGGCGGCGTGCGGGTCGTGGGTGACCATCACGATCGTCTTGCCGTGGTCGCGGTTGAGGGCGCCCAGCAGCGTCGAGGATCTCGTCGCCGGACTTCCGATCGAGATCGCCTGTCGGCTCGTCGCAGAGCAGCAGCGTCGGGTCGGTGACGATCGCCCGCGCGATGCCCACGCGCTGCTCCTGGCCGCCCGAGAGCTGCCGCGGATAGTGCTTGGCGCGATCGGCCAGACCGACGACGCGACAGCGCGATCGCGGCACGTGCTTGCGGCGCTCGGCGCCGGACAGGCGCGTGAGCAGCAGCGGCAGCTCCACGTTGCGCTCGCGCCGTGAGCACCGGCAGCAGGTTGTACAGCTGGAAGACGAACCCGACGTGGGCCGGCGCGCCAGCGTGACAGGGCGCCCGACGAGAGTTGATCGATCCGCTCGCCGCCCACCTCGATCGCTGCCGGCCGTCGGGCTGATCGAGTCCGCCGAGCAGGTTCAGCAGCGTCGTCTTGCCCGACCCGGAAGGCCCCATCAACGCGAGGAACTCACCCTGGGCGATGTCCAGATCGACGCCCTGCAGGACGGCGATGCGTTCGCTGCCTCGGCGGTATGTCTTCTCGAGCTGACGGACCTTCACGAGCGGGGCCGCCGTGGCGGGGGCGTTCATGGCTGGGTCTCCTGGATGAGCGTGCCGTCGGCCAGCGTGGCAGGAGCGTCGACGATGACGCGCTCCCCGGCAGAGATGCCGGCCGTAATCTGCGTATCGGCGCCGACGGCGCGGCCGACGCTGACGTTGCGGCGAGCCGCGCGGCCGCTCGCGGCGACGAGCACGTAGGGCTGGGCGCTGCCTTCGCGGCGCACGGCGCTCGTGGGCACCCAGACCGCTGGTGGCGCCGCTGACTCGGCCGCGGCCGTCGCGGCGTCAGGCGCCTTGCGGAGGAACGTGACCTTCACGCCCATGTCCGGCAGCAGCCGGGGGTCGAGCGCGTCGAAGCCGATGCGCACCAGCACTGTCGCCTTCTGCCTGTCAGCCGTGGGGACGGTGGTGATGACGTGCGCGGGAATCGACCAGTCCGGATAGGCGTCCAGCACCGCACGCACCGGCTGACCGTCGGACACGCGGGTGATGTAGCTCTCGTTGACGTCGACCTCGATCTCGAGCGAGGTCATGTCGACGATCGTGCAGATGCCCGTGCGCGTGAACCCGCCGCCTGCTGACATCGGCGAGATCATCTCGCCGGGCTGCGCGTCCTTCGAGACGGCCACGCCGCTGAATGGCGCGCGGATGATCGTGTCCGACAGGTCCGTCTGGCGCAGGGTGACCTGCTGCTGCGCCACGTTGACGTCCTGACGCGCGGCCTGCAGTCGCGCTCGCAGCGCGTCGACCTGCGCGGTGGCCGTGTCGAGTTCCGCCTCGGGCACCACGCCTTCCTTCACGAGGCGCTGCTGGCGGTCGAGGGCGATCTCCGCCTCGCGGATCCGGACTTCCGTTTCGAGCAATTGCGTGCGCGCCGCCGCCAACTGGGCCTCGGCGAGCCGGAGCATGGCCTGGACCGTCGAATCGTCGAGCCGGGCGAGCACCTGGCCCTCCTTCACCGCCATGCCTTCCTCGACGTGCACCGACACCACCTTGCCCGTGATGCGCGACGACACGGTGGCTCGCCGGCGGGCCGTCACGTATCCAGAGGCATTGAGGACCGCGTCGTCTCCAGCGCCCGCGGTCGCGGCGCCCCGGGCCACGGCGGGCGCGGTCTTCACGGCCACGACGCCGGGCTGTCGCCAGTACCACCAGCCGCCCACGGCGGCCAGAACCACGGCGGCAATGGCCAGCCAGCGACCCACGCCGCGTGACGAGCCACCGCGGGCGTTGCGGTCGAGTTTCAGGGAGGCAAGGTCGGTGCTGAGGTCGTTCACGAGTCGTCCTGCTCCGTTCTACGTGGCTCCGGGGGCGTGGTTCGTCGTCATCGGCGAATCGACGCCTCGCCCCGGCGGAATCTGACGGCACGGACATGGGTGCCGTCGGCGTCGGGCCTGCTCGTCCTTGCGGCGGCGCAGTGCCAGGATCGGTATGCTGGGAACATGTTCCATCTCCCCACGATCGGCGCGGACCCGGCCACGTTCCACGCCGACCTGCTCACGCAGCTGGACGCGCTGATTGGCGACGAGCGCGATGCGATTGCCAACCTCGCCAACGCCGCCGCGCTGATCTGGCACGTCACTCCCGACTTGAACTGGGCAGGATTCTACCTGCGCCGGAGCGAGTCCGAACTCGTGCTCGGCCCGTTTCAGGGGAAGCCTGCCTGCGTGCGGATCGCCGTCGGACGCGGCGTGTGCGGTACGGCCGTCCAGCGCGACGCGTCCGTGCTCGTCGAGGACGTCCACGCGTTCCCCGACCATATCGCGTGCGACGCTGCGTCGCGGTCGGAACTCGTGGTGCCATTACGCCACAGCGGGCGGGTCGTTGGTGTCCTGGACCTCGACAGTCCCACGCCGTCGAGGTTCACCGCCACCGATAGGGAAGGGTTCGAAGCCCTGATGGCGCTCCTGGAGCAGCGGTCCGCCCTGGATTCCGTGTTGTAACGCGCATCCCCCCGGCGTCGTCTTACAACTGAAGCCGTCCCACGCCCACCGGGCGTGAGGCAGACCTGCTTGCCGGCCCGGCGCGGGTCATCCGTCATCGTCTCAATCGTGCCGTGCCGGTCCCGCCCAGCGGGAATCCGGTGGCTCAACTGCAGGAGTTCGTCCAATGACCGCTCGACTTGCATTCACTGCCCTCGCCGTGGTGACCCTGGCCGCACCGGCCGCCGCCCAGACCTGGCGCATCGACACCGCCCACTCCAGCGCGGCCTTCACCGTCCGTCACATGATGGTCAGCAACGTCCACGGCCGCTTCGGCAAGGTCGAGGGCACGATTGTCTACGACGGCAAGAACATCTCCGGCGTGCAGGCCGAGGCCACGATCGACGCCACGACCATCACGACCGAGAACGAGAAGCGCGACGCCCACCTCAAGAGTCCCGATTTCTTCGACGTGAACACCTTCCCGACGATCACGTTCAAGAGCAAGCGCGCCGAAGCCGTTGGCAAGGGCAAGTTCAAGCTCATCGGAGACCTGACGATGCGCGGCAAGACGAAGGAAGTCGTGCTCGACGTCGAGGGCCCGACCGATCCCGTGACGGTCCAGAACAGCCAGCGCGTGGGCGCCACCGCGACGACGACGATCAACAGGCAGGACTTCGGCGTCAGCTGGAGCCGCACGATGGACGGCGGCGGATACGTCGTGAGCGACGAGGTGAAGCTCACGATCGAGCTCGAGCTCATCAAGCAGGGCTCGTAAGGAACGCTACGGCGTCCTGATCAGATCGAGCAGGGCCGCCACCGAGTCCGCATCGGCGGCACGCTTGTCGTGCCGCCAGCGCGCGATGCGCGGAAAGCGGACCGCCACGCCGCTCTTGTGGCGCGAGGAACGCTGCACGTTCTCGAACGCGATCTCGAAGACCAGCGTCGGCGCGACCCGTCGGACCGGACCGAACTTCTCCAGGGTGTTGGCGCGCACCCACCGGTCCACCTGCTCGATCTCGTCGTTGGACAGCCCGGAATAGGCCTTGGCCACCGGCACCAGCGTGCCCTCGTTCCAGAGCGCGAACGTGTAGTCGGTGAAGAGGGCGGCACGCCGCCCGCTGCCGGCCTGCGCATACACGAGCACGGCGTCGACGGAGAACGGGTCGATCTTCCACTTCCACCAGTCGCCCTTGCGGCGGCCGGTGCCGTATGCGGATGAGAGCCGCTTCAGCATGTAGCCCTCGACCCCCCGCGCACGTGATTCCTCCCTGCGCGCGGCCAGCGACGGCCAGTCGCCATCGTCGACCACTGGTGAGAGCCGCAGGGCGGGCGGCGCCTGCGCGAGCAGCGACTCGAGGCGCGCCCGCCGCTCTGCCAGCGGCAGGCCCCTGATATCAATGCGGGCATCCTCGAGCAGGTCGTACGCCACAAACACCGCCGGCGCGTCCACGAGGGACTTCCGGGTGACGTTCTGCCGCCCGATGCGTAACTGCAGGCGCGCGAAGGGCAGCGGACCCTCGCCCTGCCAGGCCAGCACTTCGCCGTCGAGGACCGTGCCGTCGGGCAGAACCGCCGAGGCTGTCGTCACCTCGGGGAAGCGCTGCGTCAACACTTCCTCACCCCTCGACCAGAGGAAGGTACGGCCCTCGCGACGGATCAGCTGCGCCCTGATGCCGTCCCACTTCCATTCGACGAGCCACTCTTCCCGTGCCCCCAGGGCCTCGACGGACTGATCGAGCTGGTAGGCCAGGCAGAATGGATAGGGGCGCGAGACCAGGTCACTGGCGGCATCGGGGGCCATCAGCGCCTGGAAGGCGGCGGCTGAGGGCATCCACTGGCCCATGAGGCGATGCGTCATGACGTCGGTGTCGACGCCCGCGACGGCTGCCAGCGCGCGGACGACGAGCGTCTGCGAGACACCCACGCGCAGCTCGCCCGTCAGCAGCTTGTTGAGGAGGAACCGTTCGAACGAGGGCAGCCCGCGCCACCAGCCCAGCACCTGCTCGCGCTGCGCCTCGGCCGTGCTGCCGCGAAGGCCCTCGAAGCGCTCCTCGATCCACACGTGCAGCGGCACGCCGCGTTCGTCGCCCTGCCGCGGTACGCCGTCGAGGAGGAGGGCCAGCGTCTCGGCCAGGTCACCGACGGCGCCGTAGGACTCGTCGAGGAGCCATGGCGAGAGCCCCGTCACCTCGAGGGTCCAGTCGCGGAGCGACCGCGTCGGCAGGAGCCGCAGCAGTCTGCGCCCCGCGAGGAAGAACACCGCCCAGGCAGCGTCTGCGGGAGGCGCATCCCTCAGGTATCCCTCGACTGCTGCGACCTTCGCGTTGGTGGACGTTGTCCGGTCGAGCGTGGCGTAGAGTTGCGCGAAGCGTTCCATCTCGCTTACGCCTCTACTCCCGTGACCCCGGCATCGATCACGCCCGCGTCCAGCCCACGCTCGGCGCAGGTGCGCGCGAGCACGTCCGCGTAGCCATGGGTTGCAAGTACACGCGACGCGCCGGTGGCCGCGATCGTGTCGAGCAGGTCAGGCCAGTCGGCATGGTCCGAGAGCACGAAGCCCCTCTCGACGCCCTTCCATCGACGCGTGCCTCTGACACGCATCCAGCCGGAGACGAGTGCCGTGGCCGCATCGGGGAAGCGGCGGAGCCACGGCGAGCCGAGGGCCGATGGCGGCGCGAGGACCACCCGCCCCCGCGTGAGGGCGCCGCGCGTCGTCTCGCCGACCGTCTCGACGGGAGGCAGCGCCACGCCGGCCTCCGCGTAGGCGTCGATCATCGACGCGACCGCGCCGTGGACGAGGGGAGGTGCCTCGAGCGTCGGGCCGAGCAGGGCGAGCAGGCGCTGGGCCTTGCCGAGGCTGTAGGCGAACAGCACCGAGGGACGGTCGCGCGCGCGGTTCTCGGCAATCCAGCCGGCGATCTCGGCCACGACGTCCTCGACGCGTGGCCACCTGTAGACCGGCAGCGCGAATGTCGCCTCGCTCACGAACGTGTCGCAGCGGACGACCTCGAACGGCGCGCACGTCGGGTCGGGCTGCCGTTTGTAGTCGCCCGACACCACCCAGGTCTCGCCGCCGGACTGCAGGCGGACCTGTGCCGATCCCAGGACGTGGCCGGCGGGATGGAGCGAGACGTCGACGCGGCCGATCCGGTGCACGGCGCCATACGCCCAGCCCTCGATGTCCGCATCGGGGCCGAGGCGGCGGCGCAGCACGGCGACGCCGTCGACCGCGCACACGTAGCGTCGCGCGCCAGGTCGCGCGTGGTCGGCGTGGGCATGCGTGATCAGCGCGAGGTCCACGGCGGCTGATGGGTCGACGTGGAACGGCCCGTCGTCGCAGCAGAGACCCGCATCCGTGGCGCGTAGCATGGCCGGCGTCGGTCAGGCGGCGAGGATCGTCCGGGCCAGGGCGTGGCCGCTCAGCCAGCCACCCTCCACGCGAGAGCCCCCGCACCAGTCGCCGGCAACGCCCAGGCGCGTGTCGGGATCGCCACAAGTGCGTGTCGTCGAGCGCCCGGACGATCGACGCGTAGCGCCAGCGGTGCGCTGTCGAGAAGGCCGCGGGCGCGAGAGGATGCCCGACGACAGCCTCGAAGGCGCGCAGCAACATCGGCAGTACCTCATCGATCGGCAGTTCGAGGTGGTCGTGAGACCAGCGCGGCGATGCGTGGAGTACCCAGGCGTGCGGATGCGGGCGACCGGGCTTGCTGCCATCGCGGGCAACCCAGGCCAGCGGGCCGTCGTTGACGAACGCCGCATCGAAGGCCACATCGATCGCGTCGGCCCACGAGGCCATCACCGCCCAGCAGGGGGCCATTTCGGCCGCGCCGACGATGCCGGCCAGCGGGTGGCCGCCGAGCAGGCTGGCGGTCTGCACCGGTGGAGCCGTCAGAACGACGACGTCGAACAGGCCAGGCAGGTCGTCGTCGGCCGTGGTGCGGAGCCGCCACCGGCGGCCGTGCGGCTCGAGTGCGGACACGGTGACGTTCACCTGTACGTCGAGAGGCGCCGCGAGAGCCTGCGCCACGGCGTTCATCCCCGGCACGCCCACCAGACGAGTGACGTCGGCCACCGCAGTGGGCTCACTGCCGACGCGATCGACGGCGACAATCCGAGGGGTCCACTCGGCGACGACGCCGGCCTCCATCAGGCGCGCGACCTCCGTTCGGAACGCGGGATCACGGGCCGTGAAGTACTGGGCGCCGTGATCGAAGGGAACGACTGCGCGCCGCGTGGACATCCGACCGGCCGGTCCGCGGCCCTTGTCGAACACCGTGACCGACGCGCCCGCGCCGGCCAACGCCGTCGCACAACTCAGGCCGGAGATGCCGGCGCCCACCACTGCTACACGCACACACACAGGAGAACAGGAAAGCAGGAGAAGAGGAAAGCAGGAAAGCAGGAAGGCAGGAAAGCCCTGTCCGACTCCCCGGCTCCTGGCTGATCAGGCACGCACGCAACGAGCGGGCCGCCCACCGGCGACGCCGGATGCCGAGAGACGAAGGCGGCTGCCAACCTCACCAGGCGATGACGGATCGCTCGCGGCGCACGTCGGCCGCCCCCCGGAGCTTGCCCGTCGCCGGATCGACGCCGGCGGCGACGATGCCGGTGGGATAGTTCGCGACCGGGTGGAGGCGGAGCCGGTGGCCGCGCGTGACCAATTCGTTGCGGACCGCCTCCGGCACGCCGCGTTCGACTTCCAGCACGCCGGGCTCGAACCGGTGCTCACCGAACGAGCTCTGGATCGACAGGGTGTTGAAGCGCGCCGAGTCGACAGCGGCCTGCAGCGGCAGGCCGAAGTCGATGACGTTGACCAGCACCTGGAGAATCTGCTGGTCCTGGCTGTCGCCGCCAGGCGTGCCGATGGCGAGCACCGGCGAGCCGTCCCTCGTCACGATCGTCGGCGTGAGCGTCGTGCGCGGGCGCTTGCCTGGCGCGACGACGTTGGGGCTGCCGGGCTCGAGGCGGAACGCCTGCATCCTGTTGCTCATCGGCACGCCCGTATCGCCCGCAATGAAGGCACCGCCGAGCAGCCACCCGGACGAGGGCGTCGCGGAGAACAGGTTGCCCTCGCCGTCCGCGACCTCGATCGCCGTCGTATCCCCCGACTCGCCCGTCGGGCCGACGCGCGTGATGTGCGGGTCCGAAGGCGCTGATACGTAGGCGCCGGACTTGTCCGGCGCTGGCGAGGCGGAGGTCGCGGGGCCGGCGGAGGATACGTAGGCGCCGGACTTGTCCGGCGCAGGCGAGGCGGAGGTCGCCGGACCAGCGGAGGATACGTAGGCGCCGGACTCGTGCGGCGCAGGCGAGGCGGAGGTCGCGGGACCGGCGGAGGATACGTAGGCGCCGGACTTGTCCGGCGCAGGCGAGGCGGAGGTCGCCGGACCAGCGGAGGATACGTAGGCGCCGGACTTGTCCGGCGCATGACTGGCAGACGTCGACGACACGTCGAACGGCCCGGGGTTCCCCGGCCGCTGCTCCAGGCTGGCGCGCGTCATGTCGATCAGCGACCGCCGCTGTGCCGCGTAGGCCTTGGACAACAGGCCCGCGATGGGTACCTTCACGAAGTCGGGGTCGCCGTAGTACCTGTCGCGGTCGGCGTACGCGAGCTTCATCGCCTCGGTCATCGCGTGGACGCTGTCGGCGCTCAGGTGCCCCATGGCGCGAATGTCGAGGCCCTCCAGCAGGTTCAGCGTCTGCAGCAGCACCGGGCTCTGGTTCCAGGGGCCTGCCTTGTGGACGGTGTAGCCGCGATAGGTCACGCTGACGGGTTGCTCGATCTTGCTGCGGTAACCCGCGAGATCGGCCTCCGTCATCATCCCTCCGGCCGCCTGGACCGCGGTCGCGAGGCGTCGGGCGAATTCGCCCGTGTAGAACGCGTCGCGAGCGGCGGTGATGGCGGCCTCCCGAGTGGCGCCCGCCTTCAGCGCCGCGGCCTCGGCGGCCACGAGCATGCGGAGCGTGCGCGCCAGGTTCGGCTGCCGGAAGATCTCGCCGGCGCGGGTCACGCGGCCTTCGGGGTAGTACGTGCGCATCGTGTCGGCGTACGGCTCGCAGCCCTTCCGCTCGCTCGCGAGAAACCGCGTGAGGAACTCGTACATCGGGAAGCCGTCGGCGAACCTGATGGCCGGCGCCAGCACGTCACCGAGCGACTTCGTGCCGTATTTCGCCAGCGCGAGCGACGCGGCGTCGACGACGGCGGGAATGGTGGCCGCCAGGGGACCGTTGGCGGGGATCGACGTTCGCCCCGCGAAGGCGGCCGGCGTCGCGGCGCCCGGGGCCGTGCCTTGTCCGTTGATGACCACCACCTCACGCGTCTTCGCGATGTAGATGACCATCGGCGCCTCGCCGCCGAGGCCGAAGTGGGAGATCTCGACCACCGCAGCCGCGAAGACGGACGCGATGCCGGCGTCGATGGCGCTGCCGCCCTGCATGATCAGTTCGGCGCCCGCCTCGGCCGTG
Source organism: uncultured Acidobacteriota bacterium (assembly GCA_963715265.1). Taxonomy (GTDB): domain Bacteria; phylum Acidobacteriota; class Vicinamibacteria; order Vicinamibacterales; family Vicinamibacteraceae; genus Luteitalea. The sequence continues at coordinate 101,932 of CAVQRQ010000014.1, forward strand.
TACGTGCGCCCGGCCGCCACGACGGCGCGAGAGCCAGGGAACTCGGGACGCAGCGATTGGGCCTGGGCGGGGACGACGAGGGCCAGGGTGAGCAACGACACGGGCACGAAACGCATGGGCGAGAGTATGACTGCAATGCCGCGCTGCCGCGCTGCCGGAATGCCGGGAATGCCGGGAATGCCGGGAGTGCCGGATGGCGAACGAGTAGCTACAGGCCGCTCTCACGCCGCCTCACCGCCCCCGGGTAGCGCCAACGCGCCAGCCTCGAGTGAGCCTGCCGGCCGCCAGCGCATCCGATGACCGGGGGAAGGCAGAGTGCGCTTGCCGCCTCGGCTGTCTCGTCGACCACCTCCACGTTCAGCGCACGCAGCGTGCTCTGCGCCTTGCGCAGCAGCAGGTCGAGTGCCCTCTCTGCCCTGCCGACCTCTTTGCTGTCCGGCGATCAGGCGATCAGGCGAGCCGCTTGCTCCGGCGACTCGCCGCTGAGCACCCGGACCTGCGCCTGGAGGGCGAGAAGCGTGGCGCTCGATACACCTGGCATGGCCCGCGTCGGACGGCCCGGCGCGGGAAGAATCGAGCGCGGATGATGCAGGTATGCGCTCGCGCATTCTGGAATGCGCGACTCATGCGCGGTGCCTTGCGCTGCGCGTCTCGATCGACCTGCGGCGACGAGACCGACGCCGGCCTGAGGTCACGAAAACAGCAGTACCGGACGACGACTGGACTCGCACCCTGCGAGGTACGGAGTGACGGCCCGGCTGCTGCCCGGTGACCCGGAACCCGGAACCCGGAACCCGGAACCCGGAACCCGCCCTCGCGCCGTACCATGCGTGCAGCCATGCTCTCCCTGTCCCACATCGTCAAACGCTACGGCCCGCGTGTGGCCGTCGACGACCTGTCGTTCGAGGTGCTGCCCGGGGAGATCCTCGGCCTGCTCGGGCCCAACGGCGCCGGCAAGAGCACCACCATGCACGTCGCGACGGGGCTGCTGCGGCCCGACGCCGGCAGCGTCACCATCGGTGGGACCGGGTCGCCGTCGGCGCCCGAGACGAGGCGCCGCCTCGGCCTCGCGCCACAGAGCCTCGCGATCTACGACCTCCTGAGCGCCGAGGAGAACCTGGCCTTCTTCGGGCGCCTCTACGGCCTGTCCGGGCGCGCGCTGGGCGATCGCGTGGATGCCGCCCTGGCGTTCGTGGGGCTCGGCGATCGCCGACGCGACCGCGTGGACACGTACTCGGGCGGAATGAAGCGACGGCTCAACATCGCGGCGGCCGTGCTGCACGAACCCGACCTGGTGCTGCTCGACGAGCCCACCGTGGGCGTCGACCCGCAGTCGCGCAACGCCATCTTCGACAGCATCGAGGCGCTGAAGGCGCAGGGGCGGACCCTCGTGTACAGCACGCACTACATGGAGGAGGCGGTGCGGCTGTGCGACCGGGTCGCCATCATCGACGGCGGGAAGGTCCTGGCGATCGACACGGTGCCCGCCCTCATCCGCGCGCACGGCGGCTCGCCGCGGCTGCACGTCCGCGTCGGCGGGCGCGATGTCGTGAGCGACACCCGGGACCCGCTGGCAGAGCTGAACCGGCTGTCGGCCGAGGCACCCGTCGAGTCGTTCCGCGTGGAGGAACCCACGCTGGAGCAGGTCTTCCTGTCGCTCACCGGGCGCACCCTGCGCGATTGAGGTCCAGTCATGTCACCGATTCTCGCCATCGCCCTCAAGGACCTCCGCACGTTCACGCGGCAGCGCGCCTCGCTCTTCTTCACCTTCGTCTGGCCCCTGTGCGTGGCCGTACTGTTCGGCGTGCTCTTCGGCGGCGGCGATGGCGTCACGCCGCGTGTGTCCATCGCCCTCGTCGACGAAGACGGCTCGTCGGAGTCGCGAGCGTTTGGCGACCGCCTGCTGGGGCGCGACACGTTCGAGGGCGCTCGCGCGACGCGTGAGGAGGCCCTGACGGCCGTGCGCAAGGGGCAGCGCGTGGCCGCCGTCATCCTCCGCCCGGGCTTCGGCGAGGCGTCGGGTCGCGTGTTCTATGGCACACCGCCCGAGATCGACGTGGTCACCGACCCGAGCCGGCAGGCCGAGCGGAGCATGATCGAGGGTCTGCTCATGCAGCAGGGCGCCGAGCGGATGCAGGGCGTCTTCGCCAACCCGAGGGAGGGACGCGACAGCGTGCAACGCGCCCTCGACGACCTCAAGCAGGCCCCCGCGGGCAGCAGTCCGCGACTCGAGACCTTCCTGGGCCAACTGGACACGTTTCTGGCGACCCCTGATGCCGCCCAGGCGGCCCCGGGTGGCGAATCGGCCGGCGGCTGGGAGCCGTTGCGCGTCAACATGTCCGATCTGGCGCGCGAGCGGTCCGGACCCCGGAACGGCTACGACGTCACGTTCCCGCAGGCGATGCTGTGGGCCGTGTTCGGGTGTGTCATGGCCTTCGGCACGACGTTCGTGTCGGAACGGGTCCGCGGCACGCTGGTGCGCCTGCAGGTGGCGCCGCTCTCGCGTGGTCAGGTGCTGGCAGGGAAGTCCATGGCCGCGCTGCTCGCCATCTTCGCCGTGGAGTGCATGCTCATCGGGCTTGGCGTCGTGGCGTTCGGGGTCCGGCCGTCCTCGTGGGGCCTGCTGCTCGTGGCCATCGGCTGCACGTCGGCGGCGTTTGTGGGGATCATCCTGCTGCTGGCCTCGATGGCGCGCACCGAGCACGGCATCGGCGGGATGGCACCGGCTGTCATGATGCCGATGTTCATGCTCGGCGGGGCGATGATCCCGCTCATGGTCATGCCGCCCTGGCTGGCCGGGCTGAGCTACCTGAGCCCTGTGCGCTGGGCCATCCTCTCGCTCGAGGGCGCCATCTGGCGCGACTTCGGGCCGGCCGAGATGGCTGTGCCCTGCGCACTCCTGCTCGCGATCGCCCTCGTCACCTTCGTGATCGGGGCCAGGCGGCAGGAGGCAGACTGACCAGCGTGGCAAAATTGCACAATTTCAGGATTTCACACACATTGTCGGTGTTCCGCCGATCTGCCCCTGTGCGTGCAATTCTGCAATTCTGAAATTCTCAGGAGCCATCAATGACGATCACCGACAAGGGCTATGCCCACCCCGAGGCCCTCGTGTCCACCGACTGGGTGGCCGAGCACCTGCAGGACCCCACGGTCCGACTGGTCGAGTCCAACGAGGACCCGCTCGTGTATCCGTCGGGTCACATCCCCGGCGCCGTCCAGATCGACTGGACCAACGACCTCAACGATCCCCTGCGCCGGGACTACATCGCGGCGGCGGACTTCGCCGCGCTCGTGTCGCGTTTCGGCATCACGCCCGACACCACGGTCGTGCTCTACGGCGACCGCAACAACTGGTGGGCGTGCTACGCCTTCTGGGTCTTCCAGCTGTTCGGACACACGAACGCCAGGATCCTGGACGGCGGCCGCCTGAAGTGGGAGAAGGAAGGGCGTCCCATGACGCGCGAGGTGCCGCAGCACACGCCGTCGACCTATCCCGTGCCTCCGCAGCGGCAGGATGTGGCACACAGGGCGTTCCGTGAGCAGGTGCTGACGCACAGCGAGGCCGGCGGCCAGCTCGTGGACGTGCGATCGCCCGACGAGTACACGGGCGCCAAGCTGCACATGCCTGAATATCCGCAGGAGGGCGCGATGCGCGGCGGCCACATCCCCGGCGCGAAGAGCGTGCCCTGGGCGCGGGCCATCAACCCCGAGGACGGCACGTTCAGGACGGCCGACGAGCTGAGGGCGATCTATCTCGCGGAGAAGAAGCTCGATCCGTCGAAGGAGACCATCGCCTACTGCCGCATCGGCGAACGCAGCAGCCACACCTGGTTCACCTTGAAGTACCTCCTGGGCTTCGAGCACATCCGCAACTACGACGGCAGCTGGACCGAGTGGGGTAACCTCGTCGGCGTGCCGGTGGCCAAGGGCCCCGAGGTGTAGCTGCCGGACTTTGTCCGGCAGCCTGCCACGACCAGGAACGTCGCATGCCGTTTCACGCCGCACGCGAAGGATGGATGTCACGGAGCCGATGACGACACAGCAGAAGCTCGACGAACTCCAGGAGACGCTCGACATGTTCGCTGACCCCTCGGGCAGGGCCGATCTGCTGATCGGGTTCGCGGACAAGTTCAGGGAGGTGCCCCCCGACGTCGCGACGCGGCCCTGGCCGAAGAGCCATCAGGTGCCGCAGTGCGAATCGGAGGCGTATGTCTGGGTCGACCTGCAGCCCGACCGCACGCTGAAGCTGCACTTCGCGGTCGAGAACCCCAGCGGCATCTCCGCGAAGGCCCTGGCGGTCATTCTCGACACGGTCTACTCCGGGCAGCCTGCCGAGGACGTCCTCGCGCTCGACCCCGGCATCGTCGAGCGGGTGTTCCGCCAGAACATATCGATGGGCAAGGGACTCGGGCTCAAGTCCCTCGTACTCGCCGTCCAGGCCCTGACAAGGGACGCCCTCAAGAGGACACAGGCATGACACGCCTTCTCGCCGTCGCCGCGGCCGTCGTGGCCTCGCTCGCCGCCCAGGAATACGTCGGCGCCGGACTTGCCGGGCCAGAATCCGTAGGCGCCGGACTTGCCCGGCAGGAATCCGTAGGCGCCGGACTTGTCCGGCGCCCTGACGGCCGGACAAGTCCGGCCGCTACGCATCCAGGCCCTGACGGCCGGACAAGTCCGGCCGCTACGCATCCAGGCCCTGACGGCCGGACAAGTCCGGCCGCTACGCATCCGGGCCCTGACGGCCGGACAGGTCCGGCCGCCACGTATCAGCCTGCATCCACGCGCCCCAACATCATCGTCGTGGTCACCGACGACCAGGCGTCGTGGACGCTCGGCTCCTACGGCAACACCGACTCGCGCACGTCGCAGATCGACAGGCTCGCCGCCGAGGGTGTGCGCTTCGCCAACGTCTTCACGCCGTCTCCCGTGTGCTCGCCCAGCCGGGCCACGATGCTGTCGGGCCGCTACGGCACGGAGGTCGGCATCACCGACTGGATCTCGCCCGCGGAGAACGACGCCGGCGTCGGCCTGCCTCCCGAGACGACCACGTGGGCCGAGGCGCTGCAGCGGGCGGGATACAGGACGGGGCTGGTCGGCAAGTGGCACCTCGGCTCGCAGCCTCAATTCCACCCGACACGCCACGGCTACGGCCACTTCCTCGGCTTCCTGGGTGGCGGCAACACGCCCATGGACCCGCGCCTCGAGGAAGGCGGCACGGTGCGCGAGTTCAAGGGCTCGGAGCCGGACGTCATCACCGATGCCGCCCTGGCCTTCATCGAGCGCGAGGCCGGCGGTCCGTTCGCCCTCTCCGTGCACTACCGGGCGCCGCACCTGCCCTACGGCCCCGTGCCCGAGCAGGACATCGCGCCGTTCCGCGACGCGCCCGTCGCCATCCCGGCGTTCCCGGGCCTGGACCAGGCGCAGGTACGGAAGTGGACGCGGGACTACTACGGCAGCATCCACTCGGTGGACCGCAACATCGGTCGGCTGCTCGACACGCTGGCGCGCACCGGACTCGACAGCCGCACCATCGTGATCTTCACCAGCGACCACGGGTACAACGTCGGCCACCACGGCCTCCACACGAAGGGCAACGCGACGTGGATCGTCGGTGGCATCAGCGGGCCGACGATGCCCAACATGTTCGACACGTCGCTGCGTCCGCCGTTCCTCGTGCGCGGGCCAGGCGTCAAGGGGGGCGGGCGGGTCGTGAGCGAGCTGGTGACGTTCGAGGACCTGTACCCGACGCTGCTGTCGCTGGCAGGAGTCCCGATGCCAGTCGACGCTCCGAAGCACGGCCGCGACCTGTCGCCGTTGTTGCGCGGCGAGGCGGTCCCCTCGTGGCGTGACGCGGTGTTCGGCCAGTACGACATCCACCACTACGCCATCGCGCACCTGCGCATGGTTCGAGAGACCCGCTGGAAGCTGGTGCGGTCCTACGGCACGACGACGAAGGACCAGTTGTTCGATCTCGAGGCCGATCCGGGGGAACTCAAGAACCTGTGGAACGCGCCCGAGCAGCGCGAGCGCCGCCAGGCCCTCGAGGCCAGGCTGCGCGACTGGATGCGGTCGATCGACGACCCCGTCCTGAAGGAGCGCGGCCTGCTGTACCAGCCGGCACCATAGGTAGGGCGCGGTCTCCCCTTCGACTCCGCTCAGGGCAGGCGACCGCGCCGCAATCCACAGCGGCGGCGTGGGACACGCCGCCCTACCGTGCGGCTGCGTCAGAACGCCAGGTCGCCGCCCTACCGTGCGGCTGCGTCAGAACGCCAGGTTCGTCGCCCTACCGTGCGGCTGCGGCAGAACGCCAGGTTCGCCGCCCTGCCGTGCGGCTTCGTCAGAACGCCAGGTTCGCCGCGAGGAAGGCCCACCGATCGGCGGCTTCCTCGATCTGCTTGCTGGTCGGCTTGCCAGCGCCGTGTCCGGCCTTGGTCTCGATCCGGATCAGCACCGGCGCCGGACCCGTCTGCGCGGCCTGCAGCGCCGCCGCGAACTTGAAGCTGTGGGCCGGCACCACGCGGTCGTCGTGGTCGGCCGTCGTGACCATCGTCGCCGGGTAGGCGGTGCCGGGCTTCAGGTTGTGCAGCGGCGAGTACCTGTAGAGGACGTCGAAGCCCTCCTTCGTCGTCCGGACTCGCCGTAGTCGGACTTCCACGCCCAGCCGATCGTGAACTTGTGGAAGCGGAGCATGTCCATCACGCCGACGGCCGGCAGCGCCGCGCCGAACAGGTCCGGCCGCTGGGTCATGGCAGGCGCCGACCAGCAGGCCGCCGTTGCTGCCGCCGCCGATGGCCAGCTTCGGCGTCGACGTGTACTTCTCGGCGATCAGCCACTCGGCCGCCGCGATGAAGTCGTCGAAGACGTTCTGCTTGTTCTTCAGCCGCCCGGCGTCGTGCCAGTCCTTGCCGTACTCGCCGCCGCCGCGCAGGTTGGCCACCGCGTAGACGCCGCCCATCTCCATCCACGCCGAGATTGGCCGGCGAGAAGGCCGGCGTCAGCGAGATGTTGAAGCCGCCGTAGCCGTACAGGTACGTCGGGTTCTGCGCCGTCTAGCTCCAGGCCCTTCCTGTGGGTGAGGAACATCGGGATCCGCGTGCCGTCCTTGGACGGGTAGAACACCTGCTCCGTCTCGTACTCGGCGGGATCGAAGTCGACCTTCGGCTGCCTGAACACCGTGCTCGTCGCCGGTCGCGACGTCGTAGCGGAAGATGGTCGTCGGGTAGGTGAACGACGTGAACGAGTAGAACCCCTCCGTGTCTGCTCGCGCTCGCCGCTGAAGCCGCCGACCGCGCCGAGCGTCGGCAGCGCCACCTCGCGCTCCGGTCGTCCCGTCGAGGCCGTACGATGCGCAGCGTCGTGTGGGCGTCGGTCATGCCAGGTGACCACGAACTGGTCGTCCACCATCGTCACGCCGTCGAGGACGTCCGTGCTCGGGCCCTCCGGGATCAGCGTCTTCCACGCGGCTCGGCGACGGCTTGCCGAGCGTCGATGGCCACCAGCCGGTAGCGCGGCGCGTCCTGGTTGGTGAGCACGTAGAACGTCGTCGCCGTCGTTGCCGACGACGTTGTAGGAGGCGTCGAAGTCGTCGAGGAACGGCTCGATCGTGCCGTCCGGGCTTCGTCAGGTCCTTGCACGAAGATCCGGTTCCGGTTGTCGGTGCCCTCGCGTCTGGTAGACCAGCAGGTAGCGTCCGTCGTCGGTCACCTCGCCGCCGAACCCCCAGTCGGGCTTGTCGGGCCGCTCGTACACCAGGACGTCCTGCGTCCTGCGGCGTGCCCAGCTTGTGGAAGTAGACCTTCTGGTTCTTGTTGACTGCCTGCAGGGCGTCGCCGTCCTTCGGCGCGTCGTAGCGGCTGTAGAAGAAGCCGGAGCCGTCCTTCAGCCAGGCGGCGCCGCTGAACTTCGACCACTTGATCACGTCGGGCAGGTCCTTGCCCGTCGCCACGTCCCGCACGCGCCACTCGATCCAGTCGGAGCCGCTCTCGGCGAGCGAGTAGGCCATGTACCGGCCGTCGTCGGAGAACGAGGTGCCGCCGAGCGCGACCGTGCCGTCGGCCGACAGCGTGTTCGGGTCGAGCAGGACGTCGGGCGCGGCGTCGAGGCCGTCGGCGCTTGTAGACACGGCCTGGTTCTGCAGGCCGTCGTTGCTGCGTGAAGACGTAGCGCGCGCCCTCGCGCTGCGGCAGCGCCGTAGCGCTCGTAGTTCCACAGAGTCGGTCAGGCGCTGCCTGATGCGCTCGCGCTCCGGGATCTGCGACAGGTACCCGAACGTGACCGCGTTCTGGGCCTCGACCCAGGCCCTCGTGTCGGCGGCGTCGTCGTCCTCGAGCCAGCGGTAGGGGTCGGCGACCTTCGTACCGAAGTAGTCGTCCACCTGCGGCACGGTCTTCGTCTGGGGGTACGACGCCGGTGGCGCCGGGGCAGCGGTCTGGGCGAAGGCGGGCGAGGCGGCCGCGGCGATCAGCGGTACGGTCATGGCAAGGGCGAATAGACGGCGCATATCAGGCAAACTCCAAGAGTCCTTGATAGCACATCTACGCCACGGGTGAGGGAGGGGCGACCGTGCCGGCCGTCCATGCCCGCGATCTCACCGCGATGTCGGCTGGATCGCCGGGGACAGACACATTGCGGGCGGCGGCCTGCGCATGTAGGCTTCACGCGACGGACGTCTGCCCGTCCCTCCCCAGGAGTCACCCGCGTGTTCCCCAGAACTTCCCTTGTCGTCCCTGCGCTGGCCATGGTCGTGGCCACAGCGTCGATTGCGTCCGCCCAGCCTGCCCCCGCAGGGAAGCTGAGCATCATCATGTTCGGGGCCCATCCCGACGATTGCGACATCCGGTCGGCAGGCACGGCGGCCAAGTGGGTCGCGGCCGGCCACAAGGTCCGCTTCGTCTCGGTGACCAACGGCGATGCCGGCCACCATGAGATGGGCGGCGGCATCCTGGCCGCGCGGCGCCGCGCCGAGGCGCAGGAGGTGGGTCGCCGGCTCGGGATCGAGTACGTGGTGCTCGACAACCACGACGGCGAACTCGTGCCGTCGCTGGACGTGCGCGAGCAGATCATCGCGCAGATCCGCCAGGTCAATGCCGATCTCGTGCTCGGTCCGCGCCCGAACGACTACCATCCGGACCACCGCTACACGGGCGTGCTGCTGCAGGACGCGGCGTTCATGGTGACCGTGCCCAACATCCTCACGCACGTGAAGGCGCTCACGAAGAACCCGGTGTTCCTCTACTACCAGGATGGCTTCCAGAAGCCGAACCCGTTCTCGCCGGACATCGCCGTCGACATCACCGACACGTTCGACAAGAAGATCGACGCGCTCGACGCGCACGTCTCGCAGGTGTACGAGTGGCTGCCGTGGCACGCCGGCAACCTGGCGGACGTGCCGAAGGACGTGAAGGCGCGGCGCGACTGGCTCAAGAAGGTGCGCGGCAGCACGCCGAACGCGGCAGTCCGCACCGCGCTGGAGAAGTACTACGGCAAGGACGTCGCCGCGAAGGTCCAGCACGCCGAGGCCTTCGAGATCTGCGAGTACGGTCGAAGACCCAACGCCGACGACATCAAGCGCCTGTTCCCGTTCCTGCCGTAGCGAGGTCATGGACGGCCGGGACGGCAGCGGTCATGGACGGCCGGGACGGCCGTCCCTCCCTAGCCCATGAGTTAGGGAGGGCCCGCCGTCCCGGCGGGCCACAAATAGGGCCAATCGGAAGCATCCCTGACCAGGCCCGCGCGGACGGGGTTTTGACGCAAGTAGTCGCGCTTGTCGTCGAGCCGGTCGCGTGCTCGCAGTCGACGTTCGAAGAAGTCTCGTTGCCACCGCACGCGATGAAGCCGGGCGATGTAGCGCTTCCACTGCATCACCGTGTAGCCCAGGTCCGTGGACGGTTGGACGAACGCCAGCCAGTGCACGTGGTCCGGCATCACGACCATCACGTCGAGACGCCAGATCCCCTGACGTTCGAGGAACATCAGCGAGTCGCGCAGATCGGTCGCGACACAGTCATTGGCCAGTTGGTTCGCCCCACGTGGCTTGCTGCACACCGTGAAGAAGTACGCGTCCTCGAAATCGACCCAGGAGGGACGCCCGTGCGCGAGGGCACCACGCCGTGACCAGGGTTCGCGAGGCGCCGGCGATCCAGGTGGCATGACGTCCGAGCTTGCGCCTGCCGTGCCACCTGTCCTTGCCGTATCTTCCGAAGGGTCCGCGCAGTCTCCGTTCAGTTTCTGCGATCCGATAGACGATGGTCATCGCAACTTCTTCGATCGCGAGCGACAGTCATGGACGGCCGGGACGGCCGTCCCTCCCTCACCCCGGTCACAGGGATCTCCCTCCCCTGAGTTAGGGAGGGCCCGCCGTCCCGGCGGGCCAACTCCTTCGGGATCGCGCGAAGTGTCAGTTCCTATCTGAGCCGCGTGCCGACGACGTTCGAGCCAGCGGCCCAGACCACGCCCTCGGCATTGCCGTACATCGCCCGCTCCACCACAATCTCCGGAGCCGGCGCGCCGAAGCTCTCGACGACGGCGCCGAACCGTCGACCCGCGGCTTCCGGGAACGTCAGGCTCACGGGCACGCTCTCGCGGCTGTTCGGCAGCAGCGGGATCTGACGGACGGCCGTCGTGCCGTCCTCGAACACCAGCGTCACCTGCGCCGTGCCGCCCGTCGCGGACGTGTTCGCGATCAGGATGTAGGTTTCGACGCTGAACGGGCCGCCGACCTGCCCGTCGGCCAGCCCCCACTTGGTGCTCGTGCGCTCGGCTCCGGCGCTGTTGTGGCCCTCGTGCCACGAGTTGCCGTCGCCCGGCCACCACATCGCCCGCTCGACGATGATCGGGACGCCGTTGGTGGAGCGCACGCGTGCCGACACGGCGGTGTTGGCGAGCTGCGGATCCTCGAAGTCCACCCAGATGTTGAAGCGGCTCTGTGGCGCCACGCTGTAGCTCTTCGTGAGCACCGCGCCGCCGGCAGCAGGTAGTCCACGCCGACCTGCGCGGCTGGTCGTCTGGGGGTTGGCGATCAGCACGAAGAGGTCGAAGTAGCTGCCCGTGGCGCCTTCCGCGAGGAACCACTCGGTGGCTGGCGCGGTGACGCCGGCACTCTCGTGGCCGGCGTCGAACGTGCGGCCCGCGTTGTTGCGATACATCGCCCGCTCGACGATGATGGGCACGTTGTTGGTCCCGCGGATCACCGCCGAGACCTCCGCGGCGGCCAACTCCGGCGCTTCGAGGTTCACCCAGATGTTGAAGCGCGTGTTCGGCGTGATCGCGTACGTCCTGACGATGGGCGCCTGCGGCGCCGGCAAGAGGTAGGTCACCTCGACGTTGGCCGTGGCCGGGTTGGGGTTCTGGATCAGGTAGAAGAGGTTGAAGCCGCCGATCGTGGCGCCCTCCGCGAGGTACCACGTCGAGCGCCGGCGCGGCGATGCTGGTCTCGGCGTGGCTGCCGTACCCGCGTGCGTCCCATCGCATGGTGCGGTCGGCGATGACGGGCTGGCTCGACGTGATGACGGTCGAGAACTCGGCGTTGTCGAGGCCGGGCAACTGTTTCGGCGTCACGGTGGCCCGCGCCAGTCCGGCGAGCGGGACATCGTGTGCGACCGTCGTCCCGTCACCCTTGAGGAAGGTCAAGGTGGCGGTGGTCGCCTGGCCGGTCGCGTTGAGCAGCGCGATCTCGGTCTCGAAGAAGTCGCTCGTCGCGCCCTCGGCGAAGTACCGCGTGAAGCTCCCGACCTCGGCGAGGAAGAACGGCGCCACCTGATCGCTCGTCAGGTTCGCGAAGGTCTGCGTGTCTGGCGTGAACGCGAAGGAGAGTTTCGATGGGGCCACCACGTACGTGCCGCCCTCGGGCAATCCGGGGAGCGCGTAGCGGCCGTCGGCGTCGGTCAAGGCCGATCCGGTGGCCGACCCGGTCACGTTGACCGTGATGCCAGGCACGCCTGTGTCGTTCAGGTCGCGCACGGTGCCGGTGATCGCCCATACCTTCTGTCGCCGGTGAAGTTGCCGACCTGGTTCGCCGGTGATCGACGAGAACGACCGGGTCGCCGGCGTGAAGGCGTACCGGCCAAGAGCGACGGTGTGACCGTGTAGGAACCGCTCGACAGCCCGTCGAAGCTGTACGCCCCGGCGCCGTTCGTTGTGGTCGCCGCACTCGACGCGCCCGACAACTGCACGCTCACGCCGCTCATGGGCGTGGCGCCGTTCAACTGGATCGTGCCCGTGATCGAGTAGGTCGTCGGTCTGGGTGAAATTGGTGCCCACCGTCCAGTCGGAGAGCGCCGTGACGCCCGCGCGAGTGACCAGGCCGGGCGCTGCGGCCGTTCGCCCGCAGTCCCAGGCACTGCCTGCGAGGCGGCAGGCCGATGTCGTGGCGTGGTTCGCGACGCCATGCGGCAGCGTCACCGCGAGCACGTAGCCCGCGCCGACGGGCGTCATCGTCCAGAAGCGGCCGGTCTGCTGATCGGGGCCGGCAAGGGGATGCGTGACGTCGCGCCGATCGACCTGCACGCTGGCGAGCGACCCGAGCGCGGTCACGTCCAGCGCAACCCCCGTGAGGCCGAAGGGGTTGGCGCCTCCGCCCATGGCGCGCGTCTTCCGAATCACCCCGAGGTTTGTCAGCGTGCCCGTCACCGTCGCGTTCGATGCCGGCTGCACCTCGACCAGGGTGGTCTGTGCCGACACGACGATGCTGGAGAAGGCCGTGGCGACCGGGACGTCGAGCATCTGCGCGCCGTTACCGGCAAAGGTCAGCGTGTTGCCCGTAACCCTGAGCGTGCCACCAGTGCGCGTGAAGGGGCCGGTGACCGTCGCCGAGGGGCGCTGGATGTCGAGGAAGCCGCCCGTGTGCGTGAGCGCCGCAAAGGTCACCGCGGCGGCGTTGTCGAACACGGCCTGGCCGGACGCGACCCGCGTGAGCCCGGGATGGGCGTACGCCGACAGCACGGTCACGGCCGCCGCGACCTCGATGGTTCCGGCGCCTGTTGTCGTCGAGCCTGCCTGCAGCGTGCTGCTGTTGCCGAGTCGCACCAGTGCGCCGGCGTTCACCGTCACGCTGCCGCCGATCGCGTTCGCGTTGCCGTTGAGCCGCAGCTCGCCTGCCTCCACCACAAGAGCGCCGGTATTGGTCAGTGTGCTGCCGTGCGTCGTCGTGCCGGTGCCGGTCTTGCGGAGCGTGCCGCTGTTCAGGGTCCGAATGCTGTAGTTCGTGCCGGCCAGTTCGAGGGTGCCGCGGTTGTCGAAGGTACCCGCGCCGCCCACCGAAGCGCCCGCCGGCAGGGTGACCGTGCCGTGGTTCTCCAGGCGGCCATCGGTGTGCAGCACGCCGGAACTCTGCGTGGCGTTCACCGTGTTGGCGAGGATGAGCGCGTGGCCGTTGGCACCCGTGAGAAAGCCGCCGCTCCACGCAAACCCGCCGCTGACCGTCACCGAGCCCTGCGCTGTATGGATGTCGCCAGCCGTCCACGTCATTGCCGCCGCAGACCAGTTGGCCGCGCCATTGATGGTGTGCAGGCCGCCGGCCAGCTGCAGTGTGCCGGCACCGCCGATCGAGCCGCCCGCGACGTGCGTCGTAGTGCCCGCCAATCGCAGGGTCGCTCCGCTGCTGATCGTGGATGTCCCCCCCATCGTGCTGGGGGCGCCGTTGAGGATCAGCGTGCCGCCCTCGACCAGCAGCGTGCCCGTGTGCGTGACCGCGCTCCCGTGGGTCGTGGTGCCCGCGCCGGTCTTGCGGATCGTGCCGCTGTTGATCGTGCGGATGGTGTAGTTCGTGCCGGCGAGTTCGAGGGTGCCGCGGTTGTCGAAGGTGCCCGCGCCGCCCACCGAAGCGCCCGCCGGAAGGGTCACCGTGCCGTGGTTCTCGAGGCGGCCATCGGTGTGCAGCACGCCGGAACTCTGCGTGGCGTTCACCGTGTTGGCGAGGATGAGCGCGTGGCCATTGGCGCCCGTGAGGAATCCGCCATTCCAGACAAACCCCCCGCTGACCGTCACCGAGCCCTGCGCCGTGTGGATGTCGCCCGACGTCCACGTCATCGCCGCGGTGGACCAGGTGGCCGCGCCAGTGATGGTGTGCAGGCCGCCATTCAGCTGCAGCGTGCCGGCGCCGCCGATCGAGCCGCCCGCGACGTGGGTCGTGGCGCCCCCCAGCCGCAGGATGGCGCCGCCGCTGATCGTGGACGTCCCCCCCATCGTGCTGGGGCCGCCGTTGAGGATGAGCGTTCCCGCTTCGACCAGCAGCGTGCCCGTGTGCGTGATCGCACTCGTGTGCGAGGTCGTGCCGGCGCCGGTCTTGCGGATTGTGCCGGAGTTCAGCGTGCGGACACTGAAGGTCGTCCCGGCGAGTTCGAGGGTGCCGCGGTTGTCGAACGTGCCGGACCCGCCCACCGAGGCGCCGGCGAGCAGCAAGAACGTGCCGTGGTTCTGGATGATCGCGTCCGTGTGGGGCACGCCGGCCGACATCGTCGAGGTCGCACCGGCTGCGAGCACGAGCGCTCCGCCGTTCTGGCCGATGAGGAATCCCCCGGTCCACGTGAACGAGGTCGTCACCGTGAGATTGGCCGCCGTGACCAGCGATCCCCCACCGCGGCTCAGGGCCCCCACCGTCTGCACGGCCGAGACCGTCACCTCGCCGCCGGGGATGATGGCGTGGTCGTCGCCGTCAGGGACGACACCGCACGTCCAGCGCGCAGGGTTGTTCCAGTTGTCGCTGAAGCCGGTCCACGTGCAATCGAGAGCGAAGGCCGAGGTGGGACCCGCGATCAGGGTCACGGCGATGAAGACGATGCGGCGCAGACAGGGCATGGGGCACTCCTGTGCCACCCGCAGGGGTGGCTTCAGGACGGAGTGACCCGCGGCCCCGATCTGTTTCGCGGCGCCTGCTCATCGGTCACCACACGGTCTGGACGTGACGGTACTCCCGTATGCGCGTGTCGGCCGTCACCAGCGTTGCTGGCCGCCTGCGAGCGGTGGCGACGATGATCTGATCGGCGGGGTCGCCGTGAAACGGCCCTGGGAGGCTGCAGCTTTCGACCAGCACGGTCCGCGTCAGCTCGAGCACGTGCAGCCCCTCTGGCGCGAGCGCGGCGTCCAGCCAGTCATCGAGCGGCCGGTCCAGCTCGAGCTGCCCCTTCTCGACCTTCTTGGCGACCTCCCAGATCGAGATGGCCGAGATCGCCGCGTCGTGGTCGCCTGCCGCTCTTTCGATGGCCGCCCGCGCGCGCTTCGACAGGCGGGAGTCGCCTGTGACCCACCACAGCCACGCGTGCGTATCAAGCAACGTCATCGTGCCAGGACTCGCCGGTGCTGAACGGGTCGCCGTGTTCGGCCAGCACGCTGCCTTTCAGCGATGTCCTCGGCTCTGGCGAGGCGACGGGCACGAGCTTGGCCACCGGCCGCCCGCGTTTGGTGATCAGGACCGGCGTGCGCGTCTCCGCCACGTCGTCGAGCATCTGCAGGCAGAGGTCCTTGAACTTGCCCGCGGCAACGGACTTCATGGGTGTCTATATAGCCATGGCCATATGGCCATGTCAATCAGATCCCCGTGTACGACAATGGCGGGACATGGCTGCCTCCACTCCTCCTGCCACGCGCGACCTGCTCGATCTTCGCGGGCGCATCGCGCTCGTCACGGGGGCAGGCTCGGGCATAGGGTCGGGCATCGCCGACAGGCTCGCCGAGGCTGGCGCGCACGTCGCCGTCCACTACCACCGCAGCGATGACGGGGCTCGCGAGGTCGTCGAGCGCATCGTGGCCAGGGGAGGCACGGCACGCGCCTACAGGGCCGACGTCACGCAACCCGCCGACGTGCAGGACCTCTGCGATTGCGTGGCCGCGCACGCGGGTCCGGTGGACGTCCTCGTCAACAACGCCGGCATCTACCCGCTCGGCGGCATTCTCGACATGAGCCCGGACGACTGGCAAGCCGTCGTCTCGGCCAACCTGACGAGCGTCCACCTCGTCACGCAGGCCGTCGCGCGCGGGCTGCGCGATGCCCGGCGCGGGGGCGCGATCGTCAACATCGCGTCGATCGAGGCGTCCAACGTCGCGCCGGCGCACAGTCACTACGCCGCCGCGAAGGCGGGTGTCGTGATGTACACCAGGTCGGCGGCACGCGAACTCGGTCCGTTGGGCATCCGCGTCAACGCCGTGTCGCCGGGGCTGATCTGGCGGGACGGGCTCGACCAGGCCTGGCCGCAGGGCGTGTCGGCCTACACGGCGGCGACTCCCCTGGGGCGGCTCGGGCAGTTCGACGATGTCGCCGACGCGTGCCTGTTCCTCGTCTCAGCCGGTGCCCGCTGGATCACGGGTGCCGAGCTCGTGGTGGACGGCGGCGTGCTGACGAGCCGGGCGTACTGAGCCGGGGATCCGGCAGACGGTTGGTGCGAGGGTTGCGAGTCTTCGATGCGTGACGATTCCATGACGGCCCGGGAGGTGATCGAGCGGCTCGACCTGGTGCCCCTGCCTGGTGAGGGCGGCTATTTCCGCCAGACGTGGGTGTCGGCAGACAGGCTCGAGGCCGGGACGCTCGGACCACGGTACCCGCGTGGCAAGGCGGCCGGCACCGCCATCTATTACCTGGTGACGGATGCCGCCGACGGCTTCTCGGCCCTGCATCGGCTGCCCACCGACGAGATCTTCCATTTCTACCTCGGTGATCCGGTGGAGCAGCTCCTGCTCGCGCCAGACGGCACGAGCGACGTCGTGGTCCTCGGCCCTGACCTTCGTGGCGGGCAGCGCGTCCAGCACGTCGTGCAGGCGGGGACGTGGCAGGGGACGCGGGTTCGGCCTGCTCCTGGGGCGGGACGGCGCCCGGCCACCGTGCGGTGGGCGTTGCTCGGCACGACCATGGCGCCTGGCTTCGATCCGGACGACTTCGAGATCGGTCGACGCGCCGAGCTCGAGCGGGCGTATCCGGGGCGCCGCGAGTGGATCCGGAGCCTGACGGTCGCGGACTGACCGCCACTCGAGACATGGCCCCGCCACGCCCGAGTGCGCGAAGTGGAGCGGCGATTGCGGGGCCCGTGCCTCAGGTCACCGGGCCAGCGCCGATGCCGCGCGCTCGATCTCGCCGGCATACCGCTCCAGCGTCTGCGCCACGAGCGGGATCTGCGTGCGCGCCTCGTCCCACGCGCGCTGCTCGATCGCCTCGCGCACGGCCGGCAGCGTCTTGACGCCGTAGCCGGTGTAGAACCCCGGCGCGTAGACCTGGTGCCGGAACCACGGCCGTCGCGGCAGGCCGTCGGTCGGGTGAGGTGCGCGCTCCGCCTTGAAGACGATGGCGTTGGCCGCGGCGAGGGCGTCGGCTGGCACGTCTCCGGCCTTCGCGGCCGGTCGAACCGCCGCGCCGCGACGCGCAACCGGTCGACCGCCTGGCTGAAGGGGACGCAGAGTCGAGATCAGGCACGGCGTCCCCTTCGTCGGCGCGCACGTAGGTCTGCGTGGGGTTGGCCGCCAGCGTGAACACGCCGTCGTCGACGCGGCGGTTGTGCTCGGTGGTGTCGGCTTCGTAGGTCTTCGGCAGCGTCGACCACCTCGTCCACGTAGCGGCCGAGCGGTCGGCCGACCGCTGAAGTCGAACGGCAGCACGTCGGCCTGCCGACAGGCGGAGCACCGCGCGGCCGCCCACCTGGGCCAGCGCCACCGCATACGAGAGGTCCGGGTCCCCGAAGCGCGGTGTAGTGGTCGAAGGAGTCGAAGATGGAGTGGTACGACCCGCCTCCGCCCTCGCCGCCGAAGCCGATGTTCAGGGACGGCGATGCCAGGTGCTGGAGGAAGGGCGTGTAGTCCGAGCCCGACCCGAGCGGCGAGATGGCGCAGGTCGCGCGTCGCGTCGCGATCCTGCGAGCTCCCGGGCACCGCCAGGCGCCGCCGCGCAGGCGCGTCAGCGACGGTGACGCCCGTCTGCGGGGTCCGTGACGTCGCGCGCCGATCTCGTTGACCAAGCGCTCGAGGCTGTGCGAGCCGCCGACGCCGAGGAAGCCGCGCCCGTTGCCGTCGGAGTTGATGTAGGCCACGGCCTTCGCGCGAAGCTCGTCGGCGTGATCCTCGGCCCACTCGGTCGACCCCAGCAGGCCCGGCTCCTCGGCGTCCCAGCCGGCGTAGACGATGGTGCGCTTGGGCCGCCAGCCCGGTCTTGCGCCAGCTCGCCCACCGCGCGGGCCTCCTCCATGAGCGCCACCATGCCGCTGACGCGGATCGCTCGGCTCCGATCGACCCAGCCGTCGTGGTGGTTGCCGCGCACCACCCACTCGTCGGGGAACTCAGAGCCCCGCATCACCGCGATGACGTCGTAGGCCGGCGTGAGGTCCCAGTTGAACGCGAGCTTCAGGTGGACCCGCGCAGGGCCGGGGCCCAGGTGGTACGTGAGCGGCAGCGCGCCGCGCCACGCCTCGGGCGCCACCGGACCCTCCATGGCCGCGCAGCAGGGGCAGGGCGTCCCCGTAGGAGATGGGCAGCACCGGGATCTTCGTGATCGTGGGCGCTTCCTCGCGGGTCAGCCGCTCGGCGTCGTCGGTGGCGCCGACGCCCGGCGTGAGCGGATCGCCGGGGTAGAGCGGCATGTCCACCACGGAGCCGCGCTGCGCTCCGCTGCTCCATGCGCCAGGCGCCCTTCGGGATAGACGTCGCCCTGGCAGTACCCGTCGTCCCGGGGATCGGAGTAGATCAGGCACGCCGATGGCGCCGTGCTCGGCGGCGACCTTGGGCTTGATGCCCCGCCACGAGCCGCCGTAGCGCGCGATGACGATCTTGCCCTTCACGTCGATGCCGCGCCGCGCCAGTTCCTCGTAGTCGGCCGGGATGCCGTAGTTCACGTAGACGAGCTCACCGGTGACGTCCCCGTCGGCGGAGTACGCGTTGTACGTCGGCAGCTCCTCGGTCTGCAGCTTGGACAGCGCGTCTTCCGCCAATGCCGGTTCGGACAGGCGCGCGGTGAACTTCGTGGGCTCGACCAGCTCGACCAGGCGCGTCTTCGCGATGGTTTGCAGCAAGTCAAAACGCCGCATTTGGATCGCCTGGCTGAGGAAGGATGTCGCTACACCCGCGTCTATGCGACAGCGCCCGTCTGCAGCAGCTCACGCTCCGCTTTCATTCTCGGTTGTTATCAAACGACCACGGGCTTGCATCCCCATGATGTAGAGAACCCGCAACCGCTCAGCGCGCCTTACCAGCACCTACCAGGTCTGCTGCGCCAGGCGGGTTGGTTTGTCACCAATGCGGCCGCTCCCGGCGCGAAACGTAGTGGCAAAGTCATCAAGAAGGGCAAGACGCACTACAACTTTGCGCACGATCCGGCTGAGATGTACGACGGAGATGACTGGAGAAAGCGGAAACCCGGGCAACCGTTCTTCGCTCAGTTTCAAATCACGGAGCCACACCGTCCCTTCCCCATTCCCGCGACTTTCGATGAGGACAAACTCAGCGCCATTGAACTGCCATCAAACTATCCCGATGTGCCTCTTATCCGGCGTGATTGGTACGCATATCAAAGCAGCGTTGAAGTCGTGGATCAGCGAGTCGGTGTAATCCTGGATCAACTCAAAGCCGAAGGCGTTCTGGACAACACGATCGTCATGTTTTTCGCCGACCATGGACGGCCGATGCCATGGGGCAAGCAATGGCTGAGCGTTGAAGGTCTGCAGGTTCCGTTAATCATCCGCGGGCCGCAGATTGCGCCGAATGGCATCGAGGATCGCCTGGTAAGTCTCATCGACCTCGCCCCATCCATGCTGGAGCTTTCGGGGCTGCCCGTTCCACAGTGGATGGAGGGCAAGCCGATTCTAGGCAGCGACGTTCCCGATCGCAGTGTGTTGTTTGCGGCGCGAGATCGTTGTGGCGATGCAATGGACCGCATACGTGCTGTGATTGGCCGAGACTTCTGGCTGGTACAGAACTTCGACACCAATCTGTCACGACTCAATTGGTCGGGTTACAAAGAAGCCAGCTATCCCGGAATGCCGCTGCTTCGCGACCTAAACGCGTCACACAGCCTCGACGCGCTGCAGTCAAGCTGGCTGGCTCCGACGCGAAGGGCAATCGAGTTCTATGATCTGAAAAATGATCCGCAGGGCTTGTACGATTCTTCCGAGAATCCCAAGCATGCAGCGACCATCGCCGCAATGCGTCTAGAACTCGAAACCTGGATCCGCGAAAGCAATGACCGAGGCATGTCAGGCGATCCGGCCACAGAACCGCCGATAGAACAGATTCAGGAAGAGAAACGCGCCACTTACCAACGCACCTGGAAGGCCCGCATCAAAACGCCCGAGCCCACAGACGCCGAGCGTCTGGCGTGGTGGATGAAGAGCTACGGTTTGGAGTGACGGCGGTGCAACCAATGCCCTTTCTGTTTGGTTGATCAGTCGACTAGGCGATTCACGTCGTTGACTGAAACTTGTAACTCGCGTAGGTCGATGACGTCGCCTGCCATCATCACCGTTCCGATTTCTTGCTCCAACGTATAACTCTCGCTCCAGGCTCAGCCGGTCCTTGTCGACTTCGGCGAGCAAGTCGTTGTGCGGTAGCTTCCCGGAGTGATTCCGAAATGCTGTTTAAAAATACGGCACAGGCTGTGGGCGGTTTGGAAGCCGGTTTGCTGGGCTATCTCGGAGACGGTAGTGTCGGTTTCTCGCAGCAGCGACTTGGCGAGTTGCAAACGCACGCGTCGCAGTTCTTCCATTGGGGCGCGGACAAAGTGTTCACGAAACGCTTTTTCCAACCCGCTCCGCGAGATAGCAACCTGTGCCGTCACATCGGCCATCCGTATCGGCTCGTGCGCATGGTCGTGAATAAAACGCAGGGCAGCGGCAACTGCAGCGTGCTCAACCGCTAGGCCATCAGAGCTGCGGCGGCGAACGACGCCAAGTGGTGCAATGTAGATGGGATCCGATTCCGGTCGTTCCCCAGACAACAGACGGGATAACAATGCCGCACCCTGGTAGCCAACCTCTTCCAGATTGGGATCAACACTCGATAGCGGCACGCGCAAACAGTCGCAGATCATTTCATTGTTATCAACACCAAGAACCGCCACTTCGTCAGGCACGTTGATCCCCGCAGCCCCACACGCTTCGATGACCTCAACGGCCTCGACGTCACGAACCGCAAAGACCGCCAATGGCTTTGTCAACTTTGACAAACGCCGCATCAGCCATTGGTGTCGCTTTTGTCGTGTGTCAACCTGATCACCTCGTTCGCGTTGCCAGGACATCACTTCACAGTCATGACCGGCGGCGTTGACGAACGACTTGAAGGCATCGCAGCGTCGACGACTGACACCCAGTTCCCGACGATGGCAGACGGCAAAGTGGCGATAGCCGGATTCCAAAAAGTGTTCTGCAGCCATACGTCCGATGGCAACATTGTCCATCGTGACTCGGGGCAACTTGATGTTGGGTCGACTCTCGGCCAAATCCACGACGGGAACCTTCAATCGACGCAGTTGCTGCCAGTGATTGTGCCGAGCACCCAACAGCGCAATCACCCCATCACCGTTCCAGTGTGTGGGGATTGGATCGTCAAAGTCTGCTGTCACGTGCCAGCCATGATCGCGTGCAAAGCGTGCCACGCCGCGATGCATTTCCGGGTAATACCAACCAAGTGACAAAAGGACGTTGGTGACGTCGGTCGAAGATGATCGTTTCGTCATGATAGACGGAAGCTGCAATATTCAGTATTCAAAATGCCCATTAGTTTGTTCACGATGTACATTTTACGCAATCGACAAGCCGTTACAATGGAGCCATGCCGAAAGCGGAGTACTGCTGCTTTTCGTGCATTGCTTTTCATTCATGTTTTCGTTGCGGACCGCTCCCTATGCCCCCAACACTGACTCCGCTGAAGGGTCTCGTCGCCGCCACGTTCACTCCGCTGCACGATGATCGCTCATTGCATCTTGATGCGGTCGCTCCGATGGTCGAGTCTTTGATGGATCAGGGGATCGGGGCGATGTACGTGCTGGGCAGTACCGGCGAAGGCGCTTCATTGACCTTCGACGAGCGGTGCGCCGTTGCGGAGTCGTTTGTTGTTGCGGCCCATAAACGCTTGCCTGTGATCGTGCAAGTTGGCAGCGAAAGTCTGATGCAAGCACGACAACTGGCCGTCCACGCAAGTCGCGTTGGTGCCGATGCTATCTCGGCGGTTAGTCCCGTCTACTTCAAACCTGACTCCGTTGAAACGCTGGTCGCGTCGATGGCGGAGATTGCAGGGGGCGCACCGGAGTTGCCGTTTTACTACTACCACATTCCGGCTGTGACGGGCGTGGGCGTGAACGCGGTTGAATTTCTAAAGTTAGCTGAGCAGCGGATCGCGAATTTTCGCGGCGTGAAATTTACATCGCAGAATGTGTTCGAATTTCAAACCTGTGTCGAGTACGCACAAGACCGCTTACAAATCCTGTGGGGACTCGATGAGATGTTGCAGTGCGGACTTGCTGCTGGTGCTGATGCGGCCGTAGGTAGCACCTACAATTTTGCAGCGGCGATCTACCAGCGTTTACTCACTGCGTTTGCAGCAGGCGATATGGAGGCCGTTCGTCGAGAACAATCTCGCTCGCAAGCCATCGTGCGTGCGTTCGTGCCCTACGGTCCGCGCGGTGCCCAAAAAGCGATCGTGAGAATGATTGGGATCGATTGTGGACCGTCGCGTTTACCAGTCCCGACGTTGACGCCATCTCAATACGCTGGGTTGGAGCGAGAGTTGCAGGAGATTGGATTCTTCGAGTGGATCAAGCCGCTCGGGGAGACATCATCAACGTGAACGTACGACCGCTCAGGATTGTGCTGCTCACGCTCGCTCTGACTTTGATCGGTTCGGAGCAAGTGCTTGCGGAAAGCCCTGCCAAGCTGGACTGGCAATCGCTTCCCGATTTGCCAAACGAGGTTGGCGTGGCTGGACCTTTCGTCGGAGTCCATCACGACGTCTTGATCGTCGCTGGCGGTGCCAATTTTGCTCGTCCAGTTTGGGACAACGAAAAGCAATGGCACGACCAGATCGATGTGCTTCAGAAAACGTCGTCTGGTTACAAGTGGATCGATGGTGGAAAGCTCCCCAGGCCCATGGGCTACGGCGCAACCGTTTCGACCCCAGACGGAGTTGTGTGCATGGGAGGCAACGACGCGGGTGCAACGTTCGATGCGGTCTTTGCGTTGCAGTGGGACGCAAAAGCAGAGAAGGTCCGAATCGTCGACTATCCCTCGCTGCCGCGACCTTGTGCTTATGGTCAAGCGACGTTGGTCGCGAACGTGATTTATCTTGCTGGTGGGCAGAGTGATCGTGAGATTGCCTCCGCGATGAACAATTTTTGGTCGCTGGACCTTTCTCAAAAGAGCAATCCCAACGCGTTTGTTTGGCGAGAGTTGTCGGCGTGGTCAGACGAACCTCGTGCGTTCAATCTCACGACTGCGCAGCACAATGGTTACGAAGACTGTGTGTATGTGATCAGCGGACGACGCACGGGCCGGGACGGACTGGAGTTTCTTCGTGACGTTTGGCAGTACACACCGCGAACGAATCATTGGCGTCAGATGCAGGATGCGCCCGCAGCGTCTGCGCGGGGACGGGCATCGGCTTTGGGCAAAGTCATCTGTTCGTGCTTGGCGGAGATGAAGGGCGCTCTTCGACAAGGCGGACGAACTGAAAGACGAACATCCCGGCTTTCCCAAAGAAGCTTTCGCATTTCACACGATCACCGATACTTGGGTGTCTATGGGTGCGATCCCTTCGAATCAAGTCACCACGACAGCGGTGCGCTGGAATGATCGCATCGTGATTGCCAGCGGCGAGGTGCGTCCGCGTGTTCGTACACCGGCCGTGTGGAGTATCGCACCAATCGCCCAGCAAACGGGCTTCGGTGTGGTCAACTACATCGTGCTGGGTGGCTATCTATTAGCGATGGTAGGAGTGGGCGTTTTTTTTGCCTACAAGAACAAAACCACGGACGACTATTTTCGTGGCGGCAAGAGCATTCCGTGGTGGGCGGCGGGATGTAGCATCTTTGCGACCATGCTCAGTTCGCTGACCTTCACCGGTTTGCCCTCCAAAGCCTATGCCCAAGATTGGGTCTACGCGGTCGGCAACTTAATGATTCCCGTCGTCGCGATTGTGGCTGTCTTCGTCGCGTTGCCGTTTTACCGAAGGATTGATGCGACGAGTGCCTACGAGTATTTGGAAATGCGATTCAATCGCAGCGTGCGATTGTTCGGCAGTGGCAGCTTTGCCATGTTTCATTTGTTTCGCATGGCAGTCGTGATGTCGTTGACTGGATTGGTGCTGGCGGTCGCGACACCGTTGTCTCCCGCACAGTCGGTGTTGCTCATGGGCGTCTTGAGCATCGCCTACAGCACGATGGGCGGCATCGAAGCGGTGATTTGGACCGACACGATTCAAACCGTAGTGCTTCTCGGCGGTGCAGTCTTGGCATTGTTCTTGTTGATGAGCGGCAGCGAACACGGGTTCGGTTCAGCAGTGCAGGTTGCATTCGATGCTGATAAGTTGCGACTGGCGAATCTGCAGTGGCAGGGAACCGGATCGCAAGTTGCGTTTTGGGTGATTGTGCCGGCGCGGCAGGCCATCATCTTTCGTCGTACACGGCCGATCAAGCGGTCGTGCAGCGTTACATGACGACGTCGAGCGAGAAGCTGGCAGCGCGTTCGATTTGGACCAACGCTGTGCTATCGATTCCGGCAACGTTGCTGTTCTTTGCGATTGGAACG
>CAVQRQ010000015.1:0-290063 GCA_963715265.1 uncultured Acidobacteriota bacterium
CCGGTCATCAGGCGCACGCCTGCCCTGGAAAGATTTCTGTCTCTCGATCTCGCCGCGCGCGCGACGCTGTAGGTCGCGCCGGCGGCCACCTGGTAGCCCGCGCCGCCAGCTTCATGCTCCTGGCTGACAGCCGCGCCGAGCTTCCAGATCGAGGGCGAGCGCCCGCCGCGCAACCGCCTCGAACGCTGGGGCCGCGCGATCCTGCAGGCCGGAAAGAACAAGCCGAGTCTCGACGAGATCGTCCGGCTGCACAGCGTTCTGATCGAAGACACGCGCTTCGTGCAGGCCGGACTGCGCACCGACGTCTGCATCGCTGCCTCATCCACCACGTTCTGGCCGAGCGCCGCTTCACGCCGACGGGAATGGTGTTTCCCGTGTCATCCGTGATGCTCGATCGCATCGACGACTACAAGGCCACGCTGCAGGCGCACTCCGGCCCGTTGATGCCGTTCATCGAATGGCGTGCGACGCCCGGGCGCAACGTGGAGGTGCTCACCACCCGCTCTTGAGCCATTGGCGCTCGGCCCGTATGCTTCAGGCCAGTTCCGGGCCATTGCGGTGACTGGAATCGAGCGACTGATGCCTGGATCGGAGCCTCTCTCATGAAATGGCTTGGCACGCGCATGCCTGGTCCTGTTCCTCGGCGCCGGAGTCTTCGCCAGTCACAGCTCGCAAGGGACTGTGGCGCAGTCGCGCAGGCCGAATCTCATCCTCATCCTGGCCGACGATCTCGGGTATGAAACCATCGGCGCCAACGGGGGCACCAGTTACAAGACACCGGTCCTCGACCGGCTGGCGGCGACCGGTGTGCGTTCGCGCAGCCTATGCGCAACCGCTCTGTACGCCGACGCGCGTGCAGTTGATGACCGGCCACTCCAACGTCCGCAATTACGTGAGCTTCGGCTCGCTGCGCCCCAATCTGGTGACGTTCGGGAACCTGCTCAAGGACGCCGGCTATTCGACAGGAATGGTCGGCAAGTGGCAGCTTGGGCGGGAGCGGGACCTGCCGAAGAAGCTGGGGTTCGATGAATACGCCCTGTGGCAGCACACGCGGCGGCCGCCGCGTTATGCCAATCCGGGACTGGAAATCAACGGCGTCGAACGCGATTTCAACAACGGGGAGTATGGCCCCGACCTGCTCAACGAGTTCGCGCGCGATTTCGTCACGCGAAAGAAGGACACACCGTTCTTTCTCTATTACTCGATGCTGCTGACCCACGACCCGTACCAACCGGTGCCGGACAGTCCCGACTACGACCCGCGAGCCGTCGGAGAACGGGTGAACCGCGACGTCAGGCATTTCGGCGGGATGGTCAGGTACATGGACACACTCGTCGGCAAGCTCGTGTCGCGTCTCGAGGAGCTGGGCATCAGGGAGAACACGCTGATCCTGTTCGTCGGAGACAACGGCACCGGCAGGGGCACCCAATCCTGGATGGGCGAGGTCGTGGTCACGGGCGCGAAGCGGTCGCCCGTGACGTTCGGCATGCACGTGCCGTTGATCGCCAGTTGGCCGGGCCGCATCGGGAGCGGAACGACCGTGGCCGACCTCGTCGATACCACGGACTTCCTGCCGACATTGCTGGATGCGGCCGGCGTGGAGGTCCGTGCGGACCTCGCCCTGGACGGCCGGAGCTTTCTGCCGCAGCTGCAGGGCCGGACAGGTCGGCCGCGCGACTGGATCTACTCCTGGTATTCGCCAAGGCAGCTGCCCGACACGTCCATGGAGGTGCGTGAATTCGCATTCAACGCACGCTACAAGCTCTATCGAACCGGAGAGTTCTTCGACATGCACCGGGACATCGAGGAGCAGAGCCCGCTCGGCGTGGCCAGCCTGACCGGAGAGGCAGCCGCGGCAGCCGGAGTGCTGCAGCGCGCACTCGATGGTTATCGAGATGCGCGGCCTGTCGAGCTCGACAGGATGTTCGAGCAGATCTCGATCGGACGCCCAGGCACGATAGGCGTGTCGTCGCCAGCCGCTCGCCTGCTGGCGCTGTCCGGACCGGACCACAGCACGCCCGGCCGCGCGCAGCGATCGTCGTCCTCAATCCGACGACCGTGCGCGACACGGCCACGTTCGAGAAGCCCCACAGCTACGCCGAGGGCGTCTCGCGCGTGGTCGTCAACGGCCAGGTGGCGTTCGAGGACGGGAAGATGACGACCGCGCGGCCCGGGCGCGTGCTGTATGGCTCCGGTATGGGCCGCACGCCAGCCGTCATCCCTGGTGAGCAGATGGGGCTGTCGCGTGCACGGTCTGGCGCACGCCCTTTCACTGCCGCGAGACGACGTAGTCCCGCGTGATCCTGGCGACCGTGGTCGTGCCCGCGTAGCGCATGGCCAGCTCGAGTTCGCGGGTCAGGATGTCGAGGACCGTCTCGACGCCCTGCTGGCCGAACGCGGCCAGGCCCCAGAGATACGGCCGCCCGATGCAGACTGCCGTGGCGCCCAGCGCGAGGGCCGCGAAGATGTCGGTGCCGCGCGGGAAGCCGCTGTCGACGAGCACGGGGACGCGCCCCGCGGCGCCCTCGAGGACTTCCGGCAGGCTCTCGATGGAGGCTCGTCCCGTCTCCTCGGCGCGACCGCCGTGATTGGAGCAGATGATCCCGTCGGCGCCGTTGGCGACCGCGAGCTCCGCATCGTCCCCGGTGACGATCCCTTTGAGCACCAGCTTCATCGGCGTCGTGTCCTTGAGCCGCCGGACGATCTCCAGGTCACGGGAGGCTGCCAGTCGACCCCTGCAAGGTCGAGACCGGTGAACATCGGCCTTCGCGTGGTCCTGGTCTTCAGGCTGGTGCGATCGTGGCAGAGGCGGCAGTCGCGGGAGTCCAGGCGTTCGAACCGTCGCTGCGTCTCGCGATTGGTGCCGATGATCTGATTCGACCGTGAAGACGAGGACCGGGCACCCCGCCGCTTCGCGGCGCTGACCATCGCGCGCGACACGCTCCACTCCGTCGTCGCGTAGAGCTGGAACCAGACGGGCTGCCCGCCGCGGCGTTGACGTCCTCGATCGACGTCGAGGTCAACGTCGACAGCACCTGCAGGTGTCCTCTGGAGCGCGCCGCCCGGGCGACCGCGATCTCGGCGTCCTCGTGGAAGGCCTTCTGGCCCGAGGCAGGTGCGAGGACGATGGGCGTGCGCCAGTCGACGCCCATCAGGCGGATCGACGTGTCGACACGGGAGACGTCGACCAGGCGCCGGGAACGGATTCGGTACCGGGAGAGCCCGGTCCGATTGGCGCGAAGCGTCACATCGTCGTCGACGCCGGTGGCGATGTATCCGAAGTGCGCGGGGGCAACTTTGGCGCGCGGCGCCCTCGAAGTCGAAGACGTTCAGCGCGTCCTGCGGCGACGCGAATCACGTCGGCATTCACGGGCGACTGCCCCCGTGCGCCGAGGAGCGGGCTGGCGGCCAGGAACCTCAGGAACTCGCGCCGGTTGGTCGCTGAGACGTCCATACGAAGGGCGGGTGGACCCGTCTGGTTGTCGCCGAGGCGCCAATCGTACTACAGCGTGTCCTCACGCGCGACGGCCGTCCGGTCACGCTCACACAACAACCTTCGATCTGCTGCTGATCTCGTGTTTAGCGGGGGCCACGCGCTGTCGCGAACTCGTGCGGCTCATTTCTTGGCGCCTTTGCGATCGTATGCGCCGAACAGGTCGGGATCGAGGCCCTTGCGATCGAGATGTTGTCGCAGTCGTGTAGTGACGGTGTCCCGCAAAGACGGTGTGGGGGCCGGTCCATGAGGACGATTGGAAGCATTAATTTGGTGCCACGGGAACATAACATCCGTTCTCAGACCCTGCCCCCACCTCGGCCCCCCTGGCACGGCAGCGCACGACCGCGACATCGTCCAACTGCAGCTGCCGCCACACCTTGCGGCCGCCGTAGACGCTGCGATGGCGGCGATGCACCTGCGTAATCTGGTCCCGCGACGTCGCATCCCGCTGCGCTCGCGCGCTGCGCCGTGTCGGCTCGGCGGCCTGCGCCTTGTGCAGGTAGTACAACGTCGACGGGGCGATCGGCAGTTGCGCGCAGACTCCGTTCGCCCGACCCCGAAGGCGTCGCGGTGCGCGTCGATGAACGCGACCATCACTTCGACCGGCGGTCGAGCTCCGCCTGGGCGAAACACGCCGACGCCTTGCGGAGGATCTGGCGCTTTCGGCGCTGCTTCAGCTCCGCATTCTCGCGCTGCAGGCGCGTGAGCGCGTCTCGGTCCGCCGTGCTCAGGCCGGGCCGACGCCCGCCATCGCGCTCGGCCTGGCGCACCCAGCGGCGCAACGCTTCGGTCGTGCAGCCGAGCGTCTCAGCCACGGAACGGATCGTCGCCCACTGCGACGGGTGCTCGTGGCGATGATCGAAGACCATGCGGACCGCGCGCTCACGCAACTTCGCGGAATACTTGCTGGACGTCCCATCGGCTCGTCTCTCTCTGAATGGAGCCTCCGACAAACCCGGGGCGATTCAGAAAACCACAGCCCGGTTTTCCACAAGCGCCCACAGCCCTTCTTCTTGAAGGGGACATTTCAACTGCGCTACCGAGGGGGACATTTCTATTTCGCGTTGACATCACAGAAGGAGCCACTTGACCAACGACGTCGGTTACATCACGCTCCCCGACGGTCGGCGGTTTGCCATCGCCGTGTTCACGAACAGCAGCAAGACCTCCGAGTCGGACAGGGAACGGGCAATTGCCGAGATCGCCCGCTCGCTGTTCGACTATTTCTACCTGGCTCCGGTGGCGAAGCAATAGGTGGGTAAACCGCTCGGGGGCGCACCCTCTGCCGGTGCGCCCCCACCAACAGAAACCTATGGACCAATCGATGACACGCAAGACGGACGAGTCCCGTGGAGGGGCGATCCTGCGCGGCGACGATTGCACTCTTCGAGACATGCCCTCTGTAACGCGAGTAGGAGAAGCCAAATGGGGAAACTGAACTCAAAGAACTTGATTGCGGCGCTTGCCGTCGCTGTGAGTGTCGCCCTGCCGGCGGTTGCTCAAGACGCATCCGGGCCAATCCTGTTCACGAACGTCAACGTCTTTGACGGCGTGAACGAAGCCCTGATCAGAAAAGCCAATGTCGTGGTGACGGGCAACAAGATCACCGCGGTGTCAACTGAACCGTTGGCCGTCGCGGGTGGCACGGTCATCGACGGCGGCGGGCGTACGCTCATGCCTGGCCTGACAGACTGCCATTGGCACAGCATGGCGGCCAATTTCAATGGCAACGCATTCGCGGTTGGTGAGGGCAAGCTGAACCTTGTGGCGGCCGATGGGGCGGAAAAGACGCTTCTGCGGGGCTTCACCACGATCAGGGACATGGGCGGCAATGTCTTCGATCTGAAGTCGGTGATCGACGAGGGTATGTACGTTGGTCCCCGGATGTACGCTGCGGGGTCGATGATCTCCCAAACGTCGGGCCATGCAGATTTCCGCCAAACGATTGATATACCTCAGAGCTATTCAAGGGATCTCACCCCGCAGGAAAGGATGGGGTCGGTCGCCATCGCAGACGGCAAGGCGCAAGTCCTGCAGCGCGTGCGCGAGAACCTGATGCGGGGAGCGGCCTTCATCAAGCTGATGGGGGGCGGCGGGGTCGCCTCGCCCTCGGATCCGCTGGACGTCTCGCAATACACCGTCGAGGAAATCGCGGCGGCGGTCGAAGTGGCGCAGAACTGGGGCACCTACGTGACGGTTCACTCCTACTCTGCAAAGGCGATCCAGAACGCGATCCGCGGCGGTGTCCGGAATGTCGAGCATGGCCAGATGATTGACGAGGAAACCGCCACACTGATGAAGGAGACGAATACTTCGGTCTGCCTGCAGCCCTTCTATAACGACGAGGATGCGATCCCGTTCCCTGCCGGCTCGTTTCAGGAACAGAAGTACCAATTGCTGATTTCTGGAACTGATACAGCCTTCGCGTTAGCGAAGAAATACGACCTGCTGTTCGGGTTCGGCACTGACAGTCAGGGCAGTCCCGCGCTCGCCGCGCGTCAGGGGGCGCAGTTGGCGAAGCTCGCCCGCTATTTCGAGCCGTGGGAAGTGCTGAAGATTGCGACCAGCCAGAACTATCGGATCATGAAGCGTTCCGGGCCTCGCGATCCCTATCCCGGCGAGAACGGTGTGGTTAAAGAAGGCGCTTATGCCGACCTGCTTTTGGTCGACGGGAATCCCCTGGAGGACATTAACCTGATTGCCGATCCGCACAAGAACTTCGTTATCATCATGAAGGATGGCAAAATCTACAAAAACACTATTAAATAGCCCCACTGAGCACTTGAGTCGTCGGCCGCGATGTACTTTACGCTCGGAGTGCCGAATCCCTACGACGAGAGCCTCCGCCGGCGCGTGATTCGCGCGTACGAAGCCGGCGAGGGGACGTACGACGAGCGGGCCGCGTTGTTCGATGTGGCCGCCCGCACCATCAACCGCTGGGTGGTTCGGTTCCGCGCCGAGGGCACCGTCGTGCCCCTGCCCAAGGGCGGCGGCTGGGCCTCGCCGATCCTGATGCCCACCCTGCACACCCTGGTCGCCGAGGCGCCCGACGCGACCTGCGCGGAACTGTGCTTCGAGTACAACCGCCGCGTCACGGCCGCGCACCACACCACGCCGACGAGCCTGTGGCGGGCGCTGCGCCGTGCAGGATACGTCGTCAAGAATTGCGGCCGAGCCCGAGTGAGATCGATCGCCCCGACATCCAGCAGAAGCGCGCCGCCTATCGGCGGTGGCGCCGCACCGTCGACGCCGGTCGACTGATCTTCGTCGACGAAGCCGGCGCGAATCTCTCGATGGGACGCTCGCACGCCTGGGTCCAAAAAGGGGCGGAGTACGTTGAACCGCGCCCGATGAACTGGGGCAAGAACCTGACGCTGATCGGCGCGATCGATCAGCACGGGTGGGTGACCCTGGGGACCCAGTGGACGGTCGCGACCGCCGACTCCTTCGTCGCGTGGGTACGCGATCGGCTGGCGCCGCAGCTGCGCAGGGGCGACATCGTGGTGCTCGACAACTTGCGGGCCCACAAGGATCCGCGCGTCCGCTGGATCATCCGGGCGCAGGGCGCCCGGATCCATTTCCTGCCGCCGTACTCGTACGACTACAACCCGATCGAGAGTGCCTGGGCGCTGCTCAAGAAGCGCATCCGCGCCTTCGCGCCGCGCACGGCGAGCGCCCTGCGTCAGGTCGCCCGCGCCGCCCGCCACGTCATCACGCCGCATCACTGCCAGCAGTGGTTTGCGCACTGCGGGCACGCCAACTCCAGTACCATCCGGGGTTAGGTAACTGGTTCGTAATGCTTCGAACCCTGTAAGTCTTAAGAATGGAGCATGGCGAGCAGTGATGAAACAGATAGTCACGATTCTCACGGTGGCGGTGGCCGGCATCGGGCTCAGCTTTGGCGCCGCCGGGTGCGCGCAGACCACGCAGGCGCCGGCCGATCTGGTGCTGACCAACGGCGTCGTGCTGACGGTGGACCCGAACAAGTCGGTCGCCGAAGCCGTCGCCATCACCGGCGGCCGCATTGTCGCGGTCGGCACCAGCGCCCAGATCAAGGCCCATGTCGGATCGGCCACCCAGATTGTGGACCTGGCTGGACGCACCGTCACTCCAGGGCTCATCGATTCCCACAACCATTTCTCCGAGGCTAACTCGCTCTTCGGGGTCGACCTCAGCGACACCACCATCACGTCCATGGACGATGTGAAGAAGCGCATTGCGGCAAAGGTGGCGACGCTGAAGCCTGGCGAATGGGTGAGCGGGTTCGGGTGGGACGAGGGCAAGCTCGCCGAGCGGCGATACATCACGGCCGCCGACCTCGACCAGGTCGCGCCGGCTCTCGGTCCGTGTGTTCGCGCTGTGGTACGGAGCACGTAGTGTGGCCGACGCGCCCGAGGTACTGGCCAACTTCCAGAAGACGATAGGAAGCATTAGCTGGGTGCCACGGGAACATAACATCCGTTCTCAGACCCTGCCCCCACCTCGGCCCCCCTGGCACGGCGCGTCAGCACCATCGACCCCGATTTCGTCAAGTCGGTCGCCGTTGAAGGTCATCTTGCTGTGCTGTCGGCGAAGCCGGATGTTGGTCGGAAGTCGGCGGTGAAGTCGCCATGGCCGTCTGCTCACTCGCAGACGAGACGACCGCATCTCTCGACCAGTTCGACGAGCTGTTCGGTCCCCACTCGAGCGGGATGGGGCTCACCGCATGACCCGCTTCAGTGCCGGCGGTCGCGCGGCGGCGCAGATCGCACTAATCCACCCCGACACCTTCGGGAATGTGTTGACGCAATCTGGCGCCTTCCGGGAGTCGTCGGGCGGGGATGAACCGAACGCCAGCGCCCGAGCGTTCCTGGAAGCACCTCGAGGGTCAATTCGCTTCTATATGGAGGTCGGTCGCTACGACGACGTGCCGTCTGCGAGAAGGGTTACGACGTCACGTACCGCGAAGTGGGCGGCGCGTGAGCCGAGGCCGCCGTCGGACACGACTTTGCCGGGCGAAGGTACAGGCTACTTCATCCTCAGAGCAGCCTGCCAGTTGAGCACTACCTTCGCGGTGGGCCTGCCGATGGGCACGTCGAACAGGAAGCGCTGCCCGTCCGGAGTCATGGTCATTGTGCCCGGCGGACGTTCAAAGAGGAGCTTCGGCGCGCTGACGTGAAGGGCCGGTGTAGTCGCCACTTCCACTGACCACACCTCGCGACCGTTTGCGTACAGCAGTTCCTTCCCGTCTGCCCGCCACAACGGATGTCCGCCGCCGTTCACCGACACCTTCACTCTCCCCGCTCGCGGTCCCGATGCAGCGGGGCTGGCCGGATCGAACGGACGCACGAACACGTCCGCCGGACCCGAATCGTTCGAAGTGTACGCGACGAATCGTCCGTCCGGGGAGAACCGTGCGCCGTTCTCGTCCGCGGTGGTGCGAAGGAACGGAAGTGGCTTCGCGGATCCTGTGTCCATGGGCAGAACCCAGGTGTCGTAGCCCGTCTTCGCATCGAAGACGGAGAACAGAAGGAATCTGCCATCTCGCGACCAGTCAAGCGCGCGCTTTGGGTCCGCGGTTTTGAGCAGAAGCTCGTCGTTGCCGCCGCCGTCGGCTGCGCGGAGGTACAGGTTGACCACGCCATCGCGGATGGACGAAAACGCGATTCGTTTGCCATCCGGAGACCAAACCGGAGAACCGAACCCCGCAGCCAGCCGCGTCTCCGCCCCCTGAGCGAGGTCCATGATCCAGATGCCCTGGCCCGTATCCGGGTCTCTGCGGGATACGGCCAGGCGGCCGCCATTCGGCGAGATTTCCAGGCCGTCAATCCCGCGGCCGCCGCCGCCCAGGGTACCCAGCGTCTTACCCTGCCGGTCGACCCAGGTGAGCTGCGCTCTCCCGGCGGAGGTGAGGTAGGCCAGCTTGCCATCGGTGGATGCGGAGAAGGAGAACGGGCCAAGAAGGTCCTCTGCCAGGGGGATCGCCTCGCCCGACAGTTCCAGTTTTTCCCCGTCGAAGCGCTGCGCCATCAACGTGCCAGCGCGGGAGAAGAGGATGTGGCCCTGGTTGCCGGCGGGAGAATCGGCTACCCAGAGGGCGGCCATCGAATTGGGAAGCACCCGCTTGCCGGGCTGCTCTTCGGGCCGTGCATCCAGAGATCCGACATAAATGCCGCTTTCGGCTCCGGCGAATTTGCTGAACAGGAATTGGCGCCTGTCCGGCAACAGGGAGGGAAGCGCGTGCCAGGTCTCATTACCGCCTCGTTGAAGGGCCGTGATGGAGCGGGCCGCGCCGCCGCCGGCCGGGCATTCCTGAATGCCGTCTCGCGCAGGCGTGCCAAAGACGATCCGGTTGTCCGGCGTGAAGAAGCCACCAAGGAGAGCCGCGTTGAATTCGCAAACCGACTGGACTGGCCCGCCATTGATGTCGATCTTTCGCAATAACGCGGCGGAGCTGGACTGAAATGCGATGATCCTGCTGTCTGGCGACCAGACCAGCACATTGTTCGCGTTGGCGCCCTCGGTCCCCGCCAGGGCTCGCGCGTTCGGCGCATCCAGCGGACGGACCCACAAACGGAGGCGCCCGTCTCCGCCTCCGCTTGCGAGAAACGCGACGGTGCGGCCATCGGGTGAGATCGCGATGTAGTTCCCGAACTGCACGTCCTCCGGCACCTGAAGGTCGAGCGAGATCAGTTGCGGCGGCGCGGGTTTGGGCTGGCGAAGCCAGAGAATACCGATCGTCGCGGCGATGGCGAGTCCGGCCGCGGCTGCCAGCCAGGGCAGTTTGGCTGCTTTGGACGGGGGCACCACCGCTGGTGCGGCGGTTTCCCCTCCCCCGTGGGCGATGCGCTCCAGTTCGGCCCGCAGGTCCCGTGCCGTTTGCCACCGATCCTCGCGGTCCTTGGCCAGGCATCGTCTCAGCACCCAGTCGAGCGCAGCGGGCGCCACCTCGCCCACTGTCGGCGCGGGGCGCTCGAGTATGGCGGCGCTCAGGCTGGCGGCGTTCGAGCCGGGGAACGCGGGCTTGCCGGTGAGCATTTCGTACAGCACGCAGCCGAACGAAAAGATATCCGCGCGGGTGTCGATGGCCTCGCCCCGCAGCTGCTCGGGCGCCATATATTGCAGGGTCCCGACGATTGCACCTTCCTGTGTCAGGGCTCGGGTGAGCGTCTCGGTGTCCCCGGACAGGGAGAGCCCGTCCGGCTTGTCCATTTTCGCGAGGCCGAAATCGAGCACCTTCACGCCGGACTTCGCGACGAGAATGTTGGCTGGCTTCAGATCGCGATGCGTGATGGCTTTGCGGTGGGCGGCTTCGAGAGCCTCGGCGAGCTGGATCGCATAGGTCAGGGCCTGGCTGAGCGGCAGCGGGCCTCTGAGTTGCGTGCCTTCGACGTACTCCATGACGAGGTAGTCCGGACCCACGTCGTAGAGCGTGCAGATATGGGGATGGTTGAGGGCGGCTACGGCGCGGGCCTCGCCCTCGAATCTTTGACTGAACGCCGCGGCGGAGGTCTTGAGGGCGACGATGCGGTCGAGCCGCGCATCGCGGGCTTTCCAGACCTGCCCCATCCCGCCCTCACCGATGCGAGAGAGGATTTCATACGGACCGATTTTCGCACCTGGCTTCAGTTCCATTGGGCCGGACGGCGGTCCACGTAGCTTACTTCACGGAGTCATGGCCGATGGACGTCGCGCGAGGCACAGTGCGCTGGCCTGCAAGGCGGGGCTGAGTGCGGCTCACCCGGATAGGTGATCACCTCGAGGATCGTGCGTGCCGACCGTAGCTCAGGAATCAGCACGGCAGCGTTGAACTCGTTGACCGTGCCAAGGGGGAGGTCATCGCCCTGGTCGGGGAACGACCGGCTGGCGTAGAGGCCCCATCGGAGGCTCGCGGGCCGGTAATCCCACTCGATGCGATGCCGGCCCTCGGGGACGACCACGCCCCTGATCGCATGGTCGACCTGCAACGCCTCGGCGGGCTGACCATCGTTCCCCTCCTCCTCGAGGTCGGGATGCGAGAGGTTCCACGTGTCGGGACATACCCCGCGCGGCAGACCACGCGCACCGAAGCTCCTTCGTTCACGGCGAACGGAGTGCGCGTACTGCGTGAGCGCGAGCAGGTTCTCGGCGGCGTTCCCCGCGGCACCTCGCACCCGGCGCCGACGATGTAGCGGTGGCCGGCGGCGGCATGACACTCGGCGATCGCCGCCGTGATCGACGCCGGCGTCCCGTCGCGCAGGCCGCCGCGCGATCACGGGCTCCACTGTCGCCAATACCTCCTCCACGTCCAGCGTCGTCAGGTCAGGCGTGGGGTGAAACCGGAGCGCACCCGCGTCGTCGCGCGCGAACACGCCGTCCAAGACGAGGGCGTAAGGTCGTGATCCCACACCAGCTGATACCGCACGCGGTACGGGAGACTGAGCACCCACTGCCGAACCGGCACGTCAGGGAACACACGATCGACCAGATGAGCGGCGCGTTCGGCCATAGGCCGCCCGCCACAGCTGGGACACAGCGCCCTGCCCTTGCAGGAAAATGGGACCAGCCGGTCCAGGCCGCAGTCGCCGCACCTGAACCGGGCGAGGCCGCCGGCGAGCCAGCCACACTGGAGGAATGTGCGGAACGCGTGCTCGACGAAGCGGGGCAGGCCTTCCCCCTCCCGCAGGCTCGCAGCCTGCGGGTTAGACTCTCCGCCTATGGCACGCCGGGTCGCCCTCGTCGTCCTGTCCCTCAACCTGCTGCTGACCGGCACGTTGGCGTCGCAGACCTCCTGGCCGACGAAGGACTGGCCGTCTGCCACGCCCGAGGCCGTCGGCCTGGACAGCACGGCGCTCGCCGCCTTCGATGCCGAGATCGCCGACGGCAGGTACGGGCTGATCGACAGCGTGCTGGTGATCCGCCGGGGACAGGTGGCGTTCGAGCGCACCTACCGTCACGACTACGACACCATCTACGGCGACGACGCGAAGAAGCCCGGCGGCCTGAACGCGACCGATCCGACCGGACCCTTCAACTACTTCAATCCGTGGTGGCATCCGTACTACCGCCGCGGCGACCTCCACACGATGCAGTCGGTGACCAAGACGATCACGTCGGTGATCGTCGGCGTCGCCGTCACGCGGAAGGAATTCCCGGACCTCGACACCCCCGTCCTGACGTTTTTCGACGAATCGCGGGTGAAGAACCTCGACGATCGCAAGCGGCGGATGACCATCCGGCACCTGCTGACGATGACGGCAGGACAGGACTGGCGGGAGGACCTGCCGTTCAACGATCCGAAGAACACCACGGCGGTGATGGAGGCGAGCTTCGACTGGCTGCAGGTCGCCATCGACCACCCGATGGTCGCCGAGCCTGGCACCGTCTTCAATTACAACAGTGGCGCCACCGTCATCCTCGCGCACATCTTCCGCAAGGCGACCGGCGTGGACATCGAGGAGTACGCCCACCGGCACCTCTTCACACCGCTCGGGATCGAACGCTTCTACTGGAAGCGCACGGCGATGGGTCTCATCGACGCGGAGGGCGGCCTCTACCTGCACCCGCGCGATCTCGCCAGGATCGCGTACCTGTTCCTGAAGAATGGCCAGTGGGACGGTCGCACGCTGATCGACCCGGCCTG
Source organism: uncultured Acidobacteriota bacterium (assembly GCA_963715265.1). GTDB lineage: Bacteria > Acidobacteriota > Vicinamibacteria > Vicinamibacterales > Vicinamibacteraceae > Luteitalea. The sequence goes on from CAVQRQ010000015.1 coordinate 13,098, forward strand.
GGTGCAGGCCTCGGTCACGCCGGCGGTCACGGTGTCGGCGACCGCGAAGTACGGCTACAAGTGGTGGCTCCATCCGTACGGTGAAGGCGGGACGCACCTCGCGTGGGCGGGCTCCGGCTTCGGCGGGCAGCGGCCGCTCATCTTCCCGGAGCACGATCTCATCGTCGTCTACACCGGATGGAACGTGCAGCGGCCGGGGATGCCGCTTGGTGTGGCGATGGATCGGGTGCTGCAAGCGCTCCGATGACGAGGCGACGTGTCGCGGTGTGCGAGAGGAGTGGAGTCGAGGCGCGACGAGCGACGTGAGGACCTGGTGCGCCTCACCGATGATTCGACCGGCAGGCGTCGAGCGCAGCGAGACGACGCCGGCTGAACGCGTGCAGGGCGCGACAATCGAACGAAGTGAGATTGGTGCGCCCTGCACGATTCGAACGTGCGACCTCCTGGTTCGTAGCCAGACGCTCTATCCAGCTGAGCTAAGGGCGCGCAAGGGCTCGTGAGCGGTGCCCGGTGAGGCCGGGCCGCACGCACACAGAATTCGAAGTCTACCACAACCACGTGTGCCCTCCCTCCCCACCGGCGGCTGCGCACTCGCACGCCTTCCGTTGCCTGTGGCCTGTGGGCCCTCGCACCGTCATGGCCGCGGCGCGACAGCTCCCGAAGGTGCCCCCTTCCGCCCCGCGGCGTCTGTTAGCATGCGCCCGTCAATGAGTCCCCGAGACGTTGGTGCTCGAAGGCGTACGATCCGGCCCTGGTCCGTGCTGTGCGCGGTGGCGATTGCGTTGCCGATCGTCTCCGCGTCCGGCGCTCCTCCGCTCGACGAGGCGGCGGACCCGCGCGTCCTCGGGCGAGCGGCGACGGGTCGCATCGAAGGCGTCGTCACGCTACCCACCCGCAGGGCCGCGCGGACGGGCGACAGGTACGTGTCGTCGACAGGCGAGGCTCGTGAGGTGCAGGACGTGCCTGCCGTCGTCTACATCGCGGGTCCCGTCCCCGGTGCGGCCGCGGCCCGACCGTCAGGACCACTCGACCTCGCACAGCGGGGCGAGGCGTTCCGCCCGACGCTGCTCGTCGTGCCGGTGGGCGCGACGGTGAAGTTCCCCAACGGCGACCCGCTCTTCCACAACGTGTTCTCGTACTCGCGCCCGAAGCGCTTCGACCTCGGGCGGTATCCGCGCGGCGAGTTCAAGTACGTGACGTTCGACAAGCCCGGCTACGTGAAGGTGATGTGCGAGGTCCACAAGTGGATGCGCGCCGGCGTCCTCGTCGTCGAAAACCCTCACTACGCCATCGTCACGGAGAGCGGTCCCTTCCGGTTCGACGAGGTGCCGGCAGGGCGCTACCGCGTGGTGCTCGAGACGTTCGAGCGGCGCACCGAGGCCGAGGTGACCATCCCCGAGGGTGGCGTCGCCAGCGTCACGCTCTCGCCGTGACCCGCGGGGCACGGCCGTCCTCGACCGCCACCAGGCGCCGATGGCCGCTCCGTGACGTGAGCTTCCGTGTTCGACTGCTGGCCGCGCTGGTCGGCAGCGTCGGGCTGCTCGGCCTTGCGGGCCTCCTTGTCGTCGGCGTCCAGACGCAGCGCCAGGTGGACTGGACCGTGCGGCACCGCGCCGAGCAGACGCGTCGCGCGCTGGCCGAGGTCCAACGTCTCCGCCGCACCGAACTGGAGCGGCTCGTACTGCGCCTCAGCAGCTCCATCCGCATCGTGGCGGCGCTCGACTCGGCCGTGAACGGCGGGGACTCCACGGACTTCGCCGATCAAGTGAAGTACGAACTCGAGCTCGCCGAACTGCGCCAGGGTCTCGTCCGCTTCAACGACAGCCGGGGACGCGGCGTCCTCACGCTGCTCGACGGCGCCCGCATCGACGACGAGGCGCCCGACGACCTGTTTGCGAAGGCGACGACGAGCCCTGAGGGCGCGGCCTCGGGCTATCGTCTCCTCGGCGACCGCCTGTTCCTCGTCCTGGGGCACCGGCTGACGCTCTTCGACGAGCCCGTCGGGAGCCTGACGATCGGCTTTGCGGTGGACGACGACGTGGCGTCGCGACTGAGCGCGATCGTGGACGCCGAAGTGTGCTTCGCGGCGGCGCGGTGTCTCGCGGCGAGCGGCGGGGCGCGCGAGGGCGCATTGTCGGCCGGCATGATTGACGCGGCGCGTGCCGACGAGCCCCGCTACGTGACGATCGACGGCCGTCGTCTCGCGCTGGTGTCGAGTCCGCTGGCCGCGAACGAGCGCGTCGCGGCGGTGATCGCGGTGCCGCTGGCCGACGTGGTGGCGCCATTCGAGCGCATCCGTCGCGTCGAGCTGCTCGCGGGCGCTGGCGCGCTGATCCTGGCCTTGCTGCTGGGCGGTGTGCTGTCCACGCAGCTCACCGCGCCGATCCGCACGCTCGTCGGCGCAACCGAACGCGTGAGGCGCGGGGACTTCGACTTCACGGTGGAAGTGCCGCACAAGGACGAACTCGGCACGCTGGCCGGCGCGTTCAACCAGATGACGCAGGGGCTGCTGCTCAAGGAACGCTATCGCAGCGTGCTCGACAAGGTGGTGTCGCCCGACGTTGCCGAGGAGCTGCTCAAGGGCGACCTCCAGCTCGGAGGCGAGACACGCGAGGTGACGACGATGTTTGCCGACATCCGTGCGTTCACGACGATCACGGAGCACCATGAGCCGCAGCGCGTGATTGGCATGCTGAACGAGTGGCTCGAACTCGCGGCCGCGATCATCGCCGAGGAAGGCGGGATCGTGGACAAGTACGTCGGCGACCAGGTCATGGCCGTCTGGGGCGCGCCGCTCAGGGACGCCGACCACGCCCTCCACGCCGTGCGCGCCGCGATCCGCCTGAGGGACGTGACGAGGGACCTCGGCCGTCAGCGCGAGGACCGGGGCGAGGCCCGGTTCGAGATCGGCATCGGGGTCAACACCGGCCCGGCCGTCGCGGGCAACATGGGTTCATCGCGTCGCCTCAACTACACGGTCCTCGGCGCGTCGGTCAATGCCGCCAACCGCCTGTGCTCGGAGGCGGGCGCCGGCGACGTGCTGATTGGGGAGCAGACCTACGCCCACGTTGCGGCCTTCGTCGACGCGACGCAACAGCCGCCGCGCGTGAGCAAGGGCTTCTCGGCCGCGATCACGCCGTATCTGGTGACCGGCCTCGTGTCGGTTGCGCAGGAGGACCGTACATGATGCGGATCGTGCTGGCGGCGCTGTGCGTCCTTGCGCCAGCGACAGCGTACGCGCAGGGATTCGACCTGCCCACGCTCGAGGAGATGGGCGTGCGGTACGTGTCGCCCGACGGATTCGTGCAGGTGAAGCCCAGCGTGCGCGTGGAAATCGACGGGTTCTTCCCGCAGGACGCGCCGGCGTGGCATCTCGAGGACACGAGTCCGTTCGTCGCCGGGAGGGCCAGCCTCTTCGTCGACCTGTTCATCGGCCGGCGCTTCTTCGCCTCGACGGAACTCCGCGTGGACCGCGGGCAGCCGGCCCGGAGCGGCCCGATCATGGGCCACGTGCAGCAGGCGTTCGTGCGCGTCACACCCGTGCCAGGCAGGAATTTCCACGTGCAGGGCGGCAAGTTCGTCGCGCCCTTCGGGGGCTATCCGGGCCGCGCGCACACGAGCGCCGATCCCTTCATCCGTCCGCCGCTGGCGTACGACCATCGCACGGTCATGTCGGCCACCGAGGTGCCTGGCGCGCCAGATGGCGTCTTCACATGGAAGGACCGTTTGCCTTTCAGGGCCGCGGGCCTTCCGATCGTCTGGGCTGTGCCCTATCCGGTCGGGGTGACGGTGAGTGGAGGCGCGGGCCCCTTCTCGGCAACAGGCGGACTGACGACGACGGCGCCGTCGGCGCATCCGGACGACTGGGACACGATCGATGGCGATGCGCCCGCGGGGCGGTCTGCCGTGGGTCAGGTGCGATACAGGGTGTCGCCGGCGATGCAGGTGGGCGTGTCCTACACCAACGGACCCTACATGAGGCCTGGCGTCGTGGATCCCGTCACGGGCACACGGGTGCCTCGCCAGGACCAGGAGGCGTACGGTGTGGACGCCACGTACTCGCGCGGGCACGTGGACATCCGTGGCGAACTGCTCCTGAACCGCTGGGAGGTGTTTCGCGCCCCGGGCGATCCGCGGGACGTGTCGTACTACCTGGAAGGCCAGGTGCGCGTGGCAGCCGGTGTGTTTTTGGCGGCCCGCTACAACGCGATCCACTTCCGCGACCTGCAGCGATCGAACGGCCGGCCCGATCGCTGGGACTACGACAGGCGGCGGTGGCAGATCGGCGCGGGCTATCGGCTGGGACGGAGTTCGGAGATCCGCGGCGAGTACATGATCAACAGCACGGTCGACCGCGACGACCCTCGCGACAACCTGCTCTCGCTGCAGTGGTGGTTGGCGTTCTGAAGAGGAAGGCAGGAGGGTAGGAAGGTAGGAAACAGGAGGACAGGCATGGCAGGCGACTGTTGTCCGGGCGGCGAGTGCACACCGAAGGTCGATCGACGTGATTTCGTGCGGCTGGTGGGACTCGGCCTGTCGGGGGCGGCGGCCGGAGAGGCCCGGGCCGACGCGGCTGCAGGTGAGGCGCAGGCCCAGCGGTCGCTGCTGACGCCACCGGATTCCTCGCAGCTGACGGGCGACACCACATGGCCGTCACTGCGCGTCTACGACAGGGAGCACCTCGCGCGCATCGCGCTGCCGCTCGGCGGCATCGGCACGGGCACGATGTCGCTCGGGGGGCGCGGCGATCTCCGCGACTGGGAAGTGATGAACCGTCCGGGCAAGGGCTTCGTGCCCGTGTTCGCTGGCGCCGCGCCGTTCCTTTCGATCTTCGCGAAACGTGGTGACGCGACGCCCGTCTGCCGCCTGCTCGAAGGCCCCGTGGACGCCGACGACTACGAGGGCAGCCACGGCGCACCCGGGCCGAATCTCAACCTGCCGCGCTTCCGCCACGCCACGTTCGCCACCGCGTACCCGTTCGGGCGCGTGGTGCTGACCGATCCCGACGTGCCGCTGGAGATCCACATCAAGGCATTCAACCCGCTCGTGCCCGCCGATGCGGACGCCAGCGGCCTGCCGCTGGTCTCGATCACCGTGGAGTTGCGCAACACGACGGACGCGCCTGTGACTGCTGCCGTGTGCGCGACGCTGCCGAACTTCATCGGCGTCGACGGGTCACAGACGACGAAGGACTGGAAGGGCGACCGGCAGTACGTGGGCGCGAAGCAGAACCGCAACGTGGCGCGCGACGGGTCGGGGCTCGCGGGCGTGTTCATGTCGTCGGCCGGTGTGGACCCTCTGCACGAGGCCTTCGGCACCATGGCCCTGGCGACGAGGGCGACATCCGGCGTCTCGCGCCGGCTCTCGTGGGTGCCGCCGCGGTGGGGCGTGCCGCTGCTCGACTTCTGGGACGACTTCTCCGCCGACGGCATGCTCGACGCGCGTGAGGGAGACCCGAAGGTGGACACACCCGTCGCCTCTCTCGCCGTGAGGCTCGACGTGCCAGCGGGAGCGACTCGCGAGGTGACCTTCCTGCTCGCGTGGCACTTCCCCAACCGCTACACGTGGACGCCGGCGCAGACGCCTCCCTCCGGCGACGACAGGATCGGCAACTACTACACGACCCAGTACGCCGACGCCTGGGACGTGCTGCAGCGTGAGACGCCGCGCCTCGACGACCTGCGCTCGCGCACGGCGCAGTTCGTCAACAGCGTGTGCGGCAGCGACCTGCCCGCCCAGGTGAAGGAGGCCGCGCTGTTCAACGTGAGCACGCTGCGCACGCAGACGTGCTTCCGCACGCCCGACGGCACGCTCTTCGGCTGGGAGGGCTGCGCCGACACGCAGGGCTGCTGCCACGGCTCGTGCACGCACGTGTGGAACTACGAGCAGGCGACGGCGTTCCTGTTCGGCGATCTCGCCCGGTCGATGCGCGAGGTGGAGTTCGCGCACGCCACCGACGACAACGGGATGATGAGCTTCCGCGTCCACCTGCCGCTCGTCGCGCGGCCGGAACTTCGGCAAGGCCGCGGCCGACGGGCAGATGGGCTGCATCATGAAGCTCTACCGCGACTGGCAGCTCTCCGGCGACGACGCGGACCTGCGGCGGCTCTGGCCGGCCATCCGCCGCGTCGCTGGAGTTCTGCTGGATCCCCGGCGGCTGGGACGCCGACCGCGACGGCGTGATGGAGGGCTGCCAGCACAACACGATGGACGTGGAGTACTACGGCCCGAACCCGCAGATGGGCCTGTGGTACCTCGGCGCGCTGCGCGCCGCCGAGGAGATGGCCCGGCACGTGGGCGAGGCGGACTTCGCCGCACCTGCCGCGGGCTGTTCGAGCGCGGCCGCGCCTGGATCGACGCGCACCTGTTCAACGGCGAGTACTACGAGCACCACGTGCAGCCGCCCGCGAGCGCGTCGGCAGTGGCGCCGAGCCTGCTCGTCGGCATGGGCGCGAAGGACCCGACGCGGCCGGAGTTCCAGCTCGCCGCGGGCTGCCTGGTCGACCAGCTCGTCGGGCAGTTCATGGCGCACGTCTGCGGCCTGGGGTACCTGGTCGACCCCGCGCACGCGAAGACGACGCTGCAGAGCATCCTGAAGTACAACTTGCGCACCGACATGCACGCGCACTTCAACAACATGCGCACCTTCGCGCTGGCCGACGACGCGGCGCTGCTGATGGCGAGCTATCCGCAAGGGCCGTCCGGAGAACCCGTTCCCCTACTTCACCGAGGTGATGACGGGCTTCGAGTACACGGCGGCCGTCGGGATGCTCTACGAAGGGCTCGAGGCCGAGGGACTGCGCTGCATCAGCATGATCCGCGCGCGCTACGACGGACAGCAGCGCAACCCGTTCGACGAGGCCGAGTGCGGCCACCACTACGCCCGCGCGATGGCGAGCTGGGCCGCCGTTCTCGCGCTCACGGGCTTCCACTACTCCGCCGTCACGAAGACGATCGAGATCGCGGCGCGTCCTGGGCGGTTCCCGTGGTCCACCGGCCGCGCGTGCGGCGAGATGAACCTCGCCAGGCAGGGACCGAACCTGCGCGACCTGAACCTGACTCTGATCGTCCACGAGGGCAGCATCGCCGTCGAGTGGCTGAAGGTCGAGGGACGAGGCGTGTCGCCGCTCAGGCGCCAGTTGGTGGCTGGCGAGCGAATCCAAATCCACCTGAGCCGGTAGGGCCGGCACGGCCTCGGCCCTGCCCTCGTTCGGTCCCACCGACGGCGCCGCCTACCGCGTCTTCCCGCTGCACTTCGAGAGTCCGACCGATGGTGGCCCCGGGTTGCTGTTCGATTTCAACCTCGATCTCAACGCCCGGCCGTTCGACTCGCAGGCGATGGCGTGGTCGCCTGATGGCCGGACCGTGGTCTTCAGCGCGCGCCAGGGCGGTCGGCAGCACATGTACCTGAGGGCCATCGATCAGCTCTCCGCGACCGCGATGGCCGGCACCGAAGGCGCCAGCAGCCCATTCTTCTCGCCGGATGGACGCTGGGTGGCCTTCTGGAGCGACGGCGCGTTGAAGAAGACGCCGTCGGACGGCAAGGGCCCGGCGACGACGATCTGCGAAACGCCGTCGATGATCGGCGGGAGCTGGGGCACGAACGACTCGATCGTCTTCTCCCGGGGGCACGAGGGTCTGTGGCGGGTCGCGGCCGAAGGCGGGTCGCCCGAGCTCATCGTCGCGCCCGACACCGGAAGGGGCGAACTCAAGTACCTGCTGCCGCAGGTCCTCCCCGGCGATCGGAGGGTGATCTTCACGGTGACCCACACACCGCTTCCCACGTGGGAGGACACGGAGATCGTCGCTCAGTCACTGGCGACGAAGGAACGCAAGGTGCTCGTCGAACGCGCCGCTGATGCACGCTACCTGCCCTCCGGTCATCTCGTCTATCTCCGCCGAGGTGTGCTGATGGCGATGCCGTTCGATCTCGAGCGACTGGAGTCGACTGGCGGCGCGGTCGCGCTCATTGCCGACGTGATGCAGGCGGCAAACACCCCATCAGAGGTGTTCGACACGGGCGCTGGCCAGTTCAGCGTGTCGTCGTCTGGACGCAGGGAGATCGGACCATCTGGGTCGGCGACCTGTCTCGCGGCACGCTGATGCGGCTGACGTCCGAGGCGAGGAACGCCCGTGCCATCTGGACACTGGACGGCACGAGCGTCACGTACGGGTCGACGGTGGGCGGAAACGAGAATCTCCACGTCAGGCCTGCGGATGGCAGCGGGCCCGCGGTTCGACTGATTCAGAGTCCTCACCTTCAGTTCGCGGCCGCGTGGTCGCCGAGCGATCAGGCGCTGGTGTTCGTCGAATCGAGTCCGGACACGGCGACCGACATCATGCTGCTGCCCGCGTCCGGCGAACGCCAGCCGCGCCCGCTCGTTCGGAGCCGGTTCGCCGAGGCGTATCCCGACGTGTCGCCCGACGGCCGCTGGCTGGCGTTTGCATCGAACGAGTCGAATCGCAGCGAGGTGTACGTCCAACCGTATCCCGGGCCTGGCCCGCGCCAGCAGGTGTCGGTAGACGGAGGAACGGCACCGGCCTGGTCGCGTGACGGGCGGGAGCTGTTCTACACCACGACGCAGGCGTTCGGCGCGACGGCGGGCATCCGGTCCTACGACGTCACGGCCGACGGGCGCCGGTTCCTGATGGTGCAGCCGAAGGAACGTCCGCCGGTCGCGGCTGACGAGATGATCCTCGTGCAGAACTGGCTCGAGGAGTTGAAGACACGCGTGTCGGCACGATAATGGTGCGATGTCGCGTGTGGAACATCGCGCGGTCTCGCCGACCGGTGCGTTCATGCAGGTGCTCGACACGCCCCTGCCCGGCTTCGGCGAGCTGTTCCGCATGCTGAGCCACCAGGAGATCGGTCCGGCCGCGATACTGAGCCGCGCCTGCGCCGGCGTCCCGCAGTGCCGCGTCGTCATCGCGTTGCCGGGGTCGGTGGCGGCGGTGCGTCTCGCGATGGAGACGCTCGTGCTGCCGGAGATTGGCCACCTCGTGCGGGAAGCACGCCGGTAGCCGCGATGACCCCGGCCCTGCTCCTCGTCGGATACGGCAACGTGGCGCGCCGCTTCGTCCGGCTGCTCGACGAGTCGAGAGAGGCGCTGGCTTCTCTCGACGTGTATCCGGTCGTCGTCGGGGCGGCGACGCGCCGTCATGGACGCGTCTTCGACGGCCGCGGCCTCGACGCAGCGCGCATCGACGACCTGCTCGCGATCCCGGACGACCCGCGCGCGTCGTCGGTCGAGTTCATCGCGGAGGCACTGACTGCCCTGCGCGCCGTGCCGGCGCTCACGCCGGTCGTCGTGGAGACGACGACCCTCGACATCGTGGCCGGTGAGCCGGCGACCTCACACGTGCGAGCAGCGCTGGCAGGCGGCGCGCATGTGATCAGCGCCAACAAGGGTCCGGTCGCCTTCGCGCATCGCGCGCTGGCTGCCGAGGCGCGGGCCGCCGGACGGTCCTTGCTGTTCGAGGGCGCCGTGATGGACGGCATCCCGATCTTCAACCTCGTACGCGAGACGATGCCGGTCGTCACTCTCCGCGGATTCCGCGGCGTCGTCAACAGCACCACGAACTTCATCCTCACGGCGATGGAGCGGGGCGAGGCGTTCGGCGACGCACTCGCGCGCATGCAGGCCGCAGGGATAGCGGAGGCCGACGCGTCGCTCGACGTCGAGGGCTGGGACGCCGCCGCCAAGGCAGCGGCGCTGGCCAACGTGCTGCTCGACGCGGACATGACGCCGCAGAACGTGGACCGCGAGGGCATCGTGCCGGAGACCGGCCCGCGCGCCATCGCGGCGCGTGAGCGGGGCCGCAGGCTGAAGCTCGTGGCGACGGGCAGCAGACGCGGTGCCGACGTGTCCGTGCGCGTGCAGCTCGAGGAACTGGCGCCCGATGACCCGCTCGCGATGCTCGACGGCCAGGCCAACGCCATCGAGTTCGACACGTGGCCTCTCGGCCGGATCGTCGTCACGCAGCGCGACGGCGGGCTCGAGGCCACCGCGTACGCGCTGCTGTCGGACCTGGTGACGGTGTCTCGGCGCCATCGCACGGTGCGGAGCGCTCGATGACGACGTCATCGCCCTGCGGCGGCATGCGTCCGAACCCGTGAGTGCTGCCGATCGAGGAGGGCCTCCGCCGGAGGCGGTGACCGCCGGGAGGCTCTCCGGCACGCGGACTGACGTATGCTGCGTGCATGTCGCATGCGCTGTCGTTGACGCTCGCCGCCCTCGTCGCCCTCTCGCCCGGCGCCGCCCCATCCACGCCACAGCCGGCCGCCCCGTCGGGCGAGGCCGGCTGGCAAACGCTGTTCGACGGCGGCTCGCTCGACGCCTGGCGCGGCTACCGCCGCGAGGGGCTGCCGGAGGCCGGCTGGGAGGTCAAGGACGGCCTGCTGAAGACGGTGCCGAAGGTGAAGGGAAGCGAGCTCATCACGCGCCGGACGTTCCATGACTTCGAGCTCGAATGGGAATGGCGCGTCGGGCCGGGCGGCAACAACGGGGTGAAGTACTTCGTCACCGAAGAGCGCCCGCGGGCGCCCGGCCACGAGTACCAGATGATCGACGACACGGGCTACCCGGCCGCGCTGACGCCGCTGCAGCACACGGCCGGCTTCTACGATGTCCTGGCCGCCACGATCGGCACGGCCGCGCGCCCCGCCGGCGAATGGAATACGTCGCGCATCATCGTGCGGGGCACCCGCGTCGAGCACTGGCTGAACCGTCAGCACGTGCTGACGTATGAACTCGGCAGCCCGCCGGTGACGGCAGGGATCGCCGCCAGCAAGTTCAAGAACGAGCCCGGGTTCGGCGAGAAGATCGACGGACACATCATGCTGACCTATCACCAGGACGAGTGCTGGTACCGCAACATCAGGATCCGGGAACTGCGCTGAGATCGCTCCCATGACGTCCGCTTCGAAGGGCCGGGTGATCTCGGTTGGCGTGCTCGTCAGCACGCCGGAGCATGCCGGGCGATGATCGGGCGGTCACTCGGCCCCTACACGGTCCTTTCGAAGCTTGGCGAGGGAGGAATGGCCGGGCCGGACCGGGTGGCCTTCGTCCTCGGCGTGCCGCCGGAACAATCGATCGGGCTGGCGTCGGTCAGGGACGGCAGGATTGTCCAGCGCCTGCGGGTGGAGGCGCCTGCGGAGATCGGCGGTCTCACGGCGTCGCCGGCCGGCGATCGGTTGTTCTACTCGAGTTCGGGTGTCATCTGGTCCGTGTCGCCGGAAGGTGGCGCCCCGACCCGACTGGGCGAGGGCGAGGCCGTGGCCTACGACCGACGGCGCGGCGACCTGGTCGTGCAGGTGTTCTCCGCCGACGGCGCCGGTGCGCAACTGGGACGGATGCCCGCGACCGGCGGCGAGGTCACGCCGATCGTGTCTCACGGCCGAGGTGGCCTCGCTTCGCCGAGCGCGCTGGGGCCGCACGCCGTGAGAGAGGATGGCGCGATTGCCGCGACGATGGCCGTCAACGACTCGTGGTTCTTCATCCCCGCCGTGATCGACCCGGGCACCGGAGCCCTTGTACCGGTTGCGCTTCCCCGCGACGGCGACTTCTTCTCCCTGTCCTGGAATTCGCGGGGCGAGATGGTAGCCGGCCAGTTTCAGCTGCGAGTCGGCATGTGGCGGTTTCAGCCCGACCGCTGAGCGACCGGGCCGGGCTGCGGGCGACGCGTGGCCTGCTTCAGCGGCCGAGGGCTCGCTCGAGCCGGGTCATGAAATCCACGGCCGTGCCCGGCCGGCGCGCCCGGTCCACCGAGAGGCAGTCAGCAAAGAACGTGCGCCAGCGCACCGGTGGGTCCGAGAGGTGCTCCTCCAGTGCCGTGTACGCGCCGGCCAGCACGGCGCGCCGCCAGTCGCCGCGAGTGCCGGTTGGAAATGGCAACGCGCCTGTCAGGCACTCGTAGGCCGTCACGGCCAGCGCCCAGAGGTCCGACTGCACATCCGACCGCTCGCCCAGCAGTTGTTCGGGCGAAATGTAGTTCGGCGTGCCGACCAGTAACCCGACGCTGGTCTCGCCCATCGCCGCGGAATCGGCCGCGTCGTCTCCTGACAGGAACTTCGCGATGCCGAAGTCGAGGACCTTCACGACCTCGTCGCCCTTCCGTGCGGGCGAGGAAGATGTTCTCCGGCTTCAGGTCGCGGTGGATCAGTCGCCTCCGGTGTGCGGCGTCGACGGCCGAGCAGACCCCGCGGAACACCTGCAGCGTGCGGGCGCCATCGAGGGGCGCGCTGCGGATGATCTCGTCTCGCAGTGTCACGCCATGCAACAGCTCCATGACCAGGAACGCGCGCCGCCCCGCCTCGACGCCGTAGTCGTGCACCATGACGATGTTCGGGCCAGACAGGCCGGCCGCAGCACGCGCCTCGTGACGGAATCGCTGCGCGACCTCGGCGTCGTCGAGCCGATCCTCTCGAATCACCTTGACCGCCACGCTGCGACCGAGCGCCCGATCGGTCGCTGCGTACACCGAGGCCATGCCGCCGCGTCCGAGCCGCCGTTCGAGGTGGTATCGGTCTGCCAGCATGCGCGGCATGTGCACCGTGACGAGTCCTGCGCCATCGCCAGGACAACTGTCCACCCCTGTCTCGTGACAGGCACCGCATTGCGGGCATTCCTGGAACTCATCCGGGCCCTGCTCGGGCGTCGACTGTGGCCTCGCAAGGAGCACGCCGAGGTTGGCGGCGATCCCTGCAAGCAGGTTGCAGTCGTCGCGGGTGTAGGGCTGCTCCGAGCGCCGTGGGCCCATCGCCAATATGGCTTCATCCGGAGCCGGCGACATCGCGATCGGCACCAGCAGCTCGCTGCGCGATCGCGTCAGGAAGTCCCTGTCGTGGTCGGTCAGCGACGGGTCATGCGAGAAGGCATCGCCCGACGCGACGCGCAGTGGCGCGTCCGTGCCGCGCAGCCTCCTGACCAGCGCGCCCTCGGCCAGCAAGGGCGGTACCTCGACGCCGGCGCCTGCCTGTGAGGAAGCCTCCGCCAGGAACAGTGTGTCGTCCCGCTGGCGCCGGATCACGGCCACGAGTGCAGGATGCAGCGCGGCGTCGATGCGATCGATCACGGCCGGTATCGCTTCGTTGAAGTCACGCGCCCGGACGGTCTGCGCAGCGACGTCGAGCAACAGGCGGCGGGCATCGTAATGCTCGCGGAAGAAGCGCCGATCGAGCGCATCTGTCCAACGATGGCGCTGCGAGTGCGCGAGCAGCGTCACCAGACCAAGCCCCGCGTAGACCCAGCCTCGAGCCTGCATGATGACCAGCAGCGGCTCGTCCCCGTGCAGCAGCAGGTCCCCCACCAGCATCAGCGCGAGCAGCGGGACCACCGACACCAGCACGCCCCTGGCCATCGCGTACTGCAGGCCCTGGCGCACGATGACGCGAATATCGAACAGCCGGTGGCGCAGGATCGAGTAGGCGAAGCACACAGGGAGCAGCACGAAGAGCAGGGCCAGCAGGTAGTCGCTGAAGGGTGTGTCGAGCCAACGCGAGACGCTGGACTGCGGCGCGGCGAACCAGACGAGGAACCTCACGAGGCTGGGAAGTGTCGCCAACGCGCCGCCCAGCAGCAGGACACGCAGGCGCCGCCGCTCGGTGAGGTCAGTGAGGCGGCCGTAATTGACAGCGAGGGCCGCCACCGAGGCCAGGCCGTACAGCCCGAACAGCGCCAGCCCGCCGAGCAACGTCGAGCCGGACAGACTGCCGAAGTCCTGCCCTGGCTGGTACACGATGTGGTAGGCGTCGCGGGCGAGAACCGGGACGAACAGCAACGCCGGCAGCCAGATCAGGCCCCAGAGCCAGCGCGCACGAACCAGCGGCCGCGGAAAGCTGGCGAAGAAGGTCAGGACGATCGGTCCGACCAGGTGAACACACAGGTTGGGGATCCACAGCAGCGCTCCCGCTGCTACTGGCAGATCCCTCCAGATTGCCGCATAGCCGCGCGGAACGTTGATGAAGTACAGGCTCACCGACAACGTGGCCAGTGCCAGTGCGCCGAGCCGGGCACGCGTGTCGTGGGGGCGCGTGAAGGCGATCAACAGCGCGGTCCCCACAAGCAAGAGCGCACTGAGCTGCCAGACCACGTGCAACCGCTGGCCGTGGTCGGCGACGATCTCCATGCCCTCGACAGCGGTCGCGAGCTGCAGCGGTCGCCCGCCTCGCTCGACGTCGAACACGACGCGCCCGCCGATCTCGAGATTCGCACCGACGGCCCGGAAGATGACGCCCAATCCGGGTGGATCGCGGAGGGCCTGCCCGTTGATTCCGCGCAACACGTCGCCCGGCTCGCAGCCGGCCCTCTCGGCGGCGGAACCGGCACGGATCGACTCGATGACCGGGCGCCCTGCCTCGCCGCCCGGAACGACTCCGAACGGCTCCGGCCCCAGCACGCGACACCAGGACCTGAGCAGGCAATCGAACAGGAATACCGCCGCAAGCAGCCACATCCACCATGGCGCCGGGCGCCCACGTATCGCGCCGATCGCCTGTGGCTCGGTCGCCGCATTCGGCGGCGCGGCCAGGATCGCCGGGCCGTGCCGCTCGACGTCGCGGGCCAGCGCGTGCGCCTCGAGCTCGAGGGCGGAGCCCTCGAGGAAGCCTGAAGACTTCTCGTGCCGTGCGAGCATCGCCGCTGCTTCTGCGCGCAGCGATTCGTCGCCTGCGCAGGCCTCGCGCAGGAAACCGTCGCGCCGGGCGAGTTCGAGCTCGAGGGCCGAGTCGAACAGGCGCCTGATCCGTTCCCAGCGCTCGGGAGTCAGCCCGGACCTCCCTGCTCCAGTTCACCCAGCAGCCAGGCCTTCGCGGCCGCCCAGTCCCGCTTGACCGTCTTGGGCGACACGCCCAGCACTTCGGCGGATTCCTCCACCGTGAGTCCGCCGAAGTAGCGCAACTCCACGACGCGCGCGCCGCGCGGGTCGAACATGGCCAGTGAGCGCAGTGCATCGTCCAGCGCGACGACGTCGGCGTCAGGCCGCGGCGCGGCAACCTGGAGGCGTTCCAGGTCGACGGGAGCCTTCAGCCGGATTGCCTCCCGCTTCCTGGCCTGCCGCGCGCGCGCGAAGTCGACCAGGATTCGGCGCATGACCGTTGCCGAGATCGCGAAGAAGTGCGAGCGGTCCGCCCAGCGCACGTTGTCGGTGTCGACGAGCCGGATGTAGGCCTCGTTGATGAGCGCCGTGGTCTGGAGCACGTGGCCGGCCTGCTCGCGCCGCATGAGCCGATGCGCCAGGCGGTGCAGTTCGTCGTGGACCAGCGGCACCAGCCGGTCCAGCGCGGCCCGATCACCGCGAGCCCACTGCCGCAGAAGCTCCGTGACCTCTTGCGTCGCGGCATGCATCAAAGCCCCCCGGCACACCCGATTCGTGGATACCGCCCCGAATCCTGCCCGTGAGCAGCTGAAATGATCAGACCTGCATGTTCGCTGGCCCCGTTCAGTGCGCGTTTGCGCATTAGATGACGAGTGCATCTGAACAATACCTGAACGGGGGGTCTGTCATGCTCACATTTTTGCGTCTTGCCATCGCAGGGGCGTGCATCGCGGCGTGCGCGCTTCCCGCCTCCGCGCAATTCAGTGCCGGAGCCCCATGGGGCGAGAATCCGCTCGTCGGCGCGACGATCACCTCCACGGATCGCACCGTCGTCCACGGGGACGTGGCCCACTACCGGTACCGCGTCCAGGTCGGGACGGGTCCGTTCGACGTCGTGCAGGTCCATCGGGTCGTGCGCGAAGCCGGGCCGTGGCAGCCCACGCGCACGCTGGAGGGGGCGTTCCTGCTGCCGGGAATGCCGCAGTTCTTCGAGGGCATCTTCATGCCGCCGAACATCTCCGACGCGGCCGCCAGCGACCACTCGTTTGCGATCTACCTCGCGCAGAACGGCATCGACGTCTGGGGCATGGACTGGGGCTGGGATTTCGTCCCGGGTGACACCACGGACTTCGGTTTCATGGCGGGCTGGGGCGTGGACAAGGACGCCATGCACGTGGACAAGGCACTGTCGATCGCGCGCCGCATCCGCACGCTGACCGGCCAGGGCAATGGCCGACTGCACCTGCTCGGCTTCAGTTACGGCGTGTCCGTCGCCTATGCAGTCGCCAACGGGGAAGCGCAGCGGCCGCCGGGACACCGCAATCTCAAGGGACTCATCCCGGTCGACAGCAACTTCAAGGTCTCGGCGGAAGGACCCCGCCTGAGAAACTGCGCCTATGCGAACTGGATCAAGGCCGACTACCTGGACCAGGGCATCTTCCACGAGCGATGGCCGCTCCGGCCCATCGGCGGCCTGGCATTGGCCATGCCAGACGAACCGAGCCCGATCATCCCCGGCCTCACCAACTACCAGGCGGCCGTGACGATCGGCATCCCCGGCTTCGTGACGGGTACCGTCGGTCCCCCGCCGGTCCTGACCTTTACTGATGACGCGCTGTGGGTGGACCTCCTGGCCGCCACGCCGGACTTCACGACGCGGCTGTCCGACTACGACATGGCAGCGGCGCGTTGCGACGACGACGTCGTGGCCCCGGTCAGCTTCGACGACCACCTGGCGAAGATCGCGCTGCCGATCTTCTACGTCGGAAGGAACGCGGCCCACGGACTTCACGCCGCCACGCTGACGGCGAGCCCGGACTACTCACAGCTGCTCGTGACTCCTCCCGCCTACCCGAACCTGGCGCACGGAGACCTGTTCCTCGCGCCAGCGGCAGAGACGAACGTGTGGTTCCCCATCCTCGAGTGGATGCTCACTCACGGGGGCCAACCGAATCCGTTCTGACGTGGGCGAGGATGCCATGAACCTCCGACGGCGGCCGCCATCTCCGCGAGACGGCTCATGCCCCGCGCTCCCGCCGCACGGGCGCGGGCGATGGCGGATCGCACGTCGGCGTCGTCACGGCGCTCCGCCGCGATCCGTGCCGGATTGAGCGCACAGGCGTCGGCCCACGCCGCGATGTCGGGTTCGGCGCCAAAGGCGGCGGTGGCTCGGGCACTGCGGACCTGCATCCGCGCCCACTCGGCCAGCGAATTCGAGTACAGGTTCGGCGGGCACAGACGGTTGCGTTCCCGATCGTCGTCACGCGTGGCCTCGACGTAACCGGCCAGCGCCGCGTTGAAACAGGGGAATCCGGCCCTGATCGTCTGCAACCGGATCCGGTCGGCACCCCAGATGGGCACCATCGGCGGGTTCTGCAGACCGGCCGCGGCGCAGTGCACGACGAGCGTATCGTCGGCAACCTTCACGGCACCGCCGGTCAACACGATCTCACCCGGCGACACCCGCCGGACGTGCCCCAGGCGCACGACGTTCTCGATGGTGCGCAGCAGGTCGAGTTCCCACGCCGCGAGCGTCGGCGCCCGGGCCATCGTGGGCACCACGGAGCGATCGATGCGGAGCATGACGCCGTCCTCTTCCAGACGCAGGAAGACCTCGTCGAGCGTCTGCGATCCCGCGGCGGCCTCGCAGATGTTCGCCGCCATCCCGATGATCACGGCCGGATCCGGCTGGACGACCGCCCTGTTGAGCATCCACGGATCGCGGGGGCGCACCCACGAGATCCGCCCGGGATCGACGCCGTTGCCCAGCAACCACACGATGGCGTCGGTCGCCGTCTTGCCGGAACCGACGATCACGAACGCGCCCGGCGACCGCTCGAGGGTTGCCAACTCGTTGACAGCGACGACGCGCGCGCCCTCGGCGACCTCGAATGGGGGTGGTGTCGTCGCCGGGATGGTCGGCGCCAGGTAGGCCGCGTCGACGACGCGCCGACGGACCCGCACGTGCATCGACTCGCCAGAGACCCGCGAGGTCACCAGGTGCCGGTCGCCGTCGACGTGGTGGTCGCTCGCCGACAGGAAGGCGACCTTCCCCGAGGAAAGGAAGCGGCGTTGCAGGATGCCGTCGTAGTAGGCCCGAATCTCCGCGAGCCCCGCTCGCTCGTGCAGTCCGGCCTCCGGGCCGTGCGCCTGGATGGCGCCGGTCCCGAGCACGGTCGACGCCACGCCGTAGAAGAGCGACGCCTGGTGCAATTGGACGAACGGGTAGGCGTCGAGCCAATGGCCACCAGGGCCGTGGCGCCTGTCGACGAGGGTGACGTGGACATCCGCGTGGTCGATGAGTGCATCCGTGAACGCCATGCCCATCGCCCCGGCCCCGATGACGAGGTAGTCCGTGTCAAGCGTCCGCATCGCGAATCCCATCGTGTCACGGGTCCCGAATCGCGGCGTCGGCGCCGATGTCGGCGACGGACCTGGTCATCGAGGTCCGACCCACTTCCCTTGGGCGTCCGGTTTGGCGGAACATCGGAGCGGCCGAGTGGGACTCCGGCTTCGCGAGGTGCGTCTCACTGATGTCCATGCTGCTCGTCCTGGCCTTCTCGCTGGTGCTCACCGTGCAGGATGCCGTGCGGTTTCCGACAGTCACGAGCAAGAACCTCGAGGGGCGGCCCATGACGCTGCCGGCCGACTTCGCCGGCGAGCGCAACGTCGTCTTCGTCGCCTTCAAGCGCGAGCAGCAGGACATGGTCGACACATGGCTGCCGTTTGTGAAGACCGTCGTCGCCCGCACGCCCGACACCGATTTCTACGAGATCCCGACGATCGGCCCGCTCATCCGCCTGCTGCAGTGGACGATCAACAGGGGGATGCGCGGCGGCATCCCGGATGTCGAGGCACGCAAGCGGACGGTGACGCTGTACCTGGACAAGGCGCCCTTCAGGAAGTCCCTGGGGATCACCACCGAGGAGACGATCCACGTGCTCGTCGTCGACCGCGCGGGCCACGTGTCGTGGCGCGAAACCGGGCCGTTCACCGAGGCCAAGGGCGCGGCCCTCGCCGATGCGCTCGCGCGCACGGCACCACAGGCCACCGAACCCCCGGCACGCTGAATCTGGCCCCTCCCCTGCACACCGGCGCGCCTGCGGGATAATGCCGTCATGTCACACGTGGAGCACCGCGCGGCGTCGCCAGCGACGGTTCGCTGCGCGATCCTGACCATCTCCGATACGCGGACGATCGAGACCGACACGGGCGGGCGGGCGGTCGTCGAGTTGCTCGAGAGCCACGGGCACGAGGTGGTGGGTCGAGGGCTCGTCAAGGACGACCCGACGGCGGTGCAGGACTGGATCCAGCGCGAACGCGCCCGCGACGAGGTGGACGCCATCCTCACGACGGGCGGCACCGGCGTGGCGCCGCGCGACCACACGCACGAAGCCATCATGTCGATGCTGGACAAGCCGCTCCCGGGCTTCGGCGAACTGTTCCGCATGCTCAGCTACCAGGAGATCGGCCCGGCCGCGATGCTGAGCCGCGCCTGCGCCGGCATCTCGCAGTGCCGCGTCGTGATCTGTCTACCCGGCTCCGAGCACGCGGTGCGTCTCGCGATGCACAAGCTGGTGCTCCCGGAACTCGGTCACCTGGTGCGCGAGGCGCGACGGTGACGCGTGGCACGGCGCAGGCGGCAGGCACGTTCGGCGGCATGCGCCCGTTTGGCGGCGTGCTCCCGCTCGAGGTCGCGCAGCAGCTGATGCACGAGGCCGCGCGGGCGGTGACGGGCGACGAGGCCGTGCCGCTGTCCGAGGCGGCCGGGCGCCTGCTCGCTGTCGACGTGCCGGCGCCGTTCGACGTCCCCGGCTTCGATCGCTCGGCGATGGACGGCTATGCGGTCCGCGCGGACGACCTCGCCTCGGCCTCCGACGACGCGCCGGTGTGGCTCGATCTGGCCGGACGCGCCCGGCCTGGCTCCATGCCATCGGCG
The DNA here is from genome assembly GCA_963715265.1 of uncultured Acidobacteriota bacterium. GTDB lineage: Bacteria > Acidobacteriota > Vicinamibacteria > Vicinamibacterales > Vicinamibacteraceae > Luteitalea. Next base: position 32,851 of record CAVQRQ010000015.1, read on the forward strand.
CTGGCCAAGCCCGGGATCTGCGTGGACATCGCGACGGGGGCTCCTGTCCCGGCTGGAGCAGATGCCGTCGTCATGGTCGAACGGACGCACCGCGAGGGCGACCGCGTGCGCTTCACGCGCCCCGTCGCCACGGGGGATCACATCTCGCCGCGCGGCCATGACGTGCGCGCTGGCGTCGTCGTGCTGCACGCCGGCGAGGTGCTCACGCCGGCCCGGCTGGGAGTGGCGGCGTCGTTCGGTCTGCGCTCGCTCGACGTGGTGCGCCGGCCCGTCGTCGCGATCGTCTCGAGCGGCGACGAGCTGCTCGACGTTGCCGACAGCGATGGCGCCCCCGCGCCGGGTCGCATCTACGATGCCAACCGCGTGATGCTCGCGGCGATGTGCGAGGCCTCGGGCGCTGCCGTGCGCACGCTCCCGCTCGTGCGCGACACGCTCGATCACTGGCGCAACGCGTTGGACGCAGCCGACGGCGCCGATCTGATCGTGTGCTCGGGTGGGAGTTCCGTCGGCGAGCAGGACTTCGGCAGCGACATTTTGGCCGAGCGCGGCGAGGTGATCTTCCACGGCATCGCCGTCAAGCCGGGCAAGCCGACGGCGTTCGCGCGGCTGGGCTCGCAACTGGTGCTCGCGATGCCCGGGAACCCGACGTCATGCCTGTCGAACGCCTACGTGCTCCTGCGTCCGCTCGTGCGGCATCTCGCCGGGCTGCCGCCGCTGGTGCCCGTCAGGCAGGACGCGACGCTGACGCAGCCCCTGCGGTCGCCGGTCGACCGCCTGCAGTTCTACCCCGTGCGGCTCGACGGCGAACGCGCCGTGCCCGTGTTCAAGGGGTCGGGAGATGTGACGAGCCTGTCGGACGCGGACGGCTACGTCGAGGTGCCCATCGGCGTCACCCGGATCGAGGCCGGCACGCGAGTCGTCGTCACGTTGTATTGACGCGGGCCTACCGTTTGGCCTTGCGATCCAGCGGATCTGGCAGGGCCTCGAGGTACGCCATCAGGTTCGCGAGTTCCGCGGGCGTGAGCATCTGCTCCAGGCCGGGAGGCATCGCGGAGAACTCGACGGGCTCCACGGCGACGATGGCGGCACGCGGAATGCGGAGCGCCGCGCCCGGTCCCGTTTCGACGACGAGCGCGTCGGGAGCCTGCTCCTTGATCACGCCCGTGTTCTCTCCCGTCTTCGTGCGCACACGCCAGGTCTCGTACTCACGCGCGAAGCTCGCGCTCGGGTAGAGGATCGCCTCGAGGATGTCGTGCCGCGATCGGATCTCGCCGATGTTGCTCAGATCCGGACCGAACGTCGCGCCCTGGGTGCCGACGGCGTGGCACGTCGAGCAGGTGGCCTTGCCGAAGAACAGGCGCCGCCCCGCGTCGATGTCGCCGCGGCCGAGCCCCGCGTCAACCGACTCGAGCCGCTTGAGCCGCGCGTTCTGCCGCTGGCGCAACGCCAGCATCAGCGGCGCGGCCTGCGAGGGGACCGGTTCCGGGAACTTCGCGATCCGCGCGGCAAGGTCGCGCTCCGACAGCACGTCGAGCCTGTCGACGGACTGCTCCAGCGCCCTCACGAGCGCCGTGCCCACTGCCGCACTCTTCGAGCGATCGAACGCCGTGACGAGCCGCGGGAGGACGAAGGCGTCGGCCGTCGCGACGTAGCGTCCGGCGAGCGTCATGAGCTGCGGGTCCGAGAGCGACGCCTGGGCGAGAATGCCCGCGGCCCGCTGGCGAACGGGCGCGGCCTGGCCGCTCTCCAGTTGCGCCGTCAGCCACGTGAAACCGGGGTCGTCCAGCGTCGGCCTCACGAGCACGAGCGCGTCCATGGCGTCGAAGCGCTGCGCCGGCGCGAGGGCGGCGTCGCCGGCGATGCGGGCGAGATCTCCGGCCAGCGACTCGATGCGCCGTGCCGCAACGAGCCGCATCGCGCCAGCCCGCACGCTCTCGTCCGGACTCGACAACTGCGCGCGCAGCGCGTCCACCCACACGGCTGGCACCTTCTCCACCGGACACGCCCGCACCACGTCGGCCAGCAGCGCTGCGTGAGGTCCGCCAAGGCCGGCCGCCACGAACGTCTGCACGTCGCCGTCGCGACACACGCTGACCATCACGTCGCGCAGCATCGCGGCGTCGGCCTCACCGAGCGTCGGCGCAACGGCGGCTTCGCCTGGGCGAGCCAGGGCATCGAGGCGCGCGCGCACGCCGCTGACAATCAGGTCGGACCAGCCAGGGTGGTGCGACGCTGCCCAGATGCCCGCGCGCCAGAGCACGTCATCGTCCGACGCCAGGAAGGGCCGCACGTGTTCCTGTTGCAGATACGGGCGGCTCACCGGGTTGGCCGCCGAGCCCGAGCTCGAAGCGGAGCCCGGGCCCGGCATCTGATCGAGCGCAATCAGCGCCGCACGGCGTTCGGCCGGGGAATCGGATCGCAGCGCGGTGACCAGCGGCGCCGCGTCGCGCAACGTGACGAGCGCGTGGATGATCGCGTGCTCGACGAAGCGATCGGCGGGTTCGCGCGCGGCCTTCAACAGCGTCGGCACGGCCTCGCGCCTGCCGATCTGCCCGAGCGCCGTCGCCGCCTGGCGACGTACGGCCGGCACGTCCGTGACGACAGCGCGCAACAAGACAGGCAGGGCCGCCTCGTCCCTCGAGAGCCCGACGGCGCGCGCGGCGGCGACGCGGACGTCGGGGGCGCGGTCGTCAAGGGCGGCTCGGACCGCGTCGCGGGCCGACGAGGAGCCGATGCGGTGCAGGGCGAACACCGCGGCCGCCCGCACCTCCACGTCGGAGGCAAGCCGGCGGGCGCTCGCCAGCACCGGCACAGCGGGCTCCCCTGCCCGCACCAGGGACTCGATGGCGCGATCGCGGACGACGGGGCGCCTGTCGGCGAGCAGCCCGCCGAGCCGCGCCGGCGTCAGCGTCTCGAAGGGCATGCGCGCGCCGCGGGGATCGTCCACTTTCGGCGCGCCGGACTTACGAATCCTGTAGATGCCACCGGCCACCTCGGGCTTCGCGACGCGCGAGAGCGGACAGCCCTTGATGAACCAGCCGCCTGTCTCGATGACGATCAGGCTGCCGTCGGCATCCTGCAGGACGTCCGTGGGATGGGAGTCGGGCGCCGACGCCGTCACGAAGGGCAGGTCCTCGGTGCTGTAGGTGGACCCGCTGGCCGACACGACGTGCCGCATGATGCGGCCCGTGTTGAACTGCGCGCTGAAGAGATTGCCGTGGAACCCCGCGCCCAGCGCGTCTCCGCGATAGCGCAGCAGGCCTGACGGCGCCACGCGCGCCAGCATGGTCATCGGTGGCAGGTGGTCTCCGGTGAGCGTCAGCGCGTCGGCCGCGATCACCTCGTGCGGCTTCGGGTAGACGCCGCCCTCCACCCAGTGCATCAGGGCGTCGCGCAGGCCGTCGCGGGGATCGAGGAAGTAGGTCATCGTGCCGACGGTGTCGCCCGACGGCATGAAGACGATCTCGATGGAGTTGTCGAAGCCGCCGCCCGACATCCACTCGAGGCCGAATCCGTCCGGGCGCACGCGCCAGATCCGCGCGCCCTTCCCCTCCAGCGTGTCGCCTTCCTTGCGCGTGATGCGGAACCCGCGGCGTGCGTCGGTGAGATACAGCCAGCCGTCCGGGCCGAGGAACGGCCCGCCGAGCGCGGCGCCATTGACGTTGAGCGTCCAGCCTGTCAGCACCACCTCACGCTCGTCGGCGACGAGGTCACCCGTGGTGTCCTTCAGGCGCAGCAGGTGAGGGGCCGCCGAGACGAACAGGCTCCCGTCCACGAACGCGCCGCCCTTGGGGAAGGGGAGCTTGTCGGCGTAGATGGTGCTGCGGTCGAACGTGCCATCGTCATCGACATCCTCGAGCACGCGGATGTGGTACGAGGGCGTCGCGAGCATCTCCTCCGTCGTCATCGTGTTCGGCTCGGTGGACTCGAACACGAACAGGCGGCCACGGTCGTCCTGCACCCCGAACATCGGGTACGACAGGAGGTCGGGTCCGGCAACGCGCTCGATGGTGAAGCCGTCGGGCACCGTCAGGTGCAGCCGCGACGAGGCGGGTGCCTGCCGGATGGCGTGACTGGACACCGCGCACAGCGACACGAGGAGCGCCGGCAGAAGCACGGCCAGGCGGACAACGGTGGGGGATCGGGGCATGGCTGCGGCTACAGCCTACAGCGAGCCACTCGGAAGGCATGGACTCCGCGCCTGTACCGGCGTCGGTGGGTGGCAGTGGTCGTCCCGCTGTACGACAGGGGCGTCCTGCCGAAATCCACTGGACAGTTCGACCGATGCGAAGACACCATAGGGCTCTCTCAGCAGGTTGCGAGTTTTCTGTAACGGACCGGTGGGTACGTGAGCTCGGCGCCGGACTTGTCGTCCGGCGCGCTCCGGGCTCCGGGAACGGCCCTACCTGGAGAACAGGGCGTTGACGGCGTCCCAGTTCACCACGTTCCACCACGCGGCGATGTAGTCGGGCCGCTTGTTCTGGTACTTCAGGTAGTACGCGTGCTCCCACACGTCGATGCCGAGCACCGGCGTCTTGCCCTCCATGACCGGCGTGTCCTGGTTGGGCGTGCTCGTGATCTCGACGCCGTCGCCGCTCTTGACGAGCCACGCCCAGCCGCTGCCGAACCGGCCGACGCCGGCCTTGGCAAAGGCCTCCTTGAACGCGTCGAAGCTCCCGAACTTCGCGTCGATCGCCTCGGCGATCTTCCCAGTCGGCGCACCGCCCGCGTTGGGCGCCATCAGCGTCCAGAACAGCGCGTGGTTGGCGTGCCCGCCGCCGTTGTTGCGCACCGCCGTCCGGATGTCCTCGGGGATGGCGTTCAGGTCGGCGATGAGTTGCTCGATCGGCTTGCCTTGCAGCTCGGGGTACTTGTCGAGCGCAGCGTTGAGGTTGTTGATGTACGCCTGATGATGCTTGCCATGATGGATCTGCATCGTCTGCTCGTCGATGAACGGCTCGAGCGCGTTGTGGGCGTAGGGAAGCGGCGGGAGTTCGTATGGCATGGTTGGGGAGTCTCCTTGGATGAATGACACTGACCGCCGGACAAGTCCGGCGGCTACAGACAGCACCGTGACCGCCAGGCAAGTCCAGCGGCTACAGACAGCACCGTGACCGCCAGGCAAGTCCAGCGGCTACAGACAGCACCGTGACCGCCAGGCAAGTCCGGCGGCTACACGCAGCACGGTGACCGCCGGACAGGTCCAGCGGCTACAGACTTCCGCTCGGTACGTAGGCGCCGGACTTGTCCGGCGCCTCCTCACTGAATCGTGAGCATTCTATCGAGCGCCACCCGCGCCCAGTGCTTGGTGGCCTCGGGCACGACGATGTGGTTGTGGACCACGCCGTCGAGCATGCCCTCGAGCACCCAGAGCAGGTGGTTCGGCGACACCCGGAACATCGTCGAACACAGACACCCGAACTGGTCGAGCGTGACGACGGTCTTGCCGGGTGCGACCTCGTTGGCCAGGCGGTTCACCAGGTGGACCTCGGTGCCGACGGCCCAGATCGAGCCTGGCTCTGATTCACGCACGCGTTTCAGGATGTGCTCGGTCGAGCCCGACTCGTCGGCCGCCTGCACGACGTCCAGCGGCACCTCGGGGTGCACGATCACGCGGATCCCCGGGTACTGCTTCCGGATGTTGGCAATCTGCGAGACGGTGAAGCGCGTGTGGACCGAGCAGTGTCCCTTCCAGAGGATGAGGCGGACGTCTGAGAGCGCCGCCGCCGAGTGGCCGCCGCCGACCTCCTCCGGGTCCCAGACCACCATCTGTTCGAGCGGGACACCCATCTTCCAGGCCGTGTTCCGGCCCAGGTGCTGGTCGGGCATGAAGAGGATGCGCGACCCGCGCGCCCAGGCCCACTTCAGCGTCGCCTCGGCGTTGCCGGACGTGCAGATGGTGCCGCCGTGCTCGCCGACGAACGCCTTGATGGCGGCCGACGAGTTGATGTAGGTGACGGGCACGACGTCGGTGATGCCCATCGCCTCGAGTTCGCGCCAGCAGATCTCGAGCTGGTCGATGTCGGCCATGTCGGCCATCGAGCAGCCGGCGGCCAGGTCTGGCAGCGAGACCTTCTGGTGGTCGGCGCCGAGGATGTCGGCGCTCTCGGCCATGAAGTGGACGCCGCAGAACACGACGTACTCGGCCTGCGTGCGGGCCTTGCACTCGCGCGAGAGCTTCCACGAGTCGCCGATGACGTCGGCGTGGACGAGCACCTCGTCGCGCTGGTAGTGGTGCCCGAGGATGAGCAGGCGATCGCCGAGCGCCGCCTTCGCGGCCCGGATCCGCTGCGCCATCTCCTCGAGGCCCAGCCCAAGATAGCGATCCGGCAGCGGCTGGCGCTGCGACAGGCTGGATTGCTCGTACTCGGTCAGGACCTTGACATCCATGCTGATTCCGATCCTAGCACCGGCGGTCTATACTGGGCGTCTTACCCTGCAGGAGGGGTTCATGGGACAAGCGACACACCCTGGTGAAGGTCGGAAGCCGGAAGAGTTTCGGGACTACGCCGCCGAGGCGCGCAGCAGCGTCAAGGAGTTCTACCGCCTGAACCACACGCACCAGACGCTGGACTTCGTGCTGGCCAAGAAGCAGGAGTACCTCACGCTCGACCGCATGGAGATGACCGTGTGGGAGGCGCTGGAGTACATGAACCAGCTCGTGGACGACAGCGACCCCGACGTCGACTTCACGCAGATCGAGCACGCGATGCAGACGGCCGAGGCGATCAAGGCCGCCGGCCAGCCGCGCTGGTTCCAGCTCACGGGCCTGGTGCACGACCTCGGCAAGGTGCTCTGCATCTGGGGTGAACCGCAGTGGGCCGTGGTCGGCGACACGTTCCCCGTCGGCTGCAAGTTCTCCGACAAGTGCGTGTACCCCGAGTTCTTCGCGCTCAACCCCGACTCGAAGAATCCGCAGTTGATGACCGACAACGGCATCTACGAGGCGCACTGCGGGCTCGACAACGTGCACCTCTCGTGGGGGCACGACGAGTACATCTACCACGTGTTCAAGAACCACATCCCCGAGGGTGGTCTGTACGCCCTCCGGTACCACTCGTTCTACCCGTGGCACAAGGAAGGCGCGTACACGCACCTCACCAACGAGGCCGACCGCGAGTGCCTGAAGTGGGTCAAGGCGTTCAACCGCTTCGACCTCTACTCCAAGGGCGACGCGCGACCGAACGTGCAGGAACTGACGCCGTACTACAAGGACCTCATCGACGAGTTCGCGCCTGGGAAGCTGAAGTGGTGAAGGCCGACGGCCTTCGTCGGTCGGCCTTCGGCCTTCGGACGAGGGGCGCCTCTCGACGGTAGGGCCGGGTCTCCCCCTCGACTGCGCTCGGGACAAGCGAGCCCGGCCCTCTGAACAACGTCGAACGCAGAGGTAGGGCGCGGTCTCCGACCGCGCCGCAATTGGAAGAATCACGACACAGGCGCGCCCTGCGTGTGTCGGTGGCGTCAGCGCACCGGTTCGGCCACCATCAGGTTGGCGCCCGTGGTGGTGATCGCGGAGACGATGAGCGTCCGCTCGTCCGGCGAGAGAGCCGCACCGCGCACCGGCGTCAAGCCGAGCGTGGCCAACCTCCTCTGCCGTCCAGAGGCGATCTCGATTTCCTCGATGGACGCGCTCTGGGGACCGTTGAAGGACACGAAGTACACGGCGCGGCGCCCGGCGACGACTGTGCCCCACGCGACGCGCTCGGCGAGTCGCCTCGGCTGGTCTGCGTCCAACGGGACCTGCCACAACGAACTCTCTCTCCCGGTATCCCTGCGCACGAACACTGAGCGCCCGTCAAGAGAAGGGACGCCCGTGCCCTCTGTCACCCGAAGCGACGGCCCTCCGGACGACGGCGCCCGATGGAACTCGACTTGCTGCATCGTGGGCCCGCGCCCGAAGTAGATCCACTCACCGTCAGGCGACCAGTGCGGCGCGTACTCCAGGTGCGGCGTCGACGTCAGGGGCTCGACCTCTCCGGTGCGGACATCGAGCAGATATACGTCGTGACGGCCGCTCCCCGTGTCGACGACGAATGCCACGCGTGTCCCATCAGGCGACCAGTGTGGCTCCCCGAGACACCAGTGCAGCGACGTCATCTGCCTGACGTTGGCCCCGTCGGCGTCGGCCATCCACAACTCCTCGATGCCCGACCGAGTGGAGACGAACATCAGCTTCGTGCCGTCCGGTGAGTAGGCCGGGCCGAGTTCGTCGAAGGTGCTGTCGGGCAGCCGTCGCCGAGTGGACGAACGGCATGACTCTGGTCCGTCGGACGAATTCAGGGTCGGCGACGCGAAGCGCGAATCCAGCGGCCTGCATCTCGCGCGCGAATCGTTCGGGCGTGTCTGGCTCGAGCGCGAGCGTGACGTCGACGTCGGCGCTGAGTCTGGGCACACCGTAGACGACCACCGCCTGCGCGCCGAACACGTACCATCGGCCCCATCGCGCGAGCACCGGTTCGAGCGCGGTCAGCAGTTCAAGCGCGGCGGGTTGGAGAGGCACGCTGGAAGAGTTCGGCAAGCCGAGCGTGCGCGAGCACGTCGTCCTCGCGGAGCCGGGCGTCAGGCCAGTCGGGATGCTGCAGGAGCATCTGTCGCCGAAGTTCATCCGCGATGCGGAGTCCTTCGATGGGCCCGAGGCGCTCGATGCGCGCCGCCCAGTAGGCATCCTTGCTCTCGCGGACCGCGGTCCAGTCGCGCCCGACGAACTCACGAATGCCGCGGGTGATCACCAGTGGATTGTAGCGCCTTCGCCGCTTACCACCCGACGCCCTGCGCCGTACCTTCGGTGGCCTGCTGCCGGTCCCGGCACCCTGGCCGTTGACGTCCCGATCGCCTAACCACCTCTCGATGAACACGTTACGGCCGTCACCTTCATGTCACCCACGTTTCACCCACGTGGTACGCCCCGGGCATTGAGGTAGCTGGCGCCGAGCCGCATCGTGGCGCCTCCTCAGGAGGCACACCATGCGGCACTGGCACGACTCGTCGATGCTGGCGGCGATCCTGATTGCCCTCGCGTGCACCCAGGCCCGAGCGGGCCAGCGACAGGAACTCATCGTCTGGGAGGGACCAGCGGTCGCCGGCGAGGCCGCGGCGCTCACCAGGGCCCTCGACCTGCTCCCGCGCAAGCCCGCCCGCGTGGCGGTGATCGACGCCACACACGCACGCCCCGACACGCGCGACGCCCTGCTGGGCCTCGATGCCTTCGTCGTCCGCGACAGCCCCGTGGTCTACGTCGTCCGGCAGAGCGCGCTGCTGCGAGGGGCCATGGCGGGATCCTCGATTCACGTGCATGCCCTGGCTGCGGCGATCTGGCACGAGGTCACGCACGTCGACGGGGCCGACGAGCGCGAGGCGCGCACGCACGAGCAGGCGTTGTGGACGAGCTTCATCCGGGACCAGCGGGTGGATCGCGAGTATGGGCTCCGCTACCTCTCGGCGCTGGAGCGGCGCCCCGACCATCTACTGGAAGCACGGGCGTCGCGATGACTCACTGGGAGGTCGGCGCTGGCGGATCCACGAGCATGAGGTCGAGGGTCTCGCTGTTGCGCAGCGTGGCGATCAGCCGACGCTCGTCGGGCGACAGCGCCACGCCAAACCACGGGACACCCGCCGGCGCCAGCGTCGAGCGCCGACCGGTGGCGATGTCGATCGCGGCATCGCTGGGCCAGGCTGCCCGTCGACATGCGCCGAGAAGTAGATCCAGCGGCCATCACGCGACCAGCGCGGGCGCGCCTGCTCGCCGGCCTCCGACGTCAACCGGCGCGCGGTTGCCGTAGTGGGATCGAGCACATGGAGGTTCACGGAGCCGGCCTGCGCGGAGCTGAAGACGATCAGCCGTCCGTCGGGCGACCACTGGGGATCGGAGGGAACCACAGTCGCTCTGCCTCTGGTCGGTCAGGAGCTGAGCACTGGCGAATACGGTCCGCAGCCCCCGAGGCCGACCACCGCCGGCGACAGAGTGCTTCGCGTCAGGCAGACGATGGTCGGCCGTACGTATACAATTCTGATATGACGCGTAAGGTCATCAAGACGGGGTCGTCGCTCGCGGTCACGTTGCCCAAGGAAATCGTGGACGAGTTCAAGCTCAAGGCCGGCGATGAGCTGGACGTGTCGGTGCATCCGCAGACCGGCGCCATCGTGATTCGCCCAGGCGTCCGCTACTTCGAGGATGGGAAGGTGACGAGACGCTTCGACGAGTTGGCCGAGCAGGTGCGCACGCGCTACGACGCCGCGTTCGACGAACTGGCGAAGTGACCGCGTATCTCTCGGTGCAGCAACTCCTCCGACTGCACGCGTCACAGTTACGGCACTACGGCGGCGGGTCCGGCCTCCGCGATCGCGGCGCGCTGGAGGCGGCCGCGTTGCGCCCGGCCATGACGTTCGGCGGGGAGGACCTCTACGCCGACGTGCCCGCCAAGGCGGCCGCGTTGATGCACTCGCTGGCCCTGAACCATCCGTTCGTCGATGGCAACAAGCGCGTCGCGGCGCACGCGGCCGTCCTGTTCGCCCTGGTCAACGGCTTCTCATGCCTGGCGACATCCGACGAACTCGTCTCCGTGACGCTCGATGTCGCGAAGGGCGAGGTCGAAGTGGAGGCCCTGACCATCTGGTTCCGCCAGCGACTCCGGCCGGTCCTGTAGGGAAGAACACGCGCCACATGGCGACCGCTCACTCCCGCCCGAGGCGCCCGTCGGCGTCTACCACGGCCCGGTAGTTCATGCGGCGCTGCAGGCTGCGGAAGGCCGCGTCACCCAGCACAGCGTGCGCCTGCGCGGCCTCCCGTCCCTCTGGTCAGCGCCTGGGCTTACACCGATACGGCGTGCGTGGATTTCATGGTCATCGGCGCGGGGATTTCCGAAGCTCCGCATCATCGAGCCATCGACGTCGGTCGCAGGAGTTGATCGCCAGCCCAGTGAGTCAGGTGGCAGATTCTGCGACACGCCATTCGAGGCGTTCTACATCCGGCTGAAAGCACTCGGTCGCTGACGGCACGCTTCCTGCTGAGTGAGATCGGCACACGTTGCTGGAGTTTCGACGATGATAGACTCCGACGGGGATTCGATGGCCGCCACGCTGGACACCGTGACCGCGACACTCTCGACGTTGCAGACGACCGTCGAGGAACAGATCAGGCGAACGTCCGAGCAGTTCGCGCAGGTAGGTCTGCAGTTCACGCAGGTCGACCAGCGGTTCATGCAGGTGGACCAGCGCTTCGCGCAGGTGGATCAGCGCTTCGAGCAGGTAGATCAGCGCTTCGCGCAGGTGGATCAGCGCTTCGAGCAGGTAGATCAGCGCTTCGCGCAAGTGGATCAGCGCTTCGAGCAGGTGGACCAGCGCTTCGAGCAGGTGGACCAGCGCTTCACCCAGGTCGAAGCATTGATTCGGTCCGAAGGCGAGAGGACCCGGCGCCACTTCGAAGTGGTGGTCGAGCAGATGAGAGCCGAGAGGAACGCCGCGCTCGATCTGGGCCTGGCGAGCATCGCCAAGGTCGACGCGTTCTCCGCGGCGAGCGCTGCTGAGCGCAAGGTCGTCGAGCAGACCCTGGCAGACCACGAAGTGCGTCTGAGGCAGCTCGAGCAGAAGGCCAATCCCGCGTAGGTTCTCCTGCGGTCCCGCGGCGTTCATCTCCTTCCGCGTGCGCGAGCGCTGCTGGTGACGGTTGCGCGGCGTCCAGCCCGTCACTCGCGGCCGATGCGCCCGTCGGCGTCCACCACACCCGGGTAGTTCATTCGCCGCTGCAGGTTGCGGAAGGCCGCGTCGTGCCGCACCGAATCGAACAGCGGGCTGTTCATGTACAGGACCGCGAGATCGCGCGTGTCGTAGGCGCGCTCCAGCGTGCGCACCGCGCCGGCGGCATCCCCAAGCGCGCCGTACGTATCGGCCAGCGTCAACAATCCGGCGCTCGCTGGCGCTTCCTCGATCAATCGCAGGGCGGGAACCGGATTGCCGAGGAGCGCCTGTCCCTGCGCGCAACGCCAGGCAAGCCCCCTCGCGGCGTCGGCCGCGCAGGAGGCGCGCACCTCGTCGGCCCGTCCCGCCAGGGCCAGAGTGACGATGCTGAGGCCCAACGGGACGGGATCGCCGTCCAGTCCTTCGACCTGCAGCCAGCGGCGAACCGCCTCCTCGTACCGGCGCGCGTGGAAGTTGGCCCAGGCCAGGGAGCCAATGGTGTGCGACGACGGATCGAGCTCGACGGCCCGGCGTGCCTCGTCGATGGCCTCGTCGTAGCGGGCGGCCAGCGCGAGATATTGGGCGCGTGCACTGCGCACCATCGCGGCGTTGGGACTCAACGCAATGGCGCGCCGAAGCGCGGCGTCGGCGGCCGCCCAGTCCCAGTCGCTGTGGAGCAGCAGCACGCTACGCGCCGCGTGCGCCTCGCCCAGGTTCGGATCGAGGGCGATCGCCCGGGCCGCAGCCGCTTTGCCTCGTCGGTGCGCGTCAGGTACCGGGACCTCGAGAAGCGCGCCTCGCCACAAGGATCGGGCCAGCGCCGCCTGCGCGGGTGCGAACTCGGGATCGATCGCTGCGGCGGTCTCGAAGTGCCCGATCGCCTGGACCGTGTGGGCCGGCCCCGCGTTCACCGCCTGCAATCCCGCGACATAGGCGTCAAAGGCAGCGGCACCGACGGCATGCGCTTTCGGCATCCGGGCGAGGGCCTCGGGTCCCAGGGCCAGTTGGATGGCGTCAGCAATCGCTTCGACGACCTGACGTTGAATGAGCAGCACCTCGCCGTCGGGCCGTTCGTAGGTCGCGGCCCAGAGGTGCCGCTCGGTGGCGCCATCGACCAGCCGCGCCGTGACCCGGAGACGACCGGCCGATCGCAGGACGCTCGCTGTGACGATCGCGTCCACGTCGAGTGCACGCGCCGCATCGCGAAGCGGGATCGGCGCCGCCCGAAAGCGCGCCACGGACTGGCGCCCGATGACCTTGTTCAGGCCGTCGAGTGTGCTCAGTTCGGCGATGAGCGCCTCGGTCAGGCCATCGGCGTACTGAACGTCGCCCTTTCCTTCCGACAGATCCTCGAAGGGCAGCACGGCAATCGAGCGGACCGAGGGTGCTCCCTGCGCACGCGAACGCACGAACCACGCCACGCTCAGCACCGCGAGAACCAATATCCCGGCTGCCGTGAGGCTTGCCACCAGTGCCCTCGTGGCCCTCTCCGACAGGATCTCGGCCCGCTCGGCAGCCGCGCTGACGCCGCGCCGGGGACGCGCATCGGTTGACGCCGTCACCGCCGGCGTGAAGCGGTACCCCAGCTTCGGCACCGTCTCGATCCACGGCTCGGCGCCGTCCGCGTCAGCCGCCGCTCCGGAAGCCGCATCACCGAGCGCGCGCCGCAACGTCGAGATCTGGAACGAGAGGTTGGCCTCCTCGACGAACGTGTCGGGCCAGAGGGCCGCGATCAACTCCTGCCGCGACAGCACACGACCGCCGCTGCGCACGAGGATCAGCAGCAGTTCGAAGGTCTTGGGTGCCAGCGCGAGGGGTTGCCCGTCGCGCGTGGCGACGTGCCGCGCGACGTCGATGCGCACGGGCCCGAACGCGTACACCTCGCCGGCGAGCGGCCCGGCGACCGCTTGCGCCGAGAGACTGCGCAGCCCATGCGCCACGTCTGCTCCTTCGAGCGTCGTTGGCCCGTCGGGCGCCGCGCGAACCGCGCAACGCGCCGCCATCATTGGAGGGTGCCCGCATTGTACACAGCTTGCGGCGAGCCGTGCGCGTTTCAGGCCCTCCCGCCGTCTGTGGAGACTCGACCATCATCGCCCGTTCCCTCTGCGCCTGCACCAGTCGAAGCGGGCGGGCACGTGTCGCACTCGCTCATCTGTGCGGCCGTGTTCTACGGGATCGGGTTCGGACTGCTCGGGCGCCTGGCCCGCGGGACAAGTCCCGCGGCTACGACTCGCAGGTTCGACACCACGACTCGCAGATTCGGCACGAAGCCTGCGGTTTCATGACGACGGGCGGCGCTGTGGAGAGGATCACCGGTCCGGCTGCGGGGCCAGCACCGTGCGGGCGAAGGTCCGCGCCCGGGCTCAGCGAGCCGTGTCGAGCTTGTAGAAACGCGCGATGTCCGAGATGGCCTCGCGCACCGCCAGTTGTCCGGCCCGACGATCGTCTGCCGTCACGGGGCGCGCGCGACCTGTCGGCGAGCCGTCAAGCTCGAAGCGGTAGTCCCTCAACGAGACACCGTCCGACACGTACAACTGCCGGGCATCGTCGCTCAACCACCCGTAGACGCTGCCGTAGCTGGAGGCGACCAGCGCGCCGTCCTGCGCGCGGGTCGGCCCCGTGGCGCCCCTGGTCCAGAACAGGGTCTGGCCGAAGATGGGCGAGGGCGCCGCCGTCGTGTGACCGAGCAGCGCGTAGAGACTCGGCGTGATGTCCGCGGTGTAGGCAGGCGCCGAGGTGTCGGCCTCGAACCGGTCGGCCAGCGCCGTGGGCAGGTGCACGATCAGCGGCACCTGGAGGATCTCCGGGAACAGCGTGTAGGCGTGTCCCCATCGTCCTTCTTCGCCCAATGAATCACCGTGGTCGGCGGTGACGATGACGATGCTGTCGTCGTAGAGCCCTCGCGCCTTCAGGTCGTCCACGAACGCGCCGAAGCAGCCGTCCAGCCGCTTCACGCGCGAGGCATACGGCGGGTGGAAGCCGGGGTACGGATCCTCGTCCACCACGCCTCCGCCCTCGCGGGTGATGGCCGAGACGTGCACGTCCTGCGCGAGTCCCCACGTGAACACCGGCGGTCCGCCGGGCTCGATCTGACCCAGGCGCGAGCGGATGTCGCCGACCATCTCGCAGAAGCGGAAGTCCTTCACCGCGCGGTTGGTGCTGAGTGCGGGCCCCGAGCCCTCGCGCGGCACGACCGCCTCCACGACGTTGTCCCACGACAGCCAGGTCGTGTACTTCTCGTGCTGGAGCAGATGGTTCAGCGCATTGAAGGGGGCGTACGGCTCCGGATACTGCTGGTGCGGCACCATGCCCCCCACCCAGATCGACGGCACCGACAGGCCGGTGGCGCCGTACCGGGTGAACGTGCGCTCGAATACCGTGCTCTCGGCCGCGAACGCGGCCAGCGCCGGCGTGAAGGTCACCTTCTCGTTGTAGACCGACAGGTAGTCACGACGCAGGCTGTCGATGACGAAGAGGAAGACGTGCGGACGCACCGGCGCAGGGCTGCCGCCGAGCCGCGCGTGCCGGATGTCGAACGGGTTCACCTTCACGTCCGAGCCCAGGTTGGTGTTGCGCTGCAGGAACGGGTAGAAGTCGGCGTCGGCCGGGGTGGGCGGGCGCAGCGCCTCGCGCAGTGTCCGGAACGACGGATCCACGAGCGTCCAGGCATCCACTGGCGTCGTGGCGCCGGCGTCGCCCGGCGGCGGCACCACCACGACATACACACCCAGCGCGACGACGCAGCCGGCGAAGGCGCCCTGCGGGCGCGGCGACCGGCTCGCACTCGTGGCGACGCTCGCGGCGAAGCGAGTGGCGATCGCGAGCGCGCTCGTCACAGACAGCAGCCACACGATCATCACGCCCAGGGTCGCGATCAGGAAGTTCCAGTCGACGATGCGGCTCGCCGCCGCGAATCCCCAGGCCACCCCGGCGACCACCGGCAGCCACGCCAGCCACATCCACAGGGAAGCGGAAGCGAGCCCTGACGGAATGACGCCGGCGAGCGCCGTCAGCACGCCGTCGCCGTGCGGCAGCGCGCTCAAACGGCCGCGAGCGGCGACCACCAGTGTCAGCGCGACGGCAAAGCCGACACCCGCGGCGAACCGCGCGCCGCCGGACACCGACAGCGTGGGGAGGATGACGGCCGACACCACGGTGGTGAAGCCGGCGGCCAGCAGGCAGGTGGTCAGCCAGAACTCGGCGTAGACGGGCCGCGCACGCAGCGCCGCGAGGCTGCGCACGACGGTGAGGAACAGGAAGATCGCGGCAGCCGCGAGACCGTGCGTGATCGCGCTCGCACCGATGCCCGCCGCCGAGTACTGTCCGCTCCCGATGCCCAGCGCGCCATAGACCAGCACGACGAACGCCGCGGCGCCCATGGCGGCCGCGAAGTCGTGCATCGTGCGGTCGGTCTCGGCCGTCTCCGCCATCGGCCCCGCGCTCAGCAGGTCGGCGATCGCGCAGCCCACCGGGAACATCAGGGACGCGAAGCACACCGGCAGCGCCCACCCGTCCGGCTGGATCGACGCCAGGCTCGGCGTGAACGGCAGCACGAGCGCGGCCAGGGCCCAGCAGCCGAGCAGGGCCCTCGCCACGGGCCGTGATCGCGGATGCGCCAGCACGCGGTACAGTGCGATCCACGCCACCGGCAGGAGGGCGACGACGATGACGGCATGAAGCTCGGCAAACGTCACGAAGTCCGGCAGCAGGCGGGGTCGGATGAAGTTGCGATACGCAAACGGCACCGACACCAGCCAGCTGAAGGTGGCGGTCATGAACCAGAACGTCACGGCGACGGCGCGGGCTACACCCTCGAAGCGACGGATCATCGCGCGCCTCGGTCGAGCCGTTCGAGCCACACCTGCAACTCGACGCGCCTGCCAGGGTCGAGTTCGAGCGCGCGCATGAAGCGAGCCCGCGAGTCGCCGAAGCGGCCATCCGTGAACTCGAGGATGCCCAGCGCAACCTGCACATCGACGTAGGTCCCGGTCAACGCCACGGCGCGCTCGAGCGCCGCCCTGGCTTCGGCCCGGCGGCCGAGCCGCTGATACGCCAGTCCCTGCATGAGGTGTACGTCAGGGTTGTCGGGCACACGCGGCACGGCGGGTTCGATCACGGCCAGCGCTTCCGGGACATCGTTCCTGATCAACAGCGCACTGGCCAGTCCGACCCGACTGTCGCTGTGCAACGGGTCCACACGCACACCCTCGCGAAACGCATCGAAGGCATCGTCGTGACGGCGCTGGCGCTGGTAGGCCCGGCCCAGGAACGACCAGAGTTCGCCATTCCTGGGATCGAGGTCGCGGCACCGCTCGTAGGCGTGAACCGAGGCCTGCGCGTCTCCGGCACGGAGGTAGGCCTGGCCAATCGCCGGGCACGCGTCCACAGGGGTCGGCGAGGTGCGAATGAACTGCTCCCATGCCGCGGCTTCGTCGGCGGAACGGCCGAGGCCGTTGTAGATGCGCGCCAGGCGGTCCGAATAGATCTGCTGCGCGGGGAAGCGTTTGACGAGCGCCCGCGTGGGCGCCAGCGCATCCTCCCACCGGCCGGTGCCGAAGGCTTCGCGGCTGGCGACCATCAAGGCCTCCGCCTCGGCGTCCGCGGCGAGGGCGGCCACGTCTGCGCTGGGGAACAGTACCCAGCTGAAGAGGGCCAGCAAAGAGCCGGCAGCCAGCAACCGACCGAGGGGAGTCATTGGCTAGAAGATCACGCGAAGGCTTGCCGAGACCGTGTGCTGCCGCAGCGTGCCGAACGGACGTTCCTGTCGACTCGTGCTTCCCGATGCCGCCGCACGCAGGCGCGAACCCAGCCGCGCATCGAACTCCGCGCGCACCGTGTCCGAGTCGAGGGTCAACAGATCGGTCAGGTTGCGGACCTCGTCACGCGCGAAACCATGGCTGTAGCCCATGCCGAAGAAGCTGGTGCCATCGGTGCCGAAGTAGCGACGCACGACGCCGTGGTACGAGGTCGAGTCCGAGGGCTCGGCCGGGATGAAGTAGGCGCGTCCTGTCAGCATCCAGTTGCCCGCGTACTTGGTGAGCGAGCCGACGTAGATGTTGGTCGTCGTGGCGAAGCCCAGGCGGCGCCATCCGAGCGAGCCCTCGAAGCCGCCGCCAAGCGACTGATACAGCTCGAGCCCGACGCGGCTGCCCGGGTAGAGCGCCTTGTCGACACTGGCGCCGAAGTTGACGTGGCCGTAAGTCCCGGGCCGCAGGCGGGGATAGGCTTCGATCTCGAACTGCGTGTCGGACATGCCGAAACGCTGCGAGGTGCTTGCCCGGGCCAGCACCCTGCCGACAGGCGTCATCCGGCCGATTGTGGCTGCCGTCTCCGTCCACGTCGCCCTGTCGTCATCGAACCAGTCCACCGTGTGTGAGAGTTGAGCCGACCACGGACGGAGCCTGGCATCGAGCCGCTCGCCGAGGGCTCGGGCTCCCGCGTTGCCGGGCTGGCTCGCCAGCACGGTGTCCACGGCGCGACGCGCCAGCTGCGGTTGCCCCAGGCCGTCCAGGGCGCGCGCCCTGTACATCAACCACACCGGGTCGTTGGGCTGACGCTTCAGGCCCTCGATGGCGACGCGGTCGAGGCGGTCGTACTGCGCCGACCACCACTCGACGTTGGCGAGGGCGACGCGCGCGTCGGTATAGGCGGGGGCCTGCGCCAGCACCTGCTCCAACTCGCGCCTGGCGTCGTCGTACCGCCCCGACCACGACAGCACGAGTCCGTAGAGCAGGCGTGAGTCCACGTCGCGCGGGCTGGCGGCCAACTGGGTCTCCAGGATGCGCAACGCGTCAGGGCGACGGCCTTCGTTCACGGCGTCTCGTGCGTCCTTCAGCACGACCTCGCTGGGCCGCGCCTCTGCGTGTGCAGGCGAGGGCAGCGCCTGGGCGGCAAGGCAGCAGCTCAGCAGGAAACAGACGGAACGGGCGGCACCCATCGGTGAGGATATCGGCCGCGACCCCGAATCGGCGCAATCCTGTGACGCACCTCGCCAGACCTGGCGGCACCCAGGCCGACCGTGCTGGGCGGGGGACGGCCTCCGTGAAGGCCGGGAAGGAACACCAGGCCCGGCCTGACACGAGGCAGAGGGGGCCAGAGTGATGCCATGCCAGCACAGTCTGTGATGACATGATGACGCGTGCGAACGACAATCCGCATCGATGACGACCTCCTCGATCGCCTCAAGGCGCGCGCGATTGCCGAGAAGGTCAGCCTGACCCGCATCGTCAACCGCGTCATCAAGGCAGGGCTTGCGGGGGGCGACGTGCCCAGGCGTCAGAGACGCCCCTACCGCGAACGCGTCCATGCGATGGGTGCGCCACAGCTTGCGCTCGACAAGGCGCTGGCGCTCGCAGCCGTGATCGAGGACGACGAGGTCGTGCGGGAGCTCGCGACGCGGTCGTGAAGATCATCGACCTGACCACCGATGCGCATCTGGCCGCGCTCGCCCTGAGTCACGACGCGGTGCTGGTGTCGAGCGACGCCGACTTCGCGCGCTTCAGAGGACTTCGCCTGCTGAATCCCCTGATGGTGTGATGCCAGGACGCGGCGAGGAGGTGCGGCGCGTCGGTCCACTACCGAGGTGTGGTCGTCGTTGGCGGATCCACGAGCATGCGATCGAGATTGTCGCTGTTCACGGCCGACACCAGAAGGCGGCGCGCATCGGGTGAGAACGTCGGGCCGTACCACCTGCGCTCACCGAAGGACGCCAGCCTGCGACGAGAGGCCTCGTTGGCGCTTGGCACTCGCCATCAGGGCTTGAACAACCGCCTCAGCCCTTTCTTGACTTCATCCTCCAGGGTGTTGCGGATGGCGCGTCGCGCGGCGTCGGCGATGTCGATCGACACGGACGGTGCGGCCAGCGGCCCCTTGACCGTCGCGGGCAGGACGACGCGGCTCCCCTCGCGTGCGTAGCGATACAGGTCCCGCCCGGCCTGCGCCGACAGCGACTCGGACAGCATGAGTTCGGCCCTCATGTCGACCATCGCGCCCGCAACGCGCAGGCTGCCGCGCGCCTTGACGTCGAGGTCGTGCGACGCCATCGCCAGGTCGCTCGTGCGGAGGACTCCACTGTCGAGGGCGAACGTGCCGCGAATGCTGGAGAACGCGTTGTCCTTCGCGGCAGGCCTGGCGGTGTCGGGCGTGCCGAACGCCAGGATCACGGGCCCCACGAGATCGAGGCCGGGCAGCGTGCCGTCCACAACGGCCAGGGTCGCCTTGCCGCCGGCGCTGCCAAAGACCACGTCGGGCGTGCCTGCCGTCGCGTGCATGTCGATCCGGCCACCCAGCCGGCCGGTGATGACGCCGGATGCCCCCGCGAACGCCGCCATCCCGGCGACGTCCATCGACGCCATCGTCGCCGCGACGGCGACGCTCGACGAGGTGCCTGTGGTGTCGACGGTCAGCCGACCGTTCAGGCTGCCGTCGAACACGCCGACGCCGAAGGGCTCGAGCGTGATGCCACCGCGGGCGAGCGCGATGGTCGTCGCGAGCCCCGTGAAGTCGATTCCCAGCAGACGACCACGCGGCGCCTTCAGGTCCACGCGAAGGTCCAGCGGCGGCAGAGGGCCATCGCCGACGCCGGCGGTGGAGTCGCCGGCCAGCGGGCCGGCAAACGCCGACGCGATGGTCAACACCTCGTCGAGGTCGAGCGGGTCCGCATCGGCCCTGAACGCGCCCGTGCGCGCGGCGAGGCTGGAGAACTCGCCGCTCCCGTCGATGGAGGTGCTGTCGGAACGCAGTCGCACGCGCGACACGATGAGCCGGTCCCCTGACAGGGACGACTCGACGTCGAGCGTCACGTGGGCGCTGCCAGATACCAACTCGATGTCGCTGAGCGCGATACGGTCGACCGAGGCAATGGTGAGAGCCGACCCGCCGTCGCCCGTCGCGGCCGCGCCATCGGACGAGCCGCCTCCCAGCGCGAACGGCAGCGGGAGCTGGATACGGCTCCCGGAAATCACGAGGCCCGCGTTCTCCACCCGCCTCGCCAGCAGGGCGCGCAGCCCGGTCGTCACCTCCACGCGCGACACCGTGATGGCCGCGGGCGCGCCGACCTGGACGTCGCTCAGCACCACCCGCGGCCGCGCCAGGCCCGACCACTCGAGCCGCCCGACCTTGACAGGCTGCCCCAGCGCGGACGTGGCCTGGCGTTCGAGCGCCGACCGCAGGGTCTCGGGATCGACGAGCCGCCGCACGAGCAGCCCCGCCATCACGGCAAGCGCGAGGAGTATGCAGGCGACGATCAGGAACTTTCTGGCCACGACGTCCTCCTGAGTGAGTCCATCCTCTCACCAGACGGCCATGGCGTGACAGCACACCGGTCGACATCGGGTATCGGGTGTCGGGTATCGGGTATCGGGTATCGGGTGTCGGGTGTCGGGTGTCGGGTGTCGGGTGTCGGGCGTCGGGCGTCGGGCATTAGGCATTACCATCCCTCTATGTCCCTCGACGAGCGCGCCTTCTTCAACGAGCGGCCCGAGACCCGCAAGTCCCGCCACCAGTGTCCCCGGTGCAAGCGGACCAACGAGTACGGCGTCCGCTGGGTGCGGCGGACGAAGAAGGACCGCCTGCCAGGTGGCGCCGACGAGCAGGACCGCGCCAAGTTCGCCAAGCTGCGCGACTACCTCCTCCGTGTCGAGGACGAGCTCACCTGCACGTCGTGCGGCAAGCGGTTCGAGATTCCCTCCCAGCAGTCGCTGATGTTCGTCGACCAGTTCGCGGGCCTGCCCAACGACGAGGAGCTCGAGCGCGAGATCAGGCGCGGCGGCGGGTGAACAGGCCGTCAGCGAGGCCCCGGCGGCGCCCGACAAGCCAGCCATTCCGGCCAGGTTCCTGAGGAAGTCCACCGGCTGGAAGTAGGCGCCAGCTCGGCTGAGTCACGGCAACCCCTTGCGCAACAAGGGCTTGCGTTTCCTCACGTATTCCTTCGCGTTTCCTCGATCCTCGCAAAGGACATGCTCGTGCCGCCAAGCCTAGCGTCGCGGCATGTCACAGCACATTGGTGGGGGGAAGGCCCTGGCGTGTCTGTGCCTCGGCCTCGGCTTTGGCATCGCCAGCCCGACAGCAACCGCCCAGCCGGTTCCAGCCGTCGCGCTCTCGCTGCACGCGTCGTCCAGTACCGCAATCGAGCTGCTCCTGCCGGCGGAGGACGGAGCGCGCCCGCCTGTCACAGTGCCGGCTGCGCGCCTGGCGGTGGACGACGGGCTCCAGGGCCTCATCGATGACCTGCTGAGCCGCTCCCCCGCATTCCGGCGCCAGTGGCAGCGCCTGCTGAAGGTCCCCCGCCTCTCGGTGCGGCTCGAACTGGTCCATACGAATCACGTCCTGGACGCGCACGCCGCCACGACCGTCTCGGCCAATCCCGACGGTTCACTGGAGGCAGTGGTCGCCATTCCCGGCGGCCGCCGCCTGGCCGAACTCGTGGCGCACGAGGTGGAGCACGTCCTCGAGCGGCTCGACGGCGTCAGGGTCGCCGGGCAGCACGCGCTGGGCGATCCCTCCGTCCGACGCGCGGCGTCCGGCTCGTTCGAGACGGCGCGGGCCGTGCGCGTTGGCCAACTGGTCGCCAGAGAACTCGGGCAGACGCAGAGGTGACACCATGCGCGTCCTCGCTGCCATCGTCCTTGTCGGACTCGTCGGCTCACCCGACCCCGACGCGCCTCGGCGGTATCGCGTGATTCCCACGGCGCAGGACGCCGATACCGGGTTCCTCGCGTGCCCACCGTCCCTGTCGGCCAACGGCCTGACCGTGGCGTATGAGTCACGTGCCGCGCACGATCCCGCTGACACCAACGACAGGCTCGACGTGTACGTGATGGACCGCACAGCGCGACAGGTCACCCTCGTCTCACGTCGTCCGGACGGGACGTCGGGACGCGGGAACAGCCGGTGTCCGCGCATCTCGGGCGATGGCCAACGCGTGGCCTTCGAGTCCGACGTGGCCGACCTGGTCGACGGCGACGCCCCGGGAACAGCGGACGTGTTCGTGTTCGATCGCGGCACCGGCGAGTTGCGGCGCGTCGTCCCGTCGGGCGCCACCGGCGAGACGACAAGCAGCCGTCCCGCGCTCTCGGCCGACGGACGCGTCCTCGTCTTCGACGCGAAGGTCGCGAGCGTGCCCTCCGCTATGCGGCCTCGCGTATACAGGACTTCCCTGGACGCGCCGAGCGATGTCGAGGACCTCGGTGAAGGGCACAGCGCCGCTGTGAATCGCGATGGCAGCGTCGTGGCGTTCGTCACGAGCCCTCGCCCGGGCGGACCGCAGGTCATTCGCGTTGTCGGCGCCGCCACGCAGACCGTGGCTCCGCCCGAGGGCGAGGCAGGGGACGTCTTCGCGCCGTCGCTGTCGGCAGACGGGCAGTGGCTCTCGTACGTGACACGACCGCCGTCGACAGTCGCCGGACAGCGCGCCCCGCGCTGCTCCCAGGTCCATGTCGTGCGTCTCTCGGATGGCCAGCGCCGGCTGGTCAGCGCCACGCCCGGCGGCGGGGAGGGCAACGGGCACAGCCGGATGCCCGTCATCGACGCGGACGGCATGCGGGTGGTCTTCGAGTCCACGGCGACCAACCTGGGCTGCGGGACGCGCGGTGGGCAGTCGTGCAAGACCGACATCAACCTGCTGGCCGACGTCTTCGCGTGGGACAGGGCCACCGCGACAGTCACCCGCATCAACGTCGTCACGCCGGATCTCTGCCTGGCTCGAGGGCGCCAGCGCCCCGGCAATCAGCCTCGACGGGTCGACGATGGGTTTCGTCTCGCGTCAGCCCGTGAGTACTGTCGACGGACGCGACACGTACGACCTGTTTCTCACCGAACTCCGGTAGGCACCGCCTGCGACAGGCGTCACCGGCGCGCCGACGTGGATGGGCGCCGGCGCGCGATTCGGGCGGGCGACGGGCGATGCAGGTACGATCTCGCGCATGGCCATCGACGAGCGCTCCATGCGCCGCACTGTTTCGGCGCGGCTGACGCTCGACGTGGCCGACGAGGCCGACCTCCTGCTCAGTCTTGCCGTGTCGTCCGGCTCGTACGCGGTTGACGACAGCCTGATCCTGACGCTGGACGGCCAGCCGCTCGTCGCCGAGGAATCGCCGATGCGGCACGGCGCGCGCGTGCACCGGTGCCATGCGTCGGCGGGCCGCGTGCTGGTGGAGTACGACGCGGTGGTCACGGGCCGGGACGCCCCGCAGACGCCGTCGCCCGCGGACCTTGTCGAGTACCTCCGTCCAAGCCGCTATGCCGAGTCGGACAAGCTCCTGGCCTCCGCGATGGACCTGTTCAGCGGCCTGCGGGGTCGCGACTGCCTGCGGGCCGTCGACGCCTGGGTCCACTCGCGCATCGCCTACGTGTCGGGGTCGAGCGATCACACCGACGGCGCCGTCGACACGCTCCTGACCCGGTGCGGCGTCTGCCGCGACTACGCGCATCTGGTGATAGGGCTCCTGCGGGCGCTGGCGGTCCCTGCGCGGCTGGTGGCCTGTTACGCCCCGGGCCTGTCGCCGATGGACTTCCACGCTGTCGTCGAGGCGCACGTCGACGGGCAATGGCTCGTGCTCGACGCGACACGCCTGGCGCCACGCGGGACGCTGCTGCGGATCGCCACCGGGCGTGACGCGGCGGACACCGCCTTCCTCTCGTCCTATGGCGGCACCGTCACCGTCGCCGCGATGGAAGTCACCGCCACGAGCGACGGCGACCTCCCGCTGGACGATGGCGCGCCCGTCACGATGGGGTGAGTGACGTGACCGCCCGTACAATACCGGCATGTCCGATGCAACGGTGAGCCGCCGGGCGGTCCTCGGGGCCCTGGGCAACCTCGGCGTGCTGGCATCGACCGGTCTGGCCGCCGACATGCAGGCACCTTCCACCAACTCCGCCACCGCTGCCGCGCGACGCGCTGAGCTCTACGGCCTGCTGGGCCGCCTGCCCGACAGGGCGCGCCCCGTGTCTGGCGAGAAGCTCGGGGAGGTCGAACGCGACGGCTACATCCTCGAGTCGTGGCGCTACGACCTGAACGGCATCGAGCCCGTGCCGGGCTACGTCGCGCGCCCGAAGGGCCTCACCGGGCGTGCGCCCGGTGTCGTCTTCTGCCACTCGCACGGCGGCGGCTACAAGATCGGCAAGCAGGAGTTCATCGAGGGCCGCAGCTACCTGCAGCCCACGCCGTACGCCAGGGCGCTCACAGACCTCGGTTACGTCGCGATCTGCATCGACACCTGGATCTTCGGCGAGCGGAGCCACACGACCGAGCTCGACATGTTCAAGGCCATGCTGCTCAAGGGCCAGGTCCTGTGGGGGATGATGGTCTACGACAGCCTGCGCGCCGTCGACGTCTTCCTCCAGCGGCCCGACGTCGATCCATCGCGGCTGGCCACGCTGGGGATGTCGATGGGCTCGACGGCCGCGTGGTACCTGGCGGCGCTCGACGAGCGGATGAAGGTCTGCGTCGACATCAACTGCCTGACGGACCTGGACGCGCTCATCGAGGACAAGGGGCTGTCGCGGCACGGCATCTACTACTACGTGCCCGACCTCATGAACCACTTCACGACGGCGCAGATCAACGCGCTGATCGCACCGCGTGCGCACCTCGCGCTCGCCGGCCTGCGCGACAAGCTGACGCCTGTCGTCGGACTCGACCGCATCGACGCGCACCTGAAGCAGGTCTACGCCGCGTACGGGCATCCCGAGCGCTGGCAGATGAACAGGTACGACGTCGAACACCAGGAAACACCCGAGGGTCGGCAGGCCGTCCTCGCGTTCCTGCAACAGCATTTGACCTGAAGGCCGGGCGCCGACCCGTCCGCCGAAGCCCTGGCGGAGGCGGAGCCCGGCCGGCATTCGAGAGGATTCCCTACACCCCATGGCCGGACTGATTTCTGCAATCGACCTGAAGCGCAAGATGTACGTCGAGTTCGAGGACGCCCCCTATCACATGCTCGACGTCGAGGTGTCGCGCCCGACGGCGCGCGGCGGCCAGACGCTCGTGCGCGTGAAGATGCGCAACCTGCTCAACCGCGCCGTCTTCGACAAGACCTTCAAGGCGCAGGACAAGCTGAAGGAGCCCGACCTCGTGATGGTGCCGGCGTCGTACCAGTTCGCCGATGGCACGGGCCTGCACTTCATGGACCTCGAGAACTTCGAGACCCTCACGCTCAACGACGACATCGTCGGTGACGACCGCCTCCTGCTGACCGACAACCTCGAGGTGCAGATCCAGAAGTTCAACGGCAACCCGATCGGCCTGCAGTTGCCCGTCATCGTCGAGCTGACGGTGGCCGAGACCGAGATGGGCAGCCGCGGCGACACGGCCAGCGGCAGCGTCACCAAGGCTGCGAAGCTCGATACGGGCCTCGAACTGCGCGTGCCGCTGTTCGTCAACGAGGGCGAGAAGGTGCGCGTCCACACCGAGACGCGCGAGTTCGCCGGCCGCGCGTGACGCACCGAGGTAGGGCGCGGTCTCCGACCGCGCCGCGCCCCGTGCACGACGCGAACGTGCCGACCGCGCCCGTCAACATTGCCGCAGGGTGGGACACCCCGCCCTACCGCTGCTGCGTCAATCAGAATCCTCGGACGATCGGCAGCACGATCGCACTCGGCCTGGCGGCGGAGTGGTGAATCGTCTGCTGCGCGATGCGCGGCTGCGTGCCCTTCCCCAGCGGGTCGCCCGTGTTCAGGTTGCGATCGAACTGCGGGAAGTTGCTCGACGTGATGTCCACGCGGATGCGGTGACCGGGTTGGAACACCACCGCCGTGCCGACCATGTCGACGGTGTACCTGTACGCCTGTCCAGGCGTGAGCAGCTGCGGGCGGTCGAGGCCCTCGCGGAACCGTGCGCGCAGGATGCCTTCGGCCATCGGGTACGCCTTGCCGTCGGGGTGGACGTCGATCAGCTTGACCATCCAGTCGGTGTCGCGGCCGTCCGTCGTCGCGTGCAGGTCCATCGAGACAGGGCCCGCGATCGTGACGGGCTCCTTCAGCACGTCGCTGCTGAACCGGACGATGTCGGCCCGCGCGTCGAGCGGCTTCTGGTCCACGGGACCGGCGATCGTCGGCGACCCGCAGCAGTTGTTGCCGCCCGTCGTCGGCACCGGGTCGTTCGGGTCGTAGCGATACGTCGTCGAAGCATCGGCCGCGCCGGGGGCGGTGGTCGCAAGGCCTCCGCCCGGCTGAAGATGCCACCGCGTGTACCGCGTGCCGGGCACGGGCCAGTCCTGTTCGCCCCGCCAGCGGTTGACGCCCATGTAGAAGATCTGCGCCGGCGGCTCGGTGTCGACGCCGTTGGCCATCCCCTTCATGTGGAAGTCGTGCCAGCGCACCTCGTACTGGAAGAGCGTGCGGTCGGCCTCTGGCCCGAAGTCGAGGTCGCCGTACTTGCGTGACGGACCGTGGCCCCAGGGTCCGATCACCATGCGCGTGAGTTGGCGCGCCCGCTCGTTGGCGCCGCGCGTGCGGACGCCGACGAAGCCATCGATCGTGCCGGGCAGGAAGATGTCGAACCAGCCGCCCTGCGTCATCACGGGCACGTTGACCTTCGCGAACCGCTCCTCGTCGCTGACGGCCTTCCAGTACGCGTCGTAACTCTCGTGCGCCACCCAGTCGCGCCAGTGCTTGACCGGGTGATTGAACGCGCGCTCGTCCATCGTCTCGAGGGGCAGGTGCCTCAGCAGCTGCTCGTACCGCAGTTCCGGCGCGGCGTCGGGCCCCGTGAAGTACAGCTGCGGCTGCATGATGCGGAACGGCATGCGCACCACGCCCCACCCGAAGTTGAACGCCAGGTGGAATGCGCCCCCGTGCGTGATCCAGTTCTTGTAGAGATTGGTCGAGGCGACAGCCGGAAACGCCGCCACGAGCGCGGGCGGCTGCTCGCCGAGCGTCGCCCACTGGACGTGACCGAGATAGCTGCCGCCCTGCGTCGCCACCTTGCCCGTGGACCACGGCTGCGCCGCGGCCCATTGGACGACGTCGTAGCCATCCCGGCCCTCGGAGCGGAAGGGATCCCACGCACCTTCGCTCTCGTACCGGCCGCGCACGTCCGTGTTGACGACCGCGTACCCCATCCGGGCGAGCTGGATCAGTCTGTCGTGAACGCCCACGTTCTCGCGCTGCACGCCGTAGGGCGTGCGGACGACGATGGCCGGGACGCGTCCGTCGCGGGCCGGACGGTACACGTCGGCGTACACGGTGACGCCGTCGCGCAGGCGTATCGCCCTGTGGTGGTCGATGAGGATGCGCTCGGTCATGGCCGGGGCGCCCTGGGCGAGGAGCATCGTGGTGAAGAGGGCGAGACCTGGGAACACGGTGGACTCCTCCGCGGCGAGCCGAACACGTGGATGACGAAAGGCGGGCGACGACCTGCCGGTGCCGGCGTCCGGGGTTGACGCGACATGCTACGTCGGGCACATGATCCCGTCCATGCCTTCGCTGCGACCGTTCGTCATGGCGGCCCTCGTCATCGCCACGCTGGCGTCTCCGGCGTGGCCACAGCCGGGCCAGCGCATCCCCGTGATCGTCGACACCGACGCCAACAACGAACTCGACGACCAGCACGCGCTCGCCTACGTGCTGCTCAATGGCGACACCTTCCACGTCAGAGGGGTGACAGTGAACGCCACGAAGGGCGGCGGCGACATCAGGCAGCAGTACGAGGAAGCGCGTCGCGTCATGGCCCTGTGCGGGGTCCAGGGCATCCCGCTGCACGCGGGCGCCAACGGGTCGTTCGAGGCCATCAGGCCGACGCTCCGTCAGCCCGACTACGACGGCAGGGCCGCCGTCGACTTCATCGTCGCGCAGGCGCGGGCCCAGCCTGCCGGCACGCCGCTGGTGCTGCTGCCGATCGGCAAGCTGACCAACATCGCGCTCGCCCTCGCCAGGGACGCGTCGATCGCGAAGAAGGTCCGCGTCGTGTGGCTCGGGTCCAACTACCCTGCCCCCGGCGAGTACAACCAGGACAACGACCCCGAGTCGCTCCGCTACGTGCTCTCCACCGACGTGCCCTTCGAGATGGTGCTGGTACGCTACGGCGCGCCATCGGGTACCGACGCGATTCGTGTCACACCGGAGGAGGTCGCCGCACGCGTCGCCGGCAAGGGCCCACGCAGCGCGGCTCCCGTCATGGGACGCCATGGCGTGGCGTTCAGCACCTTCGGCGACTACTCGGTGAACCTCTTCGCGCACATCGAGTTCGATCGCACGCCGCCGTCACGGGCGCTCTACGACGTCGGCGCGGTCGCCGTCCTCAAGAACCCGTCGTGGGCGTCGTCTCGCCGCCAGGGCGCCCCGGCGCTGGTCGGCACGCGCTGGGAGGATCGGAGCGACAACACGCGCACGATCACCATCTGGGAGAACTTCGATCGAGACGCGATCGTGAACGACTTCGTCCGCACGCTGGAGCAGCCGGTCGTGGCGAAGCCGTGATGCCAGGAGAGGCAGGCGCCCCTACCTCCTCACTCGCGCGAGATCGGCTTCGGCGGCGATGTACCCGAATGCGTTCCAGCCGCTGCCGGCCGTGATCGTCTCGAAGAGGGCCCGCGCCCGATCGGCCTGCCCCGTCACGAGGTAGTAGTTCGCCACGCCGTATCCCTGCGTGGCGATCGTCGTCGGGTCCGCCGGTTGCCGGTTCCCGGTCCCCGTGGCTCCGGCCGCCCCGAGCAGCGACTCTGGCTTCTCGAGCCCCTTGTACATGAGCAGGCGGCGGTGGTACGCGCCGTTCTCGAGGACGTCCATCGTCGGCGTGATGCGATCCAGCACCGTCGCGGCCTCCGCCTTCCGTCCCAGACGCATCAGCGTCATCCACAACCAGTCCGTCGTCGCGACGACCGCGTCGTCGTTGGTCGATACGGCCATGCAAGCGCGGTACGCCTCGAGTGCCTGCGGGAAGTCGCCCTGCAGGAAGCGCACGAGGCCGAGGTGATACCAGACGTTGAAGTGCAGCGTGCTGCGGGGCTTGCCTGCCGGATTGGGCGCGCCGTCTGGCTCCACCTGATCGGGCGTCCCGCGAATCAGGGCCGACGCGCGCTCGAGATCCGCACGGGCGAGGTCGAACTGCCGCGTGGTGATGTAGCGATGGCCGCGGTGGCGGTACAGCCGTGCGTCGTCCGGGTAGCGAGCGATGCCCTTCGTGAAGGTCGCGATGGCGTCACGGTACCGCCACAGGTATGCCTGGCGCCGGCCCATCCAGATGATGGCCTCCGGCGTTGTCGTGTTCGCGAGGGACTGCACCTGCTGCAGGTCGCGCAGCAACCGGTCGTAGTCGGGGATGGGGTCTGGCGGATACAGCGGCGTGCCGGTGAGTGATGTCGCCTCCGGCTGGCGCGCGGTCGCGGGCGGCTGCGCGAGCAGCGGCGTGACCAACACGGCTGCGCAGGCAGACAAGAGGAAGGCTCGCACCATTCGCCCCATCGTAGATCAGGAGGGTAGGGCGTGGTCTCCGACCGCGCCGTCATCCGTTCAGCCCGCCTCCGCCTGGCGGCTTCTGCGTTCGGCGTTCGGCGTTGCGTTCGGCGTTCGCCGTTATCATCTCCCATGCTCTCCGCCCTTCTTCTCCTCGCCCTCTCGCTCGGCCACGTCGTTGGCGGGGCGCAGCCCGCCACGACTCCAGCCGCCAGGGGAGCGATTCCCGCCACGCAGCGCATCGTTCTTGTGACGGGTTCGACCGACGGACTTGGACGCGAGGTGGCACGACGCCTGGCCGCCGAGGGCGCGCACGTCATCGTCCATGGGCGCAATGCCGAACGCGGCAAGGCGATGGTCGACGAGATCGCGGCCGGCGGCAAGGGGTCGGCGCGCTTCTACCAGGCCGACTTCGCCTCGCTCGCCGAGGTGCGTCGTCTCGCCGACGAGATCACACGCGATTACACACGGCTCGACCTCCTCGTGAACAACGCCGGTGTCGTCGTGCGCGACGGGCGACAGGTGAGCAAGGACGGCTACGAGATGCACTTCGCCGTGAACTACCTGTCCGGGTACCTGCTCACCTACAGGCTGCTGCCGCTCATCGAGAAGGGGCGTGCCCCGCGCATCGTCAACGTGTCGTCGTTGAGCGCGGCACCCATCGACTTCACCGACGTCATGATCGAGCGCAACTACTCGACCAACAGGGGCTACGGGCAGAGCAAGCTGTCGCAGGTGATGTTCACCATCGATCTGGCGCAGGAGCTGAAGCCGAAGGGCATCGTCGTGCAGTCGCTGCACCCGGCGACGTACATGAACACCAGCATGATCCTGTCGGCCGGCCTGACGCCGCGCAGCACCGTCGAGGAGGGGACCGCGGCCGTGATGCACGCGATCACCACGGATGCGCCGAGCGGCAGCTACTTCGTCGGCCAGAAGCTGGGCACGCCTCACGCGCAGTCGGCAGACCCCGAGGTACGCCGGCAGTTGCGCGAGGTGAGCCAGACGCTGACGGGCCTTCGCTGATCGGCCCCTTGATGGACGTCATCGCCGCGGCGATGGCCCGACCGCCGACGGGTCCAGGCCCCGGAGGTCCCCGACGCTGCACAGGAGAAACGCCACCATGCTCGCCCCCCACTCCACCAGGACCGTCCCGGGCCGTGCGGCGCTGGCGCTGCTCACCGGGTGCCTCGTCGCGCTGCTCGTTCCCATTGCCGTCGTTCGCGGCAGTGCCACGCAATCCATGCTCGAGGGCGTCATCTACGACCAGATGGGCGGCGTCGTGCCAGAGGTGCGTCTCACGCTCAGCGGCCAGGGGACGACAGCCACCGCGACCACGGACGCCGAGGGCCGCTTCGGCTTCCCGGGCGTGGACGCGGGTCGTTACCTGCTCGAAGGGCGGTTGCCGGGATTCCGGCTACTCCGCGAAACACTCGACCTCCGCGAGCCTGACGACTGGAATCGACTGCTGATCCTGCAGCTCGGGGAAGTGCGGGAGACCATCGCCGTGAGGGCCGCGCGGTCCGCGCCCGCCGCGGCCGCCGCGACGCCCGTGCGCGTGCGCGTCGGCGGCAATGTCCGCCCGCCGCGCAAGCTCGTCGACGTCAAGCCCGTGTATCCAGACTCGATGCGTGAGGCGGGACGTGAGGGCGTCGTCACGATCGAGGCCGTCATCGCACGTGACGGCAGCGTCTCGGCCGCCCGCATCACGTCGGCGCAGGTGCATCCGGAACTGGCCATCGCGGCGCACGACGCCGTGCGGCAGTGGAAGTTCTCGCCGACGCTGCTCAACGGTGCGCCCGTCGATGTCGTGATGAGCGTGTCGGTCTCGTTCACGCTCGAGTGAGCGATTCGGCCGTCGCGGTGTGCGTGGTCCGCCGACGGTGCCGGTGACGGCCGCCTGGCGATTCAACGCTGCGGGTCCACGACCATCAGGTCGCTGCCCGATCGCTCTTCGCGCGTGAACAGCAACCACTTCTGGTCGTGCGACAGGGCTACGCCGTGCCACCACGGCTTCCCGGTGGGGGCCAACGTCGTGCGGCGTCCGGTGTCGTGCTCGATGAAGTCGATGGACCCGTGATAGGCGGCGGTGCCGCGGCCGATCAGGTACACGCCGCGATCGGCGACGGCGAAGTTGCGTGGATAGGTCAGGTCGTTGGCCACGATGATCTCTTCGCCGCCTGCCGTCGGCATTCGCCGGAGTTCAGTCGGCGTGCTCGTCGTCGATGCGTAGTAGAGGAACCGACCGTCAGGTGACTCCTGTGCCCCGAATCCCCCGTCGCGGGTCACTTGCACGGCCGGACCGCCGCCGACAGGCATCTTCCAGACTTCGAAGCGACCGGTTCGTGTCGACGAGAAGTAGATCCACCGGCCGTCGCGTGACCAGCGGGGCTCGGTTTCCTCGCCAGGGTCGTTCGTGAGATGTGCAATCTCGCCAGTGGCGAGCGTGAGCTGGTACAGATCGAACGAACCCGAGGCGCGCGAGTCGAAGAGCAGCGTCTGGCTGTCTCGCGACCAGTCCGGGTTCCCGCAGGAGGGCCCCCCCATCGAGGTCCTCACCTCCGCATTGCCCCCATCGGCGTCCGACACGAAGATCTCCATGGTGCCCGTCCGCGTGGAGGCGAACGCCAGCCGCGTGCCGTCGGGTGAGTAGTCTGGCGTGACCTCGTTCGCGGTGGAGTCGGCAACAGCGGCCTCGTCGAGCGACCCCACCGAGTCGGCGAGCGCGAGCCGGCGCAATGCCGTGTCGCTGATGTGCGTCGAGTAGACCACCCTGCCGCTGTGCGCGACGGTCACCGCCGTCGCCTGTTCGCCGAAGGTCAGGCCCTGCGCCCGGCCGACGGGTCTGCCCGTGGCAGGCGACATCGCGACGTACTGCAGGCGCATCCTGCCGCCGCCCGCGCCGCCCGTCGAGAAGAACAACCCGGCGCCGTCAGGACTCCAGGCCAGGGCCTTGGTCGACAACCCGGGCTGGCGGATGGCCTCCCTGGGCTCACCGATCGGCTGCATGTCCGGCGACAGCTCGAGCAGGTACACGGAGGAGAGCTCGCCGGTGGTCATCCGAACGAAGGCCATCCACCGCCCATCGGGCGAGAATGTCGGGCGGTATTCGCCGGCGCTGCGGGGCGGCTTGCGCGTCAGCCGCCGGCGCTGCTGGCCGTCGGCCGAGATCAGAAAGATGCCCCAGGGTTCTCCGGGCGGCACCTCGCCGCCGATCGCCAGCCACTTGCCGTCCGGGGTCCACGACAGATTGCTGCCCGTGGTCCCCCTCGCCATCACGCAGCAGGTGACCAGACTGGCAATCGTCCGTTCCGGCCCCGCCCAGCGAAGGCACCAGGATCAGGTCGGCGTTGTCAAGGGCGCCTGGGCGCCGCGGTTTGTACCTCGTGAAGGCGATGTGTGCGCCATCGGGCGACCATGCCGGGCGGTCATCGCGCAGGGGACTCTTCGTGAGCTGGATCGGCGTTCCATCCCCGACCAGCTTGACGTAGATGTCGTAGTTGTCCTGCCCGGGGCCGTTCCAGGCGAAGGCAACCTGAGTGCCGTCCCGTGACAGGCTCGGCACCGTCTCGTTGCCCTGATACGCCGTCAGTTCCATGGCCCCCGAGAAGACGCGACCGGTTGACGGCGGCGGCTGCCTTCTCAGCGCCACGAGCATCGCGACCGCGGCGGCTGTCACCAGGACCACCGCGAGCACTCCTGGCCGGGCCATCAGCCGTGGACGCGCGACGAGCGCCGACGCGGCAACGACTGTCCCTGGCGGCGCGGCCGCGTTCGACGTGGCAGCGCCGGCGATGGCCGGGCTCGCGGTCGCGGTGCCCGGGGCGGCGCTCGCCGACACGTCGGCGGAGAACCGGTATCCATGCCTGGGCACCGTGTCGATCCACGCCGCACCCTCGTGGCCGAGGGCCTTGCGCAGCGTCGAGATCTGGAACGAGAGGTTGGCTTCCTCGACGAACGTGTCGGGCCAGAGCTGCCCGATGAGTTCCTGCTTCGAAAAGGCGTGACCTGGGCTCCGCACCAGCAACAACAGGAGCTCGAAGGTCTTGGGCGGCAGCGCGACGGGCGCGCCGTCGTGCGTCACCGCATGCCGATCGACATCGACGCGATAGCCACCGAACTGGTACGACTCGCTGGCACGACTCGACATGGTCGTCCCTCACGGCGTCCTGTGATGCTGCGGCGGCAAGACGACCCGAGCGCCATCGGCTTGCGGAGGCGTCGCCAGGCGTCGACGTCTCGGTCCCGTGCAGTACTGTGTGGAGTGCTTCGCCAGCCAGTGTAGCCCCTTTACGAGACGACGGAGATGAGCCCGCCGACACCCGACACCACACCCTGAGGCCTCAGCGAGTGCCGAAGCCGATCACGACGCCGGCGCCTACATCCTTCTGGCCAACACTTCGCCCACGGCCGGGGCCGTGACGGTCGCGCCGCTCTTGGCGGCGGTGCTACTCTGCCCTCCGCGATGGACCCGGCTCCCGCGGCGCTCGTCTCCCAGATTCACCACCCACGGCCGGCGTTCACCGGCGCCGCAGCGCGCGAGCTCGTCGCGCGGCAGTTCGGCATCGATGGCGAGGTGGCGGCGCTCGACAGCGAACGCGACCAGAACTTCCACGTGCGGACGGCGAACGGCGAGTTCACGCTGAAGATCGTCAACGCCGCCGAACCCGCGGGCGTCATGGCGTTCCAGGCGGCCCTGCTGCGTCACGTGGCGGTGGTCGACGAGACGCTGCCCGTGCCCCGCGTGGTGCCGCTCACCGACGGCCGCGAGTTCGGCGACGTCGTGGGACCCACGGGCGAGCGCCATGCGGTGCGGCTGGTGACGTACCTGCCCGGCACGCCCCTCGCGCAGGCGGAGCACGCGCCGAGGACGCTTCGCTCGCTCGGCCGCGTGCTGGGACGCATGGACCGCGCGCTGGCCAGCTTCGGGCATCCCGGCAGCTTTCGCGACTTCGACTGGCACATCGCTGCGGTGCCGCGGTGCCGTGCACGGCTCGACGCCGTTGGCGACGCGGAGCGGCGCGCGCTCGTGGCGTTGCTGCTCGACGGCTTCGACGCGCGCGTCGTGCCGGCCCTGCCGCGCCTGCGGCACCAGGTGATCCACAACGACGCGAACGACTGGAATGTGCTCGTCTCGATCGCGACTGGCGAGGTCGTCGGGCTCATCGACGTCGGCGACGCGGTGTTTGCCCCGCTCGTCGCCGACGTCGCCGTCGCCTGCGCCTACGCGATGCTCGGCCAGCGCGATCCGCTGGAGGCCGCGACGGCCGTGGTGGCGGGCTATGCCGCCGAGATGCCGCTCTCCGATGACGAGGTCGACGCGCTGTTCGACCTCATCGCCGGGCGGCTGTGCATCAGCGTGACGGTCTCGGCCATGCGGCAGGCCTCGTCCACCGATCCGTACCTGTTCGTGAGCGAAGCCCCGGCGTGGGAGTTGCTCAGGTGGCTGGCGTCCACCGATCGCGCCGCCTTCGCCAAGACCCTGCGGCGCGCGTGCCGGCAGGGGGTGCCCGAGGCGCCGCCGCGAGGCGCCGCCGCGCTGCTGGCCTCGCGGCGCCTCCATCTGGGCAAGAACCTGAGCCTGTCCTACCAGACGCCGCTGCACATCGTGCGCGGCGACGACGTGTGGCTGATCGATGCCGATGGCCGCCGGTACCTCGACTGCTACAACAACGTCGCGCACGTCGGCCACTGCCATCCCGCCGTCGTCGACGCGCTGAGTCGGCAGGCGGCGGTGCTCAACACCAACACGCGCTACCTGCACGAGAACGTCGTGCGGTATGCCGAACGCCTCTCGGCCACGCTGCCGGCGGAGCTGGACTGCTTCTTCTTCTGCAATTCCGGCAGCGAGGCCAACGACCTCGCCCTGCGGATCGCGCGCACCGCCACGGGCCGTCACGGCATGGCGGTGCTCGACTGGGCCTATCACGGCCACACGCAGGCCCTGATCGAGATCAGCCCGTACAAGTACAAGCGCAAGGGCGGCACCGGCCAACCCGCCTTCGTCTGCGAGCTGCCGCTCCCCGAGCCGTACCGGGCGCCCGACGACTGGCCGGGCGGCGAGATCGGCGAGCGCTTCGCGGCTCAGGCACGCCACGTGCTGGCCGCGTGCGTCACCGCCGGACACCCGCCTGCCGCGTTCATCGCCGAGACGATCCCCAGCGTGGGCGGACAGGTGCTCCTTCCGCCCGGCTACCTGCGGGACGTCTACGCGGCCATCCGCGCCGTGGGGGGCGTCTGCATCGCGGACGAGGTGCAGGTGGGTGTCGGGCGCGTTGGCACGAGCATGTGGGCCTTCACCGAACACGACGTCGTGCCCGACATCGTCACGATGGGCAAACCCGTGGGCGCGGGGCATCCGCTCGCCGTCGTGGCCACCACGCAGGCCCTGGCCTCGGCGTTTGCCAACGGCATGGAGTACTTCAACACCTTCGGCGGCAACCCGGTGTCGTCGGCCGTCGGCCTGGCCGTCCTCGACGTGCTCGAGCAGGAGCAGTTGCTCGACAACGCCCGCGTGCAGGGCGAGTACCTCCTGCGCGGCCTCTGGCGTCTGGCCGACCGCTGGCCTCGCATCGGCGACGTCCGCGGGCGTGGCCTGTTCCTGGGCATCGAGTTCGTGACCGACCGCCGCACCAGGGCGCACGACGGCGCGACGGCCTCCGCCGTGGCGCAACGGGCCGTGCAACTGGGTGTGCTCATGGGCACCGATGGCCCGCACGACAGCGTGATCAAGCTGCGGCCGCCGATGACCTTCACGCGCGCGCACGCCGACCTGCTGCTCGACGTCCTCGATCGGTCACTGCACGACGTGTGCGGCTGACTCGTGCCGCTGGCGGGGCCTGGTGCGCCGGGCCGCGCTACACCCGCCGAACGCCCAGCGCGATGTCGATCTCGTGGGGGGCGCTCAGCGGGTGCGCGGATCCCGAGCGTCGATACGGGGTTCGACTGCGTCGGCTGGATCGAGCGACTCAGGCAGGCATCCATACCCGTGTGGGTTGACGGCCGGCTGGGACAGCCGGCCCTGCCTCCACGAAACTACGCGCCGACGAGGTTGTACATCGTGTCGCGTTCGAGGGGCGTGCGCCCCGCCGCCTCGACGAGGCGACGCAATTGCGCGGTGGTCAGGATGTCGGGCGTGTCCGACCCGGCCATGTGGTAGATGCGCTCTTCCTGCACCGTGCCGTCCAGATCGTCGGCGCCGAACCACAGCGCCGCCTGCGCCACCGACACCCCCGTCGCAATCCAGAACGCCTTGATGTGATCGACGTTGTCGAGCATCAACCGCGAGACGGCAATCGTGCGCAGGGTGTCGGCCGCGGTCGGCGGCGGCAGCTTGCGCATCTGGTTGTTGTCGGGGTGGAACGTGAGCGGGATGAACGCCTGAAAGCCGCCCGTCGCGTCCTGCGCCTCGCGTACGCGCACCATGTGGTCCACACGCTCGTCGAGCCGCTCGATGTGACCGAAGAGCATCGTCACGTTGGTCTTCATGCCGAGGCGATGGGCGGTGGCGTGGATCGAGAGGTAACGGGCGGCGTCGGCCTTGTCGTGGGCGATCTTCTTCCGCACGCGATCGGCGAAGATCTCCGCGCCACCGCCGGGAATCGACTCGAGCCCCACCGCCATCAACGCGCGGAGCACCTGCTCGTCGGTCATCCCGTAGAGATCGGCGAAGAACGCGATCTCGACGGCCGTGAACGCCTTCAGCGTGATGTCGGGCCGGATGCGCTTGAATCCCGCCAGCAGGTCCGTGTAGTAGGAGAACGGCAGGTGCGGGTGCAGGCCGTTGACGATGTGCACCTCGGTGAGGGCCTGGCCGTCGCGACTGCGCACCTTGTCCCAGGCCTGCTCGAGCGACATCGTGTACGCACCGGGCTGGCCTTCCTGCAGGCGCGCGAACGAGCAGAACAGGCACGACGCCTGGCAGACGTTGGTGACCTCGAGCCGCAGGTTGTAGTTGTAGAAGGTCCGGTCGCCGTGGCGGCGCTCGCGCTCGCGGTTCGCGAGCCAGCCGACGAGGCGGAGGTCGGGGTGCTCGAAGAGGCGCAGGCCGTCCTCGGCAGAGAGGCGCTGCCCGGCCTCGAGCCTCTCGGCGATGTCGAGCAACCCGGCCGCGTGCAGGCGGGTGTACATGGGCAGCATGACCGGGCTCGCCTGCCCCGACTCGAGTCGAGGGGGAGCGACGCCTCTGCGAGTTAGGCGATGCCCCACACCTGCACGCGCAGGGTGCGCGAGCGGGGGCCGTCGAGTTCACCCATGAGGATCCGCTGCCATTGGCCCAGGACCACGTCGCCGCCGCTGATCTGGAGGGTCAGGCTGTGGCCGAGGAGCAGGGCACGCAGGTGGCTGTCGGCGTTCATCCGGTCGCAATCGCTGTGGTCCGGGTCGTTGTGCACCCAGGCCTCGTCGCGAGCCACCATCTTCTCGAGGAACCCGCGGATGTCGGACAGGAGCGCCGTCTGGAACTCGTTGATGAACACCGTGCACGTGGTGTGCAACGACCAGAGGCTCACGATGCCTTCCCGGACGTTGAGGCCACGGACGAGCTCCATGATGCGTTCGGTCAGGTCCAGCACATCGACGCGGTCGTCGGTCTCGATGACGAACGTTTCGCCGTGAATCTTCAACGCACCGGCGGAAACGGTCGTCACCTCCGCGACGGGCGTCTCGCGGACTGTCACCGTGGAACTCTTGCTCATGCGCTCCTCGTTGAGGGCTGTTGGGTCCGGGCGAGTCACACCATCGCCGGACGCACGAAACGGGAATGTTATGCCAACTGGGCCGCCGCCCGCAACTGATGGGATCTGCCATGCTATGCTCCACCCGACAATCCCGACGTTGTCGAAGGGAAGCCGGGTGCAAGGCCCGCACGGTCCCGCCACTGTAACGCGGTGAGCCGGTATCACTGGACAGCCCCTCAGGGACCGTCCACGCCACTGCAGCACGTCGTGCTGTGGGAAGGCGTCGATGCCGCTCTTTCAGTCCGCCAAGTCAGGAAACCTTCCGTCGGGTACGTCCTCTGACCGTCGGCGCATGTCGCGCCACGGCGTCGGCGCGTGGAAACGCCGAGGAGGTCGAATGCCCCGTACGCACGCCTTGCCCCTGGCAGGAGTGCTGGTGGCCCTGCTGTCGACACAGGCCCTCGCGGCCAGGCTCGATGGCACGGTCACCAGCGACCCCGGCAGTCCCGTTTCCAACGCCAGCATCGTCCTCGAAGGCCCGACAGGCCCGGTTGCCTCGACCCGGACCACAGCCGCCGGCACCTTCACCTTGGACGCGCCGGAAGGCGAATACGTCCTCCGCGTGAGTGCCGACGGCCTGCACGCCCCGCCGCGACCGATCACCCTGCGGGAGGCCGCCCCGGCGACGACGACCGTCACGATGGGCCTGGCCGCCCTCACCGAGCAGGTGGTGGTGACGGCGGGCTTCCTGCCTCTCACGAGGTCGGCCAGTGGCGCGAGCCTGACGGTGCTCGACGAGGCCGAGTTGCGCGCCAGGCAGGTCGAGAGCGCCCAGGACGCCCTCCGATCGGTGCCGGGGTTCACGGTGTCGCGCAGCGGCGGGCGCGGAGCGGTGACCTCCGTCTTCCCACGCGGAGGCGAGAGCGACTTCACACTGGTGCTGGTGGACGGCATCCGCCTCAACGACATGGGCGGCAGTTACGACGCGGCCCACCTGCCGATCGTCGATCTCGATCGGATCGAGGTGGTGCGCGGCCCGCAGAGCGCCCTGTACGGGTCCGACGCCGTGGGGGGCGTGATCCAGTTGGTCACGCGCCGGGGCGGGCCCCTGCGTGCGGCCGGGTTGTTCGAGGCCGGCTCCTTCGGCACGTGGCGGGCCAATGCCGCCGCCAACGGCACGAACGGAGGCCTGCGTTGGGGAGGCGCCATGGAGCGCCTTGCCACCGACGGCTTCACAGGCACCGCGCCAGGAACGGGCGAGACCGTCAGCAACGACGACTACGCGCGCACGGACGGGATGGGCAGCGTCGGCTACCAGTCCGACCGGTGGCAGTTGTCGGGCATCGTCCGCGGTGGACGCAACGCCCGCGGCGTGCCCGGACCGTACGGCAGCGACCCCAACCTCACGTACGGTGGCGTCGACCGCGTGTCGCGCAACGACAACGAGACCCTCGCGGCTGGCGCGGCGGCGACATGGCGGATTCAGCCGGCCCTGCAGGTGCGGGGATCGGCCACGTACGCCATGCGCGACAGCACGTTCCTCAGCATCTACACGCCCGACACGCCGACAGCGTCGGGAAACCGCATGCTGGCGGGCCGCGGCCACGTGGACGCCGCCTGGCTCGGCGTCTCCTGGACCGCCGGGGCCGAGTGGACAGCCGAACGCGCGACCTCTGCGTACATCACCGGCCTGCAGGATCAGGAGATCCCCGTCGACAGGACGCAGGTCGGCGTGTTCGCGGAGGGCCGACTGGATCTCGGACGCCTCTCCGTACAGGCCGGCGTCCGCGGCGAGCAGGTCGTCCGCGAGGCGCTCGAAGGCAACAGGTCGGTGTTCA
Organism: uncultured Acidobacteriota bacterium; assembly: GCA_963715265.1. Taxonomy (GTDB): domain Bacteria; phylum Acidobacteriota; class Vicinamibacteria; order Vicinamibacterales; family Vicinamibacteraceae; genus Luteitalea. The sequence goes on from CAVQRQ010000015.1 coordinate 73,433, forward strand.
GTCCTCGCCCGTCGTTCGGCGAGGACCGCGTGTCGGTGGTCAATCCCCGCGTGGCGATCAGTTGGCGGGCGCTGGGCGGCGACAGCACGTGGGCCCGCGTGCACGGCGGTTACGCCACGGGGATGCGCGCGCCCGGGGCATTCGAGATCGCGTTCACCAACAACCCCGGGCTGCGTCCCGAGAAGACGCGCGGTTTCGAGGGCGGCGTCGAGACGGGGTGGCTCGGAGGACGTCTCGTGGCCGACGCACTCTACTTCCTCAACGACTACGACGATCTCATCGTCACAGTCGCACGCGTGCCGGGGACCACCAGCTACACGAGCGACAACATCTCCAACGCGCGCAGCGACGGTTTCGAAGGCTCCGTCTCGCTCCGGCCGATATCGGCGCTGACGGTCCGCGGCGGCGTGGTGGTCCAGCGCACCGAGATTCTCGCCAACGATGGACGCCCGGGCGCGCCCTCTCCCTTCGAGGTCGGCGACCCGCTGCTCCGCCGCCCCGACGTGGCCGGCTTCGTGGATGTGCTCGTGTCGGCGGGCCGCATCAGCGCATTCGGCCGCGTCGACTCGCGCGGCGACGCCAGGGACATCGACCCGAGCTTCGGCGCCAACGCGGGCATCTTCACCAACCCGGGGTTCACGACGGTCGATGCGGGGCTCAGCTTCCGCGCGGCGGGGAGGATCGAGGTGTTCGGGCGCGTGCTGAACCTGCTCGACGCCGACTACGAGGAGATCTTCGGGTTCCCGGCGCTCGGGCGGAGCGCGCTCGTCGGGGTACGCATTGCTGCGAGCCGTTGACCTCACCTGCCGGTTCGGGCGCGCCACCGTGCTCCAGGACGTGTCACTCGACGTGGCGCGCGGGGGCATCACGGGCGTGCTCGGCCCGAACGGGTCGGGCAAGACGACGCTGCTGCGCATCCTGTCTGGCGCGCTCGCCCCGACAAGCGGCGAGGTGCGGCTCGACGAGACGCCCATCGCGCACGTGCCCAAGCGCGTGCTCGCCCGGCGGCTCGCCGTCGTGCCCCAGGAGATCCATCCGGTCTTCGACTACACAGTCCTCGACCTCGCGCTGATGGGACGGTACGCGCACCTCGGCCCGTTCGGGTTCGAGACGGCCAGCGATCTGCTGGCCGTGCGGCGTGCCCTGGCGGCCACCGGTACCGCAGACCTCGAGGCGCGCCACTTCGACACGCTGAGCGGCGGCGAGAAGCAGCGGGTCGTGATCGCGAGTGCGCTCGCCCAGTTCGATGAGGACACGCGCGACGAGGGTCGGCTGCTGGTGCTGGACGAACCGACCGCCGCCCTCGACCTGCACTACCAGCTCGAGATCGCGCAGTTGCTGCGCCGGCTGGCCGACGAGCGCGGGCTCACGTTGCTGGTCACGACGCACGACCTGCAACTGGCCTGGCAGGTGTGCGACCGGGTGATCCTGCTGCAGGACGGCCGCACCCTGGCCGACGGCGCGACCCGGGACACGCTGACCCCCGAGTACCTGCACATGCTCTACGGCGTTCGCGTGGATCGCATGACGCATCCGGATGGGTCGGTGTCGCTCGTGCCGGTCTCGCTCGTCGGTGACAGGGCCTCCAGGCTCCCGGCACGGACACGGACCGACAGCCAACCGCGCGACCCCGATGCCGGTCGCCGGCCCGATGGAGCGCAGGGGTGACCGGCATCGCGGTTCCCGGGGATCCTTTCGACCCGGCGCGTGCCGCGAGCGAGGCCGCGGCGCGCCGGCGACGCGCGCGCCGAACCTACGCGGCCTTCGCCTTGCTGCTGCTCGTCACCGGACTCGGCGCCCCACTGGTCGGATCCACCCCGCTCGACCTGCGCGCCGTGCTCGATCGGTCCCGGCCGTTTGCCGACAACCTCGACGCCCAGATCTTCTTCATCGCGCGTCTCCCCCGTGTGCTGGCCGCCGGCCTGGTGGGAGCCACGCTGGCCGTGGCGGGCGTGGTGGTGCAGGCCCTGCTGCGAAACCCGCTGGCCACGCCCTTCACGCTCGGCGTCTCGTCGGGGTCCGCGCTGGGCGCGATGCTGGCACTGACCTTCCTCCCGGCCTGGTCCGTCGGCGCACTCACGTCGGTGCCGCTTGCCAGCCTGGCCGGCGCGCTCGGCGCCGTCCTCATCGTCTACGCGCTTGCGCAAGTGCGGCACCGCGGCTTCTCGACAGACGTGCTGCTCCTCGCCGGGGTCACCCTCAACGCGTTCTTCTCGGCGCTGATCCTGCTGGTGCAGTACCTGTCCGACTTCACCGAAGCCATGCGCACGCTCCGATGGCTGATGGGTGACCTCGACGTCGCCGGGTACGGCCCGCTGGCGATCGCCGTCGTCCTCCTGCTGCCAGCCGCTGCGGCCTTCGCCTGGCTGCCGCGAAGCCTCAACGCCCTGGCGCTCGGCGCCGAGCAGGCCGGCTCGCGCGGCGTACCCGTCGTGGGCGTGCAGCGGCTGGCGTTCTTCGCCGCGTCCCTCGGTACCGGCGTCGTCGTATCGCTGGCCGGGCCCATCGGGTTCGTCGGCATCATCGTGCCGCATCTGGTCAGGCTGCTCGTGGGAGCCGACCATCGCGTCGTGATGCCAGCGGCGGCGCTGTTCGGCGCGGCGTTTCTGGTGGCCTGCGACGCTGTCGCGCGCGTGGTGCTCGCGCCCGTCGAACTCCCCGTGGGCGTGGTCACCGCCGTGCTCGGGGCGCCGTTCTTCCTGTGGCTGCTCATAAGGAAGACATGAGACACGTCCGCTTTCTGCATCTCCTGACGCTCCTCACGCTGGTCGGCGGGTGCTCGCCCCGCGAGGAGGTCACGCCTCCGGCTGCCGCGGTCGAGGGGCCGCGCGTCGTGTCGCTCGTCCCCGCCGCGACCGAGATGCTGTTTGCCGTGGGCGCGGGGCCCCAGGTCGTCGGGGTGAGCAGCTTCGACACGGTGCCAGCCGAGGTCGCCACGCGTCCGCGGGTCGGGGCGCTCCTGGACCCCGACGTCGAGCGGATCCTGTCGTTGAGGCCCGATCTCGTCGTGACCTACAGTTCACAGGAGGCGCTGCACGAGCAATTGACGCGGGCGGGCATCGCCACCTTCGTGTACAGACACGGTGGCATCGGCGACACGCTGCAGACGATCGAGGCCATCGGCGCGCGCACGGGACACGAGGAGGCCGGGCGACAGGCGGCGCAGCTCCTGCGGGCCCGGTTGACGGGCGTGCGCATGCGCGTCGAGGGGCGGCCGCGCCCGCGCGCGCTTCTCGTGTTCGGACGCGACCCCGGCACGATCCGACACGTCTGGGCGAGCGGCGGCGTGGGCTTCCTCCACGAACTGCTGGACGTGGCTGGTGCCGACAACGTGCTGGCCGACGTCGCGCGCGAGAACGTGCAGGCGACGACCGAACTGCTGCTCGCGCGTGCGCCCGACCTCATCATCGAACTCCAGGCCCGGGAACGCGCGCCCGAGTCGCCGTCCCCCTGGCTCGCCTTGCCGGCCATTCCCGCTGTGAAGTCCAATCGCGTGCTCGTCCTGCACGGCGATCGGTTCGTGGTGCCGGGCCCGCGGCTCGGCGAGGCAGCGGAGGCCCTGGCGCGGGCCATCCACCCGGGTGCGTGGTGAATCGGCGCGTGGCGAATGGACGCGCGCCGCAGCTGATGTACCCTTCAGGCCTATGACCTCACCCGGGGGCTCCGGCTTCTCGCGCGAGACGCGGCTGCTCGCAGCCACGATCGCCGTGTCGCTGCTCGTGCTGTTCGTGCTGTCGCGCTTCAGGTATCCGGAGCCGGCGCCGGCCACGCGTGATTCCGCGTCGGCGCAGCCGCTGGCCCGCCTCGCCGCGAGGGCGGCCTTCGACGACCTGTCGCTGGCAGTGCGCGAGCTCTCTGGAAGAGTAAGCCCATCCTTGCTCGTCGTGCGCGCGGCCACGGCGCCGTCACCAGGCGGTGCGTCGGGTGGCGCGTCGGGCAGCGACACGACCGCGACCACTCGGCTGATGCCCGCCCTTCGCGTCCGTGACGATGCCGCCCTGGTGCTGGTGGACGAGGGCACCACGGTGGAGGCCGTGATTGGCGTGACGGGCCCCGCGACGGTCCTTGCGCGCGACCCGGTGCGCGGGCTGACGCTCGTCCGAGTGCCCGCCGCACCCGCGCCGGTCCTCAGCACCCGCGAAGGACTGCTCCCGCTGGCCGCGCCTGGATACCTCGCCGTGACCGAGGCCAGCGCCGCCGGTGCGGCGCTGCGTCCGGTGTTCGTCGGGCGCAGCGACGGCATGGGCGACCCGCGATGGGACGCCCCGCTGCTCACGATGGGGCGGCAGGTCGCCAACGATGCCGGGGCTCCCGTATTCATGCTGGACGGCCGACTGGCAGGCGTCCTGAGCGCAACCGACGACGTGCCCGCACTGGTGCCCGCCGACGTGCTGCTCGCGACCGTCGACCGTCTCCTCAGCGGCGGCTTGCCGGCCGCCGGCGACATCGGTGTCGCGGTCCAGCGCGTCGACGCGACGATCCGGCGAGCCACGGGCGTGTCGGAAGGCGCCGCCGTGGCAGCCGTCAGGGCCGATGGACCCGCGGCCACGGCCCTCTTGCCGGGCGACGTCATCACCGCCATCAACGGCCAGCTGATCCGTACGGTGGACGACCTGCGCCGACGCGTCGCGCGCGCAGACCCGGGAAGCACGCTCGCGGTAACCCTGCGTCGTGACAGCGCTTTCATCACGCGGCCCGTGACGGTGGGCACCAGATCCGCCGCCGCGCCCGCGCCGTCCGCGGCCAACCCGGCGGCCAGCGACGACCGCCCGCTCGGCCTGACCCTGCGCGCCGTTGCTCGCGCCGGAAGCGAAGTCCAGCGCGTCCAGTCCGGCTCCCTCGCCGAGGCTGCCGGCCTTCGCCCGGGTGACCTCATCGTCAGTGTCGGGAGTACGCGGCAACCGGCACCGGCCGACGTCACCACGGCGTTCTCCGCGCTCCCGCCCGGACGCGCCTTGTTCCTGTCGGTGGAACGCGACGGGCAGCCACGGCTCGTGGTCCTCCAGCCATGACCGGGCGTCCGGAGTGGCCCGAGCTCGGCGGAGCCGACGCACTCGATGCCGCCATCCCGCCCGTACCCGTACGGGCCCTGCCGTGGTTTCCCTGGCTCCGGCCGCTCCGCACGCGTGCAGCACTCGGCATGCCGCCAGCCGTGGCCCCGGCCGTCCTGTTCGTCCCCATCGGCGTGCTGCTCGGACCGTCGTTCGCCAACGTCCTCAGCCCAACCGTGCTCGGATACCTGCAGGCCGTCGTCGCCGTCGCCCTTGCCGTGCTCGGCGTCTCGGCCGGCCTGGGCCTCAACCTGAAGGGCGAGCGCGACCGCACGCTGTTCGCGGCCGCGAGCGTCCAGGCCCTGGTGACGCTGGTGGTCGTTGGCGGGGCGTTCCGCTACCTGCTGACGGCGTGGCAGATGCCGATCGCCCTGCCCTACGACCTCGTCGCGCTCACGCTGGGGCTCTGTGTGTCGGTGTCATCGGCCGTCAGTCCCGATGGCGCCACGCCGACGCGGGCGCTGGCGGTACGCATCGCGTACCTCGACGACTTCCTGCCCATCGTGATCAGCGGCCTCGTCGTGGTGATGCTGGGAAGCACCACTCCCCTGCCCTTCGGCGAGGCAGTCGGGTGGCTGATGCAGACGGTGCTGCTCGGCGGCGCTGTTGCGCTGTCGGGCTGGCTGCTGTTCGGCCGCTCGAACTCGCGGGCCGAGCGCAACGTGTTCATCGCCGGGATCGTGGCGCTGCTCGGGGGCACCACGACCTTCCTCGGCCTGTCGCCGCTGCTGGCGGGCCTCACGGCAGGCCTGATCTGGGTGAAGCTGCCCGGCCAGGCCGAGGCCGTCGTGCGCAGCGACCTGCAGCGCGTTCAGCACCCGCTCATCGTCGTCCTGCTGCTGGTGGCCGGCGCCTCCTGCGAGTTCTCGCGGCAGGCCGCCTGGCTCACCGCGCCGCTCGTGCTGTTCCGGCTGACAGGCAAGCTGATGGGAAGCTGGCTGGCGGCGCGTGTTCAGGGGTTGGTCACCGCGAGTGAGATCGGGATGCACGTGATGGCGCCGGGCCTGCTCGGCATCGCCGTGGCCCTGTACCTGCTGCACGTCGTGCGGACGCCCGCCATGTCGACGGTGCTGACGGCGGTCGTCGTCTCGACGCTCGTGTCCGAGGCCCTCGCCCTCGTGGTGCGCCCAGTGGAAAGGCCGCGGTCCTGATGCGATTACTGGCCCTCGCGATCATCGTCGCGACGACAGCCTTCGTCACGAGCACGGCGATGGCCGCCGGCCGCGGAGGCGGTCCCGGCACGGCGCTGGCCATCGGCTTCGCGCTGATTGCCGCGTCACTGACGGGCGACCTGGTGGAGCGGTTCCGCCTCCCCAGGATCTCCGGCTACCTGTTCTTCGGCGTCCTGTGCGGTCCTTCGGTGGGCGCCATCCTCACGCCGGCGATGGCGCGCGACCTCCAGGTGGTCAACGGCGTGGCCATCGCGCTCATCGCCTTCATCGCGGGGCTCGAGATCAACTTCGCGCACCTGCGCCCCCAGTTGCGGGCGATGCTGACGATGGGCGGCATCACCATCGGGCTCATGTGGGTCACCCTGACCCTGCTGTTCCACCTTGCGTGGCCATGGCTGCCCATCCTGCCCGAGGCCACGGGGTTCGTCAGGCTCGCCCTTGCAGGACTCATGGCCACCGTCGTCACGAGCTTCTCCCCCACGGTGACGATCGCCGTCATCGCGGAGAGCCGGGCGCGCGGACCGCTCTGCGAACTCGTGCTGGCCATCGTCGTGCTCGCGGATCTCGCGCTCGTGCTGCTCTTCACGCTGTCGATGGAGTCGGTGCGGCTGGCTTTCGGCGCGCACGCCGAAGGAGGGGCGGGCATCCTTCCCGGCCTCGCGTGGGAGATATTCGGATCGTTTGCCTTCGGCGCGATTCTCGGCGCGATCTTCGCCTTCTACCTGCGATACGTGGGCCGCGAGGTGACGATCGTGCTGCTCGCCCTCAGTGCCGTGCTGAGCCAGGTCGGGGCCAGCCTGCACTTCGAGCCGCTCCTCGCAGCGCTGGCAGCAGGCCTCGTCGTCGAGAACATCGCCCCCCCCGAGGGCGATGCCCTCCGAGTCGCCGTCGAGCGGGGCGCCCTGCCCATCCTGATCCTGTTCTTCGCGGCGGCGGGGGCCAACCTGGAACTGAACGTCCTCAGGCAGGTGGGGCTCCTCACGCTGATTACCGCCGCCATCCGCGCAGTGCTGATCTGGGGATCGGCTTCCCTCGGCGCGAAGGCCGCGGGGCTGACAGGCACCGCGCCGCGCCTGGCCTGGATGGGCATGATCTCGCAGGCGGGCGTGACGCTCGGCCTCGGCGTGATCATCGCGCAGGACTTCCCGACATGGGGTCCGCGGTTCTACGCGCTGATCGTGGCCATGAACGCGCTGCACGCGGTCGTCGGGCCAATCGTGCTCCGCATGGCCCTGTCGCAGGCGGGCGAACTGGGCCGGATGGATCTGCCGGAGCACGTCGAACGCAGCACGCCGAACGCAGAAGCCCCGGCGTAAGGTAGGGTGGGGTGTCCCCTTCGGCTCCGCTCAGGGCAAGCCACCCCGCCGTCATCCATCGCGCCGCGGTCGCTTGCGCGCCGTACCTCTGTCGATCAGCTCAGCGAGAACGACGTGCCGCATCCGCACGTCGCCTTGGCCTTCGGGTTGATGACGACGAAGCCCTTGCTGATCAGGCTGGTGTCGTAGTCGAGCTGCGTGCCATCGAGCAGTCGGTAACTCCGGGGGTCGACGTAGATCCGCGAGTCCTCAGGGCCTTCGAAGACCTGATCCTGCTCGGAAGGCTGCGCCTCCCAGGCGAAGACGTAACTGAGGCCGCTGCACCCGCCGGCCTTCACGCCCACCCGGAGCCCGCCGCCCTGGAGGCCCTGCTTCTCCAGCAGCTTGTGAATCTGTCGGCCCGCGTCGAGTGTGATGTACATCATTGGTGTCTGGCCCTCGATCCCATTCTAGACCCTGCGCCGGAACCGCCGGGCGGCGTTCGCGCTCAACGCCGCTGGAGGCGCAGGGCTTCCACGAGGCGGATCACGCGGGCGGCGACCTCGTCGACCTGCTCGTCGCTCGTCGTGCGGAGAAGCCCGAACCGCAGCGAACTCTTCGCCTCGGCCTCACTCAGCCCCAGCGCGAGCAGGACGTGCGACGGCGCCGCCGACGTGGACGCGCAGGCCGCGCCCGGCGACACGGCGATGTCGGTGAGGCCCAGCACCAGGTCACGCCCAGTGACGCCGTCGAAGCCCACGTTGAGGTTGTGCGGCAGCCTCGGCGACTCGGCGCCACGCAGGTGCACGCCCGCCACGCCGTCGCGCAGCCGCGCCCACAGGCGATCGCGCAATGCCGCGAGGCGTCTCGCGTCATCCGCACGCCGTTCGCGCGCCAGCCGCGCGGCCTCGCCGAAGCCGACGATGCCGGGGACGTCGAGCGTACCCGAACGCAACCCACGCTCGTGGCCGCCGCCGTGCTGGACTGGCGCCAGCGCCACCTTCGACGCCCGGCGCACGACGAGCGCGCCCACGCCCTTGGGACCGTACATCTTGTGCGCGGTATACGACAGGAGGTCGATGCCCATCGCACCCATGTCGATGTCCACGAGCGCCGCGGCCTGCGAGGCATCGGTGTGGAACCAGGCGCCCGCGGCGTGCGCGATCCGTGCGATTCCGGCGAGTGGCTGCACGACACCGATCTCGTTGTTGCCGGCCATCACGGACACCAGGCGGGTCCCTGGCGTGACCGCGTCGGCCATGACGGCCAGATCGACGAGCCCGTCTGCCTGCACGGGCACGCGCGTCACGCGCGCCCCGCTGGTCTCGAGCCAGGCACACGGATCGAGCACGGCCGGATGCTCGGTCACGAGGGTCACGACATGGGGAGGGGGCGTCGGGAGTCGGGAGTCGGGAGTCGGGAGTTGGGAGTCGGGAGTTCGGGAGTTGGGAGTCGGGAGTTGGGAGTTGGGAGTCGGGAGTCGGTCGAGTCGCAGCGGCTACCCCGATGAGCGCGAGGTTGTTGGCCTCGGTCGCGCCGCTCGTGAAGATCACGTCCCGCAGACGAGCGCCGACCAGGTGGGCCACCTGCTGACGGGCGGCCTCGACCGCCTGGTTCGCCTCCCACCCGTACGCGTGCTGCAGGCTGGCGGCGTTACCGAAGCGCTCACTGAAGTACGGGAGCATCGCGGCCACGACCAGCGGGTCGCAGGGCGTCGTCGCGTGCGCGTCGAAGTAGAGGCGTGACATGGAAGGCAGGAGGCAGGATTACAGGAAGGCAGGAGAAGGGCAGGAAGGCAGGCGGCGGCCTGCTTTCCTGTCTCCTGCCTTCCTGCCCTCCTGTATCTACTCGGCGGCCAGGACGGGGGCACGTCGCGACAACGTCACGGGGATCGTCGGCGCGTTGGACTCATCGACGATCTCGGCGAGCGTACAGCCCGCGAGCGCCGTGAGGATCCGATCCTTGATCCGCCACAGCGGGTCGCGCACGTTGCACTTGGTGTACTGGTCGCACGCGTGATCGTCGGTGGAGCAGGCGGTGACGGTCAGGGGCCCGTCGACGGCCTGGATGACATCGGCCACCGACATCAGCGTCGCGGACCGCGCGAGCTGGTAGCCACCGCGCGTGCCCTGGTGCGACACGAGCAGGCCGCGCCGCACGAGGCGCTGCAGCACCTTGGCCATCAGTTCGGCGGGGATGTCGTACTGCTCGGCGATCTCCCGCGCGCTCGACGCACCGCGGTCGCCGTGAAGCGCGAGGTGCTTCATGGCCATCAGGGCGTAGTCGGTCTTCTTGGAGAGGCGCAGCATCCCTCCATTCTACAGGCAACGTGCTACGGCGCGCCCCCGACGCCGACCGTCGGCGGCACGGGATCCGGCACCTTGTTGCGCACCTTCGGCAGGGTCTTCAGGTAGGCGAAGACCGCCTGGAGATCGGCGTCCGTCATCTGGCCGAACGCCGGCCAGGGCATGGGCGGGAGCAACTGGCGGCCCCGTCCCTGGTGACGGCCGTTGCGCAGGCTGTCGATGAACTGCTGCGCGGTCCAGCTTCCCAGGCCCGTCTCTTCGTCTGGTGTCAGGTTGGCCGCGAAGCTGATCCCCCAGGGCCCCGCGAAGGCCTGGCTCGCCGTCAGGTGCATCGCCCAGGGGCCGATGGGCGGCCTGGCGGCCGGCACCTTGTCCGACGACGGATATCCCGCGAACAACCGGCCCGGGTCTGGCTCCGGCCCCTTGTCGCCGAGGCGGCTCGGGGTGTGACAGTCCGTGCAGCCGATCGCCTCGACGAGGTACCTGCCCTGCGACACCGCGTCGGTCCGCGGCGCCGGTGGCGCCAGCATGGACTTCGGGTCGAAGGGCGGCTCTGGCGCTGCGGGCCCACCGGACAGCACGGCTTCCGGCGCCACGTTGTCGATGGGCGGGATCGATCGCAGGTACGTGAAGATCGACACGAGATCTTCGTCGGTCAGCAGGCGAAGCGTGTTCGGCATGGGCGGCAGGATGGGGCGCCCGACGCCCTTGTGCCGACCCGTACGCAGGGCGAACACGAACTGCTGCTGCGTCCAGCCTCCGAGCCCGGTGGCGTGCGGCGTGAGATTGGCAGCGAAGGCCACACCGAGAGGGGTCGCCCAGGCGGTGTTGGTGGCGCTGGCCGAGGCCACCCACGGCGGAGACATGCCCGGCGGCGGTGGCATCGTCAGCGCGGCCGGATGCCCCGACAACATGAGCGACATGTCGGGCTCGGGTCCGTTGTCGCCCAGCTTCCAGGGCGTGTGGCAGTCGTTGCACGCGGCCACCTTCACCAGGTACTCCCCGCGCGCGACACGCTGCGCCGTCAACGCCGGCGTCGGCTCCTGGCTCGCGGCACGCGAGGTAGTCCGCCCTCCCACGACGGCGGCGAGGACGGTGGCGACGGCGGCGACGGCGTGAATCGATAGTCCGTGCTGACGCATGTTCATTCCGGTGAAACAGTCCTTCCTTGCCGTGACCCGGCCTGCATTACGGCGAAGCATCCTTCATTGCGGTGAAGCATCCTTCATCGCTGCGATGCCGGTGGCAGGGGATCGGGCACCTTGTTCTTCACGGGCGTGATCGTCCTGAGGTACGCAAACATGGCGCGGAGGTCCTCGTCCGTCATCTGGGCGAAGACCTGCCACGGCATCGGCGGGAGCAGTTGTCGCCCGCGCCCCTGATGCCGGCCGTTGCGGATCGTGTCGACGAACTGCTGCGCGGTCCAGGTGCCGATGCCGGTCTCGGCGTCGGGTGTGAGGTTGGCGGCAAAGCTCAAGCCCCACGCGCCGGCGAAAGCCGGTTCGAGCGGGTAGACCTCGGCAGCGCCCTCGATGGGCGGCATCGGCGGCACGGCGCCGCGCGCGTCGAAGCCTGACAGCGTTCGCGTCGCGTCGTATTCGGGCCCATTGGCGCCCATCTTCATCGGCGTGTGGCAATCGCCGCAACCCTTGCCGATGACGAGGTAGCGACCGCGCGCCACGGGATCGGCGTGGCCGGGCGCCGTCTTCAGCGCCGTGATCGGCGGCAGCGGCGCGTCGGGCGCCGCGGGCCCCGGCGGCAGAACGGGCTCGGGCACCTTGTTCCGAATCGCCGGCACCGTCCGCAGATACGCGAACATCGCGGCCAGGTCGTCGTCAGCGAGGTTGCGGAACGCCGGCCAGGGCATCGGCGGCAGGAGCGACCGGCCGTTCCCCTGGTGCCGGCCGTTACGAATCGTGTCGATGAACTGCCGCTCGGTCCACGAGCCGATGCCCGTCTCCACATCGGGCGTGATGTTGGCGGTGAAGCTCCGGCCCCACGGCCCCGACCATGACGTCATCGTCGCGGTGGCCGACCCGATGAACGGGGCCGCGAGCCCTGGCGGGTCGCTGGCCGCGAGTCCGGCCGGGTGTCCCATCAGCATGCGCGACATGTCGGGTTCGGGTCCGTTGTCGCCCATCTTCCAGGGCGTGTGGCAGTCGTGACAGCCGCCCGTCCTGACGAGGTACTCGCCGTGCGCCACGCGCGCGTCGCGCGCGGCCTGCACAGACGCCGCTTCAGCCGCTGCCCTCGGCTGCGCGCGGCCGACGATGAACACGACGACGAGGAGGCCTGCCAGAAGGACAGCCGTTGCGCGGATCGGGTGCGTCATACGGAATCTCCTAGTGCGCCGTGGCGCTCGTCTCCAGAACGTGGGTCGTCTCCTCGGCAATCCACCGTCGCAGCAGCGCGACAGCGTCGGCGTCGACGATGCGGGTGCCGAGAGGCGGCATCTGCAGTACGGGATGACGCGAGGCCATCCGGGCGATGAGCATGCTGGCGTCGGCATCGCCCGGCGTCACGCGGTTCACCAGGTCGGGATGCGCGGCGGACCTGAAGTGGCTGGCCTGCCCGATGGACGTGCTCAGGGCTGGCGGGAGTTGGCCGGCGCGCCGCGCGAGCGTGTACTGGAGCGAGAACCCGAGCGAGGCCATCTCTCCGGCGCCCGTGTGGCACATGCCGCAATTGGCGTGCAGGTAGCCGAGGGCCGCGCGTGAGACGGGGGTCGGCGCGTCTATCCGCGGGGGCGTGTTCCGGAACGCATCCGGCAGTCCACGCACGAGGCCACGGTCGACGAGCGCCCGAAGCGTGACGCCCCCGGAAGGCACAGGCTCGGCATGCGGCGACTGCGGGTCCCTGTCGTCCGACAGCTGCAGCGCCGACACGCTGAGGAGCCGCGACGGCCCGGCCTCGTGGCACGCCGTGCAGTCGGTGCGCGACGGAATCGCATGCCGCACGCCCGACCGGATCTCCACGCTGTTCAGGATGCCGCGCGCAGACACCAGCGTCGCCGAGCCATCGCCCCGCCAGGCGTAGCTGGCGTAGCGCCAACCCTCCGGGCCGCGCTCGATCATCCGCGTCTCCGCGGGCGCGCCGTTGAACCGGAACTCCTTCCAGACCTTCGTCCCGACAGGGAACACCCACGCGTCGGTATCGGAGGCGTCGATCCAGGTGCCGGCCGGCACGTACAGCCAGCGCGATTTCGCGGCGCCATCGGTCCAGAGCGGGTACTGCGGGGCGTACGGCAGGTTGGCCGGGGCGATGGCCTTCGTGGCCCAGTCGGCGTAGAGCCCGGTCTCGCCCAGCGTCTCCGGCAGCGGCAGGGCCGGCGCAGCGATACGTGCCAGCGGCACGCACACCAGGCTGGCCACCGCGAAGACGGTGAGGGCGAGAACGCGCTTCACACGTCTTCTAACGTGGCGCAGCAAGGCGGGCGAACAACGAGCGGAACGCGGCGACGGTCGGATCGGACACCCGGCCGTCACTCTGCGCTCGGTAACGGCCGGCTGGGACAGCCGGCCCTACCTCCGTGATCAGTACTTGCTCTTGTGGGGCTCGATGCGATCGACCCAGGCCAGGATGCCGCCGGCCAGGTTCACGGCGCGGTCGAACCCCTGCTCGCGCAGGATTCCGACGGCCTTCGCGCTACGCCCCCCGACCTTGCACTGCACGACGAGGTCTCGCGCGCGATCGAGTTCCGCGACGCGGCGCGACAGCTCGCCGAGCGGAATCACCGTGGACCCCTCGATCCGCACGATGTCGAACTCGTGCGGCTCGCGCACGTCGAGCACGACGAGGTCGTCGCCGCGATCGAGGCGCTGCTTGAGCTCCTCGACGGTGATCTCCGGCACGCCCGGCGCCGACGCGGGCGCGCCCGGCGCAGGCCGCAGTGCCGCAGAACTGCTCGTAGTCGATGAGCTCGGTGACGGTCGGGTTGTCGCCGCACACGGGGCACTCGGGATCGCGCGCAGCTTGAGTTCGCGGAACCTCATGCGCAGCGCGTCGAAGAGGAGAAGCCGGCCGACGAGCGGCTCGCCGGCCCCGAGGATCAGCTTGATCGCCTCGGTGGCCTGGATCGACGCCGATGATGCCGGGCAGCACGCCGAGCACGCCGCCCTCGGCGCAGCTCGGCACGAGGCCCGGCGGCGGCGGCTCGGGATAGAGGCAGCGGTAGCACGGCCCCCCTTGGTGGCGAAGACCGAGGCCTGCCCCTCGAAGCGGAAGATGCTGCCGTAGACGTTCGGCTTGCCGAGCAGCACGCAGGCGTCGTTGACGAGGTAGCGCGTCGGGAAGTTGTCGGTGCCGTCGACGATGACGTCGTAGGCCGCGAAGGATGTCGAGCGCGTTCTCGCGACGACAGCGCGACCTCGTGCAGGCTCGACCTGCACGTGCGGGTTGATGGCCTTCAGCGGCGTCCGCGCGCCGAGTCGAGCTTCGGCCGGCCGACGTCGGACGTGCCGTGGAGCGATCTGGCGCTGCAGGTTGCTGAGGTCGACGACGTCGAAGTCGACGATGCCGATGCGTGCCGATGCCGGCGGCGGCCAGGTACAGCGCCGACGGGCGAGCCCGAGGCCGCCCGCGCCCACGCACAGCACGCTGGCGGCCTTGAGCTTCTTCTGCCCCTCGATGCCGACCTCGGGCAGGATCAGGTGGCGGCTGTAGCGCGGCGATCTCCTCCTGATCGAGTGCCGGCAGTTCGGCCGTCGCCGTCGCGCTGCCGCCCGCCACCGACGGGATGATGCTGATGGTGTCGTTCGCCGCCGAGGGCCGTCTGCTCCTTCTGGAGGTAGCGGATGTCTTCGTCGTTGACGTAGACGTTGACGAAGCTGCGCAGCTTGCCCTGTTCGTTGTACAGGTGCTTCCGCAGCTCGGGGTACGCAGCCGTCAACTCCGCGAGGGCGTCGGCGACTGTCGCGCCGCCGACCTGCACCGTGTCCAGCTTGTCGGTGTACTGTCGGAGCGGCGTGGGGATGTGGACGACGTGCGACACGGTGACTCCTTCACGTGATTCGGCCATCTCGACGATCATAGCGAACGCGCCGCGGGCGGACGCGCCGCTTGTGTCATATGCCACGCCTCGCGCGACTCATCCTTGCCGCAGCCCTTCTGGCCGCTCCTGACCTGCCCGCACGGGCGCAGGCGCCGCCTGCTGGCCCGGCCGTCATCAGCGGCCTCGTGGAGGACGCGCTGGGCGGCGCCGTGGCCGGCGCCGCGGTGCACGCAACCTGCGGCGGCGTGACCCGGGAGACGCGCACGGACGGCGCGGGGCGCTTCACCATCGACGGCCTGCCGGCGACCTCCTGCGTGCTGCGCGCGGCGGCCGACCTGTTCGCGCCCGTCACCCACACGGTGGACGTGTCGACACGGCACGACGCGCACGTCCGCTTCGTCGTCGAACTCGCCGGGCTCTCGAGCGAGGTCACGGTGACGCCGGCGCGCGGCGAGCAGGAACGCACGTTCGACGTGCCCGAAGCCGTGGGCATCGTCACGCGCGAGGAACTCGAGTCGCGGCGGGTGCAGCTGCTGCCGGACGCCCTCCGGGAGGAGACGGCCGTCCTCGTGCAGCAGACGACGACCGCGCAGGCCTCGGTCTTCATCCGGGGGTTCAGCGCGCAGCGCGTGCTGTACCTGCTCGACGGCGTCCGCTTCAACACCTCGACGTACAGGGCTGGCGCCACGCAGTACCTCGGCTGGATCCCGCCCGCCGCGGTGCAGCGCCTCGAGGTGGTGCGCGGGCCGTCGTCGGTCCAGTACGGGAGCGACGCGATGGGCGGCGCCGTCAACGTGCTCTCCGAGCGGCCGGAGGTGCTCGTCGGACGACCGCAGGCGAGCGGCCTGCTCGAGATGACGGCGGCGACGGCCGACCTCGCCGCGGGCGCCAGCCTGTACGGGCAGGTGCGCAGCCGTAGCGTGGCCATCCGTGGGGGCGCCTCGCTGCGTGCCGGGGACGACCTGCGGACCGGCGCGGCCGTGGACAGCCACAGCGCGCTCACCCGCTACCTCGGGCTGCCGTCCTCGACGCTGTACGACCGCCTGCCTGGCACGGGGTACCGGCAGGCAGGCTGGTCGGCGGCAGGCACGCTGCCGATGGCCGACGGCTCGGCGTTCACGGGGTTGGTCCTGCAGGCGACGCAGTCCGGCGTGAGCCGGTACGACCGCCTGCTCGGCGGCGACGGCCTCTTCCGGAGCGAGTTCGACCCGCAGCGCCTCGGCTTCGGCTACCTCCGGTACCAGCGCAACACCACGGGACCGTTCGCCGCGCTCCAGGGCACGTTCTCGCTCAACCAGCAGCAGGACGACAGGCTGGAACAACCCCGCCCCGTGACCGCACTCGAGACCGAGACGGCCCGCACGCGGGCGCTGGGGTACGCGGTCCAGGGCACGGCGATGCCGTGGCGGGGGCACGTGCTGACGACCGGCGTCGAGTGGTACGACGAGTCGGTCGCCACGAGCCGCGACCGCTGGCAGGACGGCGTCGCCACCCGGTTGCGCCCGGAGATACCCGATGGCGCCGGATACGCGTCGGGCGCGATCTTCGCGCAGGACAGCGCGTCGCTCCTGAACGGGCGCCTGGCCCTGCGGCTCGGCGTGCGCGGCGGCAGGTACACGTACGACGCGCCTGCGGATGCCGCGACAGACGTCCAGGCCGAGCGGGTGACCGCGGGCGCGTTCACGTTCAACTCGGGCGCCGTGTGGAGCCTCGCCGAAGCCGTCAACCTGACGGCATCGGTCAGCCGCGGCTTCCGCGCGGCCAATGCCTTCGACCTGGGCGCCATCGGCGTCTCGGGCGGCGGGTTCGAGGTGGCGCCGCGCGAGGCATCCGAGTTGCGCGCCCTCGTCGGCACGAACGACGGCGCGTCCGCCGTGTCCAGCGGCGTCCCCGTCGCGCCCCTCGGCCCCGAGACCATGTACGCCTACGAGGCGGGCGTGAAGGTGCGCACGCGGCGAGCCGCCGGTTCGCTCGTGCTCTTCGACCTCGAGCTGCGCGACGCCATCGCCAGGCGCACGGCCATCTTCCCGCCCGGCCTGACGGGCACGTCCATCGCGGGGTACCCCGTCGTCTCGCAGGACGCGGAAGGTCGCGCCTACGTGTCAGTCGACCCGCGCCCCATCGTCACGCGCGTCAACGTGGAACGGGGGCACGTCCGTGGCGTGGAGGGCGACGTGCAGGTGCGCCTCGCGCGCGCCTGGATCGGCAACGCCAACGTGTCGGCGGCGTACGGGCGCGACGGAGACGGCGTCTACCTGCGCCGGATGCCGCCCCTGATGGGCACGGTGCGGATCAAGTGGGAGCCGAGCGTGCAACCCCTCTGGGCCGAGGCCGTGGTGACGGCCGCGGCTGCGCAGGAGCGGCTCAGCCCGGGTGACCTTTCCGATGCACGCATCGGCGGGCGACGCCGCGCCGCCGACATCGCCGCCTTCTTCAACGGCACGGCGACCGACCTCGGCCTCGTGCAGGCCGGACGCCTCGTCGAGACGGGCGAGACACTCGCGCAGGTCCAGGCCCGCGTGCTGGGCGGGGCGAGCGCGACGTTCCTCTACACGCGCACGCCCGGGTTCGTGGCGTTCGGGTTGCGCGGCGGCTGGCGGTTCTCGTCGCGCCTGGACGCGACGGTGATGCTCGACAACCTCACCGACCGCAGCTACCGGTGGCACGGCTCGGGCACCGACGCGCCGGGGTTCTCGCTCAGCGTGAAGATCAGGGTCAGACTCTGAGAGGACGGAGGAAGGCAGGAAGGCGACGTCTCCGTCAGAAAGCTCCAGCGCCCACCCGGCCGACCCTGATTCCTGCCCTCCTGGCTTCCTTCCTTCCTCCTGCCTCCTCCTCCTGCCTGCCTTCCTGCTTTCCTGCTTTCCCTCGCACCCCGCGCGGACATCTGTCCGGGCGCGGCGGACACCTGTCACCCGGACACCTGGGCGCATCGACGCGCGCGCGCCGCAATGGCGGCCGCTTCGCGTGTGCGCCTGTCTGGCACCGTCCTTGCTCACTTCAGGGTCGTGATCTCGGGAACCTCCTCGATGGACCGGGCTGTGTCCCGCGGCGGTCTCGCGCGGCGCACCTGGTTGGCGCTGGCGGCCGGGCTCCTGCTCCTCGTGGGGCTCGGCCTCGCGTGGCCCACGTACGAGCGGTTCGCCTCCGTCGATCGCGCCGTGGACGCCTCGCGCCTGCAGGTGGCCGCCGTCACCGTGGGGGATCTCGTCCGTGACGCCGCCGCGGACGGGCGCATCGTCTCGGCCAACGCGCCGACGCTGTTTGCCGCGACGTCGGGGATCGTGTCGCTGCAGGTCAAGGCCGGCGACCCCGTGCGGCGCGGCCAGGTGCTGGTGACGATAGACAGCCCCGAGCTGCGCAGCCGGCTGTCGCAGGAGCAGACGGCGCTGCAGTCGCTCGACGTCGCGCTCGGCCGCGCGCGCATCGCCGCGCGCCAGAGCGATACCCGAAATGCGAGCGCGATCGAGCTCGCGGAGGTCCGCCTGCAGTCGGCCAGGCGCAACCTGGAACCCGCCCGCCAGACCTACGAGCAGGGGCTGCTCAACAAGGTGGACTACGAACGCGCGCAGGACGACGTGCAGTTGGCCGAGGTGGAGCTCGAGACCGTCCGCGAGGCGCGAGGACTCGAGCTCGAGACGGCCGCGTTCGAGATTCAGACGCAGCAGCTCGCGCGGGCACGCCAGGCGTCGCTGGCCGATGAGGTCGCCCGGCAGGTGACGCAACTGGCGCTCGTCGCGCCGTTCGACGGCCTGATCGGCGCGATCGCCGTGCAGGACCGCGATGCCG
Source organism: uncultured Acidobacteriota bacterium (assembly GCA_963715265.1). Taxonomy (GTDB): domain Bacteria; phylum Acidobacteriota; class Vicinamibacteria; order Vicinamibacterales; family Vicinamibacteraceae; genus Luteitalea. The sequence goes on from CAVQRQ010000015.1 coordinate 92,036, forward strand.
TCGCCGCCAACCAGCCCGTGCTGACGGTGGTCAATCTCGACGCGTACGAGATCGCGTTCAGCCTGCCCGAGAACGAAGCCACCGAGGCTGGCGCGGGCACGCCCGTGCGGGTGCTCTACGAAGGGCGCGAGTACGACGGGGCCGTGACGGCGATCTCGCCGTCTGTCGCCGACAGCCTGGTGCAGGGGCGAGCCGCATTCGTGGGCGCCGCGCCATCGACGCTGCGGCAGAACCAGCGGGTGTCGCTGCGCCTCCTCTTCGAAACGCGCCCGCGCGTGCTGATGTTGCCGCGTGGCGCCTTCCTGCAGAGCGGCGGCGGCCGCATGGCGTACGTCGTGCGCGACGACGTCGCCACGCGCACGCCGATCGAGACGGGGGCGCGCAGCCTGTCGCACGTCGAGATCACCGAGGGCCTGCGCGCCGGCGACCAGGTGATCGTGTCGGACACGAGCGAGTTCACCGGTTCGGCCCGTGTCCTGCTCCGCAACAGGCCGTCGGAACGTTGAACGCAGAAAGGGGAACGCCGAACGTTCGACGTTGACGACCATTCGACGTTGACGACCATTCGTAGCTGCCGGACTTGTCCGGCAGACGTGCAGACCGTCGGACAAGTCCGACGGCTACGCATCCCGATTCCCAATTCCCGATTCCCAATTCCCGATTCCCAATTCCCAATTCCCGATCCCCGATTCCCGATTCCCGATTCCCGACTCCAGTAGGTGCCCCGATGCTGTCCATGTCCCACATCCGGAAGGTCTACCGCACGCAGCTCGTGGAGACCTACGCGCTCGATGACATCACCCTCGAGGTCGAGGCCGGCGAGTTCGTGGCCGTGATGGGCCGCTCGGGGTCTGGCAAGACCACGTTCCTCAACGTGGCCGGCCTGCTCGACACGTTCGACGGCGGCACCTACATGCTCGACGGGCAGGACGTGAGCCGCCTCTCGGATTCGGAGATGTCACGCATCCGCCATGAACTGAACAACTCGCTCGCGCCGGTCAGTTCGCTCGCCCATTCCGCCCGGGTGGCCGCCGCGCGCCCCGACGCGGCGACGCGCCTGCCGCCGCTGCTCGACACGATCGCCGAACGGGTCGCGCACGTGACGGCGTTTCTCGACGGCTACGCGCGCTTCGCCCGACTCCCGGCGCCGCGTCCCGAAACCGTCAGGCTGTCGCCGTTCCTGGCAGGCGTCGCCGAGTTGTTTCCCTTCACACTGGAAGCGCCCGTTGGGGAGCAGACCGCGTGGTTCGATCCCGCGCAGGTGCAGCAGGTGCTGATCAACCTGCTCAAGAACGCCGAGGAGTCCGGCAGCCCGCCCGACGCGATCCGGATGCGGGTGGACACGCGCGACGATGGGCTCGTCCTGACGGTGCTCGACAGGGGCGGCGGGATGGACGAGGACACGATGCGCAAGGCCCTGCTGCCCTTCCACTCCTTCAAGAAGGCGGGCAGCGGACTCGGCCTCTCGCTGTGCTCGGAGATCGTCGAGGCCCACGGCGGCCACATGACCATGGCCCGTCGCGCCGACGGCGGCATGGCCATCGGCGTGTTCCTGCCCGGCCTTCACGTCAGTCGCTGACGTACTCGCGCTCTCGGCGGCGGATGGCCTTGTAGCGCCCGAACGTCTCCCGTGCACTTTCCAGGCCCACGACCAATCGCCACGAGGTGCCGCGGAACGTGTGCGCCAGCAGGCGGGGCGCGCTGCGCAGCACGAAGGCGGGGTGCCTCCTGAGCACGGCCGGCAGGTGGCGCACCTTCATCCACCGTTCGGCGCGCCATCGGAGGAACTCGATTTCGTCGGCCGGCAGGTGCGCGCTCCTGACCACCGCCGTCGTGCCGTCGTACTCCTCGAGCCGTTCGTTGACGATGAGGTCGCGTTTCCTGACGTCCTCGTGCATCGGCGTCCGCGGATACGGCGTCGGGTGCTGGATGTAGGGCCAGTCCACGTGCCGACTGGCGAAGGCAAGATTCGCCTCGATCGACTCGACCGTGTCGTCTGGGTTGCCCACGATGAGACCGCCCACCACGTACATCCCGTGACGGTGCAGCAGGTCGATCGCCTCCAGTGTCGCGTTGCCGACCCGGCGACCGTGCTCGCGTCGCGCGTTCTTGGCCGACGCCTTGAGGAAGTCCAGGTCGTCGTCGAGCACGTTCTCGATGCCCAGGAACACGTAGAGGAAACCCGCCCGCTTCATCAACGGGGCCAGCGTCTCGCCGTGTGCCGCGAACGCGGACGTCATGCCCTGCACGAGGAAGGTCAGGTCGTTCAGGCCGGCCCCGATGATCGCGTGGCACAGCGCTTCGAAGCGGCGCACGTCCAGCGTGATGTTGTCGTCCACGAGGAAGATCACACGGGCGCCGTGGTCGCGCGCGTCCCGGATGTCGGCGATCACGCGCGACAGGTCACGGGTGTGGAAGTGCCGGCCCCGCATCTCGACGATGGAGCAGAAACTGCAATCGTACGTGCAGCCGCGCGACGTCTCCACGACGTCCACGGGCTCGCCGAGGAACGTGTATCCGGTGAGCACGCGCGCGGCACGCCTCGGCAGCGCCAGCGTCTCGTCCAGGTGCGCCGACGCAGGCCTGTCGGCGTTGCAGACGACGTGCCCGGCGCCGTCACGCCATGTCACTCCGGCGAGTCCCGCCATCGACGCGTCGCGGCACCCGCCACGCTCCAGCGCCCTCAGGAGCTCGCGGAACGTCGTCTCTCCCTCGCCGCGGACGACGACGTCCACACCATCGGGACCGGTCCAGGCCTCGGTGGCGAGGCTCGGGTCGTAACCGCCGGCGACCAGCACGGCATTGGGGCACCAGGCCCGCAGGCGGCGGATCAGGCGGAGGGCGGTCCTCCGCTGGAACGTCATGCACGACAGGCCGATCACGTCGGGGCGGTGCTCGCGCACGAGCCGCGCGACGGTCGCGACCACGTCGTCTGGCACCAGCACCAGATCGGCGATCGCGACGGCGTGATGCGGGTCGACGTTGCCGGCAAGCGAGGCCAGCGCGCCGTTGGGCATGCACATGCCGACCGTCGGCGTGTGCTCGAACGCGTCGGGCATCGAGAGGAGCAGTACGCGCATGGCGCCTCCTCGAAATGGCTGGGTTACCGGACGGACGGATCGTCACCAGTGTAAACGCGGCGGCCGCGGCGTTGGGTACACTGCCGCCACGACGAGCCGTCACTCGACCTACTCGAGATCGACCTCGAGCAGCGCGGGCTGTCGCACCTGCACGTCCACGGGAGTCGGTTCGATGCGCGGCTTGCGACTGGTGACGCCCAGCTCGTCGAATCGACGCACCGCCGGCAGCACGCGCGTTTCGAGCGTGCCGACGGTCTCGTTGTAGGACCGCACGGCCTTGCCGAGCTGATGACCGGTGGCCGCGAGGCGGGTCACGAGCGTCGAGAGACGATCGTGCAGGTCGCGGCCCAGGTCACTGATGCGCTGGGCGTTCTCCGCCAGCTTCTCCTGCCGCCAGCCGTAGGCGACGGCGCGCAGCAGGGCAATCAACGTGGACGGCGTCGCGATCACGATCTGCTTCTCGAGCGCCTGCTCGATCAGCAGGGGGTCGACCTCGGCTGCGGCCGCCAGGAACGTGTCGCCGGGGATGAACAGCACCACGAACTCGGCGCTGTCGCGGAGCTGGCCCGCGTAGCCGCGCTCGGCGAGCTTGGCCACGTGCGCGCGCAGCTGCGCGGCGTGCCGCTGCGCGTGGAGCCGGCGCTCGTCCTCCGAATTCGCCTCGAGCGCGTCGAGGTGGGCCGTCAGCGCCACCTTCGCGTCGATGATGATGGTGCGTCCTGCCGGCAGCTGCACGACGACGTCGGGGCGGAGGCGGCCCTCCTCGCCTTCGTGTGTCCGCTGCTCGAGAAAGTCGCAGTGCGGGCTCATGCCCGCGAGCTCGGCGACGCGCCGCAGCGTCACCTCGCCCCATCGGCCACGGACGTGCGGCGTCCGGAGGGCCGTCACGAGCCTGGCGGTCTCCTGGTGCAGGGTGCCGGTGGCGGCGACCACCTCGCGCAGGTGCTGTCCCACCTCGCCGAGGCCGCGCTGGCTCGTCTCGGCGAACGCCTGCGTCTGGCGCTGGTACTCGGTGAGCTTGTCGGACAGCGGCGTCACGAGCGCGCCGATGGCGTCGGTGCGCAATCGCAACTCGCCGGCGGCCTGCTCCTGAATCGTGCGGAACCGCTCCTCGGCGAGGGCAAGGAAGCGCGTCGCGCTCGTGTCGAGCGCGTCGGCGGCGAGCGCCTTGAAGGCGTCCTGCAGTTGCTTGTGCGCCGAGGCGAGGTCGCGCACCTGCTCGCGCATCCTGACGTCCACCTCCTCGGCCCGCGTCTCGGCGACGGCCCTGCCCCGCTGCGCAATCGCGAGTTCGCGCCGCAGGTCGTCGAGGTCCGCATGTGCCTGCGCCAGCGACTCGGAGAGCGCGGTCGCGCGCGCGCCGGCGGCCGCAGCCTCGGCGTGCAGGGCGCGCGCATCGGCGTCGGACACCCGCGAGCCCCGCGCGAGCAGCCAGGTGACGAGCGCGCCGGCGAGCGCACCACCCAGGGCGACGAGCGCGTCGCTCACCGCAGCGACGCGTGCAGCGTGACTCTCACCCGCACCTCCACTTCGCCCGAGGTCACCGGCGTGCCAGGACCGTCAGCCGCGTCGGCCGCCACGGCCCGCATCATCGCCATCGGACGCGGAGGACCGACGGCGTCGCCGCCGACCTCCTCCAGCCGCACCACGCGATCGACGGTGCGGCCCACGCCGGCGGCCATGGCTCGCGCCCGCGCGAGTGCGGCGCCCGAAGCCAGCGTGAGCGCCTCCTGCTGCGCGCCAGCGAGGAATCCTTCAGCGTGAAGCGCACGCCTGTCACGCGTGTGGCGCCGGCGGCCACGACGGCATCGACGACCTCCCCGACGCGCGCCACGTCGTCCAGACGAATCTCGATTACGTTGGTTGCCAGGTACTCGCGCAGCGTCTGCTTGCCGTTGGCCCAGTCGAACTGCGGCTGCACGTCCACGCTCAGGGTGCGCACCGCGTCGGCTGGCAGCGTGAAGGCGGCGAGCCTGTCGCGGATCGCCGTCGCCACGCGGGCGTTCTGCGCCTGGGCCTCACGGGGCTCGCGAGACCGCGCCTCGGATGCGACAGTGACGAAGGCTTGATCGGGCGCGCGCTTGACGACGCCCTCGCCTGTGGCCGTGACGAGATCCTGGGTTGACTGGGACATGGCGGTCTGCGCTGTCGCGGGCAGCGACGCAAGCAGCGTGAGAGCGAGAGCGGACGCGAACGACTGGCGCATGGGCAACCTCCAGGCGCCGGAACGCGGCGCTCAGGTTGAGACGATGGCGAACGGTCCCGGGTCGACCCTCCGGCCCGAGACGCGCCTCATCGCTCGACGAAAGGCTCGACCAGGTCCAGCAACGCGGCGAGGACCTGCTCGCCGTCGATCCTCGCGATTGCGTCGCCCTGGGCGATCGTCCGCTCGTCGTCGAGCTGACGGCGGCCTCGCGCATACGAACTGCGCGCCACCACGGCGGGTTCGCTGCCGCCGAGTTCGAGAGCGATGTCGATGACGTTGTCGCTCGAGCGATCTGACACCAGCCGCACGACTGACGCCGGTGTCTGGACGGAGAACCCGAAGCCCTCCGCCTTGAGGGCCTGCGCGAACTGGCGCACGGTGGGCGCGATCTCCCGCTCGACCACCGCGTCGAAGGCCGCCCGCGCGGCGTCGCCCGCGGCCCGGCGCTGGGCCTGGGCCCTGCGAACCTCGCCGAGTCGATGTGTCAGCTGCCGGCGCACTTCAGCCGTCTCGAGCATAGTCGTCAAGAGTAACAGGCCGGGCCCCCACATTGATGGCCATCAGCCCGCCGAGCAGCGGCCACCACGACACGTCAGTGAAACCCTCCGCGCGCATCAGCGCGGCCACACCCTCGGCGCCGGGATAGCGCTCCAGGCTGGCGGGGATGTAGCGGTAGGTGTCGGCATCGCCATGGAGCCAGTGCCCGACGAGCCCCCCGACCGTGCGCAGGTACGACAGGTACGCCCGACGGTACACGGGGTGACGCGGCAGCGTGAAGTCGAGCGAGAGGCAGCGGCCGCCGGGCGCCAGGACGCGGCGGATCTCGCGCAAGGACCGCGGCAGGTCGGGCACGTTGCGGAGGCCGTATCCGGCCGTCACGACGTGCTGCGAAGCGTCGGCCACCGGCAGCGCGAGCATGTCGGCGCACACCCAGCGCATGCCGCGCAGGTCAGGCTTGGCCGCGGCGAGGGCCAGCATCCTGGGCGTCAGGTCGATACCGACGACATCGGCGCCGGCCGTCCGCAGGCGTGCCGCGATGTCACCGGTGCCGCAGGCGAGGTCGAGCGCCCGCTCGCCGGGCTGCACGGCCGCCATACGCACCAGCGTGTCCTTCCAGGCAGCGTCGCGACCGAACGACAGCCACACGGTGATGTCGTCGTACCTGGGCGCGATGTCGTGGAAGAGCGCGCGAACGTACGCCGCCTTGCCTGTCGGCGTGGCCAGCGCCTGCGTCAGTTCACCTCTGGGCGGCATGTCGGCGTTCTGCGTTCGTCCTGCGTTCTACGTTCCGCTACCATACCCCCGATGCTGCCATCGAGCACCGTCGAGAACTACCTGAAGGCCATCTACTCCGCGCAGCGCGCGCTGGGCGACGAGGCGCTGGTGCCCATGGGCCAGCTCGCGGCCGCGCTGGACGTCGTGCCGGGCACCGCCACGACGATGGTCAAGGCTCTGGCTGAGTCTGGTCTCGTCCGTTACGAGCCCTATGCGGGCGTGCGGCTCACGCCGGCCGGCGACAAGCTCGCGGCCCTGGTGCTGCGCCGCCATCGCCTCATCGAGTTGTTTCTCGTGCAGGTGATGGGCATGAGCTGGACCGAGGTGCACGACGAGGCCGAGCACCTGGAGCACGCGGTTTCCGAGCGGCTGATCGGGCGGATGGACGAGATGCTCGGCCACCCGTCGGTGGACCCGCACGGCGATCCCATTCCGAACGCCGACGGTGGCGTGCACGAGCGCGCGTACCCGTCGCTGCTCGAATGTCCAGTGGGGCATGCCGTGCGCGTGGCGCGCGTGGCCGACCAGGATGCCGAGTTTCTCCGCTTTCTGGAGCAGAGCGCCCTCATGCCCGGACAGCGCGTCATCGTCGTGTCGCGAGACGCGGTGGCCGACAGCGTGGCCGTCCAGGCGAGCGATGCGCGCACGATCGTGCTCGGTGCCCGCGCCGCATCGAAGGTGCTGGTCGACGAGGCGCCCTGAAGATCAGGAACACAGGAAGGCAGGAAGTGCAGGAAGTCAGGGGGCAGGAGACAGGAAGTCGGCGAGGTCGGCGAAGGTGGCCATCGTCCAGCGTGCCTGGGCCCGGTGTTCGGCGTCCACCGCCGGGTAACCGAACCCGTAGGCGACAAGGCACGCGTCGATGCCGGCGGCACTGGCCGTGGCGACGTCCACCCACGAGTCGCCCACCAGCAGGGTCTCGGCGGCGGGAATGTCGGCTCGGGCCACGAGCGCCAGTAATGCCGCGGGCGAGGGCTTCCGGCCGTGTGCCGTATCGCCGCCAATCGCCTCATCGACGAAGGGCGCCACGCCCAGCGCGGCGAGGATGGCGTCGGTGGCCGCCTGCGGCTTGTTGGTCAGCACGGAGACGCGGGCGTCGCGGTGCACCCGCGCCAGCGTCTCGGCCACGCCCGGGTACAGGCGCGTGGTTGCGGTGAGCCGCTCGTCGTAGGCCGCGAGGAACCGCGGCAGGGCCTGGTCCGGATTGGCAGTGAGACCGGCGCGGGCGAGCGCGCGGGTGACGAGCACCGTCGCGCCCTCGCCGACCATGGCCACGACGGCGTCGACGGGAAGCGCCGGCGCGCCGTAGGTCGCGAGCATCGCGTTGGCTGCGTCGGCCAGATCCTGGCGTGAATCGATGAGGGTGCCATCGAGGTCAAAGACGAAATGCCGGTAGAACACCCCTCCACCTTACACGGCGATCGCGTCGCCGTGCTGTGTTCCGGAGGCCTGGACAGCGTGGTCCTGGCCGCCGATCTCGCAACCGCGGCGGAGGTGCATCCGATCTACGTGGCCTCGGGCCTGGCGTGGGAACGCGAGGAGCGGGCCGTGCTCGAGCGGGCGCTGCGGGCCTTTCCCGATGCCGCCCGCCTGGCGCCTCTGCACGTGCTCGACGCGTCGGTGCGCGACGTGTACGCGCCCACCCACTGGTCGATCACGGGGACTCCGCCAGCCTGGGACACACCCGACGAGGATGTGTACCTGGTGGGCCGCAACATCGTGCTGCTCGGCAAGGCCGCGGTGCACTGCGCGTTGACGAAGATCAGCCGTATCGCGCTTGGGCCGCTCGCTGGCAACCCCTTCCCGGACGCCACCGCGGAGTTCTTCGAGGCGATGGCGCAGGCGCTCTCGCTCGGCCTCGGGCACCCCATCGCCATCGAGACCCCATACCGCCTCTGGCACAAGCCCGACGTCATCCGGCGCGGCGACGCCATCGGCGCGCCGATGGGCCTCACGCTGTCGTGCATGAATCCGATCGGCGACCGGCACTGTGGCGCGTGCAGCAAGTGCCGCGAGCGGCATGACGCGTTCGTCGAGGCCCTCGGACACGACCCCACGCACTACGCCACGGGAGAGCGCACGTAGTTTCTGGAATGGCTCCGGCCCGTCAGGGCTACCGCTCGTGCGTCGGTGGCGCCGGAGGAGGCGGAGGTGCCGGTGGTGCGGGAGGTGCCGGCACGTGGCTGCGCTTCAGCGTGATCGTCCCGTCGGCGGTGCGGACGCGCAGATGACCCTCGCCGTTGCCGAGTACGGCCTGAAGGCGACGACCGCCGCCCTCACGCTCGATCGGCAGGTCGGGAAAACCACTGAGCGCGATGCGGCCGTCGCTGGTCTGCACGTCGAGGCGGGCATCGAGGTCGTCGGGCAGCGCAAGCACCACGCCGCCTTCGCCGGTCTCGATGTCCCAGTCGCCGGTGATGACGCTGCCGTCGGCCGCGCGCACGGTGACGCTGCCATCGCCAGTGCTCGCCTTGAGGCCCCCGCGCAGCCGCCCCGTCACCAGCACGCTGCCGTCGCGCGTGCTCACCGAGCAGCGGCCGTCGAGGTCTTCAACCTGCACGCTGCCGTCGCCGCTGTCGGCCACCACGTCTCCGGACACCTCCCGCATGAGGATGCGGCCGTCCCTGGTCCGCGCGTCGACGCCGCCGCGGACGCGCTCCACACGCACCGACCCGTCCTCACTGCGCACGCGGACCTCGCTGTCGAGAGGGACCGTCACCATCAGCCGGGCCGACCTTCTGGTACCGCCCGTGGAGAGGTTCCATCCGCCGAGGTCCTGGGCCGTGACGTCCACGACGACACGTGAGTCCTGCCCGCTGCCACGCACGTCGATGGTCTTCAGGAGCGCCTGCGACGACGCGCGTGTCTCGACCTCGACGAGCACCTCCGGCTTGCTCCAGGACTGCACTTCGATAGCGCCGTCGAAGGTGGACACCTCCACGATCGGGCGCCCCTCCACGGAGAAGCGAAGCTGCTCGCGCGCGGAAAAACCACCAGAATCGACGTGGACGACACAGCCGCCCAGAAGCAACGGCACGGCCAGGGCGGGAAGCGCGTTCGTGAGTCGCATGGTCGTCATGAGTAGACGAACCGCTGTCACCGCGGGTTCAGCTGGATTCAGGCCGGAGCCTCGGCTGCGTACACGACGGCCCCGCCCACCAGCGTCTGCTGCACCCGCCAGCCATCGTCGAGCACGGCCAGATCCGCCAGCAGGCCCGGAGCGATCCGGCCGCGATCGGCAAGGCCGAGCGTGCGCGCCTGCACCGTGGCCGTCATCATCGCGGCGTCCAGGGGCGTCACGCCGACCATTTCGACGAGGTTGGCAAACACCCGGTCCATCGTGAGTCGGCTGCCCGCCAGCGTCCCGTCGTCGAGGAAGCAGGCGTGGCTCTGCACCGTCACGCCCCGGCCACCGACGTCGAAACGGCTGCCCTCGGCCAGCCCCGCTCCCGCAAGGCCGTCGGTGATCGCCATCACCCGCTCTGGCCGCTTCGCCCTGATGGCCGCGCGCATGACGACGGGGTGGACGTGGTAGCCGTCGCACACGAGTTCGACCGCGACCCTGTCGTCGTCCAGCACCGCACCGACGAGACCGGGCGCCCTGTGCGTGAGCGGCGGCATCCTGTTGAAGAGGTGCGTCGCGCGCCGCGCGCCGGCGTCGATGCCGGCCCGGGCCTCGTCCAGCGTCGCCCCTGAGTGCCCGAGCGAGACGCCGTGTCCATGGGCGACGAGGTCACGCACGAGCGCCAGGGCCTCGGGGAGCTCCGGCGCCAGCGTGAGGGTGCCGATGGCGGACCGGTGCGCGGCGATCACGCCGAGGATGTCCGCCGCCGCGAAGGCGGTGGCCGTTCCCGGGGTCGCCATGTCGGCCGGCGCGCCCGGCGGCAGGCACAGGTGCGCCAGGGGCTGGGCTCCGCGGTAGTCCGGGGCCATGAAGTTGCTCTCGAGATGCGCCGGCAGCACGCGAGCAGACTCGGCCGCCGGGTCGGTCATGGCGGCCTCGATGGCGCGGGCCAGCATGTCGAGATCTGCCGGCGGGCACGCAAACGTCGTGGGCGTGAAGGAGGTGCACCCGAACCGCGGCTGGCGGGCTGCGACGGCCGCCACGCTCGCCGGGCCCGCAAGGACGTCCTCGCCGAGAACCCCGTGCACGTGGACGTCGATGAAGCCGGGAACGATCCACCGGCCGGCGAACGCGCCCGCTGCACTGCCGGGTCCGATGTCGGCGATGCGATCGCCGTCGATGACGAGCCGGCCAGGTGACAGGATGCGGTCGGGGAGGACCAGGTGCGCGCCGTCGAGGATGAGCATGGGTGTGGAACTCGGGAGTCGGGAGTCGGGAGTCGGGGGTCGGGAGTGGGGAGTTGGGAGTTGGGAGGCGTCAGGTGCGACCCGGAGCCGTCCAGCCGGGTGCCACCGTCAGTTTGCGGCCCGCGAGCGGGATGACGCCGGGACGCGACCCGCGCAGCAGCACGTCGACCTCCGTGAGCAGCACCTGGAAGGCCCGTTCGTTCGGAGCGCTGAGCACGATGACGCCGGGGCTCTCGGCAGGCGGAAAACGGCGATCCTGGAGAAAGTCGCGGTCCAGGGTCACGAGGGTCCGATGCAGGTCGCGCGCGCGGTGGAAGTGCGCCAGGTCTGTCGCGCGGCGCCAGGCCGGTTCGTCCACGACGTGCAGGACGTCCCAGCCCAGTCGGGTGCGCATGAAGTCGATGAGGGGCGCCGGGATGTTGGCGTCCGCATACACGAGGGGACCAGGTGCCTGCGCGGCCCTGAGCGGCCCGAGTTCGGAGAACAGGGTGCCCATCCCCCGCCAATGTATCAGGGCGCGGCCTCCGACGTCGGAGGGCGCCGTGTGCCTGGGCGCCGAAGCGCGTGGCGCGACGGTGGCCGACGGCGCCGCTGCGATATGCTGCCTGCGTGCTGACCGCGACGGGCATCCTCGGGATCGTTCTGGCGATCGGAGTGGTCCTACTTCTGGTGTTCGCGCTGTGGGTGTGGCGCAAGGGCCGCCCGTTCGCGAAGGGCCACGTCTTTCGCGCGAGCCGCCTCAGCGCCGGCAACCGGCTCATGCCTGTGCAGGTGCTCATCGCGCCGACGAGCGTGGTCCACTACACGCCGCAGTGGGTCGGCAAGCTGGAGCACTCCATCCATATGGCGCATGTGGCGTCGGTGCGGATCGATACCAATGTGCTCTTCTCGGACGTGTTCATCGAGACGACGGGTGGCGTGAATCCGATCCGGTGTGCAGGCCATCGGAAGGCAGACGCCGTGCGCATGAAGGCGCTCATCGAGGAGTACCAGACCGGGTACTACCGGCAGACGTCCGCCGGCGCCTGAGACCAACGCGGCTGCGCAGGCCGCCTTCCCCACGTGACAGCCGTGCCAGACGCCCTGACCCTCACGGTCCGCCAGTTGTCCGCCCCGACGCCGATGACGCGCCGGCTGGTGCTGGATCTGTGCGGCGTACGATTCGCGTACAGGGCCGGACAGGCCGCCTTGCTCGGCCGGCACGGGCAGCCTGATCGGCGGCCCTACTCCATCGCGTCAGCACCCGCTGACTCGTTGAGGGACGGGACGATCGAGTTCCTGCTGCGAGTCAATCCCGGCGGCGGCCTGGGCCTGCACCTCGACGGCATCGCCGAGGGCACGCGCGTCGATTTCGAGGGGCCGCTCGGCGCCTTCGTGCTGCCCGAGCCGCTGCCGGCAGCGCCGCTCGTCTTCGTGGCCGGCGGCACGGGCATCGCCCCCCTGCGATCGATGGCGCGCGAGGCACGGGCGCTCGGTCACCGGGGCCCGCGCCACCTGATCTACTCGGTGAAGGACCCCGACGACATCGCGTACGGGGACGAATGGTCGCGCTGGAGGGAGGACCACGGAGGCGAGGCGGTGATCACGATCACGCGGCAGGCCAGGCCCGGATGGACCGGCCACCGCGGTCGCGTCGACCTCGCCCTGCTGAAGCACGTCATGCGCGACGCGTCAGCACTCTGTTTCCTGTGCGGGCCGTCGCCGATGGTGGACGGTCTCACGCACCTGCTGTCGCAGGCTGGCGTGTCGGCCGACCGCGTGCGGACCGAGCAGGGGGCAGTTCACATGCCCATCGGCCGGTAGCCGGCGTCCACGCAGATCACCTCGCCCGTCACGCCCTTGCCCAGGTCGGAGAGCAGGAACAGCGCGGCGCCAGCCACGTCGCTGCCGTCGATGTTGCGCTTGAGCGCGGCGCGCTCGCGGTACACCTGCAGGATCCCGGAGAATCCCGACACGCCCGAGGCGGCCAGCGTCTTCACGGGACCGGCCGAGATCGCGTTGACGCGGATGTTCTGGCTGCCGAGGTCGCTCGCCAGGTAGCGCACCGACGACTCGAGGGCCGCCTTGGCCACGCCCATCACGTTGTAGTTCGGGAAACACCCTGTCGGCACCCAGGTACGACAGCGTCACGATGGAGCCGCCGCCCTTGCGCGCCATCAGCGGCGCCACCGCCCTGGCCATCGCCACGAGCGAGTAGGCGCTGATGTCGAGCGCGATGCGGAAGGCCTCGCGGGAGGTCTCGATGAACGGCGACGACAGGGCCTCGCGCGGCGCGAACGCGGCGCCGTGCACGAGGAAGTCGAGGCCGTCCGTCCGTGCCGCGATCGACTCGACGAGGTGCGCGATGTCCTCGTCACGACTCACGTCACAGGGCAGCAGGACCGGAGGCGTCCGGAGCTCCGAGGCCAGTTCCTCGACGTTGTCCTTCAACCTGTCGTTCTGGTAGGCGAGCACGAGCCGCGCGCCGGCGGCGTCGGCCTGCTGTGCGATGGCCCACGCGAGCGAGCGCTTGTTGGCGACACCGACGATCAGGCCGGTGCGTCCCGAGAGATCCGACATGCGACTGGTTTCCCCGAGGTGGTGTCAGCGGCCGCGGCGATTCTGGCGCGTCCGGCCCGGCTGTTGTCCGCCCTGTCCTTGCGGTCCCTTGCCGGACGGATGCCCGTTGGCGTACGGCGAGTACCCACCCCAGGACGGATTGCCGCCGGCCTGCGGGGGGCGAGGACGCCCTCCGCGGCGCCCCTGCGGTTGCCGGGCGACGTTCCACAGCGTGAAGTCCGCGGGCTTGCGCTCGGGCACCTGCCCCTCGACCTTCGGCAGCGTGGCCCTGATCAGGGTGTGCCTGTGGACGGGCTCCTCGCGGGTCTCCACCTGCGGGGACGGCGGGGGCTCTGGCACGGCCGCGGCTGCCGCAAGGGCACGCGCGTCTGCTGACGGCGCGGCCGGCGCCAGGCGCGGCACCGCCGCGACGGCGGCCGGAGCTGGCGGTGGGTGGACGTCGGCCTCTCCAGGAGGGAGGACGCCCGTGTCGATCTCACCACCCGTGACGTTCTGAAGCACCGTCTTGTACAAGGTGGCCTGGGGATCGGCCTTCTTGCGGCGGGCGGGCACCTTGCCCGCCTTGTAGACGTGTTCGAAATCGCAGGTCGCGCACCTCGTGGTGCGCACCTCGTCGCCCACGAGCGCGACGATCACATGATTGGTAAGGCGTTTCTCGCGTGGACAGTAGTCGTCCAGCACTTCACCCAGCCGAAGCCGGCGCTCTTGCATCAACAGCTCCCGGAAGTACGTCCCAGGCGGGTCGGGATATCCGCGTCAGACCCAACGGAAAGGAGGTCACTGGATAGTAGCACATCACCCCCGCGACCGGATCCAGTCCCGCATCTCATCGAGCCGGGCGGCCACCGCGGCCGGCGCCGTGCTCTGTGGTGTCCGGCGCGCCCGGATGGAAGCCAGGGGCGTGACGGCCTCCACCACATCATCGCCGAACAGCGGCGAGAAGCGCCGCCACTCGTCAGGGGTCAGCGACTCGATCGCCCGCCGCTCCTCGAGCAAGGTCCGGACCATGCCGCCGACGAGCTCGTGCGCGTCGCGGAAGGGCAGGCCCTTTCGCACCAGGTAGTCGGCCACGTCGGTCGCCAGCATGAAGCCCCCCGCGGCCCGCGACGTCACGTCGCGGCGCACGCGCAGGGTCCGCACCACCGCCTCACACGACATGAGGCTCCCCGCTACGGTGTCTTCGGTGTCGAACACCGCTTCCTTGTCCTCCTGCAGGTCCTTGTTGTACCCGCTCGGGAGGCCTTTCATCGTCACCAGCCATCCCGTGTGGTGGCCGATCACACGCCCCGTCTTGCCACGTACGAGCTCCAGGGGGTCGGGGTTCTTCTTCTGCGGCATCAGACTGCTGCCCGTGGTGACCGCATCGTCGAGCTCGAAGAAGCCGAACTCCTCCGAGCCGTAGATGATCACGTCCTCGGCCAGACGGCTGACGTGGACCATCACGAGCGCGCACGCGTGCAGGAAGCTCGAGACGAAGTCGCGGTCGGCCACCGCATCCATGCTGTTGGCGACCACGCGGGAGAACCCGAGGCGGGCGCGGAGGAACTCCACGTCGATCGGAAACGAGTTGCCGGCAATCGCTCCGGATCCCAGCGGCAGCGCGTCGGCCTCGACGTACACCGCGTCGAACCGGTCGCACGCGCGCCGGAACGCCGAGGCCTGCGCCAGCCAGTAGTGCGCCTCGAGGACGGGCTGCGCGCGACGCAGGTGCGTGTAGGCCGGCAGGGGTGACTCACCGGCCTCCGCCGCACGGTCGCAGAGCACGGCGACGAGCGCCTGCAGCTGCGACTGCAGCGCCCGTACCCGGCGACGGAGATACAGGCGCAGGTCGAGCGCGACCTGCTCGTTGCGCGACCGACCCGTGTGCAGCCGCTTGCCCGTCGCGCCCACGCGCGCGACGAGCTGACGCTCGACGAACGAGTGGACGTCCTCGTCCTCGCCAGACACGAAGGCGGGATCCGCCGTGGCGGCCGCCCGGAGATCGGTCAGCGCCCCGTCGAGGGCGTCGTGCTCGTCGGCCGACAGCACGCCCGCGCGCAGGAGCGCCTCGGCCCACGCCCGGCTGCCCTCCACGTCGTCCTCGAACAGGCGACGATCGAAGGCGAACGACGCGCCGAAGGCGAAGACGTCCTGATCGGGAGCACTCGCGAAACGACCAGACCACAAGTTCGACATCAATTCACTCACTTACGCGTGCGGGCCTTCGGCCACGGGCGCCTGGCCTTCGAAACACACGAGGGGCGCCACTCCGGCGGCTAACCATGTCGTCCCACGACCTGGACGCTGCCCTTGTAGAGCCGCAGAAGGATCGTGGCCGTGGCGTCCTTCAGTGCACGGTCGGCCAGTGCGTCGATCGACAGCCGCGTGAGGCCGGGCCAGTCGCCGGCCCTCAGCAGGTCCACGTAGCTCTCGGCGAGCCGACGCCGCAGCGTGCGCAGCGACCACGGCATCGTCAAGGCCTCGAGTTCGCGGAAGGCCAGTTGCAGCACCGTGGCTGCCGGCGCCTCCGCCACCTCGCGCCGCACGCCGTCGCCCTCGGGCACGAGCACGTCCACCCGCCCCACGCCGTGCGCCGAGGCGATGGTGTCGAGGCTGCTGAGCAGCTCGACCAGCGGCATCGCGACGCCGTTGACGCGGTGCGGCGTGCCCGCCTCGAACCCGATGTCCAGCGTCGCCGGCGTGTCGGGTCCGCGCGTCACGGGCCGCGTCTGGCTGAATCGCGCCTCGTCTACCGGCGCGTCGAGCGCGCCATCGACGGGAATGGAACGTCCCCACAGCGTCGTTCGCGCGACAGATACCTGATCGGCGTCGATCTGGAGCGCCGCCATCGCTTCGGCACGCACCTCGACCGGCAGGGTCTCGACGCTCGGGCGCACCGGGATGCGCGAGGAGGCTTCGAGCAGACGACGCATGCGCGCCGCCGCCTGACCCGTGCCGCCGTGGGCGAGGCTGTCGGCCTGCTCCATGGCGGCCACCGACGCGACCTGAGCCGCCACGCAGGGCAGCGCGAGGACGGCGGCATGGGGGTCGCCGTCGAACCCGATGGCCCCGGCACGCAACGCCGGCAGGACCATCCCATGCGCGAACGCCTCACGCGCGTCGAGCACGTGCGCGCGCACCGCGCCCGCCTCGAGCGCCCGCTCCCGCACCGCGAGCAGGCTGTCGCCCTGCCCGACGTCCACGGTGACCGTGACGACCTCGGCCTCTCGCGAGAGCCACGGGATCGCGCAGAGCGTGGCCGCGTCCCCCCCATGGGCGAGGACCACCCGTTGCTGTGCCATGTATCGCGTGCGTCCTTTTGTACCGAGAGCGCGCTACCGAGCGAGGGTGGCCAGACGGGGCCAGGGGCCCGATCGCCACGCATCGAGTCGCGTCACCAGGGACTCGGCCGCGCGGGCGTCGCGGCAAATCACCAGGATTGTGTCGTCGCCCGCCACCGTGCCGAGCACCTCCGGAAGCACCGCCCGATCGATCGCGATGGCAAGCAGCGCGGCCTGCCCCGAGTCGGTCCGCAGCACGACGAGCTGCTCCGACCGCTCGACCCTCGTCAGGAACTCGGCCGTCGTTCGCTGCAGATTGCCGAGGGTATCGGCCGGCAACGCCCCGCCAGGCCTCGGACGCTGATAGGCTCCGTCTCCGGCGCGCTTGACCACTCCGAGTTCCTTGAGGTCGCGCGACAACGTGGCCTGCGTCACGTCCACGCCCTCGGCGTGCAGTCGCTGCCTCAGCATCTCCTGGCTGGTGATGCTCTCACGAGTGATGACGTCGAGAATGACGCGGTGCCTGGTGCCCTTCATCTTTATGCAGACCTATGCAATGTAGCACTTTCGAATGCTCCTGAAAAGGAGGGAATTTTGTCCTTGCACTTGTCAAACCACATCCGCATAATGGGCGTTCGTCTGCATAAGTATTCACATGACTGAGGGTACGCAACGCATCGGTGTCGGGGTGGTCGGGGCCACGGGGTATGGCGGGCAGGAGCTCGTCCGTCTGCTCGCCAGGCACCCGGGAGCCGACCTCAAGGTCGCGCTCGGATCCAGTCAGTCGGATCAGCCGCGAACTCTGCCAGGGCTCGCCCGCATCTGGGACGGCGAGGTCACCGCGTACAGTCCCGAGGCGCTTGACGGCTGCGCGGTGGTCTTCCTCAGCACGCCCGAGGCCTTCGCCGCCAGCAGCGCCGTCGACCTGCTGGCCCGAGGGCATCGCGTCATCGATCTCTCTGGCGCGTTCCGGCTGACCGATCCCGGCCTGCGCGCGGCGTTCTACCCGGCCACGCCCGACCCGCTCCCGGCCGGCACGGTCTACGCCCTGCCGGAGTTCGATGCCGCGGCCGTGCCCGGCGCCCGCCTCGTGTCCTGCCCCGGGTGCTACCCGACGGCCGCCCTGCTGTCGCTGCTGCCGCTCACGCGCGCGGGACTGCTGCGCGGCGACGTCATCGTCGACGCCAAGTCCGGCGTCTCCGGCGCGGGCAAGGGCGCGAGCGAGCGCACGCACTTCTCCGAGAACCACGGCAGCGTCGCGGCGTACGGCCTCTTCAGCCACCGCCATGGGCCCGAGATGGAGCAGGCCCTCGGGCTGCCCGTGACGTTCACGCCGCACCTGGTGCCGCTCGATCGCGGGATCCTGTCCACGGCGTACGCGCGTCTCGAGGCCGGCGTGACGGCGGCCCAGGTCGGGGACGCGCTGCGCGATGCCTACGCCTCGTCGTTCTTCGTGCGCCTGACGGGCGACCGCCTGCCGGAAATCAAGCACGTCGCGCACACGAACTTCTGCGACATCGGCTGGAAGGTGCACGAGGCCAGCGGTCGCCTGATCGTCGTGGCCGTGCTCGACAACCTGCTCAAGGGCGCGGCGGGCCAGGCCGTGCAGCAGTTCAACCTGATGTGCGGCTTCCCCGAGCACGTGGGCCTGTGGTGACGGCGGGCCCCGTTGTCGTGAAGTTCGGCGGCGAACTCGTCGAAACGACGGAACGGCTGGACGCCGTCGGCACGGCGCTCGCCGCTCTCGCGGCGCAGCAGCCGCTGGTCGTCGTCCACGGCGGCGGCCGGGAGATCGACGCGGAGCTGGCGCGCCGTGGGGTGGCCAAGCAGGCCGTGGACGGCCTGCGCATCACCGACGCGCCGACGCGCGAGGCGGTGATTGCCGTGCTCGCCGGCACGATCAACACGCGGCTGGTCGCGCATCTCGTCGGCCGCGGCATCCGGGCCGTCGGGCTGACAGGCGTGGACGGGGCGCTGGCCCGGTCGACGCGTGCGCACGCCCACGTCACGGCGGCCGGCGTGCCCGTGGATCTGGGGCTTGTCGGCGAGCCGGAGGCCGACGCGGACCTCGGCGTCGTGGCGCACCTCGTGGCGGGCGGCTATGTTCCCGTCATCGCCAGTCTCGGTATTTCAGCCGACGGTGATGTGCTGAACGTGAACGCCGACACGCTGGCGGCGCACGTCGCCGCAGGTGCCGGGGCCCAGGAACTGCTGCTTGCGGGCGGCACCGCCGGCGTCCTCGATGGCGCCGGGCACACCATCGCCGCCTTGACACCGGACGAGGCCGAGGCCCTGATGCAGGACGGCACCGCGTCGGCCGGGATGATCGCGAAGTTGCGCGCGGCCACGACGGCCAGGTCCCGCGGCGTGGCGCGGGTGTCCATCGTCGACGGCCGTTCGGCGGAATCGATCCTCGCGCGCCGAGGAACCAGCGTCGGGTAACGCCGAACGCAGACTGCTGGATACGTAGCCGCCTGAATGCCTGGAGACGTAGCCGCCTGAATACGTAGCCGCCGGACTTGTCCGGCGGCCGGGGCGCCTGGCGCGAACGACGAACGCCCAGGGTAGGACGCAGAAGACGAAGGCCGCCGGCCGACTGACGAAGGCCGAGCAGGGAACGAGGAGCATCATGTCCACCGCCGCTGGATCCCCCACCACGACCGTGCAGGCCGCCGAGGCCGCGCACGTGCTGCAGACGTACAAGCGCCAGCCCGTCGTCCTGGTGCGCGGCGAGGGCGTGTGGCTGATCGCCGACGATGGGACCCGGTACCTGGACCTGCTGTCGGGCATCGGCGTGAACGTGCTGGGGCACGCGCATCCGGCGCTGGTCGCCGCCGTGCGTGAACAGGTGGGCGTGCTCGTCCACACCTCCAACCTCTTCTTCCACCCGTATCAGGCGCCGCTGGCCGCACGACTCACGAAGGCCTCGGGCCTCGAGCGCGCGTTCTTCTGCAACAGCGGCGCCGAGGCGGTGGAGGGCTGCCTGAAGTTCGCGCGACGGTTCTGGTATACGGCCGGCACGCCGCGACGGCAGTTCGTCGCCTTCGAGCGAGGGTTCTCCGGACGCACGATGGGCGCCCTGTCCACGACGTGGGACGAGCACTACAGGCTGCCGTTCGAGCCGCTGCTGCCGGAGGTGCGGTTCGTGTCCAACGAAGACCCGGACGATCTGCTGGCCGCCGTGAGCACCGACACGGCGGCGATCATCGCCGAACCCATCCAGGGTGAAGGTGGGGTGCGGCCGCTCCCGCCGCAGATCGTCGCGGCGATCACGCGGGCCTGCAGCGACACGGGCGCCCTGTACATCGCCGACGAGGTGCAGTCGGGCCTCGGGCGCACGGGACATCTCTTCCACTCGGCGGCCCTCGGGCTCCGGCCCGACCTCATCTCCGTGGGCAAGGCGCTCGGCGCCGGCGTGCCGATTGGCGCCGTGCTCGTCTCGTCGCGCGTGGCGGCGAGCATCAGCGCGGGCGACCACGGTACGACCTACGGCGGCAACGCGCTGGCGTGCCGCGCCGCGCTGGCCGTGCTGGACACGCTCGAGGACGGACTGCTCGACCACGTGCGGCGCGTGGGTCCGGTATTTGCCGAGGGCCTGCGCGGGCTCGCGCGGAAGCACCCGATGGTCGTGGAGGTGCGGGGCGCCGGGCTGATGCAGGGCCTCGTGCTCGATCGCGACGCGGCGCCCGTGGTGCCTGCCGCGCTCGAGCGGGGGCTCATCGTCAACAGGACGGCAGAGCGCGTGGTGCGCATGCTGCCGCCGTACGTGATCACCGAGCCAGAGATCGCCGAGGCGCTGTCGCGCCTGGATGCCGCGCTGGGCGCGGTTGAAGGAGCCTGAGGATGCCGCTTCCCCTTGCCCCCATCGAGGTCGCGCAAGCGCGCGCCCTGCCCGAGGGCTACACGATCAGGCGCGGCACCGTGTCGCAGGCCGAGGCCATGCTGGCGCTCATCGACGCCAGTCTCGAGGAGGGCCACCTGCTGCCTCGCTCGCTCGAGGACCTTCGCCGGCACGCCGAACGATTCCTCGTGATCATGGCCGGCGACACGCTCGTGGGATGCGCCGAACTCGCGCCGCTGAGCGGCACGGTGGCCGAGGTGCGCTCGCTGGTCATCGCTGCGGCTCACAGGGGCCAGCGGCTCGGCCCGTCCCTGATCGAGTCACTCGGCGCCACGGCCCGTCGCGAGCAGTTCGGCACGCTCTGCGCGTTCACGCACGAGCCGACGCACTTCGTTCGTCTCGGCTTCACGATCGTTCCGCACACCTGGCTGCCCGAGAAGATCGCCACCGACTGCGTGGGCTGCCCGAAGTTCCGCACGTGCGGCCAGTACGCCGTGGCGCTCCCGCTGCGGGGCACGCAGATCGGCAGCATGACGGCCGTGCGCCACAGCCGGCGCGCCGCCCAGCCCCGGACGGCCGCGTCGTCCGTTCTCGTCCTGCAGCGATGATCACGACAATCGACGGCGGTATCACGGCGCCGGCCGGCTTTCGCGCCGCCGGCGTGCACTGCGGCATCAAGGCAGACCCGAGCAGGCTCGACCTCGCGCTGGTGGTTTCGGACGTGCCGGCGTCGGCAGCGGCCGTGTTCACCACCAACCTCGCCGTGGCGCCGCCTGTCGTCGTCTCGCGCGACCACCTGCGGGCGACGGGGGGCCAGGCACGGGCCGTGGTGATCAACTCCGGCTGCGCCAACGCCTGCACGGGCGACCAGGGCCGCCAGGTGGCGCACCTGATGGCGGCCGAGACGGCCCGGGCCGTGGACTGCGACCTCGAGGAGGTCCTCGTGATGTCCACCGGCGTCATCGGCGTGCAGCTCGACGCGCGCACGGTGACCAGGGGCATCATCGCCGCGGCCGACGCGCTCGCGGTGGACGCGCACATGCTGGCGGCTCGCGCCATCATGACGACGGACCCGTTCCCGAAAGAGCGGGCTGTCGAGGTGACGACCCCGGCCGGCACCTTCCGTATCGGCGGCATCTGCAAGGGCTCCGGGATGATCGAGCCGCGCATGGCCACGATGCTCGGCGTGCTCACGTGCGACGCCGTCGTGCCGCCGGCGCTGCTGCAGCGCGCGCTCTCCGAGGTCACCGAGCACACGTTCAACGCCATCACCGTCGACGGCGAGTGCTCGACCAACGACTGTGTGGCGCTGCTCGCCAACGGGGCGAGCGGGGTGGTCATCGGCGAGGCCGAACTCCCCCTGCTCGTCGGACGCGCTCTACGAGGTGGCCCGGTTCCTCGCCGTCGAGATCGTGCGCGGCGGCGAGGGAGCCACCAAGCTGGTGACGGTGCAGGTGACCGGGGCGCGCAGCTACGACGAGGCCAAGCAGGCCGCCAGGGCCATCGCCAACTCGCTGCTCGTCAAGACGGCCATCCACGGCGGCGACCCCAACTGGGGGCGGCTCGTGGCCGTGGCCGGACGCGCGGGCGTCGGATTCGACCTCCAGAACGCCGCCGTCCGCATCGGCGACATCGTCCTGTTCGAGGGCGGACGTCCCTTCGACGAGCGGGCCCCACTGGCCGCCGAGTACCTCGCGGGAACGGACATCGCGGTCACCGTCGACCTCGGAACCGGAGGCTCAGACGAGGCCGTCATGTGGACGTGCGACCTCAGCAAGGCCTACGTCCAGATCAACGCGGAGTACCGAACGTAGCCGACGGACTTGTCCGACGGCCGCTGCCTGCTGCCGGACGAGTCCGGCAGCTACGTGATGCCTGGGCTCCGGCAGTCCCCTGCTTCCCGAACCCTGTTCTCCTGTTCTCCTGAGTTCCTGAGTTCCTGAGTTCCTTCGCATGCCTCCACGAGCCACCCGTACGCCGAAGACGACGCCAGCCTCACGCACCCTGCGGACGCAGCACTTCGTGTCGCTCACCGATCTCTCTCCGGTCGAATTGAGCGACCTGCTGAAGGCCGCCGTGATGCTGAAGAAAGAACGGGCCCGCGGCGGACGCGGCTTCGGCGCCACGTCGCTCGCCGGCCAGCACGTCGCGCTGCTCTTCGAGAAGCCGTCCCTCCGCACGCGCTGCACCTTCGAGATCGCCGTGCGCGAGCTGGGAGGTGATGTGATCGCCCCGCCCCAGGACGTGGCCATGGGCGAGCGCGAACCGATCGCCGACGTGGCACGCAATCTCGAACGGTGGGTGTCGGGTGTCGTCATCCGCACGTTCGCGCAGGACCGCCTCGTCGAGTTCGCGACGGCGGCGCCCCGCCTGCACGTGGTGAACGCGCTCACCGACGAGGAGCATCCCTGCCAGGCGCTTGCGGACCTGCTGACCCTGCACGAGCAGTTCGGCGACCTGAAGGGGCGGACCCTCGCCTTCGTCGGCGACGGCAACAACGTGGCGACGTCGCTGGCCCAGGGTGCGCTCATGCTCGGCATGCACGTCCGCCTCGCGACGCCGGTCGGGTACGAGTTCCCCGACGAGACGGTGCAGCTGCTCGAGGGCCTGTCACGCCACGGCGCGCGGCTCGACGTCGTGCGCGACGCGAAGAAGGCCGTCGCCGGCGTCGCGGCCGTGTACACCGACGCGTGGACGTCGATGGGGCAGGAAGCCGAGGCGCAGCATCGCCGGAAGGTGTTCGCCCCGTACCAGGTGAACGAGGCCCTGATGCGCAGCGGCCGGCGACGCCGTTTTCATGCACTGCCTGCCGGCGCACCGCGGCGAGGAAGTGACAGACGAGGTCATGGACGGCCCGGCGTCGATCGTCTTCGACCAGGCCGAGAACCGCCTGCACGCACAAAAGGCCTTGCTCATGCTCCTCATGGGCAGGGGACAATAGGCGCATGCTTCGCGGCATCCAGGTTGGCGTCATCACCAAATTGCAGCCCGTCAGCATCCACGGGCAGGTGTTCTACGACGTGCACTACGTCAAGGCCGACGACGAGGACCTGATCCCCCAGGTCGCGCGCGTGGGCGGCGAGGACGTCGATTCCGGCCTGCACCCGGGCGACCGCGTGAAGCTGCACATCCTGCTCAATCAGGTCACGCGCGTCGAGCGGGACTAGGCAGGGCCCGTTCCCCCGAACGCGGCCGGAGAACGAGCCTTACCGTGACGACGTGGCCGGCATGGCCTTCTTCTCGTTGAGCCAGTAGTCGAACCAGCTCCGGATCCGCTCGAGCCGGTCCACGAGCAGCCAGGGCTCGCCCGTGCGCGACAGGTCGTGCGAGGAGCGCGGGTAGCGCACGAGTTCGACGGGGACCTTCCGCTTCTTCAGCGCCATGAACCACTGCTCGCCGTCGCCGATGGGCGTCCGGTAGTCGTTCTCGCTGTGGATGATGAGCGTCGGGATCGTGACGTTCTCGACGTAGCAGATGGGCGACAGGCGCCGGTACAGCTCACGCTGCTCCCACGGGCGCGCCGTAGAACTCGTACTCCGTCAGGCCCTGGGCGTCCGAGGCGCCGTACCAGCTCTCCCAGTTCGTGATCGAGCGGCTCGTGGCCGCGGCGGCGAAGCGGTCGGTCGTCGCGCTCAGCCAGTTCGTCATGTATCCGCCGTAGCTGCCGCCCGACACGCCGACGCGCTTCGGGTCGATGTCGGGGTAGCGGGCCAGAGCCGCATCGACGCCGCCCAGGTAGTCCTCGCTGTCGAGTTCGCCCCACTTGCCGCGGGTGGCGTACATGAACGCGTGACCGTACCCCGACGAGCCGCGCGGGTTCGGGTAGAGCACGAAGAAGCCCGACGCCGACAGGATGTGGAACGTGGAGAACCACGTGTTGCCGTACTGCGCGTGCGGCCCGCCGTGAATCTTCATGACCATCGGATACGAGCGCCCAGGCACGTAGCCGACCGGCTTCACCACCCATCCCTCGATGAGGGTGCCATCGGCCACCTTCCACGTCAGCCGCTCGGGGACCTGCAGCGTGATGCCCGGCAGCCACGAGGCGTTGAACCGCGTGAGCGCCTGCGCGCCGCTGCCATCGCCCGCGGCCACGTACAGTTCCGCGGGAGACAGGGGTGAGTCGAGACGGTAGGCCATGTACGCGCCGTCCCGGCTCTCGGAGGCGTTCCTGATTGCCACGTCGCCCTTCGTGATCGCCCGCACCTCGGCGCGTCCGTCGACCGCGACCTCGAAGACGTGCGCGTTGCCGTTGGACTCGGCGTCGAACCGCACGGCTCGTCCGTCCGCGGTCCAGCGCGGCGCGCCCGGCACGCGATCCCAGGAGGCCGTCAGGTTGCGAGGTGCGCCGCGAAGGCTGCCGTCGGCCCCGATGTCGGCCACCAGGACGTCGGTCTCGGCGCCGACGGCCGGCTGGTGCAGGTACGCCACGCGCCCACCGCGCGGGGCCACAGCAGCCGCGCGGTCGGCACCGGGGTTGGCCGTCAACCTGCGAGGCTCGCCGCCCGTCCGGGACACGGCGAAGAGGTCCGTCGTGAGATCGCGGTTGTGCTCGTCGTCCTGCCTGTCGTCGGCGGTGAAGATCAGCGTCTGGCTGTCGGGCAGCCACTCGGGCTGGGACGCCGCATACGGCAGGCGCGTGACCTGCGTCGGCGTACCGCCAGCCGCGGGCACGACGAAGATCTGCGCGGCATCCCGTGTCGAGAAGTGCGGCATCCAGTCGAGCGTGCCGTTGGACTTGTAGCGAATCGACGTGACCACCCGGCCATCGAATCGCCGCGCATCGAGCGTCCTGGACACGGCGTCCGGCGCCACCCATCCCTCGCGCTCGATCTTCCTGTCGGGAGCGCCGTCGCCGTCCCGATCGCGCATCGGCGCCTTCAGGTACGCGATCCACTGCCCGTCGGGTGACCAGACAGGCGCAGCCGACACGCCCTCGATGTGGAAGGCCTCGCCGCCGGGGCCGCCGACCCGCACGAACCACGCGGGGTTCTCGTCCTTGTCGCGCTTCGACGTGAAGGCGAGCAGTGTGCCGTCGGGGCTCCAGCGCGGATCGCTCGACTCCTCCGTGGGAGCGGTGAACCTGTAGGCCTCGGCACCGGCTCGCCCCTGCGACAGCGGCTGCAGCCAGATCTCGCGGTGCCGCTTGTTGTCCTTCTCGACGATGGTCATGACCGTGAAGGCGACCATGTCGCCCTGCGGCCGCATCGCGACGTCCTCGACGACGACTTCCTTGTAGTAGTCAGCCGGCGTCAGCCCACGCACCTGCGCGCCGGCGGGCGCTGCCAGCATCACCAGGGCCATCACCATCACGCCATGCGAGACGCGCGCACGAGATTCCGTCAGCATCGTCGTCGATTCCCCTTGCGGCCGGGTGGAACACGCGGCCCACACGTTCTGATCGCGGCCGGGCTGGGACAGCCGGCCCTACCGCTGCCTCGGCCGTGCTTCACATGAGACCGGTCCCCATCGCGACGGCCATCAGCAGGAGCAGTACGGCGATGACGTGTCGGACGGCGTCCATGGTAAGCCGCTCGAGGTACCGACGCCCGAGGAGCGCGCCGGCAAAGGCGGCGGCCACGGCCACCACCAGCAGGCGTACGTCGAGCTCGGCCCGGTGCCGCGCGAACATCGACGCATAGACGCCGACGCGCGAGACGTCGATCAGGCACGCGATCGCGACGCCGGTGGCGACGAACACATCGCGCGAGAGGCCCGCGCGCGCCAGGAACGCCGACCGGAGCGCGCCCTGCATGCCCGAGATGCCGCCCGCGAGGCCGCTGAGGATCCCGCCGAATGGCATGAGCGACGGCGGAAGCGAGATCGTCCGCCAGCGCGGCACCCACTCGAGCAGCACGAAGGCGAGCAGCAGGCTGCTTATCACGAGCCGCGTGCTCGTGATCTCGCACACACGGCCTGCGACCGTGTAGCGGACCAGCGGCGGCTGGCCGGCCAGGTGCACCAGCCACCACGCGCCGAGAAACGACGCCACCAGCGCCGGCAGGCCGAATCGCAGCACCACGGGCCACGACGCCCGTCGGCCCACCAGCGCCATCTTGAAGAGGCTGTTGAGGAAGTGCACGACGCCCGTGACCGCGATCGCACGCTCCACCGGCATGAAGGCTGCCATGACGGGCATCAGGAGGGTGCCGAGTCCGAAGCCGGAGACGAAGGTCAGCGCCGAGGCTCCGAACGCCACAGCCGCGATCACGAGCAGCATGACGGCAGGCAGCGCACACCTTCGCTCTCGAGACCCTGGCGTACGCTCGACGCCAGCGCGACGGCATCCTGTGTATCGCCGTGGATGCACAGCGTCTCGATTGGCAGCGACAGCATCCGGCCGCTCCGCGCCCGCACCTCGCCGGATCGCACCCACGTGATGGCCCTGTCGCGCGCCGAGGCGACATCGTTCAGCACGGCGCCAGGCACGGAGCGCGGCGTCAGCGACCCGTCGTCCTCGTACGCGCGGTCCAGGAACCCCTCCGGCACCACCTGCAGGTGGGCGGCCCGTCCGGCCTCGGCGAGCGCCGAGCCGTACGGCGCGTACAGGGCAAGCTCGGCGTCGACCATGACGATGGCCGCCGCGATCGCGTCGGCGACGAGGCGGTCGCGACTGGCCACGTTGTAGAGGGCGCCGTGCGGCTTCACATGGCGCACGGCCACACCCTCGACGAGCGCCGCCGAGCGCAGGGCGTGCACCTGCCGCGCCACGGCGTCGGTCACCGCCGCTGGCGACAGCGCCACGACGCGACGCCCGAACCCTTCCCGGTCGGGATAGGACGGATGTGCACCGACCTGGACGCCGCGCGCGGCGGCCTGGACGGCCGTGCCGCGCATGCTGGCCTCATCGCCGGCGTGTCCGCCGCACGCGACGTTGGCCGAGGTCACCACCTGCAGCAAGGCGAGGTCCGCGGACGGGGGCGGGCCGTCGTGCTCGCCGAGGTCGGCGTTGAGATCGATCCTGTGTGTCACCGACCCTCCCGGCAGCGGGCCATCGGGAGGACCCCCGAAAACAGGCAGAGGCCGCGCAGAATTGCGCAGCCCCTGCAGCCGACGATCTGGCTCCCCAGCACTGTGGCATCGTGCCACAAACAGACCGCCGACGTCCCGTACAGGAGCAACCGGCGTGCCATGCGAGGAAAGCGCCCAACTGCACCGCATCTCGGCCCGATCGTGCTGGTCCGGCCAGAGACGTCGAACACGAATCTGAGGACCGAATCACAAATCTGTTCACTGCAATTTCCGAGTGGTATCGCTATAGTGCCGGCCATGCGTCTACCGCGCCTCTCCCGTTACGTCGCCATCACGGGCCTGTCGGTACTGCTCGGGGCGACGGTCCCGAGCGCACAGCAGGCGTCCCCGGACACCTTCGACCCGGAGTTCGCCAGGAGCGTGCGCGAGTGGACGACGTCGCCCGAGTTCCTGAGCCCGCTCGTCGACCAGTTGCCGCTGGTCAAGGGCATCCCGACGCCGAAGGACGTGCTCGGGTACCACGTCGGCACGCCCAGACGGCTCACGAAGACCGCGGAAGCCCTGGCCTACTACCGCGCGCTGGAGAAGGCGTCGCCGCGCGTGCGCGTGACCACGATTGGGAAGACGGACGAGGGCCGCGACGTGACCGTGGTCTACATCGCCAGCGAAGCCACGATGAAGCGCCTCGACACCCATGTCGCGAGCCTCGGGCGGCTGGCTGATCCGCGCGGCCTGTCCGAGGAGGAGGCCCGTCGCCTGATCGCGACGACGCCGCCCATCTATCACCTGATGGCCGGACTCCACAGCGGTGAGACGGGACCGCCGGAGATGCTGATGGAACTCGCCTACCGGCTCGTGGCGAGCGACACGCCCCTCATCCGCCAGATTCGCGACCGCGTCATCGTCAGCTTCACGCCGGCCAGCGACCCCGACGGGCGCGACCGCTACGTCGACTGGTACCGGAAGCACATGGTGGACATCACCGAGGAAAAGGATCGCATCACGGGCCCGCCGTACTGGGGCAAGTACATCTTTCACGACAACAACAGGGACATCAACTACTCGCAGGTGACGATGCGCGCGCACCTCGAGTGGTACCTGAGGACGCACCCGCCCGTGATGCACGACCTGCACGAGTCGGTGCCCTTCCTCTACACCTTCTCCGGTCAGGCGCCCCAGAACCCGAACCTCGACCCCCTGGTGTATGGCGAGCTGCCGATGTTTGCCAACTTCGAGATGACGCAGCTCACCAGGTACGGCATGCCCGGCGTGTGGACGCACGGATTCGTGGACATGTGGTCGCCGGGCTACCTCGCGTTCATGTCGTCCAACCACAACGGCCTCGTCCGGATGTACGAGACCTTCGGCAACGGCGGCGCGACGACGATGAAGCGGCGCGTGGCGCCGCCCGAGGGCGCCGGGCAGACCAGCCGCGAGTGGTATCGCCCGCTGCCGCCCTACCGCGAAGTCGTGTGGTCGATGCGCAACAACACCAACTACATGCAGACGGCGGTGCTCTCGGCCCTCCAGTACGCGTCGGCGTTCCCCGACCTGATCGTGGAGAACTTCTACAGGAAGAGCCGGAACAGCGTCGACAGCGGCAGCAAGGAGGCGCCGTTTGCCTTCATCGTGCCCTCGGGACAGAAGGACGGGACGCGCGTGGACCTCCTGCTCACGCTGCTCCGCAGACAGGGCATCGAGATCTCGAGGACGGCCAGCGAGCTGAAGCTCTCGGACGGCACCTACCCGGCAGGTTCGTACGTGATCCGGCGTGACCAGCCTTACGGTCGCCTCGCCAAGACGCTGCTCGAGAAACAGACGATGCCCGACCCGTCGCTGCGCACCTACGACGACACGGGCTGGACGATGGGACTGATGCTCCAGGTCGAGGTCACGCCCACGGCAGACAAGGCAATCCTCGAGGCCTCCGTCACGCCCGTGACGGACCTTGCGCGCGTCGGCACGGTCGACGGCGCGGCGTCGTCTGCCGGCTGGGTGGTGCCGCACCACGGTTCCAACGACATGGTCCGGCTGCGCCTGGCCCTCGGCACCGCTGACGTGCGCGCGGCCAGCACCTCGTTCAAGGTCGGCGACAGAGAGTACCCGGCGGGATCCTTCCTGGTGCCGGCCAGCGCGGGCACCGCGTTGACCGACGCCGTCAGGCGCCTCGGCCTCGAGGCGACGGGCCTCGAGGCGGTGCCGGATGTGGCGTCCGTCGCCGTGGATTTGCCGAGGCTGGCGATGTTCACCACCTGGGGCCGCACGCAGGAGGTCGGCTGGGTGCGACACGCGTTCGATACGTTCGGCATTCCTTACGATCTCATCTACAAGGAGCGGATCCGGCAGGGCGCGCTGCGCGCCGCCTACGACGTCATCCTGGTTCCCCACCAGGCCACCACGGGCAAGTCGCTGGTCTTCGACGTCGAGCGCAAGGCGGGGCCGCTGGCCTACAGCAAGGACCCGGCATACCCCTCGCTCGGGACCTATGGCGAGTCCCCCGACATCACGGGCGGGATGGGTCTCGAGGGCGTGATGGCGCTGCAGCAGTTCGTCGACGATGGCGGCGTGCTGATCACCCTGGGAGGATCGTCGTACATGCCGGCCGAGTTCGGCCTGCTGCGCGACATCACGGCGAACCGGCCGTCGGGAGCCTTCTACGCGCCCGGTCCCATCGTCCAGGCCGAGATCCTGCGGCCTGAGCACCCCATCTTCTTCGGTTACGCCTCGACGACGGTGCCGGTGCGCTACGCCAACGGCCCCCTCTTCCAGGTGCCACTGGAGGATGTCGGGGATCAGGTGCTGATGCGCTTCACGGGCGGCGACGGCGGCGTACTGAGCGGGTTGATGCGCGGCTCCACCGAGGTCCGCCGACGGCCGGCCGTCGTCGACACGCCGGTCGGCAAGGGACGCATCGTCGCGTTCGCGACCAACCCGTGCTACCGCTGGCAGAACCACGGCGAGTTCGGGATGCTGTTCAACGCCGCGGTGCTGTTCTGGAACGACGTGCCGGCGCGCAAGCCGGTGGCCGCCACGGCAACGGCCGAGGCCCGGTAGAGTGGGACAGCGGAAGTCCTGTTGCCTGCGAGGGGCCGCGGCGCGTCTAATCACCTATGGCCAAGAAGACGACACCACGCACCTCGCTCAATCCCACGCGGCACGGCATGGACGCCGAAACGAGGCAGGCATCCGTTGCACTGCTGAACGCCCGCCTGGCCGACGTCATCGACCTCGAACTGCAGGCCAAACAGGCCCACTGGAACGTGAAGGGCCCCAACTTCATCGGGCTGCACGAGCTCTTCGACAAGGTGGCCGAGGCCGCGGCCGCGTACAAGGACGAGATTGCCGAGCGCGCGGTGATGCTCGGAGGCGTGGCGATGGGCACGGCGCAGGCGGTGGTCGAGCGCACCACCCTGCCGCCCTACCCGGCCGACGCGCAGGACTGGAAGGCACACGTGGACGGCCTGTCTTCAGCGCTGGCGCGGCTGGGTACGGCGCTGCGCCAGGCCATCGAGGATGCCGACGAGCTCGAGGATGCGGTGACGGCTGACTTGTTCACCGAGATCGCTCACGGGATCGACAAGTTCCTCTGGTTCGTCGAGTCGCACCGCGGGTAGGGCGCGGCCCCTCCCTACGGTTCCGAGGTGAACGACCGCTTCTGGCCCGTGCGGTGGTTGACCACCTCGTACGAGCCGTCGGACTTCACGTGGACGCTGATCATGTGGCCGGCGTCCGGCGATTCCTCCAGATTGGCGATGAGTTCGGGCGCGGCGTTGTCGTCCGGGCTCGTCGCCACGTTCCTGTGGAGCGCATAGAGCGCCTTCACGGACGACAGCGCCTTCAGGGCCTTCACGGTGGCGGGGGCTCCGCCCTTCTTCGGGCCGTTGTTCATGACGGCCACGGTCGGCGAGAGCGCGTCGAGCACGAGCGGATGGTTGCTCGTGTCGGCCCCGTGGTGCGTCACCTGGTAGACCTCCACCTTCGCGAGGCTCTCGTTGGGGCACACGAGCTTCGCCTCGGTGTTCCACGTCAGGTCGCCGGCATCGAAGAAGTCGAAGGACCCGTAGGTGAGCACGAACCCGACGCTGCGTGCGTTGTCGGAGGGGTCGTCGGGCTTGGCCGGCACCGACGCGCAGCGGGTGTTGCGCGGGTCCGCCGCGCTCGTCAGGACCTGACCGTGAGCGGCGATGACGCTCAGCGAAATCGACGTGCTGTCAGGTGCGCGCCTCAGGGGCAGCACGTCGCCCGGCGCCAGCGTCCTGCGCCGCGCGACGGCGGCCGTGTAGGCCTCGTAGTTGGTGGCGTAGTCCTGGGCGAACGGCGGCTGCATCGGACCGTGATCGTAGAAGGTCCCCACAGGCACCTTCGCGATCAACGGGAGCACGCCCCCGACGTGATCGGTGTGGTAGTGCGTGGTGATCAGGTGGTCGATCCGCGTGATGCCTGCCGCCTTCATCGCCGCCTGAATCCGTGTCACGTCGCGGCCGTCGTTGCCCGGCCACCCGGCATCCACGAGCACGGACTCACGGGCGGGCGTGACGATGAGCGTGGCCGCGCCCCCCTCGACGTCCACGTGGTAGATGTCGAGCGTCGGCTGGGCCGAGGCGGCGGTGGCGGCAAGCACGAGGCAGAGCGCCGGCAGCAGGACACGCATGCAGTTTCTCCAGAGTGTGGACGGCCACGGCGCGTCGACCGGCAGACCGACGCCTCCGTTCTACGTTCGGCGTTCGGCCCTCGCCGCCAGGCATCGAGCATCGGGCATCACCCGTGCCATGGTGTCTCGTGGTCCCAGTATCGCGTCTTGACCATCGCCAGCGCCAGCATGCCGATGCTGAACAGCGCGAACGCGACGAGCGCCCCCTCGAACGACAGCGCCTTGTGCAGGGGCCGCGACGGGAGTCCGTAGACCAGTTCCACGTGCACCCAGTACACGAAGAGCGACGTTCGTCCGAACAGCTCCATGGGGCTCCACGCCCGGGGCAGCGTGAGCCGCGCCCACAGTCCCGTGTCGCGCAACAGGAAGTACAGGCCCCCGAACGTCGCGGTCAGCAGGCCGAGACGGATGACGAAGAAGGCCGGCGACGTCGTCCAGAACCGGGAGCCCGGCAGGACGGTCGGCAGGAAGGACAGCTGATACGCACCGATGGCGAGCAGCACGCCTCCGATCGCACAGGCCGCGTGGAACCTGTTCCGCGCGGTGGGAGTCACGCCGGTCAGCCACTCACCCACAGCGAAACCACCGAACACGAACGCGGCCCACGGGAAGAGCGTGAACGTGCTGCGCGATGGAGCGGGACGGAGGTACCACTCGATGAAATCCGGCAGCAGGGCGGGCCACTCCCACACCCGCAGCAGGGGTGACAGCACGAGGATGGCGCAGGTGGCCGCGACAGAGATGGCGATGCGGCCCGTGCGCGAACGGCTGCGTCCCCACAGCCACGCGGCGGCGACGAGCGACAACCCCATGATGTTGAGGATGTCGACCTTCAGCATGCCGGAGAGCGTCGCGCCCGCGCTGAAGATGTACGCCTGGAGCCGGAAGAGCATGGCAAGGCCGAAGATTTCCCAGCCCCGCTTCTGGAGCCCCCGGCTCGCCTCGGCGGGTGTCGCGCCGCGTCGCATGCGGGCGTGGGCGGCCAGCGGCACGGCGAGGCCCGCCAGCCAGAGGAACATCGGGGCCCCCATGCCGGCGATGACCATGAACCAGAAATACGACCGCGTCTGGCGCGTGGGACCCGTCACGGTCCACGCATCCACGACGTGGGCGAGGATCATCACGAGCACGGCAAGGCCGCGCATCCAGTCGATGTAGCCGGCGCGGGCCCGGCGCGGGGCCTGCCCCTCGGGCGGGGCCGCGGACTCAGCCATCGACGCGGGTGATCGTCACGTCGAGCGGCACCCCGGGGCGCAGGGAGTGCCACACAGAGCAGTAGGTGTCGCGGGAGAGATCGACGGCGCGCTGGACTGCCGCCTGGGGCGCCGAGCCCGTCACCTCGAAGTCGATGGAGAACCCCGTGAAGTAGGAGGGCGGTCCGTCAACGCGGGTGCCGACCACCTTCAACCTGAGGCCGCGCAGGTCGTGCCGCCCCTTCTTGAGGATCATGACGACGTCGGTGCCCATGCAGGCGCCGAGCGCGAGCACCAGGGCCTGGACCGGCGATGCACCGGCGACCCCGTCGCCGTCGAGCACGGGGCCGGGCCCAGCCGCGACCGTCGTGGCGAAGGCGAGATCCTGCGTCCATTCCAGGGTGACCTCTACGGGAGGTTTGGCCATGGAGCGACATTCTAAGTCGGGAGTCGGGAGTCGGGAGTTAGGGAGGGACGGCCGTCCCGGCCGTCCATGGAGTCGGGAGTTGGGAGTCAGGAGTCGGGAGTGGGGAGTCGGGAGTTAGGGAGGGACGGCCGTCCCGGCCGTCCATGGAGTCGGGAGTTGGGAGTTGGGAGTCGGGAGTGGGGAGTGGGGAGTGGGGACTATGGGACAGGCAGAACCAGGTGTCTGTCCATGAGGATCGGCCCGCCCTGGTCCGCGATTGACCCGAAGACGGCTTGCCCGTTGAACCGATGCACGCCGTAGGACCGGTGCACGCGTTCAGCGAACCCCTGTTTGCGGAACACGTGCTGCGATGTCGGGTTGGTGGCTTCAGTGACGGCGAGTCGATACCCTCTGTCGACGCCGTTGGCCAGACATTCTGCGACCAGCCGCTGCGCCACTCCCTGCCCTTCGAAGCCGAGCGCGACGCCCAGGAGAAAGAGATGCAGCGATTCGCCCGGCTGCGTCACACGGCCGGCGCGATACTCGGTGTCGAGCTGCCCGAGGATGTCGAAGATCGGATTGAACTTGTCACTCACCCGATCCAGGCTGTCCGGCGGCACTGATGCCGAATCCTCAGCGAGCAGGGCACCAATCATCTCACCCGTCGCGGCCGACCGTGCCACGACGGTGAGGCCATCGGCCTCCGCCTGCGTGCAGAAGAGACGGACGAAGGTTTCGAACTCCAATGCTGTCAGGCCGACAGCCACCGCCGGCGGATCACGCTGAGCGAATACCGCGCCCAACAGACGCGACATCTCGTCCGTGTCTGCCGCCGTGAAGCGGCTGTAGTTCACCGGGTGGTCCGCTGTGGTCATCGCCCCTCCTCGTACACTCCATTCGTAATCTGGTCGGGCTGACGATCCCGAACGAGCCGCGGCGGACGGCCACGTTTCCCGTGACCGGCTGACGCCGGCCCTCCGCGCACCCGCAGACCGAGTTGACAACGAAGCCGCGTGGGCATCCGATGCTCGCACGCGCGGCTGCCGGCCGTCAGGCGGAGTCGGCCGCTAGACTGCCGGATGTGTCGAGTGCCACCCGGTCGCCTGCTCGTACGCATGACCCA
This sequence comes from uncultured Acidobacteriota bacterium, assembly GCA_963715265.1. Taxonomy (GTDB): domain Bacteria; phylum Acidobacteriota; class Vicinamibacteria; order Vicinamibacterales; family Vicinamibacteraceae; genus Luteitalea. The sequence continues at coordinate 126,913 of CAVQRQ010000015.1, forward strand.
CGCGGCACAGCACTGATTCGCTGAGCCGGCGGCCGACGAACTGCACGCTGAGCGGCAAGCCGTCTGCCGAGAAGCCACACGGCACAGACAAGGTCGGGCTGCCGCTGAAGTTGAACGGTTTCGTGTGGATGTCATGCCTGACGAGGCGGGTCCACGACGCGTCGGTCTCTTCGGCGAACGGATCCGCTTCCTTGACGCGCGCCGCGTTCGACATCGACGGACAGACGAGGCAATCGACCGTGCTCAACATCGCCTCGAGTGAGGCCGAGACTTCCGCGCGAACCTTCGACGCGGCCGCCAGGGATGCGGGGGTGACGCGTAGCCCGTACTCGAGTACGGGCCGAAAACCCGGACCGTACTCGCTGGCGCGACTCGGGAACGTCTTTGCGTTGGCGACCACCGCCTCCGCCGTGCACAACTCGAACCACGCGCCGTTGACGTTGCTGACGTCCGGCATGGTGACCGGGACGACGGTCGCGCCCAATCGGGTCAGCTCAGCGAGCACGACGTCCATTGCCGTGGCAACATCGGCGTCGACGTTGTCGGTGGCATACCGACGATCGAACCCGACGCGAAAGCCAGCGACACCCCGACCCAGTTCGGCCCGTACCGCGGGCACCGGATCGTGCAGCGACGACGGGTCGTTGGGATCGCGGCCGGCCATCACCTCGAACATGAGGGCGGCGTCTTCGACGGTGCGGGTCATGGGCCCGACATGATCCAGTGAAGCGGCCAGGGCGAACACGCCGTAGCGGCTCACTCGACCGTAGGTTGGCTTGAGCCCCACGCAGCCGTTGGCGGCCGACGGATACCTGATCGATCCACCGGTATCGGTCCCAACCGACGCAAAGCACAAGCCGGCCGCCGAGGCGACGCCAGAGCCACTCGATGACACGCCGCTCCATCGCGTGGAATCCCAGGGATTCACGGGCACCTGGAGTCCGGGGTGGTACGGACCGAACGCGCCTTCGCAGAGCGCCAGCTTGCCGAGGATCACCGCACCCGCTGCTTCGAGCCGGGTCACGACGGTGGCGTCGACGTCAGGCACGAAGTCGGCCAGGACCACGGTACCCGCCATCGTGCGGACGCCGCGAGTATTGCAGAGGTCCTTCACGGCAATCGGCACGCCGTGAAGAGGCCCACGGTACCGGCCGGCGCGACTGTCGGCGTCCGCGCGCTCGGCACTGGCCATCGCGCGGTCCGTCATGACCGTGACATAGCTCCGAAGGCGCCCGTCAACGGCAGCGATCCGATCGAGCATCTGTCGCGTGAGATCGGTCGACGTGAGCTCCTGTGCGGCGATGAGCCTGGCCACGTCCGCCAGACTCGAGTAGTGCAGTGGCCCCTCGACTCGCGCGATCGAGGGCGCCGCGGGGCGCCCGCACGACGCCGCGGCAATCGGCAGTGCCGCGGCACCGGACAGGAGTTCCAGGAGTTCGCGACGCGTCAGTCCGGATTCGGCCATTGTGCGCAGAGTCTAGTCGACACGCTTACCGCCAACAGCCGGAGGGTCCGACCGCGACAGGCTGGTCTTGAGAGCGAGTCTCAGTTCCGTGATAGCATGGTCAGCGGAAATCGGACCCGGCAGGTCGCCATCCTTCGATGGGCCGCCGCGCCATTACTCCCATGATCGAGCCCGTCGTGCCCGCCGCCCCCGCCGTCGCGGCCGAACCAGCGGCCCCCGAGCCGATCCCGCTGAGCTCGCTGCGGGCCGGCGCGGTCGTGCGCTTCAGGGACACCGTGCTCGACCCCCATTCCTGCAACCTCCTCCGTGCCCTGGGCCTCACGCGAGAGTGTCAACTGACGCTCTGCAAGGTCGGCGATCCCTGCATCGTGCAGGTGCGGTCCACCCGGATCGGCATCTGGCGCACGGTGGCCGACGGCATCCTACGTCGTTCCCGAGGCCGACGAAGGAGGGCTGACATGCACGGCTGCCGGCGCCCGCGCGGTCGAGCGCGCCGCGGCGCGCCCCGCGCGACGCGGCCCGCATCGCCCTCATCGGCAATCCGAACACCGGCAAGACCACGCTCTTCAATCGCCTGTGCGGCGCGCGGGCCAAGACCTCGAACTTCCCCGGCACCACCACGGCCGTCGCGCGTCGGACGGCCGCGCTGCCGCGGACGACCGGCTCGTCGAGGTGCTCGACCTGCCCGGACTCTACGAGCTCGACCTCGACGTGCCCGAGTCGCAGATCGCGACGCGACGTGCTGGCGGGCGGCGGCGGCTCACCGCCAGCCCGACGCCGTGCTCGTCGTCGTCGATGCCTGCAACCTGACGCGCAACCTCGTCCTCGTCGGGCGAACTGCTCGCGTACGGCATGCCCGGTCGTCGTGGCGCTGAACATGGTCGACCTGGCCGCAGCGCGCGCGGCTCTGACCATCGACGCGGCGCAACTGTCCGAACGGCTGGGCTGGCCGGTCGTGCCGATGGTGGCGCGCCGCGGCAGCGGCGTCGACCAGGTCCGGCACGCGCTGGCGCGTGCGCTGGGCAGCGTCGCCGACGCTCTGCCGTCGCCCCGGCCGGCCTGCCGAAGGCGCCCGATCGAGGCCCTGACGCCATGGGCCGACGACGTGATGGCCGCCAGCGCCGGCCGGGCGCGGCACCGCACCCGCGCGACACCTTCACCGAACGGCTGCGACACAGCCTTCACCCACCCGGTCCTCGGGCTGGTCGTCTTCTGCTGCGTGATGGGCGGGCTGTTCTGGACGCTGTTCGCGCTGGCGACGGTGCCCGATGGACCTCATCGAGGCCACGTTCGCCGACTCGGCGACGCTCGTCGGCGGCGTGCTGCCCGCCGGGCCCGTGCAGCGATCTGGTGACCGAAGGGCATCGTCGGCGGCATCGCCGGCACGGTCGTGTTCCTGCCGCAGATCTGCCTGCTGTTCTTCCTGATCAGCCTGCTCGAGGACACGGGCTACCTGGCGCGGGCGGCGTTCGTGATGGACCGGGTGCTGCGCCGCTTCGGCCTGCCGGGCCACGCGTTCGTGCCGCTGCTGACGTCGCACGCCTGCGCGCTGCCGGGCATCATGTCGCACGCGGCTGATTCCCGATCGGCGCGACCGGCTCGCCACGATTCTGGTGGCGCCGTTCATGAGCTGCTCGGCGCGCCTGCCGGTGTACGTGCTGCTGACGAGCCTGCTCTTCGCCGAGCCAGCCCGCCGCTGGCGGCGTCGCGTTTGCCGGCTGCTACGCTGCTTGGCGCCGGCGCGGCGCTCTGTCACCGCGATGCTGTTCGGCGCGCACGTGCTCTGCGCGGCGACGGCGCGGCCGATGGTGCTGGAGCTGCCGACCTACAAGTGGCCGTCGCTGACGCAACGCGCTGCTCACGGCGCAAGGACCAGGGCGTGGCGTTCCTGACAGACGGCCGGCACGGTCATCATGGCGATCTGCATCGTGATGTGGTGGCTGAGCGCGTATCCGCAGGTGCGAGCCACCGGCCGCGGCCATCGCACTCCGCGCGCCAGGCGGCCGAGCTCGCACCGTCCGACGCGCAGGCGGCGACGCGCTCGACGCCGAGGCCGACGGTCGCTGAGAGCCGCGCCGCGCAGGCCGGCAGTCTTCGCCGGTCGGCTCGGCCGCACGCTGCCAGCCGGTCTTCGCGCCGCTCGGCTTCGACTGGCAGTTGACGGTCGGCGTGCTGACGAGCTTCCTCGCGCGCGAGGTCTTCGTGTCGACGATGTCGGTCCTGGTCGGCGGATCGGGCGAGGCCGACGTGGACGAGGGCGTCGATCGAACGCATCCGCGGCGCGACCCGCGACGACGGCACGCCGGTGTTCACGCCGGCGACGGCTGCCAGCGCGCTGGTGTTCTTCGTGCTCGCCATGCAGTGCCTGCCGACGCTGACGGTGACACGTCGTGAGACGGGGTCCGGTCGCTACGCCCTGCTGCAGTTCGCCTACATGTCGGCGCTCGCGTACGTGGCGGCCCTGGTGGTGTACCAGGTGATGCGGGCGGGAGGCAGCCAATGATGTCCGAAGCGACGGCCCTCGGCGACATCGTTCAGCACGTCGTGGTGTCGGCAGTCGCGCTCGGCGCCCTCGTCGTGGTGCTGCGGCGCGTGCTCGGCGTGTTCGAGACGCGTCCGGTCAGCCAGCGCGGCCCTGGCCAGGCGACGGGTGCGGCGCCTGCGTGCGGCCACTGCGACCGGCACGGTCAGGAGACCGCGCCGTCCCGCGGCGATTGGTAGGGCGGGGTGTCCCCACCCCGCCGCTGTGTCCCCACCCCGCCGTCCGCCACACGCGAAACCACGGCGCGGTCAGGAGACCGCGCCCTACCGATACAAGTAATCCAGCGTCACGCTGGCGAGCGCCCGCACGCCAATCGGCAGCGCGTCCTCGTCCATGTCGAAGTACTCGGTGTGAATCATCGCGGTCATGTTCTTGGCCGTGTTGCCAACGCCGAGGAAGAAGTACAGGCCGGGGATCCGCTCCTGGTAGAGCGCGAAGTCTTCGGCGCCCATCTGGGGAGGCGGCGCCAGGATGTGCTGGCGACCGCCCATCGCGTCGGCCAGGATGGGCAGGCTCGCGGCGGCCAGCGACTCCTCATTGAAGGTCACGGGGTTGCCCGGGGGATAGTCGAACGAGTACGTGGCCCCCGAGGCGTCCGTGACGCCCTTGATCGTCCGCTCCATCAGGGCCTTGATCCGATCGGGCCCCTCCTTCGACAGCGTGCGCACGGTGCCCGTGAGCGTGACGCTGTCGGCGATGATGTTGTACCGGTTGCCGCCGTTGATCGTGCCCACCGACACGACGATGGGATCGGCGGCGTTGTTCATGCGGCTCGGGATCGTCTGGAGCGCATTGATCACCTGCGCCGCGACCGGGATCGGGTCGATGCCCGTGTGCGGGTAGGCCGCATGGGTCTTCTTCCCCGTGATCGTCACGGTGAACCGGTTGCTGCTGGCCATCGCCGGCCCGATGTTGACGCCAATCGTGCCCACCTGCAGCGTCGGGAGCACGTGCAGGCCGAAGATCGCCGACGGCGCGGGCGCGGCGAACACGCCCGCGGCGAGCATGCGCTCCGCGCCAGACGCGCCGCCGTCGGGATCGCCCTCTTCCGCCGGCTGGAACAGGAACACGACGGTGCCCGGGATCTCGGCACGCATCGCGCTGAAGACCTCCGCCACGCCGAGGGCGACCGCCATGTGGCCGTCGTGCCCGCAGGCGTGCTTGACGTTGGCGACCGTCGACTTGTACGGAACGTCGATGAGCTCGGGGATGGGCAGGGCGTCCATGTCGGCGCGGACGGCGACGACCTTGCCGGGGCGTCCTCCCTTCAACACGCCGACAACGCCCGTCACGCCGACCTGCTCACGCACCTCGTCGAACCCGAGCGCGCGGAGCCTGTCGGCGATCAGCTTCGCCGTGCGGGTCTCGCGGAACCCGAGTTCGGGGTGCTGATGGATGTCGCGGCGGGTCTCGACCAGACGTGGCCTGAGCGCTGATGCCTGGGCCGCCACCTTCGCTCGAACCGCCTGGGGGAGGCTGACCTCCTGCGCCAGTACGGACGCGGGGAGGGCCAGAGCCGACACGAGGGCACTCACAAGGATTCGCATCGGCGCAATCCTACCCCGTACCGGGCACCCCGGCAGGCGGTACCCCAGGCCCGCCGCTCCCGCACCCGGCCCCCGATACCCGGCCCCCGCTACCCGGCCCCCGCTACCCGGTCCCCGCTACCCGGTCCCCGCTACCCGGCCCCCGGTCCCCGGTACCCGGTCCCCGATCCACAATATCCCCCATGAGTTCCGACTGGTCCTCCCGCGCCGTGTCGCCCGACGAGGCGGTGGCGTGCATCCGCAGTGGCATGAAGGTGTTCGTGCACGGCGCCGCGGCCACGCCGACGGCGCTGCTCGAGGCGCTCACGCGCCGCACCGATCTCGAAGGCGTCACGGTCTATCACCTGCATACGGCTGGCCCCGCGCCATTCGCCGATCCCGAGCAGGATGGGCGCTTCCGCTCCGTCTCGCTCTTCACGGGCGCGCCCCTGCGCGGCGCCATCGACGAGGGGCGCGCGGACTTCGTGCCGATCTTCCTCTCCGACATCCCCGGTCTGTTCCAGTCCGGACAGGTCCGGCTGGACGTCGCGCTGCTGACCCTGTCCGTGCCCGATCGCCACGGCTTCTGCACGCTCGGCACGTCGGTCGACGCCGCACGCGCCGCCGCCGATACCGCCACGCTCATCATCGCCGAGGTCAACACGCGGATGCCCCGCACACACGGCAACGTCGTGGTCCCCGTTGGACGGCTCGACGCGCTCGTGGCCAACGCTCGGCCGCTGCACGAGCACGTGTCGCCGCCAGAGACCGAGATCGAGGCGGCCATCGGGGAACTGATCGCCGAACTCGTCGACGACGGCTCGACGCTGCAGATGGGCATCGGCGCCATCCCGGATGCCGTCCTGCGCCGACTCGGCAACAAGCACGACCTCGGCGTGCACACCGAGATGTTCTCCGACGGCCTCATCGACCTTCGCTGAACGGCGTCATCACGAACAAGCACAAGGTGGTGCACCCGAACAGGACGGTGACGACGTTCGTCACCGGCACGACGCGGCTCTTCGACTTCGTGGACGACAACCCGCAGGTGGAGTTCCACCCGTGCGACCGCACGAACGACACGGCGCTAATCCGGCGCAACCCACGCGTGGTGGCCATCAACTCGGCGCTGGAGATCGACCTCACGGGCCAGGTGTGCGCCGACTCGATCGGCCACCGGATCTTCTCCGGGATCGGCGGGCAGATGGACTTCATCCGCGGCGCGGCGCTCTCGCCGGGCGGCAAGCCGATCATCGCGCTCCCCTCAACGGCCGCGAAGGGTCAGCTCTCGCGCATCGTCCCGACGCTGAAGCCAGGCGCGGGTGTGGTCACCACGCGCGGTCACGTGCACTGGGTCGTCACCGAGTACGGCGCCGTGAACCTGCACGGCGCCTCGATCCGCGAACGCGGGGAGATGCTGATCAGCATCGCGCACCCCGACTTCCGCGCCGAGTTGCGGCGCGACCTGGCGAGGATCCGCCACGTCTAGAGGTGCCGGTCCGATGCGCATGCTCACGTCACTGCCAGTCCGACTCCGCTTCCCTCTCGTGTGCGCCGGCGTGCTGGCCGTCGTCGGGCTGGGTCGCCCCGCGGCTCAGCCGGCGCCACGCGCCGACGCGAACCTCGCCGCGCGCGTGGACGCCGTGCTGAAGCGATCGCCCGTCATCGACGGTCACAACGACCTGCCGTGGGAGATGCGGGAGCGCGTCAAGTACGACTTCGATCGCATCGACATCGCAAAGCCCCAGCCGCAACTCATGACCGACATCCCCCGGTTGCGGACGGGCCGGGTCGGGGGCCAGTTCTGGTCGGTCTACGTGCCGGCCGACCTCCAGGGCGACGCGGCCGTCAGCGCGACGCTCGAGCAGATGGACGCCGTTCACGAGATGGTGCGGCGCTACCCCTCGGTGTTCGCGCTCGTGCGCACGGCCGACGAGGCCGAACGGGCCATGGCGGCCGGCAAGGTCGCCTCGACGATGGGCGTGGAGGGCGGGCACTCCATCGACAGCTCCATCGCCACGCTCCGGATGCTGCACAGGCTCGGGGCGGGCTACATGACGCTGACGCACAGCCGCAACGTGCCGTGGGCCGACTCCACGACCGACGACCCGACGCGGAAGGGGCTCTCCGCATTCGGCGAGGAGGTCGTGCGCGAGATGAACCGGCTCGGGATGCTCGTCGATCTGAGCCACACGTCGGCAGACACCATGGCCGACGCGATCCGCGTCTCGCAGGCGCCGGTGATCTTCTCGCACTCCAACGCGCGGGCCGTGTGCGACGTGCCGCGCAACGTGCCCGACGCGATCCTGCGCGACCTGCCGAACAACGGCGGGATCGTGATGGTGACGTTCGTGCCCGGCTTCGTCTCGCCGGAGGTCGCAGCGTACAACCGGCGCGCGCAGGCGCAGGACCAGGCGCTTCAGAAGCAGTTCGGCGCCGACGCCGCGGGCCAGAAGGCCGCGATGGGTGCCTGGCGCGCGGCCAACCCCGAACCCCGTGCCACGGTGGCGCAGGTCGCCGATCACGTCGATCACATCCGCAAGGTCGCGGGCATCGATCACATAGGGCTCGGCGGCGACTTCGACGGCATCACGTCGGTGGTGCAGGGCCTCGAAGACGTCGGGACGTATCCGGCGCTCATGGCCGAACTCGCGCGCCGCGGCTACTCGGACGAGGACATCGCGAAGATCGCCGGCCGCAACATCCTGCGCGTGATGCGGGCTGCCGAAGCCGTGGCGACGCGCCTGCAGCACACGACGTCGCCCTCGATCAGGACCATCGAGGACGTCGATCGCGTGACGCGTCGCGGCCAACCGGTGCCCGCGAGCCGCTGATGTCCCCCCTTGGCACCGTCGGTTCTCCGAACCCGGCCGACGGTAGGGCCGGCTCTCCGAGCCCGGCCGACGGTAGGGCCGGCTCTCCGAGCCCGGCCGACGGTAGCCCCGCCCTCACGATCGTTGCGCTCGGCGACTCGACGACGGCGGGGACGCCGGGGTTCAGGTCGCCGATCGAATCGCCGCCTGACGGTGAGGGCGACCTCACCAGTCAATACGCGTGGTGGCTGATGCGCGCCGAGCCGTCGTGGCGGGTGCTGAACCGTGGCGTGAACGGCGAGCGCACCGACGAGATCGCCGCGCGCTTCGATCGCGACGTGCTCGGCCACGCGCCCGACGTGATGACGGCCGGCTGGCCGGCCCCGAACGAAGTCGGGCTGGAGAGCCAGCCCACTCTGGTGCTGGTCCTGCTCGCCGGCGTGAACGACGTGTACCAGGGCCGCGACGCCGCGGCCGTGCAGACGCACCTGCTGGCGATGTACACCCGCGCGAGTGAAGCCCGCATCCCCATCGTGGCGTGCTCGATCATCCCGTACGACACCGCGACGCTCGAGCAGAACGTGCGCATGCACACCATCAACGCATGGATCCGGGACACGGCCCTGTCCACGCCCGGCATGGCGTACTGCGACACGCGCGTGGCCGCCGCGAAGCCGGACGACATCGATCGCCTGTTCGAGACGCCCGACGGCCTGCACCCGTCGCCCGACGGGTACAGGCGCATGGCGGAGGCGCTGCGGCCCGTGCTGCGCAGCCTCGCCGGCACAGGGTCGCGCGCGACGAGCAGCCTGCCGGCTCCACGATGACACCCACACGTCCCGTTTGGCACTGGTGCCTCCTCGGCGCCGTCGCGATGTCGCTCGGGTGGGGACTCCGCGGTTCGATCGGGGGCGGCTCGCTTGGCGCCATGATTCCGGGCGCGATGATCGGTCTGGTCCTGTGCTGGCTGCTGGATCGACACGCCGATGCCGGGGCCATCGCCGCCCTGGCCGCCATAGGCGTGGGTTTCGGCGGGCAGGAGACGTACGGCCAGACGGTCGGGCTCAGCCTGCTGCCCGAGACCTTCTGGTGGGCGATCCTCGGCTTCGTCATCAAGGGCGCGGCCTGGGGCCTGCTCGGCGGCGCCTTCATCGGCATCGCCCTCGACCGACACCGGCACACCGATGCGAAGCTCGTGGCGGCTCTGGCCATCATGGTGCTCGGCACGTGGATCGGCTGGCACTTCGTGGACAGCCCGAAGCTGGTGTACTTCTCGAACCGCTTCGACAGGCCCCGTGAAGAGGTGTGGGCGGGACTCTGGGTCGGCGGCCTGCTGCTGCTCGCGTGGCTGCGGTCGCGCGTGCCGTCGATGTTTGCGCTGTACGGCGCGATTGGCGGGGGCCTCGGCTTCGGTGTCGGCGCGTCGCTGCAGCCCCTCGGGAGGGCGGCCTGGGCCGGCATGCCACTCGGCTGGTGGAAGGCCATGGAACTGACGTTCGGTGCCCTCCTCGGGCTCGCCTACGTCCTGTGCGCATGGCGCCTGCGGCATCAGCTCGCTGGCACCGCGTCCGAGCCACCCGCGAGGCATCGACTACCGGGGGCCCTGGTCGCGGCCGCTGTCGCGGTCGGGATCGTCATCGTGGCGGGCCAGTACCTGCCGGTCCGCTTCGACTACACGATTGCCGGCGCCGTGCTCGCCGGCCTCGTGATCCGCTCCGATGCGCTCGCCTGGCAGACGGCCATCACCGCCACCGTCGCGGCGTTCGGCTGGGACTGGCTCGTCGACCAGACCGTCGCGCCGCGCCCCCTGGCCTGGACCGTCCTTGCCGCCACCACGGTCATCGTGGCGGTATGCGTCGCCAGGTACCCACGGACGCGCGTCATGCTGCTCCTCCTGACGTGGTCCGCGGTGCTCGCTGCCTTCAGGTACCTGCTGCCGCCGTCGCGCCCGGGGCCAGAGGTGGTGACCATGCTCGCGGTCTTCGTCGCCCTCGCGGCACTTGCGAGCCTGCTGCTTCGTCGCCCGTCGGACCATCGGGCGACGTAATCACGCCACGTCCGGAAGGCGACGCGCCGCGGGCTTGCGCGAACCAGCGGGCCGCCCCTTCGTCAGCTTCCGGAACAGCCTTCGCGCAGTAGCCCCAGGCGGAAATCGGCTTCAGGCGTGGCAGCACTTCTTGTACTTGCGTCCGCTGCCGCACGGGCACGGTTCGTTGCGGCCGATCTTGCTGCCATCCGCGTGACGGGCCTGGGAGGGCGGCGGCACCCTCGGCGGCTCGGCCCACGACATCTCCCGCAGCACGTCGTGAATTGGTGGGTGGCGCTCCCCGAACTCCTGGAGTCTGATGCCCCTCGGACTCGCCACGACCTCATCGAACTCATCAACGGGGATGTAGTCGCTCTCGACCAAACCCTCCGGGTACGCCGCGCGCAACGCCGGAAACACGTCGAGGGCCTCCATCTCGGCGCTGGCGGCCGCCAGGCTGTTCCATGCCTGCCCAGGCGTGCGCTCCAGCCCCTCGCTGGCGAGCCATGCGAAGTAGTTCACGACCTCGTCGCGTGGCGCCTCCCCCCAGGCCACCAGCAGCGCCAGCGCGTTCAACCCCGCCGCGCGCGCGAACTCGTCGGCCGTTGGCGACTCGACGAGCTGCTGCAGGGGCCCGATATCGCCGCCCCACACGCCCGCCAGGATGCGTCCTGTGTCCTCGGTCAGCACGTCTCCGATGAGATCGAGGTCGGCGGCCCCAGCCTCGCGGAGCCACCTCACGAGTGGGGCATAAACACGATCGTCGCGCCAGCGCGCGCAGAGATAGAGACCGTCCGTGATCAGGCTGCTGTCGGCATCTGTCGCCGTTTCGGGATGCGCCGTGACGCGAGCCAGCGTCGTGCCGACAGCGTCGACGATGGCCTCGCGGAATTGGTCGGCTGCAACGATGGCGGCGGGGCGTCCGACGTGGCCTGGCGTGGACAGGATGGCGAGCACCACCGGCGCCGACCATTGACGCGGCACGCGTGACCGGCCGGTCCATCGGTCGACGCCTGCCCAGGCCGGACAGCGCGGGCATTCCTCACCCACGGGGTAGTCGATCCCTTCCTCGTGGGGGCAGCCGAGCAATCGGGGTGCGGTGATGGTGTCGTGCGCGGCGTGCGCGTCCAGAAAGGCGCTGACATCGTCACGGACCTCCGGGTCGTGCCGCACATCGCCCACCAGCGTCGTCCAGATCTGGCTCACGGTGACGTCGCCGCCGGGCCGCGACAGGATCGACGCCACGAGCTTCGTGGCGTGGTCCGGCGTGGGGCCGTAACACGCGATGGTCGCCACAGGAAACTGCGAGTGACCTCGGGACCTCCGCATGAGAGCACGATCGGCCCGGAGGGCGCTCACGTCAAGTCCATTGGTGCATTCGGGAGCGTCCGTCCGAGCACGATCGGCCCGCGCGGTCCAGCCGCCGGGTTCCAGCGCGGCAGCGCAGCCTCCAGCGAGGCGGCGTCCTCGACGCCCAGCCAGGGCAGCACCAGGCGCCAGACGTCGGCCGGCGTCGCCCCCGCCTCACGCATCGCGCCGACGTGCGCGCTGCCGTGCGACTTCGAGAGCTTCTTCCCATCGGCGCCGAGAACCAGCGGCGTGTGCAGCCATCGCGGCGGCGTGGCGCCCAGCGCCTCCCACAACTGGATCTGCACCGCCGTGTACTCCAGCAGGTCGCTTCCGCGCACCACGTCGTTCACGCCATCGTCGATGTCGTCGGCGACGACGGCGAGGTTGTAGGACACCAGCCCGTCGCGCCTGACGAGGATGGGATCGCCGAACGCGCGCGGGTCGGCCTGCCGAGGCCCCCAGCGCCTGTCGACGAACGGCATCGGTCCAGGCACGAGGCGGAACCGGAGGGCGCCGTCGGCATGGTCGCGATCCGCACAGTGGCCCTGGCAGCCCGCTCCGGTCGGCAGCGGGGCCGACCGCATCGCTCGCGTACACCGGCACCGGTAGACGCGATCGGCAAGGCGCGCCAGTGCGGGCGCGTAGTCGCGCGAAGACTGCCTCGGCGTCTCGTCGTCCCAGGTGAGTCCGAGCCACGTGAGGTCGTCACGCAACGCCTGCTCGACATCAGGGCGCGCACGCTCCAGGTCCACGTCTTCGATGCGAAGGATCAGGCGTCCGCCATCGGCACGCGCCGACAGCCACGCGCCGGCAAACGCGCACACGTTGCCGAGGTGCAGGAGTCCTGAGGGCGTCGGGGCGAGCCGGCCGACAGTCATGGTCGGCCGTCCGCCGCCGGCGCTCGGTATTCGAGTGGGTGCCGGTCCTCCGGCCTTCTGCGTTCGGCGTTCATGGTTCGGCGTTCGGCGTTCCGAACCGTAGCCTACAATGGCCGGATGCCTCGGCTGACGCGGATCTACACACGCAAGGGCGACGACGGGACGACGGGGCTGGGCGGCGGACAGCGCGTCGCGAAGGACTCCCTGCGGGTGGCCGCGTACGGCACGGTGGACGAACTGAACTCGGCGATTGGCGTGGCCCTCGCCAACGGCCTCGTCTCCCGCCTGTCGACGGCGCTGCCCGTCATCCAGAACGAGTTGTTCCACCTCGGATCCGACCTCTGCTTCCTCGAGGACGACAAGGTCGCGTTCAACATCCCGCAGATCGCGTCCCGTCACGTCGAGGCGCTCGAGCGGCTGATGGACGAACTCAACGAGGTGGTCGGGCCGCTCGAGAACTTCGTGCTGCCAGGCGGGGCGCCAGGCGCCGCGCAACTGCACGTCGCGCGTACGGTGTGCCGGCGCGCGGAACGCGAGGCGATCGCGCTCTCGCGCGAGGACAGGATCGGCACGTTCGTGGTGCCCTACCTGAATCGCCTCTCGGATGCGCTGTTCATCATGGCGCGTTACGAGAACCACGAACGCGGCGTCCCGGAGCCGCTCTGGGACAGCCGACTGTAGATACTACGGATCAGGCGCGGCTCGTCCGGCGGAAAGCCGACTGTAGATACGTAGGCGCGGGACTTGTCCCGCGCCCGGGCTGCCGGACAAGTGGTCCATGGCGCCGGCGCCACCAGCCAGGCACGCATCCGAGGTTCGTAGCCGCGGGACTTGTCCCGCGGGCAGCGCTCGTCCGCCGGACAAGTCCGGCGGCTACGGATCAGGCGCGGCTCGTCCGGCGGAAAGCCGACTGTAGATACGTAGGCGCGGGACTTGTCCCGCGCCCGGGCTGCCGGACAAGTGGTCCATGGCGCCGGCGCCACCAGCCAGGCACGCATCCGAGGTTCGTAGCCGCGGGACTTGTCCCGCGGGCAGCGCTCGTCCGCCGGACAAGTCCGGCGGCTACGGATCAGGCGCGGGTCGTCCGCCGGACAAGTCCGGCGGCTGCGGTTCAGGCGCGGGTCGTCCGCCGGACGAGTCCGGCGCCTGCGAGCGTCACAAGAGTCCGGCTGCTACGAATGCGGGGACCCACGCCGTGATCCCACGCCAGCGCGTCAGAATCCGACGTTCCACACGACCCTGAGGTTGCGGCCCATCTCCGGCACCAGATCCTTCACGAGCGAGAGGTGGTTCCGGTACAGCTCGTTGGTGACGTTGTCGACGCGCGCCGAGAAGGTGTGCAGCACCCGTCCGGCCTGCACCGAGTACGCGCCGAACAGGCGCAGCGTCGTGTAGCCGTCGGTCGGCGTCTCGACGTCGTAGACCCTGTCCTGATCGGCCGCGTGCACGACCTGCGCCCCGAGCTGGAGCGCGTTCCAGTGGTAGCGCAGGCCACCGTTGAGCCGCACGGGAGGCACGCGCGGCAACGGGTCGCCACCGTCACGCTGTGACCCACGCACGGTGTCGAGCCCGAGTTCGAGATGGAAGCCACCGGCGAGCTCCACGTCGGCGTGCGCCTCCACGCCCTGCAGCCTGACGTCGCGCCCCAGGAATTCGACGATGGGAAACTCCTCGTCGCCGTGGTGGCCCTCCTCGTCGTGCCCGTCCCCGCCGGCATCCGGGTACCGATCCTCGAACTCCTCTTCGGTGAGCGGGCTCCGGAAGATGTAGTTGTTCACCATGTTGTGGAAGTAGGTGACCTCGGCCGAGACCCTCGGCAGGCGCACGCGGTACGACACGTCAAGCCCGTACGAGACTTCGGAGTCGAGATCGGGGTTGCCGATCTCGAACGAGAAATTCCCGGCGTGGACCCCGAAGAAGTAGAGCTCCTCGAGCGCGGGGTTGCGCGCCGCCCTCGCGAGACTGACGGCGATGGTGCTCTGCTCGGTCGGGCGGAACAGCGAGCCCATCGAGAGCGAGAGGTTGTTGAACGAGCGCGGACGCAGCCCGCCCTCGGGCGAGTAGCCGGCGTGATCGAAGCGTCCGCCGAACTGCAGCGTCGCGTGCGACCAGGTCACCTCCTGGTACGTGAACGCCGAGAACACGCTCTGGTCCACCGGCGGCGAGAGGGCTTCCTCGCCGACGGCCTCGAAGCTGCGCAGGTAGCCTGACACGCCGACGGTGCCCGTGAACCGCCCGACGGGACGATGGGTCGCACGGAGGTCGAGGTCGATCAGGTCGTTGCGGAACTGCGTGCCGACCTCCTCGCCCTCGAGCTCGTCGTGGCGGTACCGGTGGTAGGCGACCGACCCGCGGGCCGACGTGAACAGGCCCTCCAGGTTCCGGAACTCCCCGCGGCCCGTGTAGACCTGGCGCCTCGGCGTCAGCTCGATCTCTCCCCCCTCGATGACCGGCACGCCGTAGCGCGTGTCGTCGATCTGGACGCCGCCACCAACGTAGCTGTCCTGCGTGGTCCGGGCCAGGCCGACGCTCGCGAACGCCCCACGGGTCTGCGTGTTCTCGACCGGCCCTTCCGGCGTCTCGTACTCCCCCGACCGGCGGCCCGACGCACCGAGATTGAGCGCCCACGTGCCGTTGCCGACGGTCAGGTCGCCTGCGACGCCCGCCTGGCCGCCGTTGGTCGCGAGGTCGACCTGCGCGGTTCCCGCGGCACCTGTCGCCGGCTTGGCCGGAATCTGGTTCGACAGCACGTTGACGAGGCCGCCGATCGCGTTGGGCCCGTACAGCAGCGTCGCCGGGCCGCGCACCACCTCCACCTGCGTGGCCGCGGCCGGGTTGATCGTCACGCCGTGATCGCCGGACTGGCTGGAGAGATCGCCGGTGCGCTGGCTGTTCTGCAGGATGAGCACGCGGTCGCCGTCCTGGCCGCGGATGATCGGCCGCGAGGGCCCCGGCCCGAGTGAACGCTCGGATACGCCCGGTTCGTTGCGGAGCAGCCCACCCAGGGAGCCCTCGAGCTTGATGCCGAGTTCCTGCCCCGACAGCACCGACGTGGGCTGGTAGGACTCGAACGGATCGCGCGCCCCCGGTCCGACGGTCACGGACTCGGCGTAGTGGAGGTCGTCCTTCAGCACGACCTCGAGCGCGCCGGCCTCCGGCACCCCCGACACCTCCTGGCGGACCGGCAGGAAGCCCGGGGCGCTGAACCGCACATGGACCGACCCCGTCGACCGGACGGCAATCGCGAAGGCGCCGTTCTCGTCGGTGGCGACGACGGTGCCTTCTTCCTCGATGGTGACGGTGACGCCGGGAAGCGGCGTCTTCGTCTCGCCGGCGACGACCCGCCCGCGCAGCTCCTGCGGCGGCGATGACGACGGCTGAGCGGATGCCGCACCTGTGAGCGATGCGAGCAGGGACAGCAGGACGGCAATGCGAAGTACCCGGCGACGCCGGGCACCAGACGGACACGCGCGATTGATCATGGCCATGACTCTCCAGAAGACCGGGACGCGACGACGACGTACCCGGCGCAGGTCGCGCGGTCGCGATCCTGCCGGCGCCCTGGTCGTGCCAGGACGCCTGAACCCTTGCTGTGTTGCTCGTTGAGGGAACTGGAGGTGAGCGGCGGGCACCCGTCCGGGGCAGCCGCTCAGGCCCGTGGCGGCGGAGCTCGGGCGGGAAGGACGACCCCGAGGCGCAGGTCGGGCAGCGCGGCCGGCCGCTCGACGCGGCACAGCGTCGATGAGCCCGGGCGGTGCAGCCCGGTAATCGCCTTCGCCCAGCCGAAGCGGACGGAGGACGCCGTCTGGCAGAAGATGCAGTGGCGGTCGGGCGCCCGGTCGGCCAGGGCGCCAGCCGAGATGCCGTGATCGGCCGCGTCGTGGACCAGCGTGGCCGCGTGCGCGTCACGGTCCGTCGCATGGCCCGTCACGATCAGGCCCAGCGGTCCCGCTGGCGCCAGCACCAGCAGGCAGGCGAGCCACAAGGCCCGCAGCCGGGTCGACAGCGACACTGCCATCAGGCTAAGGTGCCACCGCGCTGGTCCGGGGTCAAGCCGCCGATTTTGCCGGTCCGGTTGGAGAGGCAGCATACTGGCGCCGATACCGTGTCCGTGATCCTTCGTCCCGCCCGGTTGCTGCCCATGACCGCTGCGTGCGTCATCGGGGGCGTGATCCTGCTGCTCATGGGGCAGGTGACGGCCGGCGCGCTCGCGCTCGGCATCGGCCTTGGCGCGGGCGCCGTGATGCTGTCGGGACAGCCCGTGCCCCCGCGGACCCGCCGGGAGCCGCCCACCGACTATGCCCCGGCTGCCCTTGTCGAGGCCCTCGCCGGGGCCATCGACGCCAAGCACGACCCGTCGGGCAAACGCCTCCAGCGGCGCCGTGCCTGGGCGACGGCACTGGCTGAAGCCATCGGCCTGCCCGCCGCGGACATCGAGGCCCTGCGCACCGCTGCCCTGCTGCTCGACATCGGGCAACTGGCCGTACCCGACCACATCCTGTCCAAACCGGGCCCGCTGTCCGTCGAGGAGTTCCACAAGATCCGCATCCACCCGCAGGTCAGCGCCGACCTGATCGCCGACCTGCCGCTGCCCGGCTCGGTGGCCGCCTTCGTCCGCTCGCACCACGAGCGCTGGGACGGCAAAGGCTACCCCGAAGGCCTGGCCAAGGAGGCCATCCCCGTCGGCGGGCGCGTCCTGGCCGTCGTGGACAACTACGACGCCCTCGTGAGCGACCGCCCGTATCGCGACCGCCTGACACGGGAGGCCGCCATCGCCGTACTGCGCGAGGAAGAAGGCAAGTCGCTCGATCCGATGCTGGTGGAGCGCTTCATCACGCTGCTGCCATCCATCGAGGGGTCGACGCGCGAGACGACGGCCGACAGCACGCTCGTCTCCATCGTGTCGGCACGGCGCGAGGACGTCGCGCTCTTCGAGATCTCCCAGGCGATCACGGCCGGGCTCGGTGTGGAGGGCACGGCGCAGCTGCTCGCGCAGAAGCTGCGCCGGATCATCCCGTACTCGAGCGCGGTGCTCTACCTGCACGACGCCAGCACTCGCACCTTCACGCCGACGTTCACCGAAGGGGTCGAGGCCGACCTGCTGGCAGGCGTCTCCGTGGACGCCGACGCCGGGATGTTCGGCAAGTCGCTGCGGGAGCAGCGGGCGGTTGCCAACGGCCTGCCACAGAGCTGGAACGACACGCCCGCCGCCGGGACGCGGCTGCGGTCCTCCATCGTGTGCCCGCTCTACGGCGACCAGCACGAACTGGTGGGGGCGCTGGCGATCTACCACGTCGCGCCCGACTGCTACACCCAGGACGAGTGCCGGCTGATCGAGATGGTGGCCCGGCAGGCAGGTCCCGTGGTGAACCAGGCGTTGCAGCTGGCACGCGCCCGGGAAGAGGCCCTCACGGACCCGCTGACGGGGCTGCCGAACACCCGCTTCCTCTGGATGCACCTCACGCAGGAACTCGCACGCGCGGCGCGGCAGGCCTCGCGGCTCGCGCTCCTGCTGGTCGACGTGGACGACTTCAAGTCGGTCAACGACTCCCAGGGCCACCCCGTCGGCGATCTCGCCCTGCGCGAACTGGCAGCGGTCCTGCGGCAGGCGGTGCGCCCCTACGACGTCTGCGCGCGCTACGGCGGTGACGAGTTCGTGGTCATGCTGCCCGAATGCGGCCGCGAGGAGGCGGAGGAGCGGTTGCGCGACCTCCAGAGCCGCATCGCGAGCCATGTGGTGCGCCTGCCCGACGACCGCACGTTCACGCTGGCCGTGAGCATCGGTGCCGCCGTCTTCCCGAGAGACGGCGACTCGTCGGAAGCGCTGCTGGCCGCGGCCGACGCCCGGATGTACCAGGACAAGCAGCGCTGGCGCGAGAACAGTGACCAGCGCGACAGGGACGTCTTCCCGGCGCTGGCCAGGCCCCCGCTGCACAAGATGTGACACACGGCCGCCCGGCCGCCCCCGGACCGCTCCCGTCGGGCTTCGGACCGCGTTATCCTGTGCCCATGGCAATCCCGATGCGATACGGGATCGTCGCGCTTGCCGCGGCGATCACGGCCCTCGGCATCTCCGCGCGCGGTCAGTCGCCCGCGCTGGCGCTGGTCGGCGTGCACGTCATCCCGATGGACACCGAGCGCGTCATCGAGCGGCAGACCCTGGTCATCCGCGACGGACGCATCGCCGAGATCGGTCCTGCCGGCCAGGTCAGGCCGCCGACGGGCGCGCAGATCGTCAATGGCGCCGGCAAGTACGTGATGCCCGCGCTCGGCGAGATGCACGGCCACCTCGCGGGGCCCAACGCGAGCCTCAACGAGCGCATCCTCACCCTCAACGTCATCCACGGCGTGCTCACCGTGCGGAGCATGCTCGGCCACCCCGCGCAGCTCGAGTTGCGCGACAGGGTGGCGCGGGGCGAGATCCTCGGGCCGCGGATCTACACGTCCGGGCCGTCGGCCAACGGGCAATCGGTCACGACGGCCGCCGCCGGCGAACGGATGGCGCGCGAGCAGAAGGCAGCCGGCTACGACCTGATCAAGATCCATCCGGGCGTGCCCCTCGAGGCGTTCGACGCGCTCGCGAAGACGGCGCGCGAGGTGGGCATCCCGTTTGCCGGCCACGTGCCCGCGGCCGTGGGCGTGCACCGCGCCATCGAGGCCGGCTACCGTTCGATCGATCACCTCGACGGCTACGCGGAAGCGGCTGTGCGCGACGGCGTCACGATCGGCGCCGCCGGCGGCGGCTTCTTCGGCTCGCTCATCGCGCAGGACCTCGACGACTCGAAGCTGCCCACGCTGGTGCAGAAGACGAAAGCCGCCGGGGTGTGGCTCGTGCCGACCGAGACGCTGATGCTGAACTTCCTCGCCAGCGAGCCTGTCGAAGCCATGATGAAGCGGCCGGAACTGGCCTACATCACGACCGAGATGCGCACGCAGTGGGAGAACGGGCTCCGCGGGTTCCGCGACGGTCCGCAGAACCCGACGGCCCGGAACCGCGCGCGGCTGATGGCCTTCCGCGCGACGCTGCTCCGCCAGATGCAGGACGCAGGCGTGGGCATCCTGCTCGGGGCCGACTCGCCCCAGATCCTCAACGTGCCGGGGATCGCCACGCACCAGGAACTGGCCGCCGTCGTGAAGGCGGGCCTCACGCCGTACGAGGCGCTCGTCTCGGGGACGCGCAACGTGGCCGTCTACTTCGGGACGGCGAAGGAGGAGGGCACCGTAGCCGTCGGCATGCGGGCGAACCTCCTCGTGCTCAACGGCAATCCCCTGCAGGACATCACGCGTAGCGACGACAGGGCGGGCGTCGTCCACAACGGCACCTGGCACGACCGCGCGGCGCTGGACGCGATGCTGGCGAAGCTCCGCGTGCCCTAGGCAGGGCTCACCGCGGGTAGGGCCGGCTCTCCGAGCCCGGCCCGCGCGACGCCGGACTCGGGGCCGCGTTGGGACAACGGGCCCTACCCTCGACCTCGCCCCTCAGGGCCGCGTTGGGGACAACGGGCCCTACCCTCGACCTCGCCCCTCAGGGCCGCGTTGGGGACAACGGGCCCTACCGGCGACCTCGCCCCTCGGGGCCGCGTTGGGACAGCGGGCCCTGCCCTCGACCTCGCCCCTCAGGGCCGCGTGGGGACAACGGGCCCTACCGGCGCGTCCAGGTGTCGACGTCCAGCACCACGCGCCAGCCCTGCGCGTCGTGACGCCACACGCGGACGTAGTAGACAGGAGGGGCATCGGGCGTCGCATTCGTCAGCTCGAGCTTCCCGTAGGCGTATCCCATGTCGCCAGACGAGGCCACCTCCACGCGCTCGGGCGTGGCGCGACGGACGCCGCCCCGCTGCGCGATGAGGGCGAGCGCCGCGTCGAGCCCTTCGGCCGGAGGCGCGCCATCGCGGTTGACGCGCGCGTGCGGGGCGAGCGCCGCACGATAGGCGGCGACCTGGTCGGCCGACATCGCGGCCGCCAGCCGGCCCTCGGCCTCCTCGAGCGTTCGCGCGGCCGATGGTCCCGCCGAGACGGCCGCTTCTGACGTCGGGTCACTGGCCACGACGTCGAGCGACAGTGCCTCGGGCTGCGACGTCCCGAGGTCGACGAGCACCTTCCAGGGCTCGGTGGCCGACCGCACCCAGACGCTGCAGAAGTAACCCTGACGCACGACGTCTGCATCGGGAGCGCGCCTGAACTGATGGGGTCCCGTCGAGTACCCGAAGTCGCCCGATATCGACACGTCCACGACCTGGGGCGCCCACGCGAGTTGCCCCGACCGCACCGGCATGCCGCCGTAGAGGGCGATGCCGCTGACGGGCCCGGGATTGAACATCAGCGATTTCTGGTGCAGGTGCGCAAGAAACGCCTCACGCATCGTCGTGCGCACCGAGTGCGCCGCGAAGGCACGCTCGGCATCCACCAGCGACTGCCACGCACCGGGCGGCTGCGCCGACAGCGCGGCGGTGAGCCCGCCGACCAGCAGGAGGGCGGCGACCATGAAAGGGCGCGGCAGCATGGTCGACGATACGCGCGGCGGGATTGCCGGGTTCCGGCGCGCGCGTCGTGGGGCGGATCCCCGGTGACTCGCCCAGGTCAGCACGCGGATGTCTCCCACGCGGCGCTCGAGCGGACCGGCCTCGTCCCGGGGGCGGTCGCCACCTTCGCGCAGCCCCGTGGCGCCGGCCTTCCGAATGCACGACGTGGGGCGAATCAACGACACGTCCTGGCCAGGTAGACGCTGAGTCCCTGCAGGAACTCGATCGCCTTCGTTCTCGCCTCCGCGATGTAGCGGCCCTTCAGGGACCCGGCACCAAGCGTGCACTCCTGGAAATACTCGACGACCTGCCTGCCTCGTTCGTCCCTGACGCGGTAGTAGCCGCTCGAAGATGTGAGGTCCGGCATGATCCCGCGATTGTTCCTGCTGGACAACAGTTCGAACGCGACCTCGTCCTCCTCTCTCTTCAGCGTCCTGCGCCAGGTGGATTCGTTCTCGAGGATCAGGAAACGTCGGTACTTGTACGTCACGTCGTACCAGTCACGTCCCTGCTGAACCATCTCGATCGATCTCGCGTCCGGAGTGAACTTCGCCACGTGGTCGAAATCGAACAGGACATCGACGATGCATCTGCGCTCGGCTTCGAGGACGAACTGCCCACGGAAGGCATACCCGTTCCCGCTCTGCACGAATTCGTAGCGAACGTCCTGCCGATCCTGGCCGCCTGACGCGAGAGCCGGCACGAGCAGGAACGCGACGAGAAGCCGTATCATCCCGGCACCGTCAGCTGAGAGTCCCTCGCGCACGCGGCCGTTCGACGGCCGCGCCGGGGGCATCTCTCACGCCAGGCATCACTGGATAGCGCGCCACCACCAGGCGCGCGCGCGGGCCGGATGTCACCGTGCTCACCTCCGCGAATCGCGTCCTCGCCTCCTGCACGGTATCTCGTTCCAGCGACGCGCCGACGCGATCGACATAGCCCAATCGAGATGTGATTCCCTCGTACAGCCTCGCCAGCAACCGGCCAACCGGGCCCTCGGGCACAGGGATCGCTCCGGCGAGTGCGGGCGGAAAGTATCCGACGACGAACGTGCCGTCGCGGGTCAACACGCGTGACACCTCGTCAAGAGCCCGGGGGATGTCTGGAAGATGCCGCCACACGCCCAGGCAGACGACAGCCTGGAAGGACCCACCCATGAGGGGCAGGGCGTTCGCGTCCGCCTGGACGAGGCGGCACGAGCGGCACCGTCGTGCGAGCACTCGAAGCGAGAGTAGCGACAGATCCACACCCACCACCGCACGGAATCTGTCGGCCAGCATCGTGGTCAACATGCCGGTGCCGCACCCGAGGTCCATGACGGCGCCGTCTCGCCGGCGATCCGCGTCGAACTCGCGCAGGAGCCGCATGATGGCGTCGGCATGAACCCTGTGCGCCACGAACACGTCGTCGTACACCGCCGAGATGCGGTCGTAGAACTGGCGAGTCGATCGACTCGACGCGGCTGCCCGAAGAATGCCGGCCCAGAGCCGGAGTCTAGCCATGGCCTTTGCGCACGTAGTGGATCCGGACAGCGAACAGGGACACACGGCTCACCTTGGAGTGGGCGATCATCAGCCGGGGCGACTCCTTCAGATACTTCCCCAGCGCGATCGGCCGGCAATGCGGGGCATAGCCCTCGAACAACGCCCTCCAGATCGGATTCCACCGTCCCCCCTCGTAGCCGAGGCAGTACAGTGCATTCATGCAGCGGTCGAAGTAGCCTCTGATCCGGGGAACGCCCTCGAGTTCCGTGGTCATGGTGAGCAGGATGGCGCAGCCATCCTGACGCAGCACGCGTTCCATTTCTGCAAGTGCCCGCCCTATTTCCAGGTCGGGGAGCAGGTCGAACAGATAGCTCGACACATACAGGTCGACACTGCCGTCAGGAAGGGGCAGCTCCAGGCAATCGGCCTGCACGAAGTGGACTCGGGGCCTCAGGAGCCCCCCGGTCTCCAGGTGACGCCGGCTCGCGATCAGCATCTGCGGCGACAGGTCGATTGCCGTGACCGCCTGGGCCTCGTGAGTGGCTGCCGCGAGCTGGCCGAGCAGATAGCCCGTGCCGGCGCCGACATCGAGGATGTTGCGGGCGCCGTCGAGGACTGGACCGTCCAGCGCGTCTCGATCGGAGCGCCTTTCGTAAAACCCCATGATCCAGTCGTAAAACGGAAAGGGATTGGGAATCACCTTCAGGAGCTTCAGGCGTTGCCCGACCGCGTCGAAGTCGGCGATGGTGTCCCGGGACGATCGATACCACACAGGGACCTGTCGGCGGCCGAACGCCCTGAGCCGTTGCGCGAGACCCTGTCGCGGGTGCTTGGAGTGCTGAGACACGTCGCTAATCACCCGTGAGTCTGGTCACGGCGCCGCCCGAACAGCTCGACGCTCGAACGCGGCCGGGCTGAGTACCCAATCGCCGGGTAACGGCACTGCTGTCGTCGCCGCCATCGAGGTGCCGTGACGGCGTGCGGCCGCAGCCGCGGTGGGGTTCTGGCATGACGCGGGCAGCCGTGTACTACAGTGCACCCTGCACTCGTCGCTCCGGACGTCGTCGCCATGCCTCATACCCGCCAGATCCTCGCCGTCGCAGGCGCCACTCTCGTTTCGGTCGCGCTTCTCCAGTCCCGGAATGCGCCGCCGCCGTTCCAGAGCGACTTCAGCGCGGAGGAACTCGCCGCGCGACGCACGCGCGTGCTCGACGCGATCGGCGCGCAGGCGCTGGCGATCGTCCCCGGCGCCCCCGGTGTCGACGGATTCAAGGTGTTCCGCCAGTCGAACGAATTCTATTACCTCACCGGGCTCGAGACGCCCCACGCGTACCTCGTCCTCGACGGACGGAGCCGGCGTTCGACGTTGTTCCTCTCGCCTCGCAACGAAGGCCTCGAGCGCAGCACCGGCGCGATGTGGTCGGCCGAGGACGCCGCCGACGTGATCCGGTTGACGGGCGTCGACGCGGTTTCACCCGTCGCCCTGCTCTCGCGCCAGACCTTCGGCACGATGCTGCGCGTGCGGCCCACGTTGTACGTCCCGTTCGCCCCGGCCGAGGGTGAGGCCCAGAGCCGCGATGAACTGCTCGGGCACCAGGCGGGTGTCGCAGCCGACCCGTGGGACGGACGTCCATCGCGCGAGGCGCACTTCCTGCGCCTGCTCGACGAGCGCTACCCGGCGCTCGAACGCCGCGACCTGTCCCCCATCCTCGACCAGCTGCGAGCCACCAAGAGCCCGCGCGAGATCGCGCTCATTCGCGAGGCGTCGGTGCTGGCCGGCCTCGGGCTCCTCGAGGCGATGAAGAGCACCCGGCCGGGCGTGCACGAATACGAGGTGGCGGCCGCGGCGCGATTCACGTTTCTCGTCAACGGCGCCCGGTACGAGGGGTACAACCCGATCGCCGCCGGAGGCACCAACGCATGGATGGGGCATTACTCGCGCAACCTCGACCCGCTGAAGGCCGGCGACATGGTGCTGATGGACTACGCGCCCGACCTCCGTTACTACACCAGCGACGTGACGCGGATGTGGCCGGTGAGCGGCACGCACACCGACGCGCAGCGCACCCTCGCCACGTTCGTCCTGGCGTACCGGGACGCGTTCTTCCGACACATCAGGCCGGGCGTGACGCCCGACGACGTGCTTGCGCGGGCCCGCGACGACATGACGCCCATCCTGCAGCGCACGCGCTTTGCGAAGGAGGCGCACCGCAAGGCCGCCGAGGCCATGCTGACCTTCCGCGGCCACCTGCAGCACCATGTCGGGATGACCGTGCACGACCCCGGCACGATCTGGGGCGCACCGCTGCGAGAGGGCCAGGTCTTCACCATCGACCCGATGATGTGGATTGAAGAGGAGCACCTCTACGTGCGGATGGAGGACACGGTGGTGGTGACCCGGGACGGTATCGAGAACTTCACCGCCTCGCTCGCGAGCACACCCGACGAGATCGAAGCCGTCATGCGCCAGGACGGGCTCGTCTCGCGAGTCCCCCGGCTGCGCTGACCAGCCGCCAGCCGACGCGACGCGCACCGCACCGCGCGGACCTCGGCGCGATACATCCAGCCCGCCGCCCCTGTACCACCACTGGCCCCCGCGTCCGACGAGCCCGGGGTGCGCGGGCACGCCGGGACGGACCGCTCCGAGTGCCGTCCCTACCTGCCTCGGGTCCAGTAGATCCCGTTGAAGAGGAACTTGAACGTGCCGTGCGGCTGGGATCGGAACGTGATCTCCGGCCCGAACAGCACCAGGCTGCCCTTGCCCACACGCGCCTCCGCAATCGCGACGCCCCCCTGAAGGTGCTGCTGGCCCCAGGCCCAGCCGCTGCGCAGCGGCGTCGGCCCGTCGAACCAGGCGATGGGTGTCAGCCCGCGGGCCTGGGCATCGGCTGGCAGCGTGAAGACGGGGCTGTTGTCGAAGTACACGTCGGTGTCGGCGCGCAGCCCGTGGGCCAGCGGATGCGCCGTGTCGACGCGCACGCGGAGCACCGACCCCGGCACGTAGTACTGCTCGCGCGCGAGCGGGTTGCCGCTGGCATCCACGAGCTTGTCGCCGACTGGCAATCCGAGGTGGCCGGCGAGGGCCGTCGAACTGCCGATCGTCAGGATCGTGCCTCCGCGCTCGAGGAACGTCCGGAGCCGGGGCAGCGTGGACGCCGTGGAGAACGCGCCGATGCGCGCCCGGAACTCCTCCGGAATGTTCGTCGAACGCGGGGCCCTCGACCCGAACCCTCCAGCCCCGGCCTCTGGAATCGCGCCGTCTGGCAGGATGAGGACGTCGTATGCGTCGAGCGCACCGGCGTCGAGCTGCGGTGGGTAGACCACTTCGTACGGGAACTCGAACTGCTCCAGGATCAGGCGCAGCCAGCCCGACGGCATGGAGCCGCCGTAGCGGTCCCACAGCGCGACGCGCATCGGGCGCATCAACTGTCCCGCAGGTGTGGCCGTCGCGGCCACGCCCTCGAAGGTGACGCCTGTCGACGCGGCAACGTCGGTCAGCGTCGCGCGGGTCGTCCTCGACGCCACGACCCGGAAACGGCCGTCCGGCAGCCACTCGACGCGTTGACCGGCCTTCAGCAGCCTGTTGATGGCGCGAAAGGCCTGGTTGCTCGCGTGCGAGAACACGTAGGCGGCCGCGTTGGCCGCGCCAGTCACAGTGCCCGGCGGGATCCCGAGTTCGTCGGGCACCCGCTCGAAGGGTCCCTCGATGGCGTCGAGAATGCGATCGGCCTGGACGCCCATCTGGAACGCCAGCGTCCACCCCGCGCTGTCGTACGGCGGAATCGGCGGACCGCCGGGATACTGGAAGTCGTCCGGGTGGTCCTGGGGCTCGAACATGTCGAGCACGTGGGGTCGGAAGGCCTGGGCCGCGAGCACGACGAGCGAGCCGGCCGGATACGCCTTGCCCTGCGCCGTGAACGGCGCGGTGGCGCGGTGCACCGTGACACCCGCGCGGATGAGGGCGTTGACGAACGCGATCGCCGTCGGGACGTCGGCCTGGTCGGCAGGCAGCACGTACGCCCGTGCATCGCGCAGCGCCGGATCGCGCAGCACGGTGTCGAAGAGGGCTCGTGGCGCGGTGGCCACCGGACCTCGTGCGGCGCCGGCCGCCCCCGCGTCCCTGGCGTCGAGCACCTTCTGCAGGCGCCGGGGGGACATGGTCCACGTGTCGCGGCTGCCGCGGTCGATCGAGTTGCGGCCCATGCGCCAGATGTTGAACAGGAACTGCTCGCGGTGCCGCGCGGCGAGGTCGAGCACCGCCTTGTTGGCCGTCACGGAGTACTCGATGCTCTGGCGCATGTGCCACGTCTGCGGCTCGATCGGGAAGGGGAGGTCGCCGCTCGGCAGTTGACGTTCCGGGCGGAACGGAATCTCGATCGGGGTGGGGTTGCCGATGGTCTCGGTGAGCAGCCCGATCATGTTGTGGAAGTACACGGTGGTCCGCAGGCCGCCGTTCCACCACGTCGAGTAGTTCGCGCCCCGCCTCATCGTCACGCCGGGCTTGCCTTCGGCGGCGAACCGCGTGTGCATGGCGGCGCCGACGAGATCGAGCGTCGTCGGCACGAGCGGGTCGTAGACGTAGTTGAACGGATCGCGGAAGGGCGGGGCGAACATCACCGTGCCGGCCGGCCCGGTCTGGTGATGGTTGTACATGATCTGCGGGAACCACTCGCGATACAGCTGGCGGTTCATGTTGGCCGTCTCGGCCAGCGCCGCCATGTAGGAGTCGCGGTTGTTGTCGTGTCCCGCGTACTTCTGGTACAGCCGCGGCAGGTCATCGAGGGATCGCTTCTGCGGATCGCGCTCGCGGAGATACCAGTTGGCCACCAGGTCGTGCCCGTCCGGGTTGGCGTGCACGGCCAGGATGATGACGTTGTCGAGGATGCGCCGCGTCTCCTCGTCGTCGGCGCTCACGAACCGGTACACCGTCTCGATCAGTTGCTGCGCGCCGAGGGTCTCGTTGGCGTGCAGCCCGCCGTCGATCCACACCACGGCCCGGCCCTCGGCCGCGAGTGCCCGGGCCTCGGCCTCCCCGGCGACGTCCTCGGCCAGTGCGAGGCGCTTCGCGATCGACTTGAACCGCTCGAGCTTGCGGTGGTTCTCGGGCGAGGTGATGATCGCCATCCACTGCGAGCGGCCTTCGGCTGTCGTGCCGATGTCGACGAGCGTCATGCGGTCCGACTCCGCATCCAGTCGTCGCCAGTAGGCGGTCAGCTGCTCGTAGGTGGCCAGCTGGTAGTCGTCGCCGATCGCGAAGCCGAACTGCTGCCGGGGTGACGTGACGCGAGTCGTGGTCGACTCGCTGACGACGGCCTGCTGCGCGCCGGCCAATGACGGGCCCGGCACGGCCGCCAGGGCGAGGGCGCAGGCGGCAAGCCTCAGGACGTTCGGCGCACGACGCCGGGGTACAGGCGAAAGACCATGGCGGAACAGGGGCATGAGCATGCGGATGGGCGGGATGGACCGCGCGAATGATACCAGCGGCTCGCAGGTGCGCATCCGCCCGGCACTACCGGAGGACGCGGTCGCCATCGCAGACGTCTGTGTCCGTTCGGCGGGAGCCGCCTACGCCGAACTGGTGACGGGCGACTACGTGAACCGCCTCAACGCGCACTTCCACGGCGTGGACCGCATCCGTCGCGAGATCCCGCCGTCGGACGGCTGGTTCGGATTCATCGTCGCCCGGGACCACGGCGTCGTCGTCGGCGTGGCCGGCACCGGACGCAGCGCGGAACACGGGGACGCGTGCGAGCTGTTCACGCTGTACGTCGACCCCACGCGCCAGCGCCGCGGGGTCGGGCGGGCGCTCGTCGGCCGCAGCATCGCGCAGGCGGTGGAGGCGGGTGCGCGGCGGCTCGACGTCGCCGTGATGCCGGGCAACCTCTCGGCCATGCGCTTCTACGAGGCGTGCGGCTTCTCCCTCAGCGGGGAGCGCGCAATCTACGCGCCGCACGGGGCGGAGGGTGGGCCGCCGGTGGCGCTGGTCTACACGCGCGGCCTGTGACCCGGTCCCTCCGCGCCCGTCGCGATCCGTACCCGTGATCCGTAGCCGCGGGACTTGTCCCGCGGGCCCCATTGCGGTTCGTAGCCGCGGGACTTGTCCCGCGGGCCCCATTGCGATTCGTAGCCGCGGGACTTGTCCCGCGGGCCCCATTGCGGTTCGTAGCCGCGGGACTTGTCCCGCGGGCCCCATTGCGATTCGTAGACGCGGGACTTGTCCCGCGGGCCCCATTGCGATTCGTAGACGCGGGACTTGTCCCGCGGGGGGCGCCGGACAAGTCCGGCGCCTGCGAGAATCCCAAGAGTCCGGTCGCTACGTATCCGGCGTGTCGATCGTCAGTGCGCCGGGCCGAGCAGCACGGCATTGATGAACAGCAGCTCGGTGCCCTCCATGAACGCGCGGAAATTTGGGTCTTCCGCAAACGCGATCACGTGCCCGCGTCCACGGGGCTGCGCGATGAGGGCGGGCTTGTTGCCCAGCTGCGTGCGGGCCTCGGGCCACACCAGGCCGGCCGCGATGGCATCGTCTCCCGCGGCGTAGGTCACGACGTTGCGCCCCTTGTCGAGCGTGATCGGGGAAAAGACCCGCGTGCCCTCGACCATCACGTGCAGTTGCCCGCTGGTCCCCGCGGCCAGCCAGTGCTCGGTGTCGGCCGTGGCGCGCACGAGCGCACCGGATGTCGACACGGGAGGCTCCTCCTTGGGCTGGGTGGCCTTCTCGAGGTCGATGGGCTTGCTCGTGTCGGCCGGCGTCGACGCGCCGCTACCGCCCGACCCGCCGCTGCCGCCACCTGTCGGACGCGCACCCGACGCGCCACCTGTGGGTCCTCCGCTGCCCGCGCCGCCGCTCCCGCTGCCACTGTCGGGGCGCCCGCCGCGCAGTTCGGCCGTCGTGTCGAGCAGGCCGACGCCGTCTCGCGTGGCCCACCGCGTGGCCTCGGCAATCGTCACGAGCGTGCCGCCCGCGGAGATCCAGTCCTTCAGGCGCTGCAGCAGCGGCCCCGTCAGCCCTGTCGCGTAGTTGCCCGACGGCAACACGACGACGTCGAAGCGGGTGAGGTCGGCCATGCCGAGCGCGCTCACGCGGACGGCCGTCACGCGCTGCCCGAACCGGCGCTCGAGCACGTAGCGTGCCCAGCCGGCGCTCTGCGACGACACAGGCGCGTCCCACGCCAGCAGCACGCGCGGCGTCTTCAGCGCCACCACCTCGTTGCTGCCCAGCGAGATGCCCGCCTCGGTGAACGCGGAGTCGACGGGCACCACCTCGGCGCGGTGCTCGCTGACGAGCTTCGCCAGTGTTGCGGGCAGGTCGGCGGGGTTCTCTGCCGTACGGATGATGGCCGTGCCGGCCGGATACGCGCGCCCCGCGACCGTGAAGCTCTCGTCGGCGAACCGCACCCGAAGCCCCGCGGCCTGCGCCGCGACGACGAGGCGCGCGGCGCCGAGCCCCCACGGCATCGCGTAGCCGACCCTGGCCGCCGGCAGCGTCACCGGAGGCGGGGCCGTCATCGGCTGCGTCCGCATGGTGGTGACGGCCCGATCGAACGACAGCACCTCGACGTCGTACGCCGAGGGCAGGTGCCAGCCCGTCACGTCGTACATCTGGTCGGGCAGCCGCTTCTTCCGCCGCCGGTCCTGTTCCTTCACGAACGGCTCGGGCTGCGCGATCGACGGATCGAGCAGGTTCTGCAGGAGGCGGCCGGCGGGCTGCGCCGCGGGCACCACGTACGTCCCGGCGGCCAGCGTCCGCGTGCCGACGGTCACCGCGTCGGCCGACTGGAGCACGTCGAAGCCCTGGTCACGCAGCAACTGCGCGAAGCGGTGCGCGCGGGCCGGGTCGGTGCCCACCGGCACGAGCCAGGCGCGCGTCTTGCCCTTCTCGCCCTCGGCGATCGCGCTGCGCCTGTAGTTCACGAAGTCGCGTAGCAGTTGCTGGCGATTGGCAGCCGACGTGTCGAGCGTCGTCAGTGCCGACGTGAAGTGCCGCAGCACGCCGTCGCGGTAGGTCAGCAGATCGTCGTCCGTTCGACGCCACACGAGACCGCGAGCGGACGCCATCTCGTAGGTCATGCCGATCGCCCCGTGGAACAGCGGCCATGACTCGCCGTACCCGGGGTAGAACGAGTCGTAGACCTCGCGATTGAAGTACGCGAAGCCGCGCTCGTCGAACCTGGCGGCGTTGGCCTTGCCGATCGTGTTGAACCAGCCGATCTGCTGCGGCGTGATGTGCGGGTTGAGCGGATCGGCGGGCGGCGCGAAGTAGTACGTCGAGTCGCCGCCCATCTCGTGCAGGTCCACCACGACCTGCGGGTACCACTGGAGGAAGAACCGCGTACGCCCGCGCGTCTCGAGCTGCGACTGCGCGAACCAGTCGCGGTTCATGTCGAACAGGTAGTGGTTCGCGCGTCCGCCGGGCCATGGCTCGTTGTGCTCGGCCGCGAACGGCTCCGCGTCGGGGAACGGCCCCATCGCCTGGGTGTTCGAGGCGACGAAGCGGGCGCGCCCGTCGGGGTTCTGCGAGGGGGTCGATGAGCACCAGCGCCTCGCGCAGGATGCGCGACACCTGCGGGTCGTCCTGCGCCGCGAGCAGGTGGTATGCCTCGAGAAGAGCCGCGTCCACCGACGAGATCTCGTTGCCATGCACGGCGTGCATGAGCCAGACGGCCACGGGGAGCGACCCGACCAGCGCCTCTTCCTCAGCCGCGCCAAGACCGCGCGGGTCGGCGAGCCGCTGCAGGCCCTTCTGGACGGCATCGAGCTGGGCGATCCGCTCGGCCGACGCGATGGCGAGCACCACGAGCGGGCGCCCCTCCCACGTCCGCCCGTACTCGATCAATCGGGTGCGCGTGGGCGCCGCCTGGGCGAGCGCCTTCATGTAGGTGACCACACCGTCGGGCGGGGTGATCGCCGAGCCCGGCGCGTGACCGAGGACCTGCTCGAGCGTCGGAATCGCGGCGTCGTAGCGGACGCCCGGCGCGAAAGGGGCGGACGGGGCGGACGCCCGAACCGGGGCAGGCGCCTGTGCAAGGGACGACGAGGCCGTCATGCCCGTGAGCACGGCGGCCAGGACCACAGCGGGAGTGCTCGTGATCACAGATAGCCCTGGAGGTGGCGCTCGAGGAGCGCCTTTGTCGCCTTGATGCCCTCGGGTTCTCCGAGGGTGGTGCCTTCGTATTCGATGCCGACGTAGCCGCGGTACTTCGACGCGATCACGATGTCGAGCATCTTCTTGTAGTCGGTGTGCGTCTCGTTGCCCTGCGCGTCGAAGTCGTGCGTCTTGGCGCTGACGCCCTTGGCGAACGGCATCAGCTCCTCGACGCCCTTGTAGCGGTCGTACTCCACCTCGCGGCTCACGCGGAAGTTGCCGAAGTCGGGCAGCGTGCCGCACGCCCGGGTGCTCGACCATCTTCATCACCCCGGCCAGCCACTCGCCGTTGCTCGACAGGCCGCCGTGGTTCTCGACGATCACGTTGATGCCGTGCGTCGCGCCGAACTCGCGACAGCGACGCAGCCCGTCGGCGGCGAGCTTCTGCTGCTCGTCGTACTCGCCGCGGCTCGCGGCGTTGACGCGGATCGAGTGGCAGCCGAGGAACTTCGCGGCGTCGACCCAGGGCTTGTGGTTCTCGACGGCCTTGCGTGCGCTCGGCCTCGTCGGGATCGCCGAGCGTCCCTTCGCCGTCGCACATGATCAGCAGGTTCTTCACGCCCTGCTCCTCGGCCCGCGCCTTCATCTCGGCCAGGTACGTCGTGTCCCTCGCCTTGTCCTTGAAGAACTGGTTCACGTACTCGACGGCCGTCGATGCCGTAGTGCTCCTTCGCCAGCCGGGCGAAGTCGAGGTTGGTCGATCTTCCTGTCTTGAAGAGCGCGCGGTGCAGCGACCACTCGGCGAGCGAGATGGCGAATCGGCCCTTCTCTGGCGCGCGATACGCGTAGCCGAGGTCGGCGACGGCCATCGCGGCGCCGGCCAGTGAGGTGGTCCTGAGGAAGTCACGTCTGTTGATCATGGGAGGGCTCCGGATTCGCGGCTATTTCGACACGGCCGTCTGCGGCCTGTCAAAGCTATACTGCGCGCCGGGACGCCACGTTTCCCTCCCGCCACGCCGGGCCAGGGGCGCCAAGTCGCGACGGCGCGAACAGATACCACGGCAGTCCGAGCGCCGCGAGGAGGAGCACGACCGGGACCACGTAGGGTGACCCCGAGGGTCGCCATGGCCCTCGACGAGCCGTCGGCGCCCGCGACGGACGCCACCGCCGCGCCGCTCGTGGCGACGACCTCGAAGATTGGTGGCGGCCGCGGGCCCCGCTGCCGATGAATCCGTTGTGAAGGTCGAGTGCTACGGGTCGACCCGTCCCCGGGACGGCAGCACCTCCAACGAAGACGCGTTCTGGATATGGCGACCCAGCTCCATCGTCGCGGCCCTGTGCGATGGCGCGGGCCACGCGCAGCACTGCGCGACACAGGTGTTGCGGATGTTCGCCCAACAGATCGAAGGTGGGCTGCTGGAGGTGAACGGTTCCCGGCCTGGCACCACTGGCTGCGAAGCACGGACAACGCCATGGCGGGCGGCCCGCAGTCGACGTTCGTAAGCGTGGCGGCAGTGGATGGCCGCCTGCTCGGCGCCTACGCCGGCGACTCACGGGCCTATCTGGTAAACGAGCACGGCTGCCGCGTGCTCACCGAGGTGCCCACCAGGCGCCTCGGGAGCGGCCAGGCCGACGCGCATCCGATCCACGAGCCCCTCACGCCCGGCGACACCGTGCTGCTCATGAGCGACGGGGCCTGGACTCCGCTGCCGCTCACCATCGTGCATCGCACGGTGATGGCCGCCCGCATGGCAGAGTTCTCCGACCTTCCCGTCACGCTGATTGGCCTAGCCGGCAAGCACGGGCACGCCGACGACATGACGGTCGTGGCGCTGCGGCTCCGCTGACCGCCTTCGCCCGCCGGCGCTCGGCGTTCGGCATTCCGATGGTCACTGCGGCTCCGACGTCGGCGGCGCGGCCTGCAGCGAGTGCAGGCCCGTCGCCAGCTGCATCAGGCGGACGAACTCCGCCCGCCATCCACCGGGATCGCTCCCCCGAGCGGCCTCGGCTCGCGTGATGGCCGACTCCAGCGACGCCCCGGTGGCCAGGGGATCCTTGCGCAGCACCAGCGCGGCCTCGGCGACGGCCGACGCAAACGCCGTATCGACATCGGCCTCGGCCACCTTCGACGTCACCGGGAAGGTCCGCAGCGCGCTCGTCGATCCGTCCGGCTGCTTGTGGCGCACGCTCACCGTCGCCAGCTCGCCGTTGCTTCTGCCCCTGGTGTCCTTGCCCGGCTGGTAGCGCAGCGGCGTCGCCCCGGGCAGGCTCCCGTCCCGCCCGGGCGGCACGATCTCGTACAGCGCCGTGACCGTGTGACCGGCGCCGATCTCGCCGGCATCCTTGCGGTCGTCGGCGAAGTCCTCGGTCTGCAGCAGCCGGTTCTCGTAGCCAATCAGGCGGTACGCCGCGACGTAGGCCGGGTTGAACTCCACCTGCAGCTTCACGTCCTTGGCGATGGTCACGAGCGTCGCGCCGATCTGATCGACGAGCACGCGTCGCGCTTCCTGCAGCGAGTCCACGTAGGCGTAGTTCCCGTTGCCACGGTCCGCGAGCGCCTCGAGCGTCGCGTCCTTCAGGTTGCCGCGGCCCACGCCGAGCACCGACAGGAAGATGCCGCTGTCGCGTTCCTTCTCGATGAGGCGCGTCAGCTCGCTCATGCTCGTGATGCCGACGTTGAAGTCGCCGTCGGTGGCGAGGACGACCCTGTTCACGCCGCCCTTCACGAAACCCTCGCGGGCGGCCTGGTAGGCGAGCTGGATGCCGCTGGCGCCGGCGGTCGACCCGCCCGCCCTGAGGCCCTCGAGCGCCTCGTGGATGCGAGACTTCTGGTCGCCAGGCGTCGAAGGCAACACGACGGCCGTGCGACCCGCGTAGACGACCAGCGCGATGCGGTCCCGGGCCGAGAGCTGGTCGACGAGCATCCTGAGCGACGTCTGGACCAGCGGCAGCTTGTCGCGGCTCGTCATCGAACCCGACACGTCCACGAGGAACACGAGGTTGCGCGGCGCCGTGTCGGTTGCCGGCAGCTGGCGGCCGCGCACGCCGACGCGCAGGAGTTGATGGTCGCGGTCCCACGGACACGACGTGAGCGCCGTACTGACCCGGAAGGCGTCACGGCCGTCCGGTGAAGGGTAAGCGTACGTGAAATAGTTGATCCACTCCTCGACGCGCACCGCATCGACCGGCGGCAGCTGCCCTTCCATCAGGAAGCGGCGGCCGTTGCTGTACGACGCCGTGTCGACGTCCACGCTGAACGTGGAGAGCGGCGCGTCGCCCGTGCGCCTGAAGCCCGATGGATCCACCCGCGCGTACGCATCCATGGAAGTGGGTGGCAGCAGGGGCGCGTGTGGGACGATGCCGCGCGGGGGGCCGGGGGGCACCTGTTCCGCGGCGACGCGTCCAGCCACGCTGGGCGCCGGAGTCGTCGCGATTGCCATGGCCTGCCCCCCGGCAGCCATCGCCTGGTCCTGCCGCGAGCCGTCGGGCAACTGGAGCGATACGGTCATCGCCGCCCGGCCCATCGTGACCACCTGCACGAATTCCAGCGAGCCGCGACGGACCGTCAGCGTGATCTCACCGGGTGGCACGCCGGTGATCGAGAACCGGCCGTCCCTGTCCGTCAGCGCGAGGCCGCGCCATGTACTGGCCTTGTGCTCCGCATCGACGACGGCTCCGGCAATCGCGGCCCCCTGCGCGTCTCGCAGTTGGCCGGAAAGGGTGCCCTCAGCCGCTTGCGCCGAGGACCTGACTGCAGGCTGAGGAGTAGCCGTGCCGACGCGCCCGTCCTCGTGAGTCGGGTTCGTCGAGCCAGGGCGCGAGTACAGGGAGACCGGCACGGCGGCGTAGGCCAGGACTGCGGTGCCCGCAATCAGGCTCGCAGCCACGAGAGGACGATGCATGGGTGCCTCCAGTGATGCTGTCTGGAGGACTTAGACACCGGGGGCGCCGCGTTGGTCGGGAGTCGTCACGCCCGGCGAGCACGACCGGACTCCCGAACACCGGGTCCCGGTTCCCAACCAGCGGTCTACCGGGCGGGCAGGAGCGCCATGAGCTCGTCGGCGGTCCACTGGTTGCCACGAAGGACGCCGACGACCTTCCCTTCCCTGTCGACCACGGCCGTCCGGAGCCCATGGGCGATTCCGTCGCCGTCCGGCTCGTAGGTGAGGGCGAACATCTGCGCCCACGTGCCGATGTTCTCCGGCGTGCCCGTCAGG
Organism: uncultured Acidobacteriota bacterium; assembly: GCA_963715265.1. Classification (GTDB taxonomy): domain Bacteria; phylum Acidobacteriota; class Vicinamibacteria; order Vicinamibacterales; family Vicinamibacteraceae; genus Luteitalea. Next base: position 162,821 of record CAVQRQ010000015.1, read on the forward strand.
AGCGCCCACCTGTGGAAGGGGTCGCCATCTTCCCCGGCGATGTGCGCCCGGCCGTACGCCGTCAGCACGTCGGGGGTGTCGCGTGCGGGGTCGATTGAGATCGCCACCATCTGCACGTCGTCACGTCTGCCTGCCTTGCGAAGGCGGGCAGCGGCCTCGTTGAGGCGGCTCATCATGAGCGGGCAGAAGTCCGGCAGTGGACAGTTGGTGTAGATGAACGTGAGGACGATGTCGCGCCCGGCATAGCTTCGCGCCGTGACCTCGCGACCGGCCTGGTCGCGCAGAGGCACCGTGGGCAGGGGCGTGCCGGGAGCGGGTCCGATGCCCGCGTCGGTGGCGTTGCTCCCGCCGGCCGTCTCGGCCCCGGCCGGAGGCTTGCTCAGAGACACGCCTTCGAGCCACGAACGCGTGCCGTCGACAACCAGCGTGCCCGTCAGGCGGTCGCCTGGCTGCGCCACGGAGGCCGCCCAGGCCTCCTTGACCGCGAAACTCATCGTCATCGCGTTCATGAAGTCCGGGATGGCCTCGTGCGCGACCGTCACCCGCCGGGCGTCGGGGTCGGCGCCACGGACCACGCCGGCCAGAGGGTACCGTCTTGCCTCGTCGGTGGCCTCGTATTCCGCGTCTGGGGATCCACTACATGCGGCACCGAGCACCGCGATGAACACAAGTCCTGCCACCCGCGACAGCTTCCGATTCACGTGACTGCTCCGAAGACCTGAACGTTGAGCTTGCCTCACGAGCCTCTGGGGCAAATGATGCACGGATGAGCGACTTCTACCAGGTCGGCGTCTTCACAACGATCCACAACCTCGGTGGCAGCCGCGAATCGCTCGAGCGACTCGAAGCGGAGCTGGTCGTGCACGGGCGGGCGCGGCCGACGGCCCTGCTCCTCCCGGCGCTCTACTCGGAGTTCGAGGGCCCGGCGATGCCGCGCATCATCGACGAACTGACGCGCGTGCCCTACCTCCGGCGCATCTTCGTGTCGCTCGATCGCGCCAGCCGGGCGCAGTTCGAGGCGGCACGGCGGGCGTTCGAGGCCGTGAAGACGCCCGTGACGATCGCCTGGCACGACGGCCCCCGCCTGCAGGCACTCTACAGCGAAATCAAGGCGACGGGCCTGCCCATCGGCGAACAGGGCAAGGGCCGGTCCTGCTGGATGACATACGGCGCCATCGTGGGCGAGGGCGACTGCGACGTGGTGGCGCTGCACGACAGCGACATCGTCACCTACGACAGGTCGATGCTGGCGCGCCTCTGCTACCCGGTGACCAATCCGACCCTGGGGTACGCCTTCGCGAAGGGCTTCTACCCGCGGGTCGGCAACAACCGGATGCACGGCCGCGTGACGCGCCTGCTGATGACTCCGCTGATCCGGAGCCTCACGAAGATCGTGGGACCGCAGCCCCTGCTGTCGTACATGGACAGCTTCCGCTACGTGCTGGCCGGCGAGTTCGCGATGGACATCGACCTCGTACGCGCCGTGCGCATCCCCGGCGACTGGGGCCTCGAGGTGGGCATGCTCGGCGAGGTGTACCGCAACACGTCGCTGCGCCGTATCTGCCAGGTGGGCATCGCGGACCGCTACGACCACAAGCACCAGCACGTCTCCACGGAGGATCCGGCCCATGGCCTGATGAAGATGACCGTCGACATCTGCAAGTCGCTGTTCCGGCAACTCGCGGCCGAGGGTGTCGTGCTCTCGAGCGGCACGTTCATGACGCTGCAGGCGGCGTACGTGCGCACGGCGGAGGACACCCTCCTGCGGTTCCACCACGATGCCATGCTCAACGGGCTCGATTTCGATCGCCACGAGGAGGAGAGCGCCGTGGAGGCCTTCGCCGGCGCCGTGCAGATCGCGAGCCGGCAGTTCCTCGAGGATCCCCTGGGCGTCCCGCTGATTCCGAACTGGAACCGCGTCGTCGCCGCGCTACCGACGATCTTCGACGACCTGCGCGACGCCGTGAAGGCCGACAACAGCTAGAGCCGGGTACCGGGTACCGGGTACCGGGTACCGGGTACCGGGTTTGGTAGGGCGCGCTCTCCGAGCGCGCCGAAGGCTGGCGGTCTCACCGCGACGGCGCGGTGCGGTCGAGCCAGGCCAGCACCACCGCGTTCCAGCCGGCAGGACCGGGGGCCGGCGCGTGCACGGCCGTCGGCAGGGCCGCCACGAGATCCGGGTGCAAGCCCGTCGGCTGGGGGACGATGGCGGGCTGATCGACGGCCTGCAGCATGGAGAGGTCGTTCGGCGCGTCGCCGAGTGCCAGTGTCGCCGTGACAGGCGCGCAGGTATCGCGGACCGCCCGCACCGCAGCGCCCTTGTCCGTGTCGCCGGTCAGGTGGAAGAAGCGTCCGCCGCGGGTCACCCGCAAGCCCTCGACGCGGGCGGCAGCGTCGAGCACGGCGAGGTCACCGTCGCCACCGAGGCACACGAACGGCTCGGAGAACTGCCGCTGCCTCGCCATGGACGCGACGTCAGGCGCGAGGCCCGTGCGCTCGGCGACCTCGGCATCGGTCATCCTCGAAAACCCGCGCGCGTCGACGCCAGCCGCGGCGGCGACGACATCCAGCCGCGGCGCCAGCGCGTCGGCCGTCGTCCCCAGAACCAGGAGCCGTCCGCCCGTCTCGAGGGCCGCTGCGGTGCGAGGCACCGCTGGCCAGGCATCGGGAAACCAGATGGCCCCGCCGTTCTCGACGATGAGCGGCGCGGGCGCCAGTTCCAGCCGCTCGGCCAGGGCCCGCATCTCGGCCAGCGTCTTGCTGCTGCAGGGCACGACGGGCACGCCCTGGGCGCGCGCCGCCTCGAGCGCGGGCCGTGCGGCCTCGGCGGAGTAGGAGTGGTGGTCGATCAGCGTGCCGTCGAGGTCGGTGAAGATGAGGCGCATCAGTGTAGGAGCGTAACGGGGAACGGGGAACGGGTCACGGGGTACGGGGTACGGGGTACGGGGAACGGGTCACGGGGTACGGGGTACGGGGAACGGGTACGGGGTACGGGGTACGGGGTACGGGGCACGGGGCACGGGGCACGGGGAACGGGTGACGGGGAACGGGTGACAGGCAGGGGCGCCTCTCTGAGGCGCCCGACACCAAGCATCACGCATCAGGCATTAAGCTGTACCCGATGTCCACCTACCTCAATCTCATCGCCGGTCAGTGGCAGCCGTCCGTCACCGGGCGCACGTTCGACAACCGCAATCCCGCCGACGTGGACGACCTCGTCGGCACGTTCCCCGACTCGTCGGCCGACGACGTGGCGGCAGCGGTCGCCGCGGCCAAGGCGGCCCAGCCGGCGTGGGCGGCCATGCCTGCGCCGAAGCGGGGCGACGTGTTCTTCCGCGCCGCCAACCTGCTCGAGGCACGCGCCGACGCCGTCGCCCGCGAGATGACGCGCGAGGAAGGCAAGACGCTGCCCGAGGCCAGAGGCGAAGTCGGGCGCACCATCAACATCCTCCGCTACTACGGCGGTGAGGGCGCGCGGCTGTTCGGTCGCGTGATTCCCTCCGAGCGCGACCGCGTGTTCATGCATACGCTGCGCGCCCCCCTCGGCGTCGTCGGCGCCATCACGCCGTGGAACTTCCCCATCGCGATTCCGGCGTGGAAGTCGTGTCCGGCGATCATCAGCGGCAACGCCGTCGTGCTGAAGCCGTCGGAACTTGCGCCCCTGTGCGCGACGCGTCTGGCCGAGATCCTCCTCGAGGCCGGCCTTCCCGCCGGTGTCCTGAACATCGTCCACGGCAAGGGCGAGGCCGGGGCTGCGCTCGTTGCGCACGAGCAGGTGCGCGCCATCTCCTTCACGGGCTCGGAGGCGACCGGCGGCAAGGTGGCCGAGGTGTGCGGCAGGCGCAAGGCGCGCGTGCAGCTCGAGATGGGCGGCAAGAATCCCACGATCGTGCTTGCCGACGCGGACCTCGAGGAAGCCGCGGGCATCGTGATCAACGCCGCGTTCGGCTCCACGGGCCAGCGCTGCACGGCGACATCGCGCGCGATCGTCGAACGGTCGGTGGCCGAGGCCTTCAGCGAGAAGCTCGTGGCGAAGGCAAAGGCGATGCGCGTGGGGTCCGGGCTCGAGAGCGGCGTGGACGTCGGACCGAGCATCAACGCGCCGCACGCCGATCGCGTCGTCGCGGAAGTGGCAGCCGCGGCCAGCGCCGGCGCGCGCGTGCTGACGGGCGGGACACGGATCACCGACGGCGCGCTCGCGCGCGGGCACTTCGTCGCGCCAACGGTGCTGGGCGACGTGACCCCGCAGATGACGATCGCGCAGGAAGAGGTGTTCGGCCCCGTGTGCGCCGTGCTCCCCGCCGACGACTTCGAGCAGGCGCTCGCCCTGGCCAACGACGTGCGCTTCGGTCTGTCGGCGACCATCTGCACGCGGTCGCTGTCGCACGCCCTGCAGTTCGCGCAGCGCATCGAGGCCGGGCTCGTGATGGTGAACCTGCCGTCGGCCGGCGTGGAGTACCAGGTCGCGTTCGGCGGATCGAAGGCCAGTTCACTCGGCCCGCGCGAACAGGGACCGGAAGCCGTCGACTTCTACACCACGATCAAGACCGTCTACATGAAGTATTGAGGTGGCCGGGTGTCCCGCCAGGCCGCTGACTGCGTCATCCCGATTTCAGATATCGATTGGGGACGTTGTCCAGCGGTGGAATGGGACGCCCCGACGCTTCCAGCAGCCGCCTGATGTTGGCGTAGATGTCCTGTTCACGCCTGTGCACTTGCGGCAGAAGACCCATCTGCGCGTACGAGATCGGCGTGACGTCGAAGCAGGTGGTCTCCCACTCGAATCCCTTGCCCCATGTGATGCCCTGCAGGCGGATGTCGACCGTCGCGCCGGCCGTCAGCAGCAGATCGAGCAGGGGCGCCGAGCGGTTGTGAGCGGAGTTCACCGTGTGAAAGAGCGGTGTGTGCCCGTTGAGGCCGGCGTCGTCCACCGACGCCCGCGCGTCGACGTCGGCGCCATGCTCCAGCAGGATGCGCGCCGCCGTCATGTGGCCGTACTCGCAGGCGACGTGCAGGAGCGACGCGCCGACCAGTGGGGTGAACGTCGAGACCATCGACGTCCGATGGTCAATCAGTGACGGGTCGTCGCGGAGGGCGTTCGTCAACGCCTCCGCGTCGTCGAGCAGCACCGGGGCGATGCGCGGATCGTCGAGCACCGCTCCGCGTTCGAGCAGCAGCCGGAGGCATGCGGGAAACCTGTCGGACCTCGAGTACATCCCGGTCAGGTGGTCGACGGGGGACTTGCCCTTGATCGGCGTCCGGACGTCGAACCCGGCGTCGAGGATCGACCGGATACCGTCGACGGAGTGGGTTTCGAATGCGACGAGCAGATCGAACTCGACCGAAGCCATGCACGATGTCTCCCCTGGCACGCCGATCGATTCGCCGACCGAGCGGGCCCTCCATGCCCTCTCCCGTCGCTGAGCTTGCTCACGGGTCGACCGAAGGGCCTCGAGATTGTCGCGGCGCTCAATCTGGATGCCCGAACTCCAGCACCGCCTTCACGCAGCCGTCGCGGTGGTGGGCGAAGACGTCGTAGGCATGCACGCAGTCCGACGATGCGAAGCGATGCGTCACGACCTGCGTGATGTGCGGCAGATCGGCGACGACCCGCGGCGTGAGGCGTTCCATGTAGTGACGCGCGGGGCACCGACCAGTGCGATAGGTCAGGTTCTTGTCGTAGGCCTCCGACGGCGTGAAGGCGAAGGGCGCGCAGTGGCAGCCGATCACGGCCATCGTGCCGCCGGGCCGCAGGACTTCCCAGGCGAGCCGCTGCGCCCCGGGCAGCCCCACGAACTCCATCACGCTGTCGGCGCCACGCGCCCCGCCGAGTGCGGCAACGGCAGCACGGACGTCAGGTCCGGGCTCCACGGCCACGGCGCCCAGGGCGGCCGCTCGGCCGCGTCTCTCCGCCACGAGGTCCACCGCCACGATCGCGCCGGCGCCGGCGAGCTGCGCGGCCAGGATGCCCAGCAGACCGACGGAGCCGCAGCCGATGACCACCGTCACGCCGTCGGTGCGGATGTCGGCCAGGTCGGCACAGAAGCAGGCCGTGCTGAAGTTGTCGCCGAGCAGGAGCGCCGCCTCGGACGACAACCCGTTCGGGACGACTTTCAGCGTGCCGTCAGCCAGGGGCACGCGCACCCGTTCGGCCTGGCCGCCGTGCAGGCCGACCCCGCCGCTCCTCCATCCGAACAGCTGGCCTCGCTCGCAGCGGCTCGTCAATCCGGACCGGCACGCCGCGCAGTGGCCGCAACTGGTCGAGAACGGCGCGTAGACGCGGTCGCCGGGTCGAACGCTCACGACGCCGGCGCCGACCTCCAGCACGCGCCCGACGAACTCGTGGCCCATCACGGTGCCGGGGTCGAGCCCCTGCTCGCGGCCGAAGAACGGGTGCAGGTCCGACCCGCACAGTCCTGCCATGTCGACGGCGACCACCGCGTCGGTCGTGTCTTCAATTGCGGGATCGACGACCTCTTCCCATGCCACGACGCCGGGTGCCCTGAAGCAGACTCCGTGCATCACATCCCGATCCTGGACCAGTCAGTCACGCGTGTGCACCTCGCGCCCGGTCCAGCCCTTCGACACGCGACGTAAGCCGTGCCCGTGTCACCGACAGCCTGCAGACTGCGCCCATTCAGCTATGCCTTCATGCCCGTGACGAGATGAGCGGACGAGTCGAACACGACCGCTCCGCTCCGCGTGACATACCGTTCGAGCGCGTGCTCGGCGGCCTCCAGAATCGCGGAGACCTGGTCCTCGGCAAGGGCGACGCCCATGACGGGGAGCCAGCCTCTGATGTCGGCCTCAACCATGACACGAACGCTGGGAAATCGCGCAGTCCCCTGGCGGGTCGTGACATCGACGGAGATGGCACCGGCGCGCGCGAACAACGATGCGAGTTCATGGCGATCCCCGAGCAGGAACGGCGCACGCACGGCGTCGGCCGCCGGCCCGCCAGCGAGCCGCTCCAGCAACGCCACCTCGGCAGCGTACGCAGGCATGTTCCCGAGAGAATCCCAGACCGCGTAGGCCAGCCGTCCCTTCGGCCGGAGCACCCTGAGCGCCTGGCGGAGAGACTCGGAGCGATCCTCGAAGAACATCAGGCCGAACTGGCTGACGACAACGTCGAAGGACTCGTCGGCGAAGGGTAAGGCCTCCGCGACACCCTGCCGCCAGTCCACTGTGGGTGAGAGTTGCCTGGCCACTCCCAGCATGCCGGGGCTGGGGTCCACCCCGGCGACACGGCCAGTCGGCCCAGTGATCGAGAGGGCTTCCCGTGCGAGGACCCCGGTGCCGCACGCCACATCGAGGACGCGCTGGCCCGGTCGTATCCGGGCGGCGTCGGCGACCCGTGGGGCCCACTCCCCGAAAAGCGCTGGGACCATCAGCGACTCGTAGGCTTTCCCGGCCTCTATCGCGGCTCGCAGTGTGTCGTCGCTCATCCGCGCGCTCCCTCGCGTCGTCGGCCGCCCGCGCTGCAGGACCGGCGCTCGACTGGATGGGAGAGACAATCGCCAGCGGCGCGGGAACGGCCTGGACATGCGTGATGCCGGCGCCACAGTTCCCTGCCGAGCGAATCTCGAACTCTCGAAGGCTGTCGAGGGATCATGGTGCTACGAGGGCGCCCCGGCTCGCAAGCGGTCCACCGTTGACCTGCAAACCCGTCCAATCGCGCTGCCGACGCGTTGTCACCGCGGCGGCGCCCACAGCGGGAATGGGGCTACTGACCGTCGGCTGCCGGGTGTGCCGCCTTCCAGCAGTCGGTCTCGCGCATGGCCTGGTCCCCGTGCATCGTGCCGCTCCTGTCAGTGCGTGCGCCCGCTGCGGAGCTCCGCCTCCGCCTTGTCGATGTAGGCGCGATAGCCTTCGGGATCGATGAAGGCGTCCACGGGGTTCGACCGCGGTGGTGCTGGCGACGAACTTGCGGTATCTCCCCCACGCCCGCGCATGGTTGGTCCAGGCCGAGGCGTCGTTCGCGCCGACGTAGTAGAGGTTATCGGCGATGCGGAAGGGCTCGGCGGGTTGCTGTCCGCCGAGCGTTCACTGTCGCGCCGGGAGCGTGACGCGAAACTCGGTCCGGCCTGGAGTCGATGTCAGGTCGACGGTGCCCCGATGGTCCCGCACGACCGTCCGGACGACGTCGAGCCCGAGCCCTCTCCCCTCGCCGACGTCCTTGGTGGTGAAGAAGGGCTCGAAGATCCGTTCCATGTCGTCGGCGGCAATGCCTGGTCCATTGTCGACGACACTCACGGCCACGCGTTCGCCGGCGCGCCGCACGTCGATGACGATCAGGCCGCTCGCCCCCGCGGCGTCGAGGGCGTTGTCGAGCAGGTGCATCCAGACCTGATTGAGATCAGCCACCGACGCCTCCACCGCGGGCAGGTCCTTCTCGACGTTCACCTGAATCGAGATGTCCTTGCGCGTCGCCTTCGATTGCATGAGCGCGACGGTGTCTGCCAGATGCGCGTCCACCTGCACAGGCTGGAGGGCCGGTCCGCGATCCATGTGGGTATGTCGCTTCACGGCGTCGACGAGCGCGTGTATCCGCTCTGTCGCCGTCAGGACCTCGGCCGTCAACGCCCGGACGGTCCCGTCGTGGGCCAGATAGCGCAGGACGGGCGCGAGGTGCCTGCCGTCGACGGTCGCGGCGGCGGCCTCGAGATCGGCGATCGTGAGGCCTCGTGCCATCAACGGTTCCGCCAGGCCTGCATCGACGTCACGTGCGTCGAGCCACTCCGCGATCCGGTCCTCGAGCGACGCGACTTCAATCGGCGACAGCGACGCCGTCGCGGCTGGCACCGGCGTCGATTCCAGGGCACGAAGCGTCGACAGCGCCGCGTCCGGGAGGGAGGTCGCTCCGAGTTCGCGCGCAGACGAGGCCAGCTCTGCCCGCGCTGCGTCGAGCGCGCGCGCCGCACGCGTCGCAGCCGATGCCGGGTTGTTCAGCTCGTGGGCCAGTCCGGCGGACAGCCGGCCGAGCGCGGCCAGCTTCTCCTGGCTCTTGTCCAGGGACTTGAAGACCCGGACGCGGTTGAGCATCGACTGCACGCAGGCTTCTGTGAACTCGTAGCACGCGCGGGTCATCTCCCTCACGTGCTCGCGACGGAGTGACAGGTACTCGACAGGTCCGTCAGCCACCAGGTAGCCACGCGCCGAGGTCAGCCTCGAGTACGGCAGGTGTCCCGTGATGCCACCGGGGAGTATCTCCCGCACCTCCCGTTCCGCGCCGCCCTGATCGGCGCGCACCGAGAAGCGCCCCGCAATCACGACCATGAGGTCCATGGGCTCCCCGCCCATCGTCCTGAACGTCGTGCCGCCTTCGACGCGGTGCACCTCGCCGTGCGTGAGGAGCCACTGCAGTTGCTCACGAGGAATCTGTGCGAATGCGGGAAGGCCTGCCAGACGGTCGATCACGGTGTCCTGTCGTTGCCGATGGTATCAACCGTCAGCGCTGAAGCGGGATCGCCATCAGCGCGCCGAGTCGCCCCTCCCGACGGTCGGCGTTCTGCATTCGACGTTCCCCTATGGGTTCGTCGTCGGCCTGTCCATCCGCTTCCTGTCGGCGTCCACCATCGCCTTCACTTCCTTCATCAGCGTCGGCACGTGGTACGGGATGCCGTTCTTGATCGTCCACTCGATGCCGCCGCCGCGCGCCATGCGGCCGTCGCGCATCACGTCGATGCCGTACGGGTTCAGCACGCGCAGGTTCTCGAGCGGGTTGCCGTTGACGACGAGCAGGTCGGCGAGGTAGCCCTGACGGACGCGCCCGAGCCGGTCGTCCATGCCGAGCAGCGTCGCGCCGTTCACGGTGCCGTGCTTGATGACGTCGAGCGGATGGAAGCCCGCTTCCTCGTGCAGCTCGAGTTCGCGCACGAGACCGAACCCGTAGAGCGAGTAGATGAACCCGGCATCGTCTCCCGTCGTGATGACGCCACCCTTGTGGCCGAACGACCTCAGGGCGTCCATCCAGATGCGGTAGCTGCTGCTTCCAGCGCACCTCCTCGTGTTGGTCCAGCCGACGAAGTAGGAGCCGTGATTGGTCGAGGTCCGGCTCGAAGAACGCCTGCGAGCGCCGGGTGCAGGTAGTCCTTGTACCAGGGCAGGTTCTGCGCCTTGACGATGTCGCGGCTGGCCTCGTAGATGGAGAGCGTCGGACTCCAGGCGACCTTCTTCTCCACCATCAGGTCGAGCACCTGCTCGCAGCTTCGCCGGTGAGGTTGGCCTGCGCGTAGAGCTCCCCGGCGCTGGCCGAAGCGGTGGCATCTCGTTGCTGTAGTTCATGCTCCGGCGGGAAGTGCTGCACGCCGTCGAGGGCGGCGTCGGCGATGCCGTAGAAGTGCTCGATGCGAGTTGACGCCCAGTTCGGCGAAGTCCTTCGCCGTCGCCTCCTCGACGGCGATGTGCGTCGGTCGTCCGCAGCCCCTGCGCCTTGGCCTCCGACAGGGCCGCCTCGAGCTGGTCACGGTCCATGCCGAAGATCTTCAGGCCGTCGGCGCCGCGGGCCTTGGCTTCACGGACGTCGGCGCTGATGGCGTCGGCCGTGCCGGCGCCGCGCGACACCAGGCGCCAGTAGACCAGCATGCGCGGGGCGACGACCTGGTGCGGCGGCCGACTCGGCGCTGCCACCGCTTGCGTCTTGGCGAAGTTGCCGCCGATTCTCGCGCGTGAGCGTGACGCCGGCGGCCAGGTAGAGGTTGCGCTCGTACTGAATCGGCATCGGCACGCCGGCGCGCTCGTCGTGCCAGTGCATGTGCGTGTCGACCAGGCCGGGCATCACGTACTTGCCTGTCGCGTCGATCACGGCGTCGGCCTCGCCACGGGCACGTTGGGCGCGATGTTGGCGATGACGCCGTCCTGCGACGAGGATGTCCATCGGCCCGTACGGCGGTTTGCCGTTGCCGTAGATCACCATCGCCCGCCGGATCAGGAGACGCGACGGTTTGCGCGCGTGCACGGCCGTGTCGCGGGTTCCCTGGCGCACCTGCGCCAGGGGACCCGCCACCGAGGCGATCACCGCCAGGATCACTGCAATCGACGGCCACATGTGCCGGGTGAGCCACTCTCGAACCATCGCGTCGAGCCTCTCAGGAGATGCGGATACCCAGGCGCCGCTGCGGGGCCTGGGGTACCGGGTTCCGGAAGTGCAGCCACACGCGCGACGGGTCGGCGTCGCGCGTGATGTCCTCGATCGTCCACGCCTCGCGCGCCGGTGGCACGTCCACCTCCTCCACCACGCGAGAACGCTCCAGCGGCACCGCGAGTACCGTCGCGGGCGCCTCGTCGCGCATGGTGGCAACCACCAGCGTGGCCACCTGCGTGACCAGGTCCGCGTCCACCCAGGCCAATTCGGTCGCCGACAGCCAGACGAACGGCGATCGGCGCTCGTGCCGCGGCAGCCGCCCCGGCGAGAGGCACGAGCCGCCGCGTGCCGTCGCCAGTTCGCGGCAGATGGCCAGCCTGTCTGGCAGGAACAGCACCTGGCCGCGGCAGCGCTCGTCCGCTCCGGGACAAGGCCGTGCGTTGGACGACGGTGGGGCTGCGGCATCGTACACGGCATAGACCGTCTCCGTGTGGGGCCACTCCTCCACCGTGCGTACGGCGTGCTCCTCGAACGCCCAGTACCGTCCGTCGGGGCTGGGCACGAGGTCGTGCGCGGTCACCGCATCCACGACGGTTCCGGCCGCCAGATCGACGACGAGCAGGCCGGAGGCGTCGTGCTGCGGGTCGAGGTGCAGCAGGGCGCGCTGGCGCGTCGGCAGCAGCCAGACGCCGCCCACATCGCGGGCCCGCCTGCCGGTGACGGTCGTGTCGAGCGGTGCATCGACGGTGCCCGCAGCGCGCCGAATCCGCAGGACACTGCCGCTCAACCCCTGTCCGGGGATGGGCCGCACGAGCGTCAGGACCACGCCGTCCGTGCGGGCGAGTTCCCGCGTGTGGACGGCATGCGCTGGAAGACGCACCGCCGTCTCCTGGGCGGATGCCGGCACGATCAGGAGGGCCAGGCAAACCAACGCGAGGGCCGGGGCGTCCCACCCTAGGAGAAGGCGGCACGAAGTCGTCAGGGCGTCTGTCACGGAAACGGCGCCCAGTGTCGCCGCGCAGGCGGCCTCCGTCAAGCGTGGCCCGGGCCGTCGGCCCGGCTCGACCTTTGTTAGGCTTACACCCATGATCACAAGGCGCGACGTGCTGTTCTCGGTTCCGATGGCCATGGCGGGCACCCGCCTGCTCCGGGCCCAGCAGCCCACATTCAGGGTCGGCGCCCAGAACGTGCCCGTGTACGTGACGGTGACCGACGCCAACAAGCGGCTGGTGCCGGGCCTCGAACAGGCCGACTTCGAAATCTACGACGAGAAGGCGAAGGTCGCGATCAGCATCTTCGACAACCAGATCCAGCCCGTCAACGTCGCCGTGATGCTGGACTCCAGCGGCAGCATGACCATGAACCTGGAGCTGCTCAAGCAGGCCGCCGAGCAGTTCGTGATCCGCCTCCTGCCGGATGACAAGGGCCGCATCGGCTACTTCAACGACAAGATCGCGTTCCTCAGCGACTTCAGCAACGACCGCGACCTGCTCATCGCGTCCATCAGGGACATGCAGTTCGGCAACCCGACCCGCCTGTTCGACTCGCTGCTCTTCAGCCTCGACGAGCTGAAGCCGATCGAGGGCCGCAAGGTGATCCTGGCCTTCACCGACGGCGCCGACACGGCGAGCCGCGGCGGCCAGGGCGAGGTGCTCCGCCGCGCGCGCGAAGAGGAAGTGATGATCTACGGGATCGGGCTGCAGTCCCAGATGATGGGCATGCGCACGCGGCCCGACAGCTCCCTGCGCAAGATGGCCCAAGAGACAGGCGGGGGCTACTTCGAGTTGAAGGACACCGACGACCTCGGCCCGACGTTCACGCGCGTGGCGCAGGAACTGCACAGCCAGTACCTGCTCGGCTTCGAGCCGCAGACCGACGGCAAGGTCCACAAGATCGAAGTCAGGGTCACCAGACCGGGCCTCGTGGCCCGCGGCCGCCGGTCCTACCAGGCGCCCAAGTCGTAGGGTAGGGGCGGTAGGGCGCGGTCTCCCCTTCGACTTGGCTCAGGGCAAGCGACCGCGCCGCTGTGGTTCCTGTCGATAGCGGCCGGGTGGGACACCCGGCCCTACCTCTGCACGTCGCCCAGGACGACTGGCGCGTCGAAGCGCACCCGCAGTACCGTGCCCGCGTCGACCTTGACGTTGGTCCCCGGCAGCGCGAGCAGCGACCCGCCGCCGCCGATGAGGATGCCGGCCATCGCCCCCTGGAACCCGCCAAGGATGCCGCCGATGATCGCGCCTGCCGCGGCGCCCGTGGTCATCTTGCCGGCCTCGCCCTTGATGCCGGGCCCCTCGAGCGCCTGCGTGACCGACGCGCGGATCCTGTAGGTGCGGCCCGACACGGTCATCTGGTCGAAGGTCAGTGTCAGGCTCCCGCGGCGGTCGATGCGCGACGCGCGATCCACGCCGCTGACCACGCCGCGCAGCACCGATCCGGCCGGGACGAGCAGGTCGTTGCCCTGGTAGAGGTCGACGAGCGTCGTCGCCTCGAATCGATCCTCGACCTCAGCCGTCTGCGAGCTGAGCGGCGTCTGCAGGCGCGCGTCGAGCTCCTGACCCACGCCGAGCTCACCAGGCCGCACCACAGGGGCCGCCGCGACGACAGCCGTGCCTGACGCGTCGCGATCGATGGCCGTCAGCCTGTCCCGGACGGATGCGATCTCGCCGGGCGGCAGGGAACTCTCCCGCCGCAGTCGCACGCGCAGGTAGGCCACCTCGTCGCGGACGAGGTCCAGATCGCGCGACAACGTATCCGCCCTGGCGGCATCGGTCGCGCGCAGGACCTCGATGCGCTGCTCCACTGTCACGACCTGAGCCTGGAGGGCATCCAGCTCGCCCTGTGCGCCCTGCGCGAACGCCGCCACAGGCAGCCACAGCCCGAATGCCACGGCGCGCGCCGTGCGACCCATCATCGACATGCGTCTCCTCCGAGGAGCGGCCATCACGGCCGGCACCGCCCCGTTGTCTGCTGTTGGACGATCCGGCCGGCACGACGGCTCGACCGGATGGCGTTTCAGCTGCCGCTGAAGAGCCGGCTGAGCCACTCGACGCGGCGCAGGTCGTTGAAGATGACCGTCACCATGAGGAGCATCAGCACGGCGAAGCCCGCCATGAGCATCCGCTCCTTCACGCGCATGCTGAAGTCGCGCCGCGCGAGACCCTCGATCGCGAGGATCAGGATGTGACCCCCGTCGAGGATCGGGATCGGCAGCAGGTTCAGCAGGCCCAGGTTCAGGCTCACCATGGCCATCGTCCCGAAGAGCGCCGCCCAGCCGACAGACGCGGCGCCGCCGGCGACCTCTGCGATCCCCAACGGGCCCATCAATTGCCGCGGGGAGGTCTCGGCGGTGAAGAACCCGACCAGCATCTCGCCGATCATCCGGGTCCACTCCCAGTTCTGCCGGACGCTCATCCCGATGGCCTGGGTGAACGTCGGGTTCACGGTGACGGTCTCGAAGGGGCTCAGGCTGACGCCGAGGCGGCCCACGCCTCCCTGGTCGCGTGGCGTGACGCTCACGTCGATGCGCTGCCCGTTGCGGAGGATCCCGAGGGTGACGGGCTCACCGGCCCGCTTGCCGATCTCGGCAATCATCTGCTGGAGCGTGAAGCCGGTCGTGTCCGTGCCGTTGAAGGCCACGATCACATCGCGGGTCTGCAAGCCGGCGGCCTCGGCCGCGCTGCCGGGCAGCACCTGGGCGACCTCGGGGTGCACCGAGGGCGCGATGCCCAGATCGCCGATCTCGTACTTGGTCTGGGCCTCGGGCACGATCGAGAACTGCTGCCGCTGCCCGTCGCGTCTGATGACGATCGGCACCTCGCGGTTGGCACGGGGCACGACGCGCATCTGGAGTCCCTGCCAGGTCTCCACGTCCCTGTCGGCGAACGAGACGATGACGTCGCCGGCCTTGATGCCGGCCTTCTCGGCCGGCGAGTCGGGAAGAACCCGCCCGACGACAGGCGCGCGCTGCTCGAAGGCGGGCTCGGTGGCGCCGTTCCAGATGACGAAGGTCATCACCCCGACGGCCAGCAGCAGGTTCATCAGGGGGCCGGCGATGAGGATCTGGAAGCGCTGCCACTTGGATTTCGCGAGGAACTCGTCGGACGACCCGGAGCGCGGGTCGTCGGGGTTCTCCCCGGCCATCTTCACGTAGCCGCCGAGCGGGATCGCGCTGATGCAGTACTCCGTGCCGCCGCGCGTGGTCTTGAGCAGCTTGGGGCCGAACCCGAGCGAGAACGTCAGCACGCGGACGCCGTTCCAGCGCGCCAGGAGGAAATGTCCCAGTTCGTGCACGAACACGAGCACGCCCAGGACGAAGAGAAACGCCCACAGATTGGTCACGCGATGATGCCTCGTCCTGCTGATTCTACCGTGCCGAGCCGGACCGACGCCTGCCGCCGCGCCCAGGCGTCCACCTCGCGGATGGCCGCGAGCGATCCCGTGTCGAGCTGCCGGCCCGCGGCGTCGGCGAGCACGTCAGCCACCGTCGCGGCGATGCCTGTGAACGGCATCTGGCCCTCGAGAAAGGACGCTACGGCGACCTCGTTGGCCGCATTGAGCACCACGGGAGCCGCCCCGCCGGCCCGCAGCGCGTCGTACGCCAGGCCCAGGCAGGGGAATCTGTCGAGGTCCGGCGTCTCGAACCGGAGGTCCAGGCCGCGGCGCCAGTCCAGGCGCGGCACCGGGCTCTGCCACCGGTCGGGCCATGTGAAGGCGTACTGGATGGGCAGCTTCATGTCGGTGACGCCGAGCTGGGCCAGCACCGACCCGTCCTCGAACTCGACCATCGAATGCACGACCGACTGCGGGTGGATGACGACGTCGATGCGATCGGCCGGCATGTCGAAGAGCCAGCGGGCCTCGATGACCTCGAGGCCCTTGTTCATCATCGTGGCCGAGTCGATCGTGATCTTGCGACCCATCTTCCACGTCGGATGACTGAGGGCGTCATCGGCCGTCACCGATGCCAGGGCCTCGACGGGCGTGGTCGCGGAACGGGCCGCCCGACGCCGTCAGCACGAGCCGGCGCACGAGCGAGTGCGGGTGCCCGGCCAGGCACTGGTGGATGGCGTTGTGTTCGCTGTCGACGGGCAGCACGTCCACGCCACGCGCGCGGGCGGCGGCCATCACGAGCGCGCCGGCCATCACCAGCACTTCCTTGTTGGCCAGGGCGATGCGCTTGCCCGCCGCGATCGCGGCAATCACCGCCTCGAGCGCTTCGGTGCCCGACGTGGCACACAGCACGACGTCCACGTCCGGATGGGTGGCCACGTCCGCGAGCCCGTGACGGCCCCAGCCCCAGGTGGCCACGTCCTGGCGCAACGCGGGAGGGAGCGAGGCCTGCACGTCGTGGACGCGCGCCTGCGTCGCCATGGCGACGGCGCGCGGCCGCACCTGCGCGATTTGCGCCTGCATCTGCGCGACGTTGCCGCCGGCGGCGAGTCCCACGACCTGCAGGCGGTCGGGGTGCGCCGCGACGACCTCGAGCGCACTCACGCCAATCGACCCCGTGCTGCCGAGGATCGCGAGACGGATCATGCCGGTCCCGCAGGCCACAGCCATTGGAGCGCCACGTAGTAGAGCGGCATCGTGAACAGCAGCGAGTCGATGCGGTCGAGCATGCCGCCGTGCCCGGGGATCAGCGCCGAGGCGTCCTTCACGTCGGCACTCCGCTTGAGCATCGACTCGAAGAGGTCGCCGGCGATGCCCACGATCGCCACGCACGCGCCGAGGACCGCGAGTTGCCAGGTCGGCAGCCCAGGCAGCCACAGGCGGCCGACGCCGGCCAGCACGAGGGCTCCGACGAGCAGCCCGCCAACGGCGCCCTCCCGCGTCTTCTTGGGGCTCAAGGCGGGCGCGAGCGGCGTGCGGCCGAAGGCGCGGCCGGTGTAGTACTGCGCCGTGTCGCTGCTGACCTGCGTGAGGATGAGCGTCATCAACGCGGGCGCCCCGTAGGCCTCGCGGACGAGCGGCAGCGTCGCCACGCCCATGCCCAGGTACACGACGGGGAACAGCATCGCCGCCGCCACGGCCACGGCCTGCGCCGGGACGCGGCCGCGCAGGACGAGCGCACCACCGGTCGCCACGGCGCTGATGAGGAGCCAGTGGTGCGCCGGCAGGTGGGCGACGAGCACGCCGTACATCACGACGGACAGCGCCAGCGACACGCCGGGGACCACGTCGAGGCCGGTGCGGGAAACGAGATGGTCGTACTCGCGCAGGGCGAGCACCAGCGCGATGAGGGCGAAGACCTGCGTGCCCCAGGGCGGCAGCCCCCAGAACACCCCGACCACGAGTACGAGCAGGACGAGCCCGCTGAGGACGCGCGTCACCGGCCGGCAGCCACGGGACGCCCCGGCGCGGCGGCGATCCCGCCGTAGCGGCGCTCGCGACGCTGGTAGTCGAGCAGGGCCTCGAACAGGTGCGTGCGCCGGAAGTCGGGCCAGAAAGTCTCGGTCACGTAGATCTCGCTGTAGGCGATCTGCCACAGCAGGAAGTTGCTCACCCGCATCTCGCCCGACGTGCGGATCAGTAGGTCCGGGTCGGGCATGCCGGCCGTGTACAGCAGGCTGGCGAAGCGAGCCTCGTCGATGTCCTCGGGCCGCAGGCCATCGGCCAGCGCCGTGCGCACGGCGTCCACGATCTCCGCCCGCCCGCCGTAGTTCAGCGCGATGGTGAGCACGGTGCCCGTGTTGCGGCGGGTGCGCTCCGTGGCCACGTGCAGCTCGTGCTGGACGTCAGCCGACAGGTCCTGCGTGCGGCCGATGATGCGAAGCTGGATGTTGTTGGTCAACAACGTCTCCAGCTCGGCCCGCAGGTAGCGCTTCAACAGCGCCATCAGCGTGGCCACCTCCGACGCGGGCCGCTTCCAGTTCTCCACGGAGAACGCGTAGAGGGTGATGTACTTGAGCCCGAGCCTTGCAGAGGTCTCGATCACCTCGCGCACGGCGCGCGTGCCGGCACGGTGCCCCTCGACGCGCGGCAGGTGACGGCGCCCGGCCCAGCGGCCGTTGCCGTCCATGATGACGGCGACGTGGGTGGGCAGGCGGTCGACGTCCAATCTCCGAGCCAGTTCGGCATCCGGGGAGCCTGGGGACAGCCAGCTCAACAATTCTTCGAGCGCCATTGACCGCTGACCATTCTACTCTCCCGTGTCCCGGTCATGGGGGACGGGTCCGTCGACCTGTGGGTCCGTCGACCTGCCGGTCGATGTCTGCGACGCGGCCTCGGCGGCGCCCCCGGGGGACCGGGCAGCCACGCCCGGATACTCTACCGCCAGCAGCGTGAGCCCGTGGGCGGGCGCCGTCGGGCCCGCCTCCCCGCGCGGGCCGCCAGCCAGCAATCCATCGATGTCTGCCGGCTCGCGCCGGCCGTATCCGACCTCGAGGAGCGTGCCGGCCATGGCCCTCACCATGTGGCGCAGGAACCCGGTGCCGCGCACCTCGAACTCGACGATACGCTCCCTGTCCCCGAGTTGCAGCCCGATGTCCTGGGGTGGCCGAACGCCGAGGTCCACTCCCGTGATGGTCCGGACCGTGCTCGTCACGGGAGTCCCGCTGGACTGGAACGCCGCGAAGTCGTGGGTGCCGACGAACTTCGAGGCCGCGGCGGCCATGGCCAGCAGGTCCACCGGCGGCGCCACGCGCCAGTGCGTGCGCGCGAGCAGCGGGTGCCCCACGGCGCTCACCAGCCACGCGTACCTGTAGGTCTTCCCCTGCGCGGAGTACCGGGCATGGAGGTCGCCCGGGACCAGGGCGGCGCTCCGGACGCGGATGTCGTGCGGCAGGCGCGCGTTGACGGCCCGCACCACGACGTCGGGGTCGAGTCCGTCCGGGAGGTCGACGTGCGCGGCCTGCCCGTCGGCGTGCGTGCCGGCGTCGGTGCGCCCCGCCCCGACGACAGTCACATCCCCGCCAGCCAGTGGCGACAGCGCATCCTCGATGGCCGCCTGGATCGACGGGCCGTTGAGCTGGCGCTGCCAGCCGGCGTAAGCGGTGCCGTCGTAGGCGACGCGCAGCAGGACGCGAGCCACGCTAGGTCAGGCCAGGTCGCGAGCCCGGCTTGACGGCCGGAATGCCGCGCAGGTGCTCGGGCACCGCGTCCGGGGCGAACGTGGGGAACCGGGCGTCGGCCAGCGACACGTACGGGATGGCCAGCGCGTCGCCACCGCCCCTGTTGATGATGGAGGCGGCGGCCACGACGGTGGCGCCCGCCTTCTCCGCCGCGACGACGGTCTCGAGGGTGCTCTTGCCTGTCGTCACGACGTCCTCGACGACGAGCACGCGCTCGCCGGGCCGGAGGCTGAACCCGCGACGCAGCGTCAGGGTACCCTCGACGCGCTCGGCGAAGATCGCCCGCACGCCCAGCGCCCGTCCGACCTCGTGGCCGATGATGAGTCCGCCCATCGCGGGCGACAACACCACGTCCACCTCGTGGCCGGCCGCCCTGACCTTGTCGGCCAGCGCGCGTCCGAGGGCCTCGGCGTCGGCGGGGTGCTGGAGAATCAGCGCGCACTGCAGGTAGCCCGTGCTGTGCAGGCCGGACGACAGGACGAAGTGCCCCTCGAGGAGGGCACCACGCTGGCGGAACAGGTCGAGGACGGAATCTGGAGTCATCTCGGGAGTCGGATACGTGGAATCGGATACGTCGCCGCGGGACCTGTCCCGCGGGCAGGGGGTAGTCGATACGTCGCCGCGGGACTTGTCCCGCGGGCAGGGGGTGGGCGATACGTAGCCGCGGGACTTGTCCCGCGGCAGCGGCAGGCGGCCGGACAAGTCCGGCCGCTACGGATTCTGACCGATTCGGCGTTCTACGTTCGGCGTTCGGCGTTCGGCGTTCTACGTTCGGCGTTCGGCGTTCGGCGTTCTACGTTCGGCGTCCAACGTTCAGCGTTGGTCGTTCGGCGTTCAACGGTCCTTCAGGTTCTTCTCGAAGAGTCCGAGGATCCGCTTGTATTCGTCGGCCCAGCTCGTGGCCTCCTCGAAGCCGTGATCCTCCACGGGATAGAGCGCGAGTTCCCAGTTCTCCTTGCGCAGCTCGATCAGCTTCTGCGCGAGGCGGATCGAGTCCTGGGCGTGGACGTTGACGTCCACGAGGCCGTGGCAGATGAGAAGCGCGCCCCTGAGCCCGTCGGCGAAGTAGATCGGCGAGCTGCGGCGATACGCCTCCTGGTCCGACTGCGGCAGGTTGAGGATGTTGGACGTATACGGATGGTTGTAGTGCGCCCAGTCGGTCACGGGCCGCAGCGCCGCGCCGGCTGCGAACACGTCGGGCGTGGTGAACATCGCCATCAGCGTGATGAAGCCGCCGTAGCTGCCCCCGTAGACGCCGATCCGCTTCGGATCGACCTTGTGCGCCTGCGCGAGGTACTTCGCGCCGTCGACGATGTCCTCGAGGTCCTTGCCGCCCATGTGGCGGTAGATCGCCGTCCGCCAGTCACGACCGTATCCCGCGCTGCCACGGTAGTCCACGTCCAGCACCACATACCCACGTGACGCGAGGAGGTGGTGGAACATGTACTCGCGCGAGTACGTGGACCAGTATCGGTGCGCGTTCTGCAGGTAACCCGCGCCGTGGACGAACACGACGGCGGGTCGCGACCGGTGACGACGCGCCCCCACCATTTCAGGTGTGTACAGCCGCGCGGGCACCATCGTGCCGTCGCGGGCGGGGAACGTGACGACAGCCGGGTCCAGCCATGCATGTGCGCTCCACTCCGCTGACGGGCTCGTGGTGACGCGGGTCGCTGTCGTCGAGGCCCCGTACGGCGCGACGTACACCTCGGGGGGCTTGTTGCCGGCCGAGTGCACGAACCCGATGAGCGTGCCGTCGGGCGACACCTCGCCCAGGTTTGCCCCGGTCATCGTGGTCAGCCGGGTCCGCGGCCCGCCGTCGGCGCCGACTGCGTACAGGTGCCGCTCACCCGAGCCCGCCTCGGTCGTCGTCAGGTAGAAGGTCCGACGGTCCGTGGACACGTCGATGCCGCTGATCTCCCAGGCGCCGGTGGTCAGCGCACGCGCCTCACCGCCGGCGTCGGCGTCGAGCGTGTAGAGATGCATCCAGCCGGTGCGCTCGGACGTGAACCAGAGGCGATGGCCGCCCGGGAGCCAGCCGAAGCTCGACGGCCCTGGCCCGAACCCCTCCCGCACCCACGCATCGTCGTGCAGATGGTCCAGCACGGCGGCCTTGCCCGTGGCGGGGTCCACGCGAACCAGCCATCGATCCTTGTTGTCCGACGTGCGGACGGACGCGACAGCCGCGGCCCCGTCATCGGAGAGGACGGGCATGCCCCAGCGGACGTCGCGGGGCGCCTTTTCCGTGCCCCCGGCCTCGGAAAGCGTGAACCACGTGGCCTTGCGCGTCTCGAGATCCAGGGCGGCCAGCAGCGTCCTGTTCTGCGCGTCACCCACCTTCGTGCGGCTCGTCAGGTCGCCAACGTAGCCCGATCCGGTGACGTAGTCTGGTACGTCGGCCACCTTGGCCGACTCGGCGCGTTCGGTGACCAGGGCCCAGACGTAGCGGCCCGAGGCATCCAGTTGCAGGTCCGTGGCGGTCTGACGCGGGCCGAGCTCGAGCCTGGGCAGGGCTTCCTTGTCGCGGCGAGCCTCGTCGCGCTCGCGGCGGCGCCTGGTCTCCCTGGCGTGCGCGAGCAGGTCGGACTCCTCCCGCGCCAGCGCCTCCTGGCTTGCGGTCTTCTTCGGATCGGGAGTCTTCTGGCCAGATTCCGCCACCTGCTGGATGCCAGCGCCGTTCAGCGGCAGGAGGAACAGGCCGCCGTCGCGGACGAAGGTGACGTGCGTGTCGTCGCGGACCCAGCGCGGCGACGACTCCCCGCCTGCCATCCGGGTCAGCTGGGTGCGCGTGCCGCTGACGGTGTCGATGAGGGCGATGTCGCCCCGGTCGGCGGTGAGCACCCGGCGCCGGGCGCGGTCCCACTGGCCGGCAGTGGGCGGCGCCATGCGCCGGTCCTCGTCGGACAGGCGGCGCAGGCCGGACCCGTCGGCATTGACCACCCAGGTGGCGGTCTCGTCCTCGTCGCGCGCCTGCCACTCGAAGTACAGCCGCGCGCCGTCGCCGGACCAGCGGAGGCTCGAGGGCGGGTAGCCCACCAGGGCCGGACCGCGCATGATGCTGTCGACGGTCAGCGGGAACGTGCTGGCCCGCGGCCCACTGGGGCGAACCGCCGCGGTCTGGGCGTGGAGCGGAACGAACAGGCCGGCGGCGAGCAGGCCGGTAGCGAGAGCGAGTCGCGGGCGGAAGGGGGTCATGGAGTGGATGGCGGGGCCGTCGGGAACCGTCGGCAGCCGCGCGGGCGTCCACGCATTGTGCCTGCGCCGTGGCGGATTGCCAACGCAGTGTCGGGAGGGTCTCGGGATGCCTGCGGGTGAGTCCACGGGGGCGGTGCCGCGTGCGGGGGTATACTCCGCGCCGAACCGGCTTCCCGGTGAATCCGTCTATTGATTCGGCCGCATCCCCGGAGACCACCATCCCGTCCCGGACGGCCCAGTCGCGCTGTTCTTCCTGGAGATGGAGTTGACGTCCGTGATCCCATCGGTTCCCTTTCGTTTCCGGCGCGGCCTCCTGGCGCTGGCCCTGACCTCCGCCGCCGTGCCGGCCACGGCCCAGACGCCGCCGGCCGCACCCGCCCCGATGGTCTCGACCCAGCCCATGGCTCCGGTCGGCCCCGTCCGGCGTGTCTCCATCGACGAGGCCGTGACGATGGCCCTGGAGCAGAACGTGTCGCTCCAGGTGCAGAAGATGAACCCGGGCATCAGCGAACTCGACGTCGTGCAGGCGTACGGCACGTGGTTGCCGTCGCTGAACGGCCAGTTCCGTTTCCAGAGCCTCGAACAGCCCGTCAACACGCTCCTGCAGGGTGACGCCACCTCCTTCAAGCAGGATCAGCTGCAGGGCTTCTTCGGCGTGGAGCAGTTCCTCCCGACGGGAGGCAACTACTCGCTCGGGTACCAGGCGACGCGCAACGAGAGCAACAACCTCTTCGCGACCCTCAACCCCAGCACCCAGGGGAACCTGACCTTCTCGTTCGCGCAGCCGCTGCTGCAGAACCGGTCGATCGACAGCACGCGCCAGCAGATTCTCGTCAGCAAGAACAACCTGGCGATCACCGAGATGCAGTTCCGGAACACCGTGGTGAGCACGGTGCGCGACGTGAAGAACGCCTACTGGGACCTCGTCGTCGCGCAGTCGGCTCTCGCGGTCCAGCGCCAGACGCTGGAGCTCTCGATCCAGACGCTCGGCGACAACCGCAAGCGGGTCGAGGTGGGCACCATGGCGCCCATCGACATCGTCGAGGCCGAGGCCGAGGTCGCGGCCAACGAAGAGAACGTGCTCATCGCGGAGCAGACGGTGGCGCAGGCGCAGGATCGGCTGCGCGCCCTCATCCTCGACCCACGGACGCCCGACTTCTGGAACACGACGTTCGAGACATCCGACCCGCCGTCGCTCGCCACGTCGCCCGTCGACGTGGATGCCGCGGTTGCCAAGGCGCTCTCGGGCCGGCTGGACCTGCAGCAGGCGCGCAAGCAGCTCGAGACCAACGACGTCCGGGCCAAGTTCTTCCGCAACCAGACGCTTCCGAACCTGACGGCCAACGTGGACTACGGCCTGGCGGGCCTCGGCGGCACGGTGATCACGCGCGGGCCCGGCAACGGGCTGCAGCCGGGCCCGATCATCAGCGAGGACACCATCGGCTACGGCCAGGTGATCAAGGACGTTCTCGGTTTCGCGTACCCCACGTGGTCGGCCAGCATCAATGTGAGCTATCCGCTGGGCCGCAACGCCAACCGCGTCAACCTGGAGCGCCAGCAGGTGGTCAACGAGCAGAACCTGCTGCAGCTGCGCGACCTCGAACGGCAGGTCGTCCAGCAGGTGCGCGACCTCGCGCGGCAGGTCAACACGAACCTCAAGCGCGTGGCCTCCACACAGGCCGCGCGGTCACTGGCCGAACGGCGCCTCGAAGCCGAGCAGAAGAAGTTCGGCGTCGGCCTCTCGACGACGTTCAACGTGCTCCAGGCGCAGCGCGACCTGGCGGAGGCCCGCAACAACGAGCAGCGCGCCATCCTCGACTTCGAGAAGTCGCGCGTCGACTTCGAGGCGGCGCAGGAAGCGTCGATCTCCGGCGCAGGCGCCGGCAGCCTGACGCTCGGCGGCGCCATCGGCCAGGGCGGAACGAGCGCCGGCACCACGACGGCCGTCACCGGCGGGCAGGGCACGGTGTCACGCACGGCGACGGGCCAGCAGCGGTAGCCCCGCGGGGCCGGCCGTCCGGCTCGACGCGCGCGCAACATCGGTAGGGCCGGCTGTCCCAGCCCGGCCCTACCCTCATTTTCGTTATGCTTGCCCCGTGCCACCACCGATCTCGGTGATCCTCATCACGAAGGACGCCGCCGCACACATCGAACGGGCCCTGCGGTCCGTGGCGTGGGCGGACGAACGGATCGTCGTGGACAGCGGCAGTTCGGACGCGACGGTGGCGCTCTCCCGGCCCCTCGCCACGCGCGTCGAGTCGCATGCGTGGACGACGTACGGCGCCCAGAAGAATTACGCCGCATCGCTCGCCAGCCACGACTGGGTGCTGTCGCTCGATGCCGACGAATCGGTCACCGATGCGTTGCGGGCCCAGATCGCCGCGCTCGGGCCGGAGCCACCCGCGGCGGCTTTCCGCATGCCTCGCGTGACCTGGTACCTCGGGCGCTGGATACGCACCACCGACTGGTACCCGGATCGGGCCGTGCGTCTCTACGACAGGACACGCGCCCGCTGGGACGACCGCCCGGTGCACGAAGCGCTCATGGTGGACGGTCCCATCGCGGATCTGTCTGCCGAACTCGAGCATCGCCCGTACGCCGACGTGGCGCAGCACCTGGCCCGGATGAACCACTACACGACGCTGGCGGCCGGCCAGATGCACGCGGCAGGTCGCACGGCACGCGCCTGGCACCTCGTCGTGCACCCGATCGCGGCGTTCCTCCGCAACTACGTCGCGCGGGGCGGGTTCCGCGACGGCGTCCCCGGCTTGATCGTGTCGCTGCTCGGCGGCGTCTACGTCCTGCAGAAGTACGTCAAGCTCTGGGAGCTCCGGCGCCAGGCGTCGTGAGCGCCACTCCCCCGATGGCCATCCGTTCCATCCACATCGACACCGCGCGCACGTGGCGGGGCGGCCAGAACCAGGCGCTGCTCACGGTGAAGGGCCTGCGTGCCCTCGGGCACCCGACGATGCTCGTGGCGCATCCGGATGGGGAACTCCGCCGGCGCGCACCGCACGACACGGATCTCGTTCCACTCGCGCCGCGGTTCGAGATCGACTTCCACGCCGGCTGGAAGCTGGCGCGCATCATCCGCGCGTACGACCCGGCCATCCTGCACGCGCACGACCCGCACGGCGTCGCACTCGCCGCTCTCGCCCTCGGCTTCCGCATGCCGTGGCCGCCGCCGATGCTCGTCGCGTCGCGCCGCGTGGACTTCAGGCTCGCGGGCAACAGGCTGTCGCGCGCCAAGTACCGGCAGGTGGACCGGTTCATCTGCGCGTCTGGCGCCATCGGGACGATCCTCGAGGCCGACGGCATCGATCCGGCCCGCATCGTCACGGTGCACGAGGGCGTCGACCTGCAGCACGTGGCCGATGCACGACCCGCGTCCATCCGCGAGACGTTCTGGCTCCCGCACGGCGCGCCCGTGGTGCTCAACGTCGCGGCGCTCGTCCCGCACAAGGGCCAGCGGTACCTGATCGACGCGTTCGCCACCGTCGTGCGTGCAGTGCCCGATGCCCGGCTGGTGATTCTCGGGCAGGGCGAACTTCACGACAGTCTCGCGAAGCAGGTGCACCGCCACGCGCTGGAGAAGCACGTGCTGCTCCCCGGCTTCCGCACCGACGTCCTGTCGCTGATGAAGACGGCGGACATCTTCGTGATGAGTTCCGTGATGGAGGGACTGGGCACGTCGCTGCTCGACGCCATGGCCTGCGCCCGTCCCATCGTCGCCACGGCGACCGGCGGCATCCCGGAGGTCGTCGTGCACGAGGAGACCGGGCTGCTCGTGCCGCCGCGTGATGCCGGCGCACTGGCCGACGCCCTCGTGACGCTGCTGAAGGACGACGAGCGGGCGCGCGCGTATGGCGCGGCCGGGTACGAACGCGTGCACCATCGGTTCAGCGTCGAGCACATGGTCGCCGAGACGGTCGCGGTGTACGAGGAGACGCTCGCCCGAAGGTAGGGCGCGCGTCGCCATGCCCGAACTGCCCGACCTCTCGCTCTACGTGCAGGCGATCCGCGCGCGTTGCGTCGGCCACCCGCTGCTCGGCGTACGCCTCGCCAGCCCCTTCCTGCTGCGTTCCGTGGATCCGCCGCTCGAGGCGTTCGCGGGTCAGACGCTCGGGGACGTCCGGCTGATCGGCAAGCGGCTCGCGTTCGTGTTCCCTGACGCGATGTTCCTCGTCCTGCACCTGATGGTCGCCGGCCGACTTCACTGGAAGGCCGCCGGCGCAAAGGTGCCCGGCAAGGTCGGACTCGCGGCGCTGGACTTCGATGCCGGTGCCCTCGTCCTGACCGAGGCCGGGTCGAAGCGTCGCGCGTCGCTCGTGGCCGTGCGCGGCGTCGACGCGCTAGCCGCGATCGATCCTGGCGGTCTCGACGTGCTCGCGGCGGACCGTGACGCCTTCGCGGCGGTCCTGACACGCGAGCGCCACACGCTGAAGCGCGCCCTTACAGACCCTCGGTTGTTCAGCGGCATCGGCAACGCATACTCCGACGAGATCCTGCACGCGGCGGCGCTCTCGCCGCTGCGGCAGACGCACCAGCTCGACACCGGCGAGATCACGCGCCTGCACGCCGCGACGCGAGATACCCTGCGGCTGTGGATCGATCGGCTGCGCGAGCGCACCGGCGACGCGTTCCCCGGGAAGGTCACCGCGTTCGTGGAGGGGATGGCCGCGCACGGGCGGTACGGCCAGCCGTGCCCGCGCTGCGCCACGCCGATTCAGCGGCTCGTCTACGCGCAGAACGAGGCCAACTACTGCCCCACCTGCCAGACCGGCGGCCGCCTGCTCGCCGACCGCGCCCTCTCGCGCCTGTTGCGCGAGGACTGGCCGACGTCGCTGGACGAACTCGACGGCTACAAGGCCGCGCGAACACGCACCTTGACGTAGCCGCGGGACTTGTCCCGCGGGCAGCGCCGGACAAGTCCGGCGCCTACGAGCGCGCCCTGACTACGTAGCCGTCGGACTCGTCCGACGGTCCGCGCTGTCTCGCCATACGCTGCGGCCGATGCCGAACCTTGGCCCGCGGGACGTGTCCCGTGTCACGGCTGGCGGCTGCCGGACAAGTCCGGCAGCTACGAGATCCGACCGCACGGCTGCTGCCGGACAAGTCCGGCAGCTACGAGATGGGGCCGGCAGTGGCGACGAGATGGGGTCGGCGAGATGGGGTCGGCGAGATGGGGTCGGCGGCGGGAATGGACTCCTACCTCGACGCGCGTGGCGGTTTGCAGAAGGCACCGAGCGGGCACTGGCGGTTGCCCACCGCGCGTCCCCAGCCGCAGGCGCCCATCATGCTCATGTGGCAGAGCGAGAAGTCGTAGCGCACCGGGTCGTCGGGATCGACCCGCCGCAGCGTGGCTGTGATGTCGGCGGCCATCCGCCAGCCCGGACTCGTGAGGCGCGTGAGACGGAGGCAGCGGCCGACGCGGATCGTGTGCGTGTCCAGCGGGATCACGAGGCGCGCACGCGAGACGCCGGTCCACCCGCCGGGGTCGATGGCATCCTGCCGGACCATCCAGCGCACGAACAGGTTCATCCGCTTGCACGCGCTGCCCAGCGACGGCCGCGGAAAGAAGTAGTGCACGCCGGGGCGGGCCGGGCGCGTGCCGCCGTAGGCCTCCCGCACGTCGACGCCGCACGCCGCGGCGCAGAATGCCTCGAGGCCAGGGCCGACGTCCTCACTGGCCGGGTCGTCCCCGGCCAGGAACGCGCCCTCGAGCGAGCCGAACCGCGTCCGCAACTCCCGGAGGACGACGAGCAGGGCGACGAGATCGTCGCCGCGGGTCCAGCGGTGTACGACGGCGGCCAGCGCCGCCCGCGCGTCGGCGACGTCGAACGTCTCGAGCCACGCCGCCGGATGCGGCCCGAGGAGCACCAGCACGCGCTCGATGCTCGCCAGCACGCTGGCCAGCCGGCCGAAGGCGAGTCCGGAGGCGATGGCCGCGACCACTTCGCGGTCACGCGCGTCCTCGTAGCGCCACACGAACTGGACGGGGTCGGCCGCCGAGTCCGGCACGTTGTACGCGTCGTGCAGGCGATCGAGTTCCACGCGCAGGCGCGCCATGTCGGCGGGCCTCAGGCGCAGCAGCGGCGCCTGCCGTCGGGAAGGTGCGGGAGACATGGACAGCCGGCCCTGCCCCGTCGTCGTCTCAGAACGAGGTCAGCGGCACGCCGGCCGCGCACTGCGGGCACGTCGTGGACGTGACGATGTCGCGCGCGTCGTACTCGAGCAGGGCGAAGTTGGGCACGTCCAGCGTCACGACGCTCGCCATGCGGTCGTAGATCTGCACTGTCGCGATGACCTGGCCGCCCGCCTTGCGCACGAGTTCAGCGCAATGGGCGAAGGTCTTGCCCGTGTTGCGGACGTCATCGGCCAGCAGCACGGCCTTGCCGGCCAGCATCCGGCGATACGTCGATCGCAGGCGCAGGCCCTCTTCCGCGTCGAAGTGCACGGGCGCGAAGAGGCACGGCGGGTGGTCGAGGCTGCGGCGCCCGTCCATCAGACCGGCAATGGTGTGCGCGAGCAGGGCGCCGCCCGTCGCGGGTCCGACAACGGCCTGCACCCCGGCCGAGATGTCGTAGGGCAGCACGTCCAGCAGGTCCTGGGCCAGTTGCCAGACCGTGGACGGCTGGCAGAACAGCATGTGCGGGTTCAGGTACGTGCGCCCGTGGTAGCCGTTGCCGAAGTCGAAATGCCCGTCGAGCAGCACGTTGGCACCCTGCAGGATGCGCTGCGCGCGCTTGCGGACGTCCTCGATGCGATGCGACATGTGTGCGGGCTCCGGGGAGGCGACGGTCACTGGACTGCCGCCGACGGCCACGCGGCGAGTCCCTCGACGGCCTGATTGCGATAGACGAGGCGTCCCCCGACGAGGGTGGCCGCCACGCCGCCGCGAAGGGCCCAGCCCTCGAACGGCATGTTCCTGGACAACGACCGCTGCTCCGCGGCCCGGACGGTCACGGGCAGGTCGGGCGCCAGCACCGTGATGTCGGCCGGCGCGCCCTCGGTGAGCGCGCCGCCGGTGACCCGCAGGATGCGGGCGGGGTTGACCGACAGCAGTTCCACCATCCGCGCCATGTCGATCCGGCCGGTATGGACCAGGCGGTCGAACGTGAGGGACACCGCCGTCTCGAGACCCGTGATGCCGAAGGGCGCGTGGTCGTACGACAGCGCCTTCTCGTCGGCGTGGTGCGGCGCGTGGTCGGTGGCGATCACGTCCACGCTGCCGTCGGCGAGTCCCTCGACGAGCGCATCGACGTCGGCCTGCGGCCGCAGGGGCGGGTTCATCTTGGTGTTCGTGTCGTAGCCGCGGAGGGCGTCGTCGGTGAGCACGAAGTGGTGCGGCGTGACCTCGCACGTCACGGCGATGCCGCGTGCCTTGCCGGCACGCACGGCGCGCAGCGATCCGGCCGTGCTCAGGTGCGCGACGTGGAACGGCACGCCCGTGAGTCCCGCGAGCGTGATGTCGCGCTCGATCCAGAGTTCCTCGGCTTCGCCAGGGATCCCGCGCAGGCCGAGCTCCGAGGCGACCGCGCCTTCGTGGACCACGCCGTCGCCCTTCAGGGTCGGGATCCTCGCAGTGGTCGATCACGAGCACGTCGAGCATGCCCGCGTACTCGAGCACGCGGCGCATCAGCAGCGCCGTGCGGCATCGGATGCCCGTCGTCGGACACTGCGACGCAGCCGGCGGCCTTCAGCTCGCCGATCTCGGCCATCTGCTCGCCCTTGGACCCGACCGACGCGGCGCCGATCGGGTACACGCGCGCGAGCCCGGCGGCCTCCGCCTTCTCGCGGATGTACCGGGTGACGGCGGCGCTGTCGTTCACGGGCGACGTGTTGGGCATGCACGCGACCGCCGTGAATCCGCCCGGCCACCGCGGCGGCCGACGCCGGTGGCGATCGTCTCCTTGTGCTCCTGGCCCGGCTCGCGCAGGTGGACGTGCATGTCGATGAGGCCGGGCGTCACGACGCACCCCGCGGGGACGTCGAGCACGACCGCGCCGTCGGGCACGGCAGGTCCGGGCCGACGCGTGACGATCACGCCGTCGCGGATCTCGATGTCGAAGACGCCGTCGACGCCCGTTGGCCGGGTCGACGACGCGGCCGTTCTTCAGGATGCAGGTCATCGGTGAGTGCGTCATTGCGTCGGAGCCCCCGCCGAGCAGGTAGAGCACGGCCATCCGCACGGCGACGCCGTTGGCGACCTGCTCGAGGATGACCGGCCTGCGGGCCGTCGGCCACGTCGGAGGCGATCTCCACGCCGCGGTTCATCGGGCCCGGGTGCATGACGATCGCGTCGGGCCGGGCCAGGGCCAGGCGCTCCGCCGTCAGCCCGAACAGCGTGAAGTACTCGCGCAGGGACGGGAAGAAGTTGTTCTGCAGCCGCTCGAGCTGGATGCGCAGCATCATCACGACGTCGGCCCCTCGAGCGCCTCCTCGATCGTCGCGGCAGGGCGTGGCGCCGAGCGCCTCGATCGCCGATCGGCATGAGCGGCCGGCGGGCGCCACGCGGACCTTCGCGCCCATCTTGCGCAGCAGGAGCAGGTTGGAGCGCAGCGACGCGGCTGTGCGGATGTCGCCGACGATGGCCACGTCGAGCCCGTCGAGGCGTCCCTTGTGCTGGCGCATGGTGAAGGCATCGAGCAGCGCCTGGGTGGGGTGCTCGTGCATGCCGTCGCCGGCGTTGATGACCGCGAGCGGCAGTGCCGGGCGAGCTGGTGGCGGCGCCCGACGAGCCGTGGCGCATCACGAGCATGTCGGGCTCCATCGCCTCGATGTTGCTGCACGGTGTCGAGCAGCGTCTCGCCCTTGACCACGCTCGACGTGGAGACGGCGAGGTTCAGCGTGTCGGCGCTGAGGCGCTTCTCGGCGATCTCGAACGACGTCCGCGTCCGGGTGCTCGGCTCGAAGAAGAGGTTGACGATGGTGCGGCCGCGCAGCGCCGGAACCTTCTTGATCGCCCGCTCACCCACTTCGCGCATCGCATCGGCGGTGTCGAGGATCAGCGTGATCTCGGCGGGCGAGAGGTCGTCGATGCCGAGCAGGTGGCGTCCGCTCAGGGCTGTGACGGGCGTCGCGGTCATGCCCCCTCCTCCAGCAGGACCTCGTCGCGTCCGTCGATCTCGGTGAGGCACACCTGCACGCTCTGCGCCGGGGATGTCGGCAGGTTCTTGCCCACGTAGTCGGCCTTGATCGGCAGCTCACGGTGCCCGCGATCGACGAGCACGATCAGCTGGATGCTCCTGGGCCGCCCGAAGTCGATGATCGCGTCGAGCGCGGCGCGGATGGTGCGGCCCGTGTACAGCACGTCGTCGACGAGCAGGATCCGGCGACCCTCGACGGAGAAGCGGATGTCGGTGCTGCGAACCACCGGCTGCGGCCCGACGGGATTCCGCATGTAGTCGTCGCGGTAGAGCGTGATGTCGAGCGAGCCCACGGGCATCGTGATGCCGCCGGCCGCCTTCAGGAGCGCGGCGAGACGCTCGGCAATCACCACGCCGCGCGTGCGGATGCCGACGAGGGCGATGTCGGAGAGCTCCCTGTTGCGCTCGAGAATCTCGTGCGCGATGCGCGCGAGGGTGCGGTCGATGCGGGACGCGTCCATCACCTGGGACATGCGCGGCTCCTGGTGACCGGGCGTGGCGATGCCAGGACACGGGCACGCACGGCGGCGAGTGGACAGTGTGGAAACGCCGCGCGGAGGCGCGGAACTGCGGGCTGGGGCATGGGCGACCTCTTTGCGGCCTCACGGGACCGCGATTAAAGAGCCGGCGGAGAGTGTAGCACCGGCAAACGCCGAACGCAGAACCACCGCGCCACTGTGGCTCAGGGGTGGGGTGCGGTGTCCCACCGCACCGCTGCGGGCACGGCGCGTTCGGGGCAGCGCGCCCTACCTGTCAACGGCGCGGTGTGACATCGCGCCCTACCTGATAGCTCCGGATGAAGCTGACGGGCCGCTCGGCTGTGAGCGACGCGACGAACAGGTCGGTGCGGGCAAAGCCGTCCATGTCGCGGGCCACGGGCAGCCCGAGGTAGTACAGCACCGTCGGCAGGACGTCGACGATGGCGCCGACGGTCTTCCGGCCCGTGGCGACCTTGCGCCCGTAGGCGAGCATGAAGCCGTCGGAGCGGTCGGCCTCGGCGGCCAGGCCGGCATCGTCGACGAGGCGGTCGCGCAGCCGGGCGAACGGACTCGACGACTCGAGCCGGTAGCCCGATATGACCAGCAGCAGGTCGTCGGGCGCGAGGCGACCCAGCATCCGGCCGACTTCGGCATCGACGAAGTCGTAGGTCTCGTCGAGCGCCCGGCGCCCCGCGGGTCCAGCCGGCCGCGAGAGGGCCTCCGGCCCCACCGCGGACAGCGCAGCGTACCGAAGCGCCGCGACCTGGACGTCCCCGGCGGCGAGTGCCGACTCGAAGCGGTCCCGCAGGGTGCTGTCGGCCTCGATGGCGGGAGGCCGCGGGGCCGCTCGCGCTCCTCGATGACCCGACCGGCGCTCCCGCGGCCGACCTGCGATGCCTCCGCGAGGGGCCAGCCGGCAGTGACGGCCGGCACGCCCGACGCGTCGAGCACGCGCCAGAGCGGCGCGCCCCGGAGGTCGCCGGGACTGATCGGCTCCTCGTGCAGCGCCCCCGACAGGACGAGCGGATCCGCGAACACATACCGCGGCAGGATGTCGAGGGTGAGCCATCCGCCGCTGTAGCGTTGTTCGGCGCGCACGGCGGTCCCCGATGGATAGCGACCCGTCGCGACGGAGGACCAGATCGGGCGGGGCTGGCGCGGCTCGATCGAGAACAGCGTGAGGGACGCGCCGCCGTCGAGCAGGCGGCCCAGGTTCGGCAGTCGGCCCTGCGCCGCGGCGGCGAGACGTAGTCGAGCGACGCCCCATCGAGCAGGACGAGCCAGACGCGACCGGCGGCCGGCTCACGCAGCGAGGCATCGACGGCGCGCACCATTGGACTCGGGAGCGGGCGGGGCCTCGGCCGGGCCGCGCGCGACGAGCGGCAGCACCACGGCCGCGACGACGGCGATGCCGAGCACCGTCCCGCCGACGCGGCTGCCCCGGCGGCCGAAGCCGTAGTGCACGAGCGCGATCAGCAGCAGCACGCCGGAGGTGCTGGCCAGCGTGATCGTGACGATCACGGCGCGGCGCGTTGCCGCGGGCGAGAGGGACGGCTGGAACGCCGACAGGTTCAGCCACGCCAGCGACGCGCCGAGGCCGACGACGAGCGTCGTCGTCCACGCGAGGATCCGCAGGCTGAGCCACCCGGGTCCCCGACGCGTGGACAGGTAGCGCGCCAGGCTCGCGACGAAGAGGCTGCCGGCCAGCAGGGGGGCGGCGGTGGCGAGCAGACGCCAGCCCAGGAGAGACTACGCCCGGGTGCAGCGGGAGCTCCGGATTGAGCAGCAGGACCAGGTGCGCGAGCATGGCTGCACCCAGGGCACCGGCCACCAGAGCGTTGGTCAGCAGTCGCAGGTACGGCATGGTGCGGATGCGTTATGCTGCCCGGGATGATCGTGGACGAGCAGGCCGAAGTGCTCGAGAATCGTACGCTCTCGGCCGATTACAACGTCGTCACGCTCGGTGCCGCGTCCATTGCGGCCGCCGCCAGTCCCGGGCAGTTCGTCATGGTCAAGACCAGGCCCGGACTCGATCCGCTGTTGCGCCGCCCGTTCTCCATCTTCGAGATCGTCCGCGACGTCAGACGGGACGCCACCGGCGATCACCCTGCTCAACAAGCGCGTCGGCGTCGGCACCGGCCAGCTCTTCGACGTCCGCGCCGGGTGACAGACTCGGCGCTGCCTCGGTCCCCTCGGGCAGCCGTTCGCCACTCGTGGACCCTCCGGCGAGGCATGGATGGTGGCCGGCGGCGTCGGCCTCGCGCCGTTCGCCACGCTGACCGAGGCCCTGAGCGCACGCGGCGTCCCGCTGCGACTGTTCTACGGCGCGCGCCGCGGCGACGGACCTGTTCTACGCGGACTGGTTCGCGCAGCATGGGCGTGGACCTCGTGCTGGCCACCGAAGACGGCAGCCGCGGCACGCCTGGCCGGATCACCGTCCCTCTCGAGGCGGCGCTGCGGGAGGCGCCCGCCGACACGGCGATCACGATTTACTGCCTGCGGGCCGACGCCGATGATGCGGGCCGTCGCGCGAGCGGGCCGCCGACACCGGGCGCGACGTCTGGGTCTCGCTCGAACAGGTCATGGGCTGCGGCATGGGCGGCTGCTACAGCTGCGTGGTGCCCGTGAAGCACGCCGGAGGGCGCGTCTCACTTCGTCCGCTCGTGCCGTCGCGGGCCCGTGTTCGCCGCGAGTACGCTCGTCTGGGAAGGGCTGGCGCACCGATGGCTGACCTGTACGACGCCGATAGGGCCGCTCACCCTGCGCAATCCGCTCATGGCGGCCAGCGGCTGCTTCGGCTACGGCGTCGAGTACGCCGAGCGCGCTCGATCTCTCGTCGCTCGGCGCCGTCGTCGTCAAGGGACTGTTCCTCTCCGAGCGCGAGGGCCACCCGCCGCCGCGCATCGTCGAGACGCCGGCCGGCATGCTCAACGCCATCGGCCTGCAGGGCATCGGCGTGCACCGGTTCGTCGCGGAACGCCTGCCCGAGCTCCGGGCGCTCGGCGCCGACAGTCGTCGTCAACGTCTGCGGCGCGACGATCGACGAGTACGTCGAGGTCTCGCGCATCCTGTCGGACGCCGAGGGCGTCGCCGCGATCGAGCTGAACATCTCCTGCCCCAACATCAAGGAAGGCGGCATCCAGTTCGGCTGCAGCCTCCCCGGCACGTACGGCGTCGTGACGGCCGTGCGGAAGGCGACGCGGCTGCCGATCATGCCGAAGCTGACGCCGAACGTGACCGACGTCGCGTCGTTCGCACGCGCGGCCGAAGACGCCGGCGCCGATGCGGTGTCGCTCGTCAACACGTTCCTGGCGATGGCGATCGACGTCGAGACGCGCCGCCGAAGCTCGCCGAACGTGATGGGCGGCCTGAGCGGCCCGGCCATCAGGCCCATCGCCGTGCGCATGGTCTACGAGTGCCGCCAGGCGGTGACGATCCCCATCATCGGCATGGGCGGCATCGCCTCGGCCGACGACGTCCTCGAGTTCATGCTCGCCGGCGCGACGGCCGTGCAGGTCGGCACGGCCAACTTCGTCGATCCGTTCATCTGGTCGCAAGCTGCTCGACGACCTCGACGCGTACTGTGCGCGGCACGACGTGGCGCGCCTCGCCGATCTCGTCGGCGGCGTGCAGACGGGCAGGAAGGCCCCGGAGCCGGCATGTCGTCCGTCCTGGTCGCGCTCGACGTCGACACCACCGCGCAGGCCGATGCGCTCGTGGCGCGGCTCGCGCCGCACGTGGCCGGCTTCAAGGTCGGCAGCAGCTGTTCACGAGCGAAGGCCCCGCCGTCGTGGCGCCCATCGTGGACCGGGGACTGCGGCTGTTCCTCGACCTGAAGTTCCACGACATCCCCAACACCGTGGCAGGCGCCGTGCGCGCGGGCACGCGTCTCGGCGTCTGGATGCTGACGGTACACGCCAGCGGCGGACCGCGACATGCTGCGCGCCGCGCGGGACGCGGCCCACGAAGAATCGGCCAGCGACCGGCGCAGCCCGCCCGCTGATCGTCGGCGTGACGGTGCTCACCAGCCTGGATGATGCGCGGCTGGCGGCCGTGGGCGCCGCCGGAGGCGTGCGCGACCAGGTGGCACGGCTCGCCGCGCTCTCGAGGGACGCCGGGATCGATGGCGTGGTCGCCTCACCGCAGGAGATCGCCCTGATTCGCGGGACGTGCGGCCCGGACTTCGCGATCGTCACGCCCGGCATCCGGCCGGCCGCGGCGAGCCGCGACGACCAGGCCCGGACGATGACGCCGGCCGAGGCCATGCGGGCAGGAGCGACCTACCTGGTGATCGGACGTCCGATCACGGCCGCGGCGGATCCAGCCGCCGCCGCAGCCGCGATCGACGACGACATCGCCCGGCAGGTAGGGCGGCGCGTCCCAGCGGAGACCGCGCCCTGACCTCGTCCTACTTCCCCGTGATGAGGAAATGGCCGCGGCGGTTCTGCGAGAAGCAGCTCTCGCTTTCCTCGTTGCAGAACGGCTGCTCCTCGCCCTTGCTGACGATCGTCACGCGCGTGGCGGGCAGGCCGAGGCTCACGAGATAGTCGCGCACGGCAGCCGCGCGCTGCTCGCCGAGCGCGAGGTTGTACTCGGGCGTGCCGCGATTGTCGCAGTGCCCCTCCACCAGAACCCGCGTCGCCGTCCACCGGCGCAGCCATTCCATGTTCCGCTGCAGCGTGGCACGGCCTTCGTCGCTGATCGTCGGGCTGTCATAGTCGAAGAACACGTCGCCGAGCGGCTTCTCGGCGTTGAGCTCCTCGAGGCTCTTCTTCGCGAAGACCTCCTCCTCCGTCAGGGGCCGCGCCGCTTCGGGTGCGGGCGCTGGCGGCGGGGGTGGTGGAGGCGGCGGCGGAGGCGGCGTTGTGGCCGGCGCTGGCGGGGGCGAAGCCGGCGGCGCTGGCGCCGGCGCCTTCTTCGCACATCCGGCGAAGCCCAGTGCCAGACACAAACCGACGGCAGGCAGCACGACGCGCAGTCGATTCATCGATTCGAAACTCCAGGTTGGAGATAGGGGAGGCGGCAGCCGAATCCCGGCGCCGTCGATAGTCGTCTCGCGCCACAGCCTATCGGCGACCCGAAGGCATGTCAACGAATCGCGTGCGCCTGCACTGTCGCGATCTCGAGGGCCAGCCGGCGCGCGTCTGCCGTGCCAGTCCGCTCACCCGCGATGAAGGACGGTGCGACTCGCCACGTGACGCGCCCGGCGTCGCGGAGCTGCCGAGCCGGGATGACCTGCTCGATCCTGAACGGCCTCGTCAGCGTATGCGTTGCCACACGATCCGCGCCAGCCAGGATCTCGAGGACGGGAGCCCTGTCGTAGTGCCGCGGGTAGGTACCCGCGATCACGAGCCGCACGTCGCCTGTCGCGCCCGCGACCTGGATCACGCTCTCCGCATCCACCCACCGCCACTGCCGTCCGGTGACCGGGTCGCGCTCGGGCTCGTACCATCCGCGACCGAGGCCGATCACCGGGGTGCCTTCCGGCTGCAGGTCGAACTGCTCCAGGTACATGGTCGCGGACGCGGGTTCCCCCCCGCCGGCACTGGCTCGCAGCGTGCGATACCCGTCCCCTGTCAGCGCGCCGGGGGGTAGGCTCCACACGGCGGCGAATGGGCCCGAAACGACCTGCACGTCCTGCCGCCACGTGTCGTCGATGCGCACGGTCAGCGTCCCGGTGCTCCCCGCCGGCGCGACGAACCGGCCACCCACCACGAGCGTCGCCGGCCCGTCCTGGCCGCGCACCATCGCCGCGGCGCCCGATCCCGACGGCCCCTGGCCGGCTGCGGCGGTGAGCCCGGCGAGTTCAGGCGTGAGTCCCCACCCGTCCTGGAGCAGCCACTGCGGCGGCGCCACGTCGTACCAGTCGAAGGCGTGCGGTCGCATGCCACCCAGCACCGCGGCCACGGGCATGGGCCACGCCACCCGCTGTCGGAGTGTCAGCGCCCGCGGATCGATCGCGACGCGATCGCCACGCCGCGGATCGACCATCCACCACACGCGCGCGGCGCCCCGCTTCCAGACCTGCGCGCCGCCCTGCCACTCGCGGGAGCGGGGCGCGGCGAGCACGTCATACGACGGCGCCGGTGCGAGCACGCTTCGGGCCCGCCGTGTTTCGGCCCACACACGACGATGCATGAGCACCTGGGGGCGCTCGCTCGACTCGCGGGCCGCGGCCTCCATCCGACGCAGCACCGAGCCCACACCCACGTCGGCGGTGACGTACTGCCGCTGCGCGTGCACCGACACGCCGAGCGCGACCCCGCACACGATGGCGGCCACGGCGCGGCCGATGCGCGGCGTCCAGTGCACGAGGCCCAGCATCGCCAGCATCGCGATGGGCGGCACGAGCGGCAGGGCATATCGCGTGGTCTCGGTCTCCTGGAACAACAGGTGATAGACGAGATACGGCGCATAGCCCAGGCCAATCCACGTCGCGACACGCCGGCGGCCACGCAGCGCGAGCAGGCCCGCCGACGCCAGCGCGATCAGCACGACGGCCAGTGACCACCACCCCCACGGCCAGACGAACGTGTCGCCAAGCGCAACGGCCAGCCGGCGGATCCCGGGCTCGAGCACGAGCATCGGCACGCCCTCGAAGTCCTCGCCGGCCTGGGACGTCAGGGCGGTGCGATAGGCAGAGATGCCGCCGGTGGCCACGACCATCGGCACGGCCCAGACGCACACGCCCGCGGCCGCGATGGCGATGAGGCCGGCGGCCGCGCGGGCATCGCGGCGGCGCCACGTGCGCGCGGCCAGCCACAGGAGCAGCGGGACGACGAGCCACATCACCTGGGAACGCAACCCGACGGCCACGCCACTTGCCAGCGCCGCCACGGCTGCACGCCTGAACGTGCTGGAGGGACGAGCCGCGTCGAGCAGCAGTACCTGGCAGCCGAGCGCGCCAGCGAGGCCCGTCATGTCGCTGAGCGGGCGCGACGCGGTCACCCAGAACAACGGGGTCGCGGCCGTCAGCGTCGTGACCCAGCACGGCAGGTACGGCTCATCCCGCCGCGCGTCGGCGGTCAGGACGAGACCGACGGCGCGATGCAGCAGCAGCAGCGCGACGGCCCCGGCGAGGGCAGACAGTGCCCCCATGGCCAGCGCGTCGCGAGTCGCGAGCTCACGCGCCCATGGCGACACGACGGTCGCGACGCCGCGAGCCAGCACCGTGAACACGGGGTAGCCGGGCGGGTGCGGCTGATGGGCCGCGACGTCGTACTCGCGCAGCCCCAGTGCGAAGTTGAGGGAGTCGATGTCCTCGAGCTGGCCTGGAAGCCAGGCGAGGTGCGCGCAAAGAAAGAGCGCGGCGACTGCCAGCACGAGTCGGTCGTGAAGTGCAGCGCCGCGCATTCGGTCGACGTGACCTGCCGGGGGGCAGGTGGCGGGAGTTCGATCAGGCGGGTGGCTGGCAGAGGCGACGATGGCTACTCGTCGTCCTCTTCGAGATCGTCCTCGTCGTCGTCATCGTCCCAGCCGAGGTCGTCCTCGTCGTCGTCATCCTCTTCGTCCTCGTCCTCGTCGTCCCACTCCTCGTCGTCGTCGAGGTCGTCGTCCTCATCGTCCTCGTCGTCCTCTTCTTCGTCGGCGTCCACACCGAGTGAGAAGGGCGGGGTCCCGATCAGGCACGGGGCTGCGGTGGAAGACTGCGCGACAACGGCGTCAATCTCGAACTCAGGCACGTCGTTCGTCTGGCGGCTCGGGGCACTCATGGACATGACGGTCTCCGCAGTCACTGGGCGTCCTGGCCGGCGTGTTCCCGGCGTCCCCGACTGCAACGGGCGGATTATAGCGACAAGGCAAAAGGGTCGCAATCAGGCGCGACCGACCTCCTGCCCCTCGAACGAGAGTAACCGGAGACCGAGCGCCACGACCAGCAACGATGCGCCGACGTCGGCGAGCACCGCCAGCCACAGCGACGCCGTTCCTGCCGCCGCGAGGGCGATGACGGCGAGTTTGAGGATCAGCGCCAGGGCCACGTTGACGCGCACGGTGCGGAGTGTGGCGCGTCCCAGCGCGATCGCATACGGCACGAGCGCGAGATCGTGACGCATCAGCGCGCCGTCGGCGGCCTCGATCGCGACCGCCGTGCCGCCGTCGACCACGGCGAGGCCGACGCTCGCGGCCGCAAGGGCCGGGCCGTCGTTGATGCCGTCACCGACCATGAGCACGGGGCCGCGCTGCGACAGTTCGGTGACGGCGGCCGCCTTGCCCTCGGGGAGCAGGCGCGCGCGCCAGTCGGCGACAGCCAGTTCGCCGGCCAGACGCGAGACGGCCTGCTCGTGATCGCCAGACAGCACGATGGGAGTCACGTGCATGGCGACCAGTCGCGCAACAGCCGACGCCGCGCCGACTCGCGCGCGATCGGCGGCGTTCAGCGCAAGCACCGGCGTGTCGTCGACCGCGAGCACGGCCGTCGCCTCCGGCAGCGGCGTGCCTGGCGGGAGCACGGTCGCCAGCCAGTCGGCCCGGCCGATTCGCACCAGATGCCCGTCGATGACGGCCGAGGCGCCACGCCCCGGTACGTGCTGCGTGGACGTCGCTGGCAGCGGCGCAATGCCGCGATCGTCGGCCAGCGCGACGATGGCCTGCGCCAGGGGATGATGCACGCTCGCCTCTGCCGACGCGGCGAGCTGCAGCGCACGTGCCTCGGGGAAGGTGCCGATCGGCGTCACCGACACGATGCGAAGCCGGCCCTCCGACGCCGTGCCCGTCTTGTCGAGCGCCGCGACACGGATCGCGGCGAGGCGTTCGAGCACGGCGCCACCTTTGAGCAGCAGGCCCCGGCGAGCGGCGGCCGACAGGGCCGACACCATGGCCACCGGTGTCGCAATCACGAGGGCGCACGGACAGGCGACCACCAGCAGGACCAGGGCGCGTTCGATCCATGACGACCACGACGCGCCCCACAGCAGCGGTGGCAGGACGGCGATGCCCGCGGCCAGCACCAGCACGATGGGGGTGTACACGGCGGCGAATCGGTCAACGGTGGACTGCACCTGCGCGCGCGACGCGTGGGCACGCTCCACCTGGTGCACGATGCGCGCAACGGTCGAATCCGACGCCAGACGCGTGACGTCGACCGTGAGTGCGCCCTCGCCGTTCACCGATCCGGCGTACACGACGTCACCGGCGACCTTGAGCACGGGCTCCGATTCGCCCGTCACGGGGGCCTGGTTCATCGTGCTCTCGCCGGACACGACCGTCCCGTCGAGCGGCACACGCGCCCCTGGGCGTATGGAGACGCGCTGACCGATGCCGATCTGTTCGACCGGCACCGCACGCGTGCGGCCTTCGTCGAGCAGATCGGCCGTGGACGGCGTCACCGTCATCACGTCGGCGATCGCGCGGCGCGCACGTGCCAGGCTCCTGGCCTCCAGTGCCTGGGCGATGCCGAAGAGCACCAGGACGGTGGCCGCCTCGAACCACTCGTCGATGGCCAGCGCGCCGGCGACGGCGATGGTCATGAGGACGTGGATGTCGAGCCGCCGGCCGCGCACGGCCTGCCACGCGCGCCGCAGCGTACCCGGCGCCGTGAGAACGATGGACGTGAGCAGCGCCAGACGCACCCACATGTCGCCGGCATCGACGAACCAGAGTGCGCCGGCGATCGTGCACACCACGGCGGCGCCAACGATGGCCCAGGGAATACCCGTCTCGATGCGCGGCGCCTCGCCGTGCGCCGTCAGCGGCCAGGCGCGCATGCCTGTCTGCGCGACGGCCTCCGCGATGCCCGACGCCGTCGTCGACGCCCCATCGAAGTGCACGCGCAGTTGCCGCGACAGCACGTCGGTCTCGAGCGTCATCACGCCGTCGAGCGTGCCGAGCCGCTTCTCCAGGATCGCGACCTCATGGGCGCAGTCCATCTCGGCCACGTGAAACGTCACGGTCCTGTGATCGACGCAGCGGGGGCATGCCGGTGCGTTCATCGCCCGTCCCCTGGCTCCCCTCGCCGCAGCGCCGCCGTCGCGGAGGCGGACGGCTCGTGCACGTGGCTCAGTCCCTGCTGGAACAGGGCGAGGATGTGCCCATCGTCCAGCGTGTAGAAGATCTGCCGACCCGCGCGGCGCGTGCGGACCAGGCGCGTCGCGCGGAGCAGTCGGAGCTGGTGCGAGACAGCCGATTCGCTCATCCCGACGAGCGCGGCGAGGTCGCCGACACAGCGCTCCGAGAGCGCCATCGCGGCGATGAGGCGGATGCGCGTGGGGTCACCCAGCACGCGGAACGTGTCGGCGAGGGCCTGGGCCGCCTCCGCCGACAGGGCCGGCTGGGCGGGCCTGACGGGGCGGCGGCGAACCTGAGCGGCTGGCGCCGGGAGTCGAGACGGACGGACGACGTCGGGCGTGTGCTGTGACATATGAACAACTGCTCAGAGGTTAGCACGACCAGGATTGACCGGGGTGCCCGCCCTCTCTACCATGTGGGGTTGGCAGTCGACCGACGGACCGGACAACCCGTCACGGATGTTCCGCCGCCAGCCTGGGCCGGCGGCGGACGAAGCCTGGAGACACAACGGTGATCGAGGTGCAGCAGCTCACCAAGCGCTACGGCCCCTTCACGGCGGTCGATGGCGTGAGCTTCAACGTCGGGAAAGGCGAGATCCTGGGGTTCCTGGGGCCGAACGGCGCCGGAAAGACCACCACGATGCGCATCCTGACCGGGTACATGCCGCCCACCGAGGGCCACGCGCGCGTCGCGGGATTCGACCTGCAGGACCAGCCAGTCGAGGCCAAGCAGCGGATCGGCTACCTGCCGGAAACACCGCCGCTCTACCCCGACATGACCGTGCGCGAGTACCTGCGGTTCGTGGCGCGCATCAAGGGCGTGCCAGCGGGCGAGCAGAACAGCCGGGTCGCGGCCGTGATGCGGCGCACCCACGTGGACGACATGGCCCATCGGCACTGCGGCAAGCTCTCGAAGGGCTACAAGCAGCGCGTCGGCCTCGCGCAGGCCCTGATCCACAACCCCGACGTCCTCGTGCTCGACGAGCCGACGGCGGGCCTGGATCCCAAGCAGATCATCGAGACGCGCGAGCTGATCCGCAGTCTGGCCGGGGACCACACGGTCGTGCTGAGCACGCACATCCTCCCCGAGGTCGCGCAGACCTGCCAGCGGGTGGTGATCATCAACAAGGGCAAGGTCGTCGCCGAGGACTCCCCCGAAAACCTCACGGCGCGCCTGCGCGGCGCCGCCTCGGTCTACGTGGAGGTCGACGCGCAGGGAACCGACGCGCAGCCGGTGCTCGCCGCCGTGCCGGGCGTCACGGCCGTCGCGGTGGCCGCGCACCACGGCGCGCTGACGGGGTTCGAGGTGCAGAGCGAGAAGGGACTCGACGTGCGGCGGGCCGTTGCCCAGGCCGTCGTCGGAGCGGGGTTCGGCCTCGTCGAACTCCGGCCGATGCGCATGAGCCTCGAGGAGATCTTCCTGCAGCTCACGACCTCCGACGCGCCCGAACAGGAGGTGGCCCGTGCGTAACACCCTCGCCATCGCGCGCCGCGAACTGTACAGCTACTTCGCGTCGCCGATCGCCTACATGCTCGTGGGCCTGTTCGCGCTGATCTTCGGCTGGATGTTCTACAGCTTCCTCAGCTTCTTCAGCGAGCAGAGCCTCCGCATGCAGCAGTTCGGCATGGGCGGCCCGCAGACACTCAACGTCAACGAGATGCTGATCCGCCCGCTGCTGCTGCAGGCCGGCATCATCATCCTCATCTTCATCCCCACGCTCACCATGCGGACCTTTGCCGAGGAGAAGCGCAGCGGCACCATCGAGCTGCTCCTCACCTCGCCGATCACCGACTGGGAGATCGTCATCGGGAAGTTCCTCGGGGCATTCGCGCTCTACGCGCTGATGATCGGGATGAGCGCGCTCAACCTGATCTGGCTCTTCGCGTACGGCGACCCCGAGGTCGCGCCCATCGTGACCGGCTATCTCGGCCTGCTGCTGCTCGGCGGCGGCTTCATCGCGATCGGCCTGTTCCTCTCCAACCTCACACGCAACCAGATCGTGGCGGGGCTGCTGACGTACGCCGTCCTGCTCATGCTGCTGCTCGTGGCGTGGGTCGGCGAGGGCGCCGGCCCGATCGGCCGCGCCGTGGTCTCGGCCCTGTCGGTGTTCCAGCACTTCGAGGACTTCTCGAAGGGCGTCATCGACACGCAGCACGTCGTCTACTACCTGAGCGTGATTGCGTTCGGCCTCTTCCTCACCGCCCGGTCGGTCGACGCCGACCGGTGGCGCGGGTAACCCGGTCCGGAGACGCACTGCCATGACCCGTTTCGTCAACGTCCTCGGCTGGATCGGCACGGCCCTCGTGGCTGCCGCCGTGGCCCTCCGTTTCGTCCGTCCCGAACAGCAGCAGCTCTGGCAGCGGCTCGCGCTCGCGGGCCTCGTCGTCGTGCTCGCCTACCTGGCCACGCAGTGGCGGGAGTTCGCGGCGATGTTCTCGCGGCGCGGCACGCGCGCCGGCGCCCTCACGTCGGCCAGCGTCCTGCTGCTGCTCGCCATCCTGGTCGGCGTGAACTACGTCGCCGGCCGCCAGCACAAGCGCTGGGATCTCACCGAGGGCGGACAGTTCACGCTCTCCGACCAGAGCCGCAAGGTGCTCGAAAGCCTGAAGGCGCCCGTCAACGTGAAGGTGTTCGCCAAGGACACCGAGTTCCAGCGCTTCCGGGATCGCCTCGAGGGCTACACCTATGCGAGCTCGCAGGTGAAGGTCGAGTACATCGACCCCGACAAGCAGCCGGCCGTCGCGCGCCAGTGGCAGGTGCAGCAGTACGGCACGATTGCGGTGGACCACAACGGCCGCATCGAGCGCATCACGACCGACACCGAGCAGGACATCACCAACGCGATCGTGAAGGCCGTCGAGGGCGGCGAGAAGAAGGTGTACTTCACGCAGGGCCACGGCGAGCGCGACACGGCGAGCGCAGACGAGCGCTCGGGCTACAACGCCATCGCCTCCGCCCTGCAGCGCGACAACTTCTCGGTCGAGAAGGTCGTGCTCGCGCAGCAGCAGGAGGTGCC
The DNA here is from genome assembly GCA_963715265.1 of uncultured Acidobacteriota bacterium. Classification (GTDB taxonomy): domain Bacteria; phylum Acidobacteriota; class Vicinamibacteria; order Vicinamibacterales; family Vicinamibacteraceae; genus Luteitalea. The sequence goes on from CAVQRQ010000015.1 coordinate 207,817, forward strand.
CACCGACGCCGCCGTCCTCGTGGTCGCCGGGCCGAAGACCGACTTCCTGCAGCCCGAGATCGACATGCTGCAGCGGTACCTCGACAAGGGCGGCAAGCTGCTCCTGATGCTCGATCCGCCTGATGGCGCCGAGGCGGCGCCGCTGACTGGCCTGATCGGGCTCGCGAGGGCGTGGGGCATCGACGTCGGGAACAACGTCGTCGTGGACGTGAGCAGCGTCGGTCAGTTGCTCGGTGCCGGCCCTTCGGTGCCCGTGGTCGCCACGTACCCCGACCACCCCATCACCGAGAACTTCGGCCTCATCACGGCGTTTCCGCTGGCACGGTCGGTGACGCCCGTCGAAGGCGGGACCAGCGGACGGACGGCACAGCCGATCGCCACGACGAGCGCGCAGTCGTGGGCAGAGACCGACCTCGCTGCCGTGTTCGCCGGCTCACCCGTCGCACGCGATGAGAGCGCCGGCGAGAAGGAGGGGCCCGTCACGCTCGCGGCCGCGATCGGGATCGACGCGCCAGGCGCCCCGGCCACGCCGGAGCCGCCACCGCCAGCGCCCGGACAACCGGCGCCCGAGACGCCGCGCAAGCCGCAGACCCGCGTCGTCGTGATCGGCGACTCCGACTTCGCGAGCAACGCCGTGCTCGGCACACAGGGCAACCGCGACCTGTTCCTGAACGCCGTCAACTGGGCGGCACAGCAGGAGAACCTGATCGCCATCCGGCCGAAGCAGGCCGGTGACAGGCGCGTGACGATGACGGAGGACCAGCAGCGCCGGGTGCTCTACCTGTCGGTGCTGGGCCTGCCGCTCGCCGTGGCGGCCCTCGGGATCTGGACCTGGAGCCGGAGGCGGGGATGAAGCGCGGACGTTCCACGCTCGTGCTGCTGGCACTGGCAGCAGCCCTCGGCGCCTACATCTGGTTCGTCGAGATGAAGCGCGATCCGGGAGACGACGAGCCCAAGGCCGAGAAGGTGTTCACGGCCCTCGAGGCCGATCAGATCTCGGCGCTGACGCTGACGGCCTCCAACGGCGACGTGACGACGCTGAAGAAGGCCGGCGCTGGCTGGACGATCGAGGCGCCCGTGCAGGTGCAGGCCGATGCCACGGAAGTCTCGGGCGTGACGAGCAACATCGCCACCCTCGATCTCACCCGCGTCATCGACGAGAAGCCGGCCAGCCTCGAGCCCTTCGGCCTCGACGCGCCCCGCATCCGCCTGGCTTTCACGGCGGGCAGCACGTCGCGAACCTTGCTGCTCGGCGCCAAGACCGCCACCGGCGGCGACACGTACGCCAAGCTCGAAGACGCACCCCGTGTCTTCACCGTTCCGAGCTGGCTCGAGCAGAGCCTCGATCGCACGACCTTCCAGTTGCGCAACAAGGCCATCGTCTCGGTGGACCGTGAGGCCATCGACCATCTCGCGATCATCGGCGCGCCCGGCACGATCGAGCTGAAGAAGGACGGCACCGACTGGCGGCTCGTGCAGCCCGTCCAGGCCCGCGCCGACAGCGCCGAGGTCGGATCTTCTGCTCACCAGACTCTCCTCCGGCCAGATGCAGGCCATCGTCGCCGACAAGCCGGCCACGCTCGACGTGTACGGCCTGCAGCCGGCGCGGACGACGGTGACCGCCACGGGCGCCGGCACGACGCTCGCGCAGGTGTTCCTCGGCAGTCCCAGCGGCGAGACGGCCGTCCACATGCGCGACGCGTCACGGCCGATCGTCTTCACGGTGGACAAGGCGCTCGCCGACGACCTCCAGCGGCAGGCCGACGCCTACCGCGCGAAGGACGTGTTCGCGTTCCGGCCGTTCAACCTGACCAGGCTCGTGGTGACGCGAGGCGACACGAGCCGGACGTTCGAGAAGAAGACGACCGGCACGGGCGCCGAGGCCACCGACACCTGGTCGCAGACGGCCCCGGCCAATCCCGGCGTGACGGCCACGACCATCGACGACATCACCAGCCGCCTCAGCACGATGCGAGCGGAGGCGTGGGCCAGCGAACCCCGGGACGCGACGCCCGTGTTCAGTGTGGTGGCGACCTACGACGGCGGGAAGGAAGAGCGCGTCGCGATCGTGCAGGCCGGCGACCAGATGTTCGCCGTCCGTACCGGTGAGCCCGGCGCGGCGCGACTCACGGCGCCAGCCGTCACCGACATCCTCGGGCTGCTCGATCCCGCCACGGCGACAGCCACGCCTTCTCCGACGCCGGCACCCGGGACCACGCCGTGAGAAACGGACGCGGCCGCCTCATGGCGGCCGCGATCTGCCTTCCGCTCGTCGCCGGTTGCGCCGGCCGACAGCCAGGGGCCGTGGGAGCCGCGAGCGCCCCGGTCATCGTTCCGGGCCCGGAGGAGCGGGTGGGTGCGGCCATCGCTGCGCGCTTCGCTGCGGCGGACGCGACGGCGCTCTGGGCAGTGCACCTCGAACGCCTCGATGTACCAGCCCCGGCGCTCGCGAGCCTGAACGCGGACCGCCTCATGATCCCGGCGTCCAACATGAAGGTCGTCACGCTCGCGGCCGCTGCTGTGAGGCTCGGGTGGGACTATCGCTTCCGCACGCGGCTCTACACGACGGGCACGCGCGAGGATCACGTGCTGCACGGCGACCTCGTCGTCGTCGGCGGCGCGGACCCGACGATCGGGCGTGGAGACGACCCGCTGGCCACGTTCCGCGAGTGGGCTCGTCAGCTGCGCGCGCAGGGCCTGCGGCGAATCGAGGGCGATCTCGTCGGTGACCCCTCACGCTTCGGCGAGGACTGGCTCGGCGACTCGTGGACGTGGGACGACCTGCCCGCGGGCTACGCGGCGCCCTATTCCGGTCTCGTCTTCAACGAGAACGTCGTGCGGGTGCGCGTCGCGCCGGGCGCCGAGGCGGGCGCGCCCGTGATCGTCGGCGTCGCCCCGGCCGCGAGCGGCATTCCGGTGGCCGTCGCGGGGCGCACCGTCATGGCCGGACAGCCTCTCGCGCTCGGGGTCACGCGCCAACTCGGAAGCCCCGTGGTCACCATCACCGGCACGATGCCTGCGGGCGCGCCGCCTGTGGAGCGCGGGGTGTCCGTCGGAGACCCGGCGCTGTACTTCCTCGCGGCGCTGCGTGCCGCGCTGGCCGACGAAGGGATCGACGTCCGCGGGCGCACACGTGTCGCGGCCAGGCCGGACGTGGACGCCGCGATCCCGGCGGTCGTGCACGAATCCGCGCCACTCTCGGTGGTCGCGCAGCGGTTCATGAAGGTGAGCCAGAACCTCTATGGCGAGGTGCTGTTGCGCGTGCTGTCGCGGTCCGCGCAGGCCACGCCCGGCGACGCCCGCTCGGCGCTCCGGGAGTCGCTCACGACGCTGGGGATCGACACACGTGCCGTGCAGGGCCTCGACGGGTCGGGGCTCTCGCGCCGCGACTTCGTCACGGCGCGCGCGGTGACGCAGTTGCTGCGTGCCATGGCGACGCCGCCGCATCGCGATCCCTTTCGCGCGACGCTGCCGGTCGCGGGGAGCGATGGCACGCTCGCCAGCCGCTTCAAGGACAACCCCTGCGCGGGTCGCCTGCTGGCCAAGACCGGCACGCTGTCGCACGTACGGGCACTGTCTGGTTACGTGACGTCCGCATCGGGACGCGAGTACGTGTTCTCCGTCATCGCGAACAACTTCCTCGTCCCCACGCGTGACGTCGACGCGATAGTCGAGGACGCGCTCGCGCTCGTCTGCTCGTCGTAGTCCGTCAGCGTCCTGCGAGGATCCGGGTCAGTTCATCGACAGACACCGTGACCCCGCCGGCCTGCGCGAGGTCGGGCCGCCCGCCTCCCTTGCCGCCATGCGCGGCGCAGACCAGCCGCACGAGGGCTCCCGCGTCCACGTCGGTCCTGTCCTGACTGCGGGCGATGACGAGCGCATGTGGTGACGGTCCGCCGATCAGGGCGACCACGCGCCCCGGCGACGCGACGAGCTGTGATGCGGCCTGCCTGATGCCCTGGGCGTCGGCCTCGGCCAGATGCGCGGCGAGCACACCCGACGCCGACACGGCTGACGCCAGCGCGTCGGCCTGCAACGCGGTCAGGCGCTCGGCAAGTTCCTTCGAGCGGCGCTGCGCCTGCCTGAGGTCCTCGCGCAACTTCCCCACCGCGTCCCCGAGATCGGCCGCAGACACCGACAACGCCCGCGCGGCGGCATCGGTCACGTCGCGCAGCACCCGGAAGCTCTCGAGCGCGCGGCGGCCACAGAGGAACGTGACGCGCGTGCCGCCACGAAGGCGCTCTGTCGCGCGAATCACGATCGGTCCGACCTCGCCGGTCCTGTGGACGTGCGTGCCGCCGCAGGCGGACAGGTCGTGGTCGGCAATGTCGATCAGTCGCACACGCCCCGTGCGACCCGTCGCCTTCCGCAGTCGCGGCTCCGACGCGAGCGCCTCCGCATCGGCGTAGCGGATCGTCACCGGGCGGTTCTCCCACACGATGCCGTTCGCGTGGTCCTCGGCGCGTCGGCACTCGTCCGGCGTGACCTCGCGGTGAAGGTCCAGCGTGCACACGTCGAGGCCGAGGTGGACGCTCTCCGTGCGCGCGTCGCACAGGTGGTCGAAGGACGCCGACAGGATGTGCTGGCCCGTGTGCTGCTGACGCAGGTCATGACGGCGCACGCCGTCGATGTCCCCGTGCACATCGGTGCCCGGCGCGACGGGTTCGTCCACGTGATGCCAGACGTTCCCATCGTCGTCGGCGGTGACGTCGGACACCGCGAGCACGCGGCCGGATGCGCGCAGGTGCCCGACATCGTGGGGCTGGCCGCCTGACGTCGGATAGAAGGCGGAGCGGTCGAGCGCCACGCGAAAGCCCGCCGCCTGCGGCTCGGAGGCGATCACGCGGGCGTCGAAGGCCAGGAGGCCGGGGTCGTCGTAGTAGAGGCGGAGGGACACGGCGTTCTACGTTCCGGTCTTGAACACCAGCAGGTGCTGCCAGGGCAGCGAGTTCACACGCCGGTCCAGCGCGTAGCCTTCGGCCCCGAACTCCTGGACGGCCTGCGCCACGCTCATCTTGTGCTCCTCGCGAATGGGCACGTCGCGATCCTCCTTGCGGAACTCGACGATGGCGATGCGCCCGCGTGGCGACAGCGCGGCCTTCATCGCGCGAAGCACCCGCTGGGGCGCCGCAAGTTCGTGGTACACGTCCACCATCAGGATCAGGTCGACGCTCCCTGCCGGGAGCCGGGGATCCTCCGGGGTGTTCCTGACGAGTTCGATGTTCGTGAGACCGAGCCGCTTCGCACGCCGGCCGATGATCTCCAGCATCTCCGGCTGCAGGTCCACGGCCAGGACACGGCCCGTGGGGCCCACGGCCCGCGCGAGCCGCTCGGTGTAGTAGCCGGATCCCGCGCCGAAGTCGGCCACCACCATGCCCGCCTCGAGCTGCAGCCCCCTGACGACGGCGCTCGTGCGCTCCTCTGCTTCGCGCTCCGGCCTGTCGAGCCATGAGGCGCCCTCGTAGCCCATCACGCCGGCGATGATGCGGCCCGACACGGGATGCGCCGTGCCGGCCTGTCCGAACAGCAGGACGGGCGCCGCGAGCGCGAGGGCGAGCCCGACGACGAGCGGGGAGAGGCGGGAGGAGGTCATGCCCTGTTGGACGCCTGCCGGCAGCCTGCGGGCCTCACCGTACCGCGAGCAGCGGGGTCGCCCGCGGCACGCCCTCGCGGTGGGCCCGGGCCGCTGACGTGAGCGCAGCGACGACGTCCGGGTGCTCCGACGCGACATCGAACTGCTCGCCGGGGTCGACGTCCAGATGGAACAGCCTGGGCGGCACGTGCTCTGCGCGCGGCTCTCCCCGTCCGTACGCACCGCGCGTGACGAAGTGGGCCTTCCACGGTCCCTGCCTGTACGCCATCAGTTCGTCGTCGCGCCAGTAGGCGAACGACTGGCGGGCACTCGGCTCGCCGCGCAGGAGCGCGGGGCCCAGGTCCACCCCGTCGAGCGGTCTGTCCCCGGGCATCGACGCGCCAGTCAGGCCGGCGATGGTGGGCAGCAGGTCGAGATGCGCGCCCATCTGCAGCACGGTCGCGGGGGCGATCCGCCCGGGGGCCCAGAAGATGCCTGGCACGCGCACGCCACCCTCCCACGTGCTGGCCTTGCCGTCCCGCAGCGGGCCGGCAGACCCGCCGTGCTGGTCGTACAGGCGCCAGGGCCCGTTGTCGCTCGTGAAGACCACGATTGTGCGCCGGTCCAGGCCGGTCCGCCTCACCGCATCGACGAGTCGCCCGACGTTGGCATCGAGTTCCTCGACGACGTCGCCATAGACGCCGGCGGCACTTCGCCCCTCGAAGGCCTTCGACCGGAAGAGGGGCATGTGCGGCATCGGGTGCGCCAGGTACAGGAAGAACGGGCGCGCCGTGTTGGCCTCGACGAAGCGAATGGCCTCGTCGGTCAGGCGCTCCGTCAGTGTTTCCTGACGGATGGGCCGCTCGACGACAGCGCCATCGCGCAGCAGTGGCACCAGCCAGTACTCCGACTTCGGATTGAACATGATGTCGCGCCCGCCCTTGACGCCGGGGGCGAGGTCCATGTCGTTGGAGTACGGGAGCCCGTAGTGCTGGTCGAACCCCTGCCGCTGCGGCGAGAACTCCGGCAGGTGACCGAGATGCCACTTCCCGACGATCGCCGTCGCATACCCGCGCGCCTTCAGGATCTCCGCGAGCGTGACCTCCTCCGGCGGGAGGCCCGTTGTCGACGTCGGAAAGAACACGCCGGGGCCCGTGCTCGCGCTGCCGTCGGTCCGTTCCCGCCCGTACACGCCCGTGCGCACGGGCAATCGTCCGGTCAGCAGCGCGGCCCGGCTGGGTGAGCACACGGGCGCACCCGCATAGAAGCTCGTCCAGCGCTGGCCCTCGGAGGCCAGGCGGTCGAGGTGCGGTGTGCGGATGGTGGGATGGCCATATGACGAAAGGTCGCCATACCCGAGGTCGTCGGCCAGGATGACGATGACGTTCGGCCTGTCCTCGGGTGGCAGTTGCGCTGCCTGTGTCGGAGCCGGCGTGTCAGGCCCTGGTGGGCCCGACGCGCCAGTCGCAAGTGCCGCAAGGAGCACAAGTGGTGCGAGGCGATGTCTCACGCGGGACGTCCTCCGTCGTGGAGTCGGGCGGGCGCGGACGGGATCCAGGCGGATGGCGTCGTGGTCATGGCATGTCCAGGGCGGGATCGGCCAGGCCAGCTTCGGCAAAGCCGCGGGCCCGGAGTTGGCAGCTGTCGCAGCGGCCGCAGGGCCGCCCGTCGATGGGGGCGTAACACGAGTGCGTGAGGCCGTAGTCGAGCCCCATCGCGGCGCCGCGCCTGATGATGTCGGCTTTCGTCAGGTGCTGCAGCGGCGCATGGACGCGCAGGGGCGTGCCCTGGACGCCAGCCGCCGTGGCGAGGCGCCCGAGGCGCTCGAACGCCTCGATGTACTCGGGACGGCAGTCGGGATAGCCGGAGTAGTCGAGCGCATTGACGCCCAGCACGATGTCGGACGCGCCGAGGGTTTCGGCCCACGCCAGCGCGAGCGCGAGGAAGATCGTGTTCCGTGCCGGCACGTACGTGCTCGGGATGTCGTGCGCGGCCACGACGTCGCGATCGAGTGGGACCTCACCGGCGCCTGTGAGCGCGGATCGCGCGATGTCGCGCAGGTCGAGATCGAGTTCGACGTGACGCTCCACCCCAAGGGCACGCGCCGTCAGGCGCGCGGCCTCGATCTCCTGGGCGTGCGTCTGCCCGTATCGGACCGTGAGGGCGAACAGGCGAAACCCCTCCGCTCTCGCGATAGCGCCAGCTGTGTACGAGTCGAGTCCCCCACTGAGCAGGAGGATGGCCGGGGGCGCGGGCATGGTCAGACTCGCCTGGCTGTCGGCTCCCAGACGTACTTGTGCTGCTGGAGCTGCAGGCGCACCGGCAGGCGCGCCTCGAGAATCCAGGCGGCGAGGTCCGCGGGATCGAGGCGGCCCCACGCCGGCGAGAAGTGCACCGCCGCGCAGCGCGCCGCGAGATCGTGCGTGGCCGTGACCTCGCGAGCGTACTCGAAGTCCTCGCGGTCGGTGATCACGAACTTCACCTCATCGCGAGGGGTCAGGAGATCGAGGTTGGCCCAGTGCATCCGCCCGGCCTCCCCGCTGCCGGGGCACTTGACGTCCACGATGCGGTGCACGCCGCCCGGGACGTCGGCGATCGACACGTGCCCGCCGGTCTCGAGCAGCACCGTGTAGCCCTCGTCGAGCAGGGCCTGCATCAGCGGAATCGCGTTCTTCTGCAGCAGCGGCTCACCACCTGTGACCTCCACGAGGGGCACGCCCAGTTGCCGGACCTCGGCGAGAATGTCGTCGATCGTCTGCTTGCGGCCCTCGGTGAAGGCGTACGGGGTGTCGCACCAGGCACACCGCAGGTCACAGGCCGTGAGCCGGATGAATGTACACGGCTGGCCGGCAAACGAGGATTCGCCCTGAATCGAGGCGTAGGTCTCCGTGACCGTCAGGGCTGGCAGGTGCACCCGAAAATTGTAGCAATGGCCGAACGCGTCCCGCTGATCCAGATCGGCACCTCCGGCTGGCACTACCCGCAGGGTCGGGGGGCCTGGACCCGCGTGGTGTATCCGCCACCCCGCGCCAGGGGCGGCGTGGACGAGCTCACCTGGTACGCCGACCGCTTCCACACCGTGGAGGTGAACGCGTCGTTCTATCGCGAGCTGACGCCCGACCTGACGGCGAAGTGGGTCGCACGGACGCCGCCCGGATTCGAGTTCGCGGTGAAGCTGCACCAGCAGTTCACGCACCCACGCATGCACGCGCCCCTGACGCGCGATGCCCCACCGGTCCCCGACCCATCCCCGGACGCGCTGGCACGTGCGCTGGACGCGCTGGCGCCCCTCCACGAGTCGAGGCGGCTGGGCCCCCTGCTCGCGCAGTTCCCTCCGAGCTTCCAGGCGACACCGGAGGCCATGTCCTACCTCGCGTGGCTGCTGGACGCCCTTGGCGCGACGCCGATCGCCGTGGAGCTGCGGCACCGGAGCTGGAGCGACGCCCGGCGCGAGACGCTCGCCCTGCTCGATGCGGCGCGAGCCGCCTGGGTGCTGATCGACGAACCGAAATTCAGGTCGTCGGTCTGGCAATCGCCGTCCGTCCTCGTCGAGGAACTCCGCGACAGGCCCTGGGCCTACGTCCGCCTGCACGGACGCAACGCGGCGACGTGGTGGGAACACGAGCACGCCGAGGATCGCTACAACTACCTCTACACCCCCGACGAACTCGAGCCCTTCGTCGACGTGGCACAGGCCGCCGCGGCGCTCGGCAAGAAGCTGTACCTCTACGCGAACAACCACTTCGCCGGCAACGCCGTGGCCAACGCCGCGCAGGTGCGCGCCAGGCTCGGGGATCCGGTGGATGCGCCGTTTCCGCGCAGCTTTCTCGAGCGCTTCCCCCACCTCGGAGGCGTCGTGCGGACCGACGGCCTGTTCTGAATGCCGCGGTGTCGGCGTGGACGGTAGGGCCGGCTCTCCGAGCCCGGCCGACTTGGGCGTCGCAGCGCTGCCCCGGGGGACAGGTCCCGCGGCGACGAACCCCGGATTCGTGCTGGCTGGTGGCGCCGCGCGGCGCGGCCTACTTCACCGTGACGCGCTTGAGCCTGTCGGTCACCACGAGCCGGCGCGCGACGTCGAGGCCTTCGGTGACCTCCCCGAAGATGACGTGCTTGCCATCGAGGCTCGGCATCGCCGCCAGGCAGATGAAGATCTGGCTGTCGGCCAGCGCGGGGTTGCCGGCATGCGCCATCGACACGCTGCCGGCCTTGTGTCGGAGGCCCTTGGCGAACTCGGCCACGCCGATCGGGTTGCCGCTGCTGCCACCGGGGCTGCGGCCCCACCACTCGCGGTAGGTCATGTCGCGCGACATCTTGTCGCCCCACTGCACGAGTTGCCCCTTCACCACGCGGTGGATGCGCTGCGCGTTGTAGAAGTTCTTCTTCACCAGGTCGACGATGTGGGCGACGGTCTTCGGGGCCTTGTCCGGGAACGTCCTGATGAGGATCGTGCCCTTCTCGGTCTCGATGACGATCGTGGGGGCCGCGGGGGGCGCCTGGGCCCGCAGGATCGGAGCCGGGGCCGACAGGCACGATGCGGCCAGGACCAGCAGCGACAGGAGCGCGCGAGTCATGCCGGCATTCTACCTCCGGGCGGATTCCGCTCGTCGCCGGGCGGGCCGCCGTGCCGCCGACGCCGGGACGCGCGCGCTGGTGGTGTAAGGTAGCAGCCGACTTTCCGCCCCCATCGAGGAGATTCGCGCGTGTCCCAGCTCTTCGCGGTCAAGCCGCTGCACCAGCTGACCAGTGACGCCGACCATCACGGCGGGCCGCGCCTCGCGCGGACGCTCGGCCCGGTCCAACTCATCTCCCTCGGCATCGGCGCCATCATCGGCGCGGGCATCTTCTCGACCGTCGGCAGCGCGGCAGCCGGCGGGGCGAACCACCTCGGCGCGGGCCCCGCGCTGGTGATCTCGTTCATGCTGACGGCCCTGGCGTGCGGATTCGCGGCGCTGTGCTACGCCGAGTTCGCGGCCATGGTGCCCGTCGCGGGCTCGGCCTACACCTACTCCTACGCCACGCTCGGCGAACTGGTCGCCTGGATCATCGGCTGGGACCTGATCATCGAGTACGCGATCGGCAACGTCGCCGTCGCGATCTCGTGGTCGGGCTACTTCCAGGAACTGCTGCGCGGATTCGGGATCACATGGCCGGTCTGGCTGGGCATCGACTACCGCACCGCCTATCGTGCCCTGGCCGAGTACCAGGCGGCCGGCGGCGCCACGGCCGACCTCGCGCCCTACGTCATCAGGAATGCCGCGGCCGTGCTCAACGCGCCCCACATCGGGGGCGTCCCGCTCCTGTTCAACCTCCCGGCGTTCCTGTCGGTCATGGGCGTCACATGGGTGCTCGTCCGCGGCGTCCGCGAGAGCGCGGGGTTCAACACGGCGATGGTCGTCCTCAAGCTCGTCATCATCGCGTTCTTCCTCGCCGTCGGCGTCTTCTACGTCCGCCCGGAGAACTGGACCCCCTTCGCGCCCAACGGGTTTGCCGGCATCAGCAGCGCCGCCGCGATCATCTTCTTCGCGTACATCGGGTTCGACGCCGTATCCACGGCCGCGGAGGAGACCCGGGACCCGCAGCGCAACATGCCGATCGGCATGATTGGCAGCCTCGTGGTCTGCACGATCATCTACATGGCCGTGGCTGTCGTGCTCACGGGGCTCACGCCCTGGACGCAGTTGGGCACGGCCGAACCGCTGGCCACGGCGTTCTCGGTGCGGGGCATGCACTGGGCGTCGGGGATCATCTCGCTCGGCGCGGTCTTCGCCACGACGTCCGTGCTCGTCGTGTTCCAGATGGGCCAGCCGCGCATCTTCTTCTCGATGGCCCGCGACGGGCTGCTGCCCTCCTGGGCGGCGCGCATCCATCCCAGGTACCAGACGCCGCACGTCACGACGATCCTGACGGGCGTCTTCGTGGGCCTGCTCGCCGGCCTGGCCAACATCGACGAGATCGTCGAGTTGACCAACATCGGCACGCTGTTCGCCTTCGTGCTCGTGGCCGTCGGCATCCTCGTGCTGCGCCGGACGAATCCCGAGGCCCCGCGCCCGTTCCGCACGCCGCTGGTGCCGTTCGTGCCGCTGCTCGCGATCCTGTCGTGCGGCTACCTGATGTCCAAGCTGCCGTGGCAGACATGGGAGCGATTCTTCATCTGGCTCGCCATCGGACTCGTCGTGTATTTCGCCTACGGCTACCGCCACAGCAAGCTGCGCGCGCAGAACGAGAGCCGCCAGCCGTAGCGCCCCGGACACGAAGCCGCCTCAGGCATCAGGCATCGGGCATCACTTGCCAAGTACCCACGTCGTCATGCAGCGCTGGTGCTGGACGACGGTGGTCTTCAGCGGGTCGAGCAGCCTGGCGTGCAGGTCGTCGGTGAGCGCCATCAACTGCGCCTCGTCGACGACGTAGCGCGTCGTGCCGTCGGGCAGCACGAAATGGCGACCACCCAGGTGCTCGAGCGGCTGCATCATGCCGATGCTCGATGCCAGCCTGACGAACACCAGCCCGCCCGGCGCGAGGACACGCCACATCTCGCGGACCATCGCCTCGAAGTGGGCGTCGTCCCTGGCGAAGTGCAGCACCGTGTTGCTGATGACGACGTCGAAGGCATCGTCCGGGAAGGGAAGCCGATCGACGGCAGCGACCTGGATCTGCGACGCCGGCAGCGACGGCGCGAGCGTCGCTGCCAGTTCGCGGACGGAGGCCACCGCGTGGGGGTCCTCGTCCACGGCATGGACGTCGTACCCCTCACGCAGCAGGTACACGAGGTTCCGGCCACCGCCGCACCCGGCGTCGAGCACGCGCATCCCGGGTCGGATGCGGCCGCGAAGCAACTGGTCGAACAGGTAGATGTCGATGCTGCCGAACTGCGCCTGGAGGTCCATGGTGGGAATGCAGGATTCTGACAGGGAGGGCGAAGAAGGGCGGAATGCAGGGCGGCGTCACGAGATGAAGGGCGCGATCACAATCTCGGTGCGTACGGAGTTGGCGATGTAGCACTCGTGGTGCGCCTCGTCGTGCATGGCGCGCAGGTCGTCCGGGCTCGGGATGTTCCCGGCACCGAACGCGACGTCGGGTCGAAGGACCACACGGGTCATCGCGAGACGGCCTGTGTCGTTGGCTGCCAACGTGCCGACCGCGTGGTCCTCGTAGTGGTCCACGACGAAGCCGCGCCTGGCAGCGATCGACAGGAACCACAGCATGTGACAGCTCGACAGGGACGCGACGAAGGCCTCCTCGGGATCGACGCCCATCGGATCCGACATCGGCACGGGCACGACGTGCGGTGACGACGAGGCGGGGATCGTCGCACCGCCGTCGAACATCCATCGATGCGCCCGGCTGTAGCGGTTGTCGGTGAACGCGGTGTCGAAGCGCGACCAGGAGATGGTCGCCGTGTGTTCGGCCATTGGAAAATCGCTGGTAGGGACCGCTCGCCGAGCGGTCCATCTCCTCACGTTCGTCCGTCGCGATCGCGGACATGGCCGGCTCGGAGAGCCGGCCCTCCCTAAATGACCTTCACGGGAACGGGCACGACATGGTGGATGACGTAGGTGCCGAAGTCGGGATTGCGGGTCATGGGCTGCGTCTGGCCGCGTGCGTCGGTGGCGCGCGCCATCAGCACGACCTGGCCCGCTGAGGACGGCACCTGCCAGCGGAATCGCCAGCGACGCCACGTCCATGTCGTCGGCGGATCGACGAACTCGGCGTCCTGCCAGCTCCTGCCGCCATCGGTGGAGACCTCGACCCGCGTCACGGGGCCGTCGCTCCAGGCCGCGCCGACGATCTCTGTCGTCGCGCCACGCGCGACCTGCCCGCCTGGCGACGGACGCGCGATGAGCGACTTGACGTGCATGCCGAGCAGGGGACGCCGCAGCGGCCGTCCGGAGCTGCGGTCCCAGTAAGCGTAGTCGGTGGTCTCCCAGAAGCTCCCGAACGTGCCCCTGACCGGCTCGATCGACGACAGCCACTTCACCGAAGCCATGCCGTAGCACCCGGGCACCACGAGGCGCGCCGGGGCTCCGTGAGCAGCCGGCAGCGGCTGGCCGTTGACGGCGTAGGCGATGAGCACGTCACGCGCCCTGGCCTCCTCCACCGACAGGCTCCGATGGAACGAGATGGCACCGGAGGGCAGCGGCGGGTTCTTCACTTCGCCCCTGTCGAGCCCCTCGAAGGCGACCCGCGTGGCGTCGGTGGCCATCCCGGCCTTCGCGAGCAGATCGGCGAGGCGCACGCCCGTCCACTCGGCTGTACTCACGGCGCCGCGTTCCCACTGCACGCCCGACACCGCGGGCTCCAGGAACTGCCGGCCGTTGCCCGCGCATTCCATCGTCAGCACGCGCGACACCGCCGGCAGCGCGCGCAACTGCTCCAGCGTGAACGTCAGGGGCTGGCCCACCGCCCCACGCACCTGCAGCGTCCAGGCACCGACATCGATGGTCGGCACGGCGAAGTGGCTGCGGACGTAGTGCTGGTCGATTGGCGTGATGAAGTCGTTCAGCGCCCCGAAATCACTTTCGAGATTCTCCGGGCTCGCCTGCCTGACGATACGCTTGCCGGCCATGGCCGATTGCGCTGGCGCCTGCGCCTCCGCCGCGCGTCGTGGGGCCGCGGCGATCATGGCTGTCATCGACCCGAGCCCCAATAGTATGCGGCGGTCTGGATTCATGCGACACGTCCCTCCCGGACCACCCCGAGCTTGGGGCAGGTGTCGTTGAGGATGCACCGTCCGCACGTGGGGAACACCGGCCGGCACACGTGCTGGCCCCACGTGACGAGGTGCAGGTTGATCGACGCCCACCACCGGCGGGGGGCAACGTCGTAGAGCGCGCGCTCGGTCTGTTCCGGCGTGCGGGTGCGCACCCAGCCGAACCTGTTCGCGATGCGGTGAACGTGCGTGTCGACGCAAATGTTGTCCTGGCTGCGGCAGGCCACGATCAGCGTCAGGTTCGCCGTCTTGCGTCCCACTCCCGGAAGCGTGAGCAACTGCTCCATCGTCGTCGGCACCTGGCCGCCGAAGTCCTTCACGAGGAGACGCGCCGTGGCCTTCACGTGCACGGCCTTGGTGCGGTAGAAGCTCACCGGGTAGATCAGCGTCTCGATGCGGCGCGTGGACAGCGCGGCGAGCGAGGCCGCATCCGGAGCGACGGCGAAGAGCCTGAGCGACGCCGCAAGGGTGACCGGGTCCTTCGTCTGCGCCGACAGCATCGTCGACACGAGAACCTGAAAGGCGTCGCCCATCTGCTCCTCGGCGATCTTCTCGATCGCGGGGAGTTCCAGCGACCGGATCGCCACGCCGAGCCGCTTCAGGGTCGGCGCAACGGGCAACGCGGGTCGCAGCGTCGGCACGGGGACAGCGCGGGTCGTCTTGAACATTCGGCGTTCTACGTTCGGCGTTCGTCCATTTTCCGGTCCCGGATCCGGCGGTGACCGCCGGACAAGTGATCCATGGCGCCGGCGCCGCCAGCCTTGCCGTTCGTAGCCGCGGGACTTGTCCCGCGGGCGGCGCCTACGAAACGGTGGAGGCTGACCGCCGCCGGACAAGTCCGGCGGCTACGTATCGCCGCGGGGCGGCGTATCGCGCGGGGCGGCGTGTCGCGCGGGGCGACGTATCGCGCGGGGCGGCGTATCACGCGGCGCGGCGTATCGACGCGGGGCGGCGTATCGCGCGGCGCGGCGTATCACGCGGGGCGGCGTATCGCGCGGGGCGGCGTGTCGCGCGGGGCGACGTATCGCGCGGCGCGGCGTATCGCGCGGCGAGGCGTATCGCGCGGGGCGGCGTATCGCGCGGGGCTCGTCGGTTCGGCATGCGGCGTTCATCAGCCCAGGTACGAACCCGGGATCGGCGTCAGCGGCGCTCGGCCTTCCATCACTTCGATGAGATTGCGCGCGGCGAGGTTGCACATCGCCGTGCGTGTCTCGCGCGTGGCGCTCCCGAGATGCGGGATGAGGAAGGCGTTCTCGAACTTCAGGAGGCCCGGGTGGACTTCCGGCTCCAGTTCGTAGACGTCGAGGGCCGCACCCGCGATCCAGCCCTGCTCGAGCGCCGCGACGACGGCGGCCTCTTCCACCACGGGTCCTCGCGCCATGTTCACGAGGTAGGCCGTCGGCTTCATCGTGCGGATGCTGGTTCTGTTGATGAGATGCCGCGTCTCCGGCGTGAGGGGGACGTGCAGCGTCACGATGTCGGCGCGCCGCAGGACCTCGTCGAGCGAGAGGCCTTCGTACGCGGTGCCATCGGGCCCGATCACCTGCTCGTCTGGTCGCCTGGGTGAACGCACGTAGATCGTGCGCATGCCGAAGGCCGCGGCCTTGGCGGCCACCGATCGACCGATGCGGCCCATGCCGATCACGCCGAGCGTCTTGCCCACCAGGTCCATGCCGAGCAGGAACTCGAGCTGGAAGCCCGTCCACTGTCCGGCGCGAAGAATGCGTTCGCCCTCGCCGAGCCGACGGGTCACACCGAGGATCAGGCCCCACGTCAGGGCGGCACACGCCTCGTCCAGCACGTCTGGCGTGTTGGTGACCACGACCTCCCGCTCGCGGGCCGCAGCCACGTCGATGTTGTTGTACCCGACAGCGACGTTGGAGACCACACGCAGATCTGGCAGTTGATCGAGGAAGGCCGCATCGATCCGGTCCGTGCCCTGCGCTATAAGGCCAGCGCACCCCTTCGTGCGCGCCACCAGTTCCTCGGGTGACGGGCTGCCCTCGCCGTCGAAGACGTCCAGGTCGGCGTGCTGCGCGAGGAGATCGAGGGTTTCCTGGAAGAGTCGGCGCGAGACGAAGACGCGCGGGCGTGTAGGGGTCGGCATGGGAACGCAGAGACGATCAGTGTCCGTAGGACTGACAGAAGCCGCAGTGATGGCAGCGCACGTGCGGTTCGACGATGCAGGGCGCGTCGGGATCGGTGGGCGCCAGGAACACGAAACGGCCGTGGCTGAGGTGTTGAGACCACGGCGTGAGGGCCGGGTTGGGACAACCGGCCCTACCATCCCAGGGTCCCGGCCTACCATTCCCGGATCCGGCCTACCATCCCAGGGTCCCGCCCTACCAGCACCGGATTCGACACTGCCGGCGCCGCCACCCAGATGTCGCGCGACGGCGTCTCGAATCAGCGTGCGCAGTTCGTCCTCGTGCATCACGGCGTCTCCTCGATCTCGAGCGCGTCCACGATACCGACGATGGCGGCATCGACGGGCGCGCCCTTGCGGCCGAGCGCATCACCGGCCGCCTTGCCCTCGATGACGACGAGCACGCGCTCGCCGACGCCGGCGCCGACGCTGTCGATGGCGAGCACGGGCTGCCCCCGTGGCGTGCCGTCCGGCTGTTCCGGCTGCACGAGCAGGAGCTTGGCGCCGTGCAGCTTGGCGTGCTTCTGCGTGGAGACCACGGTGCCGATCACCGTGCCGATCTGCACGTCAGTCCACCACGTCGGTGGCATCCACGATGCCGACGATGGTGGCGTCTGTCGGAACGTCCACGGGGTGGAAGGGGAACGCCGCCTCGCGGCCGCGGACGAAGAACACGCGCTCGCCCACCCCCGCACCCGCGGCGTCGGTCGCCACCAGGGCGCGACCGGCGTCGCGCCCGTCGCGGGCCGTAGGCTGAATCATCAGCAGCTTGACGCCGACCAACCGCGCGTCCTTGTGGCTGCAGACGACGGTGCCGACCACGCGGGCCAGATGCATGATCAGGTCCGATCAGGCCATCGTCACGGAGTCGACGATGCCCACGATGGCCGCGTCGACGGGGGACTGTCCGAGCCCGTCCGCCATGCGCGCCGAACTGCCAGACACCACGAGCACCGTCTCGCCGGTGCCGGCGTCCACGGTGTCGACGGCGACCAGCGCGCTACCCTCGAGCTGTCCGTCGGGTGACACAGGACGAACGACGAGGAGCTTGGTGCTCAGCAGCCGTTCGTCCTTGCGGGTCGCCACCACCGTACCGACGACCCTGCCGAGGATCATTTTCCGGCAGCCTTGCCGATCGGCAGCACGTCCTCGAGATTGGAGTGCGGACGCGGGATCACGTGGACGGACACGAGCTCGCCCACCCGGCGCGCGGCCGCGGCGCCCGCGTCGGTGGCGGCCTTGACGGCTGCCACGTCGCCACGGACGACGGCCGTGACGTAGCCGGCGCCAATCTTCTCCCAGCCGACGAGCGTGACCTTGGCGGCCTTCACCATCGCGTCGGCGGCCTCGATCATCGCAACGAGGCCCTTGGTTTCGATCATTCCGAGTGCTTCACCCATAAGCTGATCACCTGGCGCCTCGCGCCGGCTTGCGCGGCCTGCCCGCGCGGGTCTGGACATCGTGTCGGGCGCGCGCTCACGCGTCGCGCGTCACCTGACGCACCGCATCGGCAATGAGGGCCGCAAGCTCGCGGTATGTTAGCCGAATTTCCCCGCGCCCGCCTCCGGCCGGCACCACATCGGAGGGCACGATGCGCGGCCCATCGGACGCCGGGGCGTCCACGAACTGGCACGTCGTGCCCGCCTCGGTGGCCATGGCCGGGTCCGTGCAGATGGGCGCCGGCGACTTGATCCCGTAGAAATCGCGGAGCCCCTGCAACCGGTCCACCTCTTCGCGCGAGATGAGATTCTCGCGCCCGAGCTGCCGTGCGACGAGCGTGATCTGCGCGAAGTGCTCCATCGTCTCCATCTTGAAGTACGCGTTCATCAGGTCCTGGCCGGCGGTCAGGGCGCCATGGTTGGCCAGCAGCAGGCCGTCGTGGGCGGTGATGAACCGCTTCACGGCGTCTGGCAGTTCCTGCGTCGACGGCGTCGCGTACTCCGCGATGGGCACGCTCCCGAGCGAGAAGATGATCTCGGCGAGCGACGACTTGTTCAGGGGGATGCCGGCCACGGCGAAGCCCGTGGACAGCGGCGGGTGCGCATGGACCACGGCGTTGATGTCCGGCCGCATCTCGTACACGGCCAGGTGCATCTTCAGCTCGGTGGAGGCATCGCGGTGCCCGGCCACCTTGCGGCCCTGCATGTCGGTCACCACCATCATGTCCGGGGTCATGAAGCCCTTGGACACGCTCTTCGGGGTGGCGATCAGGTGCTGGTCATCCAGCCGGACGCTGATGTTGCCGTCGTTGGAGGCCACATAGCCCCGCGCGTACACACGCCTGCCGACTTCGCAGATCTCGGCACGGAGCTGTTCTTCGCGAGGCGTCACGTCGTCGGACCAGGGTGGGTGTCAGCCAGCCGGCCCGCCTCAGCGGGCCCGGGCCGCCTGCGCATCATAGGCGGATCGGCAGCGCTCTGAACAGAAGAAGGCCGTGCCCTCCGACGTCTTCATCGTCAGGGCCCGATCCTGGAGCACGTAGGTGCCGCAGACGGGGTCCTGCACCAGGGTGCCGCTCGACCGGGCGACACCACCGGGACGCCGCCCGGCGTCCTCGTCGGGCGGCACCTGCGCCGCGTTCATCAGCCCACGCACCAGCCCTCCCACCAGGAGCATGAGCGCCCGGATCAGGATGAAGAGGAACAGGAGCCGGAGGAGCCAGCCGATCACCGTCGTCAGGCCCCCTGCTTGGGCGCGGCAGGCGCGGCCGCCCCACCACCTGCCGGCGCGCCGCCGGCGCCGACCTCGGGATGGGCGGACTTGAGGCCGTCGAGGGCCTGCTTCGCGGCTCGGGCCTCGGGGGAATCCGCGGGCGCCAGCTGCATCACCTGCGTCCAGGCCTCACCGGCGCCAGCGAGATCCTGCTTGCCGAAGGCTCGCACGATGCCCAGGTTCAGCCACGTCTTCGTGTGCCGGGCGTCGATCTCGAGCGAGCGGGCGAACTGCGCCAGCGCCCGGTCCACCTGGTTCGAGTAGTAGTAGCTGACGGCGAGGTCCGTGCTGACGTCGGGGTTGGACGGCGCGATGGCCAGCGAGGCCTCGTACCACTTGGCCGCATCGGGGTACCGCTCGGCGTCGAAGTAGAGGTTGCCGAGCTGCGTGCGGACGTCGGCGTCGTTGGGCTGCTCGGCTGCCGCCTTCTCGAGCGCCTGCGAGCGGGCGATGTCGAGCGGCTGGGCCGTGCTCCCGGCCTGCGCACCCTGCGCGCCCGCTTGCGCGCCCGCCTGAGCCACCTGTGCCGCCGGCGCCTGCGCCGTGCCTGCCTGCTGGGCCCCCAGCATCCACCCGCACAACAGCCCGAACAGGGCACCCGCGATTCCGACGACTATTGATTCTGGTTTCATGGCGCTTCAGTTCTTCGATGGTAGGGACGGCTCTCCGAGCCGTCCGCCTCCATCCCGGCGACATCGTGGCTTGCGTACGGACGCCTCGGAGAGTGAGCCGAGGACATGGACCGCTCCCGCCTCCGCCAAGGCTTCGGCGTGCCAAGCGGAGAGCGGTCCCTACCTCACCCCGGCTGCCGGTTCCCCGTTCCCCGTTCCCCGTTCCCCGTTCCCCGTTCCCCGTTCCCCGTTCCGCATTCCCGGCATTCCCGGCATTCCCGGCATTCCCGGCATTCCCGGCATTCAAATGATATCCCCCGCCGCCTCCCTGTACTCGAGGACGGACTGGCGCAGGCCGACGTACAGCGCGTAGCTGATGAGCGCGTGGCCGATGGAGACCTCGTCCAGGCGCGGCATCGCCTGCACGAAGTCCGGCAGGTTCTCGAGGTCGAGGTCGTGGCCGGCGTTGACGCCGAGTCCGAGGTCCACCGCGGCCGTGGCGGCGCGCACGTAGGGCGCCAGCGTCTCGGCCAGCGGCGCGCTGGACGAGGCGAACGCCCGCGCGTACGGCTCCGTGTAGAGTTCCACGCGGTCGGCGCCGACCCTGTTGGCGAACTCGACGGCCGCCTCCGTGGCGTCCACGAACAGCGACACGCGGATCCCGTGCCCCCGCAGCCGCGCGATCGCGTCGCGCAGGTCCTTCTGGTCGGCGTCGGGCGGCCAGCCGGCCTCGCTGGTGATCTCCCCTGGCCGCACCGGCACGAGGGTGCACTGGTGAGGACGCACGGTTTCGACGAGATTCAGCAGATCCGGTCGCGGGTCGCCCTCGATGTTGAACTCCACGGCCGTCCATGGCTCGAGGAGGTGCTTGAGGTCGTGGACGTCCTGCGCCGTGATGTGCCGCGCATCGGCACGCGGGTGCACCGTGATGCCCGGTGCACCGGCCTCGACGCACACGCGGGCGGCATCCACGACCGACGGGATGGCCCCACCCCTGCTGTTGCGCAGGGTGGCCACCTTGTTGACGTTGACTGAGAGTCTGGCCATCGGCGTCTACCCGGCGCCGAGCGCGCCGCGGGCGGATTCGGCAATCTCGTGAGCCCAGGCCTCGATCTCGCGCTGGTCACGCCCCTCGAGCATGATCCGGAGCAGCGGCTCCGTGCCCGAGTACCTCACGAGGAGACGGCCTTCCGTCCCGAGACGCCGCTCGATGCTGTCGATCGTGGCGGCGATGGCGGGCACCTCTGCCACCGGCACGCGCCGGCCGACGCGAATGTTCACGAGCACCTGGGGATAGGTCACCAGCGCGGAGGCCAGATCCCGGAGCGACCGGCCGGTCTCGGCCATCACGCGCAACACGCGCAGGGCCGTCACGATGCCGTCGCCGGTGAAGAGGTGCTCGGCGATGATGACGTGCCCCGACTGCTCGCCGCCGATCGCGTAGCCGTGCTGCCGGATCTCCTCCATCACGTACTTGTCGCCGACGGCCGTGCGCAGCAGCCTGATCCCGTTGGCCGCCAGGGCGCGCTCGAGTCCGAGGTTGCTCATCACCGTCGCCACGACGGTGTCCTTGACCAGGCCGCCCGTCTGCTTCAGGTGAAGGGCGAGCATCAGCATGATCGCGTCGCCATCGACAACGGCACCCTGGTCGTCGACGAGGAGACAGCGGTCGCCGTCGCCATCGAACGCGATGCCCATCGCGAGCTTCTCGTCGAGGACGAGTTTCTGCAATTGCTCCAGGTGCGTGGATCCGCAATCGAGGTTGATGTTGCGCCCATCCGGATCGTTGCCGATCACGGTGACGTCCAGCCCGAGATCGCGGAACAGGCGCGGGGCGACGGTCGTCGTGGCGCCATTGGCGCAATCGAGACCCACGCGCAGCCCGGAGACGTTGCCGACGAATGGGAGCGCTGCGGCGCAGTGCCGCATGTACGACTCGACGGCGTCGTGGGGCTCGATCTCCGCCGACGCGTCGGCCGACACCTCGAAGTGCGGGTCGGCCACCAGCGCCTCGACATGGCGCTCCAGCGCCTCGTCGAACTTCTGGCCGTGGCCGGAAAAGACCTTGATGCCGTTGTCCTCGTACGGGTTGTGCGACGCAGAGATCACGATGCCGGCGTCGAAGTCCTCGGCTCGCGTGATGACCGCCACGGCAGGCGTCGGCACGACTCCGGCCGACAGGAGGTCGCCGCCCATGGCGCGAACGCCGCGCGCCAGCGTGCGTTCGATCCAGAACCCCGACTCGCGGGTGTCGCGGCCCGTCAACAGCCGCGCCGGCCCCTGATGCGGCAGCACACGCACGAGCGCGGCGCCGAGCCTGAGGATCGTGGTCTCGTCGAGTGGCGCCTCACCAGCGACGCCACGTACTCCGTCTGTTCCGAAGAGTTTCATAAAGGCTCGTTCCGCCACTATCTGATCGTGACCGTGACGGTGGCGGGATCGACACGCTCGATCGACACGCCTTCGCCGCCGGGCACGCGCACCGGGACGGCATGCTGACCGCGCCCGAGGCCCGTCAGGTCCACATCGGCGCGAAGGTCTCCCGCGTCGAGGCCTGCGACGCGTTCACGGGTCCCGCGCACGACGACGGAGACGGTGGCGGGTGCGACCCGCGCCGACAGGCCGCGTCCGAGATTGGCCGCCTCGACCCTGATGCCCTTGTACGTCTGCTCCACGGGTGCGGGGATGATCTCGACCGTCACGAGAGCCACCGCCGCTTCGCGCATCCGCACAGCCGGATCCTCGACACCCACCGTGACCCGATCCTGCACCGTCGTGCGTGCGCCTTCGACCCGTACCGGCTCCGTCGTGGCCTCCCTGAGCGCTTCGAGGCGGCCGATGGGCCCGAACACCTGCACCGTCGACGGGGCGATGGTGATGCGGCCCACGACGAACCCCGGCTCCGGATCGCCCTCGATGACGGGCGATACGGGCACGACCTTCTGTCCGGCGTATTCGAAATCGAGCGACACCGTCGGCGGCGTGACCTGCACGACCTGGACACCGAAGGGGACGCGCACGTCGTCGGCGTTCAGGGTGAAGAACTTCGTGCCGGGGCGCGCGGTGGTGAGGTCGAGTGCCGCCACGACGTCGCCCTGGACGACCCTGGCCAGGTTGCCCGACGAGCCCCGGAGGCGGACGTCCACGGATCCGGGGGGCTCGCCCACGATCTCCATCCCCTCCGGGACGTTCTGGTACTCGAGCGGCACGCGGATGTTGCGCTCCACGGTGCTCTGTCCCGAGATGGCCAGCCAGAGGACGACGGCCACCAGCAGCGACAGGAGCTTGAGCGGGAGGTTCGCAAACGGGTGGAGGGCCATGTCAGGGGCGCGGCCGCGCGCGGCGGCCCGGCTTGCGCTGGAGTACCAGCTGGGTGAGGCGGGCGCGCAGCGTCTCGGCCGTGAATCCGCGCGAGATCTGACCCTCCGTCGCGATCGAGATGCGCCCGGTTTCCTCCGAGACGACCACGGCGACTGCGTCGTTCTCTTCGGTCAGGCCAATGGCGGCGCGGTGGCGCGTGCCCAGGTCGGTCCCGACGGTCGGGTTGACGGTCAACGGCAGGAAGCACGAGGCCGCCGCGATGCGGTTCTCCTGGATGATGACGGCCCCGTCGTGCAGGGGCCCGCTGGTCTGGAACACCGTGACGAGCAGGTCGTGGGTGACCATGGCCTCGAGCGGGATGCCGCTCTCGATGTAGTTCCGCAGCCCGATCTGCCGCTCGAGGACGATCAGCGCTCCCAGCCGCCGCTCGGCCAGTTGGACGGCCGCCGTGACGACCTCCTCGATCGTCTCGTCGTCGTTCTCCGCGTGCGAGAACGCGCGGATGAACGGCGTCCGCCCGAAGTGGGCCAGGGCCCGGCGGATGTCGTTCTGGAACAGCACGATCGAGGCGAACACGATGTACCCGAAGACGTTGCGGATCAGCCAGTTGACCGTCTGGAGCGGTGCGACGAGCGAGACGAAGTACAGCCCGACGAGCAGCGCCGACCCGACGGCCATCTGCACCGCCCGGGTTCCCTTGATGGGCTTGAGAGCCTCGTAGATGATCACCGCCACCACCAGGACGTCGACGACGTCCCAGACGGTGAGCGGGGTGCGGCTGATCCACGAGGTGATGGCGTCCATGGCGATCGCGTGTCAGGCCGGCGATCGAGGGCGACCCGCGGCGGCTGCGGCGCTGATCATATCTGCCACCCGCACGGCCTGCACACTCCCCCGCACGTCGTGGACGCGGACGATGTGGGCTCCCGACAAAGCCGCCACAGTCGCGACGGCCAGGCTTGCCGGGTCGCGGTCGACCGGATCGCACGCCCCGACGGCGCTCGTCAGGAACGACTTGCGCGACGCGCCGACGAGCAGCGGCAGTCCCGCGGCGGTGAGCGCCGGGTGGTCCAGGTGCGCGACGACCTCCCAACTGTGGCTGGCCTGCTTGGCGAAACCGATGCCCGGGTCGATGACCAGCGCCTCACGCCGTACACCGGCCGCCAGCGCGGCGTCGATGCTCCAGGCGAGGTCCGCGGCGACCTCGGACACGACATCGCCGTAGGTGGCGTGCCGGTACATGTCGGAGGGCTGCCCGCGCATGTGCATCAGCACGAGCGCCGCCCCCATCCGCGCCGCCACGTCGGCGAGGCCCCTGTCGGACCGGAGCCCGCTGATGTCGTTGATGATCGCGGCCCCGGCGTCGATGGCGGCGCGCGCCACGACGGGCTTGGTCGTATCGACGGAGATCGGCACCGGAATCCGGGCCGCGAGCGCGGCCACGACCGGCTCGACGCGCGCGCGCTCGACGTCAGGCTCCACGGCCACCGCCCCCGGCCGGGTGGACTCTCCGCCGATGTCGATGATGTCGGCCCCTTGGTCCACCATCTCGAGGCATGCGTCGATGGCGCGGGAGAGGTCGGCGTTCCGGCCGCCGTCAGAGAAGCTGTCGGGCGTGACGTTCAGGACGCCCATGACCAACGTCCGTTCGCCCAGGGCAAGCCAACGGCCGTTCGGGAGGGAGAGGGTGCAGCGGCGCCGGGAGGTGGGGAGCATCGGAGGGAAAAACAAAGAAGGCGCCGGAAGAATCCGGCGCCCTCCTGGTGGAATCTGAAATTCCTTCCTACTCCTGCGCCAGCGGTTTGTTGGGGATCGGCATGGCCGGCACGATGGACGGGCGCGGGCGACGCTCCTCCGAGACCGCTTCGGTGGGCGGCCCGGCAGGCGCGACAGGCTCCGGCGCGCCGAGGGCATGCCCCGCGATGATGCTGCGCACCTGGTCGGCGTCGAGGACCTCGCGCACGAGCAGTTCGTCGGCGATGCGCTGCATCGCGTCCTTGTGCTGCTCGATGATCGCGCGGGCCCTGTCGTAGCCCGTCATGACGATCGACTGCACGGCCTCGTCGATCCGGACGGCCGTCGACTCCGAGTAGTCGCGGTGCTGGGCGATCTCGCGGCCGAGGAAGATCTGCTCTTCCTTCTTGCCGAAGCTGAGGGGCCCGAGTTCGCTCATGCCCCACTCGCACACCATGCGGCGCGCCAGGTTCGTGGCCTGCTCGATGTCGTTGCGCGCGCCGGTCGTCTTCGAGTGGCAGAAGATCTCGTCGGCGATGCGGCCGCCCATCGCGACCGCGATCTGCGACTCGGCCTCGTCCTTCGAGAAGTCCACCTGCTCGCCCTCGGGCAGGAACGACGTCACGCCGAGCGCCATCCCGCGCGGGATGATGGTCACCTTGTGCAGCGGCTCGGCCTCGGGGAGCAGCGCGGCGACCAGCGCGTGTCCGGCCTCGTGGTACGCCGTGTGGCGCTTCTCTTCGTCGCTGATGATGCGCGACTTGCGCTCCACGCCCATGATGACCTTGTCCTTGGCCATCTCGAAGTCGTTCATCGTGACCACCTTGCGATTCTGGCGGGCAGCGATGAGAGCCGACTCGTTGACGAGGTTCGCAAGGTCCGCGCCGGCAAAGCGCGGCGTGCCGCGCGCGATGACGTTCAGCTTCACGTCGTCGGCCAGCGGGATCTTCTTGGTGTGCACCGCGAGAATCTGCTCGCGGCCGCGGACGTCGGGCAGGTCCACGACGACCCGGCGATCGAAACGGCCGGGACGCAGCAGCGCGGGATCGAGGACGTCGGGACGGTTGGTGGCCGCCACGAGAATGACGCCCTCGTTGGTCTCGAAGCCGTCCATCTCGACGAGGAGCTGGTTGAGCGTCTGCTCGCGCTCGTCGTGGCCGCCGCCCAGGCCGGCGCCGCGGTGACGACCGACGGCATCGATCTCGTCGATGAAGATGATGCAGGGGGCGTTCTTCTTGCCCTGCTCGAAGAGGTCGCGGACGCGGCTCGCGCCGACGCCGACGAACATCTCCACGAAGTCGGAGCCGGAGATCGAGAAGAACGGCACGTTGGCCTCGCCGGCCACCGCACGCGCCAGCAGGGTCTTGCCGGTGCCGGGCGGGCCGATGAGCAGCACGCCCTTCGGGATCCGCCCGCCCAGCTTCTGGAACTTCTGCGGCTCCTTCAGGAAGTCGATGATCTCCTGAAGCTCTTCCTTGGCTTCGTCCACGCCGGCGACGTCCTTGAACGTCACCTTCTTCTGCGATCCCGAGGACAGCTTCGCGCGGCTCTTGCCGAACGACAGGGCCTTGTTGCCCCCGCTCTGCATCTGCCGCATGAAGAAGATCCAGAACCCGATCATCAGGAGGATCGGCGCCCAGGTGTAGAGGAACATCCCCCACGGGCTGCCCGTCGGCTCCTTGGCGGTCACCTCGACCTTGTTGGCCACCAGCTTGTTGCCCAGGCCTTCGTACTGGCTCGGGGCATACGTGCGCGACCGCTCGCCGTCCTTGTAGGTGGCGACGATCTCCTGGCCGGTGATGGTGACCTTGTCGATCTTGTTCGTGTCGAGCTGCTGAACGAACGCACTGAATGGGATGACGTCTTCGCGAGCCTGGAACGTCGTGGAGAAGTTCCAGATCAAGACCCCGACGATGACGAGCACCATCCAGAAAAGCAGGCTCCTGAGCGCCGAGTTCAAGCCTTTCCTCCTGACCGCGTGACCTGCAAGAGTAACACGGCGGTCGTCTGTGGTTGGACTGCAAAGTCCTCGCCGACTGCGAGGCCAACCACCCACGCAATCTGTCCCTGTTGAGTCGTCACGATGGGGACGTGGCCACGGTCCTGGCGGGGAACCTTCCGGTTCACCATCAGATCCTGGATCTTCTGACTACCCGCGGCCCCTCTCGGCCGCATCCGGTCTCCCGGGCGCCTCGCCCGCACGACGAGCACGCCCCCCGTCCGCTCGGCATCGAGCGCCACGCAGGCACCGTCCTGCTCGCGCCCGGCGTCGGCCTCCCACGCGTCGCGTCGGAGAACCGACGCATCGATGCGTAAATCCTGCACACCGATGGCGACCGATCCCGGTACGGCCAGCACGCGGGTCTCGAACCCAGCCGGCTCGGGCGAGGCCGAGGCGGCCGCACCGGCCACCAGACGCAGTTGCGTGCCCTGCCGCCACACAGTGAGGGGACCGAGCCGGACCCGCCGGTCGCCCCGCATCGTCTCCAGCCGCGCGAGTCCCTCGACTAGGGCCAGCGTCACCCGGCCCCGCGGAAGCATCTGCTCCAGCGCCGCCAGCCGCACCCGCCGCCGCAACATCGGCGGCACGGCGTCCAGCCGGGGCAGATCGAGCAACCAGCCGCGGTCGCCGTGGGGCATCAGCACCGACGGCAGTTCGACGGCCGCGCACGCCGACAGCCACCGTTCATCGTCGCGCCAGGCGTCGGCCTGCCGGGCCAGCCGTTCGGGCAGCCGTGGCCCCGCGACAGCGATCAGGGCCGGCAGCACCTCGTGGCGGACGCGATTGCGGGGAATCCCACGGTCCATGTTGGACGCGTCGTCCCTCCATCTGAGACCACGCTCGGAGAGGTAATGTTCCACGTCGGTCCGGCGAACCTCCAGCATGGGGCGGATCAGGGAGCCCTGGCTCGGCCACATCCCGGCGAGCCCGCGGGTGCCCGCGCCCCGGAGGAAACGCAGAACGACCGTCTCGGCCTGGTCGTCGAGGGTGTGCCCCAGCGCGATGCGGGTGGCGTGCCGCCGCCGGGCCACGAGGCGGAACGCCGCGTGCCTCAGGGCGTGTCCCGTCCGCTCGAGGGACCAGCGCCGGCGAGCGGACTCGGCCGCGACGTCGACGTCGACACGGTCGAACGGAATCTCCGCCGCGGCCGCGAGCTGCTCGCAGAAGGCGGCATCGGCGTCGGCCTCGGGTCCCCTGAGGCCGTGATGGACGTGGACCAGCCCGGCCAGGCGCGCCCGGGCGCGCGGTGCCAGCGCGGCAAGTACGACCAGGAGGGCGACCGAGTCGGCCCCGCCCGAAACGGCCACGAGCACGCGATCCCCCTCGGTGAGGAGGTCATGGCGGCGGATGGTCTGCCAGACGCGTGTGGGAAAGCGGGTCAAAGGAAATGGAGCGGCGGTCGCGGGAAAACGGGCCGGCACCCGTGGACACGCCAAGGTCTAGTATGCGACAGGGAACCAGTTGGGCACGATCGCAGTCTGATGATGCCTGAGCACGCAACGGGCGGCCAGACGGGATGTCCCCGGAAATGTGGCACGCCTCATGCTTAGCGAACACGACATGTCTCGATCTCTCAATTACGCCGACGTAGCCGTCCGCGCCGAAGGCGACCAGTGGATAGTGGTCGACCACGCGGACCGTCCGCTCCTCGACCAGCGGTTTTCAGACCGGTTTGCCGCGATTTCCCTGGGCCTGCTCGTGGCGCGCCAGCAGGGCGGCGCCGTGTGGCTCGACCAGTTCGGTGAGCCCGTCGAGCGCCCGGACCATACGCAAATCTTCCACTAAGGCGTCGGCTGCCCGACGGCAGTCGACGCCATCCCTCCCCATTTCCGGCCCTCGCGCGTCCCGCGCTCACCGGCCGGCCATCGCAGATTCTCCAGCAGGCGCCTCGACCAGAGGCCCGCGACGACCAGGGCGCCCCGCCAGGCCGATGCCGCCGGGCCGATGCCGCGCTGACGCCGGACGGCGACCGGCCTGCCGTGTCGGGCGCTACTCGGTCCGCGCAGACGTGACGCGCGGCACGACGAACGGCGCGCGCGTCTCGGCACGGGCGAACATCGCCGTCGCGTCCGCGTCGCCCGTGCAGCTGTAGGTGACCGGATCGAAGGACAGCGTCCTGCCGGTCCTGTACGAGATGTTGGCGAGGTGAATCAACATCGTGGAGATCGCGCCCTCCTCGATCTCGGCCAACTGGTCCTCGCGCTTCCGGCTGCGGACGACGTCGATGAAGTTGACGAAGCCCCCGACGCCCGCCCCGGCCTGGGCCACGGGACCGGGAGCCTGCTCCTGCCCCATGAACGTCCGCCACCCGCCTGGCGCCGTCGCCAGGTAGCCCTTCGACCCGTACCAGATGTTGCCGACGGTCTGGGGCTGCCCCGCCGCCGCGCCGGCCTGGGCGTCGGACCGCGCGCCGATGCCGGCCTCGTTGTTGCTGATCCAGTGGCGCACCTCGAAGACGAGCATCTTCTTGCGGCCGCCGTCCTCGAACTCGAAGGTCGCGACCAGCGTGTTGGGCGTCTCCTGGTCGTCGTCGAACATGAAGTGTCCGCCCATCGCGCTGATCTTCGTGGGGTACTTCACGCCCATGACGGTACGCGCCGCGTGCAGTTGGTGAGCCCCCTGGTTGCCGAGATCGCCGTTGCCGTAGGCCCACTGCCAGTGCCAGTTGTAGTGGAACCGGTTCCGCGTGAAGGGCCGCACCGGCGCCGGGCCGGTCCACAGGTCGTAGTCGACGCCGGGCGGCACCGGCTCCTCCGTCGCGCGGCCGATCGTGTCGCGCCATTTGAAGCAGAGGCCACGCGCCATGTACACGTCGCCGATGACTCCCGCCGCGAGCTGCGTGCGCGCCTCGTGCTGCCACGCCGAGGCTCCCGTGCCGTCCTGCACGATGCGGTCGTACTTGCGGGCGGCGGCGATGATCTGCTGCGCCTCGAACATGTTGTACGAGCACGGCTTCTCGACGAGCACGTCCTTGCCCGCCTGGCAGGCCCAGATCGTCTGCAGGGTGTGATGGAAGTTGGGCGTCGCGATGGACACCGCGTCGATGCTCTTGTCGTCGAGCACCTTCCGGTAGTCCGCATACGTCGCCGGCCGCTTCTTCCCGGCCTTCTCGATCGTCTGGCAGCCCCGCTCCAGGACGGACGCATCGACGTCGCACAGCGCCGCGATCTCCACCTTCGGCATCTTGAGGTAGGCGTCGATGTGGGCCTTGCCGCGCCCGTTGAAGCCCACCACCGCCACACGGACCGTGTCGTTGGGGCTCGTCTGCGCGCCAACCCTCGCGCCGAGCACCGTCGGGAGCGCCACCGAACTCAGGAGGAAGTGCCTGCGATTGACGTCGTGCATGGTGACTCCTTGTGAGAGCCGCCACGAGTCGGCGGCCCAGACGGCGGCGTGGGACACGCCGCGCTACCTTGCGCGCGTGTAGTCCGCGTACAGCGCGGCGATCCTGTCGGCCGACAGACCCGGGTGGACGACGACGCGGTAGCGGAACCGGACGTGCTGCCCGGGCTCGATCGTCATGCCGCCGTTCTGGGTCTTGTCGTTCAGGAAGTCGTGAAGCCCGAACGGATTGATGGCGTGCAGTCCGTACCCGCGCGAGTGCCAGTACGTCGGGTGCCGGGGGTTCCCCGGGTGGTCCATCATGACGATGCCCACGGGCTCGCCGCCGATGGTGCCCGCGTAGTCCACCCACTCGGCCTGCTTGCCCCATACCTGCTTTTCACCCACGCCGCCCCGTGAACTCACGAGCCGGCCGGTCCGCTTCGGCGCGCCCGGCTTGGCGACGGCAGGCGCCTCCTCGAGTTCGGTCGCCATGCGGAGGGCGAACGTCCCTTCCTTCGTGTCGCGGAACTCGGCCCGCTCGAGTGCGACGAGGTCGATGTCCACGTCGATGATGCGCAGCGTCGGGTGCGCGTGGAAGGTCATGGTCCGGTTCTCGGTGAGCAGCGGCTGGCCGTCTGGCTTCAGCCAGCGCAGCGCGGCCGTGATGGTGCCCGTCGTCTTGCCGCTCGTCACGGCGACAGGGCCGGCCGGCACGATGCGGCCGAGTGTCTGCGCCGTGACCGGGGGAGCCGATGCCGCGGGGAGCGCGCGCTGCTCGCCGCCAGCCGCCTGGCCGGACGCCGGCGGCCGCTTCACGTTCTGGATTGCCCAGAAGTTGAAGCCGTTGACGTCTCCGTGGCCGTAGAACAGGCCGGCGTGGTGCGGATGGTCCGTCGTTTCCCCGGCGATCTGGCCGGCAGGGAACGAGCGGTTGACTGCCGTGCCCGACGCCGCGCGAAGCGGGTGGAGGTAGACCCTGTTGAGGGCGTCGCCGCCCGTATGGAACACGGTGAACGGCTTGCCGTCGATCTCGACGACGACCTGATCGGCTGCCTTCGTGATGCTGACCTGCGCCGAGGCCTGGCGGTCGGCCAGGCACGTGATGCCCGCAAGCAGCAGCCCGATGGCCAGGACCTTGCCGGGTTGTGTGTCGATCATGATGGGCAGCCTGCGTGGAGGCACTCTCCGCCGCCGAGCTCGAACCCCAGGCGCAGCAGCGATTTCTACGGAATTTTCCTGCACTCTATGGGGCCAACCGCGAGGTGTCAAGCGACGGCGGCGACCGTGTGGGCCACCGGCCGCCGCCCCTCGCTCCGGACCGCGTGGGAGAATCGGTCATGCCCATGACGCCCGATCAGATCGACGCGGTGCGCGGCCTGCTCGCCCGCGAGCGGACGCTGGCACTCGCCCTTGTAGCCGACGAGGCGCCTGTCATCGGCCTGCTGCCGTTTGCCGTCACGCCCGACTCGCACGCGCTGGTGGTCCACGCCTCCAGGCTCGCGCGGCACAGCCGCGGGTTGCAGCCGGGCGCCACGTTCGACGCCCTCATCCACGAGCCCGTCGTCGAAGGCGTGGACGTGCTGCAGGTGAGGCGACTCACCCTGCGGGGCACCGTGCACGTTCCCGAGCCCGGCTCGCCGGCGCACGGCGCGCTTCGCGCCCTCTACCTCGCGAGGTTCCCCGAGGCCGAGCCCATCACCATGCTCGGCGACTTCGCCTTCTTCGTGCTCGCCATCGAGGGTGGACGCCTCGTGACAGGCTTCGGCGCCGCGGCCAACGTCACGGCGGATACGCTCGACGCGCTCTGATCCCCCCATGAAAGCCCTCTTCATCCACGCGCACTTCGACGACTACGAGTTCACGGCGGCAGGCACGTTCGAACTCTGGCGACGCCAGCTCGGTGAGGCCTTCGTTGGCAAGGTGCTCGTCTGCACCGACGGCAAGGCCGGACACCACTTCCGGACCCGCGAGGAGACGGGGCGCGTGCGTCTCGAGGAGCAGGCCGCCTCTGCCAGGATTGGCGGCTACGCCTTCGAGTTGCTGCGACTGCCCAACGGCGAACCACCCCGGGAAGCGTGCCTGCAGGTCACGACGGACCTGCTGGCGGCAATCTGGAAGGCGATCCGCGACTTCGAGCCGGACTACGTGTTCTGCCCGCCGCTCGGCGCCGACCCCCTGGCGGGCATCCACAACGACCACGAGACGATTGCCGAGGCCGTGCGACGCGTGGCGTACATGATCAACGTACCGCACGCCTTCACGCCCGAGTACCCGGCCGACGAGACGCGGTCCACGCCGTGCACGGTGCCGGTGATCCTCACCGTGTACGACGGGTACATGTTCGGCGCCAACGCGTACGACTTCGCCGTGGACGTCGAGGGCGCCTTCGACGCCATCACGGCGATGACGTGGTGCCACCAGTCGCAGATCGTCGAGTGGCTGCCGTGGGTGGGCCGCCACGACATGGCCCCTCCCGCGTCACCCGAGCACTGGAAGGCCATGCTGCGCGCCCGCTTCGCCAGGAAGAACAGGGAACTCGGCATCGACTCGCCCCACGCGGTCGAGGTGTTTCGCGTCACGGCCTGGGGCGCCGTCCCGACGCTGGCCCGGCTCAGGGCCGACCTGCCGGCGATGTTCGGCGCGGCCTCCAATCTCGACGCACTGGAGCAGCGCCTGCGGCAGTGGAATCACGAGTGAACGGGCCCGCGCTTGTCGTGAGCGCGACCCGTGCCATATGGTGACGGCATGCCTCATCCGCTCGCTGGCACGCCCGTTCCCGCCGACATGCTGATGGACGTGCCAGCCCTGCTGGCCGCCTATGCCGACACTCCCGACGTGCAGGTCTCCACGCAGCGCGTGGCCTTCGGCACCAGCGGCCATCGCGGCACGTCGCTCACCAGGCAGCTTCAACGAGGCGCACATCCTCGCCATCACGCAGGCCGTGTGCGAGTACCGCGCGCAGCCAGGGCATCACGGGACCGCTGTTTCTCGGCAAGGACACCCATGCCCTGTCCGATCCCGCCCAGCGCAGCGCCATCGAGGTGCTCGCTGCCAACGGCGTGACGACCGTCGTGCAGGTCGACGACGGCTACACGCCGACGCCGGTCATCTCGCGCGCCATCCTCGCGCACAACGCCGGGACGCCTGCCGGCCTGGCCGACGGCATCGTCATCACGCCCGTCGCACAATCCGCCGCAGGACGGCGGCTTCAAGTACAACCCGCCGCACGGCGGCCCGGCCGATACCGACGTCACCGGCTGGATCGAGCACCGCGCCAACGCGCTGCTGGCCGACGGCAACCGCGACGTGAAGCGCCTGCCGTACGCCCAGGCGCCGTCGCCGCGACCACGTCATCGCAGCACGACTTCGCCGACCGCTACGTCGCCGACCTCGGCGAGGTCATCGACATGGACGCGATCCGCAGCGCCGGCCTGCGCATCGGCGTCGATCCGCTGGGCGGCGCCGCCGTGGCCTACTGGGAGCCGCATCGCCGAGCGCTACGGCCTGGACATCGACGTCGTCAACCCGCACGTCGACCCGGCGTTCGGCTTCATGACGCTGGACCACGACGGCAAGATCCGCATGGACTGCTCCAGCCCCTACGCGATGGCCAGCCTGGTCGGCCTGAAGGATCGCTATCGACATCGCCTGGGGCAACGACGCCGACGCCGACCGCCACGGCATCGTCACGCCGTCGGTCGGGCTGATGAACCCGAACCACTACCTGGCGGTCGCCATCCACTACCTGCTCGGCGCACCGGCCGACATGGGCCAGTGCTGCCGTGGGCAAGACGCTCGTGTCGAGCAGCATGATCGACCGCGTGGTGGCCGGACTCGGGCGCAAGCTCGTGGAGGTGCCGGTCGGCTTCAAGTGGTTCTCGCCGCGGCCTGGCTGACGGGCAGCTTCTGCTTCGGCGGCGAGGAGAGCGCCGGCGCGAGCTTCCTGCGCCGCGACGGCTCGGTCTGGACCACCGACAAGGACGGCATCATCCTCGGCCTGCTGGCCGCCGAGATCACCGCCGTCACCGGCAAGGACCCGGGCCAGCACTATCAGGAACTGACCGCGCAGTACGGCACGCCGCACTACGTTCGCATCGACGCGCCCGCCACGCCCGGCAGCAGAAGACGGCGTTCAAGCAACTCACCGGCGACAAGGTCACCGCCGCGACGCTGGCCGGCGAGCCGATCACCGCGCGCCTGACCACGCGCGCCGGGCAACGACGCGACCATCGGCGGCCTCAAGGTGACGACGGCGCAAGGGCTGGTTCGCCGCCCGTCCGTCGGGCACCGAAGACATCTACAAGCTCTACGCGGAGAGCTTCACGAGCGAGGCGCACCTCGCGCAGATCGTCGCCGAGGCGACAGGAGATCGTCACGGCCGCGTTGAGCTGACGCCTCCCCACCACGGCAGGGCCCGCTCTCCGAGCGCGGCCTCGCGGGACCGGCAACCGGCCCGGCCGTTGTCGATGGTAGGCTTCGGGAGCAGCTTCCGACTCGCCACCGACATGCTCACGCCCCGACGCGCCCTCGCCTCTGTCCCCGGTGGCCTGCTGGCCGCGATGCTTGTCACCCTCGCTCCCGTGGCTGTCTGCGCGCAACCGGCGACGGCCGGCACCGGCAGCGACGTGCTCGCCGTCAACACGGAAGCGACCTTCCTGCGTGCCGAACCCAACGTCCGCGGCAAGGTCGTGACGCGGCTCGAGCGCGGTGACAGGGTCGAGGTGCTCGAACGCGGCGAGGGCGAGTGGTGGCGGGTGCGCGCCGGTGACCCGCCGCGCGAGGGGTACGTCCACAGGCTGGTGCTCTCGCCCTACGTCGTGCCCATTGCTCCGCGTACCCCGAGCTATCCGCCGGCCGCGCAGAGAACGGCGCCGGCCCCTGTCGCCACGGATGTCGAGGAGCCCTCTCCGCTCCCGCGTCGCCGCGGCGCCGGGATGCTCGTGAGCGCGGGAGTTGGCCTGTTCCTGCCGACGGCGCGCGAGTCCTTCGACGCGGTCGGCATCACGGGCAACCCGATCACCTACGGCGGCACCGTCGAGGCCGTGCGCCTGTACCGCTCGCTCTTCGTGCGGGCATCGGTCGAGTGGGCCGGCGAATCGGGCGAGCGGGTCTTCATCACGGACACGGGCGAGCGCTTTCCGCTCGGCATCCCGCTCGACGTCGAGATGCTGCCCATCGAGTTCTCCGCGGGCTGGCGCTTCGAGGGCCAGACGCCTCCCGCACGGGGCCTGGTGCCGTACGTCGGTGGTGGCGCAGGGGTGGCTCGCTTATCGCGAGACCGACACCTTTGCCGACGGCGACGAGGAACTGGACGAGCGGTTCGCGTCGTATCACGTCATGGCAGGCGTGGACATCTACTTCCACCGCATCGTCGGCGCGCGCGTGGAGTACCGCTTCCGGTCGGTGCCCGACTCCCTGGGCGACGGGGGCGTGTCGGCCGTCACGGGCGACACGTCGCTCGGCGGGTCCGTCGTGTATGTCGGACTGGTGTTCGGCCGCTGACGCAACGGGTGGAACGGCAGCGATGCGCGATCGGAAGGGCACATGACGCCCGACCAGTGGCAGCAGGTGAAGGCGTCACTCGCCGAGTTGATGACGCTCGACCCACGCGACCGCGCCGCGTACCTCGAGGCCGTCGAGGACACGTCGGTGCGCGAGGCGCTCGTCGACGTGCTGACGCTGTCGGGGACCGGCACGCGCACGCGTGACGAGGCCGGACGGCCAGGCGAGGACACGAGACTCCCGCCTGGCACGCTCGTGGGGTCGTACCGCATCACGGAGTACCTGGGCGCGGGAGGCATGGGCGAGGTCTACAAGGCCCAGGACGAACGACTCGGGCGCGCCGTCGCGCTCAAGCGCCTGCCCCTCCAGTGGAACGACCACCCCAGGCGGGTGTGGCGCTTCGAACGTGAAGCGCGGGCGGCCTCGGCCCTGAACCATCCCAACATCGTCACGGTGCACGACGTCCTCGCCTCGACGGACGGGCGGTTCATCGTCACCGAGTTCGTGGACGGCGATACCCTCCAGGACCATCTGCGCGCCGGCGCGATCGACGTCCCAACCGCCGTCGACACC
The DNA here is from genome assembly GCA_963715265.1 of uncultured Acidobacteriota bacterium. Classification (GTDB taxonomy): domain Bacteria; phylum Acidobacteriota; class Vicinamibacteria; order Vicinamibacterales; family Vicinamibacteraceae; genus Luteitalea. The sequence goes on from CAVQRQ010000015.1 coordinate 244,021, forward strand.
GCGATCCAGATCGCGAGGGGACTGGAGGTCGCGCACGCGGCGGGCATCGTGCACCGCGACATCAAGCCCGCGAACATCATGATCCGGCGCGATGGCGTCGTGAAGGTGCTCGACTTCGGCGTCGCGAAACTGGCGCTGTCCGACGAGGAGGGGGATCCGGCGAGGCTCGACGACGCCCGCACCATGCCCGGTGTGGCGATCGGGACCGTCCGCTACATGTCGCCCGAGCAGGCCCGCGGGCAGCACGTGGACCACCGGTCCGACATCTTCAGCCTCGGCGTCGTGCTGTACGAGATGCTCGCGGGAAGTCCGCCGTTCCACGGTTCGAGTCCTACCGACAGGCTCGTCGGCCTGCTGCAATCGGAGCCCGAGCCTCTCGAGGGCCGCGTGCCCGGGCTGCCTCCCGCCCTGGAACACGCGATCGGCCGTGCGCTGCGAAAGGTCCCGGACGAGCGGTACCAGCAGGCGCGGGATCTCCGGTTGGACCTCGAGCGCGCGCTGCGGGAGCCCGCCGGACCGACAGGGCGGCAGGTCGGCGCACCACCGGGGACACGGCCAGATCAGGACACTCGGCCGACGATGCTGGACAGCGCGCCGGGAGTCGACGACAGCGCGCCAGGCGTTCAGCGCAGCGGGCAGGCAGTCGAGAGTCCGATTGCGGCCGACACCGCACCGAGCCGGTCGGCAGGCGCCGCGCCGAGGCGACGGACGCGTGTCGCGGTCGCCGCACTCGCCGCAGCCGTCGCCGTTGGCAGCTACTGGTTCCTCGCCTCACGGCCTGGACAGGAACGGGCACGTGATGAGGCGTCGGCCGGCCGCGATCTCGATGGGCCGCGCGACGCCGGCAGGGCCCCGGGGGCAACCGCACCCGCGCCGACGGGCCGCGCTGCCGTCGGGCCTGGCGTGCGTTGGGTGGCGATCCCGGGGAACGGCGCCGCGGGTGCTCCCTGGCGCTCGGAGTTCGACATGGGGTGCCTGCCGCGCGACGGCGCGTGCGACCCCGACGAACGTCCCGCGGCGCCGCGTGACCCTGACGCGCCCCTACGCGCTCACCGAGACCGAGGTCACAGTCCGGCAGTACGCCGAGTACGTCCGCGACACAGGCGCCGAGGCGCCGAACCCGCCATCGTTTCAGCAGGGTAACGACCACCCGGTCGTCGCCGTCACGTGGGCCGAGGCAGCCGCGGTCTGCGGATGGCTGGGCGGGCGCCTGCCGACCGAAGCCGAGTGGGAACACGCCGCCCGCGCCGGACTCGAGGGCCAGACCTATCCGTGGGGGACCGATCCTGCGTCGAGCGGCGGCAACTTCGCTGGTGTCGAGGACGGCTTCGAGTTCACGGCCCCCGTGGCGCGCTTCGCGCCGAACCGTTGGGGCTTGTACGACATGAGCGGCAACGCCTGGGAGTGGGTCGCCGACTGGTACGGATCGTCGTACGCGGGCCTGGCCACGACCGACCCGACGGGTGCCGACACGGGCGACCGCCGGGTCCTGCGGGGAGACGGGTGGTCAAACCCGAGCCGGAACGGGCGCATCTCGGACCGCGGCCGGAACGCGCCCGACGCGCGACTCGCCGTCTACGGCATCAGGTGCGCGCGGGATGTCGCGCAGTGAGGCGGACACACGCCCGGGTGACCACGTTCAGCGCAGCGTGAGCGTCGTCGTGAACGGCGTGAAGCCCGTGAGGTACACGCTCTGGCCGTCCCATTTGGGCAACGCGCCCCGCAATTGCGTCCACGTGTGTCCGGATTGGCCCGGGCCGAACTCGATGATGTCGTCGCCCGCGAGATAGCGGCCGGTGCCTTCCGCGAGCAGGTAGGCATCCGTGACCCCTGCCACAGGCTCCACGCCCTCGAGTCGGCCGCCGTGCCTGAAGGCCAGCTCGATGGCCACCGGGACGCCGTGCGGTGCCGGCGATCGTGATCGTCACGGCGAGTGCCCCGCGGGTCTCGACGACGTCGACGACCGACTCGAGGTGTTGCACGTTGCTGCGGGCACGCAGGGCGCGGCTGTCGGCCGCAAGCGTGCCGTTGGGCGCCATCCGCACGTGGTCCCCGGCGGCAATCCGTTCGGCCGAGAGCGGCTGGAAGTACGGGCCCTCCAGTTGCTGCCGCAGGCGATACCTGTTACCGCTGACCTCGAGCGTCTCGCCCACGAACTGCCCCTTGCCGAAGAACGCACTGGCCACCCGCACCGACTCGAGCGCGGCGGCACCCTTGCGCAGGGCGATCACGGTGGCGTTGTCGGCCAGCACCGTCGCGCTGAACGGCCCGCGCCTGATGCGTGCCAGCGACGAGTGCGCGAAGACTTTCGCATAATCGGTGGGCACCGGCTGGCTCGCGGGCATCGGCCGCTGGAGTTCCGGCTCCTCGAGGAACGCCGCGAGGTCGCTCACGAGTTGCCGGCGCGCCGTCTGCTCGATCTGCCGGGCCATGGCCGCGAACCGGCCGTTGCCGTCGAGGAGCGCGAGCGCGCGGTAGCTGTAGTAGTAGCGGGCCATGCTGCCGCGCTGGTACTTGTCCTGCCGCCTCGACGCCTCGGTGACCACCTCGCCGTCCGGGTGGACGTAGTAGAGCGTCATCTCGAGGTTCTTCCGCACGGGATCGCGCAGCACCGGGCGGTCGAGCCGCGACGCGATCGTCAGCAGCGCACGGTCGACGACGGGTGAATACACCGACGTGCTCTTCTCGGTGAACTGGCCGTCGGGGTCGATGTCGATCGTCTCGGCCAGCCACTGGTCGATCCTCGCCACGTAGCGCGGGTCGGGGTGCAGCGCGTTCACGCGCGCCAGCGCCGCCGCGACAACCCAGCGGTGATTCGGCGTGTGTACGCCGCCTGTCAGCAGCGCAGCGCCGGCCTTGACGATGAAGTCGTCGAGCCGATCGCCGAACGCACGAAGCCGCGCCCACGGCGTCCGGCGCAGGATCGTGGCGGCAGCGGTGACCGGCTCCAGCACGAACGCCGTGTCTGGCGGCGAATGGAAGTTTGTCGAGATCAGGTCGATCGTCCCGTCGTCGTGCTGCGCCTTCAGCAGGTACCCGGCCGCGCGGTCCAGTGCGTCGGCGACCTCGCCCGACTCGTGGAATGCCGACGCGGGCGACCGACAGGCGCAGACGAGCGAGGCGATGAACTGCGCCGTCCCGCCGATCGAATGGATGCCGAAGCCGTCCGGGATGCTCCCCCGCCACCGGTGGCCCTCGCGCCGCTCCTGGCGAGGCAGCAGGTCGCGCACACGTTCGTCGTTGGCCCCGACGAGTTCGACGACGATCGGGTCCACGTCGCCAGGGGGCGGCGCGTCGTCCGTGCCTGGACGAGGGGGTCGAGCGGCGGCCGTCGTCTGTCCGAGCGCCGGCGTTCCCGCGAAGGCGCCCGCGAGCGATGCGCTCAGGAAGGTTCGTCGGTCGAGCGGCACGGGTCGGCGGTCAGGCGACGTGAAGCGGCGTGATCCTGGCCACATCGGCCTCGATAGCCTTGGCCGCGTCCCAGAGGTCGACCGCCCGCTGTGCGTTGAGCCAGAACTCCGCCGAGTTGCCGAACAACTTCGACAGTCGCAGCGCCATTTCCGGGCTGACGGCGCGCCGGCCGCGCAGCAGCTCGTTGATCGACTGACGCGACACGCCGATGGCCCCGGCGAGTCCCGTGACCGTCAGCGCGTAGTCCGGGAGAAAGTCCTCGAGGAGCATCTCGCCGGGGTGGGTTGGCCGCCGCCGCAATTGACGGGTGTTGGGAATGCTCATCGTCGCTCTCAGTGGTAATCACAGACTTCGACATCGTAGGCATCGCCGTCGACGAACCGGAAGCAGATGCGCCACTGATCATTGACCGCGATGGCGTGTTGACCGCGCCGGCTTCCCTTCAGCGCATGCAGACGGTTGCCTGGCGGTACGCGCAGGTCGTCAAGGGCAGTGGCCAGGTCTACGTACTCGAGCTTGCGTACCGCCCTCCGGATGACGTCTGGTGGCAAGCCGCGTCCGACACCGTTGGCGAACAGTGAAGCCGTTCGCCTGTCCGCGAACGTCTTGATCATGAGGGAATGTAACGCGTCACGTGACACTTGTCAAACGTCGCGATCGCCGCCTTTTCTCGCGCGCGCGTCGACAGGCGGCCTCCCACACGGGCACTGCCCGATCTTCCGAGTTCGCCGCGCGCCGGCCGGCGAGGGAGAGGAACCGACCGTGGACCCGGAGGGCGGCGATCGGCCGAAGCCAAACCCGGGCCGCGCTCAGGTCGACGCGTCGACGACGCGGACCAATCCGGTGCGCCGGGCGTAGTCGAGGATGACGCGGTCACGCGTGACCAGCGGCAGCGCCCGCTCTCGAGCCGTGGCGACCAGCAACCTGTCGAGCGGATCGGGCAGCGCCGACGCCGGGATGAGCCCGGCATCGATGCTGATGGCATGGTCGACGTTCAACACGCGGAATCCGCTGCGCTCGACGGATTCACGGATCCACCGCTCGACGGGCTGCGTGATCAGCAGACGACCCGCCGTGTGCAACGCACAAATCTCGAACATCGATGCCACGGAGACCGAGGGCGCGTCAGCACCGAGGGCCGCGGCAAGCCGGCGCCGTGTCCGGGGGCCGAGTTGGCGCGGGACGTCGGCCACGAGCCAGATCCACACGTGTGTATCGAGCAGCACAGCCCCTAGTCCTGCTCACCCTGACCCACACTCCAGACCGCGGGCACCGGCTCGAAGGGCCGCTCGTAGCCGACGACAGTCCCCCGCATCGATCCGAGTGGTGACGATGGCGCCTCGGTTTCCACCGGCACCAGCCTGGCCACGGGCTTCCCGTGACGGGTGACGATGTACTCGGCACGCTCCTCCTTGACGTGGTTCACGAGTTCGAGGCACCTGGCCTTGAACTCCGCCGCCCCCACCGCCTTCGACCGCCCTCGTGACATGACCACTGAATTGTGGTCAGAATTCATGCGGGGCGCAAGTCGACCAGGACGCCGAGTGAGGGCGCCTCGGGTTCAGCCCAGCAGCTCGCGCGCTGCGACGAGATCTGGGGTCTCGAATCCCTCGTCGAAACGGCCGTAGACCTCGGCGAGCCGTTCGCGGCCCTCGGCAGGGCGTCCCAGCTGCGCCAGCAGTTCGGCAAGCGTCAGCGTCGACCGCAACTCCCAGGACCGGGTGCCCTGCGCGCGGCTGAGGGCGATCGACCGCTCGAGATGCTCCATGGCAGCCGCGGTGTCGCCGGCCTTCATCGCGAGGACGGCCCTGAGCCGATGCACCTCGGGCTCGTGGAACCGCTCGTTCGAGGCCTCGACGGCCGCCATCGCCGAGTCCAGCGCCTGCCCGGCCTGCTCCAGTTCGCCAAGGCCGAGGCACGCCTCGGCCAGGTAGCTGCGGAAGAACGGCAGGCCGATGGCCGAGCCGTGGGCCTCGAAGTGAGGGAGGCTGACCACGAGTTGGTCCTTGGCCTCCTGGTACCGCCCCTGTTCCACCAGCCCGCCCGCGCGATAGAGGTTGCCGCAGGCCTCCCAGAACGAGAAGGCCTGCTCCCTGGCCACCGCGACCTGCTCCTCGGCCGCGCGCTGCGCTTCGTTGCCCAGGCGACAGGCCTTGTTGAGCAGGGACGAGTGCCACAACAGGAAGCAGACGGTGAACGGGTGATCGATGGAGTACGCCATCTCGATCGCCTGCGCCATCGTCTTGAACGCCGTGTCGGGGTAGCCACGATGCCACTGGGCGAGGGCGAGATAGCACAGATTGGCGGTGCCGGCGTGCTGCCCCGTGCGCGCCGTGTGCCACAGGCACCGTTCACGCTCGTACAGCGCCATCGTCGCCGCGGCGAACCGCACGGACTCCTCGAGCTCGCACTTGTAGAAGGCGACGATCTGACTGATGAAGAACGCCTCCATCCTCGCCCCGTCGTCGTCGATCTGCTCGGCCAGGTCGCGCATCCGTTGCGCCAGCCCCTTCGAGATGTCGTACTCGCCTCGCACGATCCGCCACGATGAGGAGGCCCAGATCGCGTGCAACCGGCCCATGTCGTCGCCGATCTGCTCGCAGAGCTGATAGCGCCGCTCGTAGAGATCGCCCAGTTCCGGGCTCGAATAGCCACGCAGCGACAGCGAGGCGATGCCCAGCGGGACGTTGAGGCGGTACTCCTGTCGATCCCGCTCCGGCGTCTCGGGCAACCGCGCGAGGACCTCGACGCCGCGCATGAGATGGGCGAGCGCTTCGGGGTAGCTCGAGCGCTGAATCGCCCGGCTCCCGGCGAGGCCCCAGTACTCCACGGCCTCGGCAAGCCGCCCCGCTTCCGTCAGGTGGTGCGCCTGCGTTTCGGGCTCCCGCGCGACGACGTCGGGGAAGTCCCGCGCGAGGCACTCGGCGATACTGGCGTGGACGCGCGCCCGTTCCTTCTTGACCATCGACGCATAGGCGGCGTCCTGGATCAGGGCGTGCTTGAAGATGTACGAGACGTTCGGCGGACGGCCGTGCCTGTAGATGACCTCGGCCTGCACGAGCCGCTCGAGCTCGGAATTGAGCTCGGCGTCGGTGAGACCCGACGCCGCGGCGAGCAGGACCGGGCCGAACTCGCGGCCGATCGCGGCGGCCGTCTGCACGACCACGTTGTTGCCCCCGAGTCGGTCCAGCCGGGCCATCAGCATGTCCTGGAGCGACTCCGGGACGGTGACCGACGACCACTGGTCCGCCGAGCTGAGCAGGCGGACCGAGTCGCTGGCGCCGGACTCGATCTCGGTGAGGCGGCCCGAATCGACGAGCGCCTTGATCAGCTCCTCGACGAACAGCGGCACGCCGTCGGTGCGCTCCACGACGCGCTCGATGAACGCGCCCGGCAACTGCGCGCCCCTGATGCGGCTGCTGATCATCTCGCTGATCTGCGACCGGGTCAGGTGGTTGAGCGCAATCTGCGTGACGCGCCTGCTCGTCCACGGCGGCGGGAACTCGGGCCGGAACGTGAAGACGATCATCAGCGGCTCTGGTAAGGGCGCGTCGACGAGTGAGACCAGCAGGTCCAGGGTGGTCGGGTCGACCCAGTGGAGGTCCTCGACGACGAAGAGCAGCGGCGTCCTGCTCGCCCTGGCCGCGAGCCACGCCACGATGAGCTCCGTCGTCAGCTCCTTCTTCCGCTGTGGCGCCAGCGCCGGCGCCGGGTACTCGTCGTCGTCGGGCAGCCCCATCAACGAGGCGAACATCGGCACGGTGTCGGCCAGGGGCAGGTCGAATCCTCTGAGGTACTCCTTCAGCCGTTCGAGTTGTTCCCTGGGGGTGTCGCCCGAGACGAAGCCGAGCGTGCGTCCCCAGTAGTCGATGGCGGGATGGAGCGCCGAGTTCGAGTGATAGGGCGAACAGCGCCATTCGACGACTGGCGCCGTGTCGCCGACGGTGACGTGCGACCGGAGGACGTGCACGAGCCGCGACTTGCCGAGTCCGGCGTCGCCCGTCAACATCACGGCCTGCCCGCGCCCCTCGCTCGTCTGGCTCCAGCGGTCGATGAGCAGGCCCATCTCCTGGTCGCGGCCGATGAGCGGCGTGGGGGCCCTGCCCTCGGTCTCGAACGGCCGGTATCCCGCGACGGCGCGCACGACGCGGAACAGGTCGAGGGGCTCACGAGCGCCGCGCACGGTGCGGCGTCCCGCCTCCTCGGCCTCGAAATGCCCCGACGACAGGCGCCAGGCGTCGCGGGTGGCAAAGACCTCGCCGGGCTCGGTTGCCGATTCCATCCGCTTGACGACGGCGAACGCGTCTCCCGTGACCTCGACGCTGTCGTCATCGTCCTGCCGCACCACGACGGTGCCTGTGTGTACGGACAGCCAGCAGCGCCGGGCAGGAACGCCGGCGGGCGTCAGGTCGCGGATGTCGAGCGCGGCGTGGATGGCGCGGCGCGCCGTGTCTTCCTGGGCGATCGGGTAGCCGAAGCACACGTCGATGGCGTGGCTGTGGGTGTGCAGGGTCGTTCCGCCGTACCTGGCGACGACCTCGGCGCAGGAGCGCTTGAAGGCGGCGTTCTGTTCGGCCAGGTCGTCGACGTCCAGTTCCTCGTCCTCGCTGGCCGACTCCCAGCTGACGGCGAGGAAGGAGAGGTGCCGGCGCTGCACGCGGGGCGCCGCGACGACCCGGGTGGCCTCGACGGGCCGTTCCAGGCGCCGGACGGGCGCCGGAGCCGCGGCCCCCTGCAGCAGGTCCCGCAGTTCCCTGGCCAGGTCGCTGGCCGTCGTGTAGCGATCGCCGGCAAGCTTGGCCATCGCCTTCAGGCAGATGCGTTCGAGTTCCACCGGCAGGTTGGGCACGAGCTGCCGGAGCGGCTGGGGCTCGTCCTCCCTGATCTGGCGGATCAGCTCCGGCAATGCCCGCGACCGGAACGGCATCCGGTTGCAGATCATCCCGTACAGCATCACGCCGAGGCTGTAGATGTCCGTTCGCCCGTCGATGCGATGTGCCTTGCCCTCCACCTGCTCGGGCGACATGTACGACGGCGTGCCGGCGCACACGCCGAGTTCGGAGGGCTGCGCCTGACCCGTGATCGCCAGCCCGAAGTCGACGAGCACCGGTCCGCGATCGCGGGTGACGATGATGTTGCCCGGCTTGACGTCGCGGTGGATCACCTCGCGCTCGTGCGCGTGGCCCAGGGCGTCGGCGACGGCGGCGACGATCTCCACCGTCTGGCGCCACGGCACGACCTTGCCCTTCATCCACTCCTTGAGCGGCTCGCCGTCGAGCAGGTCGGAGACGATGAAGCAGCGGCCATTCTCGACGCCGACGTCGAAGACCGTCAGGATGCCGCGATGACTGAGGCGGGCCAGGTTGCGCGCCTCGCGCAGGAAGACGTCGGCATCCTCGGCGCGCACGGCCGCAAACGGCACCTTGATGGCGACCTCGCGCTGCAGGTGCGCGTCGTACCCCGCGTAGACGGTGCCGAACCCGCCAGTCCCCCGGACGCCACGCACCTCGTAGCGCCCAAACGACATCGGTTCCTTGCCTTCCGTCGTGTCGGCGCGAATCGTGTAGGCCGCCGACAGCTCGGCAGACTCGTCGTCCACGTGATCCGCGGGGCCCGTCCCGAGGGCCGGGTCTTCAGCATTCATCTGAGGGTCACCTGCTATCGACCCGCGGTCACGGCGATGCGTCCCCCGATCGCCGAGCCCTGGACCACCACCGTGGGGCCGGGTCCGGCCGGCGGCGCCGGCGTGTGCACGCGGCCGAGCAGCGGCACGACGCGATTGTCCACGTTCCAGCCCGCAGGCACGTCGACCTCGATTGTACCGAACAGCGTGAAGGCATCGACGACGGGCATGGGAAGGCCGTCGCCGAGGGCGACGCCTCGCAGATCGAGGCGGCACGACCCGAGTACGGCGCTCATCTCACCGGACTGGAACCCGGCGCCGGTGGCTTCGCGGTCCACTCGGTCGAGGAACGCGAACCCGGCGACGTGCCCGGCGACGTGCGCGGCGCCCGTCGTCGCGGTGTCGAACCCGCCGTCCGCCTCACGCTGCCGCATGCCGCGCACGCGGTAGATCATCCAGGCGCCGAACGCGATCAGCAGATACGGCCAGGTGCGCCAGAAGCCGTACGACCAGACACCGAGGGCGTTGAGCAACAGCCAGACACCCGCGACGAGCAGGATGGCGCCCACGGCCCTATTGGCCGTGTCTGGCTGCAGGACGACGACGAGACCGACGACGACGACCGCGACGGGCCACAACGCGAGGGCGGAGTCCGCGTTGAGCAGGCCGGCGCCGTCGGCAAGGAACACGGCGCCGAGCAACAGCACGACGAGGCCCAGCACGAGCTGCCAGGGCACCAGCGGCGCGCGATCGGCAGGCACGGTCATTCCCCGCCCGGCACGCGATGCGCGGGCCGCTCGGCGTAGACGACGCCGTCGATGACGAGGCCGAGGCCGATGAAGACGACCAGCAGCGGCCAGGCGTTCAGGAAGTCGAACCCGAGAAAGCCGATGGCGACGATCTGGAGCCAGATGGCCGAGAGCAGCGGTACGGAGGAGCGCCGTCGTCCGGGCTGGGGGTGGCGCAGGTCGCGCAGTGTGAGGTAGATGGCAAACAGCGGCAGCCATCGCCACACGCCGGCGATCGACGTGAACCGTTCGAGCGCGAAGGCCACGCCGGCGATGACGAGCATCACCCCGCCGGTTTCCGCGCCCACGCCGCGCACTAGCGAAGCCATCGCGCGCGCCTCAACGCCTCTCCGCCAGGCCTGGCAGCGTCTGGCACAACGCCGGCCCCCCGGGGGCGTCGGGGTTGGTCCGTGTGCCCGGCGGGCACAGCGTCTTCAGGTACTCGATGAGCGCGCGCCTGTCGTCTGGCGTGAGCAGCGGCCCGATGACGCCGTTGCCGGGCCCGCCCGCCTGGAACAGGTGCCCGTCGTTGGAGTTGCCCTCGACCCGCGTGTCGTACCTGAAGCCGCCGCGGAAGCGATCGCTCCTGTAGCCGATGCGATCGAGGTCGTATTCACGGCTGCCCGTGTAGAAGACGGTGGGCCGCTCCTCGCGCGGCGACAGCAGATCGTAGAGGGTCGGCACCGAGCCGTTGTGGAGGTACGGCGGCGAGGCCCAGATGCCGTTCAGCGGGTGCGGCCGGTACCCGAGATTGGCGTCGGCGCCAGGCACGCGATAGCCGTTCCACTCGTCACGGTTGATCTCGCCGTCCTTGAAATTGCCGTCCTTGAACAGCTCCGGCCGCGGTATCGGCGCGCCGCTGGCATCGACCCGCACATTGCCTTGCGCGTCCTGCAGCAGCAGGGTACGCGGGAGCGCGCGGATGAACTCGGCCCGCTCGGCCGGCGTCTGCGCGTCGACCCTGTCGTAGAACTGCGTCGTGATCGCGATCGTGACCATCTGCAGCCCGACGCCGAACGGGAACATGCGGATCGGGTAGGCGCTCGGTCCGTTGTACTGCGGGAAGCTCGGTAACAGCACGTCGCCGCTGTCGAGCACGCTCCGGGCGAAGTTGCGGGACTGCCCCGGGTCCGTCCGGATCGAACCGAGATCTACCGTGTGGAGATCCAGGTAGAACTCGGTCTGCGCGAACGGCGTGCTCCTGAGCGACCCGAGCATGTCCGGATGGTTGTTGGCAATCCAGTACATGCGGCTGGTCTCGGGATCCTGAAGCCCGATGACCGTGGAGTTCGGGTCTGCCGGGACGGCGCGCACGGGCTCGCCACGTGGCCTGAGGCCCTTGCCTCCCGGCGCGGACGGCCTGTCGACGACCTCGACGAGATCGGCAATCGGCGGCAGGTGGCACCCCTGGCAGTGGGTCTGATAGAGCTTCTGGCCGCGTTCGGCGCGGGGCCAGTCGATGCGGCCGAGATGTGCCTCCGGCCAGACGGGGGATCGCAGGCCGTTGAAGTAGTCGTCGCCGGTGCCGCGCAGCAGGGCCTCGAACGCGTAGAGCCCGGGCACGTCCACGGTGGTACTGAGGACGGCCTCCTGCTCGCCGCTCTGATCCCCAGGTCTTGCCGCCGGGGTTGAAGGCCAGGCGCGCGCGCACGCCGAGCGCCTCGCCGACGTTGCGCACCATCGACTGCTCGACCGACCCGTTGTACTGGGCCCACGAGAAGTACGGCGCGTCCCAGATGCTCGGGAACTTCACCGGAGCGGTGGCCACCGCGAGGTTGTCGTCGCGCCGCAGCTCGGTGCCGAACACCATGTTGCCGATCCGCGCCAGGGCGTCGGTGCGGCCGAATCCCCCGGGATGGCTGGCGTAGAGCCCCTTGCGGATGGCCGTGAGCTGCTCGTCCTGGTTCGACGCCATGTACGCGTCGAGGACCTCGCGCAGCTTGTCGCGCTCGACGGCATGGTCGGCCGACGCCGGGTCGATGCCGCGCGCCTTCAGCACCCGGTTCGCGAACCGGGTGAAGCGGAAGGGGAAGCGCTGCGTGAGCGCGAGCGAGGCGCCGAGGGCCGACTGGAACTGCGTGACGTCGACGATGTTGGAGGCGCCCTCGACGCGGATGGCGGTGCCGCGATGATGGAGTTCGCCCGTGTGGCAGCCGGCACACGTGAAGCCCACGACGTCGGCCTGCTCCCCCACCTCCGGCTCCGTCACCATCGTCACGCGGGCGCGCGACAGCCCGACGGGCAGGCCACAGCTGAATGCCGGATCGGAAGGCGCGACGGTGGCGCCGGTCTTCGGTTCGCACTGCACGGGGCGGAGGCTGCTGCCGGCGTCGGCGCCCTGCGTCACGTCGGGGAGGAACCCGAAGCGACCGAGGTAGTCGGGGTCGCGGAACAGTCCGACGCTGCCGACGAACTTGATCTCGGGCTGCTCGAGTGCCACGAACCACTCGTAGGGCAGGATCACCGAGCCCTGCGACTGGTGATAGAACGCGCGCCGCTCGTCCGCGCGCCAGGCCTGGTCGAGGGCGACGCGCTTCAGATCGGCCTCGGGCGGGGCCGGCGGCAGCACGACGCAGCCGATCCCGAGAAAGGAGGCCAGGGCCAGCCCGAGCCGTCCGTCGTATCGCATGCTCATGCCTCCGCAGCCTTGGCGGCAGAGACCGTGTTCTTCGCCGCTTCCTCGGCCAACTTCTTGGCCGCCTCGGCCGCCTGCGCCTCGACCTGCGCGGCCAGGTCCACCTGGATCTTCTTCGACTGCACGACGTGCTCGATGCTGAGACCGATGAGCAGGAACAGCCCGCCGAGTTGCGCCTGCTCGTGGCGAACCAGGCCGATCCAGAGGATGCCGCCCACCGATTCGAGGAGCGTGATGGTCAACGCCTTCCATGTCGGGATGTATTTGAGGATCGAGCGGCTCGCGATCAGGCCGAGTTCCCAGCTGTGCTGCAGTTGCTCGCCGGCCACGAGCACCGCGAACGCGGCCACCCAGTTGACGCGGTCGAAGACCAGCACGGCGACCACCCAGACGGTGATCTCGGTCACCGTGATGATCGCCAGCTTGCCGAGCTTCTCAACCGTGCTCATCGTCGCGAAGCTGTTGTAGTTGTCTTTGCTGTGCGGGTACCTGATCGCCAGCTGCCCCCTGAACGCGGCTGTCCAGTTGAGGACGACGTACCGCTCGGTGAGGAAGCCGGCCCACAGCACGATCGTGGCGAGCAGGTAGTGGCCGGCGTCGAAGTAGGCCAGCCAGAAGTAGAGGCCGACGAACTCACCGCCTGTGGCGATGACAAACGGCCAGGGCCCTTGATAGAAACCCTTCTTCGCGTCGTCTGGCGCGAGAGGATCGAGACTTGGAGTCACGGGAGACGGCATGATTCGTCCAATGCTGTCGAGCTGTCAAGCGAGGTACACGGACTCCAGGTGCTGCCGGAAGTCGTTGAAGCCTCCACCGGCCCATCCGCGGCACATCTCGTCCACGGTCAGCAGTCCGAGCATGCGGTAGCTCTCGGTCTGCGACTCGTCGAACCACTGGTCCGCGGTCGACTCGTGGGGAAACGCCGGGTGGGTCGCCGCGTAACTGGCGACGTCGGGCGGTTCGTCCCCGAGCAACATCGGCTTGATGTAGACGATCGTCCCGTCCGTGCCAGGCCCGTCGACCTCCGAGTACCTGATGGTGCCGACCGCACAGCGTCGCGAACGGGCGCGCAGGCCCTTGGCCAGCGCATCGTCGAACTCGATCGGAATCCGGAAGTCGATCCGGATCTTCCGGAGCGCGTTCCCCAGGTCGGCGTATTGGTGGTCCGGGTCGCAGCCGCCATCGACGACGACGATCAGCCGGCTCCGCCGTCGCACCATCTCGTAGATCCCCAGGTTCTCGAAATGGCCGCCATCGGACAGGTACACGTACGGACGCTGGTCCGTGGTCCGGCCGAGGGCTTCCCGCACGAACATCGCGGTCGCGAAGCGGGGGCCGGGGTAGGTCCACGAGCGCACTCCTGGCGGCCCCGGGTTGCCCAGCCAGGCTCCGAGACGCGCGTTGAACAGCGTCATGATGAAGCCCACCACCGGAGACGAGTGGTACCCCATGCTCGGGCTCGCGGCGGCGCCGGAGATGGCGACCGCAGTACCGAGGCTGATGCCCCCGGCGTACTTCGACGACGGCCGATAGTACGTGCCGGTGCCGCAGTGCATCGGGCTGATCGTGAAGGACTCCGCCTTGCGCTGCTGCCACGCCAGGCGCTTGCCGGCGACGAGGTTCAGCGTCGCGTTGACGACGTGCAGCGGACGCCGGGTCGCGTCGATGTCCGCCATCGCGATGTCGTCGCCGCGGGCGAAGCCGGTGAACGTGCTCGCGTCGCGTCGAGGGTTCGACGCCCCCAGATACGCCCGCACCAGGCGCGCCCGGTACATGCCCTGGAGCGAGAACGTGTTGATGTTGACGTACCGCGACATCAGCGCCGAGAACCCGAGGCAGCCGAGCGCGAACACGGCGATCACCGTCGGATGGGTGCCGTCGAGGATGTCGTAGTGATCGTGCCACGCAATCGACCAGCCGGCCGCGTCCGCCCAGGGGCCGTGCGTGATCGCCTGGCGGACGGCGACGAGCAGCAGATTGGCCAGCACCGACAGCGCCCCGGCGAGCAGCATGACGAACAGCGGTCCGGCGAGTCCCGTCGCCAGCGCGAGCACGGGGGACCGGCGGGTGGGCAGGGCGGTCGTGCCGGGATTGACGTTGGCGACCACCGTGCGCTGCGCGGTGCTGAGCCACGCCGAGAGCCCCGCCACAGTCGCCAGCAGCCCGTGCAGCCCCGGGTGCCAGTCCAGCGCCCACTCGGGCAGCATGAGCACGACCGCGCAGATGGCCCCCCATGCCACGGCGACCAGCAGCACCCCCGCGACGGTGCGCGACATCCACTCGCGATCCCCCTCCTCCAGAGACGTGCTCGTGAGGCCGACGAAGAGCATGCAGCCGACCCAGAATCCGAGCAGGACCAGAGGTGGCCCCAGCGTCACGTAGGCGGCCCACGACACCGACAGCGGCTGGGCCTCGTGCCACAGGAGGTGGTTGGTGATGAGCCAGGCCGCCGTCCCCGTGCCGGCCGCCATGGCCGCGATCCCCAACGAGAGCTTGCTGAACAGCAGGTCGAGGCGTTTCGAGATGGGGCGGCGGTCGGTCAGCAGATAGCCTGCCCACGCCAGGGCGCACGGCAGCAGGCACCAGCCGACCAACCAGGCGATGTCGCTGCGGTCCCCGAAGTGCGTTCCCAGGTAGTGCAGCGAGTCGAACATCAGGAACGTGAGCACGGCGCCCACGATCGGGGCGATGACCATCACCGCATGGTCGTAGGTCGAATGATCGCGGCCGCCGAGCCCGGGCAGGCACCGCAGGATGTTGAAGAGGGCCGTGGCAAGCAGACCGACGAACAGCACGGGCAGCAGATATTGCACTTGCGGCGACTCGGCGATCTCATCGAGTGCCTCGAGGGCATAGTTCACCTTGTTGTCGGCAAAGATGTCCTTTCCGTACAGTTGATCCGGAAGGGCCAGCACAGAGAGGTACAGGCGGGGGGCGATCACCACGAACAGCACCAGCGGGATGAGCACCAGCCAGTTGAGCAGGATGTTGCGCAGGATGATGACGGCCAGCGTCCACAGGTCGGTCGACAGCGCGCCGCGCCTGGGTGACAGGTAGCTGTTGTAGGCGCGCAGGTGCTCGATGGGGTCGGGCTCGCCTGGCGGCGGGGCGGCGTTGCGATCGAGTCGCTCCGCGACGCGCTCGATGCCCCCCGCGCGATGGGCCCAGGCCGTCAGCCAGCTCCCGATGTAGCCGCCGCCCGATACCGTGGACAGGTAGTCGAACCGCGTCAGCAGGCCCCTCTCGGCGAGCCCCTGGATCACACCGAGCGCGAAGGTGGCGCTCCGGATGCCGCCGCCCGACACGCACAGCGCGCTGAGCGGCTGCGGGTCGCGGTGCGCCGCGGCGTAGAGGTCCTCACGCGGGCCCTCGAAGACAGTCCCGGGGCGCAGCGCAGCGTACTCGTCTGCCAGCACCTCGTCGAAGCGCAGGGGCTCGTCGTGCTTCATCGTCGGGGCGGTCTCCCGGGTGAAGCTGGACAATACTCCTCGTGGCTGGAGACCGCAAGCGACGCAGCGCCGGCAGCCATGACGACCGCCGGCATCGGCGGCAGGACCCGGCCGACTCCAGATTCGACTGTCGCGACTGCTCTACAGGCCCGTCAAGTCACGGCAATGACGGAGGTTGGCGGCTTGACCCCCCCCAAATGTCGGACATACACTCCGCAGGGAGAGTCGCGAACCGGCTCCCTGACATTGTTGCCGACACGGCGTCGCGGCCTTCTGCCGACACGCGCCGGTGCACTCCCGGCCGAGACCCTCATGACTACACGCACATTCGCTGGCCTGATCGTCTTCACCCTGACCCTGGCACCCCTTGGCGCACAGGCCCCCGCGGGCAAGGTGGAGTTGAAGCTGTCGCTCCCCAAGCCCATGTTCATCGGCACGCCCACCAACATCAAGAGTGCCAACCTCGAGGTCTCCGGCAAGTCGCGCGGGCCGTTCTACGTGCCGAAGGGCACCGTCCTGCTGTCGGCGAAGAAGCCGGTCACCTCGAGCGACTCGCTGCCGGTGATCGGTGAACTCGACATGATCACCGACGGCGAGAAGGCGGGCGGCGACGGCTACTTCATCGAACTGGGACCCGGGTCGCAGTGGGTGCAGATCGATCTCGGCGCCTCGCACCCGCTCTCGGCCATTCTCCTGTGGCACTACCACACCCAGGCGCGCGTCTACCGCGACGTCATCGTCCAGGTCTCCAACGACGCGTCGTTCAAGACCGGCGTGACGACGGTGTTCAACAACGACCACGACAACTCGTCCAAGCTCGCCCAGGGCAAGGACAAGGAGTACATCGAGGTCGCCGAGGGTCGGCTGATCGATCCGCAGGGCGTCCGCGGACGGTACGTCCGGCTCTACTCCCGCGGGAACACGACGAACGACCTCAATCACTACGTCGAGGTCGAGGTCTACGGCTTGCCCAAGTGACGCGAGCGTGGCTCGGCGCCATGCTCGTCGCCGCCTTGGCGGTTGGCCTGACGCTCCGGATGGCCCGGCTGGACGAGCGGCCGATGCACCATGACGAGGCGAACCAGGCCGTCAAGTTCGGCGCGCTGCTCGAACGCGGCGAGTACCGCTACGACGCCCACGACCATCACGGGCCCACGCTCTATTACCTGACCCTGCCGGCCGCGTGGCTGCGCGGCCAGTTCACGCTCGCCGCCCTCGACGAGCGCACCCTCCGCGGCGTGACCGTCGCCTTCGGGGCGGCGACGATCGTCATGGTGTCGCTGCTCTCGGCCGGTATCGGCCGGATGTCGGTGGCCGCGGGCGCCTGGCTGATGGCGCTCTCTCCCGCGATGGTCTTCTACTCGCGGATGTACATCCAGGAAGCGCTCTTCACCTGCTTCACGCTGGCGTTCCTGGCCGGCGTCGGACGCGTGGCGACCGGAGGCGGCCTGACCTGGTTCGTCCTGGCCGGGGCCGCCGCGGGGCTCGCCGCGGCCACCAAGGAAACGGCGGTCATCGTGCTGCCGGTGGCGCTCGTGGCAAGTGCCATCGCGGCCCGCTCGCTCGGAACCGCGACGCTGCCCCGCCCGCTGGCCGACCCGGGCCGTCGACGGGCCGCGCTCGCGAGCGTGGCGTTGGCGGCCTGTGTGGCAGGCCTCTTCTACTCCTCGTTCCTCTCGGCGCCGGGCAGTCTTCTCGAGCCGTTCCGCGGCGCCGGCACGTACCTCGACCGCGGCGTCAACCCGGCCGACCATGCGCATCCCTGGAGCTACTACCTGCGGCTGCTCGCCTATTCCTCGTCCCAGGGCGTGACGTGGAGCGAGGGACTTGTGCTCGTGCTGGCCGCGCTCGGTGGAGCGACGGCGTGGCACCGGACCACCCCTTCGACCGCCGTCCAGGCGTTCTGGGCGCGGTACCTGACGATCGACGTGATCGCCTGCGCCGCCGTGTTCTCGGCCATCCCGTACAAGACCCCGTGGAACGTGCTGCCGTTCCACGCCGCCGCCATCGTCCTGGCCGGCGTCGGCGTCACGCGGCTGATCCAGCTGACGCCCTCGCGTCTCGTGCGCGTCGTGCTCGTGGCCATCGGCGTCATCGCCGGTGCGCAGCTGGGGCGGCAGGCATGGCGGGCGTCGGTCACCTACGCCTCCGACCCGCGCAACCCGTACGTCTACGCCCAGACCGTGCCCGACGCCGTCCGCATGGCATCGCGGATTCGCGCGCTGGCGGCGCTGCGTCCCGATGGCGCCGGCATGCAGGTGTCGGTGATCGCGCCGCCGTCGGAGCAGTGGCCACTGCCCTGGTATCTCCGCACCATGCCGCTGGTCGGCTACTGGGCGACGCCCGACGACCCCGCGGCCCTTCGCGCGCCGGTGGTCGTGGCCTCGCTCGCGTACACGCCCGCGCTCGACGCGTCGCTCGGCGACGGCTACGTCTCCGAGTTCTACGGCCTCAGGCCCGACGTGCTGCAGGCCCTGTACGTCGAGCGTGATTTGTGGGAGCGTTTCCTGGCGAGTGTCGCCCGCGATGACGGGGGCATGCCCGGCAGTCCGGTGCCGCGATGACGCCTCCCGAGCTGGCCCTCGTCATTCCGTGCTACAACGAGGCGGCACGGCTCGACAGCGCCGCGTTCCTGGCCTTTGCCAGCGCGCGACCCGGCGTCCAGCTGGTGATGGTCGACGATGGGAGCACCGACACGACGAGGGCGGTCCTCGATGGCATGCGCGCGGCGGCGCCTGGACGCGTCACGATCGTCAGCCACGCCCCCAATCGAGGCAAGGGCGAGGCCGTGCGGGCCGGCGTGCTCGCGGCGATTGCCCAGCGCGCGGCGCTCGTGGGCTATTTCGATGCCGACCTCTCGACCCCCCTCCGTGCCATCGACGACTTCCTGGCCGTGCTCGACGGACGCCCGGCAATCGAGTTCGTCCTCGGATCGCGCGTCCAGTTGCTCGGGCGTGACGTCAGGCGCAAGGCGACGCGCCACTACCTCGGGCGCGTCTTTGCCACCGCGGTGTCGCACGCGCTCGATCTCGAGGTCTACGACACCCAATGCGGCGCGAAGGTGCTGCGGGTCAACGAGGCGACGGCGGCGCTCTTCGCGGAGCCCTTCCGCAGTCCCTGGGTGTTCGACGTGGAGCTGATCGCCCGCTACCTGCGGACGCCGGTCGCCCCGGGCGAGCCTTCGCGGAAGGATCGCCTGTACGAGCTCGTGCTGCCAGCCTGGCACGACATCCCCGGGTCGAAACTGCGCTGGTACGACTTTGCCCGCGCGGCCGTCGACGTCGGGCGCATCTGGCGAGAACGTGTGGCGAGCCGCCCCGCCTCCATGGCAGGGCACGGGCTGGCCTCGAAGTGAGCAGTGACATGGACAGGAGAGCAGAACGATGAGCAGTGACAAGCAACAGCCCACCCAGGTCTCCCGGCGCGCGTTCATGGGCACGGCCGCCACGGCCGCCGGCTTCACGATCGTCCCGCGTCGCGTCCTCGGCGGCACTGGCTACCAGGCGCCCAGCGACACGGTCAACGTCGCCGTCGTCGGCTACATCCACGGCATGGGCACGTCCAACCTGCTCAACGTGATCAAGAGCGACAACGTCGTCGCGCTCTGCGACCTCGACGAGAGCGTCGCGGCCAAGGAGGCGCTGAAGCGTCGGGACACGATCGCCAAGGTGCCCAAGGCCACGATGTACAAGGACTACCGCGTCATGCTCGAGAAGCAGAAGGACATCGACGCGGTGCTCGTGGCCACGCCCGACCACTGGCATGCCCTGATCGCGATGGCCTCGATGCAGCTCGGCAAGCACGTGTACGTGCAGAAGCCGCTCACGCGCACCATCAGCGAGGCGCGCGCGCTCACCGAGGCCGCGCGCAAGTACAAGGTCGTCACGCAGATGGGCAACCAGGGCCACTCCGAGGAGGGCCTGCGCCTGATGCAGGAGTGGCTCGAGGCCGGCGCCATCGGTCCGGTGCGTGAAGTGCACTGCTGGACGAACCGGCCCATCTGGCCCCAGGGCATGCCGCGGCCGTCCGAGGTGATGGCGGTGCCCGAGGGACTCGATTGGGATTTCTGGCTCGGTCCCGCGCCCGAGCGCCCGTTCCACAAGACCTATCACCCGTTCGGCTGGCGGGCGTGGCAGGACTTCGGCGCCGGCGCCATGGGCGACATGGGCTGCCACGTGCTCGACGCGTCGTTCACGATCCTGAAGCTCGGCGCGCCGACCAGCGTCATCTCGACGCTCGCCTACAACTTCCTGCCCCCGGCACCGGGCCAGCGGGGATTCGGCCAACGTGTCGAGTACAACGACAGCTACCCGCCCTCGTCGCTCATCCACCTGTCGTTCCCGGCACGCGGCGACATGCCGCCGGTGAAGATGCACTGGTACGACGGCGGCCTCCTGCCCGAGCGTCCCGAGGATCTCGAGCCGGATCGCCAGATGCCCGAGTCGGGCACCATCTTCGTCGGCGACAAGGGCAAGATGTGGTGCGAGACGTACTCGGAGAGCCCGCGCCTCATCCCGGAGTCGGCGATGCAGGCCTTCCAGCGGCCGCCACG
The DNA here is from genome assembly GCA_963715265.1 of uncultured Acidobacteriota bacterium. Taxonomy (GTDB): domain Bacteria; phylum Acidobacteriota; class Vicinamibacteria; order Vicinamibacterales; family Vicinamibacteraceae; genus Luteitalea. The sequence continues at coordinate 264,479 of CAVQRQ010000015.1, forward strand.
GACGCTGCCGCGCGTGGAGGGCGGCCGGGCCGGACACGAGAAGAACTGGCTCGACGCGATCCGGCAGAAGGGCACCGCCGTGGCCAACTTCGACTACGCCGGGCCGTTCACCGAGGCCGTGCTGCTCGGCAACGTCTCGCTCCGCTTCCCCGGGGAGCGGCTGATGTGGGATGCGGCCAGCATGAAGGTCACCAACAAGCCCGAGGCCGACCAGTTCGTGCAGCACAACTACCGCGGGAAGTGGTCGCTGACGTAAGGTGACGCGGCCGGCCGGGGGCCTCCGGCTCCCGGCCCCGACTCCCATGCACGAGGAGGGCAGTGTCCGCATCGACGGGCGCCGCGCGCGCGATGCGCGGCGCCACTCGCACGAGGCGATGCATACCGTCTTCGAGGTGTATGCCCTGCACCCCGACGAGCGGTACGCGGCGCAGGCGGCCGAGGCCGCATTCGCGCTGACCAATCGGCTCGAACGCGACCTGAGCCGGTTCATCGCCAACAGCGACATCTCGCGGATCAACAGGCTGGGCGCGGGGGAAGCCACCCGCGTCGCGCCACAGACGCTGGAGTGTCTGGTCATCGCAGGCCACATGTTCGAGGTCACCGACGGCGCGTTCGACATCTCGGTCGGCACCGGCCTCTCGTCGCTCGAACTGGACGAGGACGCGTTCACGGTGCGCGCGACACGGGAAGGCGTGCGCCTCGACCTCGGCGGCATCGGCAAGGGCTACGCGGTCGACCTGATGGCGGAAGTGCTCGAGGAGTGGGGGCTGCACGCCGCGCTCGTCCACGGCGGCTTCAGCTCCGTGCTGGCGCTCGACGGACCCGGGGATGGCGAGGGCTGGCCGCTGACACTGCGCGACCCGGCGGCGGCCGCGCGCGTGCTCGCGCGGCTGTCGGCGAGCCAGATGTCGCTCGGCGCGTCAGGCCTGAGCAAGGGCGAACACATCGTGGACCCGCGCACGGGCGAAGCGGTGCGGGGCCGCAGGGCCGCGTGGGTCGCGGCACCGCGGCCGGCCGCACCCGGGCACGCGCCACCGGCCGGCGGGGCGCCACGGCTCGCGGTGACGGCGGTGACCGACGCCCTGACCACCGCGTGCATGGTGATGGGCGTGGACGAAATCGCGGCGCTGTGCGCGCGCAGCCCCGGGCTCGAGGCCTGGGTGCTGGAGGATCACGGGCAGGATGGGTCGGCTGAGGCTGGCCTGCTGCACTTCGGCGGTATTCACGCGGATGGGCCAGCGGCCCTGCAGACAGGAGACGCATGATGGCGGGCGAGGACGGCAAGGACAAGGCGGCACCGGCGGCGGCCGACGGACAACGCAAGATCGATCGCCGCGACGTGCTGATGGGGCTCTCGACGGTCCCGGCGCTGGGGCTCTTCGGCTACGCGTGGCGCAAGCAGAACCAGGTCAAGCAGGCGACGGCACAGGCCGCGGTCGCCCCGCGCGAGGCGGCGGCGGCCGCCGACGTGAAGGAGGTCAACGTCGCCCTGATCGGCGCCGGCGCGCAGGGGCAGGTGCTCACCGAGGCGATGCTGCGCATCCCCGGCCTGCGGTTCCGCGCCGTCTGCGACATCTGGGCCGACTACAACCAGCGGCGCGTGGTGAACACGCTGAAGCGGTACGACCACGAGGTGAGCGGCTACGTGGACTACCGCGAGATGCTCGACAAGCACCCCGAGATCGAGGCGGTGGTCATCGCCACGCCCGACTTCTGGCACGCCGAGCACGCCATCGCGTGCCTCGAGGCCGGCAAGCAGGTGTACTGCGAGAAGGAGATGTCCAACACGCTCGAGGGCGCGCGCCGCATGGTGCTCGCCGCGCGCAAGACGGGCAAGCTCCTGCAGATCGGCCATCAGCGCCGCTCGAACCCGCGCTACATCCACTGCCACGACAAGCTCCTGAACGAGGCGCACCTGCTCGGACGCATCGTCACCGTCAACGGCCAGTGGAACCGCGCCGTGGCGCCTGACCTCGGCGCACCCGAGCGCTACGCCATCCCGCAGGCCACGCTGGCGCAGTACGGATTCAAGGACATGCACCAGTTCCGCAACTGGCGCTGGTACAAGGGGCTCGGCGGCGGCCCGATCGTCGACCTCGGGTCGCACCAGATCGACATCTACAGCTGGTTCCTCGGCTCGAACCCGACGCACGTGACCGCCAGCGGCGGCCTGCTCTACCACGACCCCGCGACGCACGAGTGGTACGACACGGTCATGGTCATCTACGACTACGACACGCCGGCCGGGCCGGCCAAGGCGTACTACCAGACGCAGACGACCAACGGCAGCCAGGGCTACTTCGAGACGTTCATGGGCGACCAGGGCACGTTGCTCATCTCGGAGTCGGAGCTGAACAACCCCGGCTCGATCTACCGCGACCCCAACGCGCCGGCCTGGGACGCGTGGATCCAGAAGGGCTACATCGGCGCCCCGCAGGTTCCCGAGGCCAAGGAGGAAGAGGAAGGCGCCTCGGGCGCGATTGCGGACGTCCGTGAGTCGGTGGCGCCCGATCGGCACAAGGTGCCGGTCACGCTGACCGACCCGTACCACCAGCCGCACCTGCAGAACTTCTTCGACGCCGTGCGCGGGAAGGCGACGCTCAACTGTCCGGCCGAGGTCGCCTACGAATCGGCGGTGGCGGTGCTCAAGGTCAACGAGGCAATCGAGGCCAACGCCCGGCTGGCGTTCCGGCCGGAGGACTTCAGGGTCGGGGGAGACGCATCATGACGGAGACACGGGCTTCTCACTGGGCGATGGTCGGCATCACCCTGATGCGGGTGCTGGTGGGATGGCACTTCATGTACGAAGGCCTCACCAAGCTCACGGCCGACTCGTGGTCGGCGGCCGGCTACATGCGGCAGTCGCGCGGGCCGTTCGCCGAGTTCTTCCGCGGCCTCGCCAGCGACCCGAACATGCTGGCCAATGCCGACACGATCACGATGTGGGGGCTGACGCTCGTGGGCGCGTGCCTGATCCTGGGCCTGTTCACGCGGCTGGCCAGCCTGGCCGGCATCGGCTTCCTGCTGCTGTTCTACCTGTGCAACCCGCCGTTCATCGGCTACTTCTACACGATCCCGTCAGAGGGCAGTTACCTGATCGTGAACAAGAACCTCGTGGAGATGGCCGCGCTCGTCGTCATCTTCGCGACGGGCAGCGGGAAGTTCGCGGGGCTCGACCGGATCGTGCACGGCCTGCTGGCGCGCAAGCCGCGGCTCGCGGCGGCGTAGGCGCGGCTGGTCGCGGCGGGCGAACCGCTGTGCGGGGACTCCCGCGGGAGGCGCTTCAGGGGCGACGAGTGCTTCCCGCGGCTCTACTGCCCGAGTGGCGTTGAAACTGACACTCCCGCCGGATGTGCAGGAGCGCGAGTTCCACGACTTCCGGATTCGTGAGCACCGCATCCTGGCGGAGCGTGCGGCGCATGATTGATCGCGACCTGGTGCTCCGTCGGGAGGGCTGGCGCTGAACGTTCACGCGGCCCGGGGCACGTGCATCAGCCCATCGAGCGCGTGTGTCACTCGCTCGGACATCCGTTAGCGAACGCTTATGCTCATCAGCATGGGCTCATGGGCCGGCCGGGCGGGCGGCCCATCTCGGCGGACCGACCGCTCCTGGAGCCGAATCCGCAGGCTCTTCCCGGGGACACGCGCCCTGATGGAGGCGTGCACCATCGGACCGCAGTCCCCTCGGAGTCCCGCTGCCGCAGGCGTCTCGCTCACGCCGCGCCAGGCGACGTCGTCGCGTGGTGGAGGTGGTGGAACCAGGTCACGCACCAGATGACGAGCGCCAGCGCGGCCGCCTGGTGCGCCACCGCGAGGGACACCGGCACGACCAGCAGCAGCGTCGCCACGCCGAGGAGGTACTGCGCGGCGATGCCCCAGCCCAGCACCCGGGCGAACCGCTGCGACGTCGCGTCGACATCGCGGCGGCGCGCGCGCCAGGCGAGCACCGCCGCGGCGCCGAGGAGCAGCGTGCCGAGCACGCGGTGCATCCACTGCACGCCCGCCGGAAGGTGCACGACGGCCCTCGCGATGGGCTCGCCGAACACGGGCACCAGCCGTCCCGCCATGAGCGGGAACGTGTTGTAGCCGAGGCCGGCGTCGAGGCCGGCGACAAACGCGCCCCAGACCACCTGCAGCACGAGCAGCAGGCTCACGCCCAGCAGCCCGCGCGTCATCATCTGCCGTCCGCCTGCCGACGGCACCTGCGCCGGGGTCGTCAGCGCGAGATCACGCGCCACCCAGACGGTCGTCCCGACGATGACGAAGGCGAGCGAGAGGTGGGCGGCGAGGCGCAGGTGGCTCACGCTCGGCCGGTCCACGAGGCCGCTTGCGACCATCAGCCAGCCGAGCGCGCCCTGCGCGAGCCCGAGCCCGAACAGGACCAGGGTGCGCCGCATGAGCGGACGTGGCAGGCGCCCCGTGAGCCAGAAGAAGAGGAACGGGAGCGCGAAGACCAGCCCGAGTCCGCGTGCGACCAGGCGGTGCATGAACTCCCACAGGAAGATCGGCTTGAACTCGGCCAGCGTCATGTCCGGGCGCAGTTGCCGGTACTCGGGGGTCTGCTGGTACTGGGCGAACCGCTCGGCCCACTGCGCCTCGTCGAGTGGAGGGATCACCCCGACGATGGGTTCCCAGCGCACGATGGACAGCCCCGACTGCGTGAGGCGCGTGATGCCGCCGACCACGACGATCGCGGCGATGACCACGACGATCGTCCAGAGCCAGCGGCCGACGAGACGCCGATCGCGTTCGGGCATCGTCGTGCGCCAGTCCTGGGCCGGGATGATGGCGTTCGCCTCGTGCATGGGCCCCGATTGTGGTCGACCGATGCCCCGCCCGCGTTGCGCTGGATCAATGCGCGCGCTGAGCGCCTCCTCGCTCCAGTTCATCGCCCGGACGAGGTCCGCCAGAGCCCGCACCACGCCGGGAGGCAGGCTGCGCCGGAACCCCGCAGACGCCTGCGCCAACTCGACAGCCATGTCGCTCAAGCCGAGCCGGAAGCGGGAGCCCTCCGACAGAACCAGCGGCTCCATGGCGGCGACGCTCTCACCCCTGTCAACCGCGGCCATTCTGGCCGCTTTGTGACAGCCGAGCCGGCCGTCCCGCCAGCGCCTCCTGCACGAGTTCACCTACGAACGACACCTGGCAGGCGCTCGTGCCGGCCGCAGCCGGCACACGCACCCCCGAGGCGCTCACGCGCCGGACTCGTCGCTTGCGATCACCGGACGTCACGGCCCGCCCATGCGCGCGTCCAGGCCCTGCAGGAAGAACAGCGCCGCTGGACGATCCGGCAGATTCAGCAGGAAGCGCTGGCCGTCGGACGCGACGTCGTAGGGCGAGAAGAACTCGCGAGCCACGTCGTTGAGCGGGGTCGAGAACAGCTTCTGCGGCGGCCCCAGGGTCATCCGGTTTCCGGACACGGTGATGCCGACCGACATCACCTCGTTGTTCGGCGACAGAAAGAACAACTCGCGGCCGTCGCCCCGCCACGCGGGATGGTCACCGCCGCCTGTCGACACCGGAATCGGCTCGCCGGCTCCCTCGAATGCACGCAGGTAGACTTCGAAGCGGCCGTTGGTGTTCGAGGCATAGGCCACCCACCGTCCGTCCGGAGCGAATCGCGCATGGTCCTCGTCGGCTCGCGTCGCCAGCCACGGCGTCGACGACGCGTTCGGAGGTCGTAGGCGTGATGTCGTCCCCGTTGCTCGCGAGCAGCCAGCGACCGTCGTGCGACCAGTCGAGCGGCGACCCGAGGGCGTGCGTCGAGCGGCTCCGCCTGCGCGCCCGGCGCAAGCCCTCGCCGCAAGATCCGGTCAGGGCTCGCCTGGCCGGAGTTCTGGAAAATGAGTTCCTGGCCTCCCACCGACCAGACGGCGTGGTGGTTCTGCCCACTGTCCGTGAGACGAATGCGCCGGCCGTCCTGCCTGAGCAGCCAGAGGTCGTTCCCCAGATTGACCACGGCGCCCTGACCGTCCGGCGCGAGCCTCAGCGTCCAGACGGCGGCGGGGTCGCCGACCGTGCCGACGGGCCGGCCCTGCCGGTCGACCCACGTGAGACGACCGATGGGCGCCCCTGGATTGTCGGGGCTGCCTGGCGCCTGGCGGGTGAGGGCAACCACGCGGCGGCCGGCGCTCGACACGGCGAGCCAGCCAATCGGCGTCCCCGCGTCCAGCGCAATCGTGACGGGCGCACCGACGAGCGCGGCCGAGGCATCGTCGAAGCGTTGTGCCACCAGGGCTTCGTTCCTGTTGACGAAGATCATGCCGCCGCCGAATGCGTACTGCCGGCCCCAGCCGCCGTCCAGCGCCAGGACGAGCCGCGACACCGTGCCGTCGAGTTCGGCAAGCCTGATGCCCCAGTCCTCCCGTGTGCCCCCGGCATAGAGGAACCGGCGGCCGTCGGGCAGCCAGTACGGCTTCGTCCCGACACCGAGTCGGTCGAGTGCAACAGGAGTGCCACCGACGGCGTCGACCTTGAAGATCCTGGATTGACCACCTGCAACTGAGTGCGAGTGAGCAGACGTCCGTGAGACGTGCGAAAAGAGGATGACTCCGCCCGCGCCCCACGATCCGGAGATGAAGGTGAGGACCGGGACGTCGCAGATGGCCTGCAGCCCGCTGCCGTCGACGTTGACGCGCTTGAGCTTGTAGTCGGCGAAGAACGCGACGCTGCGGCCATCCGGCGACCAGAACGGCAAGTTGCCGTTGTCGGTGCCGGGGATCGGGCGCGCGGTGCCCGTGTCGAGGGAGCGGAGCCAGATCTGGCGCAGGCCCGAGGGCGTCCGCGCGGCGAAGGCGAGCGTCGACCCGTCGGGCGACAACTCGAAGCCGTCGTAGAAGGCCAGCAACGTGTCGGGCGGCGCGGGAATCTGCGCCACGAGCGACGGTGGCCCCGCCGGGCCGGTGGCGGCACGAGGCCAGAATCCCATGGCGACAGCGCCGAGCGCGACGCCGGCGGCGATCAGCCCCACGGCGCCCAGCCTGCGGCGCCCCGGTGCGGCGGTGACAGGCGCGGCGGCGACAGGCGCGGCCGGTGTCGCCGGCTGCGGGCCCTGGGCCTCTTCGAGGTCGAGCCGCGCCACGGCCATCGAGTCGAGGCGCTGCCGCCGGTCCTTCGCGAGGCACCGCGCGAGCAGCCGGCGAAGCGAGGGCGGCGTGGACGGGGGCAGGAGCGACAGGTCCGGCTCGACCGTCAGCACCGCCGCCAGCGTGTCGGACACCTCGTCGCGCGAGAAGAGGAGGCGGCCGGTGAGCATCTCGTAGAGCACGACACCGAAAGCCCAGACGTCCGCGCGGCGGTCGACCGTCTTGCCGCGGGCCTGCTCGGGCGCCATGTAGGCGGCGGTGCCGAGAATCACGCCCATCTGCGTCAGCGCAGGCGAGGTCATCGTGGGGGAGTTCATCGGGTCGGCCGTCGCACCCGAGGCGCTCGGGTCGAGTGCTTTGGCGAGACCGAAGTCGAGGACCTTGACCGTGCCGTCCTCGCGCACCTTGATGTTGGCCGGCTTCAGGTCGCGATGGATGATGCCCTGCTCGTGGGCGGCTTCGAGGGCGGCCGCGATCTGTCGTGGCGATCGCGAGGGCGTCGTCGAGCGGCATCCCCGCCGTCGAACGCGGCGCGCCGCGATCGCCCACGGCGCGTTCCGCGATCACCTCCGAGAGATCACGTCCCTCGACCAACTCCATCACGAGCGCCCGGGTGCCTGCAGACTCCTCGATGCCGTGAATGTGCGCGATGTTCGGATGATTGAGCGCCGCGAGCGCCCTGGCCTCGCGCTCGAAGCGCATCAGCCGGTCGGGGTCGCTCGCGAAGGACGCGGGCAGGATCTTGAGCGCCACGTCCCGATCGAGCCGGCTGTCGCGCGCGCGGTAGACCTCGCCCATGCCGCCCGCGCCGATGGCGGCGACGATGTCATACGGTCCGAGACGAGTACCTGGGGCCAGATTCACGGAGTGACGGAAGGCGGATTATAGCGGCACGCCGGAGTAGAGGCGCTGACTTCGGCTGTTGGCCATTGACAGCCACCGACTGCAGGCGTAATCAGGAAGCATCCACTTCGCGGTACGACGGACCAGTCCGGACCCCTCGCCTGCGCACGCGCCGTCTGCAAGGGTGCGCGCGATGGTGGAACCTGGACGGCTGGCCCGAGGTTGCGATCTCGTCAGGAGGACTCCGATGGCGCTCCCCGCTTTCCGCACCCCCTCTTGTGGACGGTCCCTGGCTCTCGTTGCCCTGGGGCTCATGCTGTCGGCGACGTCCGCGACCGTGGTCACGGCGCAGGGGCGCCTCGACCGGCAGGCGCTCCGCTTCACCGTGCAGATCGAAGGCATCACCACGGGCCGCTTCGTCGAGGTCAGCGGGCTCGGCACGGAGACGGAAGTCATCGAATACCGGGATGGCGGATCCAACGACGTTCGCAAGTTGCCCGGGCGAACGAAGTGGCCGCCGGTCGTCTTCAAGCGCGCCTTCACCGGAGACCGAACCCTCTACGAGTGGGCGACGATGAACACCGCCGCGGGCACCGTCGTCAAGCGGTCGGTGCTGGTCACCGTCAGTGACATGCTTGGGCAGGTGATCGCTCGCTATCACCTGGCGAACGCCTGGCCGTCGAAGTGGGAGGGGCCGACGCTCAAGGCGTCCGGGAACGAAGTCGCCATCGAGGTCCTCGTGCTCGAGCACGAGGGACTCACCCTGATGGACGACGACCAGTAGCCTCAGCGGTCGGGCAGAACGCCGGCGAGACCGCACTGAGCAGCGCGAGCAGGCGCGCCAGCGTCGCGACCGAGTCGGCGCTGTCGCTGAACCCCCCGGAGACCGAGGCGGCCATCACCTGGCAGGCGAGTGCCGCGCCCGCGCCGGCCACTTCCGCGGCGCGCGGCCCGTTCGCCGTCGGAGCGGGCGCCCCTGGCGGCGTGTGGATGCGGGCCGCGTCCCGGGCCGCCGTGTCGTCATGGCTCGGCGAGAATGCGCCAACGGGCGGCAGCGGCGCTCTCGGCAGCGCGCCGTTCACCACGATGACGCGATCGGTTGGCCGCACCGGGCGGGGATACCTGAGAGCGCCCTGCCCACCGCCGCTCGCGTAGGGCCGCAGGCCGATGACCGATCCCGTGACGGCATCCAGACCCCACAAGGCCGCGGGCAGCCCCGTCGAGGGCCCGACGAACACGCGGCGGCCCGGCGCGTCCCGGGCCAGTGACCTGAGCGCATTGCGCGCCTCGATCGGCACGTCCCGGTCGTTGACGATGGTGCGCAGCGGCGTGAGGGAGATGCCGTCGAGGACGGTGGCCGCACTGGTGTCGTCCAGGTGTGCCTCGGCCAGGGCACTGCGCGCCGTGCTGACCAGCGTCGTGCGGAAGGCCTGCTGCGGGTCGTCGGCCGCCGTCGCGCAGCGCATGAATGGCAGCACCGTCACGCGCGTGACCAGCCTGTCGGTGCCGAGGGCGGGGTAACTCTGGGTGAGCGTCACCCGTGGCGCCAGGTCGAAGGTGACCGCACGGCCTTCGGCGCGCGGCAGGACGGGCGCGGCGTGCAGCACCAGGTCCGCGGGCAGCAGCGCGAGGCCCTCGTCGATGGCCGCGGCCACTCCATCGACGTCGCCGGCAGCGGCCGCCGTCGCCAGCGGCTCCATCGCGAGCTTCGCGCTCACCCAGTCGTCGAGCCAGGCGGCCAGCGTCGGCGTTCCGGGCTCGAACGACAGCACGTGCGTGCCAAAGCACGCGCCGAGCGTCTCGTCGATCATCGCGCGGGTGACCGGAGCCCGCGCGTCCTGCTGCGGATCATGTCCCGCGAGCGTCCGCGTGACGCTCGTCCTGCCGATCCGGACCGTCAGGGAGAGACCGCACAGCTCCGGGGCCGTCGCCGGAGCCTCGGGCACGGTGTAGGTGCCGCTCGCCTCCAGGCGGCCATCCCGCGTGCTCAGCGTGACACGGCGCTGGCCGGCCGTGGCCGCTGGCATGGCGTACTCGAACCGGTACGGCGGCAACTCCGGCAGGTTCTCGGCCAGGTAGCGCAGGATGCCCTCATGAATGCGTGCGGGCTCCGACACCGGGAACCACGGTCCCGTGCGTCGCCTCGGCGAGTGGGCGGAAGGAACGCTGGTGCCAGAAGTGCGTGGGAGGGTAGTTGCGCACGTCGACGATCACGGCTGGAGGACCGGCCGCGAGTGCCTGTCGAATCGCCTCGGTGGGTTGGTCGTCGACGTGTCCGTCCGTGGCGTAGACGATGAGGTGGGCGTCGCTGGCCGCCGCGCGCGCGAGCCACGACCAGAGGCTGGAACTCGTGCGGTACGCCCGGACCTCGGCGCGCGGATACCGCGCCCGGATGCCGGCACGGATCCCGGTGGTCAGGGCGTCCATCGCATCGCCCCGGTACTCGGCGGGCATGCTGCCGGACTGGTCGATCAGCAGCGCGATGCGCGGCGACGCGTCCGACCCGCGGAGCACGAAGCTCACCGACTCCCCTTCGTCGGTGATGGCAAACGCCGACGCGTCGAGGCCCTCGACGGGGGCCCCCGACGCGTCCCTGGCCCAGGCGTCCACGCGGATGTGCGGGGCGAAGCTCGCGTCCACGGCGATCGCAAGCGTGGCGACGGCGGCCGCGTCGGCCGACGACGCACCGGGCAGCACCTCGCGTCCGTCGAGCGTGACGCCGCCCGACGGGCTGGCGCCGAGGCGGGCGCCATCGCGGGTGACGAGGTCCCCGACGACCGACTGCTCCCGCGCTGTGCCGGCATCCAGGTCGAGCGCCTGCAGCCTCAGCGCGGGTGCGAACACGTGCGCATCCTGGAATCGCGTATAAGCGATCGCTGACATGTCCAGGCCCGGGCGCATCTCGACCCGGAGCTGCCGGCCGATCACGTCGTCGAGCGACCAGGTGCCCTCGACGAGCGTCTGGCGCCGATGGTCTGGCGTGGCAAACACCGCATCGAGGCTGACGACGACATCGGGAACGTCCTCGGCAGGCGGAGCCGGCCGGAGACGCGTCGGGTCACCGCCGGCAGCCCGCGCAGGGCCGGGGGCGAACAGGTTCACGAGCACGTCGTCGGTGCCGCGGCGCGCGCGCACCACCGGTGTGCGGCTCCACCGCCAGTCGAACCGCACTGGCCGCGCGTCGGCCTGCAGGTGCGGGATCAGGTTGCCGGCAAGCGCGGCGCTCCGACTGCCGTCGCGATCGACGAGGGGAAGTGCCTCAGGTGCGAGCGGCGGCCCGAGCCGCTGCCGCCAGCGCGTGAGCTGGCGCTCGTCCGTGGCCGGCGAGAACATCGGTGCGCCGCCTCGCGTCAGCTCGAGGCGCGACTGCTCCGGCGTCAGGCCGTCGTCGAGGAGGACGTCGGCGGTCCAGCCGGCCCGTCCCAGCAGGTCGACGAGCAGCTCGACCTTCTCGCGCGGCGTGGCGCATCCTGCGCGCAGGGTCGCCCGCGGCCCCCAGCGCCGCCCGCGCACCTCCAGCGGCTGGTTCTCCGCGCCGGGCACGGTCGCGATGCGGTCGCGGACGAAGCCGACGATGGCGTCGATCGGCGTGTCGGCCGTGAACGTCGCGGCCTCTCGGGCGAGGTGGTCCGGACTGCTCCGAATCGTCTCGCGTATCTGGCGCCAGACCGCGAACGGCAGGGCACCCGCGTCCTCGGCCGGTCCCCGCCAGACGCACCAGGCGCCCGCCCCGGCCGCGGCCAGGCCGCCGACGGCCAGCGACAGCCTGAGGAAGGTTCGTCGGTCCGCTTCCATGGGTGCACCTTACCCCATGCTCGACGGCTCGCCAGGCAGAGAGTGGACGGCGGCCGGCTCCCACCTGCCGTGGCGCGCTAGAATCGCGCCCATGTCGCGCCCCCTGCTGGTTCTCGCCTTGCTTGCCTGCTGCGCGTGCGGTCGGGTCGAGGAAAGTCCTCGTTCCGGCCAGACGCCGGCCGGGGCGGTGGGAGCCACGCCGTGCCTCGATGTGCCGGGCTGTGAGGAGGCGCGCGCCGGGGCGCCGGCCGCGACCGAGACGCTCTGGCGCGTCGAGGTGGTGCGGACCGCTCAGGGCGCGCTTCGCATCGGCCGCACCGGGGCCATCGCCGTTGCCGCCGGCGTGGGTGTGCCGATCGGCGCCTCGTCGGGTCCGCACGTGCTGGCCGTCGTCGATCGAGCCGGCACGCCACTGGATGGGCAGTACGTGCGGCTGCCGGAGAACATGCGCGCCGAGTACGCGGACGGCTGGACCGCCCCCCGCCTCACGCCCACCTCGGGGCGCGACGTGTCGACGGTCGTCCACGTCAGGCCTCGTCCGGGCGCGGCGCGACTCGTCCTGTTCGACGAGCACGCGCGGGAGGTGGCGACGGCCGCCCTGCCCTCGTCGTCTGTCGGTCTGGATTGGCGGGCACGACCGTGGGCGCCACTTCTCGACGTGCTGGAGGCGCCGATGCTGGCGCAGGGCCCGGGGTTCCGTCCGCCGGCGCACTGCGGGCAGATGGTGCTGCTCGAGGGCGAGGCCGACCGCGACTGGGCGACCTCGATTCCCCCGGGGGCGCAGGTGGACCTGGTGGTGCCGGGGCCCACGCAGCGCGCGGTGCTCGAGGGCGCGCTGGGCCTGATGACGCCGCTGCTCTGCCACGGGTTCTCCCGCGTGGCGTTCGGGCGGATGGCCAACAACCCCGGCGTGGGTGGGATCGTCTGGCAGCTCTCGGTGGGAGACCTGGTGGTGCTGAACGAACTGGTCGGGTTCCGCGAGGAGGAGCTCGCCGCCAGCCGGGAGGCGCGGCTGCGTCTCATGCACACCATCCTGCACGAGGCGGCGCACGCCTCGGAGGCCCTGCTCAACGCCGAGGGGGCGCGACCGCAGGGATTCGTCGGGGGCTGGCGCCCGCCGTCGCGCGAACTGGCCGAGCAGACGATCGACCGCGTACGCCTGCGCAAGAGCCTCATCACCGAGTGGATTCGCGTGCAGGAGACCTTCACCCGGCATGGACTCGCCTCGGCGTACCCGGCCTCGCCCGAGGAGCGCGCCGCCCGGCGCGAGTGGTCCGCCGATCGGGTCGTGCGCGCGGGCGTGATGTCGCGCTATGGCGCGACGCTCTACGCCGACGACATCGCCGACATGGTGGCGTGGACCTACATGGCGCCACACTACCGCGCCGCCGGCATCCCCGACGGGGTCCGGCAGACCGAGGACTATGCCTGTCAGCAGTTCCGCACGCACACCGAGCACGAAGTGCCGGGCCGCTTCGCGGCGGCGTACACCAAGCTGCTGTTCCTGCAGGACCTGGGCCTCGTGAAATCGCAGGACGTGCAGACCTGCGTAGGGAAAGTCGGATTACCGGGATCGGGATCGGGATTCGAGGTCTGGCAGGGAGGCGAGCGGCGCAATAGTCACGACGCGGGCGTGCAGGCTCGCATCGGCACGCTGCGTGACCGGTACGTCTACGAGATGAACGCCGAGGGGCGTGCGGAGTTCGGCGGGAAGATGTACCCCTCGACGATGCGGCTCCAGCTCGACCTCGACGCGGCGACCACACCGCTCGACGAGGTGGCGTGGCCGCGCGGCATCTACGAGCTGGGGTTGCTGAAGCCCAACAAGTTCCAGCTCAGGCTCGACGGCGCCAAGGCAGGGAGCTTCGACGTGCACGATGGCTTCGCGCTGGTGGCCGAGGCGTCGAACACGCGGATCGCGGGGTCGGTGTTCGTGCGCGTCGGCTTCAGGCTCGGCGCACCGCTGCCCGTTCCGCAGACCTTCAATCCGCCCGCCCTCATCAGGTTCCGGATCGAGAAGTGACGCGGAGGCCGTCCTGCGATGCCTCTCGACTCACTGCTCCGTCGGCTGGTCGGCACGGTTAGGCCGCGGCGCCGCGAGCGGCTCCGGCAGCGCGTCGAGGTCAACGTGCCGTCCGTGTTTCTCGGGACGAGCTACGGCGGCTATGCCGTCCTCCCGCAGGAGCTGTCACGCGACTCCGTCGTGTATTCGTTCGGCCTCGGAGAAGACATCTCGTTCGACCTGGCGCTGATCGAGCGCGTCGGGTGCACGGTGCACGCCTTCGATCCGACGCCTCGTTCGCTCGCCTGGCTCGGGGCGCAGGCGCTCCCGCCCGAACTCGAGGTCCACGCGTACGGACTGGCGGACGTCGACGGCGTCGTGAGCTTCGCTCCGCCGGCGGACCCGGCGCACGTCTCGCACAGCGTGCTCGCCCGCGACGGGGTGTCGCGCGTCGAGTTGCCGGTCAGGCGCCTCGCCACGATCCGCCGAGAGCTCGGGCACGACCGCATCGACCTCCTGAAGATGGACATCGAGGGCGCCGAGTACGGCGTGATCGAGGACATGCTGACGGCCGGTCTGCTTCCACGCCAGCTGCTCCTCGAGTTCCACCACGGGATGGGCGGCGTGCCGGTCGCACGGACCGAGCGCACGCTCGACGCCCTCAGAGGCGTGGGATATCGCGTCTTCGACGCACGCGACAGCGGCCGCGAGTTCTCGCTGTGGGTGGGGGCCAGTGGATGACGCGAGAGTCCGAACCACCTCATCGCAGCCGCCCCGCCCGGGCCCAGGCGCGGCTGGCCGTTTCAGGCACAGCTGCGTCTGGCGCGGCGACCGGGGTGATGGTGATGACTCGGACGCATGGCGGACCCGACACGGGACGGCTGACGCCCGGGCATTCACAAGGTCGAGCATCGCTGTCGCATACATGTGACATCGGCGTTGGCATGGCGTTCGCAGTTGCGAGGGGGCACGTGGACAGCGGCGGGCTTCAGGCCGCTACACGGAGAGGACGAACCCATGCGACTGCTCTCTACTTCTCTTGTGGCCGGACTCATGATGTGTGGAGCGGCGTCGACGGCATCGGCGCAGTACTGGGGGCGCGGCGGCTACCCGGATGCGGGCGCCTGCTTCTACGAACACATCAACTACAGCGGCCGTTACTTCTGCACTCGCGTGGGCGAAGCCGCCGAACGCGTGCCCTCCCGGCTCAACGACGAAATCTCGTCGGTGCGGGTGTTCGGTCGGGCCGAAGTGCTCGCCTTCCGCGACGGCTCGATGCGAGGCGAGGCGAGACGCTTCGCCAGCAGCATCCGGGATCTGCGCACCACTGGCTTCAACGATCGCTTGACCTCGTTCGTCGTGCAGCCCCGTGGCTATGCCGGCCGTGGCTACGGCGGCGCCTATGGCAATGGCGCCTATGGCAACGGCGGCTACTACGGCAACGGCGGGTACGGCAACGGCGGGTACTACGACCCGCGCGCCGGCAGCGGCCGCTATGACGATGGACGCTACGACAACGGGCGCTATGTCGATCCGTCCTACGGGTATGGACGCGGGCGTGATGACGGGCGCTACCAGGGCGGCGCGAACCGCGGGTCGTACCAGCAGGCCTCGCGCATGGTGCAGCAGGCCTACCGTCGGGTGTTCGGCCGCGAGCCCGATCGCGACGCGCAGCCGTGGGTCGACGAAGTGCTGAAGAACGGCTGGAGCCAGCGAGAGCTCGAGCAGGCGTTGCGCAACACGCCGGAAGGCCGCGGTCGCTGACGGCTGGCTGGTGTCCTTGACGGGATGACCGAGGCGAGCCTCACGCTGGTCCCGTGATGGCTCGCCTTTGCGCGTCGTGGTGAGATGTCGCGCGCCCTGAACCCTCGATCGAAGAATGCGTTGTGCACGGTCTCGCCGTCACCGTACCCGCGACGACCGATCCCACGGCGTCTGGCGCCATCCGCTGATCCGCCCCGACTCGCGGCACAGAATGCAGAACCACTCGATGATGCGATAGTCGCCCACGCGAATGCGCCAGAGGCCATCCTGGCCCTCGCTTCCGGAGCACCCGCGCGACTTGCGGGGCCAACCGCACCTCGTACGCCATCGGCTACAGCCCGAGTTGCGTCTTCAACTCGTCCAGCGAGATGGTGCCCTTCTCGCGTACCCGAGTTCGCCCGGGACTTCCTGCTTGCCGCGATGGACGAAGGCGTGGCCATTCAGGTCGCGCTCGGCAAGGTGATCCGAGCGATCACACACACTCACTCACACTGAGTCCCGACGCAGCCGACGTTCTCGATCATGCCGATGTTGGCCTGCTGCACCTCCAGCGAGCCGAAGATCACCCGGCGCCCGTCGGGAGAGACGTCGATGTAGTTTTGCGAGAGCCCTTTCGACCCGGCCCAGTACGAATACACGAGAGGGATCGGGGCGAGGCGCGTGAGCCCCGCGCCATCCCATCCCACCTTCCAGAGGACGCCGTGGAGATCGGGCTTCCCCTCCAGGAGGAACATGTCGCCTCCCGGGCCGCGCGCGTACCAGCGGACCCAGCCGCGAAAGACCTGCCTCGGCTTCGCCTGGAGGTCCTCCACCCACAGCCCCGCGTCGGCATCACCTTCCTCGCTCGGCTGGATGATGTAGGCGATGGCGTGGCCGTCGGGCGACCATCGCAGGAGCCAGCCCTTCTCGCTGAGGCTGGAGACGGCGAGTTGCTGGGACGTCTGGCGTGACGGGTCGTACGACTGGATCGTGTTCCCCCGCGCCCTGAACAGCAGGCGCCCGTCGGGCCCGAGGTCGAAGTTGCCGTCGCTCACGTCCCGCACCACGGTCACCGGGGTCCCGCCGGAGACGGAGACGCGTCGCAGTTCCCCCTCCACGCCGAGCCCCGGCGGCTCGGTCTTGTAGACCAGGTGCGCCCCGTCGGCGGTCCACCTCGGAAAGATGTTGACCAGCCCGTCCTGCACGAGCAGCACGGGCTGTGTGCCATCGGCGCCGGCCACCCAGATGGCTTCCCGCTCGACGCCCTTGAAGTTCGAGAAATAGGCGAGGCGATTGCCGTCGGGCGCGTAGGCCGGCCCGATCTGATTCCGGGCCGCGTCGATGTCGAGCCGCCTCGGGACTTGTGACGATGGCCCCGCCGCAAGATCGAGTTGCGCGAAGCCCAGCTTCTCGCGGTAGGTCGCAAAGACAATCCGCGCGCCGTCACTCGACGTGTGCGGCTGCACGTCATCACCCTGTCCGGCCGTAATCTGCTCGGGCTCGCCGCCGCGGGCCGCGATCTTCCAGATGTTCATCGTCCCGCCGCGGCTGGAGGCGTAGTAGACGTGGCGGCCATCACCCGACCAGGACGGCGAGTGGGCCAGCGCGCCGTCATGGGTCAGCTGGCGGACCTGGCCCGAGGCGACGTCGACGACGCTCAGCTCTCCGTAGGGCCCGCCCCTGCGCGTCACGTAGGCGAGCTCACGGCCGTCCGGCGAGAACCGCGGTTCGGCATCGTGAAGCCCGTAGAATGCCTCCTCGCCGAGCGACGGTGCGGTCGTGGTCAGGGCACGCGCGTGCTGGCCGGCGGGATCCGACACCCAGATGGTCCGCGTCGTGGCGTTGGCGTAGGCCAGCAACCGGCCGTCGCGAGACCATGAGGGATCGGCCGCATTCAGGATCAGGCGACGCGGGGTGCCGCCGAGTGCGGGCACCTGCCAGATGTCCCACAGCCCCCAGTCATTGAGACGGGCGTACGCAATCGAGGCCCCGTCGGCCGACCAGGACGGCCGCGATTCGAGGTTCGGATCGTGGGTGATCTTGATCAGCGCCCCCCCGCTGACCAGGCCGACGTAGATGTCGTAGTCGCCGTCCCGGTTGGAGACGAAGGCCACCGAGCGCCCGTCGGGTGAGAGCACGGGCTGGGCCTGCACGCCGGCAAAGCTCGTCACCGCGCGAAAGCGCCTGGACGTCGACGGGGATCCTCGAAAGCCCAGGCTCCAGCCGGCGAGACCGACGACGAGGGCGCCGAGTACCGCGCCGGCGACCCAGGGAGCCGCCGCACGCGCGACCCGCGCTGGACGTCGCGAGCCTGGCGGTGGCGCGGCCGCGACAGTCACCGGGCTGGCCGCGGCATCGAGGACGAGCCGCGCCTCGCCGATGTCACGGAGGCGCGTCTTCGGTTCGCGGTCGAGGCATCGGCGAATCAGGTGCCGTATGGCGTCCGGCGTCGCTGCGGGCAGGGGCGCGAGGTCGATGTCGGCGCGCAGGACCGCGGCCAGCACTTCGCTGACGCTCTCGGCCGCGAACAGGCCCGTGCCGGTCAGCATCTCGTACAGCACGACGCCGAAGGCCCAGATGTCGGCGCGCTTGTCGACGGGCCGGCCCTTGGCCTGCTCCGGACTCATGTAGGCCGCGGTGCCGAGAATCATGCCCGCCTGCGTCATGGCCGGGGACGTGATGGTGGGCGACATCGAGGCGCTGGTCGAGGCGCCGGCACCGACGGCGTCGAGCGCCTTCGCGAGGCCGAAGTCGAGCACCTTCACCGTGCCGTCGGCGCGGACCTTGATGTTGGCTGGCTTCAGGTCGCGGTGGACGATGCCCTGCTCGTGCGCCGCTTCGAGCGCCTCGGCGATCTGGCGTGCCATGCGCAGCGCCTCGTCGATCGGCACCGGCCCGCGCGCGATGCGCTGCGAGAGATCCTCGCCCTCGACCAGTTCCATGACGAGGGCTTTCAGGCCGTCGGATTCCTCGAGCCCGTGAATGTGGGCGATGTTCGGGTGGTTCAGCGCGGCGAGCACCTCCGCTTCCCGCTGGAAGCGGGCGAGCCGTTCGGCGTCGGCCGCCACCGCCGCCGGCAGCACCTTGAGGGCGACCTCGCGCTTCAGCCTCGAATCGGTCGCGCGGTACACCTCGCCCATCCCGCCCGCCCCGAGCGGGGCGGTGACTTCGTAGGCGCCGATGCGCGTGCCGGGGGACAGAAGCAACTGTGTTGAACCGCGGCAATTGTATGGCACAGGTGCGGGCGCCCGGACGCGGCGCTGCCGTCACGCGGCGGTCAGCGGTCCGAATCACGTGCCCGTGGCGGCACGGCCCAGACACGCATCGCGGAGCTTCGCAGCGGCACGCCCGACGCGGGCCGGCGCTCCCCGGAAACGGACGAACGGGCATCGATGGTCCTCGGCTGGATCCGGATACGGCAGGTCATGGGACCTGCGGATCCGACAGGACGCTGAGGATGGGGACGGACTGGTTCGAGCACCGGTTCTGGTTCGCCGAGCGCTCGTATGACGATGTCCAGCAGAAGCTGGAAGTGGCAGGCGCCACGCTCCGCTCGCGGGTCGACCAGCGCACCTTCGCGATCGGCGAGTTGCGTACGCCGTCAGTGAGGGACCTTCGCGACGGGCCCTGTCGAAGGTGGCCGACGTCGGACTCAACGTGCGAGTCGTGACGCGGGGTCACGCGGGCGCAGAGCTCGAGCGCCTCGTCGCGGAGTTCGCCTGACCCGCACGAGGCCTGCGCGGTGGATGTCTCGAGCGCGTTGCGCGGCAGGTACCATACGGCGCGTGAGCTTCCTCACCGCGCGCTGGGAGAGCCTCGTTCTGCTCAACTACGCCTGCCCCGCGTCGATGCCGACGCTGGGACGGACATCTCCACCGGCCGATGCCGGCGGACAACGAGCTGGTGCGCTCTATCAGTAGAACCCGCCGCACGCGCGTGACCTTACGGTCGGCGATCCGCGTGAGCGGCGAGGGACCACGAACGCCATCAGCGCGGACGCGAGGAGCGGTCCCAGAGCGTGTCGCGCCAGCCGCTGATTCGCCCGGACTCGCGACACAGCACGCAGAACCACTCGATGGCATCGTCCTGGGCCAGTCCCGCGTAGAGGTCGCCGACGCACCGTCCGTGCGCCCGGGTTCGGACGCGGCAGCGCACGTTGGTCTCCGGCATCGGCGCCGCGGCGTGGCTGCTCACCCACGCGACGATGGCGCCGAGGTGCAACGCGAGGTCCATGGCCGGCGCGGGCATGTCGGCCAGTATGCCCTCGTCCAGGTAGTGCCGCATGTCGGTGATCCAGGTGCGCGGCCGGCGTGCCATCGAATAACTCCAGTTGCTCAGGTGAGACCGACGGCATGATGACACTGTGGACGCTGCCGCCCACTGTCGTACCGTGATCACCACCGATGGTCGTCCTCCGCTGCACACACAAACTGTTCGAGCGCTTGAAGCCAGCTACGGTCGTCCCGCACGGCGCGTCCTCGGCGCGACTCGGCGATTGGTATGGCAACGAGCTGCGACTCGGTCGGCAGCAGTTCCTGTTGTTCGTCAGCGGACGGACACGCCTGGCAGTGATCGTTCCTGCACGGGACGCGCGCCGACTCTCCGCGGTGCTGCCCGCTGCGGTATGCGACAGGCTCGCCGCCCTCGGTGTCTCTTCAGCGCGCATCGACCAGGAGCGGGAGCAGATGTCCGAGGTCGTCTTCGCCCGCACAGACAACCGAAGTGTGCTGGGCACCATGAACGACTACGCGTTCATGGCGAAGGAGATGCACGCGCGGGGCAACGCGCCGGAGTCACTCGAGGCGCTGATGCAGTTCCTCGAGCGGACGCCCATCATCGCGCTCGAAGGCGTGAGCCCGGTAGACCTGGTGCACGACGCTTTTTGCGGTTGATGGGGTGCGACGCTCGCGCGGAACCGCGCGGCATCCTCGCCACGGCGCGCAACGTCAGGCTGGCACCTGCTCGTAGGAGAACGTCGGGATACCCGCGCGCTCGGACGCGTGCTCGACCGTGATTGCCGCGATGCCACCGTCGGCATCCACGTCCAGCAGCGTGTTCTCGTCGAGATCGCGCGTCTCGACCACCGGCACATCACGGAACTCGATGTACAGGGTGTCGGTCTCGGCAAAATAGCGGATCTTCATGGCCTGAACCCTCGGTCGAAGAATGCATTGTGCACGGTCTCGCCGTCGGCGAGCAGGACAACCCGCAGGAATCGTCCTTCCGCTTCGGGCACCTGTGCCCATCTGCGGATGCGACCGTCGGCCTGGCGAAACTCGCGCAGTGGCTCGCGGCACACCCGCTCGACCCACTCGTCCCTGATGACCTCACGGTCCGGGCGCAAACGCATCGTCTGGAAGTATGCCGTGGTCTTCATGTCCGTGGCGTTGCCCACACCCTACCCCACCCGCGCGCATCAATGCGACCAACCAACTTCTTTTCAATGCGTTGCGCGCGCTTGCCACCACGGTCTTCGATGCAACACCTGGCACATATTTGCTTCGAGTGGAAGGCCCGTGATGGCTACCTCCCTTGTGAACGAGTGGATCACTTTCCGGCCGCCACGAACACTTGGCGCTCCTGTCGTTCGCGACATCCGCAGGGGACATCCTGATCATCGACGAGCTCAATCGCGGAAACATCGCCAAGGTGTTCGGGGAGCTGTTCTTCCTCCTCGAGTACCGCGATACGTCACTGAGCCTGCAGTACTCGGCAGAGGCGTTCAGGCTGCCCAACCCCAGGGCGGCCGGGACCGAATAGAGGCGGAGCCCCTCCCGCTCGACGATCTCGCCGGCGGCGGGCAGCGCGCTCCGGACTTCGAAAAGTGATGTGCCATGGGGCAGCGCCGTCGGCTTGTTGCCGCCCTTGCGCGCGCGGACGATCAGCTGCGCGGGCACGGCGCGGTTCCCGCCGTGGAGCAGGAGCGACTGCTCGGGGGACAGGCACCATCCGGCGCCGAAGCGAGCTGACAGGTACGCCGCGCAGAAGTCCCAGAAGGAGGCATACCAGGACGTGCTGTCACCAGCAGGCTCGTCCGGCCGTGCAGTGATGTACCAGCCCCTGATGACCTCGTGCAGGAAGCCGCTCTTGACCAGCCGCTCTCGGTCGGTACGGCTCAGGTGCTGTGGCGACCGAATCGCCACAACGCCTTGGCGCTGGAGCTCGTGTAGCGCCTGAAGAGCGTTGGCGAGTTTTTCTTGCGGGGTCATGGCTCAGTACGTTTATTTGGGTTTAGTGTCTCACCTCTATTAGGTTTTATTGCTGTTGGATTCTTCGGTTCTAGCGCGCTATCGAAATTAGGTTTTACTGCAGACGCGCTCGAGGGTTGGCGCTGGACCGCCCCCTCGTTCCGCTGGTCCTCCGCGGGGAAGTGGCCGGTCACGCGAAGAGGCGTGCAACGAGCCACCACACACCCCAGACGATGGTCATCGCGGCGATCGCCAATCCTGCCAGCACGGCGAGGCCGGCGAGCCGATCGCGCGGATGCATGGGCACGTCGCTCGAGATCGTCCCTCGGCTGCCGTCGACGCTCTTAGGTTTTGCTGTGTCGAAGACGTGAGGTCCTGCCGCTGGCGGAGGTCATGCCCGAGCGGACCGAGCCCCTGCCGGCGTGGCGCCCACGAACGCAAGTATCTCGTGCGCGACGAAGAGCTGATTCCGCTGCCGGCCGCTCACCTCGCGGATCACACCGAGCTCCGCCAGCTTGCGGAGGTTCGCCGAGGCTGACGCCGGCGACGAGCCGAGCACGGTGGTCGCGTGGCCGATGGTGATGCTCGGCACCCTGAACAGCTCGTCGACCAGCCGGGAAAGCGCGCCAGCCGACCGTGCTGCTCGCACCTGCGTCCGATAGCGCTCACGGAGGGCGATCAGCTGCTCGGCGAGGACGAGGCCGTCACTGGCGCACTCCACCACGCCACGGATGAAGAACGACACCCAGCCAAGCCAATCGCCGTGGGTGCTCACCCGCAAGAGACGGTCGACGTACTCGCGACGATGCGCCTCGAAGTAGGCGCTCATGTACAGCAGGGGCTGGTCGAGCCGTCCGTGCGAGCAGAGCGTGAGCGGGATCAGGATGCGGCCCACGCGGCCGTTGCCGTCGCGGAAGGGATGGATCGCCTCGAACTGGTAGTGCGACAGCGCGAGGTGCACGAGCAGCGGCAGGTGCTCGGCGCCCCGGTGCAGGTCCTCCTCCCAGC
This sequence comes from uncultured Acidobacteriota bacterium, assembly GCA_963715265.1. GTDB lineage: Bacteria > Acidobacteriota > Vicinamibacteria > Vicinamibacterales > Vicinamibacteraceae > Luteitalea. The sequence continues at coordinate 287,143 of CAVQRQ010000015.1, forward strand.
GGTCGAGCGCCTCGCGCATCTCCGGCACGGGTGGAGGCACGTACCGCGCCTGCAGGATGCTGGTGCCTGCCGAGCTGATGTAGTTCTGGATGTCGCGGAAGTGCCCCGGGCGATCGCGTTGGCCGCGCACGCCGTCGAGCAGCATGGCGTGCAGTTCGCGCACGAGCCGCAGCGACAGGGGGATCTCGCCGAGCCGCCGCAGCCCCAATTCCATCGCCTGGACGTAGTTCAGCACCTCGCGCGTGTCTGCCGCCTCGCGACTGTCTGGAGCCTGGGGCGCAATACCGAGTTCGAGGAGCACGAGTTGCTCCGGCGTGGTGAGGGTGCCCTCGATTCGACTCGACAAGATGGCTTCGCGCCGGAGCAGGGGCTGCCCGATCAGGTAGGGGTTGACGACTCGGCCTGCTGCGCCGGCCAGGCGCCCAAGGGCGTAGTCGGCCTCCGACAGGAGTCGCTGGGTCGGGGCGTCGAGCTCCATCGACATCCGCATGGGATCGGGGACGAACGCCACAGCCCCTTCTCGGGTCGTGACCAGACGGCCGGGGCTATCTACCGAGAAATCAGTGGCTTCCACGCTATTTCAGGATCCTGTCACAAGGCCGAGGCTATTTTAGCCTATGGCCTATTTCCTAAAATAGGGATCGATTTTCGATGGCGTGGGCACACGTCGTGGCGGTCGGGAGACTGCAGGGGGCTCGAGGTGCTGGACCTTGCCTACCGCGGCGGCGATCTCTCGCTGCTCGTGCTGCTGCCGCACCGCAAGGCCGGGCTGCGCACACTCGAAGAGATGCTCTCCGCCGCTGTCCTCGACGACCTCGTGGCGCACATGCGTCAGCAAGTCGTGGACGTGTTCCTGCGCGGTTCACGACGACCTGGGGAGCCGTCGACCTGCGCCAGCACCTCGCTGCGCTCGGCATGCCGCTCGCGTTCGACGCCGCGCGGGCCGACTTTTCCGGAATCGACGGTCACGAGCCACCACACGAGGATTCGCTGCATCTCTCGGCTGTCGTCCACAAGACGTTCGTCGAGTTGAACGAGCGAGGAACAGAGGCTGCGGCTGCGACGGCGCTTCGGTGGGGGTCAGGGCCGTTCAGGTCCGACCGAAACCGCCGCCGATTCCGGTCTTTCGTGCCGACCGTCCCTTCCTGTACGCCATCCGCGATCGGCACAGCGGCGCGTTCCTCTTTCTCGGGCGCATGGCCGATCCGACACGGGTCAGCTGACAGCCGACGGGCAAGTCGGCCTTCTGCGCAATGAGGTGCAGGTCGAGGCAATTGGACATCCGCCAGGCACAGGCGTAGAGCGGTCGCACTCCCAAACCGCCGTATGCGTCAGCCTACCGTGCCACGCTGATGTGGTTCCCACGCCGCGCGCCATGCGTTGAACTCCGCTGGCCGAAGTCCGTAACGCGCGAAGTTGCCTTCGTGGAGCGCAAGCAGTTCGTCTTCGGCCGCTGCCCGGAAGGTGCCGCGGTCGACCTCGTCGATGTGCTCGTGTGTCCAGGCGACGATGCGATCGGCGGCTGACGCGCGGCCCAGCCCGGCGCGCACGATGTCGCCGATCAGGGTGCGGAGCGCATCGCGGTAGCGCAGGCGGAACGGGTCGGGTTCGCCGAGCGACTGCCGGATGGCCGTGTAACGCGCGGCTGAGCGCTCGTAGGCCCAGATGAAGACGTCGCGCAGAAGTTCGGTGCGATTGAGTTCGTACACGCCGAGCATGGCCTGCGTGTAGAGATCGCGCGGCACGTCGGTGAACGACAGCGGCGCCAGGTTGCCCTTGATGAACGGGATGTTGGCCGCCAGCCTCGAGACGCGCTTGTTCACGTCGTCGAAGGGCTGCAGGTAGGGCAGGTGCACCATCACGAAGAATGCCTGTTCGAACGGGTCGTCGATGGCACTCGCGGTGGCCAGCAGCTGCGTGAAGCACTCCTCGATCAGTTGGGGCGTCTCGGGCGGGTGGTACACCGAGCCGCCGATGCCGACGCCGATGTGGCGCAGGCGTCCCGCAGCGGTCGGGTCGGCCAGCAGGTTGTTGGCCAGGATGCCGTGCAGGTTCAGCAGCCGTGTAGCGGTTGAAGCCGATCTCGTCGGCGTTCTCGGCCAGGAACTCGATCGCGTCCTTGTGATTGAGGATCATCTGCGCCTCGGCCTGGTCACGCCCCTCCGCCTGCTGGCCGAACTCAATCAGGCGCTTCGTGTCGAGCAGGGAGTAGGTGTTGCCTTCAAGGCGGCTCGAGTTCCACGACAGAATCGATCAGCAACCGGTTCAGGATGGTGCGCGCGTAGGTGCCTGCGGGCAGCACCGCATCGGCAGGGCGCCTGGCCATCGTCGCCAGACGCGACCGCTTCTCGGCGCTCACGTAGAAATCCTGGTTGGGGCGGTAGCGTTCGAGGAAATGGCGGTCGTAGCCCACCGGCTCCCGCGCGGCCTCAGGTCGCTGGACGAGCTTGCGGATGTCCAACGCATCAGGACTGAGCGGGATGGCCGTCCGAGCGCCGCCTGAAGGTGGTCACCTCGGTGGCGTCTTGCCCGCCCGCGCTGCGGTACCGAGTCCCCTTTCCCGCTCCTTCCACCACCAGCCGCCCATCCCGCACCAGGCGGCTCAGCTGGCTCTGGAGGGTGCGACTGGCTGACTTCTTCGGGAGCGCAGCGGCAATCTCGGCAGCACTGACCCCGTCCGGGTGAGCACGGACGACACGCTCGATCGCTTCGAGCTGCGCTGTGGGTATGGGCTTGGCCATCGGGTCCTCGATAGATGCGCGAATGCTGCTTTCGCGCAATTATTCAACCATACGCGCAATTATGATCCTATTCGCGCAATAAACAACGGATTCGCGCAATTATCCCGGCTTCGCGCGGGGCTGTAACGCCTTGCCACGGCATCGGCGCCCCCTGTGCGGCACCAGTCGCGTGCGGGCAAC
>CAVQRQ010000016.1:0-245566 GCA_963715265.1 uncultured Acidobacteriota bacterium
TCCGCGATGGAACCGCGTACCTTGTGGCAATCGCCCCGTGCCTCGACGGCCGTACCGGCCACCGCCACGCACAGCATCAGCGCCAGTTGGGTGTACCTTGTCATCTCGAAACTCCCTTTCTTCCCGTCGCTCAACCTGCTCTCCGCCCCGCGCCACCGTGGCGTCGGGCTTTCGACCAGGTAGGCGCAGAAGCGGCGACGGCGCTATCAGTCGAAGGAAAGGAGAAGGCCTGGACATGTCCGCCGGAGGCGGCACGATGCATCGGGACAGACGCACGAGTGACCCAGATCCAGGCGATGTCAGCTCGCTTCTCCGCAGCGAGCGACGGGGGATTCAGCGTGCGCTCGCGAGGCTCGTGCCGATTGTCCACGACGAGCTCCGTCGTCTGGCGCACCACTACATGAGGCGCGAGCGCGCCGGCCACAGCCTGCAGACCGGCGCTGGTCAACGAAGCCTACCTGCGGCTTGTCGATTACAAGCGGATGCAGTGGACACACCGTGCCCATTTCATGGCGGCAGCGGCGCAGGCCATGCGCCGCATCCTGGTCGACAACGCGCGTCGTCACAACGTCAAGCGCGGCGCGGGGGCCGAACATGTGCCGCTCGACGAGGACGCGGTGGTGTGCCCGATCGCTTCGATGATTCCGGTGTCGCTCGACGAGGCGTTGATTGGCCTGGCAGAGCGGGCTCCGCGCAAGGCACGAGTGGTCGAGCTGCGCTTCTTCGGCGGCCTGAGTGTGGAGGAAACCGCCGAAGCGCTGGGTGTCTCCCCGATTACCGTGATGCGGGAGTGGAAGAGCGCGAAAGCCTGGCTGGTTCCGAGAGCTCGCCGGGCCGACCGCCAATGGAGAGTGAGCGCTGGAATCGCGTCGATCAGCTGCTGCAATCCGCGCTGGACATTGCCGCGGTCGAGCGCGACGCCTATCTTCGCAAGGCGTGTGGCGGCGACCTGCAACTGGAGGCCGACGTCCGTTCGCTACTCGCCGCGTACGACCGCGCCAACAGGTTCCTCGGCGCTCCGGCCCTTGATTTTGCCGCACGCGAACTCGCCGAAACGCGCCGCGAGGGCGGCAGTCAGCCGGAGGTCGACCCGTTGATTGGTCAGTCGTTCTCGCACTACCGCATCGTCGAGAAGCTCGGCGGAGGCGGAATGGGCGTGGTCTACAAAGCCGAAAGACTCTCGCGGCTGCACCGTCTCGTTGCGCTCAAGTTCGTCTGCGAAGATTTGGCGAGCGACGCCGAAGCCCTGAGCCGCTTTCAGCGTGAAGCCCGGACCACGTCCGCGCTCAACCATCCACATATCTGCACGGTCTACGACATCGGCCAGCAAGACGGACGATTGTTCATCGTCATGGAGCATCTGGAGGGCGCGACGCTGAAGGACCGACTCGCCGCCCGCCCCCTCGGGACTCGAGACGGTGCTGCGGTTGGCGATCGAGATTCCGCGGACGCACCAGGCGCAGATACCGCCGGCATCATCCACCGCGACATCAAGCCCGCCAATATCTTCGTCGGACCGCACGATTGCGTGAAGGTGCTCGATTTCGGCCTCGCCAGGATCAGCGGGCCGGCACAATGCCGGCGGATGTGTCCACGATCGCCGGGACCCGGGAGGGCGTGGTGATGGGGACTGCCGCCGACACGGCCTCCGAGCAGGCGCGCGGTGAGGCCGTCGATCACCGCGCCCTACTGGAGCTTCGGCCTGGTGCTGTACGAGATGGCCAAGGGCACGCGGCCCGCGCCTGCCGTCCGGCTGCGGGTCGAGGAGTCTGCCGAGCTGGAGTCGATCATCTCGAAGTGCCTGAAGAATCCACCGTGATTTCGTCATCGGCATGCCGCCGACCTGCGGACCGACCTCGAGCGCCTCAAAGGTGCATCGGACTCGATGCGCACGGCCCGCCATCTGGCTGCCCGCGAGGGCACGCATCCCCTGGACAGTCGTTGCTGCTGGCGCCGCCGCTATCGCCCTGGTCGCGGTGGGCTACGGCTTCTATCCGCGACAGGCCACGCTCACCGACAAGGACAGCATCGTGCTCGCCGAGTTCACCAACACCACCGGCGATGCGGTGTTCGACGGCACCTTGAGGCACGGACTCGCAGTCCAGCTGCAGCAGTCCCCGTTTCTCAGCCTCATTTCCGATCAGCGCATCCGCAGCACCTTGCCGTTGATGAACCAGCCGGTGAATGCACCACTCACTCCACGTCGCCCAGGGCGTGTGCGTCCGAACCGGCAGCGCCGCCGTTCTGCAAGGATCCATCGCGGCGCTCGGCAGCCAGTATGTCCTCGGCCTGCGTGCCACGCACTGCACGACCGGCGACGTACTCGCCGACGAGCAGGCGCAGGCGTCGCGGAAAGAGGAGGTCCTCAGCACGCTCAGTCAGATCGCGAACCGTTTCCGAACGCAGATTGGGAATCACTTGCCACCATCGAGAAGCATTCCCTGCCTTCTTCCGAAGCGACGACGCCGTCGCTCGAAGCGCTGAAGGCCTACAGCGCTGCCGCGGGGGAATTCGTCTGGCCAAGGCGACTGCCGCTCCTGCAGCGTGCGGTCGCGCTCGATCCCGAATTCGCGATGGCGCATGCGGAGATAGGGTTCGGCCTCGGCATCATGGGAGAGTCGGCGCTGGCGCGTCAGAGTCGGTGAAGGCCTATCAGCGGCGCGGTCGAGCCAGCGACGTCGAGCGTTCCGCATCGACACGCTGTAATCCACCGCGACCTGACCGGCAATCTGGAACGCGAGGGACAAACGCTGGAATGTGGGCGCGAGCTATCCGCGCGATGCACGTCCTCACAACGTGCTCTCGGGTCTGGCCCTGACCAGCACGGGCCGACACGAACTGGCGATTGCCAGAACGGAGACGGCAATCGCGCTGTATTCTGACCTGACGCCGGCGTACGCCAGCAGAGCGTTGAATCAGCTGTCGTCGAACCGTCCTGACCACGCGTTGCTGACTGTCGCTCGGCGAGGGAGCGGCAGGCTGGAACGGGGCGAGTTGCTCCTGACTCCGCGACTTCGCCGCTTCTTGAAGAGCGATGCCCAGGAACTTCAGCGGGCGGCGACGCGGTAAGGCAAGAGCCCTGATTCGCAGACATGATTCGACTCTTGAGTTGCTCGCCCTTGCCGCTCTGGCCGCCTGCACGAGGCGAGACGGATCTCCACCGGCCCCATCGGGATGGCGCAGTGGTCTGGGCGGCGCGAACGGGCGCTTTGTCGCAGCGGCCACCGCCGTGTGGGAAGCGTTCTACGGGAATGCGGAGGCGGCCAGGAGTAGCGTCACCATGGCGCTGAACCGAGCAGCGGCGGTCGCGAAGTGGACTATGCCGCCGCATTCGCGCTCGCCCTCACGGTGATCGCCGAACCGCCGAGCCTCTCGCCGAGGGACTGCTGCGAGTCCCGGAGGATACGTCGGTGCAATTCGATGTATCTCCCGACGCTTCGGCGTGTCCATTGGACACGCCGACGCCTGATCCGGTCGCGGCGATTCAAGCGCTGCAGGCCGCGTTGCGTGGATCTCGCTGGCGTCGGCTTCATCGCACGTTTCGGCGGGCTGTATCCGATCTATGTTCGCGGGCTGGCGTACTCGCCGCCCGTCAAGCCCGCCGAGGCCGCTGCCGAGTTCGAGCGTATTCTCGATCATCGAAGCATTTCGTGCTCGTCGATCCCATGGACGCGATGGTGCGCCTGCAGCTGGCGAGGGCATGCGGGCATGGGGCATCCGGTCAGGACGAAGCGGGCCGTACGACGACCTGTTCACGGTGCGCAAGGATGCGGACCGGGGCATCCCGGTTCTGGTAGCAAGCACGCGCGGAATACGGCAGGCTGCGTGCCGTACCGCCGCTGAACGATGAGCCGACTTCCATCGCTTCAGGAACTCCTGTGGCTGCGTAGAGGCCCCGCTGACGAAGTAGTGCTCGAGGCGGTCCGGTAGACCTGAACCGCGAGGCCGAAGCACGCGTCGGTGCCTCGTGCGTGCAGATTAGGCGGTAGGCGCGGCTACGACGGCGAAGTCGCTGGCGAGATCGCCGGCCTGGATCAGGCAACGCTCGACGCGCAACAGCGTGTCCAGGACCTTCATCGACTCCGTCTTGGGGGCTGAAGTTGCCCGCGACGCCGTGGAGCAGGAATGCAGGATCGTGCGATCTGCATCGTTGTGCTCGACGATGTCGAAGTAGTGGCCGACGATGACGTCGATGGCGTCGTCGCGATCAAGGTGCTGCCCGAGTCGTTCGCGCGCGATGCGAATCGCGTGGCGCTCTTCACCGGGAGGCCATGACGCTCGCCGCACCGGACCGCGGCGTCGCCGTGCGCGACGACTTCGAGGCCTTCCGCGTCGGCAGGCCGCGGGTCTGCGGGATATCGCTCGCGCCGCCACGCGCCGCGACCGGAGCACGATGACCACCGAACGGTGCGGCCCGCGACCGCCGAGCGGAATCGAGGTGCGCGGCGATCGGCAGCGGAAGGATCACCCGATGGTACAGGCGCGGACGTCAGCCCGGTGGCGCCGTGGACGACTGACCGTTACCTGGCCGAGGCCCGATCCTCAGAACAGCGACGTCCTGGGCGCCGGCACGGCGATCAAGGGCTGGAAGTAGATCACCCCCTTCGTGGAGGCCTTGATCAGCTGCAGCATGCCGTCGATGTTCTGCGGGGTGTATTGGCTCTTGTGACAGTGCAGCGATGCACTGGCTCGTGTGAAGTCGGCCTCCGATACCGGGACCCGCACCGTCAGGTATCGCGGATCCACCGTGGCCAGCTGCATCGGGCTGGCGGCCGGCAGGCTGCCCGTCGGGATGGCTGCGTAATAGAGCTGCGACGGCTTGGTCCACGCCCGGCTCTGGAAGACTTCCGTGACGACGGCGCCGACCAGCCGGTGGTCGTGATGCCCGGTCCATCCCGAGGCCCCCCAGGTGAGGACGACATCGGGCTCGAGCGTGGTGAACAGCCTGGTCACGTTCTCCTTGAGGACGCGCAGCTGATCGTTCAGAGGCCCCATGCCCTCGCCCATCTTCAGCTGATCGTGCAGGCCGAACATGACGGGCGGCTTGATGCCGAGCTGCTCGGCCGCGCAGGTCATCTCCTTGGCGCGGGCCTCGGCCAGGCGATCGCCGGCCGGGATGCCGGCGTGCGCGGTCACACCCAGGCGGCCATCGGTGGCGATCGCCAGATGGACGGCGACCCCCTCCGCCGCGTACTTGGCCAGGACCGGACTGACCGTCGACTCATCGTCGGGATGAGCGAAGATGGCGAGCAGCGTCCGTCGCGCGCCGGGCTCGGTGCCGGGCGTCGGGTTCTGCCCGGAGGCCGGCGAGGCGGCCCACAGCAGGACGCAAGCGAAGCAAGCCAGTCGTAGCGGTCCGTGCATGCACATACTCCTTGGGAAGTCGGGACGCCGCGCGTCGTAGATGGCCGCCGGATCAGCAACAGGCCGCGACGCGGCTGTGCCGACGCACTGAATCGTGGCGACCTCGCGACCCCTGTCACCCATTATCACCGCGAACACCTCGCCCGGCCCGCGGCTCACCGCCTCATCCCTTTCGTCTGCAGCCTGTGAAGTCCTTCTGACTTCTTCCGTTTCCCTCATCCCTTTGGCTCGCCGGGTGCCGCCGCAACGCGCCTCGCCTTGACGGCATCGTCGGCCGCGAGTTCCCCGGGCGTGAGCCGATCACGCCACAGGTCGCCGGTGCCGGCGCCGTGCACCAGCGCCTGGCAGAGGCGTCTCTTCGCTACGCCGCCCGCTACGGTGCAAGACGTGTCGCGACGATGGCGCTGCCGGCGCGCATGTCGGGCGTGTAACTGGCCCGCTCCACGACCAGCGCCGCGGGCGGCTGGCCCTCGATGCCCATGCTCTCGACGATCGCGCTGTAGGTACCCGCGGGCACCGCAGGGAAGTCCTGCGTCAACCATGCCGTGGTGCGGCTCGTGGCAGGAAGGTCGTAGTCGCGCGTGGCGGCCACGCCGCCAAGCGGCGTGTACAGCGTCACACGCGCGCGGCCCGGCGAGGCCGTCGTGTTGCCGATCAGCAGGAAGGTGCTTGTCGGAGCCCAGGCTCCCGCCACGGCTGCCGCGACCGACCAGCGCGTACCAGCAGCCGTTGCGCCCACTTCCGTGTGGGACTCGACCCACGACGCGGCCGTCGGCCCCGGCCACCACATCGCCCGTTCGGCCACGACGGGCGAATCGGACGACAGGAACGTGGTCACGGCCGTGTCCGCCAGTGCGGCGTCCTCCTGATCGATCCAGATCGTCGCGCGACTCTTCGGCGCGACCGTGTGCACGCGCGTGACCGCGCGGCCATCGGGCAAGAGGTACCGCGCCTCCACGTGCGCCGGGATGGCAAGCGGGTTGGCGACCAGGATGAACGTGTCGAAGAATGCGCCCGTGGCGCCCTCGGCAAACGTCCACGTCGTGGCGGGGGCCTGCACGCCCACGCTGGCGCTGCCCGCCGCGAAGACCTCGCCCTGGCGCGTGAGGTAGAGGGCGCGTTCGGCCACGATGGGCACCGACGACACGACATGGGCGGCCAGTTCGGCGTGGTCCAACGGCGTGCCCTCCTGATTCACCCAGATGGTGAGGCGACTGTGCCCGGGCACGACATGCCGCCGCGTCACGCTACTGCCGGACTGGAGGAGATATTGGACGTCGACCACGGCGTCGACCGCGCCGGGATTGGCCAGCAGGTAGAACAACTGCATGTCGGCAATCGTCGCGCCTTCGGCGAAGTACCACTCGCGCGCCGCCGAACCGCTGCCCGCGGTGGCGTGCGACCCATACCCGCTGATGCGGTCCCAGTACATCTCGCGTTCGGCAGTGACCGGCAGACTGCTCTCCACGACGATGGCGAACTCGGACGCGAACAGCGTGGGGATGCAGCACGAGGTCAGCATCGTTCGCTCTTTCGGTGCGAGTGACACGGCACGGCTCGTGCGCGTGCCGTCGGCGCCGAGGAACCCGACAACGACCGTGGCAGGGCTGGCGCCAGGGTTGAACACGTGGACGAGCGTGTCGAAAAAGGTGCCGCCTGCCCCTTCCGCGAAGAGGCGCTGGCCCGCCGCGGGAGCCGTCGGATGCGAGCGCACCCGGAACTCCTGCAGGTTCGTGCGCCCATCGCCGTCGTTGTCGATCGTCGCGTCCGATGCGTCAGACGGCGAGAGTCCGTACCGCCGTTCCCATGCGTCGCTCATCCCGTCCTGATCGGCGTCGAGCGACCAGACACGCACCAGCGTGACGGGCGAGCCGGATTGGTCGAGCGTCAGAGCCGTCCTGCCATCGTCGGAGAGCCCACGGGCCTCGTTGGAGGCGGACCCGAGCTGGACGGCAGTCCCGTCGCCGCGGTCGTACACGATGGCGCGGCTCGGATCCACGGGCTCCCGTGCGAGCACCGCCATACCGTCGTCACTGACGTCGAGGGGGAGCAGGGGTTGCGACGGCGCTGGTCGCTCGAGCGTATCGAGGCGGCGGTGCGCGATGTCGAACACGCCGCCGAGCCCGGGGTTCCCCATGGCAGCCACGAAGGTGGCGTCGCTGCTGGCGACGAGCCAGGGCTGCTCGCCTCCGGTGGGCGTGAACTCCGGGTAGTACAGACGCGCGCCGGTCGCCGTATCCACGACCGCCAGGGCTTCGGGGGTTGCGGTGGGTGAATCGGGACCGGCGATGTACAGCACCTTGTCACCGGCCGCGCTGAGCGCAGGGGCGTACGTGCAGTTGGACTCGGTGACCCAGGAGTCCTGGTTCCGGCAGGAACGGCCGACGACACGTGGCTGTTCTCCCGGACGCACCACCTCGACCTCGACGCGATCGGTCCGTATTCGCAGCCAGGCGAACGTGGAGCCATCGGCACTCATCGTGCGCGGACCGGGCGGCACCTCGGTTGAACTGGTCGCCGTGTAGGCGAAGGCGACGGTGCGTGTCTGGACGTCGTAGCGCCCGATGGCGGCGAGGTACCCGCTGTACGGGCTCAGTGCCTTGGCGACGGTGTAGGCGACATACCGGCCAGAGGTGGAGATGGCCATCGACGCGATGAAGGTCTCCTCGGTGGTGGAGAAGGATGGCACCCCTTCGAGCAGTAGACTTCTGGGCACGTACCGCCAGGCCGGCGCGTCGCGATCGTAGAGATAAAGGTCGTACGACTGGTTCGTGTCAGCGGTATCGAGCTGCGCCGCGGTACTGACAAGGATGACGCGGCCCGAGCCGCTGAGGAGTGCGCTGATCGGGTGGGTGACCGAGAGCACGACGTCCGACGTCTGGGCAGACGCCGGGATCCCAATGGCACCAACCGCGACGAGCGCGCAGGCGCACGCTCGCAGGCAGGACGAGTCGGGAAGCATGGCCGCTCCAGGGAGCGATGGTGGGCGCGAGTGCCCCCTTTCGCATCATGCGCCTGGCGAGAGCCCGTGTCGACGCAATTCCTGGAGCCACCATTCACGTGTGGCCGCCGCCTTCCTGGCTGTCGTGTCGTGCGACGGCTGCCCGAGATCGCGCTGGACCTGCAGGGAGTGCGGGTCGCCTGCGCGCCATGCTACCTTCTGGCGCATCCGCGCCCACCCATGACGCACCGATGCTTCCGCCACGCTGACGCCGTTCACCCCCCACCAACGTGAAGACTCGCGTCCTTCTTCTTCTCCTGCTGCTCTGTGTGGCGTGCCGGCCGCCCAGAATCCAACCCGCCACGTACCTCCTCGACACGCCTGCCCTGCCCGCGTACGAGCAGAACATCGATCACGCCCGCCTGCTGGCCGGCTGGAACGACCAGGCCTTCGCCAGGGGCATGGTGACGTACCGCAACGCCTGCTACAGCTGCCACGGCGATAGCGAGCAACCGGGCGCCATCCCCACCTCGCGTCGGTTCTGGGAGGAGGCGTTCCGGAACGGCGCCGATCCGCACGCGATCTACCAGACGCTGACGCGCGGCTTCGGCCTCATGCCGCCGCAAGTGCGGCTCACCCCGCGCGAGAAGTACGACGTCATCCACTTCATCCGCGAAGAGTTCCTCAAGACGCGCAACCCGGGGCAGTACGTCCCCATCACCGACGCGTACCTGGCACGCCTCCCCGCTGGCGACACCCTCGGGCCCGAGCCGCAACCCTACCGGCCCTGGGCCGAGATGGACTACGGCGACTTCCTGATCCACACCTACGAACTGGCCAACTCCAGCGACCCGCCGCGTCGTATCTCGGGCGGACGGAGCCCCCTCCCGAACGAGGACTTCCGCGACGTCAACTTCGCCTACAAGGGCATCGCCATCCGCCTCGACGAGGGGAAGGGCGGCGTGGCCGCCGGCTCGGCCTTCGTGCTGTTCGACCACGACCTGATGCGCTTCACCGGCTTCTGGACGGGCGCGGGGTTCATCGACTACGAGGGCATCCTCCTCAACGACCGGCACAACATCTTCCCCCGCACCGTCGGCACCATCCGCGTCGAGAACCCCATCACGCCGGGATGGGCCAACCCGGCAACCGGTGAGTTCGCCGATCCCCGCTTCGTCGCGGTCGATGGCCGGCCCTTTGGCCCCCTCCCCCGTGAGTGGGCACACTACACGGGCCTGTACCGCCACGGCAGCCGCGTCGTGATCGCCTACACGGTGGGCGATGCCGCGGTGCTCGAGTCGTACGACCTGCGGCGGGCTGGCGAGGCGCCCATCGTGAGCCGCACGCTCGACGTCGGCGCCTCGAGCAGGCCGCTCACCATGCGCATCGCGCCGGCGGATGCCGCGGTGCACCTCACAGGCCACGGCGCCGCGCTGGCGCAGGAACAGGGCTTCCATGTCCTGAAGGTGCCGGCGGGCACGCCGGCGCACGTCGCGATCTGGATGGCGGCCGCGGGCGTGGACGTCGAGTCGGCGGCACGCGCAGGCGGTGCCCCCGACGACCTGCGCCGTTACACGCGCGGCGGGCCGGCGCGCGATACGGAGGTGCTGACCACGCCCATCATCCGGGGCAAGGATCGCGACGCGTACGCGGTCGACGTGCTGACCCTCCCGCAGGACACCCCCTGGAAGAGCCGCATGCGGCCGACCGGCATCGACTTCCTTCCCGGCGGCGACCAGGCGGTGGTGACCACCGTCGACGGGGAGGTGTGGCGCGTCGAGGGTCTCGCGCAGCCGCAGGGCGTGATGCTGTGGCACCGCATCGCGACGGGGCTGTTCCAGCCGCTCGGCGTCAAGTACCACAACGGGGCGATCTACGTCGGATGCCGCGACCAGATCGTGGTGCTGCGCGATCTCGACGACGATGGGTACACGGACTTCTACGAGAGCTTCAACAGCGACCACCAGGTGACGGAGCACTTCCACGAGTTCGCGATGGGGCTGCAGACCGACGCGGCGGGCAACTTCTACTACGCCAAGAGCGCGCGGCATGCGCGAGACGCGCTCATCCCGCAGCACGGCACGCTGATCCGCGTCAGCCCCGACGGTCGATCGTCCGAGATCATCGCCACCGGATTCCGCGCGGCCAATGGCGTCCTGCTCAACCCGGACGGGTCCTTCATCGTGACCGACCAGGAGGGTTACTGGACCCCGATGAACCGCATCAACTGGGTGGAGGAGGGCGGGTTCTACGGCAACATGTACGGCTACGGCGCGCCCGCGGATTCGTCCGACGCGGCGATGATCAAGCCCCTTCTCTGGCTCGACTCGAAGCACGATCGCTCGCCGGCGGAACTCCTCTGGGCCGACAGCCGCCGCTGGGGACCGCTCGACGGGAGCCTCCTCAGCCTGTCGTACGGGAACGGCCGGATCTTCGTCGTGATGACGCAGTTCTTCGACCGTGTCCGCCAGGGCGCCGTCGTGGCGTTGCCGGTGCCCCAGTTCCCCACGGGCATCATTCGCGGTCGCTTCAACCCCAAGGACGGGCAGCTCTACGTCCTCGGCATGTCGGCCTGGGCGACCAACCAGATGCTGCAGACGGGCGGGCTCTACCGGGTGCGCCACACGGGGCAGCCGCTGCGCCTGCCGATCGGGATGAAGGCCCGCACCTCGGGCATCGAGTTGACCTTCGCGTCGCCGCTCGACAGGACCGCCGCCAGGCCGGAGGCCTTCACGGTCACCGTGTGGGACCTCGAGCGGTCGAGCACCTACGGATCGAAGCGCCACAACCTGCGCACGCTGCGGGTCGGCCACGCCACGGCCAGCCTCGACGGCCGCACGGTGCTGCTCGAGGTGCCAGACCTGGCGCCCACCTGGGTCGTGGAAGTGGCGTACAACCTGCGGGCCCCGGATGGTGAGGCGTTCGCCGGCGTGGTGCAGGGCACGATTCACGCACTCGAAGGCGACCCGCCGGCGGGTCGCGCCACGGCCAGACCGCCGAGCAGAGTCCGATAGCGCGCGCGGCTCGACCTACTGGCCACGGCAGCCGCGGCAGTCCTCGAGCCTGTGGCGCTGCCGTCCCCCGGCGTCGAAATTGTCTGGTGCGAGCCACTGCTGGTACGCCGCCCGCAGCGCCGGCCACTCCGTGTCGAGCATCGAGAACCAGGCCGTGTCGCGGTTCTGGCCCTTGGCGACCATGTGCTGGCGGAAGATCCCTTCGAAGGTGAAGCCGAAACGCACGGCCGCCCGCCTGGATGGCTCATTGCGGCTGTGGCACTTCCACTCGAAGCGGCGGTACCCGAGTTCCGTGAACACGTACTCGGCCATGAGGTAGAGCGCCTCGGTCGCCACACGCGTCCGGGCGATGGCCGGGCCCCAGAGGATGTGACCGACCTCGATGACGCCATGGGCGGGGTCGATGCGCATCAGCGCCTGGCGTCCCTCGGCACGTCCCGTGGCGGTGTCGATCACGGCAAAGAACAGCGGGTCGTCGGTGCCGACGGCCTTCTCCATCCAGGCACGGAACTCCTGCCTGTCTGCCGGTGCCGTGTCGAAGAGGTAGGCGAAGCGCGCGTCGGCCCCGGGCTCGCGGGCCGACGCGAACAGGTGCGCCTCATGCCTGTCGATCGTCAGTGGTTCGAGCCGGGCGTAGCGCCCGTCGAGCGCGACACGCTCGGGACGCGGCACGCCGCTCCAATCCGCAAGGTCCATGGCCACGTCGCTGCGTCCGCTCCTGAGTCGCCGCCCGTGAGGAACTGGCCGTCCACCACCAGCTGCATCGCCAGCTTGCTGCCGCCGCTGTACCAGCTACCGTGGACCTTGGCGACCGGCGGTCCGCTACTTCAGTTCGCGAATGCGGATGTTGCGCAGTTCGAGCGTGCCGGGATGGTCGCCCTGGATGCCGAGGTAGCCCTTTGGCGCCTTGCCGAAGTTGGGATACTTCGCCGGGCTGAACTTGCTGGCCGCAATGGCGGCATTCCAGTCGGCGCTGCCGACGTCGTACGAGGCGACGCGCTTGCCATTCAGCCAGTGCTCGACGTGTCCGCCCCTGGCGACGATGCGCGTCTGGTTCCACGTGCCGGCCGGGTGCGCGGCGTCCTTCGGTGCCGCGTAGAGGTCGTACACCGACCCGGCGAGGTGGTTGTCCTTCTTGTTGTCGGCCGCGTTGACGTTGTCGAGCAACTGATACTCGGGCGCGCTCCAGTAGATCTGGTTGAACTCGTCGGTGCCCCGGTAGAACACGCCGCTGTTGCCGGCATTGCCAATCTTCCACTCGAGCTCGAACTCGAAGTCGCCGAACTGCGCCTTCGACGCGATGTCGTTGGCGTGGCCGTCCTTGCGCAGCACGCCGTTCACGATCTCCCAGCAGTCCTTGGCGCCCGGCGTCTCGCACATCTTCGGCGCCGTGTCGGTCTTGAAGATGCGCCAGGCGTCCATCGTCTTGCCGTCAAACAACGACGTCCACGGGCCGGGTTGCGCTGCGCCTGACTGCGTCAGGGTGAAGGTGAGCAGAAATGCGAGTGCCCAAGTCATCCGGTAGGTATACCACGACGATGCGCGGTCCGTTTTCGAGCGAAAAGGTCGAGTCGACACGCTCGCCCTCGGCGGGCGGGCTGGGGCGCCGGTCATCACGGGGCGAGCCTGCGTCTGCCGGCTACCAGGTCGCAGCGGGACGCCCGACCGGCGGTGCCGTGCCGGTGGTGGTAAGTGGTACGCTCGCCACGCGACAGCCGAGTCACGCTCGGCGAGGAGGGTCGATGGGCAGTTCCATTTCTCGACGGCGGTTCTTCTTCTTCGGCACGCTGCTCGCGGGCGCGGTTCCCGCCAGGGGCTATGGGAGCGTGCCGTCGCTGACGGCGCTCGGCTACAAGCCGTTCTCGAGCAAGCTCAACGTCGCGGCGATCGGGTGCGGCGGGCAGGGCGCGCTGATCCTCGGGCAGGCCGCGCGCACGGAGAACCTCGTTGCCCTGTGCGACGTCGATCAGGCGCGCGCCGCCAACACGCTGAAGCGGTACGACGTTCCGAAGTACACGGACTTCCGCGTGATGCTCGAGAAGGAGGGCAGGAACATCGACGCGTGCACGATCGCCGTGCCCGACTTCATGCACGCGACGATCGCCCTGGCCTGCATGCAGCACGGCAAGCACGTGTACCTCGAGAAGCCCCTCACGCGAACGCCGTGGGAGGCCCGCCTGCTGCAGGACGCGGCGGTCAAGTACAAGGTCGCCACCCAGATGGGCAACCAGGGGTTCTCGCACGAGGCCCACCGGGTCGCGGCCGAGATCGTCTGGTCGGGCGAGATCGGCGACGTGACCGAAGCCCACGTCTCCACGTCACCCGGCATGTTCCCCACGGGACTGCAGGAGCCCCCGCCGGAATCGGCGATCCCGTCCACGCTCGACTGGGACCTGTGGCTGGGTGGAGCCACGGCGCGCCCCTTCAGCGACGCCTATGTGCCGTACAACTGGCGGGGGTTCCTCGACTTCGGGACCGGCCAGATCGGCAACTGGGCGACGCACACGGCGGGCCCGGTGCACACGGCGCTGAAGCTCGGCGCCCCCACGAGCGTGGAGTGCATCCGGATCGAAGGCAAGAGCAGCATCTCGATGCCGCACCGCGCCGTCGTCCGGCTCGACTTCCCGGCCCGGGAGGGGATGCCGCCCGTGTCGTGTGTACTACCACGAGGCCGCGCGGCCAGGTGACCCGGAGGCCTTCGTGGTGCCGGGCATGGAGAACGAGACAATCCTCCCGCCGTCGAACAACCTGGCCGACAAGGGCCGTCAGACCAGCAACCGCGCGCCTGCGCTCGGCGAAGCCCCGTCCGGAGCGGGCCGCCCCGCGCAGCCCCAGGCGCCCAGGCCGGCCGGCGAGCGTCGCGTCATGAGCCCCGGCGGACCCGACGTCAGGGTCTACACCCAGCCCGGGGGGCGCAACGACGCGCCGCAGCCGGGCGTGCTCACCGGCAACGGCTCCGTGATGATGGGCTCCAAGGGCGTCCTGGCCACGAAGGACAGGGGCGAGGGCGTGTGGCTGCTGCCGGCCGCGCGCTGGAAGGAGTACACGCTTCCTCCGCAGCTCCTCACGCGTTCCCCCGGGCACATGATGGACTGGATCCGCGCCTGCAAGGGCGGCGATCGGTCCTGCTCCGACTTCGCCATCGCCGCGCCGTACGCCGAGTGGCTCGCGCTCGTGTGCATCGCCTGGCGCGTCCCCGGCAAGCTGGCGTGGGACAGCGCCAACCTCCGGTTCACCAACAGTGCGGAAGCCAACCGTTACGTCAAGCCCGTCTTCCGGCGGGGATGGGATCTGAAACTGTAGGCCGCGCCCCGCATGCCATACAGGGTCGACTTCACACACGCCGATCAGGCCGCGCTGCTGCGCCTGCTGGACCTCGGCGTCTGTGACGTCGACCTTGGCGGCGACGGACGCGGCGCCGCGATCGTACCGGAGCGAGTCGCGCCCGCCGACGTGGCGCGCGTGCTCGGCACGAGCGAGATCGCGGTGTCGGAGGCCACGGGGCGCGATGCCGATTCCGTGTGGATTCTCGGCCCGCGCGCGGCGCGGCTCGGGCGGGTCCGTGTCGTCCCCGCCAGCACCGCCTCGGCGAGCAGAGAACCCGGCGACATCCGCCTGATCGACACGCCCGCATTCGGCACTGGTCTGCACGCGACGACGGCGCTGTGCGTCGAGATGATCGACGACCTGCTGCGGGTCTCGCGCGTGGAGGCCATGCTCGACGTCGGCACCGGGTCGGGCGTGCTCGCCCTGGCGGCGCTCGTGCTCGGCGTACCCCATGCCGTCGCCATCGACGTCGACGCCGACGCTGCGCGGGCGGCCCGGGACAACGCGCGGGAGAATGGCCTCGCGGGCCGGCTGCACGCGGTGCACGGCGGCCTCGACCCGATCGCGGGCCGCTGGCCGCTGGTCGTGGCCAACGTGCTGGCCGCACCGCTCATCGACATGGCCCCGGCGCTCGCGGGGCGAGTCGGGCACCAGGGCTGGCTCATCCTCTCGGGTATCCAGGCCGGGCTGCAGCCCGACGTCGAGCGCGCCTACCGCCGTGTCGGCATGCACCTCATGGAGGTCCGCGTGCGTGCCGGGTGGGTGGCGATTCTCGTTCCGCGCGTCCTGGTGAGGCGCCCAGACGTTTGGTTCGCGGCAGGGCCCTGGGCAAGAATCGTCGGGCCACCGTACGCATCATCCTCGAGAGCCACGCTGCCGTGAGTCCCATCGCCCACAGACCAGTCGCGATCGTCACCGGCGCGGCCCGCGGCATCGGTCGGGCCTGCGCACTCGCGCTGGGGCGCGCGGGCTTCAATGTCGTGCTGGCGGATCTCGACAGTCCTGTAGCCCCCGGGGACGCGTCCCTGCCAGTCATCGACGGCGAGGCGGCCCTGCCGGCAGACGGCGGCGATACATCGCTGCACGAGACGATGCGCGACCTGGAGGCGCTCGGGGTCGAGGTCGAGCCGGTGCCGATCGACGTCGCGCGGATCGAGCAGCACGACGCGCTGGTCGGCGCGGCCGTGACGCGCTGGGGACGGCTCGACTGCCTCGTGAACAACGCTGGCGTCGGCGTGCTGTCGCGCGGCGACCTGCTGGACGTGACGCCCGAGAGCTTCGACCGTTGCGTGCGTGTCAACACGCGCGCGGTGTTCTTCCTGTCGCAGGCGGCGGCGCGCCACATGCTGGCGCAGGGCGAGCTGGGTGGTCAGCACCGCAGCATCGTGAACGTGACCTCGAGCAACGCCGTCGCGGCCTCGATCGCGCGCGGCGAGTACTGCGTGTCCAAGGCGGCGTCGAGCATGACGACGCGGCTGTTCGCGCTGCGGTTGGCCGACGCGGGCATCGGCGTCTACGAAGTGCGCCCGGGGATCATCGCAACGGCGATGACGCAGCCAGTGCGCGCGCAGTACGACGAGGCGATTGCCGACGGCCTCGTGCCGGCGCGACGGTGGGGACAACCGGAGGATGTGGCCTCCACGGTGCTGTCCATGGCGGAAGGACGACTGATCTACACGGTCGGCCAGGCGGTGACCGTCGACGGCGGGCTCACGGTGCCGCGGTTCTGATGCGCGACCTCCGCCACCACCGCGAGGCCCTCGCGTTCAACACCGCGACGCTCGGCCATCGTCGTCCCGTGGAGGACGTCGTCGATCTCTGCGCCGCGCACGGTTTCGGCGGTATCGCGATCTGGCGGAGCGAACTCGAAGGGCGGCGGCCCGGCGACGTCGCTGCGCGCATCCACGATCGCGGCCTGACGGTGACCGGCTTCTGTCGCTCGACGTCCTTCACGCACGCCACGAAGGCCGACCGCCTGGCCGCCATCGACGACAATGCGCGGGCCCTCGACGTGGCGGCCGAACTCGGCGCGGCCTGCTTCGTGCTCGTCGTCGGCGGGCTGCCCGAGGGCATGCGCGACATCGCGGCGGCCCGACAGCAGGTGATCGACGGCGTCGGCGCGCTGCTCGACACGGCTCGGACCGTCGGCGTCCCGCTCGCGCTGGAACCGCTGCACCCGATGGCGGCCGCGGGGCGGTCGGTGCTGAACACGCTGGCGCAGGCGCTGGACTGGTGCGACGCGCTCGATCCGGGCGGCAGGTCGCTCGGCGTCATGGTCGATGCGTATCACGTGTGGTGGGATCCCGACGTCGACGCCGGCCTGGCACGCGCGTGCCGCGACAGGCGCGTGCTCGGATTCCACGTGTCGGACTGGCTCCGCGACACGCGCGACCTCGTGACGGACCGCGGGATGATGGGCGACGGCGTGATCGACCTGCGGCGCATCCGCGGGTGCCTCGAGGACGCGGGGTACGCCGGTCCCGTGGAAGTGGAGATCTTCTCGGCGACCGACTGGTGGGCGCGGCCCGAGGACGAGGTGCTGGACACCTGCCTCGCGCGCCTGCTCGCGGTGTGCTGAGCGGGCCTTGACCGGGAGATGCTGATGGCACACGACACGACGGTCCGCGTCACGCGACACGATCGCTGGCTCGAGATCGTGCTCGACCGCCCGGAGAAGGGCAACGCGCTCACGATGCCGATGCTGGCGGTCATTGGGTCGGCCGTCGACGAGGCCGGGCGCGATCGCGACTTGCGCGCCGTGGTGCTGCGCGCTGCCGGCGAGCGCCACTTCTGCACCGGCGGCGACATCGAGGCCTGGGGCCGCCTGTCGCCTGTCGACATGGGACGGGAGTGGATCCTGGTGGGCGCCGACGTGCTCGCGCGCATCGCCGCGCTGCCTGTGCCTGTCATCGCCGAGATCAACGGCCTCGCAATCGGGGGCGGGCTCGAACTGGCGCTCGCGGCGGACCTGCGGGTGGCCGTGGCCACCGCGAGGTTCAGCACGCCGGAGGTCGGGCTGGGCATGATTCCGGGCTGGGGAGGCGTTGGCCGGCTCGCGGAGGTGGTCGGACCCGGGCGCGCGGCGCACCTGACGCTGCTCGGCATGCCCATCACCGCCGCGGAGGCGCTCGACTGGGGGCTCGTGACGGCCGTGGTGCCGGACCATGCGGCTCTCGTGGCCCAGCGTGACGCGTGGCTCGAGACGCTGTGCGGGCACGCGCCCGTGGCGATGGCGCTCGTGAAGGGACTGCTCGCCGAGTCGCGCCGCGACATGCGGCACCACCACGCCGCCGCCGCGGCGCAGGCGGCGGCCACCGACGACTGCCGCGAGGGCGTACGCGCCTTCTCGGAGAAGCGTCGTCCGGTCTTCACCGGCACGTGAGGGTGCGCCCGTCTCGTCGCCGTCGGACTTGTCCGACGGTCTCTTATGAATCCCGCAGGCGCCGGACTCGTATGAATCTCGTAGGCGCCGGACTCTCATGAATCTCGTAGGCGCCGGACTTGTCCGGCGCAGTCCGCGGGACAAGTCCCGCGGCTACGTTCGACGGGCTGCCCCGCTTGTCCGAGATGCGTGGCCGAGTTCGTCGCCGTCGGACTTGTCCGACGGTCTCGTATGAATCTCGTAGGCGCCGGACTCTCATGAATCTCGTAGGCGCCGGACTTGTCCGGCGCTGCCCGCGGGACAAGTCCCGCGGCTACGTTCGACGGCGCTGCGCTGCCCGCGGGACAAGTCCCGCGGCTACGTTCGACGGCGCTGCGCTGCCCGCGGGACAACTCCGGCGGGAATCCGGCGAGAATGAGACATACGACATGGCCGTGACACGGTTCCTCTCCGCCGACCAGGCCGCCGCCCTCGTGAAGGACGGCCACACCGTCGCCGTGAGCGGCAACGGCGCCGGCATGATCTCCGCCGAGGCCATCCTCGAGGCGATCGAGCGGCGGTTCCTCGAGTCCGGGCACCCGCGCGACCTCACGCTCGTACACTCGCTCGGACTGGGTGACCGCGTGGCGATGGGCACCAACCGTTTCGCGCACGAGGGCATGCTGCGGCGGGTGATCGCCGGTCACTTCACGTGGTCGCCACGCATCCAGCAACTGGTTCGCGACGAGAAGGTCGAGGCGTACTGCCTGCCGGGCGGGGTGATCCAGCACCTGCTGCGCGAGATCGGCGCAGGCCGCCCCGGCCTGTTCACACACTCGGGCCTCGGCACGTTCGTCGATCCCCGGCAGGACGGCGGCCGCTGCAACGCGCGCAGCCGAGACTCGCTGGTCGACGTGCTCACGATCGACGGCCGGGAGGTGCTGCACTACAAGCCCTTCCGCGTCGACGTCGCCATCGTCCGCGGCACCTACGCCGACACGCGCGGCAACGTGAGCCCCGAGGGCGAGGCCATCGACATGGACGTCCACTCGATGGCGCTCGCCGCGCACAACAGCGGAGGCGTGGTGCTCGCGCAGGTGCGGCAGGTGGTCGAGTCCGGCGCAATCCCCGCGCGGCACGTGCGCATCCCCGGCATCATGGTCGACGCCGTGGTCGCCGACCCGGACCAGGAGCAGTTCTACGGGCTCGGATACGACGACACGGTGAGCGGCGCGAAACGTGCCGTCCTGCGGCACGACGACGTCGCGCTCCCGGACAAACTGGAACGCCGCGTCGTCGCGCGGCGCGCGGCGATGGAACTGCGAGAAGGTGCGTCGCTGAACTTCGGGTTCGGCATGCCGGGCGGCATCTTCGGCGTGATCGCCGAGCAGGGTCTCGGACCGACGCTCTGGATGAGTGTCGAGCAGGGCACGCACAACGGCGCGATGCTCGACGACCGCCTCTTCGGCGCCGCGCGCAACGCCGACGCCATCGTGCCGTCGGTCGAGCAGTTCGACTACTACAGCGGCGGCGGCATCGACATCGCGTTCCTCGGGATGGGCGAGGCCGATGCCGAGGGCAACGTCAACGTCTCGCACCTCGGCGGCATGCTGATCGGCCCCGGCGGCTTCATGGAGATCGCCCAGAACGCGAAGAAGGTCGTGTTCTGCGGCACGTTCGACGCGCAGGGATCGCAGGTTGCGTTCGCGGACGGCCGCCTGTCGATCGTCGCGCCAGGCAGGGTGCGCAAGTTCGTGACGCGCGTCGGCAGGATCACCTTCAGCGGCGCCTACGCCAGGCAGCGGGGCCAGGACGTGCTCTACGTCACCGAGCGCGCCGTGTTCCGCCTGGGCGTGTCAGGTCTCGAACTGATCGAGATCGCCCCTGGTCTGGACCTCGAGCGCGACGTCCTGGCGCACATGGACTTCAGGCCCGACACCTCGCACGTGGGCGTGATGCCCCTCCACGTGTTCCGGTAGGGCGGGGCGTCCCGGCCCCGCCGCCGCGTCGCGGTGTCCACGGCAGGGTGGGGTGTCCCGACTCCGCCGTCGCGTCGCGGTGTCCACGGTAGGGCGGGGTGTCCCGACTCCGCCGTCGCGTCGCGGTGTCCACGGCAGGGTGGGGTGTCCCGACTCCGCCGTCGCGTCGCGGTGTCCACGGTAGGGCGGGGTGTCCCACCCCGCCGCTCCCAGGCGCTACCGCCGCGTGCCGACGATCGCCCGCAACCGCCTGAGCCGCGCGTCGAGTTCCTCCGGCGACGTGTCGGCGTACTTGGCCGGCAGCAGACGACGGCTGGACGACTCGAAGACCGCGAGCAGTTCCATGTACTCGAGCAGTTCCTCGTCGCGGCTCGGGAAGTAGTCGGCGGCCGCGCGGATGAAGTGCCCGGCGCCGACATCCGTGGCGCCCTCGCGCGCGGCATCGTCGTTCGCGAGCAGGATCACCGCTTCGATGTCGGCGTTGCTGTAGCCCACGAGCCGTGCCGAGAACCGATCGCGGATCGTCGTGAAGTCCACTGTGGTCCTGATCCGGTTCTTGCGCAGCTGCGCGGCCACGATCTTCTCGACTTCCTCGGGCGTCTGCACGTAGAGGAAGGGGATCTTGCGATCGAGCCGGCCGGCGCGCTTGAGGTCCACGTCGAGCTTGTCGGGCCGGTTCGTCATCACGAGGAACAGGATGCGCCCCCTGTTCGACGTGTCCGACATGAACTCCTTGATGCGCGCGATCACGCGCGACGACGTGCCGCCGTCGCCCTCGCCGTCGGTGTTGCCGAACGCGCGGTCGCCCTCGTCGATGATGACGACCACCTGCCCGATGGCCTTGATCACCGTGAGGATCTTCTCGAGGTTGCCCTCCGTCGCGCCGACCCACTTGGACCGGAAGTTCTTCAGCTTGACGGTCGTGAGGCCGCACTCCTTGGCGAACGCCTCGGCGACGAACGTCTTGCCAGTGCCCATCGGACCGGTGAAGAGGATCCCCATCGGCACGCGACTCGTGCGTCCTTCGCGGATGTTGTCGGCGAGCACGAGCAGGTCCTTCTTGACCTCCTCCATGCCGCCGACGACCTCGAACCCGTGCGCGGGCTCGACGAACTCGACGAGGCCGAAGCACTCGCGCTCGATGATCTCGCGCTTGCGCCTGGCGATCAGGCGGTCGGCCTCGCGCCGCGCGCGTTCGGCGGGCGCGCCGTCGGGTTCGGGCGCAGAAGTGCCCGGCGCGATGAGCTGCAGCACCTCCTCGCGGCACATCCCGGCGGTGAGAACGGCGAGCTTGTGGGCGCGGGCTTTCGCGTCCTGCGCCATCGCCGAGGATGCCGGCGATGAAGGCCTCGCGCGCCGCGCGGTCTTCTTCAGCGGCGGGCGGTGGCGCGAGAATCGAGGCGATCTGGATGGCCTTGAGTCCCGCCGTCAGCTCCGCGTAGCGATCGGCATCGCCATCGGTCAGCTTCGGGTCCGCGATGCGCGCCACGGACCGCCTCGCATCGCGATCCGGCATCGGGATGTCGACGACGGCGATCTTCGGATTCGAGACGAGCTTGGGCGAGAGCTCCGCGAGGTTCTCGGCCACCAGCAGCACGACGTTGTCGCCCTTCTCGATCTCGGGCAGGAAGGACCAGCGGTGCAGCGTGACGACGGCGGCGCGGTCGCCGTCGACCTGGAACGCCGGGTCGCCGGCGGGGGCGATCGTGTCGGCGTACTCGACGACGACGGCCGTTCGTGACGATGTGACCAGCAGGCGCTCGAGGGCCGTCAGCACGCGGCCCTTCTCCGTGGCCAGCAGCACGTCGTCGGTGCCGATGGCCGGCGACTTCGGCATCTTCGCGAAGCGCACCCCGGTGGAGAGGTTGTAGACGGCGATCGCGTCCTTGTTGTCCTTGAGCAGGACGTCGGACAGGAACTGCGTCAACGCGAGCAGCCGCTGCTCGTGCACGACGACATCGAACACGTTGCCGTGGAGCACGAAGAGGGCCGACTCGCCGCGCAGGTAGCGGCGGCGGAGGTCGTCGGCCCAGGCCGGCAGGATGCGCGTATCGGTCACGACGTGATCCCCAGGGACGAGAGCATCGCGCTCGGTGTCGGCCGCGCTCTGCTCGATGGACTCCACGCCGTCCAGCAGGTCGTTCAGCTGGCCCGACAGCTCCTGCGGCGACTGCATCGTCACGATCTGGTCCCCGATCAACTGGAAGGAGTTCTCGATCAGATCGAGCTGACCTTCAGCCACGTCGAGGTAGTGGCTGATTTCCTTCATCTTGTCGAGACGCTTGCCGAGGATCGCCATGTTCTTCCTCGCGATGTCGAGGGCGGGTTCGCTGGCCTCGGCATCGCGCACGGCAGCCTCCCAGCGGGCCCGCTCGCGTTCCACGGCGGCGACGTCGACAGACGTCAGGTACTGCTCGTAGCGCCCGCAGGTGACGGCCATGTCGATGAACGCCTCCACGAGCCGTCCGGTCTTCACGAGTTCGCCGCGCAGCAGGTCGCCGGTGAACGACGGGTTGTGCGCGGCCAGCTCGCGGATCTCCCGCTGCCGCTCGACGAGCGCCTCGACCCCTGGCGCGGTCGGCGTCGTCCAGGCCGGTCATGCGGGCCTCACGCTCCTCGCGCAGCAGGGCCTCACGGATCTTCTCGAACCGGGGGTCCCACAGCAGGTGCCGCAGCCGCTTCGAGTCGGGCGCGTAGAGCAGCCAGAGCGCCTCGGCCCCGACGGCGGCCAGCGCGAGCAGCGGGTTCAGCGTGAGCCCGGCAGCGGCGAGCGCGCCGAGGAACAGGGACAGGTTGTAGGGATTCTGGAAGGCGTACTTGAGGTACGGGCGCCTGTCGAACACGGCGCTGCGGGCGAGATCGACAGCCGTCTCCCGCATCGCGGCGCCCAGCGCGTGCCGCTCCGGCGCCTTCGGTGGCGTCGTCGCCGATGATGCGCGTGCCGCGGGCGGCTTGTCGGGCGCGCTCATGCGGTCAATTCTACGTGCTGCGGCTCTGCGGGGCGTAGAGCAGGTCGAGCAGCTGCTTCTCGACGGCGCGGAACTCCGCGGCCGACTTCAGGCCGACATCGCGCATCGGCGAAGAACGGCACGTCGACGCGATGGAGGATGCGGGCCGGACGGGCCGGAGAGCACGTACACGGTGTCGGCGAGGTAGACCGCCTCCGACACGTCGTGCGTGACGAACAGGGTGGTGTTGTCTTCCGTCGTGCGAGACGTCGAGCAGCAGGCCCTGCATCCCCCAGCGGGTCTGCGGGTCGAGCGCGCCGAACGGCTCGTCCATCAGGACGACGCGCGGCCGGTTGATGAGGGTCCGCGCGATGGCCACGCGCTGCTTCATGCCGCCCGACAGGTCCTTCGGATAGCGGTCGGCGAACTCCTCGAGACCGACGGCCTTCAGGTACTGCGCCGACCGTTCGCGTCGCTCGGCCCTGCGACACGCCCTGCAGCTTGAGCCCGTACTCGACGTTGTCGCGCACGGTCAGCCAGCCGAAGGACGTGTACGCCTGGAAGACCATGCCGCGGTCCCGTCCCACGTCGACGACGGGCACGCCGTCGACGAGGATCTCGCCGCTCGTCGGCGGCAGCAGTCCCGCGACGGCCTTGAGGATCGTCGACTTGCCGCAGCCCGATGGCCCCAGGAAGACGACGATCTCGCCCCCGGCCGGGCTTGTCGTCGACGTCGAAGGAGACATCGCGCACCGCCTCGGTGCCGCGCCCTGATCTGTCGACGTAGGTCACCGACAGGTGGCTCACGCGCAGCCGCGGCTGCCCCGCGGTCACCGGTGGCGTGTAGGTCGGCGCCTCGGCGGCGCCGCGCGGTGGGACGGTGACGGCGATCGTGCCGGGCTCGCCGGCCCCCGGGGACGGGACGGGACGCTCGTCGCTCATGCGTGCTTCTCCCTCCAGCGGAACAGCGCCGCTCGACATCAGGCGGATGAGGACGTCGGTGAGCAGGCCGATGCCGCCGATGACGAGCAGGCCCGCGAACGACCACGACGCCTTCTGGTGGGTGCGCGCGAGTTCGACCATGTAGCCGAGTCCGTGCTCGGGATTCACGGCTTCGGCGAGGATCACGTAGGTCCACGAGATCGCGTTCATCACGCGGAACGAATCGAAGATCTCGGGCAGCGCCGCCGGCAGCAGCACGGTGCGCACGACCTGGGCCTTGCGTCGCCCCGAGCGTGCGGGCCGTCTGCACCAGTTCCTCGGGCACCGCGCGGATGGCCGAGACGACCACCGGCAGCAGGTAGACGAAGACGCCGAGGAACAGGAAGGCGATCTTCTGCTTCTCGTAGATCCCGAACCAGAGGATGAGCAGCGGGATGAACGCCGAGATCGGCATGTACCGCAGCGGCGCCACGACGGGCTCGAAGATGCGGTTGATGGGCTCGAAGGCGCCCATCAGCACGCCGAGCGGGAGCGCCACCGCCGAGGCGAGCAGGAAGGCGATCCCGATGCGCCGCGTCGAAATCGAGGATCGCCTCGACGAGGTCGTACTGGAGGAACAGCTGCAGCGTGCCGCGCACGACCTCGCTCGGCGAGGGCAGGAAGTCGGGCGGCGCGAACCCGCCGTAGGTGAGCACGCACCACGCCGCCGAGCACGAGGGTCGGCGCTGACCAGGCCGAGGAGCGAGCGCCGTCGCGCGCGGCAGCGGCTCCCGCAGGGCGAAGAAGTCTCGGCGCGCCCATGCGTCGCTACATCACGCTCGCGGTCACTGCGGCCAGGACGACCTTGATGTCCGTGCGCCGGTTGAGCTGGCGTCCGGCCTCGGTCGTGTTGTCGGCGCCACCGGGATTGCTCGCGCCGCGGCCGATGGTCTGGAACCGCGTGGCTGCGATGTTCGGGAAGTTCTTGAGGATGTAGTTCTTCACCGCCAGCGCGCGCCGCTCGGAGAGCGTCATGTTCGCGGTCGCCGATCCCGTCGAGTCGGTGTTGCCCTCCACGCGCAGGTAGGTGTTGCCGAACGACGTCATCGTCTCGCCGAGCGCGTCGAGGACGAAGTACGAGCCCGGCATGATCTCGTCGGAGCCCGGCGTGAAGTGGATCTGGATCTGCTTGTTGATGATCGCGCGGTCGCTGCTGCGTCGGCGGCTTGGCGGCCAGCCGTGGACTCCTCGCACCTTCTGTCCGGGGTAGGCCGACGCGAGCGACGAGAGGAAGCGCGTGTCGGCCCAGTCGTTCGCCTCGACCGGCCGCGTCACGCAGGCCCTTCTTGCGCCAGATGACGAACGGCGGTGTCGAAGAGGGTCTCGTAGTGCGCCTTGCCGCCCGTCAGGCCGTAGAACTGCGCGTTGTCGGCGTAGGGCGTGAGCTTGAGGCCCGACAGCATGCCCGACACGGTGTCGGCGTCGAGCTTGAGCGCCTTGCCGACCACAGCGTACGCCGACGCCGGGTCGGCCTTGATCATCTCGATGCCGTCGAACCAGCCGTGCACGAAGTCGCGCACCGTCTCCGGGGACCTGTCGATCAGGTCCTGCCGGGCCACGAGCGTGTCGGCGATGATGTTGGTGGCCGCCGTCGTGGAGATCGAGCACGTGCGCCTCGTCTCTCGCGGGCGGTCACGGCCGCGGAGAGGTCCGGCTCCCACGTCACGGCGGCGTCCACCTGCCGCGCCTTGAACATCGCGGCTGCGGCCGGCGCGTCCTGCGTGAAGACGATGTTCCTCTCGACGGCGGCGCGGTCCTCGGGCGACAGGCCCGACTGCGCGAGCAGGTAGAGCAGCAGGAAGTGCGACGGCGTGAACTGCGTGCAGGCGATCTTCTTGCCCTTCAGGTCCTCGATCGACGTGATGACGAGAGCGAGACGATGCCGTCGCCGCCGCGCGACCAGTCCTGCAGGATGATCGACTTGGCCTGCTGGTTCTGCTCGGCGAGGATCGACGCCTCGCGCGCCCAGTTGTCGACCGTGTTCCACATGATGTCGACGTCGCCGTTGCGGAAGGCGGCGAGCTTGGCCGCCGGGTCCTCGATGAGGACGAACTTCACGTCGAGGCCGTACTTCTTCGTGTAGATCGGACGGGCTCGACGCATCGAGGCCGCCGTTGAACACGACGCCCGGCGCATGGCCCGCCCACGTGTTGATCGCGACGACGAGCGGCCGTCCGAGCTTGCCGGACCCGGCGAGCGAGGCTCTGGCGTCACGCCTTCGGCGCCGGCCCCGCGTTTCGGATCGGGCGGCGCGTTCCTGAGCGCATCGAAGTCGGACGAGCCGAGGGTCGTGTCGGCGGGCGTCGCCTCCTCCTCGCCGACGGCCCACTGGCGCACGTCTGCGCCCTTGTAGTGCCAGAACGCGTAGCCGAGGACGCCGACGATGACGAGCGTGATGAACAGCTTTGCAAACGGAGTCAGTTTCATGATGGCTACCTGTCAGCCACGGACCGCGCCAGGCGGACGTGTCACATCGTCTTCTGGCCGGCGCGCGGCCCGCTTGGCCTTGAGCTCGGCGAGCTGCTGGCTGGGCCTGCACGTCGCCCACCTTGTGCTTGAGCGCGTCGAGGCGCGCGTCGAGCGACGTGCCCGAGAGTTCGGAACCGAGATTGGCCTCGGCAATCGTGGTCTTGATGTGCTCGCGGACGTTCTCGAGCGCCTTGACGTCGGCGTCGACCGAGAGTCCGTCGAGCTGCTGCTGAATCCGCAGGCGGGCCTGCGCCGACTGCATCTTGGCCAGCATCGTGTCGCGCTCGGCCTTCAGCTTGCGGATCTCGCCCTGCACGCTGAGCAGCGAGGTCTTGGCGCCGTCGGCGTCGGCCTGCGCCGTGTCCAGTTCGGCCCTCATCTCCGCGAGGTCTGCCGTGAGCTGGTTCTTCTTCTGGATCAGCACCAGCGCGAGGTCGTCCTGGCTGGTCTCGAGCGCGGCGCCGAGCTCGGCCTCGGTCTGCGCGAGGTCCTTGGTCGCCTGCGCCACGCGCGCGGCGACGTCCTCACGGCGCCGGATGATCGAGGCGGTCGCGGTCTTGAGCCTCGTGTACTTCTCGACCATCGAGTTGATCGCGTTCTCGTACGCGATCTCCGGATGCTGCTTCTCGATGTCCGAGATCCACAGCGAGAGGAAGCCGCGCCAGAGGTTGCCGAGACGGGAGAACACGCCCATGTGACTGTCGCCCCTTCACTGGTGCCAAGCCGACGTTCGCGCGTCAGGCCGGCTGGTCGGTGGTGCCGCCGGTCGTGCCGCCGGTGGAGCCCTGCGGATCGTGCAGCCGCGGCGACTCGCGCACCACGCGCGCGACCGCCTCCTGCCCGAAGAACTCGAGCACCCGCTGCACACCCAGTTTCTGATCGTTGCAGGCCCGGATGACGGCCTGCTGCTCGTCGATGCGCGTCGCCATGACCGCGCGGATGCGCGCGATCTCCTCCTCGAACTGGCGGATGCGCGCCTCCGATTCCTGGAGCAGCGCCCGGGTCTCGGCCTCGCCGACCCGGATGTAGCCCTCGAGCGCCTGGATCTCGGCCGCCCCCGTCTCGATGATGCGATCGATGGGCACGCCGAAGGCCCGCAACGAGGCCTCGACGATCTGCTTCTTGATCGCCGCGTCGGTCTCGGCGGGCAGGCTGCCGAGCAGGTCGCGGGTCTTGGTGACGCGGTCCTGCTCCTCGGCGGGAATGCCCGCGGCCTCGAAGACCTGATCGAAGGCCACCCGGCCGCTCGAGGCGGCCGGCGGCGCCGACACGAAGAACGTCGACGGATCGGGGTCGTGAGCCACGGGCGCGTCGGCCGTCGGCTCCGCCAGCGGCGCGCCGTCCTCGGCCTCGTCGTCCTGGACCACGAACCAGCCAGCGACAGTCGATCCCCAGCCCTTCTTGTCAGACATGGTGCACACGTCCCCGGGTGTCCGGAAAACGCGTCGAGTGTATCGCGAACCCGCGCCCGGGACCATCGCCGGGAGCGTCCGTCACTCAGGGGTTATGATGCGAAACATCCACGAGCACACGTCACCCACCCCGCGCACGGGGTCCGGAGGACCGTGCCTCAGGCAGTCCCCAGTGGTCTCGCAGAAAGGAAGTTGGCCATGCTGTTCATGATCTCGTATTCCTTCGCCCCGCACGATCGGGACATGGTGCAGGAGCGCTTCAAGAAGACCGGTGGCGTGCCGGGCTCCGGCGCGACCATGGTCGGACGCTGGCACGCCGTCGGCGGCTGCGGGGGCTTCGTGCTCGCTGAGACCAGCGACAGCGTCGCCCTTGCCAGGTGGATGCAGGAGTGGACCGACGTCCTCGACTTCGACATCACACCGGTCAACAACGACGAAGATGCGATGAAGGTGCTCGGCGCCTGAAGGCCCGGGCGGCCGCGACCGCCGGGCCGTTACGAAAATGTCGCGCGGTGGGAGGACATTTCTCGCGGAGTTCTGTCATTGCTCAGTCGGGGTGCGCTGAACTACAGCCCTCCGCCGGGAACCTGATACAGCAGGCTTCCGTCATTGGCCACGCTGGGGTCGGTGCCGTCAGAAGCGATCGGGGACGGTTCTCCGCCTGGGCTTCCGGTGCCTGGCGAACGAGGCAGAGCCCAGAGGCCATCGCACGAGAAGAGCAGGTGGCCCGAGGCGGCGTATGTTGGCCGTGTGCCAGTGGCGAGCCGCTCTCTGCAGCCCGTGCGATGATCTCGCAGGGGCCGAGCCTGTCGCCGGGGGACAACGGCACGGCGCGGGTCTCTCAGAGCAGGAACGGCGTCCGTGGCGACGCCGGCAGCCCCCTCCGACACTGCTGTCATGCATCGAGCCTGGCCAACTCGTCGAAGTGCGCGTCGTCATGCGCAACGTCGAGACCGTTGAGCCTCGCACACGCGTGGATCAGCAGATCGGCGAGGGGAACGGTGAGGCCGGCCGCACGCCCTCGATCCGCGAGGCGAATCGAGCGTTCCCAGACCTCCGGCGCGATCTCGTAGCTGGGAAGAAGGGCCTCGTAGCGGCGGAGCGTCCTCCGCTCGGCATCGTTGGTCACCCCTCGCCACAGTTCGAGTCGTACGACCGGGCACCACGCGGCCTCTCCGCTCTCCAGGAGTGCGTTCACACGGTCACGCTTCGCCGCGTCACCATTCTTGCGGAGCTGGTGCACCCAGAGCGAGCTATCGACGAGAACGGGCATGCAGGTTCCGATCACGCCTGGCGTCGATCGCCTCGATCTCGTCGTTGGTCGGGAACCCGTCGCTGAACGTGCCCGAATACTTCACGAGCTCGGCCATGCGCTTGCGGCGATTGAACTCCTCGAGGATCCTGACGACCGCCTCCCGCTTCGTGGTCGCACGCGTGAACCGCATGGCATCCCGCAGCTCTCCCTCTGGAATATCAATGGTGGTCTTCATGCGTCCATTCTAGACCGTTGTGGATGCCCTGCAGCAGTCGCCAGGAAGGCTCGTGTCGAGTGACAGCCCCTCCTCTACGCTGCAGCACGACAGTAGATCGGATTCATTGACGCTGCCTGACCCGGTACCCTACCGAACCCCACCCGGCTGCACCCAGGCCATTCCATCCGGGTTGTTCAGCCCCGGAATCTCCGCAATGACGGAGAAGCTCGCCAGGTCAATCACCGCCACCTTGTTCATGGGGCTCACCGAGACGAATGCACGCCGCCCATCCGGGGTCATCTGCATCCCCTCGCTGCCGCCCCCGACGTCGATCCGTTGCACCTCCCGCCGGCTCACCGCCTCGTAGACGATCACCTCGTTGCCGCGAAGATCCGCCACCAGCACGTGGCGGCCATCCGGAGTGAACGCGAGGCGGTTCGCATACGTGGCCGGCAGGGCAATCGTGTGAACCACTCTGGCGGAGGCCACATCGATCACCGAGAGGGTGCGGTCGCGCACGTTGGCTACCCACAGTTCACTCTCGTCAGGCGAGAGACCCAGCCCTTCGGCCCCGGCACCTGTCGGAATCACCTGCATCACCCAGTCGCCGGGCGTTGGAGCGGCACCGCCGGTGCCGGGGCGTACGTCGCGCTCGATGAGGGTGGCCGTACCGGGGCCCGTCTCAGTGGTGAAGATCCGGCTGCCGTCCCGCGAGGTCACGATCATGTGGGACTGCGGCCTGCCCGTGCCGAGCACCCATTCGATCCGGCGCGCGGCGGGGTCGTACCGACCGATGATGCGAGTGCCCTCATTCGCGAAATGCAGCTTGCCTGCTGCGAACCAGAGACCGTGAACCGCCCCCAGTGGCCCAAGGTCGATCCCCTCCACCTGCTCTCGAGTCACGAGGTCGATGACCGTGATCGCTCGCGCTCCCGGGTTCGACACATACGCGTATCGGCCGTCGGTGGCGACTTCGTGCGGATTCGGGTTCGCAGGTACCCGCGCCACGACTTTCAGGGTCGCCGGGTCGATGATGGCCAGCAGCGCACCGCTCTTCTCGCCCACCACGAGCATCTCGCGCAACGCCGGCGCCGGGAGCGACTGCGCCCCCGTACCTCCGAGCAGACCAACGATCACGGCCAAGGTCAGCATCGTCTTCATGAGTCGCTCCGCTGGATATGTGCCGACCGCGCCCTGGGCGAGCCTGCGATCGCGACGTGCCGGATGGGCTCCACGGCAATGGCGTGGATATGGTCGGGACGCATGAAGAAGAGATTCTCACGGCCGTCAGCCCGCCACGGCGGCATTTCGGGCATGGCGGCAATCTGACGGCGCAGGCCCGACGGGATCACCACCGCGCCCCGGAAACCGGAGCCGGTCGTTCACGGACACGAGGACCCGTCCGTGCCCCTGGCGCTGGACCGCCGCCCTGCGCGTCAGGACCGTGGGCCGCGACCCGCTGGCGCCGGTCACGCAGGAGTGTCCGCGGCCCGTCGGGATCGGTGCGCGCCGCACGCACCGCGGGATGAGTCGTCGCCACGAGGGTTGTTACTGCAGCGCATGGACGTTGCTGAAATGTCGCGCGTTGGAAGGACATTTATCGCGACAATCTGTCATTGCTCAGTCGGGGTGCGCTGAACTACCGTGAGGCAGCGCTGGCCGGCTGGCCTCGGGCACGGTGCGGAACACGACGAGGAATCCATGAGACATCCGAATCTCGCAACTGCGCGGCGAGTGGCGCTTGCCGTCCTGCTCGCGGTGCTCGCTCTCGGCCGGCCCACGGCACAGGGCCCGACCGACCTGTTCTTCTCCGAGTACATCGAGGGCTCGTCCAACAACAAGGCACTCGAGATCTACAACGGCACCGGCGCGACCATCGATCTGGCCGCCGGCGGCTACAGCATCCAGATGTTCTTCAACGGGTCGTCGACGGCCGGCCTGACGATCAACCTCACGGGGTCTGTCGCCAACGGCGACGTCCACGTCGTCGCCCAGAGTCTGGCCGACGCCGCGATCCTCGCCCAGGCCGACCAGACCAACGGCGCCGGCTGGTTCAACGGCGACGACGCGGTGGTGCTGCGCAAGGGGACGACGGTGCTCGATGTGATCGGGCAGATCGGCACCGATCCGGGCACCGAATGGGGCTCGGGCGCCACGAGCACCGGGGACAACACCCTGCGCCGGAAGACAGGCATCGTATCGGGCGACACCGACGGCGACAACGCGTTCGACCCCGCCGTGGAATGGGACGGCTTCGTCGTCAACACCTTCGATGGCCTCGGCGCGCACGCGGCCGTACCGCCCCAGGTGACGGCCGTCATCAACGAGTTCTCGGCGAGTACGGCAGGCACCGACGTCGAGTACGTCGAGATCCTCGGACCCGCCAACGCCGACCTGTCGACGCTGACGGTCCTCGAGATCGAGGGCGACGCCGGCACGGCCAGCGGCACCGTGGACGAGGTGATCGCGCTCGGCACGGCTGGTCCCACGGGCCGGTATCTCGTCGACCTGCCATCCAACGCGCTCGAGAACGGCACGATCACCCTGCTGCTCGTGCGCAACTTCACGGGCGCGCCCGGCACCGACCTCGACACCAACGACGACGGCGTGTTCGACCTGACGCCGTGGACCGAAGTCGTGGACGCGGTGGCCGTCAACGACGGCGGCGCAGGCGACAGGACGTACGGGCTGCCCGTGCTCGGTGTGGCCTACGACGGGCTCGCCTTCGCCCCCGGCGGCGCCTCGCGGATCCCCGATGGCGTCGACACCGACACGGCAGCCGACTGGGTGCGCAACGACTTCGACCTGGCTGGCATCCCGGGACTCCCGGGCACGCCCGTGGCCGGTGAGGCCCTCAACACGCCGGGCAGCCCGAACGTCGCGGTCACCGTCGACCCGTGCACCCTGACGTACACGCCGACATACGCGATCCAGGGCAGCGGGACGAGCGCGGCCATCACCGGCGCCGTCACGACGTTCGGCGTGGTGATCGCCGACTACGAGGGACCGTCGCCGACGCTGCGCGGGTTCTACATCCAGGACCCGGCAGGCGACGGCAACCCCGCGACCTCCGACGGCCTGTTCGTGTTCAACGGCAACAACGACGCCGTGGCGCTCGGCCAGCTCGTGCGCGTCACGGGCACGGCGGGCGAGTTCCAGGACCAGACGCAGGTGAGCGCCTCGTCGATCGTGTCGTGCGGCACGGGCAGCGTGGCGCCGGTGGACGTGACGCTTCCCGTGGCATCGTCGACGGCCCTCGAGGCCTACGAAGGCATGCTCGTGCGTCTGCCGCAGACGCTGTCGGTGACGGAGCACTTCCAGCTCGGACGGTTCGGGCAGGTGGTGCTGAGCGCCGGCGGCCGCCTGTCGCAGCCGACGGACGTGGTACTGCCCGGTGCGCCCGCGCTGGCGGTGCAGGCCGCCAACGCGCTGAACCGCATCCTGCTCGACGACGATCTCCAGAGTCAGAATCCGGATCCGATCGTGTTCGCGCGCAACGGACTGCCCCTCAGCGCCGGCAACACGCTGCGCGGCGGCGACACGGCCACCGGCATCGTCGGCGTCCTGAGCTACACGTGGGCAGGGAATTCCGCCAGCGGCAACGCGTTCCGCGTACGGCCGATAGGCGCACTGGGCGGAACCGCGCAGTTCGTGGCGGTCAACCCCCGGCCGACGACCTCGCCTGCCGTCGGCGGCACCGTGCGCGTTGCGAGCGCCAACGTGCTGAACTTCTTCAACACGTTCGACAACTGCACGTTCGGTGTGGGCGGCGCGCCCGCCGATTGCCGTGGCGCCAGCACGGCCCTCGAACTCGAGCGCCAGGCCGCCAAGCTCGTCTCGGCGCTCGTGGCCACGGGCGCCGACGTGCTCGGGCTCATCGAGATCGAGAACGACGGCTACGCGCCGGGCAGCGCCCTCTCCGAGCTCGTCGATCGCCTCAACGCGGCGACGGCGCCAGGCACATGGGCGTTCATCGACGCCGACGCCGGCACGGGGCAGACCAACGCCCTCGGCACCGACGCGATCAAGTCCGCGATCGTCTACAAGCCGGCTGTCGTCACGCCCGTCGGGCAGACGGCCGCGCTCAACACGGGCGCTTTCGGCCTCTACGTGCTGTCCGACGGCCGCGTGCAGGGCCGCAACAGGCCCGCGCTGGCGCAGTCCTTCCAGGCCGCCAACGGGGCGCGCGTGACGGTCGTGGTGAACCACTACGTCTCGAAGGGCGCCGGGTGCGATCTGAACGTCTCGCCGGTGGGCCCCGACCCCGACACCGGTGACGGGCAGGGACTGTGCAACCAGACGCGCGTCGCTGCGTCCACGGAACTGGCCGCATGGCTGGCGACCGATCCGACTGCGACCGCCGACGCCGACGTGTTGCTGCTCGGCGACTTCAACGCCTACGCCATGGAGGACCCGATCGCGGTGCTCACGTCGGCGGCCTACGCCGACCTGGTCGGCACGCGTCTCGGCTCCGGCGCGTATTCGTACGTCTTCGACGGGCAGTGGGGGTCGCTCGACCACGCGTTCGCGTCGCCCTCGCTCGCCGGTCAGGTCACCGGTGTCGATGTCCTCCACATCAACGCCGACGAGCCGTCGGCGCTCGACTACAACGTCGAGTTCAAGAGCGCCGGCCAGGTCGCGAGCCTGTACGCGCCCGACATGTACCGCATGTCGGACCACGACCCGATCGTCGTCGGGCTCGACCTGCGCAACGACGCGCCCGTCATCACGAGCATCAGTCCGCCTGCCACCATCACGCTGGGCCAGACGGCGCTGCTCGAGGCGACGGCGTACGATCCCGACGGCGGCCCGGTCACCTATGCGTGGGATCTCGACAACGACGGCACGTTCGAGACCGACGGGCAGTCGGCCGTGTTCCCGGCCACGGCCGGCGTCGGCACCTTCCCCGTGCACGTTCGCGCGACCGACGTCACGGGGCTGTCGGCCACGGCATCCACGACGGTGACCGTCCTCTACCAGTGGACGGGCTTCTTCCCGCCGCTGGCCAATCCGCCGGCCGCGTTGTCGGCCAGGGCCGGCCGCGCCGTGCCTGTAAAGTTCAGCCTGGGAGGAGACCAGGGACTCGGCATCCTGGCGATTGGATTCCCCGTGTCGCTCGAAGTCGACTGCGAGACGCTGACGCCTGTGCCCGGGGCGATCGAGACGGCGACGGTCAATCCCGGCGGGAGCGGCCTGAGTTACGACGCGTCGACGGGCACGTACACCTACGTGTGGAAGACGGAGAAGGCGTGGGCGGGCTCGTGCCGCCTGT
Organism: uncultured Acidobacteriota bacterium; assembly: GCA_963715265.1. GTDB lineage: Bacteria > Acidobacteriota > Vicinamibacteria > Vicinamibacterales > Vicinamibacteraceae > Luteitalea. The sequence continues at coordinate 34,541 of CAVQRQ010000016.1, forward strand.
TGTCGGTGCGGCTCGTCGACGGCTCGACGCACGAGGCGTACGTCCGGTTCAAGTAGTGCCGCGAGTCCTGGCGCCGTGATCCCTGGCTCGTCGACAGACTCCACGGCGGTGCCCGCCGCGCCCATGACCGAGGCGCTGCGTCTGGCGGCGCTTGCCGGTGCGCAGGGCGAGGTGCCCGTCGGCGCCGTCGTCGTGCTCGACGGCATCATCGTCGGACGCGGCTTCAACCGGCCGATCTCGGCCAGGGACCCCACGGCGCACGCCGAGATCGTCGCCTTGCGCGCCGCGGCGGCGTACGTGGGGAACTACCGCCTCACGGGCGCGGATCTCTACGTCACCGTGGAGCCCTGCGCCATGTGCGCCGGGGCGCTGGTGCACGCGCGCATCCGGCGGCTGGTGTTCGGGGCGCGTGAGCCGCGGGCCGGAGCGGTGGTCTCGACGGCCGAGGTTCTGTCGCGACCCGATCTGAACCATCGTGTCGAGGTGGTCGAGGGCCTGTGCGCGGACGAGGCTCAGCGGCTCATGCAGGAGTTCTTCCGGGCACGGCGTTCGAAGGACGGCTAGCGCGGGCCGCCAGTCGGTCGGGCAGGGTCTCGCGCGCCGCCTTGTCGCCGCGGGCGGGCCGGTGGCCTATGGTAAAATCACGAGTCCTGCCCGCGCGGAGAGGTACCGAAGCGGTCATAACGGGGGCGCCTCGAAAGCGTCTAGACGGGAAACCGTCACGTGGGTTCGAATCCCACCCTCTCCGCCATCTCCTTCGCTTCGCTCAGTCGTTGTCGTCGAGGTTGCCTTCAGCCTGCCCACGGCTGGCTGCGCCCGCCGCGAGGCAGGTCGAATCCCACCCTCTCCGCCAAATCACGGCCATTTAGATTCAATAACTTACCGAGTCGTAGCGGGTTCTCGTGGGTGATGGCGGGCAATGACGCCGAGTTCCACGTCGACCTTCGCCTCTGCAGTCTCGAAAATCGGCGCATTCAGGCCACGCGGGTTCTCGTGGCGTGCCGCGTGGGTGCATTCGGAACCCGGCATGCGCCAGGTCAAGCACGGTCGCCCGGCCGGTGTCGCCGGAACGCGCGTCCGAATCCGTCGCGCAGCCGTGACCTGCTAGCGATGACGCTCATGAGCCAGACCATTCCTGCCGTGTTCGAGGACGGTGTGTTCCGGCCGCTCCGACGTCCCACGGGTTTGGCCGAGCATCACCACGTCACGCTCACAGTGGATGTGGAGGAGCAGGTCCCAGCGCTTGCCGAAGTGTCTGGCTCTCTCTTCGCTGAGGACGCCGAGGAACTCCGGGAGATCATCGATCGTGAGTTCGAGCGCGTCGACCCCAAGGAGTGGTGATCGGGTCGCGCTCGACACGAGCGTTGCGATCGATGTTCTAGCTGCAGCGATTGACGTCCGTCTGCTCACGATCGTCAGCGAGCACCTGCTGCCGGCACCTGTCGTCGGTGAATTGCGGGCCGTCGATGCGCACTTCGATGCCATCGACGATCTGAAGCGGTGGCGCCTCGAACCGGCCCGCTCCGAAACCGATGCGACGTAGTCGATGGGTGGTCTCGACCCGGCCAAGTCGTCCGCCCGCGCCACTGACGGCGCTCTCACTCAGCATTCGCCAGTAGCGGGATGGATTGCCCTCTTTCGATCGCTGTTCCGCGGTCGCGAAGACGTCTACCCGCGTCGATTCGAAAGCCGGAAGACCGGTAAGTCCGGCTACGCGCCCGCGTGCGCGAACGAGTGGGTGCCGGGCATCTGCGAGAAGCCCAGAATCAAGTGCGCGGTGTGCCCGCATCGCCGCTTCCTCCCGGTCACCGACGAGGTCATTCGATGGCATCTGTCCGGGCGAGACGCGAGTGATCAGCCATTCGTCGCTGGCGTCTATCCAATGCGGCTCGACGAGACCTGCTACGTCCCAGCCGTCGATTTCGACGAGGCCGGATGGGAAGCTGATGCCATCGCCTTCGTGGGCGGTTGTCGACGTACGACGAGCCGCGCGTCATTGCGTGCGCCGAGGACCATCCGCAGCACATCGGCATGCCGCGCGGTTGCCTGGACGACATCCGCGCCGAACTGGCGAATCTCGGTATCCGCGCCATCATTCGCGACGAACGTGAGGCCGGCCGAGCCCTGGACGTGAGATTTGTCGGCGAACTGAGACCCGAGCAGATGGCCGCCGCCGAGGCGATGGCATCGCACGACACGGGCGTGCTGGCGGCGACGACGGCCTTTGGCAAGACGGTGATTGCCGCATGGCTGATCGCCAAGCGCCGGGTGAACACGCTGGTGCTGGTCCACCGACGGCAACTCCTCGATTAATGGGTCGAGCGACTCTCGACGTTCCTCGGCGTTCCGGCGAAGTCGATCGGCCGTGTGGTCGGCGGCCGCCAGCGAACGACAGGTCTGCTTGATGTCGCCGTCATACAGAGCCTCATCAAGAAGGGCGTCGTCGACGACCTCGTCGCCGGCTACGGCCACGTCATCGTCGACGAGTGTCATCACCTGTCGGCGCAGACGTTCGAGTCGGTCGTGCGGCAGGCGAAGGCCCGGTTCGTGCTCGGGTTGTCGGCCACGGTGGCCCGCAAGGATGGGCATCATCCGATTGTCACGATGCAGTGCGGACCGGTGCGCCACCGCGTGAACGCGCGCGTGCAGGCTGCCGCGCGACCGTTCGAGCACGTCGTCCTGGTGCAGCCGACCGGGTTCCGCTCCAGGCGGGTACCTGACCCGGACCGGCGGTTGGAGTTCCAGGCGCTCTATCAGGAACTCATCGCCGATGACACACGCAATCGCCGCATCGCGGATGACGTGACCGACGCCGTGAACAGCGGCCGGTCGCCGCTGGTCCTGACCGAGCGCAACGACCATCTCGACAGCCTCGAGCAACTGCTCGCGCCCAGCGTCCGGCACCTGGTCGTGCTCCGCGCGGGAACTGGCAAGCGGGATCGGCAGGCCGTGGCCGAGCGATTGGCGACGATTCATCTTCAGGCGGTCGTCCGTCTCACGTAGGCGCCTCGGTCGGAAACGGCAACAAACCCTTCGACGACGAGATCCTGCAGTACACGCCTGCAGGTTGTGGCATCGAGCGCCCACAAGCGGCATGCCTGATCGAACGTGAGGCACAAGCCGGGCATCTCGAGGTACTCGGACCGCACACGGCGTACGAGCTGACCGTAGCCACGCTCCGGTGGAGTCGACGAGGGCGGCTGATGAAGTGCGACGAGTGGCGCAGGCGCGACGGACATACGTGCTCCTGTCGAAAGCCGACTGATACTGACGCCGCGACGACGTGTCGGCGGCGGCCGATAGCGGGAGTCCAGCGCTGACATCGTGATGCAAGCCGACCATGCCGGCCAGCCGATAATCTCGGCTGAATCCGTAGAGCGGGTCGACGGGTCGCCGCGCTCGCTGGCCGGCCGGCCAGCGCTGGCGAGACGATCCCGGCACCAACCATGTGGAGCCCCGCCAGAAGCAGGACGGGCTCTCAGCACTCGTTCACGGAGCGAGGCCGTCACGGTTGGAGAGCCCCGGAACGCCCTGCCGCACGTCGGTCCTGTCGACGTGACGCGACGGTTTTTCGTGTGCAGCATTTCGCACAACCGGTTGCTAGAGTCGAACCGACGTCGGCCCACCGGGGCTGCTGCGGAACGATCGAAGCCAATCGAGTCCGCCGCTGAGTCCAGCGGTATCGCTCGAGCCGACGGGAACGTTCGCGAATCGCCATGATGACCATGCGCACGCACGGACTCTCGACGGCCGAGGCCGACTCGCGTCTGGCGACAACCGGACCGAACGCCCTTCGAGAACCGGTGCCAGACCCGCTGTGGCGACGATTCGCCCGTCAGTTCGAGAGCCCGCTCATTTACATCCTGTTGGTCGCGTTGGTCATCGACCTCGGGATCTGGACGCTGGAAGGCGCCGAGGGACTCGCGGTCGAGAGCGTCGCGATCGCATGCATTCTGCTGCTGAACGCCGGCCTCGGCGTGTACCAGGAAGGGAAGGCCGAAGCGGCGATCCAGCGCCTGAAGCAACTGGCCGCGTCACTGGTGTGGGTCCTGCGTGACGGCAGGCTCGTACATCTCCCGGCTACGCAGCTCGTTCCGGGGGATGTCGTCAGGGTCGAGGCGGGCGATCGCATTCCGGCGGACGGCGTGGTCGTCGACGGCCAAGGCATCCTGCTGGACGAGTCGATCCTGACCGGCGAGTCGGTGCCTGTCGACAAAGAGGTCGAAGGCGAAGTGTTCAGCGGCACGCTGGCGGTCCGCGGCCACGGTTACGTGGCGATCACCCGTACCGGTGCCAACAGCGCCATGGGGCGGCTGGCCGTCATGATTGGCGGAATCGAGGCCGGCAAGACCCCGCTCGAGCAGCGTCTGGGTGTGTTCGGCACGCAGGTCGCGAAGGCGGTTCTGGTGCTCGCGGTCGCCATCACGCTGGGAGGGCTCTATGTCGAGGGCCTCTCCGGCATCGGCCATGTGTTGCTGTTCGCCGTGGCCCTCGCCGTGGCTGCCGTGCCGGAGGGCCTCCCGGCTGTCCTGACGTTGGCCCTGTCGCTCGGGGTGGAGCGCATGGCAAAGCGGAAGGCGGTCGTGCGTCGACTCTCGGCCGTTGAAGCCCTCGGGTCGGTCACCGTGATTGCCACCGACAAGACAGGCACGCTGACCGAGAACCGGATGTTCGTGAAGGATCTCGACACGGTTGATCGTTCGAAGGCGCTGATGGCGATGGTGCTGGCCAACGACGCGGACCTGGCGACCGGAGCCGGGGATCCCCTCGAGCTTGCGCTCCTCGACTACGCACGCGCCGAGGGAGCGGACGCCGGAGACATCGTCACGCGTCATCCTCGACTGGGAGTGCTGCCCTTCGACAGTCGGCACAGGTACATGCGTGTCACAGTGGATGACGCCCCGGGCCCCATGAGCTTCCTCAAGGGAGCCCCAGAGGTCCTGATGGCGCGCTCCGAGTTGACCCCCGCCGAGCGACGCAGTTGGGAGGAGAAAGCAGACGGCTATGCGCGCGAGGGCTTTCGGGTGCTGGCGCTCGCCTCGCGTATTGGGGACGGCGACCAACACCTCGAGTTCCTCGGCCTCGTCCTCCTGTGGGACCCGCCGCGGCCCGAGGTGCCGGATGCGATTCGCCGCGCTCAGGCGGCCGGCATTCGTGTCGTCATGATCACCGGCGACCACCCCGCCACCGCCCTGGCCGTGGCGACCGAGGTAGGCATCCCGCCGGGCCGGGTGATGACCGGCGTCGACCTCGAGCAGTTGTCAGCAGACGAGGTGCAGCGCGCCGCGCACAGCACCAACGTCTTTGCTCGCGTCGCGCCCGAGCACAAGCTCCGGCTGGTCGAGGCATTGCAGGCGTCCGGCGAAGTCGTGGCCATGACGGGCGACGGCGTCAACGACGCGCCTGCGCTCAAACGCGCCGACGTCGGTGTGGCGATGGGACTGCGCGGTAGCGACGTGTCCCGCGAGGTCGCGCACCTCGTGCTGCTGGACGACAACTTCGCCACGATTGTCACAGCCGTCGAGGAAGGCCGCGGCATCTACGAGAACATCCAGAAGTTCATTCGATTCCTGTTCTCGACCAACCTCGCGCTCGTGTTGCTGGTGGTAGGCGGCGTGGCCGGCTCCTACTGGTTGGACCTCAAGGATCCAGCCGGAGGCCTCCTGCTTCCGTTGACCGCTGTGCAACTGTTGTGGATCAACATCGTGGCCGATGGCCCGCCGGCGCTGGCCCTGGCGCTCGATCGCAATCCTGGTTTGATGGAGCAGCCCCCTCGTGATCCCAGGGCACCGCTGCTCGACCGTGCCTCGCTGCAGTTCATCATCGTCACCGGGATCGTCAAGGCCGCGACGGGCGGCGCGTTGCTCTTCAGCCTGCCGCTCTACGGTTTCAGCGTGGCGGTGACACGCACGCTCGTCTTCCTCTTCGAATCCATTGCGCAGCTCGTGTTCGCGTATCCAGCCCGCCACGTGCAGGTCACTCCCCTGGTCAATGGATGGCTGCACGTGGCCGTCGTGCTCGGAATCGGCTTGCAGGCGGCGACGGTGCTCGTCCCGAGCCTCCGTCTGCTCCTGGGGCTCGAACCGCTGGGTGTCGACGCGTTCATCTGGGTGGTCGGTGGCGTCCTGTTGACCTGGGGGGTGGCTGAGGTCGTCAGCCACGTGATGTGGCGCCGGAGCGCGCGCAGCCATTGAGAGAGGGTGATGCCATGTCGACTCCATCGCCCATGCGGATCCTGGTCGCGGTCGACGGCTCCCATGGCAGCATGACCGCCGCGCGCGAGGTGTCCCGCCGGCCGTGGCCGCCGCAGTCGCTCATTCGTATTCTGTACGTGAATGAACATGGACCGGAGCGTTCAACAACCAGGGAGGTCCCTTCCGTTCCACACGGTGTGCCACCGTCCCTTCGGGACGCCTCACGCCACGCGCTCGAGAAGGCCACGGCGCAGTTCGACGCGACGTTCCGGTCCGAAATGTCGGTGCAGGCCGCGATGCGCGGGGGCCGTGCCGTCGAGGCCATCCTCGCAGAGGCGGATGACTGGGACGCGGACCTGATTGTTGTCGGGTCCCACGGGAAGGGCTCTCTGGAGCGGGTGTTGCTCGGCTCCGTGTCGACGGCCGTCGCCGCACGGGCGCGGTGTTCCGTCGAAGTGGTTCGGCCGCGGAGGAAGGGCTCGTTGTAGCCAGACGCTGGCGACACGTTTCCTGTGCAGAATCACCTGTTCCATCGGCATCGGCTGTGCGGCGCTCTGGCTGCCGCGCTCTCATGGACGCTCGCGGAGGGCATCTTGCGTGTCTTCAGGCGCCGTAAGGGACACCCGTGACGTGGCTACCGTTCGCGATCACCGCCACGGTCATCGTCGTCGCGGGTGTGCAACTCGCGCGGTACGGCGACGTCATCGGGGAGAAGAGCGGCCTTGGTCGCAGCTGGATCGGCGCGGTCCTGCTTGCCGCGACGACAAGTCTGCCTGAGCTCGTCACCGGCTTTGGCGCCACGGCACTCACGCCCGTGCCAGACATCGCCGTGGGCGACGTGCTTGGGAGCTGCATGTTCAACCTGCTGATCCTGTCGTTGATGGACGCAATCCAGCCGGAGCGCATCAGCGCGCGCGCCCATCAGGGCCATGCGCTCGCGATCGGATTCGGCCTGGCGTTGATCGCCACCGCGGGTTTCGGATTGGCCGGCGCCGCACACATGCGAGCGCTCGGGTGGGTGGGGTTCTACTCGCCGATTCTGATCGTGGCCTATCTCGTGGCTATGCGGGTCATGTTCGTGCACGAGCGGGGGCGGCTGGCCCGCGACGGCCATCGTGAGACCAGCGCTCCAGCGAATGCGCAGGTAACCCTCCGATCGGCGCTCGGCCGCTACGCCGTGGCGGCCCTCTTCGTCGTCGGGGCAGCTCTGTATCTGCCGGTGCTCGGTGAATCGCTGGCGCGGGAGACGGGACTCGGTGAGGCGTTCGTCGGTAGCTTGTTCATTGCCCTCACGACGTCGCTGCCGGAGATCGTCGTCTCGATCGCCGCCGTTCGCATGGGGGCCCTGGACTTGGGCATCGGCAACGTGCTCGGCAGCAACCTGTTCAATCTGCTGATCCTGGGACTGGACGACGTGTTCTACACCTCGGGGCCGTTGCTGACCGCCGTTGACTCCAGTCACCTCGTTGCGGCGCTGGCCGTCGTGCTGATGAACGCGATCTTTCTGATTGGGTTGACCCAGCAAGTCCTGACCAAGCGCTTCCGCGTCGCATGGGACACCGGCGCCATGGCCCTGGTGTTCGCCAGTGCTATATGGCTCATGTATCTGATGCGGTCGTAACAAGGAGGTGGGATTGATCCGGTCTCGTGGACACCTCCGCAAAGGTGGATACGATGGCCGGCATGGCCCCAGAGACCCCGCCGCGCCGCACCCGGCGCGGCTTCGATGACGACTGCAAAGCCCAGGCCGTTCGCCTGGTCCTGGACGAGGGCAAGGCGTGGGCGCGGTCGCCCGCGACCTTTACCTCACCGAGTCCGCCCTCCGCCAGTGGGTGGAGCGCGCCCGTGCCAACCGCACCGGCGGCCGTATGGGGCTGACCACGGCCGAGCGCGACGAGCTCGCCACGCTGCGCAAGCAGAATCGCGAGCTGCGGATGGAGCGCGAGGCGGCTTCCGGAACCCGGATCACTTCACCACGGCGATCTACTTCCATTGCGGGGGTTTGGACCTCTACCCACGCTGATCCCGGAAGAGGCTAGTCGACATATAGTGGCCAGACCATGGAGTGGCTGAATTACCATCATCTGTACTACTTCTGGGTTGTGGGCCGCACCGGCAGCGTCGCCGCCGCGAGTCGCGAGTTGCGCTTGACGCACCCGACCATCAGCGCGCAGATACACCAGCTCGAAGACATCCTTGGGGAGAAGCTGTTTCGACGCGCTGGTCGAGGGCTGGCATTGACTGACGTCGGGCAAGTGGCATTTCGCTACGCCAACGACATCTTCGGGCTTGGACGCGAGTTCATGGACGTCGTCAGGCGACGATCGACGCCACAGGTCGGGCGGCTCGCGATCGGCGTCACCGACTTCCTGCCGAAGTCGGTCGTACAGCGGCTCCTGGAGCCCGCACTTCGGATGGACGGACCACTGCGATTGATCTGTCGTGAGGACCGCTCGCTGACCGACTTCATCGACGAGCTGTCGAAGCACGCGCTCGATCTGGTGCTCGCCGACGCGCCGGCCGGCATCGGCTCTCCGCTGAAGCTCTTCAATCACCTTCTCGGTGACTGTGGTACTACCATCTATGGCTCCGCCCAGGTCGCCGCGTCCTTGAAGCGCGGGTTCCCCCGTTCTCTGGACGGAGCACGGTTCCTGGTGCCCGGCGTCAATGCGGCCCTTCGGCGTGACATCGAGCAATGGTTCGATTCCCAGGGTATCCGCCCGCAGGTCGTCGCGGAAGTCGACGACAGCTGTCTGCTGAAAGTGCTGGCGGCCAGCGGTCACGGCGCCTTCGCCGGCCCCACAGTGATGGAAGCCGATGCGCGTGCCCACTACGGACTCCGACCAGTGGGCACCATCCCCACGCTGCGTCAGCGCTTCTACGCCATTTCGGTCGAGCAACGCTTGCGCCACCCGGGTGCGGTGGCCATCTGCCAGAATGCGCGCGAGGAGTACTTCGTTTGACGACTTCACCCTGCGGTCCGGCGAATCCTCGCACAACGGCGAGCCGCGCCAGCCTGCAAGAGCTTGTCGCCCGTGGTCACGTGAAGTACACGAGGCTCTGAGTCCACGGGCTTCGACGGAGCGCTCACAGATGTCGACCTGCGAGTCCCCGGAGTCGGCGTCGCTACCCGTCGCGCCAGTTGATCACCGGCCTGGCGATCGCCAACTCTCCACTGGCTGCGTGATTCGCCGGCGTCTGGAAGACGCCGGTCGTGCTGTCTGTCGGCCAGTTCACGTCGCCAGGCGCCGTCGGTCACCTCATCGTCAGCGACGGACCGATGACGATCCTCTTCTTCGTGGTCGGGCTGGAGGTCAAACGCGAGACCGTGCACGGCGAGCTTCGCGATCCGATGAAGGCGCTGCTGCCGGTAGTCGCGGCACTGGGTGGTGTTCTCGTGCCGGCGGCGATGTGCTTGGCCCTGCAGCCTGGCGGGTGCCCGGTCAGCGCGCGTGGGCGATCCCCATGGCCACCGATATCGCATGGCCCTTATGACCGGGCTGTGCCCGTTCTGTACCTGATGGCCGCCACGTGGGTGGGGGCGTCGCCTGCCACGTGACTTCTGGTCTGTGGTCCTGCTCCACCTGGCACAACTCCTCAAGACCCCGCCGCAGTTCCGGATGCACATCAGGCCCACTTCGGCCTCGAGGTTGCCATGGTCCGACGGAAAGGTTCCGCGAGGGCGGAATCCAGACTGCGCGCAGGAGCGGAGGCGACTTGTGGAACCATTGGTCCATGACCTTGTGCGCCCGCCTTCCGTTGATCGTGATGCTCTCGGCACTCACCGTCGGCACCGGCCTGGCCGCCGCGGGCCAGCGCGCCGTCGTGTCAGGGGCGCACGACGCGCCCCTGACGGCCACCGTTCCCGTCGACCCACGGATCACGGTGGGCACGCTCTCGAACGGGATGCGCTACTACATCCGCGCCAACAGGCAGCCGCAGAACCGTGCCGAGATCCGGCTCGTGGTCAACGCCGGATCGGTGCTCGAGGACGACGACCAGCGGGGGCTGGCGCACTTCGTCGAGCACATGGCCTTCAACGGGACGCGTCACTTTCCCAAGCAGGACGTGATCGCGTTCCTGCAGTCGACCGGTATGCGCTTTGGCGCCCACATCAACGCCAACACCAGCTTCGATCAAACGGTCTACGAGCTGCGGATTCCGACCGATAGCCCCGAGGTCATCGACCGATCGCTGCTGATCCTCGAAGACTGGGCGACCGGCGTGTCGTTCGAACCGGCCGAGATCGACAAGGAGCGTGGCGTCATCCTCGAGGAATGGCGCACGGGCCTCGGTGCCAACGCCCGGATCCTCGACGCGCAGTTGCCGGTGCTGCTGAAGGATTCCCGCTACGCCGCGCGCCTGCCCATCGGCACGCCGGAGATCCTTCGCACGTTCTCCCACGACCGCCTGAAGCAGTTCTACACCGACTGGTACCGCCCCGACCTGATGGCGGTGATCGTCGTCGGCGACTTCGATCCGGTCGCCATGGAGGCGCTCATCAAGGCGCATTTCGCATCGATTCCGTCTGCCGCTGCCCCCAGGCCGCGACCGGTGTTCGACATACCCGAGCAACCGGGCACGCGCTACACGATCGCCACCGACCCCGAGGCGACGCGGACGATCGTCAGCGTCTCGAGCACCATGTCGGCCCGCGACCAGTCGACGCTGGGCGCCTATCGTCAATTGACGATCGAGCGGACCTTCGCCGCGCTCCTGTCCGCACGGCTCTCGGAGATCGCCCAGAAGCCCGGCGCGCCATTTCTGGCCGCGCAGACCGACCGGGGACTCTTCGTGCAGTCAGCCGAAACCACGACGCTCACCGCCCTCGTGCCGGATGGTGGCGCCGAGAAGGGACTGGCGGCGCTCCTGGCCGAAGCCGATCGTGTCGCCCGGTTCGGCTTCACGCAGACGGAGCTCGATCGCTACCGGCTGACCATCCTGAGAGTGTTCGAGCAGCTCGCATCGTCCACCGACGAGCACACCTCGGAATCGCTCGCCGACGAGTTCGTCCGCAGCTTCACGCAGGGCGAGCCGATCCCGGGCATCGCCTACGAGTACGCGCTCGCGCGCAGGTTCCTGCCGGAGATCACCCTGGCCGACGTCAATGGCCTGGCCCGCGACTGGGTCCCCGAGCGGAACCGTGTCGTGTCGGTGACCGCTCCACGCAAGGACGGCGTGGCCGTCCCGACCGAGGCGTCGCTGGGCGCCGTCATCAAGGACGCGGGCGCGGCGGCGCTGACGGCCTATGTCGACACCGTGAGTGCGACGCCACTCCTCGAGCCGTTGCCCAGGCCGGGCTCGGTGACGAAAGCGGAATCGAGGCCGTCCGGCCTCACCGAGTGGACGCTGTCCAACGGCGTGCGCGTGGTGCTCCAGCCGACCACCTTCAAGCAGGACGAGGTGCTGTTTCGCGCCTTCAGTCCCGGCGGTACCTCACTGGCGTCCGACGGTGACTTCATCGCCGCCGAGACGGCCGATCGGATCGTCGCGCAGGGTGGCCTCGGCACGTTGAGTGCCATCGACATGAGCAAGAAGCTCGCCGGCAAGGCGGCGCTCGTGCGTCCGGACATCGACGAGATGTTCGAGGGACTGAACGGCCGGGCGTTGAACCGCGACCTGGAGACGATGTTCCAGTTGATCCATCTGACGTTCACCCAGCCGCGTCCGGATGCTGAAGCCTTCCGCACCGCGATCGAACAGCTGAACGCGGCGCTGGCCAACCGCCAGGCGCTTCCGGAAGCGGCCTTCGAAGACGCGCTCACGGCCGCGGTCAGCCAGAATCACCTGCGCGCCCTGCCGTTGACGCGCGAGGCGATTGCCCAGATGAGCCTCGACAAGTCGATGGCGTTCTATCGAGACCGCTTTGCCGACGCCAGCGACTTCACGTTCGTCTTCGTCGGCAGCTTCGACCTGGCGACGATCAAGCCGCTCGTCGAGCGCTACCTGGGCAGTCTGCCGTCGCTCCATCGCACGGAAGCGGGTCGAGACGTCGGCATCCGTCCACCGGGCGACGTCGTCGAGAAACTGGTGCACAAGGGCACGACGCCCAGGAGCCAGGTCGGCGTCGTCTTCACCGGGCCGTTCGAGAACAATCCGAAGAACCGCCTGGTCGTCCGGACCATGGCCGATACGCTGGCGGGGAATCTGCAGCGCGTGCTGCGCGAGGATCTCGGCGGCACGTATGGCGTCAGCGTCGTGCCAGCCTTCACGAAGCAGCCGGTCGAAGCGTACAGCGTCTCGATCATGTTCGCCTGCGACCCGGCACGCGCGTCGGATCTCGTCACGGCGCTGTTTGCCGTCGTCGACGACTTCAAGACGCGAGGGCCCAGCGCCGGCCAGGTGGCGGACGCGCAAGCGGCGCTGCGGCGCGATCTGGAGATCGACAGCCGCCAGAACGGCGCGATTCTCAACAGGCTGGCGTTTGCCTATCAGTACGACGAACCGGTGCCGGACGTCACGTCGTTGCGCGGGTTGTACGATCAACTGAGCGTACCCCTGCTGCGCGACGCCGCGAACACCTACCTGAATGTGAAGCGCTACGTCAAGGTCGTGCTGATGCCCGAAGGGAATACGCCGTGAAGGCCTCCGCGGTCATCGCGTCTGTTCCACGAACGCGTCGCCGATTCGCCTCGCCAGCGCTGACGTGTTCGCGTGCGCCATGTTCGAGGTGACAGCGACGACGACGCCGCTGTCGGCATCCGACAACAGCGACATCACCATGCCGCCGGCGAGTGCGCCGTCGACGCTGCCGGGATTGCTCGCCAGCGCGAAGCGCACGAGGTCGGAGGGCGTGGAATAGAACGCCATCCCGTTCGCGCAACAGGCGAGGTCGCGCATGTACATCAGTCGTCGTCCACGACGGGGATCGTCACCGGACCGCGGGACATAGAACGTCGCGCGATCGCCCGGCAGCGGGTACTCCGCGGGCATGAGACCGAGCGGCTGCCAGATGACGTGGCGGAGCAGCGTGAGAGGCGGGAAGTCCTCTCCCTCCTCGCCGATCGCTTCAGGGCTCCACTCCTTCGCCGCATCGGCCCCGGTGTTGGTCAGCCCGAGCGGCGCCAGGGCGGCGGCGATCCCGGATGCCGCCGTGCCGATGTTGAACCGCGTGGCGGGCGTGACGGGTGTGTGCGTTCCAACGTCTCGCCATCCGAACCCTTCGGCCCAGACGATGGCGCCGCCGGCACCCACCGCCACGGACACGCCGGGGAGGTTCTGCTCCAATACGGCTGAGCGCACGAGCTCCCGCGCGCGCTCGACAGCCGTCGCATACCGTGGCGCCGGCGCCGGGTCGACAGCCGACGGCACCTCCTGCCCCTGCGCGAAGAGCGGCGCGGTCACAGTGACCCGGTGGGTGAGAAATGCCGCGAACCCGGCGACGACGACGCCGACGCCAATCGCCGTGCGGGCCGCCCACGTCGGAAGCCGGTTGCGCGCGGCCCGTACCCCGAGCACGACCCCGACAACCATCAGCAGCATGCCGATGACCGCGGCGCCTGGCGCGTCGTCGGCGTTGGCCACATAGATGCCCATGGCCGCGGTGGCCAGACCGAGAGCGACAAGGGTGAATGCCCTCACGGGGTTCGTCACGGTTGTTGTCATGCCCGCAGTGTGACCGAGGCCCGGCCGCGGAGTCCTCACCAGGAAGTGAGCGGCCGCTGAGATTGGCATGATTTGCCGCCGGGGCCCTCCGCTCAGGGCCGTCTGGCCAGCCACCGGAGGGGCCGAATCGGGCAGGAGTACAGTGGGGTGAACTGCAGGGAGGAGCCGTCATGATCGGAACGACCGAAACCGATGCGTCTCATGGCCCACGCATTCCAGCCGGGGCTGCGCTGCTCGACATCGTCCTCGTCCTCGCCGTGTCTGCCCTCGTCTTCCTCGCGGAACGCTGGGGCCGCGACCAGGGGTACGTTCCGCTCGGGGAAGACTCGACGGGCGTATTCGCGGTGCTGGCGGCCACGTTCACGGCGCTCGGTCTCGTCTTCGTGCGCTCACAGTCGCTGGCCGATATCGGGTTCCGCCGCCCCAGCCGGTGGTCGACCGTGCCGCTCTGGGTCCTGGGCATCCTCATCGCGTTCATTGCCGGGCAGGTACTCCTTCCCGGGCTCATCTCGCGCATCGTGGAGTTGCCCGCGCCCGATCTGTCCCGCTACGACAGCGTCTACCAGAACCTGTCGGCCGCGCTCGTCCTGCTCATTGCGCTGCCGCTGACCGCATCCATCCCGGAAGAGATCATCTACCGCGGCTTCCTGATGGACCGGGTCAATCGGATCGTCGGCTGGGGTGCCGGGGGCACCGTCCTTGCGGTGATCGTGCCGGCCCTTCTCTTCGCTGCGGCGCACTTCCAGTGGGGCGTGGGCGGCATGATGATGACCACCATCATGGGGGTCGTCTGGGGCACGGCCTTCGTGCTGTGCGGGCGCAACCTGTGGATCGTGATCCTCGCCCATTCGGCCGGGCACGTGCTCCTCGTGATCCAGCTCTACCTCCAGAAGGCCAGCGAGATGGGCGCCGCTGGCTAGACCGCGCCCTGTGGCCGTCGTCGACTGGATCGCCGCGATTTCAATCTCCGCGACCGCGTCGTTCCTGCCACCGGCGCTCAGAAACGGAACGCGTACGTCCACTTGACGAGCAGGATGCGGTCGCGCGGCGCCAGTCGGGGTGACTCGAAGCGATCCTGCACCTCGTTGTAGACGATGTAGAGTTCGCTGCCGGGGCGGTACTCCCAGCCGAGCAGGATGTTGGCCGACACCCTCCTGTCGAAGTCGTTCCACTGCAGGTAGGACTTCACGAACAGGTCGGTCGTGAAGGCGTACAGGATCCGGTTGCTGACCGTCGTCGCATCGAACGCGCCCGTCGGGTGATCGACGATGTTGTGCGTGTAGATGACGTCGACGGACAGGTTGGCCGTCGGGTGTACCGAGCCCGAGAGCAGCAGCTGCTTCCGGTCGCCACCCCAGTAGTCCACGATGCTGTAGGTCGCGGCACCTGACAGGCGTCGGCTCGGGTTGCTCTCGATGCTGAACTCGTGCGTCCGGTTCGCGTAGTCGCCAGGTCCGATCCTGATCGGACCGACGGTGAAGGCGTCGTAGATCCGCTCCCGCGCCGGTTCGTACGAGTAGCCGACCTTGTCGTTGGACTCCAGCGTCATGGTGGCGCCGGCAGAGCCGCGGCGCCCGAAGAAGTCGTGGTCGTAGAGCGAGTCGTAGGCGAACGACCCGGCGTAGACGACGTTGCGGACCCACTCCCTGTTGATCCACTGCGTGTAGCTGGCCTCCGCGGACGACCGCCTGAGGTCGTTCTGAAGCGCGAAGCCCATCTCAGGGACGAAGTCGGGGCCGATGGCGTAGTACCGGAGGTCGGCGACGACGTTCTGCTTCGAGAACAGCAGGCGTCCGATGCCGAGGCCATCGTTCTCGACACCGGCGGAATTGAACGTCCGGGCCAGGAGCGCCTCGCCCTTGAGCGACGGGTTGAACCAGAAGTTGCCGTCGAACCCGACCAGCCGGCTGTAATCGCTCCCGCTGCTCTGGTTGTTGGTGAGGATGGCGCCGACGCTGCTGTTGGTGAAGATGTTGCGCTTGACCCGCACGACGCTGTAGTTGGTCGACGGCTCCGTACGCACCGAACCGCCCGACAGCGCCAGGTCGGTGCTGGCCGTCTGCACGTTCATCACGCCGAGCGAGTAGGGCCCCGCGCGGCCCGAGAGCTTGGCGGCGGCGAGAATCGGCACTTCGCGTCCCTCCGACAGGCCGATCCGGCGGCTGTAGAACATCATCGTGTCCTGTTCGTAGCCGACGTTGAACAGGCCGCCATCCTCCAGGAAGAAGTCCCGCTTCTCGGGGAAGAACAGGGGGAACCGCGTGAAGTTGATGACCTCCTGGTCGGCCTCGACCTGCGCGAAGTCGGTCCGGAGCGAGAGCGTGCCGCGGAGGTTCGGCGTGAAGTCGTAGAGGATGTCGCCGCCGGCGGCGAAGCGGCCGTCCGACGACGCGGGCCGGCGGTGCTGTTCGCCGCCCCCGAGGACGTACGGCTCCGCCTGCCACTTCGCGTAGGACACATCCGTGCGAATCCCGACCAACTGGCCGAACCGCTCGGCCCGCCATGTCGCGCGCCCGCCCAGCCACCGCGGGATGGGCGCCCAGTAGTCCGACTCCTGCTTGCGCCGGATGGCGCGACTGAGCTGGAGTCCCCACGTCATGGGCTGCGCGCCGCCGAAGCGCAGGGTCGAGAACGGAATCCGGAACTCCGCGGTCCAGCCCTCGGCCGTCACCTGCGTCTTTGCCTGCCAGATGCCGTTCCAGGCCGTGTTGTACGAGCGCGCGTCGGTGACGATGCCGTCGCGGCGCGTGCCGAGGGAGTTGGTCGAGAAGTAGTAGAAGTTGCGGTGGTCGTGGTAGGTGTCGAGATAGATCCCGACATAGTCGTCGTTGGAGAGGGGCGCATCCCTCCGCATGTCGAGGGCGATGATCCCCTTCGGGTTGGAGTCGCGGCAGATGATGCCGAAGTACAGCGCCGCGTCGTCCTGCACGACCCGGATCTCCGTCGCTTCGGTCGCCGGCGTCCTGTCCAGAGGCGCGTACTGCCAGAACCGCGTCGCCGGCTCCGCTCTGCGCCACACCTCTTCGTCCAGCACGCCGTCCAGCGCGATCGTCTCTCCGCCGGGGATGACGTGGACGTTCAACTGGTCGGGCGTCGGGAGGTCCGGCCTGTCGTCGTCCTGGGCCGACGCGGCGCCGGCCAGGCCGGTGACCAGCGCACAGAGGACCAGCACTCTGAACGGCGCGGGGCCGCGACATCCCCACGGCCGGCGGGCGTGCATCCCTATGAGCCGACCAGCGGCTGCCGGGCATCCGGCGCGACTGGAGCGCGAGGCAGGTCGATGAGGCAGGCCGGACCCACCACGTGCCGGGCGGCAGGGGAGGACTGACGCGGGAACAGCATCGGCGCGCAGTATATGCCACGGTCCTGACACGGCAGGGGCCGGTCTGCACGAATGGGATTAATATCGTAATCCGACCATGCGCTATCCTCCAGACCACAAGGAACGGACCCGCGCGCGCATCGTGACGGCGGCGTCGCGGCGCTTCCGCCAGACCGGCGGCCATGCCTCGGGCATCGGCCCCCTGATGCGCGACCTGAAGCTGACACACGGGGGCTTCTACAAGCACTTCGAGAGCAAGGAGCAGCTCTTCGAAGAGGCGCTCCAGGCCAGCGTGCTGGAGATGAGCAGCCACATGCTGAGCATCGCCGAGGCCGCAGGACCATCGGGGGCGCTCGACGCGATCATCGGCGCCTACCTGAGCGCCGAGCATTGTGACCATCCCGAACGCGGTTGTCCGCTCGCGGCACTGGGGGCCGACATCAGCCGCCTGCCCCGCCGGAGCCGTGACACGTGCCGGCGGCTGCTCATGGAGTACGCAGAACGGCTGGCCACGTACCTGCCGGGTACCTCGCACGAGGAACGGCGGAACCGGGCCGTGCTCCTGTTCTCGGGCATGGCCGGGACCCTCACGCTGGCGCGTGCTGTCGTCGACGCCACGACCAGGGCCCGACTCCTGGCGGATGCCCGCGACTTCTATCAGCGCGCCGGTCGGAGTTGACGTGCCGACTCAATAGGATTATAAATGTCATCCAATGAAGGATGACATGCTCGCCCCCCGAGCCGAGGCGATGAGCGCCTGGGCTTGCCGCTACGGTCCCTGGGCCCTGATCACCGGCGCGTCTGATGGCATCGGCCGGGAGGTCGCCATCGAGGCGGCGGCACGCGGCGCGGACGTCGTGCTGGTCGCCCGGCGCAGGGCAGCGCTCGAATCGCTGGCACGAACGATCGCGGCGACGTCACCCCGACGCGTCCGCGTCATCGCCGCGGACCTGTCGACGGAAGAGGGAACGGCCGCCGTGCTGGATGGCACCGCGGATCTCGATGTCGGGCTCTTCGCTGCCTGCGCCGGATTCGGCACGTCGGGGTCGTTCCTGGATGCCGACGCGGCGACGGAAGCCACCATGCTGGACGTCAACTGCCGCGCCGTGATGGCGATGACGCTGACGATGGCGCGCCGCATGGTGCCCCGCCGCCGGGGCGGCATCGTGCCGAAGGACACGTCCACTGTCCAGATGCTAGAGTACCGGCCATGAACCCGGAACTGTCGTTCAAGATGATCGAGATGATCGCCGGCGGCGTCGTGGGGCAATCGGTCAGCGTGGCCGCGGAGTTCGGGATTGCCGACCTGCTCGCCCACGGCCCGCGGACGACGGAGCAACTCGCGCACCAGGCCGGCGTGGACGAAGCGAAGCTGTTCCGCCTGCTGCGATTCCTGGCCAGCATGGGTGTGTTCCAGGCGGGCGCGGACGGCCGATGGAGCCTGACACCGCTGGCCGACCTGCTCCGATCCGACGCGCTGCACTCGATGCGGGCGGGAGCGAGGATGTTCGGGCGCATGGCGGCGGTCTGGCCGCATCTCGAGGAGAACGTGCGCACGGGGCGTTGCGCCTATCCGCTCGCGTTCGGCCGACCGATCTTCGACGATCTGGCGCAGAAGCCGGAGGACGCGGCGATCTTCGACGCCGCGATGACGTCCTTCCACGGCGGCGAGACCGACGCGGTGCTCAACGCGTACAGCTACGACGGCATCTCGGTGCTGGCCGACATCGGCTGCGGCATCGGCGCCGTGATGGCGGCGACACTTCACCGCTACCCCGACATGCGAGGCATCCTGTTCGACCAGGCGCACGTCCTGGCCCGCACGACGGGGCACGTGGGCGAGGCAGGGGTCGCCGACAGGTGCACGCTGGTCAGCGGCAACTTCTTCGAGGAGGTCCCGCCCGGCGCCGACGCCTACACCATGCGTCACATCCTGCACGACTGGTCCGACGATCGCTGCATCACGATCCTCGCGAACATCCGCCGTGTGATTCCGCCGGATGGCCGCCTGCTCGTCATCGAGACCGTCGTGCCAGCCGGGAACGAGCCGTCGGCATCGAAGCTCTTCGACATGGTGATGATGGCGCTCCCCGACGGGATGGAGCGCAGCGAAGCGCACTTCGGCGAGATCTTCGACGCCTCGGGTTTCCGCCTCACCGGCATCACACCCACCGCGTCGCCCGTGTCGATCATCGAGGCGCGACCGGTGTAGCCGTGGCTCGTGGGCGCGCCAGGCCTGACCGCTCACTCCTCCCGTTGCATCGCCTGGGGCTGCAGGACCGCCGCACGTCAACAGCCGACTGCTCTCCCGCTGGCAGGGGCCGCGATGAACAGGGCGTGGATGGCGCCGCGTCACTCTAGACGGCGTCGGACGCGCTCGCGAACCTGAACTCGCGGATGCGCGCCGCCGGGCAGACCAGCGCCAGGCCCGACCCGCCGACGCCCTCGCCGCTGACGACGCGCTCGGCCGGCGTCATCGCCTCCACGTTGTTGAGGGCGACGATCGGGCTCTCGTTCCACCGCATGTTCTTGACAGGGCGCGTCACCTTGCCGTCCTCGATCAGGAAGAGGCCATCGCGGGTCAGGCCGGTGAGCAGGATCGTCTGCGGGTCGAGCGGTCGGATGTACCAGAACCGCGTCACCAGCAGGCCGCGCGTGACGCCGGCGATCAGGTCGTCCATGGTGGCGGTGCCGCCGTCCATGATCAGGTTCGATGGGCTCGCCATCGCCGCCTTGCCCATCTTCTGCGCCCAGAACCGCGAGTAGAAGAGGTTCTGGAGCACGCCCTTGTCGATCCACAGCTGCCTGTCGATGGGCAGCCCCTCGTTGTCGAAGCAGACGCTCGGGGCCAGCGGGTGCGCGGGATCGGAGTAGATGCGAATCCTGTCACCAACGATCGGCTCACCGATGCGGTTGCCGCCGCCCTTCTTCGCAAAGAAGCTCCGTCCCTCGTCGGCCTGCCGCGCGGTGGCGGCAAACAGCATGAACGCGACCATGTCGGCCACGGCCGCGGGCTCGAGCACCACGGTGTAGGTGCCGGGCTCGATGCCGACCGGGTTGCGGGCCATCGCCGCCTTGCCGATGGCCGTCTCGGCGAGCGCGGCCGGCTGCAGGAGCCGGAGTTCGTTGAAGGACTTCGACGCCCATCCCGATCCGGATCCGTCAGGCGTGCGCGCCGTCAGGTTGTAGTCGGCCGCCGTGAAGCGGTCGTACGCGAACAGGTCCCGCGAACTCGCGACGGCCTGCATGGCGGCCTGCGTTTCGACGAAGCCCGCGGAGACGACGTCCTTCTTCCTGCTGAGTGCAATCGCGGTCTCGACAGACGAGGCGCGCCACGCTGGCGTGGCCGACGCCACGTCGTCGAAGTAGGCGGTGGCCGGCGTGTACGTCTGCGGTCCGAGCACGGGCATCGCCTCGGGGTTCTCCGGCGAGAGCCTGGCGATCTCCTCCGCGTTGCGCAGCGCGGCCTGCAGGCTCGCGTCGTCGAAACGCGCCGTGGTCGTCGTGCCCGCCCGGTTGCCGAACTGCGCCGTGATCGACAGGGTGATCGCGGAGGTGGCGCCCGAGGTCGTGACGCTGTTGCGGGCGAAGCGCACGCTGGCGCGCTCGCTGCCGTTGACGGCGACGAAGGTCTGCTCGGCCTTGCTGAGCGCCAGCACCCGATCGGTCAGCGCCCTGGTCTGCTCCCTGGTCCAGATCATGCTCACCGCCCGGTGTTGAGGATGTTGACCCCGGCGAATCGCGCGATGGGGCAGCCATGGCTGACGGAGTTGGACTGCACCGGCTGGCCCTTGCCGTCGCTGAACGCGCCGCCGAGTGCGTACGTCGAACGCCCGCCCAGCATGTCGCACGCCTTCCAGAACTCCGGCGTGTTGGCCTGGTACGCCAGGTCGCGCAGCTGCGTGGTAATCCTGCCGTTCTTGACCTCCCAGAACGTCTGGCCACTGAACTGGAAGTTGTATCGCTGGTGGTCGATGCTGAAGCTCGAGTCGCCCTTGACGTAGACCCCGTCGTCGGTCGCCGCGATGATGTCGGCCTCGCTGATGTCCTTCGCGCCAGGCTCGAGCGACACGTTGGGCATGCGCTGGAAGGGCACCGATCCCCAGCTGTCGGCGTAGCTGCAGCCGTGCGACGCCTTCTGGCCGATGAGGTGCGCCTGATCGCGCGTCGTCTGGTAGTCGACGAACGTGCCGTCCTTGACCAGGTGCCAGCGCGTGGTCTTCACCCCGTCATCGTCGTAGCCGCAGGTGGCCATGCCGTTGGGTTGCGTCTTGTCGGCGACGAGGTTGACGACTGGCGAGCCGAACGCGAAGGTCCCGAGCTTGTCCGTCGTGAGGAAGCTCGTGCCCGCGAAGTTGGCTTCGTACCCGAGCGCGCGGTCGAGCTCGGTGGGATGCCCCACGGACTCGTGAATCGTCAGCCACAGGTTGGACGGGTGGAGGATCAGGGTCTTCGGCCCCGCCGGCGCCGGCTTGGCCTTGTGCATCGCCACCGCCTCCTCGGCGGCCACGCGCGCCTCCTGCAGCAGCGGGTACGACTCGACGTACTCGTAGCCCATGCCCATCGGCGAGGTGAGCGCCCGGCGCGAGTAGAACTTGCCGCTCGCCTTGTCCACGGCGGTCACCGAGAACGACGGATACGACCGGATCAGCGACTGCTCGATGTGCGATCCCTCGCTCGAGGCGAAGTACTTGTGCTCGTTGACGAACTGCATGGACGCCGAGACGAAGCTGGCGCCCGGCACCTTCAGCGCCTCCTCGTGGATCTGCAGCAGGAGGTCGAGCTTGGGCTGCAGCGGCATCTCGAAGGGGTTCTTCTCGACCGGCGTGTTCCAGGTGGTGTCATACGCCTCGACGGGCGCGAGCCGGATCGCTTCCTGGTTGATGGCGCGGTTGGCCTTGGCGATGCCGATGGCCTGGGAGGCGACCCGCGCGATCTCCTCGCGGGTCACGGCGCTGCTGCTCGCGAAGCCCCACGTGCCGTCCACGATCACGCGAATGCCGAAGCCGTAGTCGTCGGTGTTGACGATGTTCTGGACGCGCCGGTCCCTCGTGAAGATGAACTGGTTGCGATACCTGTTGATGCGGATGTCGGCGTAGCTGGCGCCCAGCTTCTTCGCCGTGGCGAGCGCGCCGTCGGCGAGGTCCCTGAGTTCCGTGGAGCCCTGGCCGCCGAAGAGCGCCTCGGCACGGGCCGACGAGGCGGCGCCGAGCGCGATCATGGACTGGACGAACTGGCGGCGGTCGATCATCGGGGAGTCCTCGATGGAAGCCTTGTCCGGGCTGAGACGCGGGCATGGTACCGCAGGTCGGCGCCGAGGGCGCGGCCGCCTGGGCCGTCGCGGGTCTATCGCCGCGGGACGAGTTGCAGGTCCTGGAAGTCGAAGCTGAAGTCCACCGTTGGCGAGGCCGGCTTCATGGTGGCCTCCCCGACCTTGCCGTCCGGCGTCAACGAGAACGTGACGAACGCGTCGGCGCGGAGATCGCGCTCGCGCCACTTGACGAGGAACGTGTCGTAGTGCCAGTGCTCGAGGTCGCCCACAAGCTGCGGCGTCTTCGTGAACCGCATGACGAGCGCGCCGTTCTCGTGCGCGACGACGACGTCGCCGTACCAGCGATCCCTGTACGTGGCGGCGTACGTACCGAGCGGCAGGGACGGTGTCGAGTCGGCCTTGCGCGTCGCGGCGGTCTCGGCGTGCGTCCTGGCTGTCGCCGCGTCCGTCCGGGACCGGACCGCCGTGTACGCCTTCACCCAGTCGGTGTCGTCGGCCCCGAGGTAGTGGTCGAGCACCGTCCAGGCGATGGCGTTCCAGGCGTCGCTCGATTCCTGGTTGGTGAGCACCGCCACACCGGCCTTCAACTCGGGCAGCCAGGCCACGCGCGACGTGTAGCCCGGCAATCCCCCCGTGTGGGTGACCAGCTTGCGTCCTCTGTAGTCGGACACGTTGAGGCCCAGCGCATACCCGCGGAAGTTGGCACGCAGGGCGGCTGTCTCTGCCGCCGGCGTGCCGATGGGCTGCGGCGTGACGAGCGTCTCGAGCTCTCGCGCCACGGCCTCCGAGTACAGCCGCGTGCCGTCCTGGAGTTGCCCGCGGTTCAGGAACACGATCATCCACTTCGCCATGTCCGACGCGTTGCTCAGGATGCCGGCGGCCGGATTGGTGTTGTCGCTCTCGAGCGGACGCACGCGCTGCAGCGTGCCGTCGACGTAGGCGTAGGTCGACGCGACGTTGCCGCCCGCTCCCGCGTCGGCATACCTGACCACGCTCGTCGTCATGCCGATTCGCTGCAGGAGGCGATGCCGCACGTAGTCCTCCCATGTCTGTCCGCTGACGGCCTCGATCACCTCGCCCGCCACCAGGTAGAGCACGTTGTCGTACGCGTAGGCGCTCCGGAAGCTCGTGGCGAGCGGGATGTGGGCGAGCCGGGCCACGATCTCGCGACGCGTGTACGTCGAGGCGGGCCACCACAGCAGGTCGCCGGCGCCGAGGCCGAGCCCGCTGCGGTGGACGAGGAGGTCGCGGATGGTCATCTCCTGCGTCACGTACGGATTGGAGAGCCGGAACGTCGGGAGCACGTCGATGACGCGGGTGTCCCACGTGAACCTGCCCTCGTCGACGAGCGTGCCGAGCGCGACGGCCGTGAACACCTTCGTGTTGGACGCGATGCCGAACAGGGTCCTGTCGTCGACCCGCTCCGGTTGCCCGATCGTCTTGACGCCGTAACCTCGGGCCGACACGACCGTGCCGTCCTTCACGACGGCGACGGCCATGCCGGGCACGTCGAAGGCCTTCATGGCGGCGGCGACGGTCCCGTCGAGGTCGTAGGGCGGCGCCTGCGCCGACAGCGTGGCGCACGCCACGACGGCGGCGAGGACTGCAAGTGATCTGGGAAGGAAGGTGCGCCGGTTCACGCGCCGAGCCTATCATCGGCCCACACGCGGTCGTCGCCGGTCGAATCGACATCGGCCCCGGCGACGTCGATCAGCTCTCGGAAAGGACTGCGCTCGAGGCTCCTGCCCGTCGTCGTGACACTCGCGTTGCTGCTGGCGCTCGCGGCCAGGCTCGGGACGATCTGCGCGGGGTGAGACGGCGCTACCGCACCGGCCACGCCTTGCGGCGCGCCTGGTAGATCCGCTTCTTCTTGGGACCACGGCCGGTCAGCTCCACCTCGGGCGCGACGGCCTGCTTCGCGGCGGCCTTTCGAGGAGTGGTCTTCTTCGCCGCGGCCTTGCCCGTGGCCTTCTTCCCTGCGGCAGCCGGCCGGGGCGCAGCAGCCTTCTTCCCGGCAGCCTTCTCCCCGGCAGCCTTCTTGGCGGAGGCCGTCTTCGGGGCGGCCTTCGTCGGGGTGGCCTTGCGCGGTGACGTCTTGACGGCAGCCGGAGGCGGCGTGGACGAGACCCTCGCAGCCGCCCGCGCCATCACGGCAGCGGCCCTGGGCGTGCGCGCCTTCTTCGCGTCGGCCTGGCGTCCGAAGAACGACGTCAGCGAGCGCTGCATGCGCCGGAGCGCCGTGCCAATGGCCTCGTCAAACCGATCGGCTGTGGCACTGGTGCTGCGGGGGCGCGCTCCCGCCGGGCGGGTTTCCACAAGGCAGCGCTTGTCTGCCACGCCCGTCTTGACGTTGTTGACGTCGCTCAGGTGCACCTCGACGCGTGTCAGCCTGCCGTCGAAGTTCCGGAGAATGCGATCGACTTCACTCTTGACGAAGCGCGTCAACTTCGCGTCGACGGCCACGGTTCTGTCACTGTTGACCTGAGTCTTCATGCTCGATTCCCTGGGCACCCTTCCGTGTCGGGGCCACCGTATCGGTGACGCCACCCACCATTCTACCGGTGCAGCGATGGCCGCAGCGCGGAGACATGTGGCGTGATCTGCTGCCTTGGGGATCGTGACGTCCCTGGTGACTCGCGGGTGATCGGCAGGGCGTCACCGTCGCGACTGGCGCGTGGGCCGTTCGATGAACGCGCGCGCGACGTCCGCGCCGATCGCGAACGTATCGGCGTACGAGATGTTCGACGTCACCGCCACCACGAGTCCGTGTTCCGGGAACGTCATCAGCGATGCCACCCGTCCGCCCAGCACGTCGCCGTCGTGCCCGGCGACGCGCGCCGGACCGCCGGGCAGCGCCACCGTCTCGAGGTCCCACCCCAGGCCGTACCCCGTCTGCTCGCCAGACGGGAGCCGCTGTGACGTCTGAAAGAGCTGGACCGTCTCTGGTCGCAGCAGCGTCCCCCGCGCGACGGCAAGGCCGAAGCGGACCAGATCGGAGGGTGTCGACACGAACGCGCCCGCTCCTGCGTAGCACGACGAGTCGATCGGTCGCATGAGGTGCAGCCCATAGTCGGGATCCGCTGCGTATCGCGGGAAGTACGCCGTCGCCTGGCGCGTGCTCGCTTCCGCCGGCACATCCTCACGCGTGTCCCGCATTCCCGCCGGCTCGAAGACCTGCTCCCGCATCACCCTCAGGAACGAGTCACCCGCGGCTTGCTCGACGGCCGCGCTGACGAGAATCCAGCCAAAGCTCGAGTAGCGGAATCGGGTGCCGGGCTCGAACAGCAGCGGACGGCCGGCGAAGACGTCGAGGCCTTCGACGGGGCTGTCGCAGTTCCTGGAGAAGAGGGGGCTTTCGTCGCCGCCGTCGTTCCTGACGCCGGCCGTGTGGGCCATGAGCTGTCGCAGGGTCACGGGCCATGGCTTTCGGGGAAATGCGGGTACCCTCGCCTGTATCTCGTCGTCGAGCGCCAGGCGCCCCTGTTCCAGCAACCGACCCACGGCGACAGAGGTGAGCACCGTGGACGCGGTGCCGATCCTGAACCGTGTCTCCGGCGACACGGGCACCCGATCCTCGAGATTCGCCCAGCCGAATCCTTCGGCCCACACGATCTCGTCGCCCGCGCCCACGGCGATGGACAGCCCGGGCAGGTTCTGTTCACTCAGGGCGGCCCGCGCCACCTGTCGTGCGCGCTCGGCAGCCTCGGCCCAGCGGGGTGCCGGAGCGGTGCGCGAGACCGAGGTCACGCTGCCTGGCTCGGGGTGCAGGCGGGTCGCCGTCAGCGTCACGTACGCGTGCAGCCCCATGAGCGCCGCGATGAGCCCGCCCACGGCCACGACCAACAGCGCGAGCCAGGTCTCCATCCTGTTCCAACGTCTCGACACGTCGCCTCCAGGCATCGCGGCCATCCCGGTCCGCATGTCACAACGGGGACTTCCCGCCGCCGATCCCCAAGCATCCCGGATCCCTGGCACGACGTCCTCAGCGCGTCGTGAGCGCACGGTGAGATTCCCGTGAGATGTTCAAGCCGAGCCGCCAGCGGGCC
This sequence comes from uncultured Acidobacteriota bacterium, assembly GCA_963715265.1. GTDB lineage: Bacteria > Acidobacteriota > Vicinamibacteria > Vicinamibacterales > Vicinamibacteraceae > Luteitalea. Next base: position 60,980 of record CAVQRQ010000016.1, read on the forward strand.
GATGACCCGGCCGGGCCATCCATGTCCATCGACCTCGCACGCCAGCGACAGCACGTCACCCACCCGATGGACCGGCGCCAGCGGCGCATCGCGATTCCGGATTGCCCGTCCTGCCAGGTGCCGCTGCACGTGGACGTCCGATCGCACGACACGCTGTACGCACGCTGCGTGTGGTGCGGACATCGCCTGATGGTGGCCAAGCCCGCCCTGCGGCCGGAGCCCTAGCTGGCGCTCCCGCTGCCTCATCCGCCGGCGTGACGCCCCTGATGAATCTCGTCGGCGCGCCGTAGTCGCAGGCGAAGGCGGGTCCGGTGCGTGTGCCCGCGGGACCCGCGGGACAAGTCCCGCGGCTGACGAACCTCGGGTTCGCGGCGCCGAACCTCGGATTCGTGACGACGACCGCGGGATTCGTGACGACGAACCCCGGATTCGTGACGACTGGTGGCGCTGACGCAATGGGTCGCTTGCCGATGGTCGCACGGGAGGGCCCTGAGGTACGCTGGCCGGCACAGGAGGCACCGATGGCCCGAAACAACCCGGTCGGCTGGTTCGAGATCTACGTCCAGGACATGGACCGCGCGCGGACGTTCTACGAGACCGTCTTGCAGACCACGCTCCAGCAACTGCCCGGCCCAGACCTGGCGATGTTCGCGTTCGGGATGGACCCCGAGGCGCCAGGATCCTCGGGCGCGCTGGTCAAGGCCGAGGGCGTACCGTCAGGCGGCAGCACGATGGTGTACTTCACCTGCGAGGACTGCGCCGTCGAGGGCGGCCGCGTCGCGGGCGCCGGCGGCAAGGTGCACCGGGACAAGATGTCGATCGGCCAGTACGGCTTCATCGTCCTGGCGATCGATACCGAAGGCAACATGTTCGGCCTCCACTCCATGCAGTAGGGCCGTCCACTGCGAGACAGAGACATCGGCTGGTCGCACTGGCGCTCGCGTGCGTCATGGCCCCAGCCGCGTTGTCCGACGTGTCGGGACTCGAGGAGGGCGGGCGTGCCGCCGTTCGGCAGTCGCCGGCCGCGCCGGCCGCCCGCCCACCAGACGACGAGGCCGAGCGTCGTCGTGTCCACCGACATCGGCGGCACCTATCCCGACGGTGTCCAGTCAATGGTTCACCTGCTGCTCCACGCCGAGCTGTTCGACGTGGTTCGGCGGTGTCCGCGTTGATGTGGCCGATGGCGGCTCGACGGCATACGCGGCGCTGCTGATGGGCGGCGACTCGGGTCTGGACATCGGCCTAGGCGGTCGGCGCGATGCCCGCGCCGGACCCTGGGCGCGCCTCGGATACGGCGTGGCTCCACGACTTCGAGCGGGGCACCGGCTCCCTGAACCGCCATGGACCGAATCCGGTGGTAGATTAGGGCATTTTTCGGAGTTCACTCGGCGCTTCGCGTCCCTGTTCGGAGGTCGCGGTCATGGCAGTCGGATTCGAATGGCAATCGGGCTGGAAGATCTACAACTCCACCACGGCCCCGCACAACGATGCCCAGAAGAAGTACTTCCCGAAGAACACGATCCTGGTGCAGCGCCTCGGCTGGAAACTGGTGACGGATGGGGCCGACATGGAGTTCGTCACCGAACCCGTGGTGCTCGATTTGAGGTCTCAGCAGGGACTGGCCATGGACGGCGAGTCGAACCTGCGCGCCGCCATGCGCAGCATCAAGCTCTTTTGCGCGGATCTCGACGACATGCGTGGCAACGCGGCGATCACACGCGCCGACAAGCCGACGTTGTTCACCGGCTTTCCCGACCCGTTCGTGATCGTGCCGTTTCCGGCCGGACAGACGCTCCGCGGCTTCGCGCAAGTATCGGGGGGTGTGCGACTGAGCAGACTCCGCAAGTTCTTCAAGGAGATCGGCACGGCCGACAGCCAGGGTGCGAAGGACTTCCTTGGCACGTATCACGCCGCGTACGCCACGACGCTGCGCAAGGTGCACTTGGCGAAGGCGGCCTACCAGGACACGAGCTGGGCGGCGCATCAGCCCAGCGCGAAGATGCGGTCGCTCGCGGAACTGATCGCGCTCTACATGAATCAGTTTCGCGCCAAGGGCGGTGGGAAAGCGAAGGTTGTCAAGTACATGACCTTCATCATGGCGCGGACCGACTTCGGCCGCCTGTTCAGTGAACTGGAGCCTGCCGAGAAGACGCACTACGAGGCGAACCCCGATCTGTGGGTCCGATACATCTGCACCGACATCATGTCGCAGGTGAACGGGTTCCCGGCGACCGGCGCCGATCCTGACGGCCGACTGATCGAGTATCCGCTCAACGACATGGACGACCTGCCGGACGATCAACTGGTGACGATTCCGATTACCAGGAAGCAGTGGCTCCGCGGCATGGTACGAGGCGAGGACGTGCTCACGGCGGCCGCCCATCCGACTGGTGGCGGGCACCTGATCAATCGACGCCGGTACCAGGACAGCTTCGGCAACCACCGGCTTCGCGGCCTCGGCGGCCTCGGCACGGCGATGGACACGCTGGCGATGGACGGACTGGCAGACAATCAGGGAGCCATCTTCGAGTTCCGAGGCCAGCAGGCGAACCTGGACTACACGGCATGGGAGGACTTCTCGGTCAGGGCCTACCGGTTCCTCCAGACGGTCAACTTCGGCCAGGCGAACCAGTGACCTCCGGCGGCAGGGCCGGGCCCGGCGAGATCGATGGGGCCAGCGCGATGGCCCTGTCGTACATGCGGCCGCTCGTGCCGCTCTCGCAACTGGCCTGAGTACACGAGGGCGCGACGGTCCACCGGTGCACGTTCGGCCCCCGGCGCGCCGATCTCCCTGGCGCGATCCGCGGCGGCCGCGACGAGGTCGAGCGCCCCTTCCACGGGCGGCGACGCCCTTGGGCCCGTCACTGGTGCACTCACAGGGGCCTGGCCGCCACGGCTGCCAGCATCTCACGCTCGGTCTGTCGCGACAGCGCCCACTTCGCGCTGGCACGTCGTTCCGCGGGCAGCCCCCGGAACCACTCGAGTGTGTCCACCACGGTCCCAGCCAGCGGGCGATGGGTAAGGCCCGCGTCGAGCGAGCGCGTGGTCCGGACCGACGTGTGCCCGAGGTCGTTGCCGCGCGCGAGGATCCACGGGACGACGCCGTCGATGCCTCGTGTCGCCAGTTGCGCCTCGTCGCTGAACCACACGAGCCGCGGCGTGATCTTCAGCGCCGCGCGGGACTCACGCAGGAACGTGTCGATCGTCATCGGCGCCGCGGGGCCGATCGCGTTGAACAGGCCGGACGCCTCGCCCTCGACGAGCGTCAGCATGAACGCCGCCAGGTCGCGCACGTCGATGAACTGCACGGGGTCGGAGGGCCGCCCCGGCGCGAGTACGTCACCTCCCTCGGCAAGGCGCACGGGCCAGTACGTGAAGCGATCGGTCGGATCACCGGGACCGACGATGTAGGTCGGGCGGACGACGAGGGCCCGCGCGCCGAACGCGCGCGTCACGATCGCTTCGCACCGTGCCTTGCGCGTGCCGTAGCTCTCCGAGGCGTCCTTCGGATCCTTCGCGTCGGTATGGACCGGGTCGGCCTCGACCAGACCCCGCCGCAGGTACGGATAGTAGACGCCCGTCGACGACGTGAAGAGGTACCGGCCGGATGTCGCGAGGCGCTCCGTTGAGAGGCGCACCCAGTCGGGGTTGGTCGCCGAGTCGTCGATCACGGCGTCCCAGCGGCGCCCTGAGAGGGCGTCGAGCTGGTCGCTGCGGTCGCCGACGAGGCGTTCGACAGACGCCGGCAGGTCGGCCTGCCGGCGGCCTCGCGTGAAGATCGACACCGTGTGACCGCGGGAGACGGCGAGCCGCACGAGGTGCGGTCCGATGAAGCCGGTGCCGCCGAGCACCAGCAGCGTCCGTGGCGAGGGCGGCTGCGCGCGTCCCGTGGCCGCGTGCGCGAGCGCGGCCATCGATGCCGCCGAGGTGCGCACGAACTGCCGGCGCGTCACTCCGGGGGCAGCGTTCTCACCGCCGGGCGGATGAGGTCCAGAGGACTGTGCGTTCATGCGTACGTCCATGGTAGTACTCACCGACATGGCGGACGAATCACCGAACGACCCACACCACGAGCGTGATGCCCCGGGCATCGGCGTCGCGCTGCTCGGCTTCGGGCTGGCCGGACAGACGTTTCACGCGCCGTTCATCACGACGACGCCCGGTCTGCACCTGCGTGTCGTGGCGTCGAGCCAGGCAGCGCGGGTGGCGGCCGCGTATCCGGGCGTGAGGGTCGTGGCCTCGCCGCAGGACGCCATCGAGGCTGCGGATGTGTCCCTCGTGGTGGTAGCCACGCCGAACGACACCCACGCGCCGCTTGCCGACGCGGCCCTGCTCGCGGGCCGGCACGTGGTCGTGGACAAGCCCTTCACCGTCACCTCCGACGAGGCCCTGGCCGTGGCCGAGACGGCCGCCGCGGCCGGTCGCCTGGTGGCGGCCTTCCACAATCGCCGCTGGGACAGCGATTTTCTCGGCGTCCGGCAGGCTGTGGCTGAGGGCGCGATCGGCGATGTCGTCGAGTTCCGCTCCGAGATCGCCCGCTGGCGGCCACAGGTGCGCGACCGCTGGCGCGAACGTCCCGGCCAGGGTGCGGGGCTGTGGTACGACCTCGGGCCGCACCTGATCGACCAGGCCGTCGCGCTGCTCGGCGCGCCCGACCGTGTGCAGGCCACGCTGCGCAGGCTTCGCCCCGGAGCGCTGACCGACGACTGGTTCCACGCGCGACTGGAGTACGCCGCGAGCGAAGTGCTGCTGTCCTCCAGCATGCTCGCGGCGGATCAGCCGCCGCGTTTCGTCGTTCGTGGCACGACGGGCACCCTCGTGAAGCAGGGCGGTGACCAGCAGGAACGCCGACTGCTCGCGGGCGAGCGGCCGGGGCGCGCCGGATGGGGTGCCGATGCCGATCCGATTGTCGTCCTGCGCGAAGGCGCGGAGCCGGAGCATCGCGCCGTGCCCGCCGGTGACTACGGCCGCTTCTACGCCGGGATGCGCGACGCGATTCTGCACGGCGGTCGCGTGCCCGTCACGGCAGCCGAGGCGGCCACCGTGATCGCAATCGTCGAGGCCGGGTGCCGGTCCTCGGCCGATGGGCGTACCGTTGCGCTGCGGTAGGGCCGCCTCTCTCCCGGTAGGCCCGGCTCTCACGCGGTAGGGCCGGCTCTCACGCGGTAGGCCCGGCTCTCACGCGGTAGGGCCGGCTCTCACGCGGTAGGGCCGGCTCTCCGAGCCCGGCCCATCGCGGTGCGACCGACCCGGCTCTCGACCACGGCCCCCGCGCGATGACGCAAGAGTCGCCGCGGTGAGACAATCCGCGCATGTGGACACGTCGGGAGTTCCTCGAGGGCATGAGCGCGCTCGGCGTCGTCGGTCGTCCGGGCCGCGCGGATCTCACGGCCGCGGACGTCGTGGCGCGCATCAAGGCGCGCGTGGGCATCCCGTGGATGACCGAGACCGTCGATCGCATCGTCGCCGGACGGCCCGAGGCGCCAGTCCGTGGCATCGCCACGACGATGATGGCCACGCTGGCGGTGCTGCAGCGCGCGGTGCGCGAGGGCCGCAATCTGGTGGTGACCCACGAGCCCACCTTCTACTCGCACCAGGACACGACGGAGCCGCTGGCCGCCGACCCGACCTACAAGGCCAAGCAGCAGTTCATCGCCAGGCACGACCTCGTCGTCTTCCACTTCCACGACCACTGGCATCGGATGCAGCCCGATGGCATCGCCACGGGCATGGCGCGCGCGCTCGGATGGACGGCGCACGCCGAGAGCATCTCGCCACCGCGGTTCACGCTGCCGGCGACGACGCTCGGTGACCTCGTCGCCGACATGACGAAGAAGCTGGGCGTGCGATCGATGCGCGTGGTGGGCGACCCGGGGCTGCCGGTGCGGCGCGTGGCGGCCAGCTGGGGCTACGCGAGCCTGATGCCGCGCCTGATCGAGGTCGCCTCACGACCCGACGTGGACGTCGTCGTCGTGGGCGAGACGCGGGAGTGGGAACTGGTCGAGTACGTCCAGGACCAGATCGCCGCGGGCCTGCCCAAGGCGCTGATCGTCATCAACCACGTGGTCTCGGAGCAGGCCGGCATGGAGTACTGCGCCGAGTGGCTGCGCCCGATCGTGCCCGAGGTGCCCGTGAGCTTCATCGGCGCCGACGAGCCGTTCTGGTAGACGACACGGCAGCCGCGGCCTGCGTGCAGCGCGTCAGGCCCCGAGAATCGCCTCCGCCACGGCCTCGCCGCTTTCCATCGCGCCCTGGATCGACGCCGTCGAGCGCCAGTCGCCCGCGACCCACACGCCGGGCCGTACGGGCGTGGGCGATTCACGCACGAGCGGCGCACGGACGGGCAGGGCCTGCGGGATTCGGTAGGTGCGGAGCAGGCGCCAGTCCGCGACGGCCGCGCCGAACCAGTCGGACAGCTCGGATCGCACGGTGGCAGCCAGAGTCTCGTCGGTCGCCTGGGACGTGCCGATCACCGACACGGACACGAGTGCCTGGCCCGCCGGCGCGTACCCCGTCGCGACGTCGCTCATCACCGCCACGTTGTTCACGACGCCTCGGGTCGTGCCGTTGAGTACCAGCGTCGCATCCGACACGGGACTGTCCGGAGCGGCGAAGTAGAGGCAGGTGACGCTGCGCCAGTCCGGGGCGGCCACTTCGGGGAGCAATCGCGCGGCGCCGTTGCCGTCCGCCGCGACGACGACATGGCGGGCCTGCACGGCGTCACCCGTGCCGAGCCTGACGCGACCTGTCTCGACTGTGGCGGCCTGCGTATGCAGTCGCACCGTGCCCGGCGCGAGTCCGGCAGCCAGCTGCGCCGGGATCGCCTGCATCCCCGCCGCAGGCACCGCGGCGTCGCCCTCGGCGAACATGCGCAGCACGAACTCCAGCATCCGGCTCGAGGTCTCGAGGTCACGCTCGAGGAAGATCCCGCCCAGCCAGGGGCGGAGGAACCTGTCGGTCATCTCGGGGCCGAAGCCGTGTGCCCGCAGCGCCTCTCGCGTCGTGGTCTCGGGTCGCGCGAAGAGATCGTCCATCGAGCCGCGCCTGGCGGCCGCACGCAGCGTGGCCACGCGGAGCTTGTCGCTCAACGGGCCCACCGGGGCCATCAGTGTGCCCGGGATCGTCACGGCTTCGCGCCACGGGTCGCCGACACGATGCAGCCGGCCCTCGCGGCACACGAGCGCGCCGGCCCTGAACGGCTGAAGGTCGAGGGCGTGGAAGTCGAGCCACCGGCGTGCCGCGGGATAGGCCGTCAGCAGGACCTGGAAGCCCCTGTCGAGGAGGAATCCGTCGACCCTGTCCGTGCGAACCCGCCCACCGACACCGTCACCCGATTCCAGGACCGTACACGCCACGCCTGCCGCCTGCAGGCGCCGCGCGCACGTCAGGCCCGCGAGGCCCGCGCCCACGATCACCACGTCGCTCACGAGATCTGCTCCTTCAGGCGCCTGCGTTGCCGGACTCGTCCAGGCAGGCGCGCGCCCGTTCATCGAGCAGACAGGATGCCACGGGAGCCGACGACTGCTGTGCTGTCAGCCGCTGGCGGATCGCGATGCGGGGTACGACCTGGCCTCGGTCAGGAGTTGCCTCCGGGAGGAGGCCCGGCCGGGCCCGGGCCGCGTGGCAGCCCCGGCACCGACCTCATCGCGCGCGAATCAGGAACAGCCGTCGGGAGGCGGCGCATCCACGGCGCGCGCCGCCTCGCAGCGGACGTAGGTGATGCGGGCGGAGGGGAATCCGAGCAGGGCCTCGCGCGCGGCCACGTGTTCGTCGTGGGTGTACGGCTTGGAGGGGTCCTCGGCCATGGCCGCGGCGATCAGGTCGAGTTGCCGGCGCACCTCGGCCAGGAGCCAGCCGTCGGTCTGCCCCTCGTCGACCTGGCTGGCCGACTCGGCGGCCTCGCCAAGCGTCGCGAAGTACTGCGCCTTCCATCCGGAGGACGCCATGACCTTGCGCACGAGCACGTTCTCGTCGTGCCGCGTCGTCAAGGAGTAGTCCGTGCTGTGGAACGCGTTGTCCTCGTCCCACGCGATGAGGACGTGCCTGTCGCTGTTCTCGAGCCGGTAGAAATAGAAGTTGTTCATCCCGTCGTAGCCGGTGAACCCGTCGTTCTCCGCCACGAAGTTCTGCATGGCGAGGTAGCGCAGGAAAGCCGTGACGTCGAGGCGAGGCTCGAGCACCGACGCGAGGTCCTCGGCGCGGGTGTCGTTCACAAGGCGCACCAGTTCCTCGATCGGGCCCCACTTCTGCGCGTCGCTCTTGTCTTCCCGCGTCTTGGCGTCGAACCGCTCGGAGTAAGGGGCGAGGTCGGCGCCGAGGTGCTCGAAGCGCCACGGTGCGCCGAGGATGTAGTTGTACTCGAAGAGGTATCCGTCGTTCTGGACGTCGCCGTCCACCTCGCCGAACACGCGGGCCAGCAGGTCCTTGTCCACCGACTCGACGATGGCGTAGAGCCCGATCAGCTGGTTGTTCACGTAGAGTCGGGCAAACGACTCGCGGGGTGCCGGCACGCCCATGCGCGCGAACATGCGCATCGTGACCGTCTCGCGGATGCCAGACGGATCCTGCGTGAGGTTGTCGAGGACGATGGACTTGAGGCCCAGGAAGGTCTGGTCGGACGCGTAACGGTCGAAGTCCACGCGCAGGCCCGGCTTCGTGGGGCTCCTCGATCCCAGGCCGCGCGACCGGATGCCGACGTTGCGGACGGTCAGGCCGTTCCAGCGGACATCGGCGGGGTAGTAGGTGTTCTCCTGGAAGTTCTCCTTGAGCTTCGCCCAGTCCTGCGAGTTGACGAGCAGGTCCACCCGCTGCAGCGCCCCGATGTTGAACAGATCGTCGGCGCTCTGGGCCAGAGACGGCCGCGGCGCGGCCATGCTGGCGGCGATGACGAGGGCCAGCATCCAGGGGAGACGTCGTGGGGCACGCGGTGCGGGAGTGGTCATGAGGAGCTCAGAACGCGAACTGCAACCGCAGCACGCCTGACCAGAATGACGTCGTCCCGGGGTCGGCGGTTCGTTGCGAATCTGTGAAAGATTCGTGTACGGCGTTGGCGACGACCTTGACGTGAGGCATCGCGTACCAGTTGACGCCTGTCGTCCAGAGGCGATCCCGGTTCCCCAGCAGGTGGTCGGCGCGCGGATTGCGCAGCGGGGGACCCTCGGAACTGGCGCTGCCGAAGCCCAGTTCCTCGTACCGCGCCACGAGCTCGATGGCGCCGGGCCCGCCGCGCAGCACCGAACGCCGCATGCTGATGTTGTCGTCCTTGTCCTGCCCCGTGACGATCCAGGTGCCGTAGACGTACCATCCGGTGCCGAGGAAGTCCGACAGGTCGCCGTCGCCGAGAGCCTGCCCGAGCCGGTCCTCCCGCGACTGAATCCACTCGGCCCGGACGCCGAACGGCCCCGGCGTCCAATCCAGCTCGAACCCGAGGCGCTGGCGCCGGCCCTTCACGTAGACCGGCTCGAAGTAGTCGAAGCCGTACGGTGTTTCCCCGCGGAGGCTGTTCAGGCCCTCGGGGACGTTCCCGGTGGTGTAGGCCACGCCGACGCGCAGCGATCGCAGCGCCGCGTCCTCGCCGACCAGGGGCCGGAGCACCGCCGCCGTGACGCGGCCGGCCACCGTCGGCCCGAGGTCGTCCTCGGCGTCGGGCAGGAACTGCGGTTCCGAGAGCTTCCCGATGTCGCCGTCCGAGTCGAACAGGCCCACTTCGTAGGTCAGCCCACGCCCGAACACACGGCCGTAGAGCATGACGCCGCGATCGCGGGCCGGCGTCAGCTGTGTCGAGGCGCGCGCGCGGTAGATGAAGTCGATCTCGGTGCGACCGAGGTTCTGCTCGAGCCCGAACGGAATCTTGAAGCGCCCGCCGCGCACCTGGAACCTATCGAACGTGTCCCAGTTCAGGTACACGTCCTTCCAGTCCTGCCACCGGCCGTCCTCGTCGAGCTCGCGCTCGATCTCGAAGTCGAGGTGCCGGGTCAGTTCACCCTTGAGGCCGATGCGCGCGACGTCGAGGTCGAAGGTGTCCTCGTCGACATCCGGGTCGAACCCGCGCCAGTCCATCACGAGGCGACCGCGCAGGCTCACGTACAGGTCGTCTCCGAAGATGAGCGACGGCCTGTCGTTCTTCCAGCCGAATCCGCGCGGCGTCGTGTCGGATGCCTCGGGTGGCGGGGACGGCATTGTGGGCGCGGGATTCTGCGCGCTGGTGGGACGCGCGGGTGCCATGACGACGGCGGCAAACAGGACGAGGGTGGCGGCGCGTGGCGTCACACGGGAACTCCAGGAGGCGAAGGCCGTGCGCGCACGGGATGGGCTGCTCACCCGCGCTTGGGCGGCGACCAGGCGACATGCGAGATGCTCGACCCGTCACCCATCAACTGCGCGCTCAGATCCTCCAGCGAGTCGCCGGGACCGAGCGTGGTCATGTAGCGCACCGTGGCTTCGCTTCCCTGCGAGACCTCGCGGGGCTCGAACACGATGCCGTTGACGGCAAAGACCTGATGGATGTGCGCCAGGGGCAGATCCCGGCCCGCCGCGACGATTTCGACGAGCATCGTGCGCGGACGGTCTGTGCTCAGCAGGTTGAGCGTCGGCAGCATCGCGCAGAGGAAGAGCGTCCCCAGCCCCGCCACAGCGAAGGCGCCGAGCCCGGCGGCCATGCCGAGGCCCATCAGGATGAACAGGATCGTGATGTCGCGCGCGTCCTCGACAGGCGTGCGGAAGCGGATGATGCTGGCCGCACCGGCGATGCCGAACGCCCGCGCGAGGTTGTTGCCGATGATGATCATCATCAGGGCGCCGGAGACGCACAGCAGCACCTGCGCCTGATCCATCGTCGGGTTGGGCACGCGGTCGCTGCGGTTCTGTCTGTGCACCACGGTGACGAGCGCGCCAATCAGGGCAGCGGCCACGAGCTTGGCGAGCTCGAACAGCGGGTGCCCGAGATCCGTGACCGGCATTGCGTCGGTCAGGGACGACGGTGCGTCTGTGGGCAGGGCACTTCCGAGTCCCGGCCAGAGCCATCCGGTTCCGACAAGACCGACGCTCACGATGATGACGCCGACGACGGTGAGCACGCGGTCCCACCGCACGTCGTGGGCCTTGGCCTCCGCAATGGAGTCCTTGATTTCAAGCACGCGGTCGAGCATCGAGAGCGCGAGCGTCTCCCGGACCCGTGGCGTGATGCCAATCAACGTGAAGCGTCGATGAAGACGTTGAGCCGAGGTGTGACCGCGGACGAGGGCCCTGACGCCGGCGCTGTCGGCTCGCGGTACATCACGGAGGTCCACCACCACGTGGCGGTAGCCCTCTCGATACAGTTCCTGGATGCGGCGCTCCAGTTCCTCGGCCGGCCCGCCGGAGACGAGGGCTTCCTGCGGGCGACAGCACCAGCCGGGATCCGACAGCGGGGAGCGAGTGTTGGGCCATCGTCGAGGCGCCGGCTGCACGGTAGCACGTCTGGATGGGGTCGGCCAGTCAGCGGGAGAATGCGAGTGCCGCGAGCTCGCCGCAGTCAGAGGCCGAAGCAGAGGATGTTCGGTCCCCAGCACCCCGATCCACTCCTCCAGTGCGGCGTGAACTGGTAGTGCTCGGGCCTCCCCAGGTCTGGATGCGGGACCCCGTGGGGTTAAATAGGGGCGTCCCCCCGGCGATCTTCCCCATGCCCGCACACGAGGGCGCGCAGGCGCCACAGCAGACCGACCCGCTCCCCGAGGTCGCGCCCCTCGAGGTCGCGCGGCAGTTGCACGCCTTCACCGGCCCGCTCGACGCCGAAACCACCGCCGCGCTCGCGTCGACACTGCGTCACGTCAGCCTCCCCGCTGGCGGCATCCTGTTCCAGCAGGGCGAGTCGGGAGATGCCGTCTACTTCGTGTTGTCCGGCAGGCTCGCCGTTGTCGTCGCACGCGACGATGGGCAGGAGGTACGGATCGGGGAGGTCGGACCTGGTGAATCGGTTGGGGAGATGGCGCTCCTCTCCGGGGAGCCTCGCATGGGGACGGTGCGTGCCCTCGACGACAGCCGGTTGCTGCGGCTCTCGAAGGCCGGGTACGACACGTTGATCGCGCGCGCCCCGCACACGCTGGCCGTCTTCGCGCGGGTGATGGCCGAGCGCCTGGCACGCAGCGCGCGTGCCCGGCCGGCCTTGTCGGCGATTCGCACCACCAGGGTGGTCACCCTGCCGGAATGCGCGGACGCCGTGGCCACGGTCGACCCGGTGATGCTGAACCTGACGATCACCCAGCTCTACCACCGGATCGCGCTCGACCTGACGGTGCTACTGGGCGCGCAGGACGTCAACTGGTTCGGCTTCGCCTGTCGTGCCTCCAAGACCGCGGGGTCCGCGATCCGCGGCGAGGACGTGCCGATCCTGCGCCCGGCCGCCCGCCTCGTCGCCAGACGGCTCCCGGCTGCCCTCGTCCGGCGCATGCAGCGCTGGCGCATCGTCCGGCACGCGGATGCCGCCCTCGGAGCCGTTACGGCGCGCATCGCCGAGGGCAACCGCCTGATCTTCTCCGAGATCGGTCCGGTGTTCGTGCGGCTCGTCGGCGTGTGCGCCGATCACCATGCCCATGATCCCGCGCGCATCGACGCGCTCGTGGACACGCTGACGCCTGGCAAGGCCGAAGACGGAGGCCAGGATCTGCTTCGCGACGCCGTGCGCGCCTACTACGACGCGGCGCACGAGCCGCATCCGAAGAAGCGAGCCGAGTTGATCCTGCTCGGATCGCTCAAGATCGGCCTGCACGAGCAGATCCGTGTCGATCCGCTCATCGACGAGGCGCTCGATCGGCCGATGACCGAGCTCGTGAGTCTGGTGGCGCCCTGGCTGTCGCGCCTGCCCCGCGCGTGGCGGGTCGAGCAGCGCGTGCGACACGGCGTGTGCCGCCGCGCCCGGCGGCTGGTCACCGCGCGGCTGATGCGCATCCGGCTACCCTACGGCGACCTGCGCCTGGGCGACGATCTGCCCGACCTGCCGGCGCGTCGCCGGTTCCCGGACCTGCTGGCCACTCTCGAACTCCCCGAGCTGGCGGCGATGTTCGCGCAGTTCGATCGTGGCCTGCCGACGCGCGCCATCGATTGGAGCGACCTGGACGATCGCATGCGCTACATCGCGAACTTCTTCCGCTCGCGCCAGAAGAGCCTCGAGATCTTCGAGCCGCCGTTCCTCTTCGCACAGCAGTCCGCGATTCTCGAAGGCGTTGTGCCCGAGGGGCCCCTCTAGCCTGGACGCTGGTCAGCGCGCGCCATCGAGCGCCGCGAGGTCGTCGCGCAGCGCGACGAGGCACGCGCGTGTGTAGCGGTCGGCCTCGCGCTCGGACTCGCGGCGAAAATCGCCGACCGCGTCGTTCACCATGCCGCCGAGCCATCTGAGGATCCAGCTCTCGCGCACGCGGGCGCGGTAGCGCCTGTGCAGGACGGCGCCTCCCGGCGTCTCTCGCACGGCCCAGGTGACGTCGGACCCGGGTGACTCGAACGGGAAGCGGAGCGGGCTGTCCAGGACGGTCTCGACGAGGAACGGCAGCTGCCAGTCCGGCTCGCGCAGGAACGTGGCGGTCACGCCCTTCTCGGCCGCCGTGCTGGTGAGCTGCAGGCCGGCGACGACCTGCCGTGCACCGACGCCGAACCGGCCCAGCTTCGTGCCCACGTCGGCCGTCGCGACCAGACGCGCCGGGATGCGGCTGTTCGCGGGGCCCTCGAGGGGCACCAGGCTGCCGTCCCGGATGCGAAGGCGCAGCGTCCAGACGGCGTCGGCGGCGTCGAGCGTCCACCACCGGTTCCCCGCAGGATCGGCGACGACGAGCGCCAGGCGCATGGGACGCGCGTGCTCGTCGAGGAACTTGGCGTAGCTGGGGGCGCTGCCTCGAATGCCGTCAGGCACGATGCGGATGGAGAGGCGCACGGCGGTCGCGCCGTACCCGTCGCGCTGGACCGTCAGCGTGTCGAGGCGAAAGACGCGGCCGAACTGGGCCGTGGAACGCGGCAGCGCCGCCGTGAGGGCCGCGCGCGCCGACGTGCTCGTCGAGCGCTCGGCGCCGCGGAACAGCGTGTCGACGACAGCGGCGACGTCACCGGCACGCCCCGCGCCGATGCCGAGGTCGTCGCTCGCCCGCCATTCGTACCGGCCGCTGGCGAGTCGCTCGAGACGCAGGCGACCACGGTACTGGCCCTGGGCTGCCGGCCACGGCGCCTCGGCCCGCAGGCCGAGGCGGTACGTGCCCCCAGCCTCGTATCCCGCCATATCGACCGCGCGCCACGTGGGCCCCCGCGTCTTCCACGCCTCGTCGTCGTCGAAGATTCGCGAGGGTACGACGCCCGCCCGCGACAGCCTGGCCCTCACCGCGTCAAGGCCGGGCTCCCGCACGACAGGGCCGAAACTGTCCGCCAGGGTCTCCACGATCGCGCGCAGCCCAGTCCACCGGGAGGGACTTCGACCGGGTTCCTGCGCGGATGGCGGACGGGTCGACCACACCGCCAGCAGCAGGGCGAGGGTCGTTGTCGCGCGAGACATCCCTCCATGCTGGCACAGGCGGTCCCGGCGTGTCAGATGGTGTGGGCCGATGGGCGGCGCCACCGGCTGCGCGCGTTCGCTGAGCCGGTACACTGCCCGGGAAAGGTGGCCGGCTGGAAGAGCTGGCCGTGTGTGCCAATGCCCGCCGACCTCATCGTCATCGAGAACGCGACAGCCATTCTGCCCGACCGCCTCCTGCCGGAGGCACGCGTGGTCCTGCGCGAGGGTCGTATTGCCGAGGTCGGCCGCGCCAGGCGGCGGGCGCCCCGCGACGCGACGGTGTTCGACGCGGGAGGTGGGTATCTGTCGCCCGGTTTCGTGGACGTGCACGTCCATGGTGGCGGCGGGGCGGACTTCATGGACGGCACGCCCGAGGCCGTTCGCACGGCATGCGCGGTCCACGCGCGGCACGGCACCACGACAATCTTTCCGACCACCACGACCGGTGCGCCCCGGGAGATCCACGACATGATCGCCGCGTGCCGCACCGTGCGCGACGAGGCCCTCCCCACGGGCGGCGCACGCATCGAAGGGGTCCATCTCTACGGACCGTTCTTCGCCGCCGACAAGGTGGGCTGCCACTCCGCCGACGGACGACGGGATCCCACGGCGGCGGAGTTCTCGCGGTACTTCGCGACGGGACTGGTGAAGGTCGCGACCTGTGCGGCGGAACTGCCCGGTGCGGGCGCGTTCTTCAGGAAGGCGCGGCGCGCGGGATGCCTCGTCACGTGCGGTCACTCGAACGCGTCGTGGACCGAGATGGATCGTGCCTTCCGCGCCGGCATGCGCCACGTCGATCACTTCTGGTGCGCGATGAGCAGTGTCCCCTCGATCCGCGTGCGGCTCGGCACGCCGATGCAGGGCAGCATGGAGCAGTTCGTGATCATGAACGCGGACATGAGCACGGAGGTGATCGCCGACGGCCATCATCTCGCACCGGAGTTGCTCGTGTTCGCGTACCAGATGCTCGGGCCGAGCCGGCTGCTGCTCGTGACCGACGCCAGCCGCGCCGTGGACATGCCACCAGGGCGTTACCGATTCGGTCCCGTCGCCTCGGGCACCGACTTCGATCACGACGGCCATGTGGGCCGCGCTCCAGGCGGCGGACTCGCCAGCGCCGCCGTCGGCATGGATCACATGGTGCGCACGATGGCGCGTGCCACGAAGGCGCCGCTGTGCGACGTGGTGCGCATGGCCAGTCTCACGCCAGCCGAACGGACGGGCATCGCGAGCGACACCGGCAGCCTCACAGTCGGTACGCGGGCCGACGTGCTCGTGCTGGACGCGGCGTTGCGGGTGAAGCAGGTCTTCGTCGGAGGCGTCCTACAGCCTCGCGCCGGCCGATTGACTCGGCCTCGGCGCGCGTCATAATCGGCGCGGCGGCAGCGGCCTCGACTCGTACCGACGGAGCGGCCCCGAGAGGAATCCTCATGAAACGGAAGCTGTTGGTCGCGTTCGGACTCGTCGTCCTCGCGGCGGTCGTCGTGGCGGGAACGCGCTGGACGGCTGTCGGGCGGCAGTCGCGGTTCGTGGTCGGGGGCGCCCTCGTGGACGCCGGCTACGGGTTGCAGGACGGTGTGGAGAGCTACGACTTCGAGCACGACCACGACATCACGCCCGAGCAGGTCTGGGATGAACTCCGCAGGCAGAATCGTCTCGCCTCGAGCGTGCGCCACACGCTGCCGCGCACGCCGCGACACGCGCTCGTGGCGCTGGTCGTGTGCATGGACGCGCGCATCGACACCAGCGAGCTCGTCGGCGACACGCGGCACTACTACTACGTGATCCGGACCGCCGGGTCCGTGATGAGCGAGCGCGAAGAGGAGATGCTCGAACTGGCCGTCGCCAACGGCGTCAAGGTCGTCGTGCTGACGACGCATTCGGACTGCGCCGCCGAGAAGGTGGCCAAATCAGGGGACCTGCGCGGGCGTTACCCGGCGCTGGCCACGGCCGTGGACGAACGCGAGTCCAGGGTTGCCGAGTTCCTCGCGCGTCCTGCCATCGCGTCGGCCATCGCCAAGGGGACCCTGGCGGTCAAGCGCGCAGCCATCGACACGCCGTACGACGAACTCGCATCACGGTGAGCGCCATGTCTCGACTGCCCCTCGGCGCCTTTTCCGTCAGCCTTGCCGTGAAGGACCTGGAGATCTCGCGGGCCTTCTACCAGCGGCTGGGTTTCGAGCACTTCGCTGGCGACGCCGCGGCGGGCTGGCTCATCCTCAAGAACGGCGCGGCGATCGTCGGCCTGTTCCAGGGTCTGTTCGACCGCAATACGCTCACGTTCAACCCGGGCTGGGACGGCGACGCACAGCCGCTGGCCGCCTTCACGGACGTGCGCGAGATCCAGCGTCGCCTCAGGGACGAGGGCGTCGAGCCCGTGGTGGCCGTCGACGAGACCACCACCGGCCCCGGTCACATGGTCGTCATCGATCCCGACGGCAACCCCGTCCTCATCGATCAGCACGTGTGACATCGACGATGCGCCCGCCCGCGGCCGGCGCATCGTCCGAGCCTGTGGACGGCCGCTGCGCGAGAGCCCTTCTCGCCGGGGTGCGGCTGCGGCTGTTGTATCCTCGCGTACGCATGATGTGGCGCCGGGCGTCCCGCCGGCGCGTCACCGTCTCGTTACAGGACTGACCGATGGCTCGCTTGCTCGTGGTGCAGCAAGGTCCGGACGAGGACGACCTGCTCGCACGACTGCCTGGGCTCGACGACCTGCACGTCGAACGCGCCACGACGGGCGCGGCGGCGCTGCACCGCCTCACGGAAGTGCCCTTCGACGCCGTGCTGCTCAGCCCTGCGTCCACGGTTGAGGAGGATCTCGAGTTCCTGCGCAGCGCCCGCCGGGTGCGGCCGCGCATCCGCGCGGTCTTCCTGGCCGACTCGGCCACACCGGAGGCGGTGATCGCCGCGATGCGGGCGGAGGTGTTCGCGGTCTTCACGCGGCCCTTCAACCCCGATCAGATCGCGGACCTCGTGCGCAAGGCCGCCGACGCCGACGACTGGAACGAGCCCGGCATCCGCGTCCTCGGCGCCGTTCCGCACTGGGTCACCCTGAGGGTCAGCGCGCGGCTGGTGACCGCCGACCGGCTGGTCACCTTCATGGACCAGCTGCATCGCCGGCTGTTTCCCGGGCCGTCCATGGACCTGCTGCTGATGGCGTTCCGCGAGATCCTCCTCAACGCCATCGAGCACGGCGCCGGCTTCGACACGGCCAAGGACGTGCGGGTCGATGCGGTCCGCACGCGGCGCGCGCTCACGTTCTACTTCCGCGACCCGGGCCCCGGATTCGCGCCAGACCGTCTGCCGCACACGGCATCGGAGACCGACCCGATCTCCCACATCGAGCGCCGCGAGGCCGCTGGCCTCAGGCCCGGCGGATTCGGCCTGATGCTCTCGCGCCAGCTCGTCGACGAGGTCATCTACAACGAGGTCGGCAACGAGGTGCTGCTGGTCAAGCACCTCGAGTGACGCGCGCTTCCCCCGCTTCAGTTCGATCCCTGAGCTCCCGGCGTTGATCTCTCTTGTAACCACAAGACAATAACGTGCGCATCCCCCTGGCGCCTTCGTCCGGTGGGATGTGGGGAGGTTCGAGATGGCGATGAGTCACCAGTCCGGTCGCATCGTGCTCACAGCCCTCGGCGTGGCGTGCCTGCTCACCCAGGGCCCCGCCGCATCCGCACAGACGCCTGTCCCCGAAGCGGCGCCAACCAAGGAGAAGAAGCCCTCGCCCGTGATCGTCGTGAACCCGGAGCCCATTCCCGTCAGCGGCACGGTGTCCATCGGGGGCATCCCCGCTGTGACGGTGACCAACACCGACGCGGCGCCCGTGGCGGTCCGCGACGTGGACCGCGCGGCCACGGAACCGTTCCAGACGGCCAGCGTGTCGACCTTCTTTCCGACCAGCTTCGCCGCAACCGACCTCGTGACCGTACCGGCCGGCAAGCGGCTCGTCATCGAGTACGCGTCGGCCTGGATCAACTCGGGGGGCGCCGGCGGACTGCTCGCCGCGAACCTCTCCAGCGGGCCTGGCATGACCAACACGCTGGCGTGTTTCGCGCAAGGGCAGAACACGCTCAACTTCATCTTCTCGTGCGCCGGGCCGATCAGGCATATCGTCGAGCCCGGGGGTACCCTCAGCTTCAACTTCCAGACGTTCGCGTCAGCCGGGGGGTTCTACCGCGTGTTCGTGAGTGGCCACTACGAAGCGGTGCCCTGACGGCACCGACACTGGCGTTCGATCACCGTGACGCGCCAGTGAGTGGGGCGACGATCGCCGACAACTGCCGCCGCAACCCGTCCAGCGTGTCTCGCGCCGATGGGTCGGCGGCCTTGTTGTGGCGCTCGTCGGGATCGGCCTCTGCGTCGTACAGCTCGATGCCGCGCGTGCCGCGATCCCACTCGGTGTAACGCCACCGCTCGGTGCGCAGGCTGTACCCCGTGAACGCGCCGGCACCGGCGCCGCGCCGCAACTGCGTGACGGCGCCGTGGTCCCATGCCGCCGCAGGGTCGCGCAGCAGCGGCACCAGTGATCGCCCATGCAGCGCCGCTGGTGGTTCCAGACCCGCGAGCGCAGCCAGCGTCGGGTAGACGTCCAGGAACTCCACGACGCGACGGCTCTCGGCGCCCCTGGCGTCCACGCCGGCGCCCGCGACGATGACCGGCGCGCGCGCGGCCCGCTCGAACAGCGTCATCTTCATCCACTGCCCGCGATCGCCCAGGTGATAGCCGTGGTCGCTCACGAAGACGACGATGGTGTTGTCGGTGAGGCCGAGCCTGTCGAGCGCGTCGAGCACGCGGCCGATGTTGGCGTCCAGGAACGTCGTCGAGGCGTAGTAGGCGCGCAGCACCTCCCGCTGCTGCGTTGCGTCCAGGCCCCAGTGCGGCGGGTTCGTGAACCAGGCCGGTACGGGAACGTCTGCGGGTCGCGCGGAGTCGGCCGGCGCCTGGATGCCGGTGAGCGGGTACATGTCGAAGTACTTCTGCGGCGCGATGAAGGGGCAGTGGGGGCGGTAGAAGCCGGCCGCCAGGAAGAAGGGCCTGTCGCGGTGCTGTTCGAGCAGGGCGATGGTCTCGGTGGCCACTTTGCCGTCCGTGTGCGCCTCGTCAGGGGCCGGCGAGGCGTAGTACGCCAGCGCGCTGCCCAGCCCGCGCGTCGGCGTGTAGTTGGTGAGCAGCGTCTCCTCGTCCTTGTCGATGCCGCGCGGGTTCACCGTGTGGTCCCACGATGCCGGGTCGTCGAGGCCCGCCGTGCCGATCTGTCCGGGGTTGCCGTAGTGGTAGATCTTGCCGACGCGGGCGGCGACGTAGCCGTTCTGCCGGAACAGCTGCGGCAGCGTCACGACGCCCGGGCGCACGGCCCTGAAGTCGGTCTGCAGGTCGTACACGCGCGTCGCGTCGGGCCGCAGTCCCGTGAGCATCGACACGCGGCTCGGGCTGCACAGCGGGAACTGTGTGTACGCGCGGGAGAAGCGCACGCCGCGACGCGCGAGCCGATCCAGGTTCGGCGTCTTCACCTGCGGATGGCCGAACGTCCCGACGTCGTCGCTCAGGTCGTCGGCCATGATGAGCAGCACGTTGGGTCGCGCCGGGGACGGTTGCGCGGAACTTCGCGTTGCGTCGCCGAGCAGCACGGCTCCGACGACGAGCGCGAGACACGGGATGCGGGTGACCTTGCGTGGCATGGGCGCATCCTCCCACGCGCGCAGGGCGCGCGCAAAGCGGTTGCGCTCACTGGCGAGGTCTTGCGTCGGTGAACGTCGCGGTCGTGGCCTGCATCACGGCCTGATGACCGTGCCATCCCGGCGCCGCGTCGTCCCCCAGCTGTAGTCGAAGTTGGGTGGACCCGGCTTGAACGGGAACTTCGCGGCAACCGCCTCGTCCACCTCCACGCCGTGGCCAGGTGCATCGTTGGCGACCAGGTAGCCGTTGCGCTGTTCCGGCGCTCCCGTGAACACCTCGCGGGTCGCTGCCGGGAACGCGCCGCCTTCGTGGATCCCGAAGTTGTACGTGGACAGTTCGAGGGCGAGCTGCGCGGCATGCGCGACGGGTGAGGCGTCGCCGGGCCCGTGCCACGCCGTGCGCACGCCGAAGAACTCCGAGAGCGCCGCGACCTTCCGCGCGGGCGTGAGACCGCCGATCTGCGAGATGTGGATGCGGATGAAGTCGATCAGCCGCTCCGAGATCAGGGGCAGGTACTCCTGCACCGTGTTGAACAGCTCTCCCATCGCGATGGGGATGCTCGTGTGCTGGCGGAGCTGCCGGAACCAGGCGTTGTCCTCGGGCGGGAACGGGTCCTCGAGGAAGAACAGGTTGAACGGCTCGAGGGCCTTGCACAGGTTGATGGCCTCGTTGAGCTGTACGCGCTCGTGGACGTCGTGCAGCAGCTGCACCTCGTCGCCGAGGGCGGTGCGCAGGTGCGCGAACAGCTTCGGCAGCATGCGCACGTAACCGGCCGATTCCCAGATCGCCCGCGGGTTCGTCGGACCGACCGCCTCGTCGGGCGAGCCGCCGCCCGCGGCGTCGCTGCGCGCGCCGTACGTGGCGAGGCCGGGTATGCCGCCCTGCACGCGCACGTGCCGGAAGCCTGCCGCCATGCCCTTGCGCGCGTTGTCGGTGACCTCGGCGAAGTCGCGCCCGCTCGCGTGGTAGTAGCAGTCGGCGCCGTGGCGCACCTTGCCGCCGAGCAACTGGTGGAGGGGCAGGCCCGCGCGCTTGCCGAGGATGTCCCACAACGCGATGTCCACGCCGCTCATGGCGTTGAAGAGCACCGGGCCGTTGCGCCAGTACGAGCTGACGTACATCGACTGCCAGATGTCCTCGATCTCGTCGACGCGGCGACCGACGAGGAACGGGCGCAGGTAGTCGTCCACGGCCGTCTTCACCACGAGGGCCCGCTGCGTGAACGTGGCGCAGCCCCACCCGTGCAGCCCCGGCTGGTCGGTGAGGACCTTCACGACGACCAGCCGAATGCCGTTGGGGGCCGTCAGGACGACCTGCACGTCCCTGATGCGGATCGGCGGCAGGCCGCGCGGCGCGGGCGGCACCGCCGGTGCCTGCGCGAGCACGTCGCGCGCCGAAGCCAGGCCGGCGCCGGCGACGAGCGACCCTGTCGCGATTCTGCGGAGCACGTCACGTCGGTTCATGGAATCTCCTCGTGGGGCGCATGCTGCGGGGGGATTGGCGCGCTGTCAAGCGAGCAGTCCCGGGCGGAGACGCGAGCCTCTGGGTTCATGGCCCCGCGGGCAGTTGTGCTGGACATCCGAGAGGCGTATATTGCCCCCCTCGACAGCCAGCCGGGAATCCTGGCACGAACGCGCGCACCCTCCCCGCGCGTTCGGCGGCAGATGTCGCACGTCTCGACACCAGGACCGGGGCTCGAGAACGCTGTCGGACATTGCACGGCTGCAGCCCGCAGCCGTGCGGGGAGAGGGATCATGCAAATGCACGTGAAGCAGGGACACATCGTCATCGGGACCGTGTGCGCGCTCGTCCTGTCGGCTGCGGCCGTGACGGCCCAGACCACCGTCGTGATGAGCGGGCTCGACAACCCGCGCGGGCTCGCGTTCGGGCCCGAAGGGGCCCTCTACGTCGCGGAAGCCGGGCGGGGCTGGGATGGCACGTGGCCCGGACCCGCCTGCGGGGTCAATGCCCCCGGCGAGTTCCGCTGCTACGGCGCGACGGGCGCGATCTCCCGCCTCGTGAACGGCGTGCAGACGCGGGTCGTGGAGGGACTCCCGTCCAACGCCGTCGAGAACGGCTTTGCCGCGACGGGCCCCCATGACATCGCGTTTCTCGGCCGTGGCGGTGCCTGCGTGACCATCGGACTGGGCGGCGGGCCCGAGTACCGCCATCAACTCGGCAATCACCGCTTCGGCACACTGCTGCAGATGTCGGCGAGCGGCAAGGTGAAAGTGCAGGCCGACCTCCTGGCGCATGAAGTCGCCAACAATCCCGCCGGCGGCCCCATCGATTCGAACCCGTTCGGTGCACTCGCGTTGCCTGGCGGCTGTCTGGTCGCCGACGCCGGCGGCAATGCGTTGATGGGCGTGCGGTCCAACAAGACGGTCGAGACGCTCGCGGTGTTCCCCTCGCGACCCGATCGCCCGACGGACGCCGTGCCGACGGCCGTGGTCATGGGACCTGATGGGGCCTACTACGTGAGCCAGTTGACAGGCGTGCCGTTTGCGGCCGGTGCGGCGAGTATCTTCCGCGTCGTTCCTGGCGAGGATCCCGTGCCGTGGCTGACGGGCTTCAAGACCATCACCGACCTGGCGTTCGGACCCGACGGCAGCCTCTACGTCGTCGAGCACGCCACCGGCCCCGTGTTCTTCGCGTTGCCGGGACGCGTGATTCGCGTCGCGCCTGACGGCACGCGCACCGACGTGATCACGGGCCTCGATCGACCCACCTCGGTCGCCGTGGGGGCCGATGGCGCCGTGTACGTCACCAATCACGGGATCAGCGCGGGTATCGGTGAGGTGCTGCGCGTCGAGGTGCCCTGAGTCGGGGCGTGGCGGGGGCGCGTGCTGACGGCCCCCGCCTGACGCCGAAGGCGGCTCCTGATGCGCAGGCTCGACGCCGGATACGTAGGCGCCGGACTTGTCCGGCGCGCCCGCCGATGTTCACGCCTCGTCGGGGCCGCCGCCATGCCCGCGGGACAAGTCCCGCGTCTACGAACCTGGGAGTCGCGACGACGAACTCCGGATTCGTGACGACTGGTCGGCGCTCTCGCCTGATGCGCAGGCTCGACGCCGGATACGTAGGCGCCGGACTTGTCCGGCGCGCCCGCCGATGTTCACGCCTCGTCGGGGCCGCCGCCATGCCCGCGGGACAAGTCCCGCGTCTACGAACCTGGGAGTCGCGACGACGAACTCCGGATTCGTGACGACTGGTCGGCGCCCTCGCCTGATGCGCAGGCTCGACGCCGGATACGTAGGCGCCGGACTTGTCCGGCGCGCTCGCCGATGTTCACGCCTCGTCGGGGCCGCCGCCATGCCCGCGGGACAAGTCCCGCGTCTACGAACCTGGGAGTCGCGACGACGAACTCCGGATTCGTGACGACTGGTCGGCGCCCTCGCCTGATGCGCAGGC
Organism: uncultured Acidobacteriota bacterium; assembly: GCA_963715265.1. GTDB lineage: Bacteria > Acidobacteriota > Vicinamibacteria > Vicinamibacterales > Vicinamibacteraceae > Luteitalea. The sequence goes on from CAVQRQ010000016.1 coordinate 84,582, forward strand.
TCGACGCCGGATACGTAGGCGCCGGACTTGTCCGGCGCGCTCGCCGATGTTCACGCCTCGTCGGGGCCGCCGCCATGCCCGCGGGACAAGTCCCGCGTCTACGAACCTGGAGTCGCGACGACGAACTCCGGATTCGTGACGACTGGTCGGCGCTCTCGCCTGATGCGCAGGCTCGACGCCGGATACGTAGGCGCCGGACTTGTCCGGCGCGCCCGCCGATGTTCACGCCTCGTCGGGGCCGCCGCCATGCCCGCGGGACAAGTCCCGCGAGTTCCACGGCCGGTTCGATGCGGTCGCCGGCGTAACCGGCGCCGCAGCCGATGCGCAGCGCGTGCTGCCGCGCTGTCATGTCGCGAGGTCCTGTGGCCGGGGACACCTGCAGCCAGACCGTGGCCCGATGCCTGTCACACCTGTCTGCGTCATGGGGATGTGTTGCCCGGGAGTATGGCATGCGCCGCAGGCTGAAGCGGTTGCAGTCGATGGGCACCGGCGGTACGCTCGGCATCCTGTGAACGCAGTGCCGACCGTCACGATTCACGTGCCCGGACCCCTGCGGCCGTATTGCGGCGGCCAGGTCGAGCTGTCGATCAGCGCGGACACGGTGCGCGCCGTCCTCGCGGAACTCGAGCGGTGTCAGCCGAGGCTGTACGCCAACGTCTGTGATGAAACCGGCACGGTCCGGCGACATCTCAACGTGTTCATCAACGCGGATCACATGCGCGACCGCGACGGCATCGACACAGCGCTCGCCACGGGCGACGTCGTCACGTTCCTGCCGGCGGTTTCAGGAGGCTGACATGGCAGACCGGATCGTTCTCACCATCGGCACGAAGAAGGGCGTCTTCGTCGCCCACGCCGCCAAGGCGCGTCGACGCTTCACGCTCCACGGTCCCTTCGGCGAGGGCGTGCCCGTGTACGCCACACTGGTCGACACGCGCGGCACGCCGAAGATCTACGCGTCGAGCTGCAATCCGTTCTTCGGCAACAAGGTGCTGCGTTCCACCGATCTCGGCCAGCGGTTCACCGAGACGAAGTCCGCACCGGCCTTCCCGAAGGACGACGGGCGGGCGCTGGCCAACATCTGGGCGCTGGAAGCGGGAAGCGGCCGGAAGGAACTGCTCTGCGGCGTGGAGCCCGCCTCGCTGTTCCGCAGCGGCGATGGTGGCGACTCGTGGGAACTCGTCGACGGGATCAGCAACCACGAACACGCGCGCAAGTGGGAGCCGGGCAACGGCGGCCTCTGCCTGCACACGATCATCAGGGACGGCAAGCGCCTGCACGTCGCCATCTCCACCGGCGGTCACTACGTCAGCGAGGACGGTGGCAAGACCTTCGAAGCGGCCAATGGCGGCGTGGGGGCCGGGTACGCGCCCGACCCGTATCCGGCGTTCGGGCAGTGCGTCCACAAGATCGCGCGGCACCCCGCGGCGCCCGGCCGACTGTACATGCAGAACCACGGCGGCTGGGCCGACTGGTCGGGTCCCGGCGGTCCGCGGCCGGAGATCGGCGTGCTGCGGAGCGACGACCATGGTCGCACCTGGCGCTCGATTGCCAAGGGCCTGCCTTCGGACTTCGGGTTCCCGATCGCCGTCCATCCGCACGATCCCGACACCGTGTACGTGGTGCCGCTCGAGACGGCGACGCGATCGTGCCCCGGCGGCGCACCGGCCGTCTGGCGCAGCGAGGACGGCGGCGGCTCGTGGCAGCGCCTCGACAGCGGCCTGCCGAAGAAGGAGAGCTTCTTCACCGTGCTGCGCGACGCGATGGACATCGACCCGCTCACCAAACCGGCGCTCTACTTCGGCACGACAACGGGACAGCTGTGGATGGGCAGGGACGGCGGCGAGCGGTGGGAGTGCGTGTTCGACGCGCTGCCCCCGATCAACTGCGTGCGCGTCGCCGTCGTCTGAGGGCTGCCGACGAACGTTCGCGAATCCGAGTTCGTAGCCGCGGGACTCGTCCCGCGGGCAGCGCTCCGGGAATTCGCGTCGGACAAGTCCGACGCCTACATTGCCCGCGCCCCGCGTCGGACAAGTCCGACGCCTACACTCGGGAATGCGCGTCGGACCCGCCTTCGCCTGCGGCTACGGCGCGCCAGGCAAGTCCGACGTCTACGTACCCTTTGGGTTACGCGTCCTCGGGGCGCGGACGCCAGATCGCGAGCACGCGGCCGACGCGCTGCACGACGGCCGCACCCGAGCGCACCGCGATCGCCTCGGCCTGTCCGGCGCGCTCCTCGCGTTCGGCGTCGCCGAGACGCACCTTGATCAACTCGTGCGCCTCGAGCGCGCGATCGATGGCGCCAATCGCCGCGTCGGTCAGCCCGGCGTGTCCAATGCGCACGACAGGCTCGAGGGCGTGAGCGCGGGCCTTCAGCGCGGCGCGCTGACGCGGGGTCAGCGACGGGACGGGGCGTGGTTCTGACGGGTCGGGGGCGTCGGCCATGCCCAGCATGCTACGTCAGGGCACCCGCAGGTCCGCACCGTCGGCTGTGATGGCCCCGTCACCAGTCACATGGAAGGCCGCCCAGTACAGCGGGTCCGCAAACGGCCACTCCCCCTCTTCGTCGAGCAGCGCGCGGGCGTCCTTGCACAGCCAGCGGCACTCGTCGGCCCGCTCCGGCATGCCGTGCGCGGCCCGCCCTGCGAGTCCTGCCAGGAGCGTCGCGGCTTGGTCGTGTCCCAGGGTCCTCAGCCAGTTGCGGCTCGCGGCGAGCGCGCTGGCCACAGAGATCCCGCCGCTGTTCCACCGCGCATGGAAGTCGGCCATCAGCAGCGTAGCCGAGAGGTCGTCCACGGCCCATCGGCTCGCGACGACGGCGGCATAGCCCGCCGCGATGAAAGCCGCTGGCAGGGACACTTCCTCCGAGACGAGGTTGGGCAGCGTGTGTCCGGTCTCGCAGCCGGACAACACGGCGAGCCGGCCGGCTGGCGCGTCCACGCCGCTGAAGATGTCCCCGTTGGTCCAGAGCGACCCTGCCGCACCCGGCGGGGCGACGGTGAGGCCCGACAGGTACGGGTTGGCGTCGTCGAAGTCGCCGTGGCCCACGAAATGCAGCACGTCGGCCCGGCTGCACGCGGCCGCGAGGGCCGTCGGGTCGGTGACGGGTTGGTCGATGACTGTTGGCAGGGTCGAGGCTGACCGGCGTGCTCCGGGACGGCGCTCGGCGTACACGGACGTCACCACCGCGCCTTCCAGCGGCGCGAAGTCCAGGTCGTGGCTCGGGTCCACCACGACGAGCACCTGGCCGCGCGACGCCTTCATCAGGGCGCGCGCGGCGCGGACGCGTTCGGCCTTCGTCACGCGGAACAGCGCCGACGACGGCGCGCGTCGTCCGCGGACGAAGCCGAGGGCGGCAGCAGTCGGGAGCAGCACCAACTCGGGTGCGCCGGGCGACAGGAACGCGGCGCAGCAGTCGATCGGGAGGCCGGCCATCGCCGTTCCCGCCGACAGGAACGCCCGCCTCACGCCGAGACCGGTCAGCCAGGCTGCCAGGGTAGTGCCGCACGCGTCGTCGAGGTCCAGGATCGCGCCGGCGACGTCAGGCTGAGGGTCGGCGCCGCCGATGCCTCGCAGCAATCCTCCGAGGCGCGCGACCATCGTCGCGCTCATGCCCGGGAGCGTCGTGCGCAGCGTCGTGCCGTCGCTGCGCCGGGCCCAGACGGCGAGCCGATCGGGCAGCGCGTGCGCGAACAGCAGGCACTCGTCCGCGGCGAGTCGATGGTCGCCCAGCAGCTCAGCCAGGTCTCCGGGGAAGTTGATGCCGAGGTCGTTCGGGGCGAAGTGGATCAGGCCCTCCGCCGTGAGCGCAGCCCTGGCGAGCCCGGCGATGTCCTCGGCGACGGCCCGGCGCTCACGCCACCCGACCCCGCGCGCGGCGAGCGCCCGCAGGTGCAGACGCTCCCGCTGCACCCGCGTCGTCAGCGCCGCCTTGTACCAGCCACGCTGCTCCTGGTCGGTGGTCCACGCCGCGCGGCGTTCGGCCAGCAGGTTCACGAGCGTCTGCGCGCGAAACCGCTCCATCTCGTAGATCGCCGTCTCGTCCTGGTCCCCCGCCATCGCTTCGATCACGAGATCGTCGAGCCAGCCTGGCAGCGAGTCGGCGTCCTCGATCGTGGCGCGCCACGACGCATCCGAGAACACGTTGACGCGCATGCGTGCCCGATCGAGCAGCCGGAGTCGGTGCCGTGCCTGCTCGAACCGATCGGGCCCAGGCGGCGTGACGGCGAGCAGGCGCGTGAGGGCGCTGGACTGCGTGGCCGGATCCCGACCCGCCGCGACGGCGACGGCTTCCCATGCCTGTCGGGGATTCCCCCGTCCGGCGTCGGCCAGCCAGGCGCGGAGTCGCGCGACCTCCAGTGGGTCCAGGCCGCCGCGCTCGGCATTCTCCGTGATGCCCTCCGCGCGATCGAGATCCCCTGCCGCGATCAGCGCACGCACGAAGGTTCGTACGCCGAGCGGGTTGCGCTCGCCGGCGTTCCACAACACCTCGCCGATGGCCGCCGAGTCGGCCGCACGCCCGGCGTCGAGCAGCTGGATGGCCGTCTGGCCACGCGCGGCCGTGATCCACTCGGGCCGTCCGCTGGCAGTCGCGAGATCCAGTGCTTCCTTCAGCAGTACGAGCGCGCCCTCGTGGTCTGCGAGCCCGCGACTCGCGACGGCACAGCGCATCGCGGCGTCGTACTGCCAGCCAGGTCCGAGCGTCTGGCGTCGCAGCTCGCGCAACCGCATCGCCGCGGCGTGCATCGGCGCCCAGGCGTTGCCGGCGAAGTAGGCGTCCACGGCCTGGGTCAGCACCTCGTGCCGGCTCCTGTCGTCGAGGCAGTGCGGCAGCAAGTCCAGCAGACGGTCTCCCGCCTGCACGGGTTCGTTCGCCTGCCGCAGCAGCGCGGCGCGTCGACGGCCGATCTCGACGCGCTCCGCCCCGTCCATGCCAAGAGCAACCGCGCGCTCGAGCGCTTCCTCGAGATACGTCTCGGCCACGAGCGGGCGGTCGTGATTGGCGTGCCAGGCAGCCCTGTTGATGGCCTGCTCGTAGTGCGCCCGGCCCGGCGGCAACTCCTCGAGCAGCGCGTCGATCTCGCTCCAGAGGGTGATGGCTGCGGCTTCGTCCGTCGTGTCGAGCAGCGCCAGCCGCTGAAGGGCGTCGATCAGGGTTTCGGCCACCGGCTTGCCGGCGGCATGCCCGGCGCGCCCGCGCTCAATCGCCTGTGCGAGCAGCGCGCGCCCCGTGTCTGGCTCGCGCATGTCGAGGGTCGTCGTGGCCTCCTTGACCAGCCAGCGCAACTCCTGCGCAGGCAGGCCCTGTCGCCCTGCCTCCTCCGCGGCGCGGCGATACCACGCATTGACCTGATCCCAGCGCTTCATCCGCTGGAGAGTGCGCCCGATCATGCCCAGGAGTTCGGGGAGGAGTTCACGATGCGCGCCGCTCTCCTCGATCAGGCTGATGGCCTCGCCGAACAGCCTCTGCGCAAACGGCAGGTCGGTGTCGCCGAGTTCGAAGTGCGCGCGGCCGCAGTCGCGCGCGGCCAGGATGCGTGCCGGCGTATCACCGGCCTCCCGTGCGGCACTCCGGCGCTGCTGCGCCGACCGCAGTTCGTGCTCCAGACCCGCGCGGTGGTCGTCGGGCATCCCGTGTCCTCACGTCCTCCGCACGACGGCCCGCGGATGCCCGTACACGACGTAGGCCAGCCACGTCGCGTCGCCGTCCTCACGGGCCTTGCGGCGGGCTGCCGCCGCGGCACGTGCAAGGGGCTCCGGTCTGGTGGGATGGAGGAAGCGGGCGTAGAACTCCTCGATGAAGGCCAGCGCCGGGTCGTCGCCCACGGACCAGCTCGATCCCACGAACACCCCGGCGCCTCCCTCCACGAAGGCCTGCGCGAAGCCGCCCATGCCCTTCAGTGAGTACCCCCCACGCGCAGACTGGCACGCGTTCAGCACGACGATCGGCTGGAACTCCCCGTCGGCGAGCTGTGCCTCGCGTTCGACCGTCGTTGCCAGCACGTGCTCCTCGCTCATGGACCTGTCGCTGCGGATCTTGCCGGGCATGTCCAGGCGCGCCGAATCGATGTCGGTTGGATCGGCCACGCCATGACACGCGATGTGCAGCAGGTCGAATTGCCCAGGCGTCTCGATCAGGCGATAGACGGCCTCTGCCTCAGGGTCCACGGCCGTGGCCCCGAACAGGTTCGTCACCAGCGCGACTTCCTCGGCGGCGGCTGGCAGTTCATTCGGGGCCGGGTAGTCGGGTACCACGTAACGCGCCTTGCCGGGGCGAATCCGCAGCCGCTCGGGCGGATAACTGCTGACGAGCCAGCGAACCACGCCGATTTCCCCCAGGAAGGCTGCGTCGGCGCCAGCCTTCTTCGTCCCGGGATCGCGCACGTGCACGAGTTCCCACGGGATGAACGGCTCGGACGACAGCACCTGGACGCTGCCGATCGCGTCGCGATGCTGCCAGAGGAGTTGCCGGAGTTCGAGCGGGAACAACTCGTCGAACATCCCGGCGCCCATGGCGCGGAGGTCGCGTGCGAACGCCTCCTTCTCGCTGCGATATTGCGCCCACCGATCCTCGATGCGCCTGTGCAGCGCCGCCACGTACGCCCCGGGGTCCGTGTCGAGCACGGCAGACTCGAACTCCCGCTGTATCCGCTTGCTCGGCAGGCGCAGTTCGTAGCGGTACTGGGTGGAACTGCCCGTCGGTCGCATCTGGATGATGCGCAGTTCGTCCGTCGCCCGAGGGAACGTGGCCGGGAAGTCCTGCAGGTCGGCCTCGGCCTTCACGGGTCGCCTCGTGCCGCTGCGGGCCGCGACGACGGCCACCGTCAGTGTCAGCGTGACGAGCGGGAGCGGACCCTGCCGCACCTGCACGCGTATCTCGCCAGGACCGGCTTCCTTACCGACGAGATCGAAGCGGATCTCTGCCGGCGCGCCAGCGGCCGGGACCGGAATCTGCACACGGCCGTAGTCGGGATCGGCAAGCGCGACCCGCAGCATCGGCAGGCACTCGACGACGAGCGGCTTGGTGGCCTTGACCCTCGCGGTGGCCTTCGCACCGGCGCGGCCCGCAGCCACGTCGAGCGCCTCGCGCGCGATCGTGACGACGACGGTGTGGTCCTGCTCCAGCACGTACTCGTCGTCGGTCTCGGCCTTGAAGTGGCAGGCGACAGTGCCAGTCGCCGGCGTGGGCTCGACCCGAGTGGCTGACTTCGGCGTCGACGTCGTGGTGGGCGTCGTTCCGCGGATCCCACCGCGGAACCGACGCCGGCGCGCGCCTGTCGCTGGGCCAGTGCTGCCGGGGCCCGTCGTGCGCAGGCTCCCGGTTCGCGGGTCACGCCACTGCAGGCCCTCGAGTTCGCCCGTCTCCGTGAGGCCGCCGGTCCCGGTCATGTCGGCTGCGCCGTCGCCGTCTGCGGTGCCGAGACCGGCCCGGTCCTCGGCTTCGGCTGCCACCACGCCCACCGGCTGCCCATGCTTCAGGAGGACCGTCCGGTATCGACTCCCATGGTGGTAGGACAGGATGGCTGGCGACTGCCCCGGTTCGAGGGGAATCGGCGCGGTGGCCGCGCCGAGGGGCGCCTCTTCGGACCGTCGGGTTTCGCGCAGTTCGAACGCGTCGTGTACGGTGGCGCCCGCTGTTGCCCGAGCCTTGTGGAGCCAGGCCCGACCGAGCGCCACAGGGTGCGCATAGTGCATCGTGACCGGCCTGCCCTTTTCGGTGGCCGCGCGCTCGACGACGATCCACGGCGCGGTGCTGCTCGATACCTTCGCCAGAGCATCCTCGACGGGCATCGTGCTGCGCAGCGTCACGACCTCGCCGGCTGGCGCAATCGCCCGGGTTCGGGCAGCGGCGAGCGCAGGCGCGCCGGGGCGCCCACGCGCCGCCCCCGTCGTACGCCGCCTCCCGGCCGCGGGCGCGCTGTCGACCGACACCTCCAGCCAATTGGCCAGCGCCCTCGCCGTTGCTGGCTGGCTGAAATACGCGCAGTGATGGACGAGACCGTTCGTGCCGTAGTCGTGGCGCTCGCGTACGTATGCGCCCAGCGCTTCGTCGATCTGCGTCATGGCCGACACGTGCACGACGAGGTCGTTCGGCTGGCCGTACAGCGAGTCGGTGGCCTTGTCGGCCAGCTTCACGAGCAGCGCTGGCGGCATCACGTCCGGGGAGTTCTGACGCCCCGCCGCGTCGGGGTCGAAATTGGACGTGATGGCGCAGTAGAACGTCTGGTCTGGTGCGGGCTGTCCGGGCTGCGCCTCGTTGATCTCCTTGACGAAGGCGCCACCGGGGTCCATCGCGGCGATGCCAGGGACGGCGCCGTCGCGCATCGTGGCCGTGGCCATCGCCTTCACGAAGACGCCGACACCACGAATGGACGAGGCCAGGATGGCGGCCGACGACGTGAAGCCGGGAACGAATGCCGCCACGCGGGCGCCTGCCGCCGCCAGGTTCGTGTACCTGTCGATGAAGCGATGCCAGTTCTCGGGCCTCGCCAGTTCGGTGCCGCCATTGGCGCATGCGACGAACACTGCACGTCGCACGGTCATCGTCGAGGGCGACGAGGGCAGGACGTACTCGACGAGGCTGCGCAGCACGAGTCCGCCGCGCGAGAACGCGATGGCATCCACCTCGGGCGGCTGGGGGAAGCCGATGCGCTCGACGCGAGCGGCCAGGTCCACGGCATTGTCGGTAGGCAGCACGCTGAGCGTGCGGTGGTCCCAGCCGAGCACCACGTCGTAGGCGCGCAGGGCCGCCTCGAGGAACGCACGCCCATCCGGCTGGCCCGCGAGGGCCCCGAAGCTGCCGACCGTTGAGCTGAAGGTGCCGTGCACGAGGAGCAGGACCCGCGCGGCGCGTCCTGATGGCACGGGCAGTGCCGCATCATCGGCCAGCGTCGTCCACGTCGCCGGGTCGGCCCCTGTGATGTGGACGAGTCCCTCGCGCACGTTGCGTTCCAGAAAGCGCGTGGCTCCGCCGAGGATCGGCCTGGACGCGAACCGGAACACGAACGCGACGACGCGGTCGGCCCCGATGGCCGCGAGCAGGGAGCCTCGGCGTCGCCTGGCGCCCGGGGCGCGGACTGACTCGGCTGGCGAGACGGCGATGCGGAACTGCGCCGTCCGCGTCGGCGCGTGCACGGGCTCCGTGGTCGCGCCGCGGCGCCGACGCTTCCCTGGCGCTGGCGCGGCAGGCGCCGGTCCTTCCGCGCCCATCAGGTGCCACTCGTAGACGCCATCGCGCTCGACGAGCACGGCTGCGGCTTCGTCAGGCCCGAGCGGCACCGTCAGGTCCACCTCCGTCGTCCCGCCGGCTGGAGCCGTGGGTTCGCCCCGTCGGCGACGCCTTCCAGCGGCGGGCGTTGGGGCGGCAGCAAGGGGGATGGCATCGACGAGATCGAGTTGCTGCGCCTCGAGCGCGCCGACGATGGCCTCTTCTTCGTTCAGGGCGATCGGGGCAGGGCTGGCTCCCGGAGCGCGCCGCCGCCCTCCCCGGCCCGATGGCGTGCCGGGTTGGGTGACGCCGCTGCGGCGCAGTCGAAGGCGCGGCTGCGCCGTGACGCCGTCGCGCGTCTCGACGGTGATTCCGGAGGGTCTGAGGCTGGTGGGCATGCGATCTCCTGTCGCGCACCAGAACGCTCGACTGCGGTCGGCTGTACAGGTAGGGCCCGTTGTCCCAACGCGGCCCTACCTGCCAACGCGGCCCTGGTGGCGGGCCGGGCTCGGAGAGCCGGCCCTACCGGTCAGCGCGGTCCTACACGTACTCCCTGTAGACCGGCTCGAACATGCGGGCGCGGATGTCGGCGTACAGGTCGTCAGGCCTCGTGGCGCGGGCCAGGCCCCCGTCGTGCGCTTCGGCAGCCACGGCGACCGCGATGCGCAGCGAGACGTCTCGAATCCTCGTGAGGGCCGGATACACGCGCCCGAGTTCGAGATCGGCGGGGTCGACCATGCCGGCCAGCGTGCGGGCCGCCGCGAGGAACATCGCGTCGGTGACCTCGCGCGACTCGCTGGCGAGCACGCCGAGCCCGACGCCCGGGAAGATGTAGATGTTGTTCCCCTGCCCCGGCACGTGACGCTGTCCCTTGAAGGACACCTCCGGGAACGGGCTGCCCGAGGCGAAGACGGCGCGCCCGTCGGACCAGGCATACGCCTGCTCCGCCGTGCACTCGGCCTTGGACGTCGGGTTCGACAGGGCGAACACGATGGGGCGCGGGTTGATGGCGGCCATCTGCTCGACGATGGGCTGCGTGAAGGTGTTGGGCATGCCCGACACGCCGATGAGCGCCGTCGGCCTGACGGCGTCCACGGCCTCGCCGAGCGTTGCGACAAACGCGTGGTCGTGCGCGTATGGCAGCTTGTGATGCGCGAGATCTGCGACGCGCGACTTCACCACGAGGCCGTGCGAATCCACGAACCAGCATCGCGCCCGCGCGTCCGCCTCGCTCAGTCCCTCGGCCATCGCCGCGGCGACGTACAGGTCGGCGATGCCAGTGCCGGCTTCGCCCGCGCCGAGGAAGAGCAGGCGCTGCTGCGCGAGCGACCCGCCCGTCATGCGCAGCGCCGCCATGACGCCGGCCAGTGCCACCGCCGCCGTGCCCTGGATGTCGTCGTTGAAGCTGGTCGCCTGTTCACGGTACCGGCTCAGCAGGCGGAACGCGTTGGTGTTGCCGAAGTCCTCCCACTGGAGGAGGGCCCTGGGAAAGACCGTTGCCACGGCGGCCACGAACTCCTCGATGAACGAGTCGTACTCCGCGCCCCGCGCACGTTGCTGCCGCAAGCCGATGTAGACAGGGCCCTCGAGGAGTTCCTTGTTGTCGGTGCCGACGTCGAGGGTGATGGGCAGCGTGTACGACGGGTGGACGCCGGCGCATGCCGTGTAAAGAGACAGCTTGCCGACGGGAATCCCCATCCCGAGCGCGCCGAGGTCGCCGAGGCCGAGGATGCGCTCGCCGTCGGTCACCACGATCAGGCGGATGCCCTGGCGGGGCCACAGACCGGAGGACCTCCGCTATCCGCCCGCGCTCGCGGAGCGTGAGGAACAGCCCCCGCGGACGGCGGTAGATGGCGCCGTACTCGAGGCACGCCTGCCCGACCGTCGGCGTGTAGATGAGCGGGACCATCTCCTCGATGTTGTCCATCACGAGCCTGTAGAACAGGACCTCGTTCCGGTTCTGGAGATTGGTCAGGTAGATGTACTTCTCGAGCGCGTCGGGCTTGCGGCGGACGGCAGCGAGGCTCCGCTGGACCTGCTCCTCGAGCGTGAAGACGCGTGGCGGCAGCAGGCCGCGGAGTCCGAGCGTGTCGCGCTCGCGCTCGGTGAACGCCGTGCCCTTGTTGAGGAGGGGATCGGTCAGGAGCGCGACGCCACGGGGCTGCAGCGGGGCGCCCCACGCGGACAGGTCGGCGAGCGAGGCGGGAGACTTCATCCGGCAAGGATATGCGTGCCAGCCCGTCGGTGTCGTCGCATCGCGACATGCGTGCATCAGCGCCAGCGCATGGCACGCCAGCGCCCTCCCGCTCGTCTGCGCCGCCGATCTGTGGGACAGTATCGGCCGGAGGAATCTCACCCATGCAGCTTCGTTGGACGATGGCCCCTGGCGCAGCGCTGATCGTCGCCGGTCTCGGCCTGGCGGTGGGCGCGGCGGCGCAGCCCGCGGCCCCGAAGGCACCCGAGGGTTTCACGGTGCTCTTCAACGGCAAGGACCTGAGCGGATGGCGCGGCCGCCCCGGCGGCGGTGGCGTGTTCAGTCCCTACGTCGAGGCGAAGTTCACGCCGGAGGAACGCGCCGCGCGCCGGGCCGAGTGGAACGCCGACCGCGACCTGCACTGGAGCGTGGACCCGGCGACGGGCGAACTCGTCTCCGACGGCAAGGGCGTCCACCTCGCGACGGAGAAGGCGTACGGCGATTTCGAACTGCTCGTGGACTGGAAGTTCACCACGCCCGCCAGCGATTCGGGCGTCTACCTGCGCAGCTACCCGCAGGTCCAGTTCTGGGACCCCGACGATCCGCGCGCGCAGAAGAACGGCGCCGACAAGGGTTCGGGTGGCCTGTGGAACAACAACCCCGACAACCCGGGGCGCTGGCCGCTGGCCCGCGCCGACAAGCCGATTGGGCAGTGGAACTCGCTCGCGGTCAAGATGGTCGGCACGCGCGTGTGGGTCACGCTCAACGGCACGCCCGTCGTCATCGGGCAGGTGCTCGACAACTTCTTCGATCGCACGCAGCCCGTGCTGCCGACGGGGTCGATCGAGCTCCAGACGCACGGCGCGGAGGTGCGCTGGCGCAACATCTTCGTGCGCGAGATCCCGAAGGCCGAGGGCGAGGCGCTCCTCGCCACGGTCGCGAAGTAGAGCGGTTCGCCCGATGAACACGTTGGCGTCCATCGCTGTCGTCGGCACAGGGTTGATGGGGCATGGCATCGCCCAGGTGCTGGCCACAGCCGGGCATCACGTCGCGCTCTGCGATCCCGTCGCGGGCGCGACGGCTCGGGCGCTCTCGCACATCGCGCGCAACCTCGACGAGATGGGTCTGGACGCCGGCCCGGTGCTCGGGCGTCTCCGCGTCGCCGACGACATGGCCGACGCCGTGAGCACGGCCGACGTCGTCATCGAGTCCGCTCCCGAGGTCGTCGCGCTCAAACAGGACCTGTTCGCCGGGATGGCGGCGCTCGCGCCGCCTCACGCCATCCTGACGAGCAACACGTCGGTCATTCCCATCACCCGGCTCGGTGAGCGGCTTGGCGACGACGCGCGTGCCAGGCTCGTCGGCACACATTGGTGGAACCCGCCGCACCTCATCCCGCTCGTCGAGGTGGTACGCTCGCCGTTCACGCGTCCCGACGTCGTGGACCGGACCGTCGACCTCCTGCGCGCCGCGGGCAAGGTGCCTGTCGTCGTACACAGGGACGTGACGGGCTTCATCGGCAATCGCCTCAATCAGGCCATGTGGCGCGAGGCGATCGCGCTCGTCGAGGCGGGCGTCTGTGATGCCGAGACCATCGACCTCGTGGTGAAGCACAGCTTCGGCCTTCGGCTGTCGGTGCTCGGCCCCATGGAGAATGCAGACCTCATCGGCCTCGACCTCACGCGCAACCTGCACGCGCTGCTGTTTCCCGACCTGAGCGACGCGAAGCAGCCCTCGCCGTTGCTCGACGCGGCGATCGCCCGCGGCGACACGGGGCTGACGGCGGGAGCCGGCCTGCGTCGATGGGGCCCTGGCGAGGCCGATGCCGTCCGGCAGCGACTCGTCGCCCACCTGATGGCGGCCGCGAGGGCCGAGTCGTGACCCGGGCCAGGCGCGTTGGGCGCTGGCTCGTGTCGATCGGCGCCGTCGGCGTGCTCGTCGCGTCGCTGGGTGATCGGGCCGGCACCGTCCGCGCGGCCGCCGCCCTGAACGTCGTCCTCTTCGTCATCGATGACATCCGGTGGGATTCCATCGGCGCGGCAGGCAACGCTGTCGTCCGCACGCCTCGCATCGACCGCCTGGCAGCCGAAGGCGTGCGCTTCGAGCAGGCGCGCGTGACGACGTCCATCTGCATGGTCAGTCGCGCGACGATGCTGACGGGGCAGTACATGTCGCGGCACGGCATCACGGCGTTCGGCGTGGAACTGGCGCCGGCCGCCTTCGAGAACACGTACGCGGGAGTGCTGCGGCGCGCTGGCTACTGGACCGGGTACGTCGGCAAGTACGACGTCGGGCGTCCGCGGGACGCCGACTACGACTTCCTCCGTGCCTATCACGGCGTGCACTGGATGGCCGAGCCCGACGGCAGCCGCGTGCACGTCACCGAGAAGAACGCACGCGATTCGATCGCGTTCCTGCGAGCGCGCCCGAAGGACCGGCCCTTCCTGCTCACGGTGGGCTTCTTCGCCGCGCATGCCGAGGACAACGCGAAGGAACAGTACCTGCCGCAGGACTGGAGTGCGCGTGAGTACGAGGGCGCGACGATTCCGCCGCCGATGCACGGTGACCCCCGCTTCATGGCGGCCCTGCCGCCCTTCCTCTCGAGCGAGTCGAACGAAGGACGCGTGCGGTACCACTGGCGCTTCGACACCGCCGAGTCGTACCAGGCCTACATGACCCGGTACTACCGCCTGATCACGGAAGTGGACGAGGCGATCGGCCGGCTGGTGGACGAGCTCGCCGCGCAGGGCGAACTCGATCGCACGCTCGTTGTCGTCATCGGCGACAACGGGTATTTCCACGCGGACCGCGGGCTCGCGGACAAGTGGTACCCGTACGAGGAGTCGATTCGCGTGCCGCTCGTCGTGCGCGACCCGCGCCTGCCCGCGTCGCGCCGCGGGCGCGCCCGTCAGGAGTTCGCGCTGAACATCGACGTCGCGCCGTCGATCGTCGCGGCGGCCGGTCAGAAGGTGCCTGCGGTGATGCAGGGTCGCGACCTGTCGCCCCTCTACCTGCGGAGCCGTCCACCCGCCTGGCGCGACGAGTTCTTCTACGAGCACCCGACGATCACGCGCCGCGAGCGCATTCCCTCGTCATGGGGGGTGGTGCGCCGCGACTGGAAGTACGTCGAGTGGCCCGAGTACGACCATCGGCAACTCTTCGACCTTCGTGCCGATCCCGACGAGATCCGGAACCTCGTGGACGATCCGGCGTACGAGCGCGACACGACGCGGTTCGCCCGCGCGCTCGAGGGCTGGCGCACGCGGGCGCGCTAGACCGGCGCCGCGCGGCCGTCGTCCGACAGGCGGATGCGCCGTGGTACGCGTGAAGGCCTGCGGGGCCCGTGTGGTTACTTGATGCCGATGACCATCGAGTCGGGGCCGACGAGGTGCTCGACCCGCGTGGAGGAGAAGCCGGCGTCCCGCATCCAGCCCTCGCAGTCGGCGTGCCTGGCCCTTCACCCCTCGACGGCGTACGCGTCGATGGTCGCCTGCCGGCCCCGCAGGGTGACCGGTCCGAGCGGGATGACGGTGAACTCGTCGCCCGTCCGGTCGAGGGTCGCCTTCGAGATCACGATCTGCCCTGGTTGCGCCACTGTCGTCTCGAGGCGCGAGGCCGTGTTCACGGCGTCGCCGAGCACCGTGAACTCGCACCGCATCGGCGAGCCGATGTCGCCCGTGAGCGCGCGCCCGGTGTGGATGCCGACGCGGGTTCGCAGCGGCGCCCGGTCGGGGTGCCGCGCGTTGAGGTCCGCCAGTGCCTTGCGCATGTCCAGGGCGGCGCGGACGGCCTTGGCCGCATGGTCCTCCTGGGGGAGCGGTGCGCCGAACACCGCGAGGATCGCGTCGCCCACGAACTTGTCGAGCGTGCCCTGGTGGTCGAACAGCACGTCGGCCATCTCGTGGAAGAACTCGTTGAGCAGGTCGGCGACGGCGTCGGGCTCCATGCCCTCCGAGAGCGTGGTGAAGCCCACGAGGTCGACGAACATCACCGTCAGGTCGCGCACCTGGGTGTCGAACACGCCGGGGTCGGTCGTCGCGCTGAGGATGCGGTTCACCACACCGGGCGAGTGATATCGCTGCAGGCGCTCGCGTCGCCGCGACTCCTCGGCGACACGCTCGGACAGTCGTGCATGCTCGATGGCCACCGCCGCGTAGTTGGCCAGCGCCACGAAGACGGCGAGGTCGTCCTCGGAGAACCGGCGCGACCTCGGTGTGTCGGCGTACAGCACCCCGATCACGTCGTTCTGGTTCCACAGCGGCGCGCACAGGAACGATCGGATGCTGAGCACCTGCACGCTCTGCGCGAGGTCCAGTCGGCTGTCCACGAGCGCGTCGTCGGCGAGCATGGCCACCCGATCGCGGATGACGGCGTTGACGACAGTCCGGCTCAGCGTGGCGTTCGTGAGTGGGCGGCCGTCTGCCGCGCGAGCCACGCGCGGCGTGAGCGGGTCGAATGCCGAGTCGCGCAGCAGCAGAAACGCGCGCTCGGCCGCCACCGCCTCGAACACCAGGTCGAGGACACCGCGCAGGGTGTCGTCGAGGTTGCGCCGCTGTACGAGCGATCGCGTGATCTCCGAGAGCAACTTGAGCAGGCGGGCGGCCTGCGGCGAGGGCACGTCAGGTGCCGGATGGGTCTGCGTGGGAATCGGCACCACCGGCCTGACGATCGTGGTGGCCGGGTCGGGCAGCGGGCCGTCCATCATCACGGCGGGCGCCGGCGGCGGGACCTTGAGTCCGAGGACGAACCGCGTGCGCCCCAGGTGGAACGTGTCGCCAGGCGTCAAGGCGACTTCATCCGAGATGCGCGCGCCGTTGACCATCGTGCCGTAGGTGCTGGCGAGATCGCGCAGCCAGCATTGTCCGCCGCGCACGGCCATCTCGGCATGCCGTCGCGAGATGGTCGGGTGCTCGACACTCACATCGGAGGTCACGCTGCGGCCGATGGTGATGGCCCAGCCGTTGGAGGCCGGCCATTCGTACGTCCGCTCCTCACCCTCCCTGACCTCCCAGGTCAGCGTGTAGCACGCGCGGGCAGGCTCGACCGTAGCCATGGATGCCTATGTATAGCAGGATGCGCCACGAGTCCAACTTGCGTTGGCCTCCCTGCCCCTGCCTCGCCCGGACGTGGACAGCTGCTTCAACCGATCCCTGGCGTGCTGCAGCGGTTGCCGTTCAGTCTTCGGTTGCGCGGCGGCCGTCGGGAGACGCCGGGCCCGGCGAACGGCCGGGAGCCGCCGGCTCGGCCACGAACCGGTAGCCGACACCGCGGACCGTCACGACGTGGCGCGGGTTGGACGGGTCCTCGTTCAGGAAGCGGCGCAGGCGCACGATGAAGTTGTCGATGGCCCGTGTGTCGGTGTCCTCGTGCAGGTTCCAGACGTCCTCGAGGATGGCCTTGCGGGACACGACCTTGCCGGCGTTGCGCAGCAGGTACTGCAGCAGGTCGGCCTCCATCGCCGTCAGGTGGTAGGGCAGGGTTCCCACCCGGAGTTCGAGCGTCGACGGGTCGAACGTGTTGTCGGCGAAACGGTAGACTTCGTGGCGCCGTTCAGGCGGCGGTGTCGTTCGCGCCCACGCATTGCGCCGGACGAGGCTCCGAACGCGAGCCAGCAGGATGGGGAGTTCGAACGGCTTCGGCAGGTAGTCGTCCACCCCGGCGTCCAGGCCCTGCAGCACGTCCTCGGGCCTCCCCCTGGCGGTCAGCATGAGGATGGGGACGAAGTCGCCACGTGCGCGGAGTTCGCGCGCCACGTCGAACCCGTCCCTGCCAGGCAGCATCACATCGAGCACGACGGCGTCACACTCGCCCCGGGCCTCGGCCAGCGACGTGAGCGCCGCCTCGCCGTCGCCGACGACCGTCACCTCGTGCCCGTCCGCTTCCAGGTTGAACCGCAGGCCGTCGGCCAGATGCGGCTCGTCCTCGACGACGAGGAGTCGAGCCATCAGCCGCGGTCCGGCCCGGCGAGGGCGATGGTGGTCATGTCCAGATCAAGACCATACATTACGTCGGGGCCCCGTACTCGACGTCTTTCAGGGCGGATTCAGGAATTCTTCAGAATCTCCCAACGACGGGCAGCGCCCCGGCAAGCCGCCGCTCAGGGGGTCGCCAGGCGCGGCAACTCGATCGTGAACGTGGCCCCGCGCCCTTCGCCGTCGCTCGTGGCGAACACCCGGCCTCCGTGCTGCCGGACGATCGATCGCACGATGTACAGCCCCAGTCCGGTGCCCTTCACCTTCGAGCCGCGCCATTGGAACCTGTGGAAGCGGCGAAAGATCCGCTTCAACTGTGACGCGGGGATGCCCACACCCTGGTCGGTCACGCGCACGCGCACCACGTCCTCGCGCGGCACGGCCACCTCCAGCGCCACGTGCAGCCGTTCGCGCGAGTACTTGACGGCGTTGTCGAGCAGGTTGGAGAGCACGCTCCGCAGTTCCTCGGCGTCGCCCTCGACGAAGGCGCCGCCGGGGGCCGCGACGGCCAGGGTCAGGGTGTCGGGGGAGAGGTGGTGGCGCAGCCGCGCGACGTCGAGCACCTCGCCCGCGAGCGCGGCCACGTCGACGGGTGCGCGGTGCTGGAGCGCCACCCGCTGGCCCGCCGCTCCGGCTTTCAGCACCTGCTCGACAGTCTCCTGCAGGCGATCGGCGTCGGCCAGCATGGTCGCGTAGAACTCCGCCCGTTTCGCGTCGGTCAGCTCACGCGATTGCAGCGTCTGCAGGTACAGACGAATGGACGCGATTGGCGTCTTCAGTTCGTGCGTGACGGCGTTGAGGAAGGCGTCCTGCTGGTCGTTGCGGCGCAGTTCGCGGACGAGAAACACGGTGTAGATGATGATGCCCGCGATGATGAGCGCGAACGCCAGCACGCCGAGGACGAGCGTCAGCAGGCTGCGGCCATGGACGTAAATCCAGCCGATGTTGAGCCCGACCGCCGCCGCCACGAGGACGACGCAGAGCGCCACGAAGACGATCGTCGCTGTGTTGCGGCGCGTCACGGGGCGATTGTAGCGGGACGCGGGGGAAGGGAGGAGAAAGGGAAAGGGGAAAGGGGAAAGGGAGAAGGATACGAAAGGCGGAAGGCGGAAGGCGGAAGGCGGAAGCGACGGTAGGGCCGGCTCTCCGAGCCCGGCCCATCGTTGTGCGGGCCGCGCTGGGGACAGCGGGCCCTACCTTCTCAGAGCTCGGCCCCGACCTTGCCCGGACGCTCGAGGATCAGCGGCTCCGCCGAGGAGATGTCCACGGCGTCGTCGGTCTGCTGCGGCATGCGGTGGACGTGCTCGAGGCGCGCCACCTTCACGTCCCAGACGAGGCCCAGCGCTCGCAGGATGCTGATGTTGATGTAGTTGATGTCGAGCTCGTACCAGGCCAGGCCATGGCGCGCCGACACCGGGTGGGCGTGGTGGTTGTTGTGCCAGCCCTCGCCGAACGTGAGCATCGCGACCCACCAGAGGTTGGTGGAGTCGTCCTTGGTCTTGAACCGGCGCGAACCCCAGAGGTGCGTAGCCGAGTTGACGAGCCAGGTGGCGTGCAGGCCGTAGGTCGTGCGGAAGAAGATGCCCCACAGCACGTACGGGATGCCGCCGAACGCGAGGAACGCGAGTCCGAGCACCACCTGGGGCACCCAGTGCCACGACGTGAGCCAGACATGAACGGGGTCCTTGGCCAGGTCGGGCACGTAGCGGCGCAGCACCTCGGTGTTGTGGTGCATCGCCCTGCCCATGAAGATCCAGCCCATGTGCGCCCAGAAGGTGCCCTCGCGCGGCGTGTGCGGGTCGCCCTCGTGGTCGGAGTGCTGGTGATGGATGCGGTGGGTCGCCACCCAGAAGATCGGGCCGCCTTCGAGCGCCAGCGTGCCGCAGATCGTGAGGAAGTACTCGACCCACTTGTAGGTCTTGTACCCGCGGTGCGTCAGCAGGCGGTGGTACGCCATGCCGATGCCGAGGCTGCCGGCGACGAACCACATGATCACGGCGGTCAGGATGGCGCCGTAGTCGATATAGAAGAACGCGGCCACGGCGCCGATGTGGAACGCCGTCATCGCGATGATGGTGATCCAGTTGTAGCCGTGACCGGCGGCCGCCTTGCGGCCATAGAGCGAGGTGACTTTGACAGGGGCACTCATGGAGTGCTTACGATGCCACGGCCGACCCGCCCGGCTCTGTAATAGTTCTGTAAGCGCTCGGGAATCGTGGGATTCCCGAGCATTCCTGCTCGCGTACCCCGCTCGGCACGCCCCCTCCCGCTACCGCAGGCGGGTGGCCAGGGCGCTGGTGCCGGCGGCCCACTGGACGGCCCCGGCGTTGCTGTACATGGCGCGCTCCACGACGATCTGCGCGGGCGTCGGGCCGAGGCTCTCGACGACGGTGCCGAAGCGCTTGCCGACCGCTGCCGGGAAGTCGAGGCTGGTGGGGACGTTGGTGCGGCTGTTGGGCTCGAGCGGGACGTCCTTGCTGGCCTGCGTGCCGTCCTCGAAGGTGAGCGTCACCCGCGCGGTGCCGGCAAAGGCCGACGTGTTGCCGATCAGGATGTAGGTCTCGAGGCTGCCGGGGCCCGCCGACCTCGCCCTCGGCCAGGGCCCACTTCTCGCCGACCGCGGTCGCGCCGGCGGTGTTGTGGCCTTCGTGCCAGCTCGTGAACGACCCGGGCCACCACATCGCACGCTCGGCCACCACCGGCACGTCGTTGAGCACGCGCAGGGTGGTGCTCACCGCCGTATCGGCCAGCTCCGGCCCTTCGAAGTCCACCCAGATGTTGAAGCGGCTGTTGGCCGGCACGGCGTAGGTCCGTGTGATCACCGTGCCGTCGGGCTTGAGGTAGCGGGCCTCGAGCTGCGCGACCTGCGCCGACGGGTTGGCGATCAGGAAGAACAGGTCGAAGAACGCCCCGGTCGCCCCCTCGCCGAAGAACCACTCGAGCGCGGGCGCCTCGACGCCCATGCTCTCGTGTCCGGCCCCGAACAGCTGCGTGCCCACCGGGCGGTACATCGCGCGCTCGACGATGACCGGCACGTCGTTGGTCACCGTGATCGAGGCCGAGAGCTCGGCCTCGTCCAGGGCCGGGTCCTCGGTGTTGACCCAGATGTTGAAGCGGCTGCGCGGCGCCACGTTGTAGGTCTTGACGATGGGCGCGGCCGGCGCGGGCAGCAGATACCGCACCTCGATCTCCGCGGTGACGTCGCCCGGGTTCTGAATCAGGTAGAACAGGTCGAAGCCGTCGATGGTGGCGCCCTCGGCCAGGAACCACTGCGTGAGCGGCCGCCCGACGCTGGTCTCGGCGTGACTGCCGTAGCCGCTCGGATCCCAGGTCATGGTGCGGTCGGCGACGATCGGCTGCGTGGAGGTGATGACGGTCGAGAACTCGGCGGCGGTCAGGCCGAGCGCCTTCGGGTCGATGGTCACCCGCTGCAGGCCGGTCAGGTTCACGACGGTGGACACCTCGGGCTGCGGCGCGGGCCGCTGGAACGTCACGGTGGCGACGGCGGGCTGGCCGGTGGCGTTGAGCAGCGCGAGCTGCGTGTCGAAGAAGTCCCCCGTGGCGCCCTCGGCAAAGTAGCGCGTGAAGGTGCCGACCTGTGCCACGAAGAACTGCGCGATCTCGTCCTTGGCGAGATTCGGGAAGGTCTGGCTCGGCGGGTTGAACGCGAACGTCGCCTTGCTGGGGGTGACCGTGTAGGTGCCACCGGCCAGCAGGCCCGCGAAGACATACCGCCCCTCGAGGTCGGTCGTCAGCGTGGCCGCCTGCGACCCGGACAGCGTCATCGTCACGCCCGGCACGCCGGTGTCGTTCAGGTCACGCACCTGCCCGCTGATCGTGAAGAGGGTCGGTGGCACGGTCACCGTGGTCGTCGCGGCCGCCGTGTTGTTGGCCGGATTCGGGTCGTTGATCGCGCTCGTGATCGTGGCCGTGCTCTGCTTGGGCCCGACCGACGCGTAGCGGACCGAGACCGTCCGCCCCACCGTGGCGCCGCGCGGGATGACCCCCAGGGCGAAGGTCACGGTTGAACCCGCGGCCGTGCCGCCGCCGTCATTCACCAGCGTGGCGCCCGGGGCCAGGGTGTAGGTCAGCGTCACGGGTCCCGACGGGAACGCCGGACTCGGGTTGGCCACCGACAGGGTGTGCGTCACGTTCTGATTGACCGCCGCCGGGTCTGGCGTGTCGGCGTGCGTGAGCGCAAGGTTGGCGCTGAGTTCGGAGAACTCGGAGGTGTTCCCATCCGGGTCGGTTGCGGTCGCGGTGACGAACTGTGTGGTGGTGATGGCCATCGGCACGGGCATCGAAAAGGTGCCCAGGCCACTGCCGTTGGTGGTCACGCTGGTGGCAAGGATGAAGGTCTGACCCTCACCGTGGCTGCTCGCGTCGGCCGTGTCGTTGACGAACAACTCGATGCGATACGTCCGGTTGGCCACGCTCGAGAGCGTCCCCTGGATCGTCGTGCTGGGGCCGTTCGGGATCACGTTGGTGATCACCGGGAAGTTCTGCAGGAACTCGTCGGCGTCCCCGGTGTCGTTGCCTGTCACGCCCCCGGCGCCCTGCAGGTCGATGCCGATGCCGCCGTTGCCGAAGATGCGGTTGCCGAGGATGCGGATGCCCCGCGCCACGCTGTTCTGCAGTGCGACCACGCCCTGGAGACCGTTGTAGGCGATGACGTTGCCCTCGCCGGGCGCGGGCCCGCCCACGAACAAGTCCGGACCCGTCTGGATGTACACGCCCTGCTGGCCGTTGCCCAGCGGCAGTGTGCCGGAGACGTCGGTGCCGATGAAGTTGCCCTTGATGAAGCTGTTGGTGGCGGTGTAGCCGGCGCAGCCGCCTCCACCGCCGCCGACGAGGATGCCGGCCAACTGGTTGCCAGACACGACGTTGCGGTCCGCCGGCGTGCTGCCGCCGAACTGCACGGTGGCGTTGCCGCCATTGCAGCCGCCGGAGACGAATCCCCATCGGTTGGGGATCGCGGCGGTCCCGAGCTTGTTGGTGCCGATCAGGTTGCCTCGGGCGATGGTGGTGTTGGACGCCTGGGGACTGGTACCCGACAACAGGCCCTGGCGGTTGCCCGAGATCAGATTGCGCGAGGCCGGTGTGGTCCCGCCGATCGTCATCGTGCCGCCGTCGATGATCAGGCCTGCTCCCGCATTATCCGGGTCGCTGACGAAGGGCGCCATGCCGTCTGCCGTCGTCCCGATGAACGAGCCTTCCACGGTCATGGACGCAAGGGTCGTGATCACGTGGTTCCCGAACCCGTTGATCACGACGCCCCGGAGCGTAAAGGCGGCGTCGCCGAAGATCGCGGAGAGGCCCGTGGCGCAACCGCCCCCGCCCCCGAGGTAGGTCCCCCGGATCTCGATGAGCGGCACCGCGTTGATGGCGCCCGTCGGGTTCGTGTTGGGGCTCGACCCTGGCTGCGTGTAGCCGTCGATCGTCACGGCGCGGACGACGAATGGCAGGCACGACCCGACCACGATCGTCTTCACGCCCGCCCCAGGGATGTTGAAGGCAATCGTATGGGGCCCGCCGGCCTGAGCGGCGTTCAACGCCTCTCGCAGGCTGCAGTGCGCGCCATTGCAGGTGCCGTCGTCGGTGTCGCTGGTCGTGTTCACCGTGAACGTGGCCGCCGCCGACGTGCTCGCGGCCATCAAGGTGCCGGCCATCACGAGCAGGAGCGCCAGCACCAGTCGCGCCACGCCGCGCGCATGTTCCCGTCCCAGGTCCGTTCGGCCCACGGCCGCCGTTCGCGAGTGCATCAGAGTCCTCCGAGAGATGTCGTTTCCCCACGTGGCGACAACGGCGTGAGAAACGGCTCAGCCCGGGGACCGAACTCGGCCGTGAGCTAGAATCCCGGCGAGTCACGCCACACATGGGAGACGTCACACAGCTGCTCGATCGCTGGAACGACGGCGACGCCGGCGCCATGCAGGAATTGCTGGCGCTGGTCTACGGGGAGTTGCGTCACATGGCGGACGGGTTCCTGAGGCACGAGCGCGACGGCCACACGCTGCAGCCGACAGCCCTTGTAAACGAGCTGTACCTCAGGTTCTCTGCCCTGCGCGACATGCGGCTGGAGAGCCGTCGACACTTCTACGGGGCTGCCGCGTCCGCGATGCGGCGCATCCTCGTCGACCACTCCCGGCAGCGGCGGGCCCTCAAGCGCGGCGGACCCGACGCGATCCGCGTGGACCTCGACAGCCTCGCCATGCCGGCCTCCGCCGAACTGGATCACGAGGATCTCGATCGCGCGCTCTCGGCCCTGAGCATCTTCGCGCCAGACAAGGCGCGTGTGGTGGAACTGCGGTACTTCGCCGGGCTGTCGATCGAGGAGACGGCCGCGATCCTCGAGAGTTCGCCCGCGACGGTCAAGCGGCAGTGGGCGTTTGCCAGGGCCTGGCTCTACCGCGAGCTCACGGCCGGGTCATCGGGCACGACCGGAGACGGCGCGTCATGAGCGACACGGACTGGCAGGCAGTGGCCGAGGTGTTCGAGGCCGCCATCCAGTTGCCGCCTGATGCGCGGCCGTCATTCCTCGACGAGAACTGCGCGGCCGATCTCCGGCCCGAAGTCGACTCGCTGCTCGCGGCACACGAGGCCTCCACAGGCTTCCTGGCACCACTGGCCGTGCCCGGTGATCCCGATGGCACGACCGACGGCCCTGCCATCGGGACGCGCATCGGGGCGTACCGCCTGGTTCGCGTACTGGGCCGCGGCGGGATGGGGACTGTTTTCCTGGGCGCGCGCGCGGACGACGACTTCGAGCACGACGTGGCGATCAAGGTCACGCGGAGTCCGATCTCCGACCCGCTCGTCGCACGTCGGTTCCAGCTGGAACGCCAGGCGCTCGCGTCCCTGCACCACCCGCACATCGTGACGCTGCTCGACGGCGGCACGCTGCCCACCGGCCACGCGTACCTCGTGATGGAGCACGTGGCCGGCAGTCCCGTCACCCACTGGCTGGGCGAGCGGCGGACGTCGCTGGAGTCGCGGCTGCGCATGTTCCGCCAGATCTGCTCCGCCGTGCACGCCGCGCACCAGCATGGCATCGTGCACCGTGACCTGAAGCCGGCCAACATCCTCGTCACGGCAGACGGCATGCCGAAGGTGCTGGACTTCGGCATCGCGAAGCTGCTTGCCGCCGAGGTGCCGGCCGATGGGGCAGGCGCCGGCGAGACCCTCGCCGCGTGGGGTCACGGGCCCCTGACGCCTGACTACGCGAGTCCCGAGCAGCTGCGGGGCCTGCCCGTCACGACCGCCGGCGATGTCTACTCGCTCGGCGTCCTGCTGTACGAGATGCTGGCCGGCAGACGACCGTACGAGACGTCCGGGCGGACGATCGACGAGGTGATCGACCAGGTGCGACGTGGGCCGTACCGCCGTGTCAGCGCGGCGGCCTCCGGTGCCCTGCCCTATCCCGGGTCACGGCTGCGCGGGGATCTGGACGCCATCGTGCAGAAGGCGATGCACGTGGATGCCGGCGACCGCTACGCGTCTGCCGAGGAACTCTCGGACGACGTGGCGCGGTTCCTCGGCGGCAAGGTCGTCACGGCCCGCGAGCCCACGCTCGGTTACGTCCTGCGCAAGCTCGCGGCGCAGCATCGGCTGGCCGTCGCGGCCGTGGCGCTGGCCCTGGTCGCCATCACGGCAGGCCTGGGTGTCGCGCTCTGGCAGCGCCAGCAGGCGATCGCGGAACGCGCGCGTGCCGAGGCCCGCTTCAACGACGTGCGCGCGCTCGCCAACGCGCTGATCTTCAAGGTGCACGACGCCGTGGCGCGCCTCGACGGCAGCACCGACGTGCGCCGGATGATCGTGGCGGAGGCGCTCGGCTATCTCGATACGCTCGCGTCGAGCGGCGGCGACGCTTCCCTGCAACTCGAGCTGGCGAAGGGATACAAGCAGATCGCCCGCGCGCAGGGCGACGTGCAAACCGCGAATCTCGGCGACTACGCGGGCGCGCACGCCAACCTGACGCGCGCCATCCGGATCCTCGACGCGCTCCAGGGCTCCGTCCTGTGGCGAGACGCAGGGCTCGAACTCGTCCACGCGCTTCGGACGCTGGCCGTCGTTGAGCAATCGCTCGGCAGGCGTCCCGAGTCGCTGCGGACCGCGGCCCGGGCCCTCACGACAGCCGAGGCCCTTGTCGGGCGCGCGCCCACAGACGACGAACTCCGGCGCATGCTCGCCAGCGCGCACTTCAACCGCGCCATCGCCCTTGCTCGGGCCCCGGGGGCGATGGACCACTGGGAGCGTGCCGGGAGCCTGTTCGAAGCCCTGTGGCGCGCACGCCCGGACGACCCCGACCGCATGCGCAACGTGGCGCTCGTGGACAAGTACTACGGCGCCCTGCTGCTCGAGGCCCAGCAGACGGCGGAGGCCATCAGGCGGTACGCGCGGGCTCTCGACCTCGACGAGCGACGGCTGGCGGCCGCGCCGTCCGTCCGCCAGATCCAGTTCGACGTGGCCATCGACCTGGCCAACATGGCGGCCGCGCTCGCGTGGACCGATCGGCGCGCCGAGGCCCTGACCTACTACGACCGGAGCATTGCCATGCGCGAGCCATTGCTGGCGGCCGATGGGAAGAACCGGACGGCCAGGCTGGTGCTGATTCGCGCCCTCGCAAACGCCGCACGGGTTGCGCACGTGGAGGGGCTGCGGGCCCGGACACGCGCGTACGTCGCTCGCGCCAGGGCCGTGGCAGCCGAAGACCCCACGATCTCCACGGATTCGGAACCACCAGCGCGACCTGGTCACGCTGGGGATCGTCGAGGCACACCTCGCGGCCGCCGATGACAAGCCGGCGGCCTGTGCCCTCTACGCCCGCGCGATGGCGCTCGCGGCCAAGGCCTATGCGGAGCCAGAGCGAACCTCGACCGACAGCCGGTGGTTCGCCGCGTCGGCGCGTGCGCTCGCCTGCGGCACGTGAACGGGGGCGCCTCACGCCCGTGACCGAGCGGCCCAGGCGGTGGTGACGCGCCCCCCGGACGACCCCCGCCGTCAGAGGCTCTTCGCGATGGCGATGAGCCCGTCGGCCTGGACGGCGGGCAGCGCTGTGCCACGCCCCTGACCGAGCTTTTCGGCCACGGTGGCAAGCAACTGCTCCTTGAGGTCGTTCTGTCCGCTCTTTGCGGCGTCGGTGGCCTGCTTCACCAGCGCGACGAGTTCCTTGCGCAGGCGCTTGTCGACGACCAGCGCGCTGACGCCCTGGCGCAGCCCCGTGAACGTGAACGCCCCGGGATGCCCGAGTCCGCCCGGCACCTGCACGGCGGGCAGGTTGGTCCCGTTCTCGCCATAGGCGCCGATCTCCATCGCCCTGAGCACGTCCTGGACGAAGCGCGTGAAGATCGGCCGCACCGACCCGTCGCAGAAGACCTTCACCGACCCGTCGCAGAACGCGGGGTTGGCCGCCCGCTGCAGGCCGCGCACCGAGAACGTCGTGCCGCCATCGTCGGAGAGCGAGCGCATCGCCTCATCGACGTCGGAATCGGGATTGGCGAGCATCTGCAGGAGCCTCGCTGTCAGGCTGTCCTGCTCGACGTAGGGCAGCAGGCCGACGAGGGCGCCGACCGCTTCGATCTGTGCGCGGTCGATGCGCTTGTACATCTGCTGGCGATTGGTGGCGGCCCCCGGTGTCGGGAACGACCGGATCTCCGAGGCGACCAGCCGTCCATCGGTCAGCGTCATGTCGAGCACGAGGCTGTCCGTCCCCGTGATGCCCGGTACGGGCTCGGCCAAAAGGGAGACGGCCTTGTCGGTCAGGCGCAGCGCCACGAACTTGTAGCCGTCCTCCGCGTCGTCGAACGTCGTCGTGCCCCCGATGAGGATGTCCTCGAGGCTGTGCGGCAGGTGACCCGTACGGTCGTACACGTTGTGCACGGCCAGGCCCAGCTGCTTGAGGTTGTTGGCCGCCTGAGCGCGGTTCGCGGCCTCGCGGACCTTCTGCACGGCCGGCAGGAGCAGGCCGATCAGGATGGCGATGATCGCGATGACGACCAGCAGTTCGATGAGCGTGAAGCCGCGCGCGTCCGAGACCACGCGTTGGCGAGTGCGATGACGAAACGGGACTGACATGGCGGACCTCCATGGCGAGGCAGGAGGGGAAGTGACTCGCCCGGCCATGGCACGTCGCGTGCCGATGGTCGTGAACACAATCCAGAACGAACGTGGTTCGCCAGCCGAACACGGCAGGCGGATCGGCTGGGGTGGCTCGGGCATAATCGCCGCATGGACCGACGCGCCTTTCTCGCGGGAATGACCGCTGGCGTCGCGGCGGGGGCCGCGTCACCCGACGCTGCGACACCACCACACGTGCAGCCGGCCGGGCAACCGGTCGCGCCACCCGCGGCGGCAGCCGGTTACGGTGACCTCGCAGCGCCCGTGTTCCGTCCGCTGCCGGTGGGCGCCATCCGCCCGATGGGCTGGCTGCTTCGGCAACTCCAGATTCAGGCCGACGGGCTCACCGGCCATCTCGACCAGTTCTGGCCCGATGTCGCGCGCAGCCAGTGGTTCGGCGGCGAAGCCGAGGGCTGGGAGCGCGCGCCGTACTGGCTCGACGGTGCGATCCCGCTCGCCTGGCAGCTTGGCCACGGGGGGATGCAGGAGCGCATCACCCGCTACGTGGATCACATCGTCCGCACGCAGCGGGCCGATGGGTGGTACGGACCCTACCCCGTCGACGCCGTCGCGAAGCGATACGACATGTGGGCCATCCTGCTGGCCAACAAGGTGCTCGCGCAGCATCACGACGCCACGGGCGACGCGCGCGTGCTCGAGGCCGTGATGCGGAGCCTGCGCGCCATGTCGGCTGGGCTCGACCGCACGCCCCTGTACGACTGGGGGCGGTTCAGGTGGTTCGAGGGACTGATTCCGATCTTCCACGCGTACGAGCACACACGGGAGGCGTGGCTGCTCGATCTGGCGCGCAAGCTGCGTCAGCAGGGCGTCGACTACCGGCGGCTGTTCGCGCGTGAAGACATGGCCATCCCCACCCCGCGCCGCGGTCTCTGGACGTGGACCAGGCACGTGGTCAACCTCGCGATGGCCACGAAAGCCTCCGCCTTGTCGTGGCGCCTCGATCGGCGGCCACGCGATCGCGAGTTCGCCGCAGAGATGATCGCCGTCCTCGATCGGCACCACGGACAGGTGACGGGCATGTTCTCGGGCGACGAGTGCCTGTCGGGCCGCAATCCGCTCCAGGGCACGGAGCTGTGCGCCGTCGTCGAGTACATGTACTCGCTCGAGCACCTGTTCTCCGTGTTCGGGGATCCCGCCTTCGCCGATCGCCTCGAACGGGTCGCGTTCAACGCGCTGCCCGCCGCCATCGCGCCGGACGGCTGGTCGCATCAGTACGACCAGCAGGTCAACCAGGTGCAGTGCACCATCAATCCCGAGCACGGCTGGTCCACCAACGGGCCCGAGTCCAACCTGTTCGGGCTCGAGCCGAACTACGGCTGCTGCACGGCGAACATGCACCAGGGGTGGCCCAAGCTCGTGTCGCACCTGTGGATGCGCAGCGCCGACGACGGGCTGGCCGTCGCGGCATGGGCCCCGTGCCAGGTGCGCGACACGGTGCGGGGGGTGCCCGTGACGATCACTGTCGAGACCGGCTACCCGTTCCGCGAGGAGGTCACGGTCATCGTCGAGCCGTCGCGTCCGGTGCGATTCCCGCTGCACCTGCGCGTGCCGGCGTGGACGGCAGGCGCAACGGTGCGAAGAGACGGCGGCGCCCCTTCACCGATGACGCCAGGCGCGCCGCACCGCGTCGAGCAGCAGTGGACGGGAAAGCAGGTGCTGACGCTGCGCCTGCCGATGCGCGCCGTGGTGTCCTCGCGCCACCACGACGCCGTGTCGGTGGAGCGGGGGCCGCTCGTCTATGCGCTGCGAATCGGCGAGGCGTGGACCCGCGTCAATGCCGACAAGCCTCACCGCGAACTGCCCCACGCCGACTTCGAGGTGAGACCGACCACGGCGTGGAACTACGGCCTCGTGGTGGACCAGACTGGCGCTGAGGGCGCTTTCCGGTTCGAGGAGCGGCCCATCGGTGAACGCCCGTTCTCGCCCGAGGGCGCCGGCGTGATGGCCACCGCTCGCGGGCAGCGCATTCCCGATTGGAAGATCCAGCGCGGCTGGGCCGGCGAGCTGTCGGTGCCCGAGCGCGCCCTGTCGGACCCGGCGCGGCCGATCTCGACCGAGCCGATCGAAGACGTGACGTTGCTGCCGTACGGCTGCACCAACATCCGGATCGCGGAGTTCCCGCGCGTCGCGCCGCGCAGGTAGGGGCGCCGGAGCCAGTCATGATGCTGCCCGCGATCGTCGACGGACGTGCAGGGGCGCTCGCCTGCGGTGTCCTGTCGCTCCTCGTCATGACCGGTGCCCGGGGCACCACGGCGGCATCGGTCCAGCAGTCGCAGGCCGCTGACCTCCGAAGCGCACAGCGGGCAGACTCTGGCACCACGGCGGCCGTCGGCGGCGTCCGCGTGTTCTCGTGGAACCTGTCGAGCGATGCGTTCGTGAAGGACCCGGCGGCGTTTCGTGCGCTGGTGCGACGAGCGCGAGCCGACGTCCTGCTGCTGGACGAGGTGTCGCCGTCCACCAACGAGCAGCAGATCCGCGACGCCCTGGCGGGACTGACGGCCAACCGCGCGGACCAGTGGTACATCGACTACGGTGCGAGCGGCGGGCGCCAGCGTGGCGTGATCGTCAGCCGGATGCCCCTCGAGCGCCTGCCCGAGTTCTCCGACGTCGTGCCCTATCCCGAAGCCGCACGGCGGCGGCTCCACGAGCGGATGGCCGCCGCGGGGGATCTCGAGCCCGCCTTCAGCATGGACGGGGGCATTCCCGTCAACGGCGTGGTGGCCCTGGTCGGCACACGCCGCCTGCTGCTCGTGACAACGGACCTGCAGTGCTGCGGCAACGACCCGGGAAGCTGGCAGGAAGAACGGCGCATCGTCGAGGCCGGCGAGATCCGCCGGCGCATCCGGCTGGTGCTCGAGCGAACGCGGGTCGACGGCCTGATCGTCGCCGGCGACTTCAACCTTGTGAGCACGCCCTTACCGATGGTGGCTCTGTCTGGCCCCTATCGCCCTCCGCATGCCGGACTGATCGCGGCCGAACTCCGCCACCTCGATGGATCGGAGGCATGGACCTGGGATGGCCGCGGCACCCCCTTTCCCTCCAGGGCGATGGACTTCGTGCTCTACGGTCCGCACGCACTCACGCTGCGCAGTGGCTACATCCTCGACACGGCCGACCTGCCGCAGTCGGAACTCGACCAACTCGGGCTGCTGGCGGGGTCTGCCGGGCGCCTGTCGGCGCACCGCCCCCTGGTCGCCGAGTTCGCCTGGCATCGAGAGTGAGCCACGCGATGAACTTCGACGCGAACGGGGCGACATCGGCGGCGAGGCATCAGGGATCCCGATGAGACTCGAGCGAGCCCTCTACCAGACGAGTCACCTCTACTTCGCCGCGTTCTTCGGGTGCATGCTGGCGGCTTTCTGGTTCACGTACTTCACCAGGTTCTCCCACCTGGACACCTGGCGCCAGCATGCGCATGGGACTGCGCTGATCCTGTGGTGCCTGATGCTCGTCGCCCAGCCGCTGCTGATCCGCGCGAAGCAGTTCGCCTGGCACCGGCGCGTCGGCAGGGGCTCGTACGTGCTGGTGCCCGTGTTGGTCGTCACCACCCTGGACCTGCTGAAGTACAGGCTCTCTGGCGCCCCGCGGCTCGAACCCGGCCACTTCGCGTTCGCGGCCCTGGTCATCAACTCACTCGTCGCGTTCGGCATCCTCTACGGGTTGGCCATCTGGTTCCGCAAGCGACCGGTGATCCACGCCAGGTTCATGGTGGCCACGGTGTTCCCGATGTTCACGCCGGTCACCGACCGCATCATCTCCATCTACCTGCCGTCGCTGGTGCCCCACCTGCCGCTCATCGAGGGCACGCCCAACGTCCCGCTCGTCGGGTTCGTGCTGGCCCAGTTGATGCTGATCGGGCTGAGCATCTGGGACTGGGTCTCCCACAAGCGGTGGAACGTCTTCCCATTCGCGCTGGTGGTCCTGCTGGCGTATCACTGGTCGTTCCTGTACGGCTACCAGTTCGCCGCGTGGCAGCGGTTCTGCGCCTGGTTCGTTGCACTCTGATGCCGGTGGCGACCGGCCTCGGCGAGTCTCGCCGACTGCATGCGCGTCGCGCCGATCGGAGTCGACGCGCTGTGTTACGATGTCGTACATGAAGACATCGACCATCACGATTCGCCTGGACGAGGCGCTCGAACGAGAGCTCGATCAGGCGTGTGCGCGCACAGGTCGAACGCGGAGCGACCTCGCCCGTGACGCGCTGCGCCGGCAGCTCGCGCTGCTCCGCTTCGAGCGCGTGCGCCGCCGCGTACTGCCGCTCGCCGAATCACAGGGCTACCTGACCGACGACGACGTCTTCCGCGACGTGTCGTGAAGGTCTTCTTCGACACCAACGTCCTCATCGCTGCGTTCGCCACGCGCGGCTTGTGCGCCGACCTGTTCGCCCACGTGCTGCTCGAGCACGACCTGGTGGTTGGGGAAGTGGTCCTGACCGAACTGCGGACGAAGCTCCGCACGAAGTTCAAGGTGCCGAAGAAGACCATTGACGAGATCGAGCGCAGCTGCGCGACGGCCTCGTCGTGAAGACTCCCGCGAAACACCTCGCGTTGGGAATCAGTGATCCGGACGATGAGTGGGTGGTCGCGTCGGCAGTCGCCGGCGGTGCCGATGTGCTGGTGACGGGGGATGCGGCGGTGCTGAAGCATGACAAGCGCGCGCCGCTTCAGATTCTCTCCCCGCGCGGCCTCTGGGACTTGCTTCGCGGCACCGACGCCCCGCGCCGCTAGTCATGTCTTCGCCGCGCTGGCCGCCGCCTCGGCCGATGTCGCCGCTGCGCCACCGGCGTGGCGTCCGCTAGTGCAGGCGAGGAGAAGCGGTACACCTCGACCCTGCGCCACCACGAACACGGGCATGCGCGTGAACCTCGTGTGCCCAGGCCTCATCGACGCGCCGATGCACCGCCGCCTGCGCGGCGTACCTGGGGATTGCCTGCGAATGACGTGGGGGCCCCAGCCAGCAGCCGCCGGCCGAGGATGGGCCGGGTGAGTGATCACGGATACTACGCGTTGGGCTGACCTCACAACCCATCCGCCCTCACGAAGTGGGGCCCGAAAGGCACGAACATGAACTCCGAACCGGCCAGGCATCCTGCTGGTCGAACCCGCAGGACGCTCTACGACGTTCGAAACCTCAAGGGAGATCTTTCAGGCGGAATGGTGGCCGGGATCATCGCGCTGCCTCTGGCTCTGGCCTTTGGCGTTCAATCCGGTCTCGGCGCGGCAGCGGGGCTCTATGGTGCCATCGTGGTGGGCGTCTTGGCCGCAGCGCTGGGCGGAACGGCCACTCAGGCTTCAGGACCAACGGGACCGATGACGGTGGTATCGGCATCCATCGTGGCCCTGGGCATCGCGGAGGCGGGCAGTATCGAAGCAGGAATGGGCATCATCCTGCTGGCCTTCATGCTCGGCGGTCTGATTCAGATCGCCCTCGGCTTCCTGGGAGTGGGAAAGTACATCCGCTACTTCCCCTATCCGGTGATCTCGGGTTTCATGAGTGGCGTTGGACTGATCATCATCACGCTGCAGGTCTGGCCCTTTCTCGGGTCGGCTTCGCCCAAGACCACGCTGGATGTCTTCACGCAAATCAGCACACCCCTCCGCCAGATCAATGCGGGAGCCGTTCTGCTGGGCGGGATCACGGTGGCGGTGTACTACCTCTTTCCACGACTGACCAAGGCCGTGCCGTCGGTCCTCGTCGCGCTGCTGGCGGGCACGTTGGTGTCGCGGGCTGCCGGTTTCGACGTGCCACTCATTGGCGCCATCCCCACCGGACTACCCACCCTGCAGGTGGGCATCATCTTCGCCGCCGTCCCGGAGCATCTGCCGCTCGTCGTTGGCTCCGGGATCACGCTGGCCTTGCTGGGTTCGATTGATTCCCTGCTCACCTCGGTCATCGCCGACAACGTGACCAAGACCAAGCACGACAGTCGGCGCGAACTCATCGGGCAAGGTATCGGCAACACCATCGCGGCAATGTTTGGCGGCATCCCTGGAGCCGGGGCGACCAAGGGCACCGTGGTGAACATCACGGCCGGCGGCAAGACGCGGCTGTCCGGCGTGGTCCATGGCTTGCTGCTGCTCGCGATCCTGCTTGGGGCGGGCCAGTTTGCGGCCTACATTCCGTTGAGTGTGCTGGCAGGGCTGCTCATTCCCGTCGGCTTTGCCATCATCGACTACAAGGGTCTCAGGCACCTCCGTGATGTGCCGCGCGCTGACGCGGTGGTCTTGCTCGCGGTGCTCGGCATCACCGTGTTTGGCAATCTGATCCACGCAGTGGGCCTCGGGATCGTCCTGGCCAGCGTCCTGTTCATGAAGAAGGCCAGTGACCTGGCGGAAACGGAATCATCGGTCGCACCCTTGAAAGAGGACCCGTGGGAAGACGAGGCAGAGCTCTATGCCAGGTACAAGGATCGCATCTTCGTGAAGCACCTCTACGGTCCGCTGTTCTTCGGATTCACCGCCCGCCTGCAAGAACTGGCGTCGGCCCTGAACCCAGACATCCGGGCACTGATCATTCGAATGGAGCGCGTCCCCTACATCGATCAGTCGGGGCTCTACGCCCTGGAGGATGCCATTCTTCCTCTCCGGCAGCGTAACGTCATCGTGCTGCTGACAGGCGTTCAGTCGCAGCCCAACGATATGCTCCGCAAGATCAACATCGTGCCCGACTTGATCCCCGAGGAGGGCATCTGCCGGGGAACGGATCCGTGCATGAAGTGGCTGGCGCGAGCACTGGGGGATTGAACTGCTGAAGGAAGGCAATGCCCGCTTCTCCAGTGGGGAGGTGACGTTGCGGAATCACAAAGAGCAAGTCCGCAAGGCGGCCACCGGTCAGTTCCCCAAAGCAATCGTGCTCTCCTGCGTCGATTCACGAGTGCCAGTCGAGGTCGGCAAACGCCGCCATGTCGCGGTTGGCCTTGGCTTGCGCCTGAATATCCGCTAGAAGTGTCTGCTTGACGGGGGAGCTTATGCCGTCATCACGGCTTGAAGGCTGCCTCAGGGAAGAACTCGTTCAGCCAAAGCGAGACCAAGCGCACTTGCGCTCTTTTTTGCCCTCAGCCGGCCGAGGTCTGCTGTTAGGATCCCCTGCAATCCAAAAGGAATCCCGATGTGTCTCGCCACGAGGGTGCCCGTGCGCCCAGGTGGGTCACGTAGCCGTGGAGGTGCTGATGAAACGCATTGCTCTCGTCGTCGCGCTGTTGCTGTATGGCGCGGCGGCCCATGCGGCAACGATCGTCGTCGATGGCGGCGCGTGTCAGTTGGCCGATGCGATCGCGGCGGCAAATACGGATGCGGCGGTTGGCGGGTGTCCAGCCGGCGCGGGGCCGACGTCATCGAGTTGCAGGTGGATGTGCTGCTATCCGGCGTGTCCGTGGTGGACCCTGACCTCGGCCCCGTGGGTCTGCCTGTCGTCGTCACGCCGCTGACCATTGACGGTCGCGGACACACGATTGCCCGCGATCCGTCTGCCCCGCTCTTCCGATTGCTCGCGATCAAGGGCGGCTTCGCGGCGCCGGGGCGTCACTCGACCTGCGGGACGTCACGCTGATGGGCGGCAATGTCAATGCGAGCGGGATCGATTTCAGCAGCGTCGACCCACCAACCGCCGCCGTAGCCGGCGGGGCGCTGATGTCGCTCAACGGTGTCGTCACGATCAGGGACAGCACGTTGGTCGACAACGAGGCCGACACGGGAGGCGCGGTGCTCGCCCTCGGTGGTTCGCTCGAGATCTTCAATTCGGAACTGAGCCGGAACGTCGCCGAGCAGAGCGGCGGTGCCGTGTACGCGGAGTTCGCCACCGTGGTGCTGCGGCGCTCACGCATCGACGACAACGTGGCGGGCCGAGCCGGTGGCGGCGTCGCCGCTGCGTTCCCGAGCAATGCCGGGCGCACTGTCGACGTCGTCGATTCCGCCTTCCACCGCAATACGTCCCGGTCGGGCGGTGCGGTGGCCTTGCTTGGTTCCAGTACCCAGGGTCGCGTCATCAATACGGTGCTCGAGGCCAACTTCATCAGCGACCCCGGGACGTCCACCATTCCGGTGTTCGCGCCCGGAGGCGGAGCATTCTCGGTGTTCAACGCCTCCAGGCTCGAGGTCCGGAACTACGCGAATCGCCGGCAACGCAGCTGGGACCGCTCCTTCTCGAGGGGCGGCGGCGGGGCGACCGTCGAGGGGAGCGGAGCGACCATCACGATGGTCGACAGCGAGGTGACGGACAACGTCGCCGACAACAGCATTTTCAGGCGACGGGGGCGGCGTAGCCGTCGGCCTTGGTGGCGTGCTGCGTCTGCGCGGGTCGATCGTGGCCCGCAACAAGGCGAGTTCGGACGGCGGCGGCGTCAATGCCGAG
This sequence comes from uncultured Acidobacteriota bacterium, assembly GCA_963715265.1. GTDB lineage: Bacteria > Acidobacteriota > Vicinamibacteria > Vicinamibacterales > Vicinamibacteraceae > Luteitalea. Next base: position 120,442 of record CAVQRQ010000016.1, read on the forward strand.
TACGGACTGGTGGAAATGGCCGCCAGCGCCGTCACGGACAATGACAGTGGCAACGACGGCGGTGGCCTCGCCATGTTCCAGATGAACGCCGAGGTCACCTCGAGTCGCATCACCGGCAACCGTGCGGTCAGGCAGGGTGGCGGAATCCGGTTCGAGAATGGCACGAGTACGAGGCGTCTGCTGACCGTCAGCGACAGCACGGTGGCCGCGAACGTGTTTCGGACCGATCTGGGTACGAACCGGCTCGAGGGAGCCGGCGTGCATCTCGAGTCGTTCGTCGACGCCGTGGTGGAGCGCAGTACGATTGCAGCCAACATCGGCCGGGGATGGCTTGGTTTCCTATCGGCTGGAACCGCCCTCTACGCGAACAGTTCAGCCTCTGTCTCGGTGTCCAACAGCACGATTGCAGGAAACGATGGCCTCGACGCGGGAGGCGGGACCGTTTTCTCCAACAACGCGTCCAACGTCAATCTGTCGCACGTCACCATCGTTGGCAACACGCAAGCCGAGGGCGGTGGTATTCGCAACCTCAGCGGGGTCTCGCTCCGTTCGGTGATCCTGGCCGACAACGAGTCGACCCGCAACTCGTTCGAGAACTGCGCGGAGTTCTTTCCACCGACCGACGACGGGGGGAACATCGCCGACGACGCGAGTTGTGGTGTGGCGGTCGAGAGCGACGCAGCCCTGGCGCTGCAGGCGATCGCCGACAACGGGGGGGCCACCGCGACCATCGCGCTGGGACCAGGCAGCGCAGCGATCGACAGGGTCGCTGCGTGCCCCGAGGTCGGTGATGTCGATCAACGCGGAGTCCCGCGTGACGGAAGCTGTGACGCCGGCGCGTACGAAGCAGGGCAGACGTTGCCGCTGATTGGTTTCGAGACCGCGGCATCGACGGTCTACGAAGGTGTGGACAGCGGGGTCGACGTGGCGATCGCGGTCGACAAGCGCAACAGCAACCTGACATCGGGCCAGATCAGGATCTGGCCGATTCTGCGTGGGTCGGCCGCCCCTGCGTGGGACTTCACGCCGAGCGACGACGCGGCGCCAGTGCTGATCGACTTGTCAGGGCCTGACGCGGTGGTGCGCCATCTCCTCCATTTCGACGTGCACGACGACCAGGAAGCGGAGGGCGACGAGACCGTCGAGATTGCCTTCGTGTTTGCCGGCCCGGCCGTGCGAAGCGCGCCCGCCGCCCATACCGTCACCATCGTCGATGACGACAGCATCGTGCCCAATCAGTGCACGACGCTGCAGACGGCGCTCCAGCTGAAGATGGGGGATGAGGATCCGAGTCGCTACCGCAACCACGGCAAGTACGTGTCGCCCGTTGCCCGCGCCACGAGCCGGGCGCTCAAGCGGGGCGAGATCACGCCCGAGTGCCAGGGCTGCATCGTCAGGCAGTTCGCGCGCAGCATCCCGATCGCCGAGCAAACGGCCTGCGGGGGCTCGCCGGTGTTGATCGGGCGATAGACATGCATCCGTCCGCCGGACTCCCTGGCCGTGCCGGGGAGTCCGGATACAACCGACCCCGCCGTCATGCAGCGTGGCAGGCCCGCGCCGCCATCAACTGAACGGGTCCGCTATCGCGCGCGGGCGATGAGCGCCAGGACGTTGTCGATCGCGACGAGCTGGCTGGAGCGACCGGGCTCGGAGAGCCGGCCCTACCTGACCCTTGGGATGGCGTGGCGCTCGTCGTCGAAGCCGAAGGCGTGCAGGGTGCCGTCCTCGGTGCCGACGTACACCTGACCCAGGCCGCTCCACAGGCTGCCCGGCGACGCCGGAGCGGCCATTGCCGTCCCGCTCGACCAGAGGCGGCGGCCCGTCGCGCCGTCGTAGGCGTGGAGTCTCGCGGCGGCGCCTGGCGTGGTGCCCGCCGGCGACCTGCCAGCGCCGAGCGCGAACACGACGCCGTTGACGATGAGCGGCGTCGTGGGCGAGGCGAGCGGGCCCGACGCCCAGGCCGGCGTGAGCGACAGGGTGCCCGCCGACTCGCCCACGGACAGCGCGACGAGAGCCCCACGCGACACCGCGCCGTTGGTGCGAGGTACCGGAGCCGCGAGCGGCCCGTCGATGGGCACGAGAATCCATGTCGATCGCTCTCCAGCGATCGTCGCGGCGGCCGGCGGCGTGGATGTGGTCCCCGTCGTGACGGTCGTCACGACACCGGCCCCACGCTGCCACAGCGCGATGGCGTCGCGGCGCACGGCCCCGCCGGACCCGGCCAGGGGCATCGAGACGGCGAGCGGCGTCGCGTGGTCCGCGCCCCCGAGCGACGAGGCGTCCAGCAGCACGACACGGCCGTCCTTCGTCGCCGCTGCGACGATCTCGCGATCGCCCTGCCGGAAGATCGACGGACCTGTCACGAAGTCCGCGTCGGGACGCGTGAACCAGTCCGTGACCGCGAGCGTCTTCGCGTCGAGCGCGACGATGGCGTTCGCCTTGCCGTCGCCCGTCGCGGTGCCCGCGCCCACGGCGGCCAGCAGCACGCCACCCGAGGTCATCGCCACGGGACCGACGACGGGACCGCCGCCTGTCTTCCACGACACGACGGGCTTGGTCTCGCTGTCGAGGTCGATGGCCCATACGCCGTCGGGCACGTCGCCGCATCCGCCTGTCGTTGCCGCGTAGAGCGTGGTGTCCACGGCCACCGGCGCCGTCCAGCGCGCGCCCCGTGGCAGGAACTGCGCGGGGCGCTGCAGGTCCTTGCCCGACGCCAGGCCGAGCACCCGCAGCCGCCCGTCGCGCGCGATGACGTACACGACGCCCGACGGGCGCGCCAGCGCCGATCGCACGTTCGGGTCTGGGGGTGGCGCGCCGGGGATGAAGTCGGCGGGACGCGCGGCCCCGCTGGCCGTTGGCGCCGCCGGCCGCGGCGTCCCGGCGGTGGCCGAACCTGCGGCCGGAGGGCCTGAAGCGGTCGCTGCGCCAGCCGCGGCTGCCCCACCGGGCGCGCTGGGCGCGGCGGGCGTCGGCGTCGTGGTCCGCGCGGCGGCCTGTGCCTGGCGCCGCACCGTGTCGACGGGCGCGCCCTCGCCGGGCCGACCGAGCTGCGTGCGGTAGCCGACACCCGGCGGCCCCGGGGGCCGTGCCAGCGGGTTCAGCGTGGCCGTGCCGTCCAGCGGCACGATGCGGGTCGCGGCCGCCGTCACGGCGCCGGCGCAGGCGGGCAGGGTGCCGCCGTCCTCGAGATCGAGTGCGCGCTGCCACACGACGAATGCGATGTCGTTGTCGAGGCCATACACGCGGTCACCCGCGCCCGTGACCACCGACAGGGGCACGAACAGCGTGACCCCGCTGGCCGTCACGCCCTGCGCCAGCCCGCCCTTCACGCCGGCGTCGCGCCCGAGGGGGGCCGTCCACTGGAGCGCGAAACCGGGTGCGGCCATCGACTCCGGCGAGATCTTGTCGTCGGCGCGCACCCACGACGTCCGCTGGGCGTCGGCCAGGGGCGCGAACCAGCGTGTGCCTCCGCGCCCGACCTGGGCGGGGACCACGCTGCCGGCGACGAGGCAGGCAAGTGCGACGAACGGCCACGGGGAAGCACGCATTGACGAGTCCTAACGGGGAATGCCGAAGCAGTAGAGCGTGCCGTCGAACGTCGCGACGTACGCGCGGCCGTTGGCAACGGTGAGCCCGCTGAAGTGGTTCCAGGACGTGATGCTGTCGCCGCTGGACCACAACTCCCGGCCGGTGCGGCCGTCGAGCGCGTACAGCGCGGCGCGGCGTGAGCCAGCGATGCGGCGCACGGGGCCCGAACTCAGGCCGCCGCCGTACACGGGACCTCCGGGCTCGTCCCAGGCCTTCTCGGGCATCACCTGCGAGGCGTCCTCGCCCGCGGCGTACGCGAAGACGATGCCGTTGGCGATGACGACCTCTTCGGCCAGGTCCATGTCGCGCGACAGCCACGCCGGCACGAGCCGCCAGCCTTCAGGCCGCTGGCGGAGCGTGAACGCGGCCACGCCGCCGCCCTTCGGCCGCGCGTGCTCGATCGGCGCCTTGAAGGTGCGGCTCACAGGTCCCCAGAAGGGCGCGAGCACCCACTGCGTGCCCGCGGCGTCCTTCCACGCGCCGAGCGCGCCCCAGATGCCCTGCCCGTCGAACGCCTGCTGGTCGTTGCAGATGAGCGGCGTCGTGTGCAGGGTGGTGCGGTGGTCCTCGCCGCCGAGCGCGTCGCGATCGAGCAGCCACAGGCGGCATTCCTTGCTCGTGCCCACGAGGAACCGTCGTCCGCGATGATCGAAGGCGACGGGCGTCGTGTTGACGTCGAGGTCGCGGCGCCACAGCCAGTTCGCGTTGGGCGCGCCGAAGTAGTCGGCCAACTGGAACTGCTTCATGGCGTCGAGCCGCACACCGACGATCCCGTTGCCGAGGCGCCGGTTGAGCGGATCGAACATCGCGTCGCCCGTGCCGAGGAACACGCGGCCTTCGGCGTCGATGGCCGCGCCGCGGCGCCCCCACAGGCCGCCGCCGGCGGGGATGAAGGCGCTCACGACCTGGTTGGCGAGGTCGAACGAGTAGAACGCGTTGGTCAGTCCGCCGCAGCCCTGGGCCGTGGCGGTGTAGACGACGCCCTTGTGCAGGTTGAGCGCGTACGGCTTGCCGCCGCCCGGGATGAACAGCGCCGGAGGCACGACGTCCTTGCCGTCGGCCAGGTTGATCTGGCGCAGTCGGCCATCCCACGACACGACGTAGATCGTGTACGTGCCCGGCGAGGTCTGCGCCATCGTCGGCACCGCGGTCAGCCCGCCCGGACACAGGGTGTCGTCCCTCCGCCCCTCGCTCGTGAGCGTGCTGTCGAAGCGGCGGTGCCAGATCTGCCGGCCGGTGGCGAGGTCGATGCCCCACAGGTCGTCGGACACGCCCGCCACGACGCCGAGTTCCCGCGGGCCGTCGGCCGTGTCGACGCGCTCGGCCACCAGCGGCGCGAACAGCTTGTGCATCGCGCGCGCCTCGGTATCCAGCTTCACCGTCCACTGCAGCGTCGTCGTGCCGACGTTGGCCGGCGTGAAGAGGCGCTCGTCGCGCACCCATCCCGTCCGCGCCGAGTCGACGCCCTCGGTCAGGAAGTCGGTGGCCCATCCGTTGAGCCCCACCGACACCAGCAACATGATCGTCAGCTTCGCCGCCCGCATTGCTCCTCGTCTCCTGCTGTGCCGCAGCCCCGGCATCATACCCTCCGAACCCATCATCTGCGCGCGTCAAGCGTGGTCAGGGCGTCCTCCCGCCCGCGCCTGCCACCTCTGGCGACCACCCGTCCGGGCCGGCGCTCGCGTTAAGATCGGGGCGTCGCGTACACGCAGGCCGACGAACAGACGTGGCGGCCGGACTCGTCCAGCCGAGAAGGACGGCTCGAGCGCGACGGGAGTGTCTGCTGATGACAGTGCGGTGGTTGATGACAGGGGGGCTCCTGGCGCTGTGGCTCGCGTCGGCGGCCGCGACCTCGGCCCGACAGGTGCCGGCTCAGGACCCGGCGACGGCGCCGCCGATGTTCGTGCCGTCGGGGGAGGGTCTGCCGGATGGGCCTGGCAAGGCCGTCACGGTCCAGTCGTGCGGCACCTGCCACGAGGCGCGCCGTGCCGCGTCCGCGCGCCTCACGCGCGCCGGCTGGGCTGCCGTCATCGACAGCATGATCGGTCGCGGCGCACGCATCGCCGAGGGCGACGTGCCAGTCGTGCTGGACTACCTGTCCACGCACTTCCTCGGTGAGGCGGCGCAGCCGCTCAACATCAACACGGCCCCGCAGATCGACTTCGAATCGGCCGGGGGACTGCTGCGCAGCGAGGCAGCCGCCGTCATCCGCTACCGCGAGCGCCACGGCCGCTTCAAGTCGGTGGACGACCTGAAGAAGGTGCCCGGGTCTCGACTTCCGAAAGATCGACCGCCGCCGCGACGCGTTCATCGTCGTGTTGTAGGGGCAGGGAGGGACGGCCGTCCCGGCCGTCCATGACCGACACAGACGGACGCCTCCCTGACGCCGGCCGGCTGGGACAGCCGGCCCTACCTTCCTGACAAGAGATTGACCGCGCGGTCGGCGGCGAGGACGCCGCGGTACTGGGCCTCCTCGAACAGGGGAAGGCCACTCAGGTCGGAGTGGGCGTAGAAGAGCCGATCCTGCCCCTGTTGCAGCGCCCGCCAACCTGCATCGGCCAGCAGGCCCGGCGTCGGCCTGACCATGGCGTGGCCGAAACGCATGATATCGACACGAGAGACGCACTCGCGGATGTCGGGATGCGCGCGCGAGAGGTCCGCGAGGATCCGATCGCGCAGCGTGGGGTAGTCCTGCGCGAGCAGCCAGCGCCGGGCATCGGCCGGAGGCTGATGGGCGAGTGCCCAGTAGTAGGTCCACACGGTGCGCGGCACATGGCGCCGCAGGTGCTGGTGCGTGGCCACGACGTAGCCCAGGGCAGGCGAGTCGAAGATCACGTTGTCCCACGCGACGGGGAAGCCTGGCTCTCGAGGCCACCGCTCGAGCGTCAGGTTCGCCGTGACCCACGGGGACGATGTCACCCTGGCCTGCGGCGCACCCTCGACGATGCGCGTCGCCACGTGCAGCGGCGCGGCCACGATCACGACGTCTGCCGTCCACACCGTCCGCGGCGTGAGCACCCGCCAGCGCCGGCCGCGCTTCTCGATCCTGTATGTCGTCTGCCCCGTCTCGACACGCGGGCCGAGTCGATCGAGCAGGCGGCGCACGATCCAGCCGTTGCCCTCGGGCCACGTGAGCGGGCCCGTGTCGTCCGCGTCGCGCGCCGCGAAGTAGAGGATGCCTGCCCAGGCGGAGACGTCCCGGGCCAGGCCGCCGTAGTCGTCGCGACACGCGTAGTCGACGAACCATCGCAGCCACGGGGAGTCGAGGCCTTCAGCGTCGAGCCACGCGGCCATCGAGATCGCGTCCTCCGGCGGCACCGCGCCGGCCCCGGCGGCCGCGGCCATCGGGATCGTGAAGCGCCCCGAGGCACGCAGGGCTTCCATCCGCGCCGCGAAGCGCGCGAACTGGTCCCTGTCACGCTGCGTGGGGCCGACGGCTGGTTCGACCCCTTCCTGCCAGCGGCCGTGGATGAACAGCCGTTCGTCCGGCGCGTGCACGAGGTGCCGCTCGTCCCAGTCGCGACCATCGAACACGCCGAGGTCGGTGAAGATCTCGCGGACCAGGCCTGCCGATCGACCTGGAATCGGCACGTAGTGCGCGCCCCACGGATAGGCCGACACCTCGTTCTCGCCCCAGCGCGCGTTGCCGCCCGCCTCGGGCTCCATCTCGAGGATCGTGAAGTCCTCCACCCCGCGCTTCAGCAGACGCCACCCCGCGCACAGGCCGGCCATGCCGCCGCCCACGATCACGACGGCGGCGCGGCGCTCCTCGACGGGTGCCGCGAACCGGAACCCGTCGCGCAACCGGTGGCCCTCCGCGTGCGACTCGTGGACGAAGCCCCCTGCGATCGGCCGCCCGGCCTTCTGCGTCAGCCCCACGAGCGCCGCGGAGAGGAACCCACGCCGCGAGACGGTGCGCTTCATTGCAGGCGTCATTCAGTGTCCGTGTGACGGCCGGCTGGGACAGCCGGCCCTACCTTCGTGAGGTCACCTGTTGATGGCATTCCACTCGCGTTCGTAGTAGCGCACGAGCTGCTGCGTGTGCAGCCGGTTCGGCTCCACAGGCACGCGGGCCATGTCGATGGGGAAGTCGAACAGCGGCCCGATCGAGTCTGCCGTGAGGAAGCGGAGGCCCGATGGCAGCGTGGTCGGCATTGCCGGGCGCGATCGTCCTGCGAGCACGAATCCCCACTCGCCGAACGACGGCACGTAGACGTGGTACGGCGCCACGGCGAGCCCGGCCTGCTCGATCGTCGCGACGATGCACCAGTAGGCCTGCCTCGCGAAGAGCGGGGACGTGGCCTGCACCACGAACGTCGCGTCCGGCGTCAGCCTGGCCATGAGCATCCTGTAGAACGTGGTCGTGTAGAGCTTGCCCAGCGAGAAGTTCGACGGGTCGGGAAAGTCCACGACGGCGAAGTCGAACGCCTCGCCAGGCGTGTCGAGCCACGTGAACGCGTCGCCGTTGACGACGACGACGCGCGGGTCGGACAACGCGTCGCGGTTGAGTGCGCGCAGCTCGCCGTGCGTCGCGAAGAGCCGCGTCATCTCGGGGTCGAGATCGACGAGCGTCACGTGTCGCACGTCCGGGTAGCGCAACACCTCCCGCAGCGCGAGGCCATCGCCTCCCCCGAGGATGAGGACGCGCGTGGCCGCGGGCCGTGCAGCGAGACCAGGGTGGACCAGCGCCTCGTGGTAGCGGTATTCGTCGCGTGAGCTGAACTGCAGGTTCGCGTTCAGGAACAACCGCAGGTCGTCCTTCCAGGCCGTCATCACGATGCGCTGGTACGGCGTCGTCCGCGACAGCACCACGTCGTCGGCGTACAGGTTGGCCTCGGCGAGGTCCAGGAGCGCGTTGGCCTTCCAGAGGCCGACGCCGAGCAACGCGAGGGCTGCCACGCAGAGGCCCTGCAGCGCCCGGCGCGTCGCCGGCGCGAGCGCGTTGCGCAGCACGAACGTCGTCCACAGCGCGACGGCCACGTTGATCGCCCCGAACAGCATGGGCGCGCGCACGAGGCCGAGCCGGGGCACCAGCACGATGGGGAAGAGCAGCGACGCGCCCAGCGCGCCGAGGTAGTCGAACGTGAGGACGTTGGCCACGACGTCCTTGAACTGGAAGCGGTCGCGCAGCAGGCGCATCAGCAGCGGGATCTCGAGGCCCACGAGGATGCCCACCACGAGCACCAGGCCGTAGAGCAGCAGGCGGAACGCGCTCGTGTAGGCGAAGGCGAGGAACAGGATGGCCGACGAGAACCCGCCGACCACGCCGACCATGATCTCGACGAGGATGAAGCGGGCGACCAGACCCTTGCCGACGAAGCGCGACAGCCACGAGCCGATGCCCATGGCGAAGAGGTACGTGCCGATCACGGTGGAGAACTGCGTGACGCTGTCGCCGAGCAGGTAGCTCGCCAGCGCGCCGGCCACGAGCTCGTAGATGAGCCCGCACGCGGCAATCAGGAGGACCGAGACGAGCAGGGCGGCTGTCACTTGGAGATCGCTGGTGCGGGTCGGCGCGTTCGGCACACGCGCCCTACTTTCGTGAGGCCCAGGGGTACGCCGATCGGCGCGCTCGGAGAACGCGCCCTACCCACGTGATGGCGGAAACGCGCCGGACCCACGTGAGGCCGCGAGCACGCCTGGGCCGTGCTCAGTGGATGGCGGCGGCGATGATGAGCGACATGCCGAGCGCGATCGAGCCGATCAGGACGGCCAGCGCGGTGTTGTGTTCGTCGATGATCTCCCGCCAGAGCGTGTAGGGCGTCAGGCGATCGATGACGAAGAACGTCGCGATGAAGATGACGATGCCGAGGGTCGCGAACACGATGGCCCCGACGAGGTTGTTGACGAGCGTGGCTTCCATCGGTCACTTCCCTCCGAAGAATCGGGGCGCGCCGTTGTACAGCGATCGGTAGGCGCCGGGGTTGTCGCGAATCGAGCGCGGAACGTTGTGTACCACCGACGGACGCGTCGCGAGCCAACCGCGCACGTCGGCCATTGTGGAGCCGGCCGCGACCATCAGGCCGAACACCAGGAACAGGGCGGACTTCATCGGACGTCGCTCCTAGTCATCGTCGTCCTCGTCGTCGGACGACCCGTAGTCGCTCTCCTGCATCCGTCTGCCCTCGAAGGAGGCCCACCTGACGGCGCTGACGATGGGTGGGATGCAGAGGAGCAGGAGTCCCAGCACGTAGGGCAGGAGCGACGGCACGTCGCGCCTGACGCGGATGCTGAAGGGCACCTCGGGCCCGTTGACGGGGCCCTCGGGGTCCACGCGCAGGTAGTACTGGCCGGCCGGCACCGAGCGTAGCAGCTTCGAGGCCGTCGTGCTGCCCTCCGACCACGCCTCGCCGCCCTCGACGCCGTTGTAGAAGCTGATCTCGTCCTCGACGTTGAAGGCGTCGCCGGTGCTCATGTTGATGAGCGCGAGGTCGAAGCCGAGCCACGAGTTGCTGACACGGGCCCCGAGTTGCAACTGCACCGTCCCCGCTTCACTCAGCGTGAACGGATCGGTGACGAACGCCGATTCCGGCACCGTCGGCCTGAACGTGTAGTTGCCCGAGAACACGCGCTCGCGGTCGGCCGTGACCAGACGGACGATGGCCAGCAGCACCAGGAGCCCCGCCAGCGCCAGGAAGGTCCGGACCATCGGCCACACGCGGCCGGCCCTCGGATTGGGCTGGTTGGCGAAGATGCCGACGGGCTCGGGCGGGGCGTCGGGAAGGTCGAACGCCTTCCAGACCGTGCCCGGCGGCGTGTAGTGGCCGAGGGACCAGGTCCGCTCCTTGGCCGTGCCCTCGCCGGAGAGCATGTAGGGGGGCGCGATGAAGTCGTCGGTCTTGACCGTCTCGCCGACGCGCACACGCCACGGGAACTCGCCGAGCACGAAGTCGGTGCGCGCCACGGCGTGCTGGAAGGCGTGGTAGACCTGCGTCCCGTGCCGCATCTGCGGGCGCCTGCCCCCGCCAGCCGACGACGGTCGCTCGCGCACTGTGGTCACGTCGTTCCAGTGCCCGTTGTAGTACGTCAGGTAGCGGAAGCCGTGGTACGGGTTGAAGAGCACGTACTCGTCCCAGGCGTAGCGCACGCCCTCGACCTCGATCGAGCGCTGCTGAAAGCCGATCGCGTCGTAGGGCTGGCCGTGCCAGGTGCCGCGCGTGCCGAGCGGGATGAGGGGGGTGATCGACTGTCGCGCCCTGGCTTCCTGCAGGATCGTCACGTTGCGGTCACGGGCGTCGATCACGGCGCCGCAGCTCGTGCAGGCCACGGCCCGCGTGTGCGCGAGCGCGCGGAGTTCGACAGCCGCGCCGCAATTGGCGCAGTTGAAGCCCTGCATGGCGCGGGATCGATCCGCGGCCTCGAAGGTGCGCAGGTTGCGCAGGTGCAACTCGTCGAACGAGACGAACCGGCCGATGAAGAGCAGCGGCTTGTCGTCGCTGTAGTCGATCGTGCCGAAGGTGGCGTCGCTCCCGCGGAGGTCGGCGAAGAGGACGTCCTCCTTCCCCCAGTACTCGAACGGCAGCTCGCCCTCGACGCCCTTGTACCGGGCCGTCGTCAGCGTGGTGACGGTCAGTTCGCGACCGTCCCACGCGTACTCGAAGCCCAGCTTGATCTTGCCGGCCCCGGGGAGCGGCTTGGGCGGCTTCACGAGGCTCGTGACGGCGTACTCGAGTTGCGCGTCCGACAGCCATCCGCTCGATCCGTCGGCGAAGACGAGGTGCCATTCGTTCCAGCCGCCGTCGTCGTACTCGTAGACGATCCGGCCGATCACGGTGAACCCGCGCCCGTCGAGCGTGCCTTCGGTGCCGATCTGGATGGGGGAGCTGTCTGGCGGGAGGTCGGCGACCTCGCCAATCGTCTCGAGGTCGACGTCGTGCCGCACGATCACCGAGCGGCACGCCTCGCATGTCGTCTGGATCGCGCTCGACCACCGGAAGCGCACGGGGGCGCTGCAGTTCGGGCAGCGTCCGGCCGGGCCCCTCATGCGGGTCCGGCTCCCGTCGGCCGGGAACCGACAGCGGGCAACCGGGAACCGGGCGCTGCATCGCCGTAGTTCCGCTCGACGCGTCGGACGAGGGTGTCGGTGGCGCCCAGCATCTCGGCCAGCAGGCCCGCGGCGTCGAACTCCTCGCGCGCGCGGCAGCAGAAGACGTTGACGCAGATCGAGCCGAACTCGGGGAACGTGTGGCACGCGAGGTGCGACTCGGCGAGGATCACGAAGCCCGTGAGGCCGCCGGGTGACGGAAAGGTGTGCCAGGCGGCGGGCGCGACCGGTGTCAGCCGCAGGTCGGCAATCAGCCTGTCGAACAGCGCCTGCAGGCGCGCCCCGTCACGCAGCACGTCGGCGTGGCAGCCGCGCGCGTCGATGATCCATTCGGCGCCGTGCGGCGCCACGGGCGCTTCGCCCCGCGGGGCGAGGGCGGTGGACATCGGGACGTCTGGTGCCGGGGAGGAAACCGCCATGTTGTCCGTGGCCGGGATTATATGGCAGCGGGCCGGGCCGTCCACGATCTATGCTTCGCCATCCTGCAGGACACGCGCGGCGCGCCCGGATGGCGCCGCACGGACGGCAACGACGGTGGAGCGCGCATGACCCAGTCCAGGCTGAAGGTGACGTTGTCGGCGTTCATGTTCCTGCAGTACTTCATCTGGGGCTGCTGGTACGCGAGCATGGGCACGTACCTGGCCAACACGCTGGGATTCGACGGCGCGCAGGTGGGGCTGGCCTACGGGGCCTTCGCGATCGGCGCGATGATCTCGCCCTTCTTCGTCGGCCTCATCGCCGACAGGTACTTCGCCTCCGAGAAGCTGCTGGCCGTCTTCGGCCTCCTCGGCGGGGCGGTGCTGTGCCTGCTGCCGCGGCTACGGACGTTCGCGACGTTCTACCCCGCGCTCATCCTCTACTGCGCCATTTTCGTGCCCACGCTGGCGCTCGGCAACTCGCTGTCGATGCACCACCTGGACGACCCCTCGCGCGACTTCCCGCGCGTCAAGGTCTTCTCCGCCGTCGGCTGGTTCGCCGCCGGCATGGTCCTCTCGGCGCTGGCGGCCGAGCAGCTCGCGCTGCAGTTCTATCTCGCGGGCGCATCCTCGATCGCCTTCGGGATCTTCTCGCTCACGCTGCCGCACACGCCGCCGAAGAAGACGGGCGCGGACGTGTCGCTCGGCGAGGTGCTGGGGCTCGACGCGCTGGCGCTGCTGAAGCGGCCGGCGTTTGCCATCTTCATCGCCTGCATGTTCCTGATCTGCATCCCGCTCTACTTCTACTTCGTGATGATGAGCATCTACCTCACCGGACTCGGGTGGGATCAGATCGCCGCGAAGATGACGCTGGCGCAGGTCTCCGACGTCGTCTTCCTGTTCCTGCTGCCGGTGTTCCTCAGGTCACTCGGCTACAAGATCACGATCGTCATCGGCATCCTCGCGTGGGCGTTCCGGTACTTCGCGCTCGCCGGCAGCGTGCACGCGGCGGGCCTGCAGGCGCCGCTCGTCTTCCTCGCCATCGGCGTGCACGGCGTCTGTTACGACTTCCTCTTCATCGCCGGTCAGCTCTACGTGGACGACGAGGCCAACGAGCGGATACGCGGCGCGGCCCAGGGCTTCATCGCCTTCATCCTCTGGGGCGCCGGTGCGTTCATCGGCACCTGGCTGGCGGGGCGGGTGCTGGCCGCGCACCAGCTGCCGGCCGTCGCCGGGCAGCCGGCCGCCTACGACTGGCAGGCGATCTGGAGCCTGCCCGCGTGGGGCGCGGTCGCCGTGCTCGCCCTGTTCGTCGTGTTCTTCAGGAACCCGGTCCGCAAGGTTCACGAACCGTCGCCGGTCGAGATGGCCTCGAGCGTCACGACGGCGTTGTAGTCCGGCTCCCCAGGGACGTGGCCAGGCTACGTCACGCGGTGCGGGTGGGTGTAGAGATTGAAGCCGTCTCCCCGTACGAAGCCGGCCAGCGTGAGGCCGTGATCGCGGGCGAGGTCGATGGCCAGCGTCGAGGGAGCCGATACGGCGGCGAGCACCGGGATGCCGGCGAGCACGGCCTTCTGCACCAGCTCGAACGACGCCCGTCCGCTCACGCACAGCGCATGGTGCGACAGCGGCAGCGCGCCTCGTCGCAGCAGCCGTCCGACCACCTTGTCCACGGCGTTGTGACGGCCGACGTCCTCGGCCGCTTCCACCAGTTCGCCGTCCGCGGTGAACACGCCAGCCGCGTGGAGGCCACCCGTGTGCTCGAAGGTGGCCTGCCTCGCGCGCAGCCGTCCGGGCAGGCTCGCGACGATGGCCGTCGTCATGGTCCAGGAGGCGGTGATGGGCGGCGCGTCCGTCTTCAGTGCGTCGGCGTTCAGGCGACCGCAGATGCCGCACGCCGACGATGTCGTGACCTGGCGGCGCTCTGCCAGCCGGGCCGCGAGGCGGTCGGCCGCGCGGCCACGCAAGGTCACGTCCAGGGCCGACTCGTCGTCTGCCTGCGTCATCGCGCCCAGGTCCCCGGCGTCTCGCACGACCTGCTCGGCCAGCAGGAAGCCGGCGACGAGGTCCATGTCGTCGCCGGGCGTGCGCATCGTGATGGCAAAGGGCTGCCCGTGCAGGCGGATCTCGAGAGGCGCCTCGGTGGCGGCGCGATCCTCGTCTGTGGTCCGTGTGCCGTCGCGCACGCGCTGTACCTGGATGGAACGCCACGCTGTCGCCACGGAAGCATCTTATCGTCCGTCCCGGCGCTTTCGGTGGCGCCTCCAGGCCACCATGGGGCCTCCAGGCCAGCATGGGGCCGTCACGGCAGGCCGGCTGTGCGTATAATCCCGGCCAATGGAACAGTCCGGCGCAGACAAGGCCTGCGCAATGGTCCGACGGGTGTGCGTCGCGCTCGGTGCCGCAGCCTGGTTGACCCTTACCCCGGCGACGGCAGGCGCGCAGCCGACGACGACGGCCGAGACCCTCACGCTCGACGCGGCTCTGAGTATCGCGCTCGAGGCAAACCGCGCCCTGCAGATCACCAGGTCGGAGGTCGAGGGCTACGCCGATCGCATCGCCGCGGCACGTACGCGGCGCTACCCGCATCTCTCGGCGCGCCTGCTCGAGGGCGCCTTCCTGACGCCGCTCGAGGCGACGTTCCCCGCCGGCGCCTTCGGCAGCTTCGGCCCGCTCGGTCCCTTTCCGCCGCGCGACACGACGGTCACCAGTGACACCCGCTTCCTGTCGATGGCGGTGCTGACGGTTGCGCAGCCGCTCACGCAGCTGCGCAAGGTCGGCCGTGGCGTCCGCCACCTGCAGCTCGAACAGGATCTGGCCCGCGAACGCCTCGACGCGCAGGCCCGCGAGACCACGAGTGCCCTCCGCAAGGCGTACTACCAGCTGCAGCGCACGCAGGCCACGCTGGACGCCACGACGCAGGCCATCACGCTCGCGCGCGAACTGGTGCGGCTCGCCGGCGTCGCCCGTGAGCAGCGGACGGTCCTCGGAGCAGACCTGCTGGCCGCGCAGGCGCGCCTGGCGAAGGCCGAACACGAGGAGCGCCTCCTGTCCGATGCGGCGACGACGCTGCGCGAGCAGATCAACGCGCTGATGGCACGCGATCTCACCATCGCCTTCCACGTGCCCCCGATGCCACCTCCTGCGCTGGCCGAGGTGAGCCTCCCCGACGCCGAGGCACAGGCGCTGGCGACGCGTGGCGAGACCCGTCAGGCGCAGCTCCGGAAGGCACAGGCCGAGAACGCCGTCGACATCGCGCGCGAGGCGTACATTCCGGACATCAGCGTGGCCGTGTCCTACGCGGCGCTGGCCAACGTCGACGTGATCCCCCGCCAGATGTTCACCGCGGGCGTGCTGTTCGACTGGGAGCCGTGGACGTGGGGCCGCGTGGGCCACGAGGTCGCGGCGAGTCGTCGCGCCGTCGAGCGGGCCGACCTCGCGATCGCCGAAACGGCCGAGTCCATCCGCCGGGAGGTCCGCGCCGCCTTTCGTACGCTGGCCGAGGCACGGCGCTTCGTGGACGTCACGGCCCTGGCGCAGGAGGCCGCCCGCGAGCAGGTTCGCGTCGCGAGCGAGCGGGTGAGCGCGGAGGCGGGGCTGCTGCGCGAGGCGCTGCAGGCGCAGGCGTCGCTGGCCGAGGCCGACGCACAGCACGATGCGGCGCTTTCCTCTTTCTGGACGGCGTTCGCCGAGTTCGAGCGCGTCACTGGAGCCGGACGATGATTCGAGCGTATGCCGCGATCGCCATCCCGGCGATGCTGGCCGTCGCGGCCTGCCACACGGAGGTCCCCTACGAGAAACCGGTGACGCCCGTGGGCGTGGCCACGGTGACCGAGGCGACGTCCGAGGGCGTCTCGCGCTATTCCGCGACGGTGGACGCCGCGACGCGCGTCGACCTCGCGTTCCGCGTCGGCGGCTACGTCCGCTCGATCGGCACGGTCGCGGACGGCAGCGGGTCGCGTCCGCTGCGCGAAGGGGACCGCGTGCGCCGGGGGACGGCGCTGGCCACGCTCGACCGGACCGACAACGGCGAGCGCGCGCGCCAGGTGCAGGCGCAGATCGAGGAGGCGACAGCCGCGGCCGCGCAGGCCGAGCGCACGTACGCCCGCGCCAGGACCCTCTTCGACAAGGACGCGCTCGCCAAGCCCGAACTCGAAGCCGCACAGACGGCGCTCGAGGCCGCCCGCGCGCGCGTGGCCGCCGCCACCGCCGGCCTCAGGCAGGTGGAGTCCGTCCTGGGCGACCACACGCTCGTGGCGCCCTTCGACGGCACCCTCCTCAGGAAGACCATCAACGTCGGCGCGCTCGCCATGCCGGGTGTGCCGGCGTTCAGCCTGGCCGACATGCGCACGGTGAAGGCGGTCTTCGGCGTGCCCGATACCGTGCTGCCAGACATCCGCGCCGCGGCCATCCTGGTGCAGGCCGATGCCTATCCCGGCGCGGCCTTTCCGGCCCGGCTGACCAACGTCGCGCCGGTCGCCGACCCGCGCGGTCGCGTGTTCGACGTGGAGCTCACGATCCCCAACGGGGACGGGCGGCTGCGCCCGGGGATGGTCGTGTCGGTCGAACTCCGACGCGAGGGCGACGCCGCGCCGGAGCTGCTGGTGCCGCTCTCGGCGATCACGCGCCCCGCCGGCGGCAGCACCGGCTATGCCGTGTTTCTCGTGGAAGGACAGGGCACCGCCGCCGTGGTTCGTCAGCGCGAGGTGGACCTCGGCCAGTTGCGCGGCAACCTCGTCCACGTCAGTCGCGGGCTGCGCAAGGGCGATCGCGTTGTCGTCAGCGGCACGGCCTTCGTGACCGACGGCGCCACCGTGCGGATCGTCCTCTAGGTCTCCCATGTCCGCGCATCGATCCGACCACGATCTCATCACGCATACGCACAACACGGCCCGGTTCCTGACCGAGCACCGGCATATCGCCTGGGTGCTGCTGGCCGCCACGCTGCTCTGGGGGGTGTACGGCTACCTCGGCATGCCCAAGCGGAAGGACCCCGCGGTACCGGTGCTCTACGCGGCGGCCGTGTGCGCGTGGCCTGGCGCGAGCGCCGAGAAGATCGAGCAACTGGTCACGCGCCGCATCGAGGAGCGCATCGCCGAGAACGCGCGCGTCGAGCGCATCGAATCGACCTCGCGCGGCAGCGTCGCCGTGATCGTGATCGCGCTCGACGAGCGCACCGAGGACGCACGCAAGGAACTCGACGACATCGCGCTGCGCCTGGCGGGCATCCGCGACCTGCCGGCCGGCGCGGGCCCCATCGAGTTCCTCAAGGACTTCGGCGACACGGCAGCGCTGATGCTCACGGTGGCCAGCCCGAAAGTGGGCGGCATCGAGCTGGAGCTGCGTGCCAGGGGCGTGCGCACGGCCATCGAGGCCGTCCGCCGCGGCGCGCCGGGCGGTCGCGTCTCCGTCGTCGTGCCGCATCCCTCGTCCATCGCGCCACAGGTGGCGGCGCGCCAGCGCGACCTGATCGCGGGCGCCATCGCGGCGCGCGGCCTCGGCTCGGACGTCCGCACGTTCGAAGGCGCCGGGTTCGTCGCCGCCGACGTCGCCACGACGCTGGACGACGGAGCGATTGGCGCCGGCGTGCAGCAACTGATCGACGAGAACCTCCTGCCGTCGGAGTTGCCGCCCGATGTGTGGCCGCCGGTCCTGATTCGCGATCCCGGGGACACCGAGCGACGGATGCAGGCCGCGGCCGGCGACAAGTACACGTACCGCGACCTCGACAGGTTCACCGACCTCATCAAGCGGGCACTGCAGACGGTGCCGCAGGTCTCGAAGATCACGCGCGCCGGCCTGCTCCCCGAGCAGATCTACCTCGAGTACTCGCAGGAACGTCTCGCGTCGTACGGGCTGCAACTCTCGAAGCTCGCCGACGTGCTCCGTGCCCGCAACATCACCATCCCGGGCGGCCTGCTCGACGTCCGCGGCAAGCGTGTGGCCGTCGATCCGAGCGGGGAGTTCACGTCCGAGTCGCAGATCGGCGACGTCATCGTCGGCGCGACGGCGGAGGGGCGCCCCATCTACCTGCGCGATGGCGTGAACGTCATCCGTGCCTACCAGACGCCGGCGCGCTACCTGAACTTCTATCAGGAACGCGGCGAGGACGGCCGGTTCCATCGGTCGCGAGCGGTCACGCTCGCCGTGCAGATGCGTCCGGGGGAGCAGATCGAGACCTTCGGGCAGTCGGTCGACGAGGTGCTCGCCGATCTCGCGAAGACGACGCTGCCAGCCGACCTCGTCGTCGCGCGGCCGTCGGACCAGCCGCTGCAGGTGCGCGAGAGCGTCGGGCTCTTCATGCAGAGCCTCTACGAAGCCATCTTCCTGGTCATCCTCGTCGCGCTCATCGGTTTCTGGGAATGGCGTGCCGCGCTGCTGATGGCCATCGCCATCCCGCTCACCCTCGCGATGACCTTCGGGATGATGCACGTGCTGCAGGTGGACGTGCAGCAGGTGTCGATTGCCTCGCTCATCATCGCGCTCGGCCTGCTGGTGGACGATCCCGTCGTCGCCGGCGATGCGATCAAGCGCGAACTGCAGGCGGGGCAGCCGTCGATCGTCGCGGCATGGCTGGGACCGACGAAGCTCGCCACCGCCATCATGTTCGCCACGATCACCAACATCGTGGCCTACCTGCCGTTCCTGCTGATCGCGGGCAACATCGGCAAGTTCATCTACTCGCTGCCTGTCGTGCTCGCCTGCTCGCTCGTGGCGTCGCGCATCGTCTCGATGACGTTCATCCCGCTGCTCGGCTACTACCTGCTGCGCCGCAGCCGGAAGCCCGATCCGCCAATCGAGCACAAGCGGGCCCACGGATTCACCGGCGCGTACTACAGGTTCGCCGGATGGTCGCTGGACCACAGGTGGGTGAC
Source organism: uncultured Acidobacteriota bacterium (assembly GCA_963715265.1). GTDB lineage: Bacteria > Acidobacteriota > Vicinamibacteria > Vicinamibacterales > Vicinamibacteraceae > Luteitalea. Next base: position 139,365 of record CAVQRQ010000016.1, read on the forward strand.
GCTCGGCGTGGCGGTCGTGCTCCTGTTCCTCGGGCTCTTCGCGTCGCGCGGGCTGAAGATTCAGTTCTTCCCCAAGGACCTGTCGTACCTCTCGTACGTGGACGTGTGGCTGCCCGAGGACGCGACGCTGACGGCGACCCGCGACCGCGCACAGGCTGCCGAGGCCGTCATCCGGCGTGTGGCGGAGGAGTTCGGGCAGCACCACACCGGCGAGGACGGCAAGCCGCGGCAGGTGCTCGAGTCGCTCACGACGTTTGTCGGCGGCGGCGGTCCGCGGTTCTGGTTCTCGGTCGCGCCCGAGCTGTTCCAGCCCAACTACGCGCAGATCATCCTCAAGGTCGAGGACAAGCACGACACGCGGCTGCTCGTGCCGTTGCTGCAGCGTGCGCTCTCCGGCGAGGTGCCGGGCGCGCGGGTCGACGTGCGCGAGCTCGAGAACGGCAAGCCCGTGGGCATTCCCGTGGGCGTCCGGCTGTCGGGGGACAACCCTGCGGAGCTGCGACGGCTTGCCGAACAGGTCAAGGCCATCTTCCGCGCCGTGCCGACAGCCGACCGTGTGCGCGACGACTGGGGCGCCGACAGCTTCAGCGTCAAGCTGCTCGTCGATGCGGATCGGGCCAACCTCGCCGGCGTCTCGAACCTCGACGTCGCCCTGTCGTCGGTCACGGGCATGAACGGCTTCCCGTTGACGGTGCTGCGCGATGGCGACCAGCAGATCCCGATCGTGGCGCGGCTGCGGGCCGAGGAGCGGGCACGCGTCACCGACATCCAGAACCTGTACGTCTACTCGCAGGTCTCTGCCCAGCGCGTGCCCCTGCGGCAGGTATCCAGCGTCGCGTACGCCATGCAGACGGAGAAGATCCGGCGGCGCAACCAGTTCAGGACCGTCGCGGTGTCGGCCTTCCCGGTGCCCGGCGCGCTGCCGTCGGAGGTGCTGCGCGCGGCGCGGCCGCAGCTCGACGCGTTCGCGCGGACGCTGCCCCCGGGTACCGCTTCGTGATTGGCGGCGAGTACGAGGAGCAGGTGAAGGGGTTCCGCCAGCTGGCCGTCGTCATGCTCGTGTCGGTCGGCGCCATCTTCATGGCGCTCGTGTTCCAGTTCCGCAACGCCGTCAAGCCGCTGATCGTGTTCTCGGCCATCCCGTTCGGCGTCGTCGGCGCGCTCATCGGGCTGGACATCATGGGCACGCCCTTCGGCTTCATGGCGTTCCTCGGAATCGCCAGCCTGGTCGGCGTGATCGTCAGCCACATCATCGTGCTCTTCGACTTCATCGAGGAGCAGCACCTGCACGGCGCGCCGTTCCGGGATGCCCTGCTCGACGCCGGCATCGTGCGGCTGCGTCCCGTCATGGTGACGGTGGGTGCGACGGTGTTCGGTCTCATCCCGCTGGCCATGCACGGCGGGCCGCTCTGGGAGGGCCTCTGCTACACGCAGATCGCAGGCCTGACGGTCGCGACCGGCGTCACCCTGGTGCTCGTCCCGGTGCTGTACGCGGTCTTCGTGCTCGACCTGAAGATCGTGCAGTGGGAAGAGGTCGGGGGAAGCGCGGTGCAGGGACCAGGAGGCCAGGCGTCGGACGAGGCGGGCGCATGAGCATCGGAGTCGGCATCACGATCGCTCTCGGCGCGATCCTCGCGTCCTTCTCACTGGCGACCGCGCAGGTTCCGCCGCTCGATGGCACGTCGTGGACGCTGTCGGCGCTTCCCGGCGTGACTGTCGTTCCCGGCGCGACGCTGCGGTTCGAGGGCGGCCGCCTGGCCGGGAGTGATGGCTGCAACACGTTCCGTGGCGCCTACACGGCAGACGGCGACAGCGTGGCCGTGACGGGTCCGCTGATCACGACGCAGCGTGCCTGCCCGCCGGGGCTGACCGCGCAGGCCGAAGCCGTGCAGGCGGCACTGGCCGGGTTCCGCCGTGTCCGCCGTGACGCCGCGTCGCTCGTGCTGCTCGACGAGTCCGGCGCCGAGATCGCGCGCTACGTGGGTCAGTCCCAGGAGCTGAGGGGGACGGCCTGGGACGTGACCGGCTACAACAACGGCAGGCAGGCCGTCGTCAGCGTGCTCATCGGCACCAGCCTGACGCTCGAGTTCGGTGCCGACGGCAGGGTGACCGGGTCGGCGGGGTGCAACCGCTACACGGGGACGTATGCCGCGACGGGCGCGGACGTCGCGATTGGCGGGGTGGCGGCGACGCGCCGGTTGTGCGGGACCCCCGATGGGGTGATGGAGCAGGAGGATGCGTTCCTGAAGGCCCTCGGGATGGGTACGCGCGCGCGAGTCGACGGACCGCGTCTGGAACTCCGCAACGCGGAGGGTGCGCTCGCGCTGTCGGCCACAAGGCGATAGGGGCGGCCCACGGGTCCCTACCGACGCTTGTACGTGATGGCCAGGCCCCCGCCGCGTTCGTCGACGGTGGTCTCCGCGTTCGGCGTGGCTCGCAGCAGTGCCAGGTACTCGCGCGACCCCTGCGCGCCGCGGCGGCCCGATTCGCTCACGTTGTGCGTGGTGAAGCAGCCGCCAGCCTCCAGCTTCGGGAAGACGGCCTTGAAGTAGTTCGGGTACCAGTCCTTGTCGGCATCGCTGAACACGAAGTCGAACGGCCCCGCCAGCGACGGCACGATCTGGTGCGCATCGCCCAGCCGGGCGTCGATGAACGACGCCAGTCCGGCTGCCTCGAAGTTCCGCTTCGCCTCCTCGTGACGGGCCGGATCGATGTCGATGGTGGTCAACCGCCCGCCCGTCTTGCTCAGCGCCCACGCGATCCAGATCCCGGAATGCCCTGTGGAGGTGCCGATCTCGAGCGCGCGCGTGTAGCGGTGCTTGACGATGAGCTCGTGCAGGACGCGGCCGTCCGAGTCGGGGACGTTCAGGTCGCGCCACGTGCCGGCACGGTCGGCCAGGAACGCCTGCACGCGGGCGTCGAGAGCCGCCTGGTCGTGCGCCGGCTTCTGGGCCAGCAGTGCGTGAGGCGCGATCGTGACGACAGCAGCGACGAGGGCGAGCACGACGAATCGGACGGGTACGGTCATGAGTCCTCCTGATGGCCGATTGTCCAGCGTCTTCCGTCGCGACGGTGTGAAGATTCCAAGGCGGGTTTCGCAGAGCGCGGTCTGAGACCGCGCCCTGTCCACGTCAGGCGTTGACGCTCGGAAGTCCCGCGAGGGCCATCGCCAGCTCGGCCTCGTCGTAGGTCTGGTTCACCAGCTTGCCGGCGAAGTAGTCCATGTACGCCTGCATGTCGAAGTGGCCGTGGCCGCACAGGTTGAACAGGATGGCGCGCGACACGCCTTCTTCGCGGCAGCGGAGGGCCTCGTCGATCGCGCCCCGGACGGCGTGGTTGGCCTCGGGCGCCGGCAGGATGCCCTCGGCGCGCGCGAACTGCACGCCCGCGTCGAAGCAGTCCTTCTGGAGCAGGGCCCTGGCCTCGATGAGGCCGAGCTCCTTCAGGTGCGACACCAGCGGCGCCATGCCGTGGTACCGCAGGCCGCCGGCGTGGAATCCCGGCGGCATGAACGTCGACCCCAGCGTGTGCATCTTGGTCAGCGGGGTCATGTGCGCCGTGTCGCCGAAGTCGTACGCGTAGGTGCCGCGCGTGAGGCTCGGGCACGCCGCCGGCTCCACGGCGACGATGCGCACGTCCGGCCCGCCGCGCAGCTTCGCGCCGATGAACGGGAAGGCGATGCCGGCGAAGTTCGATCCGCCGCCCGTGCAGCCGACGATGACGTCGGGATAGTCGTCGGCCATTTCGAGCTGGTCGATGGCCTCCAGGCCGATGACGGTCTGGTGCAGCAGCACGTGGTTGAGCACCGACCCGAGCGCGTAGTTGGTGTCGGCGTTGGTCGCCGCCACCTCGACGGCCTCGGAGATGGCGATGCCGAGGCTGCCCGTTGCAGTCGGGGTCGCGCGCGAGCACGGCGCGGCCGTACTGCGTCTCGGTCGACGGGCTTGGCACGCAGCGGGCGCCGTAGGTCTCCATCAGCGCTCGCCGGTACGGCTTCTGGTCGTACGACACGCGCACCATGAAGACCTGCACGTCGATGCCGAACAGGGCGCCGGCGAAGGCCAGCGACGAGCCCCACTGGCCCGCGCCGGTCTCGGTGGCGATCTTCCGGATGCCGGCTTCCTGGTTGTAGAAGGCCTGGGCCACCGCCGTGTTCGGCTTGTGGCTGCCCGCCGGGCTCACGCCCTCGTACTTGTAGTAGATGCGGGCGGGCGTCTGGAGCGCCTGCTCGAGGCGGCGCGCGCGGAACAGCGGCGTCGGACGCCACTGCCGGTAGACGTCGCGCACGGGCCCGGGGATCTCGATCTCGCGCTCCGTCGAGACCTCCTGCTCGATGAGCGCCATCGGGAACAGCGGCGCGAGGTCGTCGGGGCCGAGCGGCTTGCAGCGTGCCCGGATGCAGCGGCGGCGGACGGCGGCGACGGCAGGTCGGCCGCGATGTTGTACCAGGCTGTCGGCAGCTGCGATTCGTCGATCACGAACTTCACGCGGTCGGTCATGCGTCCTCCATCGGGCCGAGCCGATCGTATACGATGGCCGCGCTCCAGGCACGGTCATGCTGCCCCATCTCCGTCGGGCGTTCCCGCACGTCGTCCTGCTGTACCTGGCGGTGGTCGGGGCGGCGTGCTTCGCGGGCCGCGACTGGATGGGTGTACGCGCGCCGGCAGCGGAAATTACCCCGGCACATCATGGGGAATTCCGCAGTCGCGGGCTCGCTCGTGATTGCGCGCCGCCGTCGGCATTGAAACGCGCGATGCCGAGTTGGCAGCCGACGTGCAGCACCCTCCCGCAGGAGGGGTCATGACCACCCACCTCATCGAAGTCGGTCTGGCGTGCGTGCTGCTCGGTGGCGTCGTACTCGCGCAGACACCCGCGCCCGAACCACCGTCACAGCAGCCAGCCCCGCGGTCGCCACTGGCCGATCTGGCGCCGTGTACGGCAGGTACGCAGCCGCCTGCCCAGGCCCTCGCCCCGCAGGCCGAGCCTGACATCGAGTTCCGGATGCTGGATGCGTTCGGACAGCTGACCACGGGAGACATCCCGGCACTCGAGGAGTGCGTGGCTGCCGGAGACCCGGAAGCGCGGTTCCTGCTGGGGACGGCCTACGTCGAAGGGCGCCTCGTTCCGAAGGATGGCGACAAGGGGCTGGCGCTGCTGCGCCGCGCGGCCGACAGCGGCTTCCGCCCGGCCGAGATGGCCATCGCCGATCACTACGCCGCCGGAACCCTCGTCGCGCGCGACGAGGCCGAGGCGTTCCGCTGGTATCTGAAGGCCGCCGGCCACGGCAACGTCGTGGCGCAGGCGACCGTCGGCGACATGTACCTCGCCGGTCGCGGCACGCGCCGCGACGCGGCCGAGGCGGCACGGTGGCTCGCTCGCGCCGGCACGCAGGGCAATGCCATCGCGCAGCGGTCCCTCGCCGTGCTCTACGCCACGGGCGACGGGGTGTCGAAGGACGACAAGGAGGCGGTCGTCTGGTACACGCGTGCCGCCAACGGCGGGGACGCCACCGCACAGCTCGAACTCGCCCGGCGCCATGCGGCGGGGCGCGGCGTGGCGAAGCACGATGGCGCCGCGCTGCGCTGGGAGGAGATGGCCGCCGCACAGGGCAACGCCGAGGCGCTGCGACTGCTCGCCCTGCGTCTCGAGGACGGGCGCGGCGTGGCGGCCGACGTCGCCCGCGCCGTCGAGTACCTCTTCCAGGCGGCGCAGGCCGGCGACAGGGTGAGCATGTGCCACCTGGGCGACATGTACGCCAACGGGAAGGGGGTGGCTCGCAGCGACCGCGAGGCCTATCGCTGGTATTTCACGGCCGTGGTCGCCGGCCATCAGGCGTGCGAGCCCGCGCAGCGCTCGGCGGCCAAGCGGCTGTCGACGTCGGAGCGCGAGGCGGCCGAGCGGGCCGCCATGGCGTGGACGGCCCGATTCGCCTCCTGAAGCCTGCGCTCAGCGGTTGTAGTTGCCCAGGTAGATCCGCGCGACTTCCGAGAGCCGGAACCGACGCTCGCCGCCCGCGTTGAAGGTGACCGTACGCGGCTCGTCGGGCTTGGCCGATCCCTCGCCGCCCTCGATGTTGACCAGGCGCCCGCGCAGCAGTTCGCCGCTGTGCGTGGCGAGGACGTGATCCCCCCGCGAGCGGCTCGGATCTCGTTCGCAGGCAGGCCGTCCACCGGGCCGCCAACGGCGATCAACTGCACGTCGGCCATCGGGAACTTCTGCTGGTCGTTCTGCGAGACGCGGATGTAGACGGTATCTGTGGCGCGGGTCCAGTCCTCGAACCGGCCCGTGATCCGCTGGCCGTTGCGGCGGACGACGGTGACCTGTTCCTGGGCTTCGGCGACGATGGGGGCGACGACGAGGAGGGCGGACGCGACGAGAAGGGAGCGCAACAGGAGCGTGTGCATGCCTCCACTTAGCCGATCGGACGCGCTCGACGCAAGACCCTGGCTGGCTACCTGCAGGAGCGTGCCTCGATCTGGCGCAGCTTGTCGCGGAACGCCGCGACCCACGCATCGATACCCGAGAACGACTCGCCCGTGCGCGGATCGCGCCACGCCTGGGGCTCCTGAATCTGATCCACGCGAGCCGCCCGCAACATGGCGCGCAAGTGCGCATCCGTGATGCGCGCCGCCTGCTCGAGGAAGAATCGACGCCCTTCCTCGCCGATGCGGGGGTTGCCCAGGCCGGCCTTGCCGGCCGAGAGCGACACCGTCAGATTTCCCCGGCACTCCGATGGCGACCCGTCGCCCGACGGACGCGGATCGAGGAAGACGCGGTGCGCCGCCCAGGACTTCAGGTTCATCTTCGCCGTGCGGGCGTTGCTCGTCCGGCCAGCGCCGCCGAGCGTCGCGCCGACGTCCTGCACCGTGACCACGGGCGTGGGGCAGGCCGTCGCACCCGCGTGCTCGAAGAAGACGGGCGGGTGGTACCCGTGCGCGTCGTCCTCGACCAGAGGATGGATCTCGCCGGCCGCCAGATCGATCGGCCCGCCGCACGACAACCGCTGCTGCTCGGGCTTGCGATCCCCATGCTGCAGGAGCACGCCCGCCAGCGTCAGCGCGTCGAAGTGGGTACGCTGGCGTTCACGTTCGGGGCCTGGCGGCATGGCGTCGATGGCGCGATCCAGTTCGGCCCAGTTCCAGCCCTCGTTCGGATCCGTGCCCGCCACGAGCACGGGTTCCTCGATGCGCGGCTGGTAGATGGCCAGGTACTGCCGGTGAGCCCGCTCGCCGGTCCCCTTCATCGGGTCGGCCGGGCAGTCCTGGCACTCGACAGTCACGGGATGGATGGGGTCAGCGCCGAACCCCAGGAGCCACAGCAGTCGCGTCGCCGCGACCAGTGCGTAGACCTCGCGGTTGCCATGCGCGGTGCCGTCCGTGTACTTGACGCGCAGGGTCGCGCCGCTGTCGGTGCGGCAGAGGAACTTCGGCGTCGCCCCGCCAAGCAGGGCGCCCGCCTTCGTGAACCGGCAACTGACGGCGCCCGGCCCATCGCCGCGGGTGGGAAGCTCGGCCGGCCGGCCGGGGCCCGCGAACGCGTCGGCCGGGGTGAGCGGGCCGGGATTCCTTCCAGATGCGGGCGGACGCCAGGTACGTCTGGCGCTGCGCCGGGGAACTGACCTGGACGAAGGCGAACGGTTGGTCGCCGTGCAGCGGGCCCACGGCGACGGCCAGCAGCACGGCGGTGGACAGGAGGTACCGGAGGTTCATCGCTTGTTACGGTACTCCGCGCTCTTGCGCAGTTCATTGGCCACGTCGCGCTCGGTCCACCGCTCGCGCCAGACCTTCTGCACGTACACGTCGGCCGCGGGATCCGGGTCGCGTTCGAGAACGCTCCTGTAGGCGCGTGCCACGATCTCGCGCGCCCTCGCCTCCGTCATCGTGTTGGCCTCGCGATACTCCGGGCTGTCGCGCAGGGCGGTCCTGATGTCGGCTTCGGTCCATCCCCGGGTCTTGACCTGTCTCCGGTAATTGGTCAGGCCGGCCGCGTCGGGCTCGCGGCCGAGCACGTCCTTGTAGGCCCGCGTGATCATCTGGTCGATCTGGGTGTCGTTCAGTTCGGCCTTCTCGTTGCTGCGCCTGAGGGCGTCGCGTACCTGGCGTTCCGTCCACCCGTCGTCGACCATCCGGCGCCGGTACTCCCGCAGCCCCTGCGCGTCCGGATCGCGGTCGAGGATGTCCTGGTAGGCCTTCGTGACGATCCGGTCGGCTTGCGCCGACGTGGGACGCCTGTCACCGGCGGGGTCGTAGCTGCCCTCGGGCCGGATCGCCCCGACGCGCCGGCGTAGCCGCCGCCGGGCCCGTACCCGCCGCCGGGCTTGTACTGGTCTCGCTCGTCGCGTTGCCGACGGAGTTCCGCGCGGATGTCGCGCTCGGTCCAGTCGTCCTCGTACACGCGTGTCCTGTACAGCCGCAGTTCGCGGCTGTCGGGGCGGCGCCCGAAGATGTCGTCGAACGCCCGCTCGATCATGCGATCGACGCTTGCCGTGCTCTGGTACTGCGCCGTCGTAGCGGCTGCGCCCGGCGGCGGCCAGGCCTCCCGTGGCCAGGAACGCGAGCAGTCAGGACGGCGGCCGGACGATGGTGACGGATGAACATGGACGTGCCTCCTGCGTGCGCGTTACATCCCGCGCAGCCAGTCGCTCCCGAGCCAGTGGCGTTCCCTGTCGTCGAGCCACCCGCTCTCCTTGTGGAACGAGATCCAGCTGTTCAGGAAATTGAGGAAATCCGCATCGCCCTTGCGCACGGCCATCGCCGCGCGTGTCACCGACAGGGGCTGGGCCAGCGGAAGCGTGAGCGTATCGGGGGCCTGGCGCACGACGATGTGCGGCACCGGAGTCGTGACGATGAGCCCGTGGGCCTTGCCCTCGAGCACGGGCGCCAGCGGGTCGCCGTCCTCGGCCACTTTCACCAGCGTGGCCTTCGGGAACGTCCGCATCGCCAACTCCTCCTGGCTGGTGCCGGCGATCACGACGAGGCGGACGTCGGGGCTGTTGAAGGCGTCGACCGTCGTCTTGTCTCCGGCCAGCTTCCTGTTGGCGATCAGGTGCATGGCGCCGACCGACGTGGCCTCGGTGAAGTTGACCACCAGCGCACGCGACGGCGTGATCCAGAGGTTCGTGGCGGCGATGTCGAAGTGGCGGCCGATCAGGTCGGGCACCACCTGTGACCAGGATGTCGGCACGAACTCCACCTCCACGCCCATGTCCGTGGCCAACTGGCGGCCCAGGTCGATGCTGAAGCCCGTGAGTTCGCCGTTGGCGTCGCGCATGACGAACGGCTCGTTGTGGACGACGCCGACGCGCAGGACGCCGCGCGTGCGCACGGTGGCGAGGGTGTCGATCGAGGGACGGGCCCACACGGGCTCTTCGGTGCTGGGCGGGCGAACGGGGATGGCCGCCGGGTCGTGGTAGCCCTTGGCCGGCGCCGCGGGTGCCGGAGCCGGTTCCTGGGCGAGGACACTCGCGGGCGCCGCGGCGACGGCGAGCAGGGACCCCAGCACGAGGCCGGGAAGGGCGAAACGCAGACGTGTGACGGCGGCACTGGTGGTCATGGCGTCAGTACCCCCCACCCACGCGACGGAAGTAGACGCGATGGCTCGAATCGCGCTCGTCGACGGCCATGAAGCCGTTGCCGGACCGCTCGAGCCTGAAGCGGTACTCCCCAAGGGACAGCCGCCCCTTGTCCCAGCGCCCGGTGAACGTCGAGCGATCGGCCGCCCCTTCGGCGTTGCCGCCCGGGTAGATCGTGATCGAGACATCGGTGCGCTCCCGTTCATCGAAGCCCCGGAAGTCGCCGACGGCCCACGACGGGACAGTGTCCTCGTGGTGGTCCTTGTTGGCGGCGATTGCCGCAGCGATGGCGAGGCCGGCGATGGCGGCGCCGGCGATGGCGGCGTCGCGCCCGCTGCTGCCGCCGCCGCGATCCACGCGGAAGTCACCCGCGCACCCGCGGTCGACCCAGATGCCGCGGCGGTCGTAGCCCCAGTTGTCCCACAGACGGCAGCGCGTGCTCGACCGCTGACGCACGAGCGTGACGGTCCGTCCCGTGTCGATCCGGCAATAGCTGTAGCGGTAGTCGCGGCTCTCGCACCGGATCGTGTCCTGGGCCGCGGCAGGCACGGGGATGGCGAACATGGCGGCGGCGAGCAGACAGCCGCCGGCAGCATGTGATTGGCGCACGGAACCTCCGTCAGATGGTGTCGATGGCCTTCGCGGGCGGGACGCGGCGATGCGTCGACCGGCCGGATGCGAGGCACACACAGGATACTGCCATCAGGCTGGGCGTGGCCCGCTTGAGTCGGCTGCGAACCCTACAGTAGGATCACGGTGTTTCGATGACAGACGGACTTCCTCCGGCGTCAGCAGATACGGTGGCGCGGCGCCTGGCGCAGCATGTCTCGGTGCGAACGGCGGCGCCCGGCGCGGATCTCTGCGCCGCCGGCGCGCCAGCCGACCACGTCCTCCTCGTGGTCCAGGGCATCGTCGAGTCATCGGAGACCGGACAGGTCCACGCCCGCGAGTGCATTGCCGCCGCACCGGGCCTCGGCGTCTTTGCGGCGACCGTCCGGGCCCGCACGGCCGTCACCTACGCGAGCATCCCGATGGCGGCCCTCGAGGCCGAGGGGGTTGCCGGCACGCTCGACACCGTCGCGCCGCAGATCCTGCAGATCCTCCATCGTCGTGATCTGGTCTCCAGGGCGGCCGCGGTCTTCGGCCACCTCGACGCCGAGGCGCTCGCGCGGATCGAACGCGAATCCGAGTGGATCGAGCTGCAGCGCGGCGACGTGCTCATGCGACAGGGCGACCCCGGAGACAGTGTGTTCGTCCTGTTGGCGGGCCGGCTGCAGGCGATACACGAGCAGCCCGACGGCCGTGCGCGCGTGGTGGGAGACATCGCCGCGGGCGAGACCGTTGGCGAGATGGCGTTCTTCACGGGCGAGCCACGGAGCGCAACGGTCCGGGCCGCCCGCGACAGCCTGCTCATCGCGTTGGCGCGACCCACGGTCGAGCAGGTCATCGCGTCGCGGCCCGAGGCCCTCCGGCACGTCATCAAGGTCCAGATCGACCGCGTGCGGCGAGCCAACAGGGGCCAGGTGCTCCGGGCGCCACTCACCAACATCGCCGTGGTGCCGCTTGCCGACGACGTGCCGGTCGCGGAGTTCAGCCGGCAGCTGTCGGGTGCGCTGGAGGCCTTCGGCACGACCGTGCATCTCGACGCCGCGACGCTGGATCGCCGTCTCGGCAGGCCGGGTCTGGCCGACTCCCGGGAGGACGGTCCAGACGCGCCCCGGCTGGCTGCCTGGATGGACGAGCTGGAGCAGGCGGTCCGCTTCGTCGTCTACGAGACCGCGGCGGCCCACGAGGGCTGGGTCGCCCGTACCATCAGCCGGGCAGATTGCGTCGTCTTCGTGGCGCGGGCCACGGCCTCTCCCGCACGGATGCCGATCGAGGCCGTCGTGGCGCGCGAGGAAGGTGAGTTCGGCGCCGCGCAGCACCTCCTCGTGCTGCTGCACGAGGAGGATGCCCTGCCGTCGGGCACGGGGGACTGGCTCGCGGCGCGCACTGTCGATCGGCACCATCACGTGCGCCTGTCGCGGCCCGGTGACGTGACGCGCGTCGCGCGCTTCCTGGCCAATCGCGCCGTCGGGCTGGTGCTCGGCGCCGGCGGCGCGCGCGGGTTCGCGCACATCGGGGTGCTGCGGGCGCTGCTCGAGGCGGGCATCCCGATCGATCTCGTCGGCGGCACCAGCATGGGGTCGGCCATGGCCGCCCAGCACGCGATGGGGTGGTCCGTCGAACGGATCCAGGGCACGGCCGACGAGGTATGGAACCAGATCCGTCCGCACACCGAGTACACGCTGCCGCTGCTCTCCCTCGTCAGGGGCACGAGTGCGCAGAAGTGCGGCCTGATGATGTACGGCACCGAGACCTGCATCGAGGACCTGTGGCTGCCGTACTTCTGCGTGTCGGCCGACCTCACCGATGCGTCCATGTACGTGCACAGGTCAGGGTCGCTGCTCGACGCCGTGACGGCGAGTTCGTCACTGCCGGCCGTCATCGTTCCTACAAGAGTGGGCAATCACCTGCTGTGCGACGGGTCGCTGTTCAACACGCTGCCCGTCGATCTCGCCCGTGAGACGGGGTGCGGCACGCTCATCGCCTCCCGCGTGTCGGTGCCGCAGGACAAGGACTTCGCGTACGACGAGATCCCGTCGCTGCGCGAGGTGCTGAAGTCCAAGGTCACGCGCACGTCGATCCGCTATCCCAGCATCATGTCGGTCCTGCTGCGCAGCTCGATGCTCGCGGCTGTCGATCGCGAGAACAGGGAGGCCCTGAACGCCGACCTGCTCTTCTCGCCTCCCATCGAGCAGTTCGGGCTGATGGAATTCACCGCCCTGGCGAAGATCGTCGAGGTCGGGTACACCTATGCGGCGGCCGAGGTCACGGCCTGGGAACAGGCCGGGCGCCTGGCCGGCATTCCGCACGGACGGACGTCGTGAACGACAGATTCAGTCAGTGGATGGCCCGCCGCGTGGAGTCGGTGCTGGCCTCGCGCCTGCCCGCAGACCTGCCCGGGATCGGGCTGCGTTTCTCCGGCGGCGAGATGCGCGCCCTCGGCGGCAGCGACGTGGCGGCGACCATCGTCGTCAACTCACGTCGAGGCCTCACGGCCCTGGCGAGCATGGACGCCACGCGCATCGCCGAGGCCTACCGCGCCGGGGCGCTCGACGTGGAAGGGTCCATGCAGCGTGTCCTCGCCCTGCGCGACTCGTTCGCCGACAGGCACCCGATCACCAACACGTGGCGCTTCCTCCGCCCGCGCCTCTTCGGGCAGGTGAGCAGCGACAAGAAGTGGATCGCGGATCACTACGAGCGCGAGGCCGACTTCTACCTCACGTTCCTGGATCGTCGGCATCGCTGCTACTCGCAGGCGCTCTTCGAGTCGCCGGACGAGTCGCTCGAGGACGCGCAGACGCGGAAGCTCGACGCGGCGATCGACGCGCTCGGTCTGCCGCCCGGTTCGCGCGTGCTCGACGTCGGCGGCGGCTGGGGGGCGTTCACCGAGCACGGCGGACGCCGGGGCCTGCACGTCACGTCGCTCACGATTGCGAAGGCGTCCGAGCAGTTCATCAACGGTCTGATCTCGGAACAGAACCTGCCGTGCCGGGTGGTCCGTGAGCACCTGATGGAACACGTACCTGCCCAGCGGTACGACGGCATCGTGAACCTCGGCGTCACCGAACACCTGCCCGACTACCCCCGCACGCTGCGAAAGTACGAGCAGTTGCTCGCGCCTGGCGGACGCATCTATCTGGACGCCAGCGCCACGCGCGTGAGCCACGACTACTCGGCCTTCCTGCTGCGGCACCTCTTCCCGGGCAACGGGACGACCCTGTGCCTGCACACCTACCTCGAGGCGGTGGCCGCGTCGCCCTTCGAGGTGCTGCGCGTCCACAACGACAGGGAGAACTACCGCCTCACCACGCTGCGCTGGGCGCAGAACCTCGACGCGCATCGCGACGAGGTCGTGCGCCGCTGGGGCGCGGAGGACTTCCGGACGTTCCAGCTCTACCTGTGGGGCTGCGTCGACGGGTTCGCCCGCGACCAGGTCCAGGCCTACCGCTGGGTGCTGCAGCTGCGCACCTCGTAGCTAGAGTTTCACGGGCCTGTTGGTCCTGACCGACTCGTAGACGGCTTCGATCACGCGCATGTCGTTGCGGCCGTCCTCGCCGTCGATCAGCGGGCGCGTGTTGGTGGCGGCGCAGTCGGCGAGGTGGTCCATCATCGCGGCGAAGTGATCGGGCTCGCGCATGTGCCGGTGCTCGATGGTGCTGCCGCGGAACACACGCATGCCCAGCGCACGGCGGCTGTAGGCCGGCTCCATCTCGAACGATCCGTTCTCGGCGTGCACGCGGAACCGGTTCAGGTTCGTGCCGTAGCTCGAGACGCAGTTGGCGAGCACGCCGCTCGGGAACCGCATCTGGAAGTTGATGGTCTCCTCGACTTCCTTGAAGCGCGGATCGCCGGGCGTGCTGTACTCCATCCCGAAGACCTCGGTGGGCTCCTCGCCCGACAGATAGCGCGCGGCGTTGACCGAATAGATGCCGATGTCCATCATCGACCCGCCCCCGCCCTCCTTCTTCTTCAGGCGCCACTGGTCGGGATTGCGCGTGTTGAAGCCCGCCTCGCAGAGGATGACCTTCGCCTTGCCGAACTCCTTGTCGCGCACCATCTTGATCATCGCCTGCGTGTAGGGCTCGAAGCGCAGGCGGTAGGCCACGGCCAGGTGCCTGTTGGCCGCCGAGGCCGCGGCGATCATGTCGTCGCACTCCTTGACCGTGTTGGCCATCGGCTTCTCGACCAGCACGTGCTTGCCGGCCTTGTGCGCGCGAATCGTGTACTCGGCGTGCATGAAGTTGGGCAGCACGATGTACACGGCGTCGATCGCCGGGTTGTCCGCGATGCGGTCGTACGTGTCGTACGAGTACATGCCCGAATCGGGCACGCCGTACTGCGCGGCGAGCGACCTGGCCTTGTCGGGGCTTCCGCTGACGAGCCCTGTGAGGCGCGCCCGCTTCGTGTGCGCGAAGGCCGGCAGGATGTCGCTGAGCGAGAGGCCGCCCAGGCCCACGACCGCGTACCCGAAGGACTTCGAGGGCGGTGTCGCCGGCGCGGGCTGCGCCGCGGACGCGGCAGCGACGGGTCCGAAGGGGGCGCTCGCGGCGACGGTGGCGCCGGTGACACGGAGGAAATCGCGACGGGTCGGTGTCTGGTCGGGCATGGGGTGGGCCTCGGGATTCGGGATCCGGGATTCGGGACGAACTCGTGACTCGGGACTCTGCGTCGGGAGTCGAAGTGGGGCCATTGTGCTACGAGCCGCCGATGCGGCGCAGCGGTTCAGCGTCCGGGGCTGCTGCCGCGGGCCTGGGCGAGCAGGTGGCGGTGCCAGTCGTCGTGGTCGCTCACGACCTGCACGGGGCCCAGCGCCAGCAGGCCGGTGCGTCCGATGGATCGCATCAGGAAGTCGTACTCGCCCAACGCCGTGGCGAGGTCCTCGTCGGCCGGCAGGTGGAGCCCGGCGCTCCGGGCCATGATCAGGGCCTTGGCCTGCACCGACAGCTCCAGTTCGAGGCGGAGCAGGCAGAACATGTCGGCCACCACCGGCCCGGGGAACCGTTCGCGAAGCTCGCGCAGGTAGGTCGCGATCCGCGTCACCTCGAAGTACTCGGAGGTCACCAACTGCAGCAACTCGATGTCGAGGTCGAGCCCCGCCCCGATCCACTCGCGCGTCACGCGCTCGCTCCGTTCGAAGACCACCGTCATGAGCAGGGGCAGCGCCAGCAGCATCAGCGCCGTCAGCGCCAGCGGCGGGAGCGGCAGGTGGTTGAAGGTCGCATGCACCGCGATGGCTGCCAGCAGGCCCGGTGCGAAGGCCAGCGCCTTGTGGCGGGGATGGCAATCGACGAGCGTCCTGGCCAGCATGGCGAGGATCGCGGCCGTGCCGCCGTGCATCATGGCCGTGCCCAGACCTCGCACGAGCCACAGGCCCAGCGGAGCGCCCGCGAGTTCGCGCAGATAGACGATGTTCTCGACGAGCGCGAACCCCGCGCCCACGGCGAACCCCAGCACGGCGGCATCCACGAGGAATCCGACCCGCCTCGACCACACGAGCCAGACGACGAGGACGGCCTTGGCGCATTCCTCGACCAACGGGCCCACGTAGCCGGTCAGCACCGCGAGCGGCAGGGTCGCCATGGGCCACATCTCGAGCAGCCACTGCGACGCGAGGGCCGCGGCCGCCCCGCCGGCCAGCGATCGGAGCACGTGCCGCATGGGGACGAGCTTGAAGCTGTCCATCAGCGACAGGCCGCCGAGGAACAGCAGCACGGGCAGGAGCGCGAGGGCCGTCGTCACCGCAGGATCTTCAGCGAGACCATGGCTTCGCGTCGAGGACCGCGCCCGTCCTCGAACGCGACGGCGCCCCCGAACGACAGCGTCAGCTGCATCGTCGAGAGGACACTGATGCGCACGTCCAGCTGGGTACCGACGTTGGTGGCGAGGCGTCGCACGCCGCTGTCGTCGACGTTGGTGCCGAGACCGCCGACGAAGACGGCCGGCCGCAGCCACGTGGCGTGGAAGCCAGGCCAGCCCACGCGGCGGAACCGCCACGGGGGCAGGTTCAACTCGAGCGTGGACTTCACGAAATTGCGCCCGCCGATGCCGTTGAGCGCGGCACCTGGAAAGCTCGAGAGCGAGCGATACCGCTTCTCTTCGAGGTGGTCGACCCAGTTGTTGCCGAAGGCACCGAAGTAGAAGTTGGCAAACGGGTCGTCCTGGTCGCCAGGCGAGATCCCCGCCGCGCTGCGCAGCCACAGCGTCGAGTGCCGGCCAAAGGCGATGAGACCCTGATCCTGGGTGAACGCGAACCGCGGGACGGCCCGACCGGAGACGCCCTGGGCCTGCGCGACCAGGCTCCACTTGTTGCCCTTCTCCTCGTCCACGTGGCCGAGCGAATTGCGGACGTCGGACCATGAGAGCCGAGCCGTGACGGTGGCCAGGCGGTCTACGTCCACGGCGACGTTCTGGTAGTCGGGCAGGGCGTCGAGGTTGCCCGCGAACGATCCGCTCAGGTCCAGCTCGAGTCGCTTCGGCACGTCGTAGATCAGCTGGATGTGCCGTCCGGCCGAGAAGACGTAGCCCTTGCGGCTCGTCTCGGTGGGGCCGAAGAAGTCGTAGAAATCGGCGCCGTTGTACTCGAAACCGCCGCGCCAGTCGCCACGCTCGTAGCCGGCCTGCACGTGGAGCCGTTCCTCGGTCGGCAAGCTGGCGTCGAGCGAGTACGTCGCCGCGAGGTCGCCGCGGTTCAACTGCAGGGGATCCGAGAACGAGAAGCGCACGCCTGGCGCCGCCGTGTCCTTGTAGGACTGGACGATCGGGTAGAGCGAGTCCAGCCGCGTGCGCCGGAACGGCGAGTAGGGTCCGGTTGTCGTCGGCCGGGACGCGATGTCGATCCGCATGGGCGAGCCGAGCGCCCAGTCACGCACGATCGGATGCTCCTCGGCGAGCCGTTCTCCGAGGAAGGTGATCGGCGCGATGTCCTCCACGGGCGCGACCGCCAGGCGTGTCGGTACGAAGCCCTGGCCGGAGTAGCGGAAGGCGATCAGGCTGCCGTCGTCGAGCGGCAGTGGCCGGAAGAAGCCCGTGTCGGTGTTGGTGACGGCCTCGACCTTCCCGGCCGCGATCTCGTACCGGAAGATGTTCGAGACACCGCTGTAGTAGGCACTGCCGTACACGTGCCGGCCATCGGGCGAGAACACGAAGTGGTTCGGCACGCTCTGGCCGAAATCGAAGCGCGCGACCGGCGTGGGCGAGGCCGTCGAGAACGTCGTCACGTCGAACACGCGGACGTCCTGCTTGCCGTCGATTTCGCCGAACGAGGCCACGATCCTGGTGCCATCGGGCGAGACGTCGAGGTCGTACATCTCCGTGCCGTACGGCCACGTGACGACCTTCTCCCACGACGTGTAGGGAGCAGGGAGCCGCACGAGGGTGACGAGGCCGTTGAGGTGACGAATGCCCCAGATCGACCGATCGGCCCTGTTGAAGGCGAGGTCGCCGATGCGCACGTCCTTCAGGAGCACCGTCGTGCGGCGGGTCTTCGGGTCGAGGCGGACGAGATCCCTGTATGCGCCGTTGTCGGTGGTGTAGTAGAGCATCCCGTCCGACGGGTCTCTCGTCAGCGACGTGACGGTGAACATCGTGGGGCCCTTGATGTCGACGAGCCGCTCGACCTGGCCTGTGTCGAGCGACAGCGCCGCCAGATGTGACACGACGCCCGGGGCGCTGACCCCGGCGTAGAGCGTGCGTGTGGCGGGATCGTAGTGGGCCCGCGACACGGCGCCGAGCCCGCGGGGCGTCAGATCCTCGTACGGCGTGAGCGGGTACTTCCGGACGGCATCGAGGTTCTGCTGCTGGAACGTGTGCTCGTCGCGCACCCAGTTGGCCCAGGCTTCTTCCATCGGCAGGCCGAAGATGCGTGCGAATTCCGTTGCGTAATACGCATGGCTGTCCTCCTGCCGCGCGATCCACTGCGCCACCTGCTGCGGGGTGTACGTGCGCGCCAGCCAGGTCATGAAGCGCGTTCCGTACAGGTAGGAATTCGCCTCGTCGTTGAAGTCGATCTTCGTGCCTTCGGAGACCAGGCCCAGCGGGTCGTAGAACGGCGTGCCGTCACGCACCATCGACCGGAAGACCATCTCGTCGTACCCGCCCTGGGCGCGCCCGAGTCCGGCCGCCATCCACGTGTCGAAGAACACACCGGCTCCTTCGATGTACCAGCGCGGCGCCAGCGTGCGCGGCGCCGTGAGCCACGAGTAGAGCATCGTCTCCGGGTGGTCGGCGGTTGGGCGGACCTTGCCGGCGAAGAGCCTGCGAAACAGGCGGTCGCGCCCGGCCGGACGATCCATGGACGTCACGTGCACGAGCTCGTGATTCATGATCATGGTCATCCGCTCGTTGGCCGTGACCGTCTCGAACGCGTGGCTGAGCGGCGCCATCTGCACGAGCAGGAGGTCGTAGGGCACCGCTGTCGCGCCGGCGTTGCCGCCGTCGGAGAGATCCAGGAGCAGAACCGTGATGTCTTCGGTGGGAGCGAACCCGAGCACGCGCCGCTGGAACTCCAGCGCGTTGAGGAACGCGCGCTCGGCGTGCGGCGCCAGATAGCCCCCCACCAGGTCGACGTACACCAGGCGGAGGCCGGGCGTTTCGAGCGAGGTCAGCTGCGCCGCCGCCGGCCGGAGGGCGCACACGAGACACAAGAGCACCAGCACGGCGCACCGCAGCGTCCGCTGCGCGTGCGCCCCGCCGGTGCCCGGGGAGCCGGGGGTCACCAATGCTGCTGTGATCTTACTGGGTGATTCTGCCGCCCAGGGCGGCGTCGCCGGCCAGCTTGGCAAACTCCGCGTCGTTGGCCAGCCTGGCGAAGAAGCCGGAGTCGCTGGTCAACTTCGCGTAGAACTGGGCGTGGGGGCCGAGCTGCGCAAGGAACTTGGAGTGGATCGCCAGGTTCGCGAAGTCGGGGCCGAGCACCAGCTGCCTGAGGCCCGCATCGCTGGCGAGACGAGCGAAGAGTTCAGCGTCGGCCGAACTCAGCTTTCGGAGCAGCTCCGCGTCACTGGTGAGCTTCCGCAGGAACTCGGCGTCACTGGTCAGCTTCCGGACGAAGTCGGCGTCGGTGCTCAACCGCCGGAGCAACTCGGCATCGGTCGTCAGCTTGCGGACGAAATCGGCGTCGGTGGTCAGCCGTCGGACGAAGTCGGCGTCGGTGCTCAGCTTCCGGACCAGCTCGGCGTCGGTGCTCAGCCGCCGGATGAAGTCGGCGTCGGTGGTCAGCTTCCGGAACAGCTCGGCGTCGGTGCTCAGACGCCTGACGATCTCGGCGTCGGTTGTCAGCCGTCGGACCAGCTCGGCGTCGGTGGCCAGCTTCGCGAAGCCCGGGTTGGACACGACGCTGACGAACGACTTGCGGAGCTCGGGATCGCGGCGCAGCGCGTCGAACGTGGCGCTCTGGAGGAAGTCCTGCGTCGACTGGTCCCCGAGCTGCACATCGTCGGACGTCAATTGCTGACCCTGGTAGCGCTTCGCCGCCCCGATCGTGCCTTCGGTCCCCTGTGGCGGGACGCTGCCACCCATCGCCACGTAGATGCCCAGAGCTGCGGCCACTGTTGCTGCAATGCCAACGATCCACTTCTTGGTCATCAATCCCCCTTGTACTCCAGCGGAAATCCCATGTCCGCGGCGCGTTCCGCCCACGGCTGTCATCACAGCTCCGACCACGTGCGGCACCGGTGTCCCGGCGCCCATCTCGTTCAGCGCACCTGCCAGGTCCTGCAGACGGACCAACCGTTCGCGCGCCTCCGGGCTCCCGGCCAGCAACTGCTCGAGCGCATCGGCGTCGACGACGTCGTCCTCGAAGGCCGCGTCCTGCAAGAGCGCTTCCGTCCGCTCGTCCACCGTTGCTCCTCGTCTCCGCCGTTCAGGCGGTCCGCAGACTCACCAACTGGTCCGCCAATCGCTGTCGTGCCGTGTACAGGCGCGACTTGACCGTCACTGCCGGGATGCCCAGCGCCCTCGCGATCTCGTCGTACGAGCAGTCGCCGAAGTGCCGCAACACGATGACATCCCGCTGGTCCGGCGGCAGCGCCTCGATCGCCTCCCGCAGGGCCGCCTTGCGCCGCTCGCCGTCCAGGTGCTCCCCTGGGTCGGGCGTGACCGGCGGCACCAGGCTCAGCGACTCGGTCACCGGGCGTCGGCGCTGGTTCAGGCACTCGTTGACAGCGATCCGGTACAGCCAGCTGAAGAACCGTTGCTGCCGGTCGAACGTCCCGAGCTTCTCGTAGGCCCGGATGAAGGTCGTCTGGGCCGCGTCCTGCGCCGCGGCTCGGTCCCTCAGCATCCGGAGCGCCACGCTGTAGATCACCCGCTCGTAGCGGGCCACCAGCGCCGCGAAGGCGTCGGTGTCGCCGCCGGCGACCGTTGCGATCAGCTCGAGATCGTCCGTGTTCGTATGCAAGTACACCGGGGGCAGGAAAAAGTTGGTCTCAACAGTCGAGCTAAAGAAATAGCACGGATAAGATGGCGGGCATGGCGACCCGCCGCCAGATCTGGCGTCCGTCCGTGACCACCGAATCGTCCGGATCAATCCACGTGGTGACCCTGGCGGGGCGGCTTGGCGAGGCGGGGGCCCGCGACGTGGCCCTGCGCGCGGCGTTTGCCTCGGGCGAGGTGCGCGAGGCCGTGGTCGTGGACCTGAGTGCCGTCGACTACGTGTCGAGCCCGGGCGCGACGCTGTTGGCCGACCTGGCGCGCGAGCAGGCCCAGGCCGGGCGTCCCTGCGTGTGGTGCGGTGTCGTCGAGCCGGTCCGCATCTCGCTCGACCTCGCGGGCGTGCTTCCCGGGCTCATCGTGGCGACCACGCGCGAGGAGGCGCTCGGTCTGGCGGCCGCCGCCGTCGATCAGGCGCGAAGCACGGCGAGCGCCACGGCGACGTAGCGCGCGAGCTTCCCGAGAGTCGTCCAGGCGGCAAATGGGGCGAGGGGCATGCGTGCGGCACCCGCCAGTGCCACGAGGACGTCGCCAACCAGGGGAACCCACGACAGCAGAAGCGCGGGCGGTCCGTAACGCGCCAGCCAGCCGGCAGCCCGCTGGACCCGCCGGGAGGGCGCCGGCGCGGCCGTGATCGCCAGGCGCGCCAGCCCGTAGGTCGTGCCCGCGCCGAGCACGTTCCCGAGCGTGGCCACCAGGACCGGCAGCGGCCACGAGCCGCGGCGCGCCACATCGATCGCCAACGGGACCTCGGAGGACAGCGGCAGGATCGTCGCCGCCGCGAACGACCACGCGAAGAGGACGAGCAGCGAGGTCACTGCCGGCCTTCGTCGGTCGGCCGTCGGCTTTCGTTGTCCGTCATGCGCGGGCTCCGACCGCGTGATTCGTCCGGGTTGGCGCCGCTCGCCGGCTTCGGGCCTCGCGGCAGTCCCCCTCGTCCACCACCAGTAGAACGGCACGCCGAGCGCGACGAGGCCGAGACCCGCGAACGCCTGACGTGGGCTGGTCTGCAGCGTGTTGACGATCAGCCAGGCTGCGGTGAGCAGGAAGAGCACAGGCACCACGGGGTAGCCCCACGTGCGGTACGGCCTGTCGACGTCGGGCAGGCGTCGCCTGAAGATGAAGACGGACGCCGTGGCCAGCCCCATGAAGATGAGCACCGCGAAGATGACGTAGTCGGTGAGGGTGTCGAAGGAACCCGACACGACGAGCACCGACGCCCATGTGGCCTGCGCGACGAGCGCTCGCACGGGCACCCTCGTGCGCGGGCTGAGCCGTGCGAGGCTGCGGAAGAACACCCCATCGGACGCCATCGCGTACGGAATGCGCGCGCCCACGAGCACCACGATCTGGAGGGCCGTCATCACCGACACCGCCAGCAGCGCGCTCATCAGGCCCGTCGCCGCGGGCCCGAGAAACTGCGTCGCCACGACGGTCGCGACAGGAGAGGAAGCGGCCACGCTCGCGATGGCCACAGGTGGCAGCACGTAGAAGTAGCCGGCGTTGACCGTGACGTACAGCGCGGCCACCGTCAGGATGCCGCCGATGATGGCGAGCGGCAGGGCGCGGCCCGGGTCCTTGACCTCGCCCGCGACGTAGGTCACCTCGTTCCACCCGTTGTAGCCCCAGAGCGCCGCCATCATGGCCGCGCCGATGCCGGCCATGCCGCCGCGCGCGGCCGCGTCCACGCCCTCGCAGGTGCCTGCCGCGCCGCTGAGCGCGTAGTGTCCCCACGAGCCATCGGCGAGCAGAAAGGCGCCGAGACCCACACCGACGACCAGCAGGAGCTTCAGCGCCGTGAGGACCGAGGCCACGCGTCCCCCCGTCGAGATGTCGGCGCAGTTGACCAGGGTCACGATCCACACGGCCGCGACCGCCACGAGCGCGATGCCGCTGACCCACCCGAGGCCAGGCACCTGCAGGCGGAACGCGTCGATGGCGCCGCCCATGAGGGCGTTGAGGAAGATGGCCAGTCCGGTGGCCAGCGCGGCCATGGCGCCCGACGTCGCGACGAAGAACCGCGTCCAGCCGTACAGGAAGCCCCAGATCCGCCCGTACGCCTGCCGGATGAAGACGTATTCGCCGCCCGTCCTCGGAAAGATCGTCGCCAGTTCGGCG
Source organism: uncultured Acidobacteriota bacterium (assembly GCA_963715265.1). GTDB lineage: Bacteria > Acidobacteriota > Vicinamibacteria > Vicinamibacterales > Vicinamibacteraceae > Luteitalea. Next base: position 162,088 of record CAVQRQ010000016.1, read on the forward strand.
TAGGTCAGCGCGCCGAGCAGACTCATGAGGCCGGCCACGACCCACACGGCGATGACCATGCCGGGGCTGTCCACGTTGCAGGTCATCACCCGGGCCTTGAGGAAGACGCCCGTGCCGATGACGTTGCCGACCACCATGGAGAAGGCCGCGAACAGGCCGAGACCGCGAACGACGGTGAGGGGGGAAGTTGCAGGAGTGGAGGCTGACACGTGGCGACGAGTGTATGCCGTCACCGGCCCCCGGCCCCCGGCATCAGGCAGTAAGCATTACAATCTACTCGGAGGACACATGGCAAAGACGACGGCGGTGGCCACGGTCGCGGTGCTCGCCTGCACGGCGGCCGGCCTGTTGGTGACCGGACAGGGACTGCGCGCGCAGGAGGCGAGTCGGGACACTGTGGCGGCGGCGCTGTTTGCCGCGCTCGACGCCAACAAGGACGGCGCCCTCACGCGTGCCGAGGCTCAGGCCAGCACCGATCAGTGGTTCACGGCCTGGAAGCCAGCTGATGCGGCCGGCCTGTCGGGGCAGTCGCTCACGTTCGGCCTGTCGAACGTACTGCCCGGGGCGTCGTGCGGCGGTCGCAGCAGTGCCCCGGAGACGCCGTGTCCGGAGGATGTCTCGGCCATGGTGGCCGCGTTGCCCGCCAGGGCGCCGGCCGCGCCCGGCGCCGCCAGGAAGGTCCTCGTGATCGCCCGCGCCGCGGGCTACGTGCACTCGTCGATTCCCGTCGCCGCGCGCACGGTCGAGGAACTCGGCAAGAAGACCGGGGCCTGGACGACGACGATCACCTACGATGCCGCGGCTGTCACCGAGCAGAACCTGAAGCAGTACGACGCGATCTTCCTCGCGAGCACCACAGGCCACTTCCTCGACGACCCGAAGGATCCTGCGGTCACGGCCGCGCGCCGCAAGGCGTTGCTCGACTTCGTCCGGGGCGGCAAGGGCCTGGCGGCCATCCACGCGGCCACCGATTCGTATCACGCGAGCGCGAAGGAGCTGAAGTCGGGGCAGGGCAGCGCCTTTGCCGCCATGCTCGCGCGCCTCGGGCCGGGGCTCAACGCGGCGATTCCCGTCAGCAACCGCCTGGTCGCCGACGGCGACGCCAACGCCGACACGGTGCTCAGCCGTGACGAACTCGCCACCGTGACCGCCCTCTGGTTCGACAAGGCCGACACGCAGAAGGCCGGACGGCTGTCGCAGGCCGAGTTCGTCAAGGGCTACGACGCCATGGTGCCGCCGGCCCCGCCGCGCGCCCCGCGGGCGCCGCAGTCGGGCAACGGCCAGGCGGCGGCCACCGAACTCGGTCCTGACGACCAGGTGGGGACGTGGCCCGAGTTCAACACGCTGCTGGGCGGGTTCTTCAAGTTCCACTGGAACGACGGGCAGGACATCACGTACCGGATCGACGAACCCACGCACCCGCTCAACGCGCCCTTCACGGGCAAGACGCCGTTCGTCGTCGTGGACGAGACCTACACCTTCGGCCGCGAGGTGTACTCGCGGAAGAACCTGCGCGTGCTCACGAGCGTGGACATGTCGGCGATGACGGCCGCCGACAAGGCCAAGGAGCAGTTTCCCCGGCCTGATGGCGACCACGCGCTCAGCTGGGTCCGTGCCGAGCAGCGCGGTCGCGTGTTCTACATGTCGCATGGCCACAACGAGAAGGTCTACGCCAACCCGGTGCTGCTCCAGCACCTGCTGGCCGGCATCCAGTACGCGATCGGCGACCTGAAGGCTGACGACAGCCCGAGCGTCAAGTAGCCACACGGCCGGCGGCCGAGTTCCGCGGACCTGCCAAACGGCAGGTCCGCCCCCGGTCTGCAGCGCCGCACGCGCGACAGGCGTATGGAAAAATGGCCTCGTCGCTGTCGATCATTGGCCCTGGGAGGGATATGATCGGCAGGATTCAGGCCTGCAGACATCAGTCGTCCTCTTTCCCCCCGGTTGGACACACCATGACGAACACCCCGAAGCCCACGCCAAGCCAGATCGAACGTCGCGATTTCCTCAAGAAGTCCGGAGCCGCCGCCGGTGCCGTCGCCGCCGGGTTCCCGAGCATCGTCTCGGGGCAATCGGTCACCAATGCCCTCAAGGTCGGCCTGATCGGGGCCGGCGGGCGCGGGAGCGGCGCCGCGGGGCAGGCGCTGACGGCGGACAAGAACGCCGTGCTGACGGCCGTGGCCGACATCGACGCGGCGATCGTGAACCGGGCCGTGACGCGCCTCTCGGGCAGTCAGAAGTTCGGGGCCCAGGTGAAGGTCGATCAGGCCGTGCACGGGCTCGACGCCTACGAGACGGTGATCAACAGCGGCGTGGACGTGGTGCTGCTTGCGGCGCCCCCGGGGTTCCGCCCCGCGCACCTGAAGATGTCCGTGGACGCGGGCAAGCACATCTTCTGCGAGAAGCCGGCCGCCACCGACGCGCCCGGCATCCGTCAGGTCATCGAGTCGCAGAAGCAGGCACAGGCCAAGGGCATCGCGCTGGTCTCTGGATTCTGCTGGCGCTACAACAACATGATCCAGGCCGCGATGGAGCAGGTGCACGGCGGCGCCCTCGGGCGGCTCGTGGCGCACTACTCCACCTACTACACGAACCCCGTCAAGCCCATGCCGCCCGAGAGCGCGCGTCCGGCCGGCATGGGCGACGTCGAGTGGCAGGTGCGCAACTGGTACAACTTCGTGTGGCTGTCGGGTGACAGCCTCGTCGAGCAGGCCGTCCACAACGCCGACAAGATCATGTGGGTGATGAAGGACCAGCCCCCGGCCAGCTGCGTGTCCGTGGGCGGCCGCGCCGTGCCGGCCAACGGCGGGAACATCTACGACCACTTCGAGGCCAACTTCGTGTACCCGAACGGGTATCGCGTGTTCCTGGCCAACCGCCAGTCCACTGGCTGCTTCAACGGCACGCTCGACTACGTGATGGGCACCGAGGGCACGTTGTTCCTCGGCCGCGGCAAGCCCCGCATCGAGACGCCGGACGCCAAGATCAAGTGGCAGTGGGAGGGCGAGGAGTACGACATGTACCAGCGCGAGCACGACGTGCTGTTCAAGTCGATTCGCGACGGCAAGCCCAAGAACGACGACCTGAACCTCGCGTCGAGCACGCTGCTGGCCATCATGGGCCGCGACGCCGCCTACTCGGGCCAGGAGATCACCTGGGAGCAGGCCCTGAACTCGACCGTCAACCTGCTTCCGCCCTCCATGGAGATGAGCGCGAAGTTCGAGGCGCCAGGGCTCGCGATCCCCGGCCGCACGAAGGTCTCCTAGCGATGTCGCCCCGACTCGCAACGATGGCCGCCCTGGTCGTTCTGGCCGGGGCGGCGACCGTGCCGGTCTCGACGCGTCAGCCGGCCGCGGCTCCAGCCGCGCCGGCCATCGACGCCGCGGAATTGGCGGCGGTAGAGAAGATCCGGGCCCGGATCCTCGAGCGGGCGAAGAAGGAGGGGACCGCCGCCGCGAAGGCGTACTCGGTGACGGTCCCCAACACCACGGCGTCGTTCGCCCTGGCGCCGATCCCGGCCGGCACGTTCGAGATGGGGTCGGCCGACCCGAAGGCCCCCGCCGATCAGAAGCCGACGCGGCAGGTGACGATCGACGCGTTCTGGATGATGACCACCGAGGTCAACTGGGACGCGTACCTGATGTTCATGTTCGCCGACCAGGCCAACGAGGACAAGAACCCCGACGCGCTCGTCGACGCCCTCAGCCGGCCCACGGCGCCGCACCTCGAGATGAGCTTCGGTCGTGGCAACGAGGGGTTTCCGGCCATCAGCATGACGCCCCACGCGGCCAACAAGTACGCGCAGTGGCTCAGCGCCAAGACCGGCGAGTACTTCCGCGTGCCAACCGAGGCGGAGTGGGAATACGCCTGCCGCGCCGGCGGTCCGCCATCGCTGCCCGAGGCACAACTCGGCGAGGTGGCGTGGTACCAGAAGAACTCGGCGACGCCTGAGTTCACCGACGGCTCGTACCAGAAGCTCGGCACGAAGAAGCCGAACGCCTGGGGACTCCACGACATGCTCGGCAACGTGATGGAGTGGACGGCCGACCAGTACGCGCCGTACGTCGCCGGCCCTGCCACCAACCCGTGGGTGCGGCCCACGACCTCCTATCCCATCGCCGTGCGCGGGGCTCGTGGAACGACCCGGCCGAGCGCGTCAACTGCACCATCCGCTACAAGTCGGATCCCGTGTGGAAGGAGCGCGACCCGCAGCTGCCGACCAGCCTGTGGTACATGACCGACACCGAGTGGCTCGGATTCCGCCTTGTGCGTCCCGCGAAGGTTCCGAGCGCCGAGGAGATGTACAAGGCCTGGAACAACGGGGTCGAAGTGGACCCGTACTGAACGACGCCGAACCCTGAACGCGGATATCGGTCGCCGACTCCCGGCCGCCGAGGCCGACCGCCGATGTCGACTCCCGACCGCCGCCGTCGACATCCGACCGCCGGCGGCTCACTCCCGACCGCCCACGGCCGACGTCGACCGCGGGCGTCGACGGCCGACGGCCGAACGCCGACATCCCAACGGCGAACATCCACACGTAGCCGCCGGACTTGTCCGGCGGCCGACGCCCACACATTCGGGCCTGCGCAGTGCGCGTCGGACAAGTCCGACGCCTACGCATTCGGGCCTGCGCGGTGCGCGTCGGACAAGTCCGACGCCTACGCATTCGGGCCGTGCGGTGCGCGTCGGACAAGTCCGACGCCTACGCATTCGGGCCTGCGCGGTGCGCGTCGGACAAGTCCGACGCCTACGCATTCGGGCCTGCGCAGTGCGCGTCGGACAAGTCCGACGCCTACGCATTCGGCGGCTGGCGGACGCCGAGGGCAGGTAGGGCGCGGTCTCCGACCGCGCCGTCGACGTCACGCGTGGCGTGCGAGAGCACCTCGTCGAAGCACTGCTGGTGCGCAGCGACGAGCAGCGGCCAGGCGAACTCCCGCTCGGCACGCTCGCGTCCACGGTCAACGAGACGCCGGCGCAGGCCGGCGTCCTGGTGCAGGCGCCGGAACTGCGCGGCGAAGTCCGCGGCATCGTCGCTCTCGAACAGCAGGCCGTTGCCCTCGTGCGTGACGACGCTGGGGATGCCCCCGGAACGGCTGGCCAGCACCGGCAGGCCCGCGGCGTTGGCCTCACACAACACGCGCCCCATCGTCTCGGCGTCCTGCAGCCTGCTGACGCGATGGGTCGTGACCCGGCTGGCGAGGACGAAGTAGTCCGCCGCCGCGAAGTAGCGGTGCACATCCTGCTGCGGAACCCGTCCGGCCAGGTGTACGGCGTCCGCGACGCCCGCGGCAGCGATCTGCCTGTCGCACCGCTGCCGCTCCTTGCCGTCCCCCACGACGACGAGACGGACGCGCGGGTCGATCCGCCGCAGCGCGTCGATTTGCGCCAGCAGGAAGTCGATGCCCTTCTTGGCCACGAGCCGGCACACGGTGAGGAGCACCGGCGTGTCGTGGGCCACGCCCCATTCGCGACGCAGGGACTGGCGCGTCGCGGCGCACGGTGCGAAGCGCTCCACGTCCACGCCGCCGGCCAGCACCTGGATGCGCCGCTCACTGACGCCGATCTCTTCGAGCAGCCGCCGTGTGTAGTCGCTGTTGGCCAGGATGGCCTCGTTGGCGAGGGCGCTGCGATGAGCCAGTGCGCACCGCTGGCGGCGGAAGGCCGACTCCAGCCACTCGGGCGCATTCCATCGCCGGTACCACTGGTGGAGCCGCCGCTCGAGCACGGGGTGACTCACGAGTCGGCTGCCGAGGCGATAGGGGTAGGCGATCCACGGTCGCTGGACGTCGTTGCCGGCAGACCGGCAGATGACAGGCACACCGAGTTCGGAGCCGAGCAGCCCGTAGTACACGTTGGATGCGTAGATGAGCGCCACGCCGGACTCGCGCATCGCCGAGACGAGCAGCCTGTGGTTGGCCCAGAATCCGACCCGGCTGAGGACGCGTCGCACCGGATATCCGGCGTGTGCGTCGAAGCTTGCCGCCGCCGCGACGAGCGTCGGGTCGTCGCACCTGTAGGTGTAGACGCAGATGTCGTGACCGGCCGCGTGCAGGGCCTGCGCCAGGCACTCGGCGTGCGTCTGCATGCCGCCGACGCCGGGCGGGAACTCGGTGAGGACCAGGGCGAGGCGGGTGCGCAGCCGTGCCTACCTTTGCGCGGACGAGGCGGCGAACGTCAGGCCGTGGCCGAACGGGAACAGCGGCGCTGTCGAGTCGTGCGGCACGTCCTCCTTCTGCGCGCGTACGGCGTCCATCGACGAGGGCAGCTCGAACGGGAGCTTCCCTGCCGGGGCGACTACGCCCGTGAGCACATCGAGCAGTGCCTCGTCGCTCACGCCGAAATGGGCGACGAGCGCCGCGGCCTCGTTGGCGAGTTCCGGCACCACGTACGGGCGGTCGAAGTACATCGCGACGATCGTCGGCGTTGCCTTCATGACGGCGCGTGCCTTCGTGAGGACCGCGGGCGCGACCGTGAGATCGATGGGCGTGCCGCCGGTGTCCATGCCGCCGAGGCCCGTGGCGCGCCCCGCGCCGCGCCCCTGGCCTCCCGCGCCGCTGCCCGCGGCACCGGCTCCGCTGCCCGGGCCACCAGCGCCGCGGCCAGGGGCGCCCATGCCCCCACCAGGACCCCGCCCTGCTCCCCCTGCGGGCCCACCGCCGCGGCTGGCCCCCGCTGGCCCCCGCTGGCCCGTCTGCGTGAGGCGCAGCACCGCGACGTCGGCCTCCTCTGGCGCGGCGGCCACCGTGAGGCCGCGTGCCTTCAGGGCTGCGGCCTCGATGCCTTCCGCGTAGACCCGCGCGCCGGCCTTCAGTGGCAGCGTGCCCTTGCCGTTGGCGAGCAGCACCACGGACTTGCGCTGCGCCTCGAGGCCCTTCTTCCTGAATGCCTCGCTGCGCAGGGTGCGTTCGGCGACCTCCTCGTCGGCGTAGGGGTTCTCGAAGATGCCCAGGGCGAAGCGCACCCGCAGGAGGCGGCGTGCGGACTCGTTGACGCGCGCTTCGCTCAGTTCGCCTTTCCTCACGAGGTCCACGATGTAGCCAGGCGTCGCGTCGTTGCTGTAGAGGTCGACGCCGGCCTCGATGCCTTTCCTGTAGCGCTGCTCGATGCTGAGGGACTCGACGCCCCAGACCATGCTCGTCGTGATGCCGGAGTCGGAGTTCACGACGCCCCGGAAACCGAGGCGATTGCGCAGCAGGTCGGTGACGATCGCCTTGTTGTAGGACATGCCGACCTGCTCCGGCGTGATGTCCTTCGGAATCGAGTAATACGGCATGATGGCCACCGCGCCCGCGTCGATGGCGGCCTTGAACGGCTTGACGTGATACTCGAGGTTGCCGCCTGGATAGACGGCGTACTTGCCGTACGCGAAGTGGGAATCCTGTCCGGCGATCGCCGGGCCGCCGCCCGGGAAGTGCTTGAAGATCAGCGCCACGCTGCGCGGCCCGGGCGTGGATCCCTGGTACCCGCGCACCATCGCGCGCGCGATGTCGCTCGTCAGGTCGGCGTCCTCGCCGAACGTACCGGAGATACGTGCCCAGCGAGGTTCCGTCGCGAGGTCGATCTGCGGGTGGTACGCGCCCCGGACGCCGATGGCCACGTGTTCCTCGGCCGAGACCCTGGCGAACTCCTCGATGAGCGCGAGGTCGCGCGTCGCCGCGAGCCCGAGCGTGCCGGGCCACTGCGAGAAGCTGCCACCGGCCTCCTCGATGCCCACGATGACCATCCCGCCGAGGTGGTTGCGGGGGTTGGTCACGAAGAACGCCGGGATGCCAAGGCGCGAAGACTCCGCGATCGCCTGCACGGCGTTGAGCCAGCGCACCATGGTCCGCGGGCTCGTGTTGACGCGGTTGATGAACTGGCGGATGTGGAGCTTCAGGATCGCGTCCGACGTGCCAGGGAGCGACCACACAGGCCCGCCGAAGGGATTCGGCATCGGGCGCGTCTCCTCGTTCACGGCGCCGTCCTCGCCCATGGGCAGGGTCGGGCCGACCATGAGGCCCGCCTTCTCCTCGAGGGTCATCTGCGCCACGAGGTCGTCGGCGCGCGCATCTGCAGGCCGACGCCAGTCCTCGTACACGTCGAGCGTCCCGTTCCTGTTCAGGTCCCTGAAGCGGAGTCCATCGACCTCGATCACCGTGACTGTTCGCGTACCCAGCCGGGGTTGAGACGCCACGGACTGGTGCCCATGCGCGACGAGGCCGATGCCCGCAGCGGTGAGCAGGGCGGTGCCGAGGACGACCGCGCGCGAACGCGGGTAGGGCGTGGTCTCCGACCGCGCCGTCGAAGAGGACATCAGGGCAGCTCCAGGAAATGGCCCGCGTGGCGCTCGATTGTACCGCCGGCTGCTACGGGTCTGCGGGGCGACCGAGCAGTTCCGCGTCGGTCCAGGGGCGCGTCCGCGACTTCAGGGCGGCGCGCAGGCGGGCGACGAGCGCCGGATCCACAGGCGTCGCGCCGTGGCCCCACTCACGCCGGATGTACGTCAGGACGCTCGCGACCTGCGCGTCGCTGAGGGCCGCGCCGAGCGGCGGCATGAGGCCGGTGCCCCCTTCCTTGCCGTTGAGCAGGACACGCACGGGGATGCCGGCGTCGGCCAGCGCGATCGGCGATCCCACGAGGCTCGCGGCGCGGCCGGGCTCACCGCGACCGTCCGCCTGGTGGCACGCCTGGCACATCCCCTCGAACAGGACGCGGCCCTCGTCGAAGCGGCGCTGCTGCTCCGCCGTGAGCGGTGGTGGTGCGGCCTCCTCGCCGGGCTTGCCCGGCCATGTGATCCGCGTCAGCACGGCGGCGGCCTGCCGTCCGAGGGGCGTGTCGGTCGCGGCCAGGCGCATGAAATCCTGTGGGGCCCTGGTGAGGCGGAGCGGCGGTGTCCCCGTACCGGGTCTCGTGTAGGAGTTCGCCGATTCAGGCCACGTGAACGCGTAGTCGCCGCCCGTGCTCTGTCGTCCCCCGGGGCACGTCGGGCAGGTGCTGCCCGCCGCTGCCGGCAGGGGCGGCAACTGCCCGGGCACGGGCGCACCCAGGATCCCGATCTCCGCGCCGTGCATCAGGGCCTCTCGTTGCGATGGGTGCAGGGGCCCGGCCTGAACGGCCGGCCCCGCCTCATTCGCGATTCGTGCGAGCCAGGCCTGCGCATCGCCGTCGCGCCCGACCCGGAACATCGTTGCCGCCAGCATCGCGATCGGATCCTGCAGGCGCGTTCGGGGAACAGGCATTGCCTTCGAGTCGGGGTCGGGCCCCGCCTGCGTGTCGAGCATGCGCGCGAGCACCATCGACTCCCCGCCGCGCGCGCCAGTGAGCAGGACGTCGACGAGAACCGGGTCGTCGCCAGCCCGCGTCAGCAATCGCGCCATCGCGTCCCACTTGCGCGCGTCGCCGGGCAGGGCGCCAAGGGACGCGGCGGCCTGCAGTCGGACGCGCGGGTCGCTGTCGTCGGCGCGGGCTTCGATGGCGGACCGCAGCGCCGGCGTGGGTGCGTCGAGCCAGCGTTCGGCGATGCGCACAGCCGCGGCTCGCACGTGGGGCGACCGGTCCTCGAGTGCCACCTCGACGTGCGCGACCGTGATCGCGTCGAGGCCATCCAGCGTCCAGAGCGCATGCAGCCGGGTCCGTTGGTCGGGCGCGTTGCGGGCCAGGCGCTCCAGCGCGGGCGCCACCGCCGCGTCGCCACGCTCCACGAGCAGCCGCTGTGCCGTGTCCCTGCGCCACCCATTGGGGTGTGCAAGCATCCCGACGAGTTCGCGTGGCGAGTCGGACGGCACGGCGCTCGTGTCGCGCGGCGTGCCGTCGTGGACGATGCGCCAGATGCGTCCGAGCCCACGCGGGTTCAGCAGGCCGCGCGCCTCGATGTACGACTTGAGGTACGTCGTGAGCGACAGGCGATGCTCGACGACGCCCCGGTACAGGTCGACGATGTAGAGCGCGCCGTCGGGGGCGTTGGAGAGGAACACCGGCCGGAATCGTTCGTCGCTGGAGGCAAGGAACTCCGCGTCGCGATAGGCCCTGGCCGCGCGCAGCGTGACGCCGTCCTCGCGCAGCGTGATCCGGCTCACCACGTTGGCCGCAGGATCGGCGACGAACACGTTGCCGTAGACGTCGGCGGGCAGGCGATCGCCGCGGTACACGAGCGGCGTGCAGACCGCCGTGTAGCGGGCCAGCGTGCCATCGGGGCGCCGTACGCCGGCCTGGTAGCCCCTGTTGATTCCCGGATTCGGCCGCACGGGCCAGACGGTGTTGAGGTCGTTGTCGGGCATGGCCAGCCGCTCGTAGCTGCCGCGGGTCCGGAGCAACTGCGGATGGCGGGCGAAGTACTCGCCCGCGACGAGGTCCACGTGCAGCGCCGACTCGTTCGTGTTCCTGTACGTCCGGCCCACATCGTCGTGCGTCGCGCCCCACTGCCCGCGCGTCGGCGACGGCGCGGTGAGGACCGTGCCGGCCCTGACGCGGAGGTGCAGGCGTGACTGTCCGGCCGTGCGCATCCGGTTGTCGAGGCCCCAGTCGAAGCCGTTGGCGTTGTTCTCGACGTCGATGTCGCGGCGTCCGAACTGGTTCGTCACGCGCGTCTTGGTGTCCATGCGCAGGTCACCGTCCGTGTCGCGCATCAGCCACAGGTCTGGCGGCTCGGCGACGAGCACGCCGTGCTCGAGTACCTTCACGCTGCGCGCCAGGACCAGTCCGTCGGCGAAGACCGTCCTGCGGTCCATGCGGCCATCGCCATCGGCGTCCTCGAGCACGACGATGCGGCCGACGGGGTCGTGCTCGCCCGTGGCGGCGATGTCGGGCATGAAGCCCGGCATCTCGACGACCCACAGGCGACCCGCCGGATCCCAGTCGATGGCGACCGGGTCCTGCACGAGGGGCTCGCTGGCCACCAGTTCGATGCGGTAGCCCGGCGCGAGATGGAAGGTGGCCAGTTCCTGGTCGGGCGTCAGCGCTGGCGACTCGGGCGACACGGCCTGCACGCCGGGGGGCCACGGGCGAGGCGACCGCTCCTGCTGGCCGCTGATGGTGACGGCGGTGGCCGTGGCGAGCAGCGCGGCGGCGAGAAGGATTCGGGACACAATGTCGCACATGATCAATCGGCGTCGGCCGGACCCGCTTGCCCCGAGCGGAGTCGAGGGGGAGAACCGGCCCCACGAGCGTTCTGTCACCCGGCGAGAATTCCTGGCGGCGTCCGGGGCCGCGGCCGGTGTCCTGGCGCTATCCCGCGCGTCAGGCGCGCAGACGGCAGGCGAGTCCATCATAGACATCCACCAGCACGTCGGCTACAGCGGGCGACCCGACGACGTCCTGCTCGCGCACCAGCGGGCCATGGGCGTCACGACGACGATCCTGCTGCCGGCAGGGCGTCCGGCGACGCGCCCCTCGACGCACGACGGCGCTGCGAACGGGCTGCAGGCCCAGGCTCACGGCAACGACGCCTGCCACGCGTTCGCGCAGGCGCATCCCGGCTATCTCTTCGGCGCCAACGACGTGCCCGACCTCGAGGGCGCCACCAGCGAAATCGCGCGCCAGCTGTCCAGGGGCGCCGTGCTCATCGGCGAGCAGAAGTTCGGCGTGGCGTGCGATGCCCCCGAGATGGAGGCCATCTACACGCTTGCCGAGACCCACCGCGTGCCGGTGCTCATGCACTGGCAGTTCGGGATGTACAACCACGGCTTCGAGCGATTCCACCGGATCCTCGAGCGGTTCTCGCGCGTGACCTTCATCGGCCATGCCCAGACGTGGTGGGCCAACATCGACGCGCACCACGCCGACCAGACGGTGCTCTACCCGAAGGGCCCGGTCACGCCTGGCGGCCTCACGGACCGCTACCTGCGCGATTACCCGAACATGTACGGTGACCTTTCCGCCGGATCCGGCCTGAATGCGCTGACGCGCGACGAGGCGTTCACCCGCGAGTTCCTGACGCGGCACCAGGACAAGCTGCTGTACGGCAGCGACTGCAACGACCACATCGGCCGCGGCGAGACGTGCCAGGGCGCGCAGACGATCGCCACGATCCGGCGTCTCGCCGCGAACCGGACGATCGAGCGGAAGCTGCTGCACGACAACGCGAAGCGGGTGTTCGGGTTGTAGGCGCATGAACGCCCAACGCCGACCGCCGAACGCCGAATCGCCAGGCGTGTACAAGAGCCTTCGCCGACACGCGATCGTGATTGCCTTGACGGCCGCGGGTGTCGGCGCAGGGACACGTGTCGCGTTGGAAGGGAGCGCCCGGCTGCCCCAGCCGGGCGTTCCTCAGCCTCCGCAACTCACGCTCGAGCGGTTCGAGGGCGTCGAGCCGCACATGGGGACGCTCGTCCGCATCACGCTCTACGCCCCCGACGTCGCTGCCGCGCGGGTCGCGTTCCGCGCCGGGTTCGATCGCATCCGGGAGTTGAACGGGATCCTGTCGGACTACCTGCCCGACAGCGAGTTGAGCCGGGTGACGCGTGCCGGTGTCGACAGCCCGGTGTCCCTGAGCGATGACCTCTTCGCCGTGCTGAAAGCCTCGGCGCGGTTGTCAGACGCGACCGACGGCGCGTTCGACGTCACGCAGGGGCCGGTGACGAGGCTCTGGCGCGAGGCGAGGACAGCCAACCGGCTGCCCGACCCGGATGCGCTGCGAGAGGCCTCCCGGAGAAGCGGGTACGCACACATGCACCTGGACGAGGCCCGTCGCACGGTGTCGTTCGACATCCCGGGCATGCAGCTCGACGTGGGCGCGATCGGCAAGGGCTACGCGGCCAGCGAGGCGCTCGCGGCCATCACGCGCGCGGGCGTGCGCAGCGCCCTGGTCGCCGTGAGCGGCGACATCGCCGTCGGCGACGCGCCCCCGGGACAACCCGGGTGGCGCATCCGGATTCACGACGGCGACATCGGCGATCCGACGATTCCGCCCATCCTGCGCCTGACCCGGGCGGCGGTCTCCACGTCGGGCAACGCCGAGCAGCACCTCGACGTCGGCGGACGGCGGTACTCCCATGTCATCGATCCGGCATCGGGCACGGGCCTGCTCGACGACATCACCGTCACGGTGGTGGCGCGGCACGGCATCGATGCCGACGGGCTCGACACGGCCATCGGCGTGCTGGGCGTGTCGCGCGGGCTGGCACTCATCGAGCGCGACACCGAAGCCGCGGCGCTCATCGTGCTCCGCAAGGGCGGCACGGCGACCGCGCACGCGTCCGTCCGGCTCCGCCGGATCATCGCGGCCCAACCCAGCGGTGTAGGCCCGTCACGCTCCAGACCGTGCCAGCAGGGCATCGACCTCGGTGCGCGTGGGCAGCGAGGTCTGCGCGCCCGCGCGCGTGACGGTCAGCGCGCCCGACGCGTTGCCCATCCGCAGGGCCTCCGTGTCCGCGCGCCCCTCCGCAAGCGCGACGGCGAAGGCGCCCACGAACGCGTCACCGGCCGCTGTCGTATCGGTCGCGATCACGGCATGCGCCTCGACCTCCGTGATGGCGCCGTCGCTCGCCACGAGCCGCGCGCCAGCGGCCCCGAGCGTGACGACAACCGCGCGGGCCCCCCGGGCGCGCAGCGCCGCCAGCGCCTGGCCGGCCTCGTGCGTGGTGGGCCCCGCAACGGCGATGAGCTCCGTCTCGTTCACCACGAGGTAGTCGACAGCGGCGATGAGGGTATCGGGGACTGCGGCGGCCGGTGCCGCGTTGAGGACGACGGTGCGACCGGCTTCAGCGGCAATCCGTGCGGCGGTTTCCACGGCTTCGAGCGGCACCTCGAGTTGGAGCAGCACCACGTGCGCGGCCTCGATCACGTCACGAGCCGCCTGGACGTCGGCCGCCGTCAGCGCACCGTTGGCGCCGGGGACGACGATAATCGTGTTCTCGCCGGTTCCGTCCACAGTGATGAGCGCCACGCCCGACGCCGTTTGCGGCCGCGCCGCGACGTGGCGGACGTCGATCCCCTCGCCCGCGAGACCTTGCCGCATGACGAGGCCGAAGGCATCGTCACCGACCCCGCCGACCATCGCCACTTCGCCGCCCAGCCGCTGCGCCGCCACCGCCTGGTTGGCGCCCTTGCCACCTGGCACTGTCAGGAACGTGTCGCCCGTGAGGGTCTCACCCGGCCTGGCAAAGCGCGGGGTCCGCACGACGAGATCCATGTTGAGGCTGCCGACGACGGCGATGCGGGGCACGGATGAGGAATACCCCAGGCCGGGCGCGCAGGACAAACGGCGCGGGGTATTCTCTCGGCGATCCTGAGGGTTCCCATGCGCACACCTGCCGGAATGCTGTCCCGCCGTCCGTACGCCCCGACGCTTGCCGCGTGCCTCGCGCTCATGGTGGGAGTGGCGCCTTCCGCGCAGCAGGCCCCGGTCACGCCGCCAGCGGCGCAGGAGGACGCCCACGTCCCTCGGCCGCGCGTGTTCGTGCTGACCGACATCGCCAACGAGCCCGACGACCAGATGTCGCTCGTGCGCTTCCTCGTGTACGCGAACCAGTTCGACGTCGAGGGCCTCGTGGCGACGACGTCGACGTGGCTGCGTACGGGCGTGCGGCCCGACGTCCTGCACCGCGTGCTCGATGCGTACGCCGAGGTGCAGCCGAACCTCCTGCGGCACGCGCCGGGATTCCCTGCCGCGGCCGACCTGAAGCGCCTCGTGGCGGCCGGGCAGCCCGGCTACGGCATGGCAGCAGTAGGCGCCGGACAGTCGTCGGCCGGCGCGGCGCTCCTCCTCGCGGCCATGCGGCGGGACGATCCCCGGCCGCTGTGGGTGTCCGTCTGGGGCGGCGCCAACACGCTGGCGCAGGCGTTGACCGACGCCCGTGCCCAACTGCCGCCAGGCCGGTTGCCTGACGTGCTGTCGCGGCTGCGCGTCTATTCGATCTCCGACCAGGACGACGCGGGCGCATGGGTGCGCCGGGAGTTCCCGGACCTGCACTACATCGCGATGCCCTCCACGCAGGACGGACAGGAGTACGCCGCGGCCACCTGGACGGGGATCAGCGGCGACCTCTTCTACAGGAACGCGCCAGGCGCCGACTTCCGCACGTTCTCCGACGCCTGGCTCGACGCCAACGTCAGGGCGCGCGGCCCGCTGGGGACGATGTACCCCTACCCCTGCTGCATCCATGAGGGCGACACGCCCGCGTTCCTCGGCCTCATCGACAACGGCCTGGCCAGCGCGATGAGCCCGTCGCACGGCGGTTGGGGCGGACGCTACGTGTGGCGGCGTCCGCACGGCGAGCCTCGCGCGTTCTGGACGCAGGGCGGCGACTCGTACCCCGGGCAGGCCTCGTCGCGCGACACCGTGCGCGCGGCTGATGGCCGGGAGTACACGTCCGACCAGGCCACCATCTGGCGCTGGCGCGAGGCGTTCCAGCACGACTTCGCCGCGCGGATGGCCTGGACCGTCCTGGCGCCCGCGGACGCCAACCACAACCCGCAGGTCGTGGTCAACGGTGAGCCGGGGACGGCGCCGATCGCCGTGCGGGCGAGTGTGGGCACGGCCATCACGCTCGACGCCACAGGCACGCGCGATCCCGACGGCCATGCGATCACCTACAGGTGGTGGTTCTATCCCGAAGCCGGTACAGGGGTGCCCGGTCGCCCCGTCGTCTCCGCCAGCCCGGAAGGGGCGGCGCCGCCGCCCGCGACGGCCGCATCTCCGCCCGCGGCCCGCGGCGAGCGCGAGCGCCCGCGGGTGAGGGTGGAGGGCGAGTCGACGCCGCGTGCGACGGTGACCCCGCTGGTGGCTGGCGTCGCGCACGTGATCCTGGAAGTCACCGACGCAGGGAGCCCGAGCCTGACCAGCTACCGTCGCGTCGTACTGACGATGCAGTAGCCACTCGACGGGTGCCAGGCGCGCACGCGCCTCAGGCGCCGATCCCCGTGTCACCTCCGTACCGGGGCCTGCATCTCACCTGTGCAGGCACTCGGCCGAAGGAGGTGCCGCGTGATGCGCGCCACATGGCTTGCTGGTCTTCTCATCCCACTGCTGTTCACCGTCGCGTCGTGTGACGAGGCGACGCGCCTCCCGACGGCTCCAACCGACACCGACGGCACCCTCTCGCTGGACATCCGCACGGCGCTCGACCGGGCCATCCAGGACGAGTACCGCGCGGAGACCACGTACGAGGGCGTGGTGAACGACTTCGGGTCCATCGCCCCATTCGTCAACGTCATCGGCGCCGAGCAGCGGCACTCTGCCGCGATCGCGCTGATGTTCACGCGTCGATCGCTGCCGGTGCCCGCCAATCCCTGGACCCTCGCGACGGTGACGCACTTTGCCACCGTGCCTGCGGCGTGCGCGGCCGCCGCGACGGCCGAGCGCGAGAACATCGCGCTCTACGACGTCCTGTTGCGACTCGATCTTCCCGCCGACGTGCGACAGGTCTTCGAGAGCAACAGGAGCGCCTCGCTCACGGCGCACCTGCCCGCGTTCGAGCGCTGTTCCTGAGAGTTCGTTCCCGAGAGTCACCTCATGGCCTTCCGTTCAGGAGACAACCGATGACAGGCGTTCTCACATCCCCCCGCACCCGTGCAGGGGGGCTTACTGTCGTGCTGGCCGTCGCGATGACCGTGGGGCTGGCGGCGCAGGGTCAAGGCCCAGGACCAGGACCCGGACCCGGACCGGGAGGTGGGCAGGGGATGGGCATGGGCCGCGGCATGATGCACGACGCGGATCACCAGGCCGACATGCAGTTGTTCCACCAACTGCTCGACAACGGGTCGAAAATCCGGCGTCAGGTCACGCAGCGCCCCGACGGCGTCGAGTCGCTGACCGAGTCGGACGACCCCGCGATCGCCAAGGCCATCCAGGCGCACGTGGAATCGATGTCGGCGCGCGTGACGCAGGCCAGGCCCATCCACCAGCGCGATCCGCTGTTCCGCGAGGTCTTCCGGCACGCGGACAAGATCACGATGGTGTACGAAGCGACAGCCGGGGGTGTGAAGGTCACCGAGACCTCCACCGATCCCTACGTCGCGAAGCTGATTCAGGCCCACGCCGAGGTCGTGACCAAGTTCATCGCCAACGGCCGGCGCCGAGGCGATGAAGAACCACGAGGTTCCGGCCCGCTGAGTCTGCCTGCGTCTGCGCCGCCTCGTCACCGTCGCGTCCGGGCTATCCTCGGGGCTATGGTCCGACGTGTGTGCGGGGTGGTGCTCTCGGGGCTGCTGGCGTGTTCCGCGTGCGCCCTACCCGATTGCTCGGCGACCCGGCGGGCGCAGACGCCGTCGGGTCCGCCTGAGGGCGCGAGCGGTTGGACCGACAAGCCCGGGTGGTCGGCGTCCACGTGGATGGTCGCCGCGGCCAACCCGCTCGCCACCGAGGCCGGCGCCGAGATGCTCGAGGCTGGCGGAAGCGCCATCGACGCGGCGATCGCCGCGCAGATGGTGCTGACGCTCGTCGAGCCGCAGTCGAGCGGGATCGGCGGTGGCGCCTTCCTGCTCCACTGGGACGGCCGCGCCCTCACGGCGCTCGACGGCCGCGAGACAGCGCCGGCCGCCGCCACCGACGCGCTGTTCCTGCGCGACGGCGTGCCCATGCCCACGGCCGAGGCCATCGTCGGCGGCCGGGCCGTGGGTGTGCCGGGGGTGTTGCGGATGCTGCATGAGGCCCACGGTCGACATGGCAGGCTGCCGTGGGCGCAGCTCTTCGCGCCCGGGATTCGGCTGGCCGAGGAGGGGTTCGCCATCAGCCCGCGCCTGGCCCGGCTGCTGGCCGGCGAGCGGTCGCTCGTGGGCGACCCTGACGCCCGGGCGTACTTCTACACGGCCGACGGCCAGCCGAAGGCCGTCGGCACGATCCTCCGCAACCCCGCGCTCGCGTCGGTTCTGCGGGAGGTTGCCGCACGTGGCGCCGATGCCTTCTACACGGGCGACATCGCGCGCGCGATCGTCTCGAAGGTGCGGGCCCATCCGACCAATCCCGGCTTCCTGAGCGAGGCCGACATCGCCGGGTACCGTCCTGTCGACCGCGCTCCGCTGTGCTTCGAGTACCGCGGGGCGCGCATCTGCGGCTTCCCGCCCCCTGGTTCGGGGACCCTGGCCCTCGCGCAGATGTTCGGCGTCCTGGAGTCGCACCCGATGCGGTCGTGGGCGCCGACGCGGCTGGCCAAGGGGCGATGGGCCCTCGCGCCCGAGGCCGTCCACCTGTTTGCCGACGCCGGCCGCCTCGCGTTCGCGGACCGCGACGCTTACGTCGGGGATCCCTCGTTCGTGGACGTACCGGTCGCCGGTCTGCTCGACAGGGCCTACCTCGCCGAACGCGGCGCGCTGCTCGGCGAGCGATCGATAGGCCGTGCGCTCCCCGGCGTGCCCGCGGGACGTACGGAGGCGGCACATGCAGCGATCAGCCTCGAGCGTGCGTCCACGTCGCACCTCTCGGTCGTCGATCGCTTCGGCAACGTGCTGGCGATGACGACGACGATCGAGGACGCGTTCGGGTCACGACAGATGGTGCGCGGATTCCTGCTGAACAACCAGCTCACCGATTTCTCGCTCGCGCCCCGGCGCGACGACGAGACGCCCGTGGCCAACCGGGTGCAGCCGGGCAAGCGTCCGCGCTCGTCGATGACACCGCTGATCGTGTTCGACGGAGCCACGGGGCAGGTGCGGATGACGCTGGGGTCACCCGGCGGATCGGCGATCATCAACTACGTCGGCAAGGTGTTGCTGGGCACGCTCGACTGGGGCCTCGACATGCAGGACGCCATCGATCTGCCCAACGTCGGCAGCCGGAACGGTCCGACGGAACTGGAGGTGGGTCGCGTGGACCCTGCCCTCGGTGCCGCGCTCGAGGCACGTGGCCACGAGGTCCGCCTCATCGAGCAGACGTCGGGGATCCAGGGGATTGCGCGCACGGCCAGCGGCTGGTTCGCCGGCGCCGATCCACGCCGGGAGGGCATCGCGCGCGGCGATCGACGGCGGTAGCCCCCGGCCCGCCGGGCCACTCAGGAACTGCAGCTGAGCATCGAGCAGCCGGCGCGGTGTCGTGCCCATTCCGGACGGCGACGCGCGAGGTCGTCCTCGCCGGGCTGATCGTCGTACGGGCGCGCCAGCACGCGGAGCAGGCGCTCGATGGCGCTCGTGTCGCCCGCCGCGGCGGCATCGATGGCCTGCTGGGCCAGGTAGTTGCGCAGCACGTACTTCGGATTGGCACGGCGCATCCGGCCCAGGCGGTCGTGACGCGGCGCGCCGTCGGCCCGCACGCGGAGTGCGTAATCCCGCATCCAGGTCAGCAGGCGCGACCCGTGCGGGCCTTCGAGCACGCGGGCGTCGTAGAACGCCTCTCGGATCGGCACCAGCCAGGTCGCGTCAGGCGGGCCATCGCTCTCCACGGGGACGTCGGCAAGCCCCCGGAAGAACAGGGTCATGTCCGTCTCTTCGGCCTCGAGCAGGGCGAAGAGCCCTGTCAGCAGCGGGTCCTCGCCATCGGTACGAAGGGAGTCGAGGCCGAGCTTGTCGCGCAGCATCGCGCCGTATGTCGTCTCGAAGGTGTCGCGGTAGGCGTCGAGTCCGCGGTGCAGGTCGTCGGGCGTGTCGACCAGCGGCGACAGCGCCTCGCCCAGCCTGGCCAGGTTCCAGAGCGCGACGTTCGGCTGCTGTCCGTAGCGGTAGCGGCGCGTCGCCGCGTCGGTCGTGTTCGGCGTCCACGTCGGGTCGTACCCTTCCAGCCACCCGTACGGGCCGTAGTCGATGGTCAGTCCGAGGATCGACATGTTGTCCGTGTTGAGCACGCCGTGGACGAACCCGACCCGTGTCCAGTGGGCGGCAAGCACGGCAGTCCGCCGGCACACCTCCTCGAAGAAGGCGACGTACGTCGCGCTCGACGGCTGACCGAGGGTGGGGAAGTGCGTCGTGATGACGTGGTTGGCCAGCCGCCGGAGCAGGTCGCGTTCGCCGTGGACGGCGTGGATCTCGAAGTTGCCGAAGCGGACGAACGTCGGGGCGACGCGGCACACGATGGCGCCTGGTTCCGGTGCGGGCCGGCCGTCGTAGAACATGTCGCGCACGACCATCTCGCCAGTGGTCACGAGACTCAACGCCCGGGTCGTCGGAACACCGAGGGCGTGCATGGCCTCAGAGCACAGGAACTCGCGCACCGACGAGCGCAGCACCGCGCGGCCGTCGGCCTGCCGCGAGTATGGCGTGCGCCCCGCTCCCTTGAGCTGGAGTTCCCACACCTGACCATCAGCGTCGCGCACCTCGCCAAGCGTGATGGCCCGGCCGTCGCCGAGCTGATCGGCCCAGTGCCCGAACTGGTGCCCGCCGTAGCGCGCGGCGTAGGGGCGCATGCCGTGCAGTTGGGTGTTGCCCGCCAGGACGTCGGCGGTGGGGCCTGCGCCGAGCGGAGGGCGGGCCAGCCCCAACTGGTCGCCCATCGCGTCGGACCAGGCGATCAAAGCCGGCGCGCGTACGGGCGTCGGCAGCACGTGTGAGTAGCCTGCCAGGGGGACGTGCCGCGGCACGTTGGGGCCACTGGCGTCGCCGGGCAGCGCCCGCACGAAGGCATCGTCGAACGAGAGGGCAGCGAGGTCTCGCATCACCAGGCGTGGTAGTGGCCGTCCCTGTGGGTCACGGCGACGGCGCGGTCGTAGAGTGCGGTCAACGTCGCGGTTGTCAGCATCGCGGACGTCGGGCCGTCCCCGGCGATCTGGCCGTGCTTGATCAGCACGACGCGGCCGATCTCCGGGACGATGTCGGCCAGGTCGTGCGTCACCAGCACGAGGCTCGTGCCCTGCTGGGCGAGCGCGCTCATCGTCGCACGCACCTCGTGCGCGGCGCCGAGGTCCAGGCTCGTCATCGGCTCGTCGAGGACGAGGGCGCGTGGGCGATGGATCAATGCCCGCCCGATCAGCAGCCGCCGCGCCTCGCCTGATGACATCCGGGTCAGCAGACGGTCGGCGAGGTGGGGCAGGCCCAGCCACGCCAGCACTTCGTCCACGCGCGCGCGCATCGCGTCGGTCGGTTCGTGGTGCGGCCACAGGCCGATGCTGCCGAAGAAGCCCGACAGCAGCAGGTCGCGGCCCGTGATCTTCCGCGTGCATGTGGCGAGGAGGTCGTTGGACACGATGCCGATCGCGGCCCGCAGGTCCCAGAGCGTCCAGCGGTCCTGACCGAGTACCGTGACCGATGACCCGGGCCGATCGAGCGGGAGCAGCTCGCGCGTGATGACCTTGAGCACCGTGCTCTTGCCCGAGCCGTTGGGACCGACGACGGCGATGTGCTGCCCGGCTGGCACGACCAGCGAGAGGTCGTCGAGGACTGTCGCGCCGTCCCTGACGACGGTGACGTGCGAGAAAGCGAACAGGGCGTCGGCCATCGTGACGCCACCATGGTAGCGTCGGTGGGTACCGGCTCATCGAATCCAGCAATCGATCCGGCGGACGGGACAGGGCCGCCGAAGCCGGCAACCGTCGAGGCGGCCGCTTTGGACGTTGTCATCGCAGCGTCGCCGGCGCAAGATACACAGACGACGAGGATCGCGTGGACACGTCACGTGTGGCGGAGGTCGGCATGGTCGGTGCGTGGAGTCGCATGGCGTTGACGGGCGGCGGGAGCCGTCGCGTTGCACCCCTGTGCGGCGTGCTCATGCTGGCGTGCGGCGCCATCCTCGTGGCCCAGGGGGCCGGCACCGGCGCTGGCGCACCGACAGTTGCGCGCCTTCCGTTCACGCCCGAGCCACCCGTCCTGAGCTACGTCGCGATCCGTCGCTTCGAATCGGCCAACGTGCGGCACCGCAAGGAAGCCTGGCTCGTGGCCCGTACCGAACTGAAGGATGGCGATACGTTCAGTTGGCAGGTGCTGGAGGAGGGCGGATCGGAGCTGATTCGCAAGCGCGTGCTGCGTGCGGCCCTCGAGAAGGAGGAGCAGGTGCATCGGGACGGGCGCGCGCGTCGCGGTGGGCTCACCGCCGACAACTACGTGTTCTCGGCGCCGACCTCGGTCGACGGCGAGCTGCGTGTGCTCATCGAGCCGCGGCGTCGCGAGGACATGCTGGTGAAGGGCTCGCTCGTCATGGCCCCGACGGGAGAACTGCTCCGCGTGGAAGGGCAGCTCGTCAAGCGTCCGTCGTTCTGGACGCGGTCGGTTCGTCTTGTCAGGCACTACGGGCGCGTCGAGGGCACGCACGTGCCGGTGCGCCTCGACATGGACGCGCAGGTCCTCATCGTCGGGGCCTCCCGCCTGTCGATGACCTACCGCTACCTCGAGATCAACGGACGCCCCGTCCATGACGACGGACAGGCCGTGGCGACGCTCACGCGCACCGCGGGCGGAACCCGGCCCCCAGCGGCACGCTGACCCGCCGGGCGCTCGGCTCTCTCTACGGAATCACACGAAAGAAGATGACGGCGACGGCCGTCGGGATCAGCGCCCCGGCCAGCAGGTACAGGGGGATGATCGCGCCGCCGAAGAACCGCGCGAGCAGTGCCTGGCCCGCCGGGTTCGGCGCATTGGCGATGACGGTCAGGCCGCCGCCCGTCACCGCGCCCTCGACGACGGCCATCTTGGCCGAGTCGGCCATGTCGGGCACCAGCGTGGCCAGGTAGGTGATGAGCGCATTGTCGTTGAACGCCGTGAGCAGCGCCGCGCCGAAGAACAGCGGCGTCTCGGACAGGCTCGCGAGGACGGGCGCGATCCACCACCCCTGCAGACCTCCGTGGATGACGAGGCCGGCCAGGAAGAACCCCACGAGCAGCGGCGACTTGAGCGAGAACTCGGCCTGGAACGGGCTGGTCGCCTTGACGAACCCGAGGAAGAACAGGAACCCGCCCAGGAACAGCGCCGGATAGTGCGAGTTGAGTACGGTCCACGCCATGAACAGCGCGTGCGCCATGATGATCCAGGCCGGCACGGGCAGCAGGCGGCTGTGTCCGGCCGCCAGGGCTTCTGCCGACGGCATGTCCGCGTCGACGACAGCAGGACGACCGGAGAGGGCCGTCAACTCCCTGCGGAAGAGCAGGTAGTAGAGCAGCACCGAGGTGGGCACCGCCAGCAGCGTGCGCCAGCCGAAGTGCGACATGACGTACAGCAGGTCCCAGCCCCACGTACGGGCCACCATCAGGATGGGGGGCGCCGCGAAGTGCGTCAGCGTGCCGCCAATCGAGACGTTGACGAACAGCAGGCCGAGCGTGGCGTACTTCAGGCGACGGCTCGGATTCAGGTCGAAGAACTGCCGCGCCAGCAGCAGCGCGCAGATCGTCATCGCGGCCGGCTCGGTGATGAACGACCCCAGCAGAGGGCCCACGACGAGCGTGGCGCACCACCACGCCGCGGGCGTGCCCTTGCCGAGGGCGGCCACTTTACCCATGGCGCGCTCGGCGAAGACGATGATGGGGCGCGTGGCGGCCAGCGCCATGATCACGACGACGAACATCGGCTCCGTGTAGTTGACGGTGTCGTTGAGATAGTGCGTGGCGGTGTCCCGCCCGTGCCAGGAGGCGATGGCCAGAGCCAGCACTACGGCCCAGAGGCCGAAGACGACCTCGACCTCGCCGACGAAGTGCAGGACCTCGGAGAGGAAGGATGGCCGCCTCGGTCGTCCGGCTGCGTCCGCATCGTGATCGGCCCGGTGCTGGATCCGGTGCGCGAGTTCGAGGAACCGCGGCGCGGCGAACGTGTGCACGATCGCCAGCACGAAGATGACGGTCGCCACGAGGTTGAAGGGGTCCTGGGCGATGCGGTCGCCGAGCGTCGCCAGCAGGCCGTCGGTCGCGGCCGGGGGATATTCGGGAAGCGGCGTGGGGAAATGTGTGGGGGTCGCGGGACCGGCCATCCGACCACCTTATCGGACGCGCCTCGCGGCGACAAGCAGCCCGGTTGGCGCGCCGGGGCGAATCTGCCGCGTGGTACGCTCCGCCCAACCTTCTTCCGGGAGATTGATCGTGATGGCCCAAGGCTCGCCCTTTCCCGTTGTCACGGTTCTCGGTCGCGCCCTGGCGACCGCCCTCGTGACGGCGGTCGCCCTGCCGCTCCTGCTGTCGCCCTCCACCAGCGCGTCCAGCCAGGGCCCCCCGGCCGCCAGCGGGCCGCCGCTGCGCATCGCCATCGCCGGCCTCGTCCACGGGCACGTGCGCGGCCACATGAATGCGATGGTCAAGCGGACCGACGTGCAACTGGTGGGCGTCTACGAGCCCGATGCGGCGCTGCGTGACGGATTTGCGGTGCGGCACGGGATCGAAGCGACCCGGATGTTCGCCGACCTGGACCGGCTCATCACCACGACGAAGCCGCAGGCGCTCGTCGTGTACACCAACACGTTCGACCACCTTGCCGTGATCGAGACGGCCGCCCGGCACGGCGTGCACGTGATGGTCGAGAAGCCCCTCGCCGTGTCTGTCGCGCATGCGCGGGCCATCGCGGCAGCGGCGCAGCGCGGCAAGATCCACGTGCTCGTCAACTACGAGACCACCTGGTACCGAAGCCACCGCGCCATCTGGACGCTGATGCACGAGCGCCGGACGGGCGGGCGGATCAGGAAGATCGTCGCCATGGACGGGCACTTCGGCCCGAAGGAGATCGGCGTGCAGCCCGAGTTCTTCGACTGGCTCTCCGACCCCGTGCGCAACGGCGGCGGTGCCCTCTACGACTTCGGGTGCTACGGCGCGAACATTGCGACCTGGCTGCTCGACAACGAGCGGCCCCGGAGCGTCAGGGCCATCACGCAGCGACACAAGCCCGACATCTACCGGCGCGTGGACGACGAGGCGACGATCGTGATCGAGTACGCGGCGGCGCAAGCCATCGTGCAGGCCTCGTGGAACTGGCCGGACCACAGGAAGGACCTGGAGGTCTACACGGAGAGCGGCGCCGCATGGGCCACCGGCGGCAATGCCCTCAGGACGAAGCTGCGGGGGCAGCCCATCGTCGAGACGCCGGTGGAGGACTGGCCTCTCGACGAGCGGGATGCCCTGAACTACCTGTCCGCCGTGGTCGCCGGCCGGCTCGTGCCGTCGGGGCCGACCTCGCTCGAGAACAACCTCATCGTGTCGGAAATTCTCGAGGCGGCCCGCGACAGCGCGGCGTCTGGCACGGTCGTGACGCTGAAGTGACCGTATCCTTGGGTGGTGCAGAGGCGGGCGATCTGGCCCAGCGTGCTCGTGTTCGCCGTGTCGGCCGCCGCGGCGACCGGGGCGGTGCGCCACGCATGGGAGGCCACCCGCGCTCGTGATGCGCGCTGGGTGACGCAGGTTGCCGCCGATGTCCCGCAGCGCCTGGCGGAGCGGGTCCGCTGCCTCGACGCCAGCGTCGACGCGCTTCGCGGCGCCCTCGCCAGCAGCACGACCATCACCCCCGAGGAATGGCGCACCTACGTCGGCACCACAACTCCCGCGGGAACCTGCCACGGCGTGCTCGGCGTGGCGTACATCGGGGCCAACCCGCCACGTGTCGTGCATCGATCGGGAGAGTCGCCTGGCCCAGGCCTGGCCGACGCTGCATGGATGCGGCTGTTTGCCGCGATGCATCCGGACGACAGGCGGATCGAGGCCGGGCCTGTGTTCGGCCCGACCGTCCGCGTCGGCGCCGGATCGCTCGCCCTCTACATCGCCGCCGTTCCGGGGCCCGCGCCCGCCAGTCCGCTCCGAGGCTGGGCGGCCCTCCTGGTATCGCCGTCCGAGTTGTTCGTCGGGTTGATTGACGCGGCCGTCATCGGCGTACGCGTCGAGGACGTCGATGCGCCCGGCCCGCCCGTGCTGGACACCGTTGCCGCCGGTCGACCGATCGTGCTCTCGAGTGAGATCGGGATCGGCGAGCGGCCGCTCCGCCTGTCGTTGGCCGACGCGCGCCCCGCCAACACGGGCATCCCGACCACTGTCGGCGTCGTGGCGCTGCTCGGGGCGCTGCAGGTGGTCACGCTCACGTGGCTCGTCTACACGCTGGCCGCCTCGCGCGAGCGCTACGCCCTGCGCGCGGCCATGAGCGACGCTTCGCTCAAGCGAGAGGCCGCCGAGACCCGCAAGCTGTCGCTCGTGGCGCGACACGCCACCGATCTCGTGCTCATCACCGACAGGATCGGCCGAATCGAATGGGCCAACGCCGCATTCCTGCAGGCCAGCGGCTACACGACCGCCGACGTCGAGCGCAGGCACGCGTGGGCGCTGCTGCACGGCCCTGACACGCCCGCCGCTGCCGCCGAGGCCGTCACGGCCGCGCTGGGCGCCGGCCAGGGCTGTCGCGTGGACACGGTGCACTACGGCGCGACGGGGGTCCCCTCGGAGGTCAGTGTCGAGGTGCAGCCCGTACGCGACGACGACGGGCAACTGTCCAACTTCATCGTCATTGCCAGGGACGTGACAGCGGAGCGCAGGGCGCAACGCGCGCTGTCGAGGAGCGAGCAGCAGTATCGCCGCGTGGTCGAGCAGGTCGAGCAGGTCATCTTCCAGCTGGATGCCGAGGGGCGCTGGACCTTCCTCAACCGGGCGTGGCACAGCCTGACCGGCTACCCCGTGGACGCCGCCATCGGGCAGTCGATGGGGGCCTGCCTCCACCCCGATGACAGGCAGGAGGCGCAGACCCTGTGTGCCGAACTGCTGGCCTGCCGGAAGGACGAGTGCAAGCACGATCTGCGTTTCGTGACCAGCACGGGGGATACCTGGTGGGGCGCGGTGCACGCGCGCCTCCTCGTGGAGCAGGGCGAACTCATCGGCATCGCCGGTACCATCACCGATGTCAGCGGCCGGCGGCGCGTGCAGCAGGAACTGGAACGGGCGCGGGTGGCTGCCGAGAAGGCCAGTGAGGCGAAGAGCGAGTTCCTCAAGGCCATGAGCCACGACATGCGCACGCCGCTCAACGGCGTGCTGGGGCTGATGGAACTGCTCGCGGCCACGGGGCTCGATGCCCAGCAGTCGCGGTACGTCGCCGTGGCGCGCGCCTCGGCCACCCACCTCTCGACGCTCATCTCCGACATCCTCGACCTGTCGCGGCTCGATGCCGGTGCGCTGGGCCTGGCACATGTCACCTTCGACCTGCCCGACCTCGTCGAGAGCGCGCTCGACGTCGTCGCGGCCGAAGCCTCCACCAAGCGGCTGCGCCTGTCGTGCACCGTGACGCAGGACGTGCCGACATGGGTGCGGGGCGACCCCGGTCGCCTGCGGCAGGTGCTCGTCAACCTGCTGGCCAACGCCGTGCACTTCACCGAGCAGGGCGAAGTGCACGTCGAGGTCAGGGCCGACGTCGATGTGCAGGCCCGGACGGCGCTCGTGCGCATCGAGGTGCACGACACGGGGATCGGCCTGGCACCCGACGCCGTCGATTGTCTGTTCCTGCCGCTGGCGCCCGGAGAGGCCTCCGCCTCGCCGAGGCAAGGCGGCTCCGGCCTCGGCCTCACGATTTGCAGGCGGTTGCTGGACACGATGGGAGGCAGCATCGCCGTGCGGAGCGTCGAGCACGAAGGGACGACGTTCTCGGTGGACGTGCCTCTCGACGTGGCCGACACGGCCCTGGCAGACAACCAGTCGTCGCACGAGGTGCCCCTCCGGATTCTGGCGGTTCTGCCCGACCCGGCAGACCGGGCGGCCGTCGGATTGCTGCTCGAGGGCTGGCGCCTGGACAGTGTCGTCGTGAGTGACTGCGCCGGAGCCCGCGAGCTTCTGGCGGTGCCGGCCGCCGCGCGGTCGCGGTTCGCGGTTGTCGTCCTCGACGGCCTCACCCCCGGGGCCGCCGCGTTCGCGCGGCTGCTCCCCGGCACGTCGCCCGCGCCCGGTGTGGTCTGGATTACGCCCGAGGATGGACACCTGCCGGGTGACGTGTCGGGCGTTCGGGAACAGGTCGCCAGGCCCCTGAAGGGACCGCCGTTGTTCGACGCCATCATGCAGGCCGCCGTGACTGGCGCGTCTCGGCCGGCCGCGACGTTCCGCTTGCCGGAGTGGCCACGGCGCCTCCGCGTGCTCGTGGCCGAGGACCATGACGTCAACCAGATGGTCGTGCGCGAGATGCTGCAGGCCATGGGCTGCGACGTGGACGTGGTGGCCGACGGCGACGCGGCTGTGGTGTCGGGCCTGGCCACGGCGTACGACATCGTGCTGATGGACTGCCAGATGCCCGGTGTCGACGGACTCGAGGCCACGCGCCGGTTGCGGCGGGCCCACGCCGATGGCCGCACGTCGCAGGCCCCGCGCATCATCGCGCTGACGGCCTTCGCGACCCCCGAGGACCGGCAGGCCTGTTTCGATGCCGGCATGGATGCCTACCTGACCAAGCCGCTGCGGGGGCCGGTGCTCCAGCGCACGCTGCAGCGACTCATGTCCGGCGACGTGACGTTCGGTGCCCAGAGCGGAGACGCGCCGCCGGTCCCGGTTCCATGGTTCCGTGCCGCGCGGGCCCACTCGGGCGCACTCGGTGGCGCCCCCGACGTCCAGGACATCCTCGACCCCGTGGAGGTGCTGCGGCGGTGCAACAACAACGGCGACCTGGGAGCCAGGATGCTCCACCTGTTCGCCGAGTCGTTACCGGCGGACCTCGAGGCCATCGAGCGGGCCGCAGTTGGCGGTGACACCGAGGCAGTGGGACGGATCGTGCACAAGATGCGCGGGGCGGCGGCCACGCTGGCGGCCACGCGCCTCGCCGGTGCGCTGACGGGCATCGAACTCTTCCTCAAGTACGGCGACGGCGGGCCGCTCGCGGACCTGATCGGCGACGTCCATCACGAGAGCGCGCTGCTGCTCGGCGCCGTGCCCGCAGACCGTGCGTGCCCTCACCGACCGAGAGCCCTCCAGCGCGGTCCCGTCCTGACGCGCCTCTCGGGCTGATGCCTGTCGGCACGTGGGCCGCCGACATCGTGGCAGCGGCGCAGGTGCTGCTCCCCTGTTGGTGGGCGGTCGGAGTCCGCGCATGCGGTGCGGGCCGGGCGGGCCGACAGGCCTGGCCGGCGGTCGACGCGATTGACGGGGGTGGCGCAGTCCGATAGCGTGGCTCGGTGATGTCAGACCCGACTGCTGTCGTCGAGGTCCTCGGCGCCCAATGGTGCGTCGACACGGCGCGTGCCCTGCGGTGCCTCCGGCGCGTGCGCGTGCCCTTCGCCTTCAGTGACGTGGATTACGACCTCGATGCGCTCGCGCAGGCGACGAGCCTGTCGGGCGGCCACCGGCGCACGCCCGTGGTGAAGGTCGGTCCCCGCGTCCTGGTCGAGCCCTCCAACGCGACACTCCTCCAGGCCCTGGAGGACGCCGGGTGGCTGGCGCCCTCCACGGTCCTGGCCTTCGAGCACGGGCAGAACGTGGGCAATCTGGAGCGGGTGCTGCGCGTGACGGTGGCCGGACTCATGGTCGTGAGCACACAGGACCTGCCCTGGCCACTCCGCATGCCCCTGCGCGCCGCCGCCGTCGGCCTGGCGCTGACTGCCGCGACGGGGTGGTGTCCGGTCTACGATGCGCAGGGCGTGACCTCAGTGGGGGGGCCGGGTGACCACCCCGACGAGGCGGAACGTGAGCCCTGGTGGGCGCCGGCCCGTCGTCTCAGCGCACCCCTGGAGCCCCCGACGTGAGCCTCATCGACCCGTCCCTGCGAGCCATCCTCAACGCGACCCATGGCGATCCGTTCTCGGTGCTCGGCCCGCACGTCGAGAACGGCCGCCTGACGGTGCGCGCGTTCCTCCCGCGCGCGGCTTCGGTCCGCCTGCGCCTGGACGCCGGCGTGCCCGCGGTCCACGAGATGACCGTGCGGCACCCGGACGGGCTGTTCGAGGCCGCGATCCCCGGCGTGGAGGCGATTCATCCGTATCGGTTCGAGGTCACCTGGCGCGACAGCGGCGAGGTGACCTCGCTCGACGATCCGTATCGGTTCGGGCTGTTGCTCGGCGACCTCGACCTGTACCTGATCGGTGAGGGCCGGCATCAGCAACTGCATCGGGCGCTCGGCGCGCATCCGGTCACCGTGGACCGCATCGCCGGCACGCGCTTCGCGGTGTGGGCGCCCAACGCGCGTCGCGTCAGTGTCGTGGGCGAATGGAACGGTTGGGACGGCCGGGTGCACCCGATGCGCCAACGGCTCCCCCAGGGCGTCTGGGAACTGTTCATCCCGGGCGTCGGAGATGGCGCGCGCTACAAGTTCGAAATCGCGCCGGCGTCGGGCGGTCCACCGTTTCTGAAGGCGGATCCCTGTGCCGCGGCATGTGAACTGCCGCCCGCCACGGCCTCGGTGGTGACCCGGGAGAGCGGCTACGCCTGGGGCGACGAGGACTGGATCGCGCAGCGCATCGCCGGCCGCGAGGGTCTCGACAGGCCCATGTCGATCTACGAGGTCCACCTCGGCTCATGGGCGCGCGGCGAGGATGGCCAGTTCCTCACGTACCAGGAACTCGCCTCGCGCCTCATCGCCCACGTGCAGCGCATGGGGTTCACGCACGTCGAACTGCTGCCGGTGCTCGAGTTCCCCTACGATGGCTCCTGGGGCTACCAGGTCACGGGCTTCTTCGCACCCACGAGCCGCTTCGGCTCGCCCGACGACTTCCGCGCCTTCGTCGACGCCCTCCACCAGGCCGGCATCGGCGTCATCCTCGACTGGGTCCCCGGACACTTCCCGAAGGACGCGCACGGTCTGGCCCGCTTCGACGGGACGGCGCTCTACGAGCACGCGGACCCGAGGCAGGGCGAGCACCGCGACTGGGGCACGCTCATCTTCAACTACGGCCGGAACGAAGTGCGCAACTTCCTCACGGCGAGCGCCCTGGCCTGGATCGAGGACTTCCACCTCGACGGGCTGCGGGTGGATGCGGTCGCGTCGATGCTGTACCTGGACTACTCGCGCGAGCCCGACGAGTGGGTGCCCAACGAGTACGGCGGGCGGGAGAACCTCGACGCGGTGGCGTTCCTGCAGCACCTCAACGCGCTCGTACACGAGCGGCATCCGGGCGTGGTGACCATCGCCGAGGAGTCGACGGCCTGGCCGGGGGTGAGCCGGCCCGTCCACCTCGGGGGACTCGGCTTCACCTACAAGTGGAACATGGGCTGGATGCACGACATCCTGACCTACACCTCCAAGGACTCGATCCACAGGCGCTGGGCGCACACGCACCTGACGTTCTCGATGCTGTACGCCTACAACGAGAACTTCATCCTCCCCTTCTCGCATGACGAGGTCGTGCACGGGAAGCGGTCGCTCCTGGACAAGATGCCGGGCGACACCTGGCAGAAGGCCGCGAACCTGCGCGCGCTGTTCGGCTACATGTTCACGCACCCGGGGAAGAAGCTGCTGTTCCAGGGGTGCGAGTTCGGTCAATGGCGCGAGTGGAACCACGCCGAGTCGCTGCCGTGGTTCCTGCTGGACCACACGCCCCACGACGGCATCCTGCGATTCGTCGGCGACCTCGGCCACCTCTACCGCCGGGAGCCCGCCCTGTACCAGCGTGACTACGACCCGTCGGGGTTCCAGTGGATCGACTGCAACGACAACGAGAACAGCGTGGTGACCTACATCCGCCGCGCCGCCGATCCGAACGACCTGCTCGTCGTGCTGATGAACTTCACGCCGGTGCCCCGGGAGCAGTACCTCGTGGGCGTTCCCACATTGGGCGGGTACGACGAGATCCTCAACAGTGACGCCGCGGCCTACGGCGGCAGCAACATGGGCAACGGCGGACACGTCGTCACGGTCGCCGAACCGGCGCACGGCCATCCACAGTCGCTTCGCGTCACCCTGCCGCCGCTCAGCTGTCTCGTGTTGAAGCCCGCGGGGCGCTGAGCCGGCGTCGGGTCTCACGAACCCCGCAAGTGGTCTGCGGGGCGAGGCGGGCACGGCTGGGCTGGCGCCCTACCGTCCAAAGGGGAGATTGACAGCCCCCCCGTCCATGCGATTGCATCCAGTGTCAGGGGGCAGGCGTCTGACGCCTCGCCCGCCTCCTTCGGCGCGTCCCCGGAACGGTTTCCGGCACGTGGTCCGGTTGGAGCATTCGTTCGTACGATTTTCCAGGGAGTTTCTGACGATGAGCCTTCGCGACAAGTATGCGGCCGCCATTCACGTGGCCAAGACCGTGGGAATGCAAGGGTCGGCCGAGGAGAAGGACGGCAAGCTCGTGTTCCACGGCACCGTCAAGTCCGAGGACGAGAAGAACCAGATCTGGACCGCGCTCAAGTCCGTGCCCTCGTGGCAGAGCGACCTCCACGCAGTCATCGACGTCGTCGCGCCGCCGTCGGTCGAGTACACGGTGCAGCCGGGCGACACGCTCAGCAAGATCGCCAAGGCGCACCTGGGCGATGCCAACGCCTACATGAAGATCTTCGACGCCAACAAGGACAAGCTCTCCGACCCGGACAAGATCCAGGTCGGCCAGGTGCTGACCATCCCCACGGCGTAGCTTGCCGTTGCCACCGGGCCACCACGGCCCGGTGGCTCCGCTGTCCCGCTGTTCCGCTGTTCCCGGGCTGACCCCGTCCCGCGTGGGGCTGCCACCGCCGCCATCCCCCTCCTACCACCTGCTGAGATTCCGTGCGATCATCCGCACGTTCCAGGAGGACTGGGTTTCGATGGACATGAATGCCGGTGTGGTTGGGCTCGATCGCTACGCTTTCAATGCAAGGTTCGCGAGGGACTGGTTTCTCTTCAGGAAGCTCGGCATTTCGTCACGCACCGGCAGCCAGCCGGATTGGCACGCGAAGATGGTCGAACGGATGAAGGGTCGTCCGCTGGGGCGTGAGCTCCAGGTCGAGCGCCGCCGAGACCTCACCCCCGCCCAGTTCCGACGCGAGTACTTTCTCACCGGCAAGCCCGTGGTGCTCGAAGGCGTCGCCCGCGAGTGGCCGGCCGTGCGGAAGTGGAGCTTCGAGTACCTGCTCGAGCGGTGCGGGCAGGACGACATCGAGGTCCTGGACGGGCACAACTGGAAGGTCCAGGCCACGCCGGGTACCGACGTCGTCGAGGCCGCCGAGCGCGGCATGAAGGTCAAGGACCTCCTCGCGGGCGCGCGCAGCGGCAGCGGGTGGTACGGCTCGTTCATGGAACTGCTCGACAAGTACGCCGATATGCGCGACGACATCGACTGGAACTTCGTCCGCGACTACGGCAGTACGACGATGCGGTTCCCGTGGCAGCGCAACATCCTGGCCAAGATGTACGTCGGAGGGCCCCTGACGTCGACGTCGTTCCACTGCGCCCCGGTGATGAACCTGTACCTGCAGGCGTATGGGCGCAAGCGATGGGTCCTGATCGCGCCCAAGTTCACGCCGTTCATGTACCCGAGCCTCTCCAAAGGCCTCAACTGGCAGTCACGCGTGGACTTCAGGAACCCGAACTACGAGGAGGCGCCGCTGTACCGCTACGTGGACAGGTACGAGACGGTCCTCGAACCGGGCGACGTGCTGTGGAACCCGCCGTGGGTCTGGCACGGCGTGCAGAACCTCACCGAGTCCATCGCCGTGAGCATGTGGTGGGCCAACGTGACACGTACGTTCGCCAACAGCCCCGTGCTGACGCCGCTGTCGTTCCTCGGGCGTCCCAACCCATTACTGCTGCAGCTCGGCCTGGAGAAGGAACCGACGGAGAAACGGTCGGCCTTCAGCGTCCACCTCAACAAGTGAAAGGCAGTCGGTGAGCATCATCCGATTCGGGAGCGCCGTCCTCCTCGTGGCGGTGGGGTGTGCGGGCGGCGGCCGCGACGTGTCGCCGGCGCACGACCTGGTCATCGCGGGTGGCCGTGTCATGGACCCGGCGTCGGGACTCGACGCCGTTCGCCACGTGGGCATCCGGGGCGGCACCGTGGTGACCATCTCGGAAGCGCCCCTCGAGGGCGCCCGCGTGATCGACGCGTTGGGCCACGTGGTCGCTCCGGGTTTCGTGGATCTCCACGAGCACGGCCAGCAGGACGAGTCCTACAGGATGATGGTCCGCGATGGCGTGACCTCGGCCTTCGAACTGGAAGCGGGCACCGCTGACGTGGCAGGGTGGTACGCCGTGCGCGAGGGCGGCCAACTGGTCAACTACGGCGTGTCAGTGGGTCACATCCCCGCGCGCATGCGGGTGCTGGGTGACCCCGGGACGGGGCTGCTGCCCGCAGGCGTCGGCGGCACGGGCAGCGCGACGGACGCCCAGGTCGCCGAGATGGAAGCGATCCTCCGCACGGGGCTGGCCGAGGGCGCCATCGCCGTGGGCATGGGCAGCGCGTACACGCCCGGCGCGCCAGTGGCCGAGCTGTTGCGGATGTTCGGGGTGGCGGCCGGGGGCGGCGCGTCGGTGCACATCCACATGCGCGGTGGGCTGGAAGGCCTGCACGAGACCATCGACATGGCGCGCCAGGCGGGCGCCGCGCTGCACGTCGTGCACGTCAACTCGGTCGCCCGCGACGAGATCGACGGATTCCTCGCGGCCATCCAGGCGGCGCGCGAGGCCGGGCAGGACGTCACGACGGAGGCCTATCCCTACGGCGCGGGCATGACCGAGATCCAGTCCGCGCTGTTCGACGACTGGGAGACGTGGCCCGAGGAGCGATTCGCGCAGCACCAGCTCGTCTCGACGGGTGAACGGCTGACGCGCGCCACCTTCGCCAAGGCCCGCAGGGACGGCGGGACGATCATCATCCACAACCGCACGGAGACGCAGACGCGCGCCGCCATCGTGAGTCCGCTCTCGATGATCGCGAGCGACGGTTTCATCGAGCGCGGGCGCGGGCATCCCCGCACGTCGGGCACGTACGCTCGTGTGCTCGGACAGTACGTGCGCGAGGAGGGCGCGATTGCGCTCATGGACGCGCTCCGCCGCATGACCATCGCCCCCGCGCGGCGTCTCGAGCCGCGTGTGCCGGCGATGGCGCGCAAGGGTCGCATCGAGGTCGGCGCCGACGCCGACCTGACCGTCTTCGATCCCGCAACCGTGAAGGATCGCGCCACCTACGAGGACGCCGGCATTCCCTCGGCCGGCATTCCCTACGTCATCGTCGGCGGCGAACTGGTGGTGGACAAGGGCGCGCTGACGACGGCCCGGCCGGGCCGGGCCGTGCGTGCCCCGATCACGCAGGGGACACCGTAGACTTCGCGACTGTCGTGCGTGCGTCAGGCGCCAGGGGCGCGGTACTTGACGACCTTGGTCGTGGCCTCGTCGACCTGCTTGGCGGTCAACAGCGGCACCATCTCGATTGTCACGACTCCCGATGCGTTGACGGCCATGCTGACGGCAATCGCCGTCGCGTCGTCGGGCACGTCCACGATGACGTACGCGTCATGGCCGCCGTATGCGAAGTAGAAGGCCTCCAGCTTGCCGCCCATGCTCTTCACGAGCTTGGTGACCGTCGCCACGCGCGACGAGCCGCCCTCCTTCAGCACACCGCGAACGCCTTCGGCTTTGTATTTCGCCATTCCCAGGTACTTCGCCATTGACCTCGTCCTCCTTGTTGGGGGCGGCTGGTGCCGCCGTCACTCGCTCATGATCGCGCTCGGCGCTTCGTCCTCGACGGCGGTGAGCAGCGCCGGCTGGCTGTTGAAGACCCGCGCGCAGGCGTTCCATCGGAGGAGGGCGTCGTCGTTGTCGGCCGGGCGCAGCGCTTCGGCGCGCTCGTAAGCCTCCATCGCCTGCACGCAACCAATCGGCGCCTGCCCGTGCGCCTGGACCGGCCCTGTCGATGAGCGCCCGCGCACGGCGCTCGGCCACGAGCCCGCCGTAGTACAGGCGCTCGTACTCGGTCGGCAGTTGGGCGACCAGTTCGCGGGCGCGCGCGGCCGTGAAGGCGTGGTGATTGGGGAAGTCGTCGGAGAGCGCGAGGATCAGCATGACCAGCGCCTGGTGGTTGCCAGGGTCGGCACGGAGCACGTCCTCGCAGATGCTCTGGCTCTGGTCGGGCTCGTTGAGCAGGCGATAGCGCTCGGCCTTGGCCAGCGCCGACGGCACGGCAGCAGCAGAGAGCGGTTTGAGCTCGAACATGGCGTCACCTCCAGACTCGATCGACGGGTCCTCTGCGTGTGACTACGACCTGAACATCCTCAGCAGGCGCGTCACCGGGTCGTAGAACCGATCCACCACGCGCTCCTTCAGCGGGATGATGGCGTTGTCGGTGATGTGGATGTGCTCCGGACACACGGTCGTGCAGCACTTCGTGATGTTGCAGTAGCCCAGCCCCTGCCGGTCCTTGAGGTCGCCGAGCCTGTCGGCCGTGTCGAGCGGATGCATCTCGAGCGCGGCGGCGTACACGAAGAAGCGCGGCCCGATGAACCCCTCCTCGTGCTTGTCGTGGTCGCGGATGACGTGACACACGTCCTGGCAGAGGAAGCACTCGATGCACTTGCGGAACTCCTGCACCCGGTCGACGTCGCGCTGCGCCATGCGCCAGGTGCCGTCCGGGGCGTCGGGCGGCCTCGGGGCGAACTTCCTGATCCCGGGCTTGATCCGGAAGTTGACCGAGACGTCGGTCACCAGGTCCTTCAGCAGCGGAAAGGCGCGCATCGGCTCGACGGTGACGGGCTCGGTCAGATCGAGCGTGTTCAACCGCGTCATGCACATCAGCTTCGGACGGCCGTTGATCTCGGCCGAGCACGAGCCGCACTTGCCGGCCTTGCAGTTCCACCGGCACGCGAGATCCGGCGCCTGTTCGGCCTGGATGTGGTGCACCGCGTCGAGCACCACCATGCCCTCGGAGACGTCGGTGGTGTAGTCCACGAACGTCCCGGGCGCGTCGGCGCTCCCTCGCCAGATCCGGAAGGTCGCCTTGGTCGCCATCACTGTTTCTGATCCTCGATGACCTGCGCCAGTTCGCCGGGCATCGCGGGAATCGGGTCGCCGGGCGACCTGCATCATGCCCTCGCCGTCCCGATGCACGGCGACGTTGAACGTGCCGTACTCGGCGGCCTTCTCGGGGTAGTCGTCGCGGAAGTGCCCGCCGCGGCTCTCGCGCCGTTCCAGCGCCGACCGCGTGATGGCCTCGGAGACGACCAGCAGGTTCCGCAGGTCGAGGCACGTGTGCCAGCCCGTGTGGTACTCGCGGTGCCCCTCGACACCCGCGCGTGCGGCCCTGGCTTGCAGCGCCTCGAGGCGGGTCAGCGCGTCGAGCATCTCCGACTCGACCCGGACGATGCCGACGAGGTCCTGCATCGTGTCCTGGAGGTCCTGCTGCACCTTGTACGGGTTCTCGCCGTCCGCACCGCGGTCGAACGGCGAGAGCGCGGTCCGCGTCGCCGTGGCGATCGCCTCCGGGTCCAGCCGCGGGGCGCCCCTGTCTCGCGCGTGCGCGGCGGCATGCTCTCCGGCCCGCTTGCCGAAGACGATCAGGTCGGAGAGCGAGTTGCCACCCAGGCGGTTGGCGCCGTTGATGCCGGCCGCGCACTCGCCGGCGGCGAACAGCCCGGGGACCGTCGTCGCCTGCGTGTCGGCGTCCACCCGGATGCCGCCCATGATGTAGTGCGTCGTCGGTCCGACCTCCATCGGCTCCTGCGTGATGTCGAGGTCGGCCAGTTCCTTGAACTGGTGGTACATGCTCGGGAGCTTCCGCTTGATGTGATCGGCCGCGTTCGGAAGCTTCTCCTTGATCCAGGCGATGTCGAGGAACACGCCGCCGTGCGGGCTGCCGCGCCCGGCCTTCACCTCGCGCACTGATGCAGCGCGCCACGTGATCGCGCGTGAGCAGTTCGGGCGGGCGCCGCGCCGTTCTTGTCGCCCTGGGTGTAGCGCCAGCCCTCTTCCGCGTCCGAGGCGGTCTGGGACCTGTAGTTGTCCGGGATGTCGTCGAACATGAAGCGGCGGCCTTCGCTGTTCTTCAGCACGCCGCCCTCGCCGCGCACGCCCTCGGTGACCAGGATGCCCTTCACCGATGGCGGCCAGACCATGCCGGTCGGGTGGAACTGCACGAACTCCATGTCGATGCAGCTCGGCGCCGGCCCGGTACGCCAGCGCGTGGCCGTCGCCCGTGCCTTCCCAGCTGTTGCTCGTGATCTTGTAGGCGCGACCGACGCCGCCGGTGGCCAGCACGACGGCCTTGGCGGCGAAGACATGGAAGCGCCCCCGCTCGCGGTCGTACGCGAGTACGCCCGCCACGCGCCCGTCGTCGAGCAGGAGGTCGATGACCGTGTGCTCCATGTGGACGTCGACGCCCAGGTGGATCGTGTGGTCCTGGAGCGTGCGAATCAGTTCGAGGCCCGTGCGATCGCCGACATGGGCCAGGCGCGGATAGCGGTGACCGCCGAAGTTGCGCTGGAGGATCCGTCCGTCGGGCGTGCGATCGAACACGGCGCCCCAGGCCTCGAGTTCCCGCACGCGGTCCGGTGCCTCCTTCGCGTGCAGCTCGGCCATGCGCCAGTTGTTGACGTACTGGCCGCCCCGCATCGTGTCGGCGAAGTGGACCTGCCAGTTGTCGCGGTCGTCGACGTGGCCCATCGCCGCCGCCATGCCGCCCTCGGCCATCACGGTGTGGGCCTTGCCGAGCAGCGACTTGCAGATCAGGCCGACCGAGACGCCCGCGCCGGCCGCCTCGATGGCCGCTCGCAGCCCGGCGCCGCCGGCGCCGATGACCAGCACGTCGTAGCTGTAGGTATGCGGCAGTCGCCCATCAGAACAGCCTCAGGTCGGTGATCACGCCCATCGAGCAGAGCCGCACGTAGAGGTCGGCCGACATCACCGACACGAGGCTGCACCAGGCAAACAGCTGGTGGCGGCCGTTCAGCCCGCTGACGCAGGCGTACGCGTAGTCGCAGACAGGCTGCTTCGACACCTCGTCGAGTCCGCCCGCCGACGACGTGGCGCAGGACGTGACAGCCCCACGTGTAGCAGGCGAGCAGCACGACGTTGACGGCGAGGACGATGGTGCCCGACACCGATGCCGAACCGGGCCTCGCCCGTGGCCGGGTCGGTGAACCACAGCGCCTCCCAGACGTCGTAGGCGAGCAGGAGGATGAAGACGAACGCCACCCACATGAAGAACCGGTGGACGTTCTGCAGGATCAGCGGGAACGAGTGCTCACCGCGATACGCCTTCCGCGGCTCGCCCACGGCACATGCCGGCGGATCGGCCCAGAACGCCTTGTAGTACGCGCCGCGGTAGTAGTAGCAGGTGAAGCGGAACAGGCCGGGGAACGGCAGGATCAGCAGCGCCGGCGAGAACGGCAGGAATCCCGGCCACCAGTCGGGCTTCGGGCCCGAGCCAGCTGTGCGGCGAGTCGCCGAAGATCTCCGGCGAGTAGAACGGCGACAGGTACGGTCCGAACGTGTAGTGCGCGTTCTGGAACGCCGCCCAGGTCGCGTAGACGACGAACGCGGACAAGCCGAGGAACACGACGAGCGGCGTCGTCCACCACGCGTCGCGTCGCCTCGTCTGCCCGAAACCGCGTCGAACACCTGTCGCCGGAACGACCTGCATGCAGGGAGCCTCCAGACGTGCTGTGTGAGTGCGGGCCTACCATATGCGGAGTGCGCGGCCTGATGCAAACCCTCATCGTCTACCATGGTCGCCTTCGAGAGTCCGACCGATTCACCCGCAGACACGTTTTCGCCGACCCGAAGTGATGCGTCTCATCCAGACTCTCGTGCTCACGCTGGCACTGGCGGTGTCGGTTGTCGTCGGCCTGCTCGCACAGCGGGTGCCTTCGGCGCCCGCTGACGAGGTCACCCTGCTGGTGCCCGACCGCGTGTTCACGGGCACGGAGGACACGGCACACGCGGGGTGGGTCGTGCTCGTCCGCGGTGACCGCATCGCCGCCGTCGGACCGGCCGGACGCGTGACCGCGCCCGCCGGCGCGCGGCGCCTCGACCTGCCTGGCACGACGCTCATGCCCGGCATGATCGAGGGGCACACGCATCTCTTCCTCCACCCGTACGACGAGACGTCGTGGAACGATCAGGTGCTGCGGGAATCGACGAGCCTGCGCACGGCACGTGCCGTCAACCACGCGAAGGCGACCCTGCGTGCCGGCTTCACGACGGCACGCGACCTCGGCACCGAAGGCGCGGGTTTCGCCGACCTCGGCATCAGGCAGGCGATCGAGCAGGGGGTCATCCCGGGTCCGCGGCTCCTGATCGCCTCCCGTGGCATCGTCGCGACGGGCAGCTACGGCCCTGCCGGCTTTTCGAGCGAGTGGCAGGTGCCACAGGGCGCCCAGGAGGCCGACGGCACCGACGGGCTCACCCGGGCGGCCCGCGATCAGATCGGCCACGGCGCAGACTGGATCAAGGTGTACGCGGACTATCGCTGGGGCCCCGGCGGCCAGGCGCGACCGACCTTCAGCGAAGCCGAGCTGCGCACGCTCGTCGAGGTCGCCGCGTCCAGCGGGCGGAAGGTCGCCGCGCATGCGGCCACGACCGAGGGCATGCGCCGCGCGGTGCTGGCCGGCGTGGCCACGATCGAGCACGGCGATGCCGGCTCCCCCGAGGTGTGGCGCCTGATGGCCGATCGCAAGGTCGGGTACTGCCCGACGCTGGCCGCTGTCGAAGCGACGGCGCGATACGCGGGGTGGAAGGAGGGTCAGGCGCCGACATCGCGCATGGTGCAGAAGCGCGAGGCGGTGCGCGCCGCGAGTGCGGCCGGCGTCCCGCTCTGCGTCGGCGGTGACGCGGGCGTCTTCGCGCACGGCGACAACGCCTGGGAGATCGAGCTGCTCGTCGGAGCGGGGCTGGCTCCCGCGGCAGCGCTCCGGGCGGCGACCAGCGTGAACGCGCAGATCCTGGGACTGGACGATCGGCTTGGCGTCGTGCGCGAGGGTCTGCTCGCCGATCTCGTCGCGGTCGAGGGCGATCCGCTGCGTGACATCGGGGCCGTTCGTCGCGTCCGAATGGTGATGCAGGGCGGCCACGTCGTGCCCTGAGCGTGCCGCCCGCAGTACCCAGCCGGCGTGGCACGCAACTCCACGACCGGTACGGAACAGCTCACGCTTCAGGTGGCCGGCCTACTCCGTGCGTGCCCAGCCGTCGCGCCGGCGCGTGCCTGCCCATCCACTGATCGGGATTCGGCGGGCCCGCCGCAGGGAGGACGCCCTGGCCGGGCAGCGCTGTCCTCCGCACGGCCAACGGACGCCCACGGACGTCCAGGCCACCGACGGCCAGCAGGTCGAACGCGACGAGGTCCGCCGGAACCTCGCAGGCGAGGTTTTGCACGCGCGAGGCGGCAGGGTGCAGGCGCAATCGATGGGGAAGCGCGGCATCGCCGTCAGCTGCCGGTGCCGTTGATGACGCGGAGATACGCGCGCCACGGCCCGACGTCGTCTGCGTAGCGTCGCCCCATCACGCGGGCGATCTGCATCACGTGATCCAGGTCATGCGCGACCCATGTGGCCAGCAACTGACGCAACGTGACGGTGCCGAGCGAGGGGTGCAGGCCCGGCCTGTCGAGGTCGGCCTCACTCAACTCCAGTGCCGCCAGGGCGTCGAGGCTGGCGGCCCGCAGGCGCGTGAACTCGTGGAGCAGGGTGTCGAGCGGCTTGCCCGCGGACTCGATGAACTGCGCCTCGCGGTCGAAGGGCGTGAACGCGACCGCCGTCCCGTGCTCGAGCAGGTGGCGCACGCGCGGAATCCAGTCGGCGCGCTCGCCGTGGCACAGGTGTCCGACGATGTCGCGGGGAGACCATGTGCCGGGGCCTTCAGTGGCGGTGGTCCACGCGGCGGGCAGGCCCCGCAGCAGGGCGTCGAGCAGTGTGGGCGTCCGGGCGAGGACGGCCCGCGCCTCGTCGAGGTCGAACGCATGTGGTGCGCCCGTCGGTGAGTCAGTGGTCATGGGAGTCATGGGCGAGCGTAACGGGTCGACAGCCCCCCGGCAAGGCCTCTCCCCGGTTGCTCCGAGCCGCCCCGCCCCCGAGCCCGGCAACCGGGTACCAGGTGCTGAGCGCCGCGTGCCGCGTGCAATGTAGAATCGCCCCTTTCGTGGCTTTCAGAATGCGGGGGGTTCGCTGGTGGATGATCTCGCTGATCATGGTCGGCGCGATCGTCAACTACCTGACGCGCAGCACGCTGGCCGTGGCGGCGCCGACCATCTTCACGGACCTGGGCATCACCACCCAGCAGTACTCGTGGATCGTCGGCGCGTTCCAGATCGCCATCATGCTGCAGCCGCTCTGCGGCTACGTGCTCGACGTCGTGGGGCTCAAGCTCGGGTTCGCGCTGTTCGCGCTGGCCTGGTCGCTCATTTCGATGGCCCACGGCCTGGCCAACAACTGGGTGTCGCTGTTCTGGCTGCGCGGCCTGCTGGGGCTCGCCGAAGGATCGGCCAATCCGGCCGGGATGAAGGCCACCTCGGAGTGGTTCCCCGCGCAGGAGCGCGGCCTGGCGGGCGGCGTGTACAACATCGGCGCGTCGGTGGGGTCGATGCTGGCGCCACCGCTCGTCGCGTGGGCCATCCTCCACTACAACTGGCAGTCGGCGTTCGTGCTCACGGGCGCGATCGGGCTGGCCTGGCTCGTGCTGTGGCTGTGGTTCTACCAGCCGCCGGCCACGCACCCGCACCTCTCGGCCGCCGAGCGCGAGTACATCCGGGCCGGTCAGGAGCACTTCCTGCAGGGTGACGGGACGCGCCCGTCCATCGGGCGCATCCTGCGGCAGCGCAACTTCTGGGGCATCGCGCTCCCGCGATTCCTCGCCGATCCGACGTGGGGCACGCTCACGTTCTGGCTGCCGCTCTACCTCACGACCGTGAGGGGCTTCGATCTCAAGCAGATCGCGCTCTTCGCGTGGCTGCCGTTCCTGGCCGCCGACCTCGGGTGCCTGGCCGGTGGCACGATCAGCCTCGCCCTGCAGAAGCGCTTCGGCCTGCGGCTCATCGACGCGCGCCGCGGTGCGTTCACCGTGGGCGCGCTGCTGATGCTCGGCGTCACGCTGGTCGGGTTCGTCGAGAGTCCGTACGTGGCGGTCGCGCTTCTGAGCCTGGCCGGGTTCGCGCACCAGACGCTCTCGGTCACCGTCATCACCATGTCGTCGGATCTGTTCAAGCGCAACGAGGTGGCGACCGTCGCGGGTATGGCCGGCACGTGCGGCAACGCCGGCGTGCTGGCGTTCTCGCTGCTGATGGGTACGCTGGTGACCACCGTCGGCTACACGCCGTTCTTCATCGGCCTGGCGGCGCTCGACCTGCTGGGCGCCGTCGTTCTCTGGACCGTGGTGCGCGAACCGGAGGGCGTGGGCACGCCCGCGCCGGCACCCGCGGCCGTCGCGTGACGTCGATGTCGGACGAGACCCGCATCCGCAATCCAATCCTGCCCGGTTTCAACCCCGATCCGTCCATCGTGCGGGTCGGCGTGGACTACTACGTGGCGACGTCCACGTTCGAGTGGTTCCCGGGCGTGCAGATCCACCACTCGCGCGACCTGGTCCACTGGCGGCTGGTCTCACGGCCGCTCTCGCGCGCCTCGCAGCTCGACATGCGCGGCGATCCGGATTCGTGCGGCGTCTGGGCGCCGTGCCTCACGTATGCCGACGGCC
This sequence comes from uncultured Acidobacteriota bacterium, assembly GCA_963715265.1. Taxonomy (GTDB): domain Bacteria; phylum Acidobacteriota; class Vicinamibacteria; order Vicinamibacterales; family Vicinamibacteraceae; genus Luteitalea. The sequence continues at coordinate 205,348 of CAVQRQ010000016.1, forward strand.
TGTTCCATCTGGTCTACACCGACGTCAAGCGGTACGGCCGTACGTCGCAGCCGGGGACGGCGGGCGCGTCGCTGCGCGACTTCCACAACTTCCTCGTCACGAGTCCGCGCATCGACGGCGACTGGTCCGATCCCGTCGCGCTCAACAGCAGCGGATTCGATCCCTCGCTCTTCCACGACGACGACGGGAAGAAGTACCTGCTGAACATGCTGTGGGATCACAGGCCGGGGAAGAACAGATTCGCGGGCATCGTGATCCAGGAGTACTCGCCGTCCGCTCAGGCCTTGATCGGCGAGCGGCACATGGTCTTCACGGGCACGGCCATCGGCTTCACCGAGGCGCCGCACCTCTACAAGCGCGACGGCTACTACCACCTGATCGTCGCCGAGGGCGGCACCGGCTGGGGCCATGCGGTGACAATGGCCCGGTCGCGGGCGTTGATGGGACCGTACGAGCTGCACCCGGACGTCCACGTGCTCACGGCGCGCGATCGTCCAGACGCGCCCCTCCAGCGCGCGGGGCATGCCGACCTCGTCGAGACGCCGTCGGGCGAGACGTGGATGGTCTACCTGTGCGGCAGGCCGCTGCGCAATCGCGGCCGGTGCACGCTGGGGCGCGAGACGGCGATCCAGCGGATGGTGTGGGGAGAGGACGGCTGGCTGCGCACGGGTGCCGGTGATCGGCTCCCGGAGATCGAGCCGGTCGCACCCGACCTGCCTGCATGCCCCTTCCCGGCCGGCCAGACGCGGCACACATTCGACGAGCCCTCGCTGCCGATCGAGTTCCAATGGCTGCGGACCCCGTGGCCGGACGATCTCTTCAGCCTCACGGCACGTCCCGGCTACCTGCGGCTGTACGGGCGCGAGACGATCGGCAGCCAGTTCCGGCAGGCGCTCGTCGCGCGACGGCAGGTGTCGCACCACTTCAGCGCCGTCACGGTCGTCGACTTCGAGCCCGCCCACTACCAGCAGGCCGCGGGCCTCGTCTGCTACTACAACAGCGCCAAGTTCCACTACCTCTACGTCTCGCACGACGAGGCGATCGGCAGGCACGTGCGCGTGATGTCCACGGCGCCCGACCTCGTGCAGCCCGACGCCTTCACCGCGCCCATTCCGATCGCGTCGGGCGTGCCCGTCCACCTGCGCGTCGAGGTGGACGAGGAGCGGATGCAGTTCGCCTGGAGGCTCGAGGGCGAGGCGTGGCAGTGGCTGCCGCAGGTGTTCGACGCGAGCACCCTGTCGGACGAGGCCACGGCGCCGGGGCATCCGAACTTCACCGGCGCATTCGTCGGGATGTGCTGCCAGGACATGGCCGGCACGGCCATGCCAGCCGATTTCGAGAGCTTCGAGTACCACGATCGCCTGCCGCGCCCGGAGCCCTTCACGCGCGGAGACTGAGGTGGGCGGAGGCGGCTGCCTGCCGCCGGCCCGGACCATGCCGCGGCTCAGCGGAGGAAGATGCGCCCCACGCCGATATAGGTGCGCCAGCGGCCGTCGAAGCCGGCCGACCCGGCAACCATCACGGGTCCGATGAGCGTGTCCATGATGACGGCAGCCGTGACGTTGGTGCGCCACGTCGCCTCATCGAGGTCCTCGAACGCGTCGCCGTTCTCGATCCAGCCTCCGGCATACACATGTCCGCCGAGGAAGTCTGGCAGCCGGCCTGATCGTCGCAGGTAGCCGCCGGAGCCGGCCCAGTAGTTGCTCGCGCGCAGCTCACCGTACCTGTATGCACCCAGCCGCAGTGGAGACCCGAGCGAGAACTGGTACGTCGGCAGCGCCGTGTCCTCGAAGGTCGTGCCGAACGCTCCGTGGACGAAGAGGCGGTTGCTGTCCCCCAGGCTCCAGAAGTGGCTCGCCGAGGCCGAGAGCTGGTGCATCCGCGCGTCGAGAGGCACGCTGACGCTGTCGACGACGCCGTCCGGGCCGTCGAGCAGCCTGAGCCATTTCACCGTAGCTGCCGTCCCCTTCGCCGGAATCACGGGGCTGTCCTGTCCGTCGTAGCGCCACGTGGCCTGCAGGCCGCTCTCGCTGCCGCGCAGCTCGGGCAGGGTCGGATCACCGACCTCGAGTTCGGCCGACGACCGGCCGACGAACGCGCCGACGCGCAGATCGCTGCGCGGGCCGAAGTTGATGCCGCCATCGAGGCCGAGCCGTGAGGTGGTCGTGCCGTACCTGGCCACGACGATGTTGCGCCCGAGGCTCTCGGCCGAGCCGTTGGTCACGCCTGCCGACGCCGTCGCGAACAGCGGCGACGAGTACAGGGGCTGATAGAGTTCCACCGCTGCTGCGGGATAGGAACCCAGGGTGCCGTCCACGCGAAGCTCGGTGCCCGACGTGACCACGCCGTAGGCCAGGTAGCGCGCCGAGAGATCGATGCGGAAGTCGGTGGACGTGGTGTTCTCCAGGTTGAGGCCGAGCATCATGAACGGCGGTGCGTAGGCCTTGACCCGTCCCGTCACCATGAGTCCGGGCTCGCCGGCGTCGTTCCGGACGATCCGCCAGTCGATCGTCTCGTAGCGATCGAGCCCGAGGAGTTCGTCGAGGTCGTCTTCCAGACTCGCGATGTCGATCGGCACTCCCACGTGCCTGGGCAGCACCGCGTTCAGGCGCCTGGAGTCGTTGCCCGAGAAGCCTTCGACAGCGACGAACGTCGGCGTCGGCACGTCGCGGCGTCGCCGCCGCTGCCGGGTCTCCTGCCACAGCGCATATGCCTCCTCGCTGAGGGCGAGTGGCAGCAGGGCATCGCGATGCGCCTCGGCGGCCGCGTAGCCCTCCCGCATCAGATCGGCGCTGCGGCGCCAGTCGAGCGAGCCATAGGCCGCGAGGGGGACGTCGATGGTGATGTCGGCCGTGTCGATGACCCGCTTGGTCGAGGAGCGCATCATGGCGTCGAGTGTCGCGCCGGCCAGGCCGAGCATCGTGTAGCTCACGCCCTGGCGATCCGAGAGGTCGCCGACGTTGATTGCCACCACGCGATCGGCGCCCATCGTCCTGACCACGTCGGCCGGGACGTTGTTCATTGCGCCACCGTCCACGAGCACCCGCCCGTCGAGCTCCACGGGTGGGAAGATGAGCGGCAACGACATCGTGGCGCGCAGGGCCCGCGCGAACGACCCGCGATCGAGCACGACTTCCGTTGCGCGGATCAGGTCCACCGCCACGGCGCGGAATGGCGTCGGCAGCTGGTCGAAGTCCGTGAGGTCCGAATACGGTGCGACAACGCGGCTGATCAGCAGTTCCACCTGCTCGCCGTTGTTGAGCGAGGTCGGCGGCACCAGCCCGCGCTTCATGCCGAACTCGAGGCGTGACGGGAACCGGCGGTTGTCGGTCTTGCGGCGGATGTTCTTGTGGGCGAAGTTCGACGACCCGAACATCTCGTCCCAGTCGATGTCGGTGAGCATGGCGTCGAGCTCGTCGGCGTCCATGCCCGTCGCGAACGATCCGCCGATCAGCCCGCCCATGCTGGTGCCGGCCGCGACGTCGATCGGGATGCGGTGCTCCTCGAACCACCGGATCACGCCGACGTGCGCGATGCCGCGTGCGCTTCCCCCGCCGAATGCGACGCCGACAACGGGGCGGCCCATGCCATCGACCGTCGCGACCGGCCGCTGGCTCACGGCCGCGACCTGCACCGTAGGCGCCGTCTGTGTCAGTCGCTGCACCGGCGCGGCACAGCCGGTGGCCAGCGCCGACGCGCCAATCAGGGCGAGCGCGAAAGCCTGAGCCGGGAGGAGTTCAACGACCCGAGCGAGGAGTGTCATCGGCGTCCGGAGCCGCGGCGCGCGACGGTCTGCGCCCACGTGCGTGCTGGGCCTGAAGATGGCGGCGCGCGTCGTCCGGATCCATCCTGGCCTGACGGGCGAAGCGTGCGAGATCCTCGTCGCCAAGTGACAGGCTGAGCGCGATCCGATCCGCGATCGAGATCGCCAGCACCCGCGCACGCGTGTCGCGCCGCAGCTGATCGGCCACCGAGTGCATCGGGGAAAGTATAGGGCGGATACAGGGAACGCCGAATGCAGAACGCCGGACGTAGAGCTCGAAGGCCCACGGCCGATTGCCGAAGGCCGAGCTGAGGACGTGTCGCCAACTCACTGATGACCCTTGCGGGCTCAGGGTACCCAGTCGTCCTGGCAGCGGCCTTCACCCGTGGTGCGCAGCAACCCTCGCGCAGGATGGCGATACGTCACGCCCGAGGCGCCGGCGAGTTCGAAGGCGTACGAACGGCAGGCGCGGCCCCTGGTCTGCACCGCTGCGTAGGTGCCGCTCTGCCGCGCACCCAGTTCCAGCGCCATCGGCAGGCGCGATCCATCCACGACCAACACGACAGACAGCGGTGCGTCCACACCATGTACGTTGGCGAGGAACCTGACCGTCGTCCCGACGAGCACGTGCGAGCCGTCGACGAGTTGTGGCGTCGCCGTCGCTGCGACTGCCTCGAACTGCTGTGTCCAGTAGTGCCCGTACGTGGTCGCGGCCCCCTAGATGCTTTCGCGTGTCGCGTCGGGAGGCTGTCCCGTGCCGGTGGCTCGCAGCAGCACGACCGACGCCAGGGCGACCACGGCAAGGCGCATCAGCGGAATTGTCCATCACGCGCGTCCCCGCGCGGCATCGTGCCCGTCTTCGTGGTAGAACGCGCAGGCAACGATGGCGGGCAGACGCGTGACGTTCGGACTCGGCGTGGCGCTCGGCCTCGCAATCCCGGTGCTCGCGGTGATGGTGTCGCGGCGTCAGCCCGTCGTGGGACCGTGCCAGGTTACCCGGGGGCCCGTGGCGATGGCCGACCTTCCCGAGGCGAGCGGGCTGGCCGTGGGCCGCCGCGTCAGCGGCGTCCTGTGGTCCCACAACGACTCGGGGAACGACGCCGTCCTGTTCGCCCTCGATGGGGCGGGCACCGTGCGCGGGCGCGTCCGCGTCCCGGTGCGGATGCGGGACTGGGAGGACGTGTCGGCCGGGCGCTGCCCCGCGGGCGACTGCCTCTATCTGGCCGACATCGGCGACAACGGCACGCGTCGCCCGACGATTGCCATCCTGCGCGTACCCGAGCCGGCGGCCGATGACGTGACGACGTCGGCGCCGGAGGTGTTCACGGCGACCTACCCGGATGGCCCCCACAACGCCGAGGCCCTGTTCGTCGTGGGTGACGACGCCTTCATCGTCACCAAGGACCGTGTCGGCGCGCTCTATCGTGCCCGGGCGCTGCCGTCAGGAGGCGGCGCGATCGACCTCGAGCACATCGGCGCGCTCGGGCTCTCGACAGTCACGGATGCCGAGACGTCCGTGGATGGGCGAACCGTCGCGGTCCGGACTCCCGCCGAGGTGGTTCTGTATCGGACTGATGCCGTGATCACAGGCGCCGCGGTACCGTACCTGCGCGTCCATGTCTCGGGGCTGAGGGAGTTACAGGGAGAGGGGGTGGCTCTGGACGGGTCGGTGCTTCACCTGTCGAGCGAGGGCAGGCCGTGGCGCCAGGCCGGCAGCCTCGTGAGCCTGCGTTGCCGCCTGCCGGAGCCTTGACGGGTGTCGCCCGGGGCGGTGCTGCGCCAGCGCGCTCGACCCAGCCACCCTCGCCAGCGGCAAGGGGTGGGATTCGGGCTGCGCGGGCGTGCGCCGGGAGGCGCGGGGCCGCGAGCGCCAAGCGCACTCGACCCAGCCAACGTCGCCAGCGGCAAGGGGTGGGATTCGGGCTGCGCGGGCGTGCGCCGGGAGGCGCGGGGCCGCGAGCGCCGAAGCGCACTCGACCCAGCCACCCTCGCCAGCGGCAAGGGGTGGGATTGGGCTGCGCGGGCGTGCGCCGGGAGGCGCGGGGCCGCGAGCGCCAGAAGCGCACTCGACCCAGCCACCCTCGCCAGCGGCAAGGGATGGGATTCGGGCTGCGCGGACGTGCGCCGGGAGGCGCGCGAGCGCCAGAAGCGCACTCGACCCAGCCAACGTCGCCAGCGGCAAGGGGTGGGATTCGGGCTGCGCGGGCGTGCGCCGGGAGGCGCGGGGCCGCGAGCGCCAGAAGCGCACTCGAACCAGCCAACCTCGCCAGGGCGAGGTTGGCGGAGAGAGTGGGATTCGAACCCACGGTAGAGTTTCCCCTACACACGCTTTCCAAGCGTGCGCCTTCAGCCTCTCGGCCATCTCTCCCTTCGACTCGCTGTCGCTCAGGGCAAGCCACTCGCTGTGGCTTCGCTCAGGGCAAGCCGCATGAGCGGAATCAGCAGTTTAGCGGAGGGCGGCGACCCCGCCAACGCCAAACTGTGATGTGACTCTGACGTGAGCCCCTCCGAGAGGGCCAGGAGGAGCGGAATCTCCCCGCCCGTCTCGGGGGTGTGTCCGGCCCCTGCGGCGAGAAGGTGCTACGGCGTCACGAGGTATTTCTCCCCGGTCCTGACGCGCCGATAGTCGACAATCGCGTCTTTCGTCAGCATCTCGTCGAGACCCACCCTGCGCTTGTAGGTGCTGGCGAAGGTCGTGGTCAGTTCCTCGAGCACGCGGTGACGCATGCGCGTCGCCGTCGCTGCCGCCGTCCCCTGGAGGAAGGGGAACAGCAGCCACCCCGACAACGTCCATTCGAACCCGTACGAACGCGTGAGGATGGTGGGACCGGGATCGAGCCTGCCGTAGATGTACATCCACTTGGGCTGACTGGAGCCGTAGCGGCTGTACGACCGCATCCTCGAGGCGGCGACCCGCTCCATCGCCGTGAAGCAGGCGTCGACCATGTGTCCGCCGCCAATCGGGTCGAACCCCATGAAGGCGTCGGTTGCATCGATCGCCACGCGCAGCTGGTCCGCGAAGTCCTCGTCGGACGAGTTGACCACGTGATCGGCGCCGAGCGTCCTGAGCAGGTGCACCTGCTGCTGGGTGCGGACGACGTTGACCAGTCCAATGCCGTCGGCCTGGCAAATCCTGACGAGCATCTGCCCGAGGTTCGACGCCGCTGCGAGATGGATGATGGCCTGCTGCCCGTGGCGCTTGGCCGTCTCGACAAAGCCCAGCGCGGTCATCGGGTTGACGAAGGAGCTCGCACCCTGCTCGGCGGTGTGTTCGCCGAGCGGCAGGCACATGCCCGCTTCGACAATGACGTACTCGGAAAAGGCGTTCCCCGGCACGCAGGCAACGCGCTGGCCGACCAGCGCCCTGGCCGCCTCGGCGTCGCCCGACGCCACGACCGTGCCAGCGCCCTCGTTGCCGACGGGCAGACGCTGACCGTGGCGAGCCTTCGAGGCCGCGGTGAACGACTCGGGCATGCGCGCGACGACCTTGCCTGTGTGGTAGTCGGCCGTCTCGAAGTCCGCGGCGCCAGTCAGGATGGCAAGGTCGGACGGATTGATCGGCGCCGCCTCCATGCGCACCAGTACCTGAGTGCCGGTGGGGTCTGGCACCTGGCTCTCCGCCACTTCGAGCGTGAGCGTGCCGTCGCTGTCCAGCGTCGAGACAATCTGCCGGCTGGTCGTGCTCATGGTGGATCTCCTGCTGTCTGGGACAGCTTGCTGGTTGCGTACCGCCAGAGCTACGAACTCGGGCGTTGGCCTTCCCGGCTCCGAACCTCGCGGCCCACGAGACCGCTTGCGCTCCCCTGTCGGACAGCCCGGTCCGGACGCTCCGCGATCAACGGCCAGCGGCGGTCTTCGTCTCTTCGAACACGACGCGCCCCGCTGTATCGTGGAGTCGCAGGATCAGCGCCGCACCCCGCGTCGTGGGCCGAACCTCGCCAGAGAGAAAGCCACCGCCATCGATGCGCAGAAACCGATGCTCGGCGCGCGGCGTGCTCTCGTTCCAGCCACCCGCGTGCGCGTCGCTGGCCGCGCCGACGCTCCATTCCTCGAGCTGTGTCGCCGGATCCACGGACACGTACTGCCAGTGACGGTCGCCCGTGACCACGAAGAGATTCGGCTGTTCGTGCAGGAACCTGCGGATCGCCGCACCCTCCTTCGCGAACCCGGCGTTCGCGTAGTTGTCGTTCTTCGACGGACGGTCCGGTCCGACGATGGGCGTCTGCGTGATGAGCACCTTGAAGGTGGCGTCAGAGCCCTTCATGGTGCGCTCGACCCACGCCAGTTGCTTCGGCCCCCAGATGGTCCGATCCTCGCCCGGGCGTCGGGTCCGGAAATTGCGCCCCTCCACCATCCACACCTGGAGATGTCGTCCCCATCGCACCGTCCTGTATTCGGAGGACGTCAAGGCCGTCTGCTCGTGAAAGACGCGCAGCCCGTCCTCGAACGAGAACTCGCCGCTCCGCGATCCCGGCCACGTGTCGTCTGCGAGCGTGTCGTGGTCGTCCTTCATGAAGTACGACCCGACCTGGGTGTGGAACTGGCGGAGCGTGCCGTACCCGAACATGCGGGCCCAGTGGTAGCGCGCGAGCTCGAGGGTCACCGCAGGAATGGCGCCGTGATCGTAGTAGACCGCGTCTCCCGTGTTCACGAAGAAGTCTGGCCGCGTGTTCAGCATGGACGGATAGATCTCGAAGCCGTCAGGCCGGTCGCGGTGGTCGTATTCCTGGCAGCTCATCACGGCAAACGACACACGAGCGTTCGCGGTGGCCTCAGGCGCGGTCGTGAAACCGCCAGGCACGGCGTCGACGTCGGCCGCATCGGACCCGCCCCGGGCCTCGACGATGACGTCATACCGGGTGCCCGGACGCAGACCCTCGAGCGCGACGAGTGCGGTGAAGTCCTTCGACGGGTCGACGCTCCGCCAGTCGGTCTGTTGCCACCGGCCACCCGTGGGCCGATACCGCACCCGCGTCTGCCCCGGAGCGCCGGCGGCCGCGCCGGCGATCGAACTCCAGTCGGTGCCCGCTGCGAACCCGACGACGGGCCGGGCGTTCGGGTAGGTCCTGTTCTCTTGTATCTGTACGACGGCGCCCGTCTCGCGGTCGAGCAGCGTGACCATCGGCAAGGGCGCGGTGTCGGGCGCGCGCTCCGCGTTGCGGGTCACGCGCGTCCAGACCACGACGCTCGTCGACGTCGGCTCGCTCAGCTTGAAGCCCGTCGCCTGAAAGACGCGAGGGGTGGGGGCGACGAGCGGCACGGCCGCCAGCGCAGCACTCGCCTCCAGGAACGTCCGGCGCGTCACGCTTCTCGATTGCGACATGGAGTGGCCCAGGTCTCGGAGGTGTCTCACAAAGCGGCGGCCCCGTGTCGGATGGTCCGTATACGTATACGCCATACCGATGCATTCAGGGACATGAACTCGAGGCGAGGCCACTTTCTCGGCCTTCGGGTCCCGGTCGCTGGTGCAACCGGCGCCACGGTGGCCGTGGTCACCCGGAGGGCGCGCGCCGTCCCGCAGCGGCTCACTCGCTGCTGTACACTGCCAACTCCCATGCGTTCAGGCCTGGCACTGGCGTGCCTCTGCGTACTGTTTCTCCGAGCCGATTCGTCGTCGGCACAGCTCGCGTCGAAGGGTGGCCCCGTCGTCTACGGTCATCACCACCTCAACGCGACGAGCCTGGCTGCGCACACCAGGTTCTTCGTAGACGGGCTCGGCGGTGTCCCCATCACCCTTGCCGGTCGCCAGATCGTCAAGTTCCCCAACGTGTTGGTCTTCTCAGAGAGCAGGCGCCCACCGGCGGCTCGGTCGGGACGACGGCCGATCACCTCGGCCTGGCGGTGCCCGACGTTCGACAGGTGATCGACAGGCTGAAGGCGGGCGGCTACCGGATGATCACGCGCGACTCGGTGCCGGCTGACTGGGCGGTGGTCGATGACATCACGAGGAGTCCAGCTGGAGGCCGTCCGATCGCGTTCGTGCTGGGCCCGGACGATGTGAAGGTGGAACTGGTGCAGATTGCGGACCAGACCGTGCCGGCCGCGCTCCAGCATGTGCACTTCTTCGGACCGCACCGAGAGGAGATGCAGGCCTGGTACGTGAAGGTCTTCGGCGCCCGCGCGAGCGCGCCCGCGCCGGCCGCGCGGTTCCTGACGGCCACCTTGCCCGGCGTCTCGTTGAACTTCACCGCGTCGCCTGTTCCGGTCGTCGGCACGAGGGGCCGGGTCGTCGACCACGTGGGCTTCGAGATCGACGACCTTCCGATCTTCCTCGGAAAGCTCGACGCGATGGGCATTGCGACGGAGCCTGTGCGTCAGGTGCCGGATCTCGGCATCGCCATCGCGTTCATCACCGACCCGTGGGGAACGCTCATCGAACTGACCGAGGGGCTCGACAGGATTCGATGAGTCCAGCGCGTCCGTCCGGGCGTGCCTCGCATCTCCTGGGCGACGATCGGCCGAGCCGGCCGCGTATCCGACCGGCAGGCATCTGACGACCAGCCGCACGCTGTCCCGGCTTCAGGACGCAGAGATGCCCACGATGCGACGCCCTGCCGCACCGCTTCCAGACGCTGAAGGTCTAGAATCTGGTTCCGTGTCGCCCTCCGACCGCCGAAGACCCGCCAGTTCGACGATCACCGCTCGCCGGCACTTCCTTCGTGCAGCGGTCACAGCTGGGGTGTGTGCCGGCGCCAGCGCGGCGCCTCGTGCGTCGACGAGCCCAGGCGTGTCGCAGGTCGCAACACCGCCAGTGGATCCGGCCCGCATCGCCGAGGCCGCCGCTGCGCCCATCCTGCGGCGGGAACTGCTCCCGGGCCCCGTCACCATCGCGTCCGTCGAACTGCTGAAGGCGGGTGACCAGTACCTCGTGCGCGTGCGGTCGCGCGAGGGCGCGACAGGCCTCGCGGCCGCGCATCCCGACGTGCTCGAGACGACGTGGCCCATCCTCACGCGCCGGGTGGCGCCCTACTTCATTGGCAAGGACGCGCGCGATCTCGACACGCTCGTGGACGGCGTGTACCTGGCGAATTCGAACTACAAGTGGCAGGGGTTGCCCTTCTGGGTGCCTGTCGCGAGCGTGGAGTTCGCGGTGCTGGATCTGCTCGGCCATGTTGCCGGCAAGCCGCTGGGTGACCTGCTGGGCGGCGTCAGGCGCCGCGACATCGCCGTCTACCGCGCCAGCGGCAATCGCGGCAACTCGCCGGAAGCCGAGCTCGGGTACCTGCGGCAGCTCGTCGCCGAGACGGGCGCGCGCGCCATCAAGTTCCGCCTCGGCGCGCGGATGCGGTACGACGAGGCCTCGACGCGCCGCGACCTCGCCCTCATCCCGCTGACGCGCAAGTCCTTCGGCGACGCGATGGCCATCCACGCCGACGCCAACGGGTCCTACGACGTGCCGACGGCTCTGCGTATCGGCGCGGTGATGCGGGAACACGGGCTCGCGTTCCTCGAGGAACCCGTGCCCTTCGACAGCTACGACGAGACGAAGGCGGTGGCCGACGCCCTGGCCATTCCCGTTGCCGGCGGCGAACAGGAAAGCAGCCTCCGACGCTTCCGCTGGATGATCGAGCACCGCGGCGTCGATGTCGTCCAGCCCGACCTCTTCTACTTCGGCGGGTTCATCCGGTCGCTTCGTGTCGCGCGCATGGCCGCTGTCGCGGGCATGCCCTGCACCCCCCACATGTCGGACGGCGGCCTCGGCTACCTCTACGTGGCGCACTACGCCTCGTGCGTGCCCAACGCCGGCCCGTTCCAGGAGTACAAGGGGCGGGACGACTCCCTGCCCGTGTCGTCCGAGTCGTCGACGCTGCGCTGCGTGAACGGCACGCTCACGGTGCCGTCGGGCCCGGGCCTCGGCGTCACCATCGATCCCGCGTTCGTCCGACAGGCCGTTGTCGTGTCGTAGCGCCACCCTGGCAGCGCGTCGCCGCCACGAGCCGCGTCACGAAATCGGCAGCCGCGACCACTCAGACCCACAAGGCGGTTCCTCGCCACGCACCCGGTCGACCGCCGTGGCCGGCGCGGCGAGGTGGCCTCCCTGAACGCTGTCGTTCTGGAAAGGATTGCGATCATGCGGACATCCCTGGCGGCCTTCGTCGCGGCCGTACCTGTCATCACTGTCTGTGTTGGCCTGTCGGGCCTGGCGCAGGCGCCCAAGGGCGGCGCCAAACCCGCGCCCAGGGCCGCGCCAAAGGCCCCTCCGGAGCAGCAGGTGGTGCCCCCCGAGTCGCGCTACTGGATGGGGGCCACGACGGGAAGCGGGCTGCTGGCCATGGCCGGCATGGCGGCCGGCGGGCGTCCCTCGATGGGCGCGCTCATGCGCATGGCCGCGTCGGGACCACCCACGGCGAGCCAGTCGATCCAGCTGCGCATCGGCTCGTCCCTCGCGCCAACGGGGGAGGCGGAAGCCTTCCACACGTTTCCAGCCGGCGCGCAGGTGAACCAGCCGATCTACCTGGAAACGCCGCAGCCCGGGAAGAGTGAGAGCGCGCCGCCGGCCTACCAGACGCCCAAGGGCCAGATCACCTTCTACTGGGGATGCGGCGAGAAGGCCGGTCCGGGCCAGCCCGTCGTGCTGACGTTCGACAAGCTGATGCGCGGGGAGAACGACCCCGAGCTGGAGGCGCTGGCGGCGTCGGTCTCCGCGCGCGGTGTCCGCACGCCCACGCCCGCCAACTCCAAGACCTACGGCGACTGGCCGCACCCCGACCGCCGGAAGAAGAACCGCGACCTCGACGCCACCTTCCCGCTGGGCACCACGCTGGCGGGGGCACACGCGATCGCCGGCACCTACACGCCGAAGATCGACTTCACGCTTGCCGACGACCGCACGTTCATGGAACCCGTGCGCTACGCGTCCACCGACGTGCTGGAGTCTGGCGCGATCGCGCTGACCTGGGACGCGGCCGCGAGAGCCACCGGGTACTCGATCGGCGTGATGGCGCCGGAGAAGGTGGACGACGAGTCGGCCAACATCGTGATGTGGTCATCGGCCGAGCGTCCGGCGACGTTCGTGCAGATGGAACACCTCACGCCAGCCGAGGTCAAGCGGCTGATCGACCTGAAGGCCGTGCTGCCGCCGTCCACCACGACCTGCGCGGTGCCGGCGGAGGTGATCACGGCCACGAAGAACGGCTCGATGCTGATGTTCACCGCGTTTGGCGACGAGGCGACGTTCATCCACCCCGCGCGTCCCGCCGACCCGGCGATCCCGTGGGACCAGGAGTGGTTCGCCCGCGTGAGCTTCAAGTCGGTGCGCATGGACATGATCTCGCCCGAGGGCGTCATGGACCTCGGCGCGATGACGGGCGAGTCGGGCACCGCCGCCAACAAGGAGCTGTCCGACGAGGAGTACTGCGCGCAGCTCGCCGCGCAGCAGGCGAGCAAGCCGTCGGTGGCCGACGCCATTCCCGGAGGCCGCCTGCTCGGCCGTTTCGGTCGCAAGAAGGCGGAACCGCCCGCCGACCCGCGCTGCGCCAACCTCAAGAAGAAGTAGGGGCCAGGCAGGGGCCGCAGCCCTCGACCCGACGGACCCCTGAGGTACCCTGAGCGCGAACGTGCGACGGAGTTTCACCTCAGGGAGTCCAAGGGGGACGGAGGCGACCATGCGAATTCTTGTCACGGGCGGGACGGGTACTGTCGGTTCTCAGGTGGTGCAGCAACTGGTGGCGCGCGGCGAGGACGTGCGGGTGCTCACGCGCGACCCCGCGAAGGCGCGGCTGCCGCAGGGCGCGACGGCCGTCGCCGGCAACCTGTGCGAGGTCTCCACCGTGCGGTCCGTCTTCAACGACGTCGATGCGGTGTTCCTGCTGAACGTCGTCGGACCCACGGAGTCGCACGAGGCGCTGCTTCCGCTCACGGCCATGCGCGCCAGCGGCGTGCGTCGGGTCGTCTACCTGTCGGTCCACCAGGCGGAGAAGGCCGCCTTCCTGCCGCACTTCGGTGCGAAGGTCGGCGTCGAGGCCGGCTTGAAGGCGTCGGGCATCCCGCACACGGTGCTGCGTCCCGACAACTTCTTCCAGAACGACTACTGGTTCAAGGACGTGCTGCTGCAGTACGGCGTCTACCCGCAGCCGATCGGCAGCGTCGGCACGTCGCGCGTGGACGTCAGGGACATCGCCGAGGCCGCGGCCATCACGCTCACGACAGACGGCCACGAGGGTCAGGTGTACGACGTGGTGGGCCCGGAGGTCATGACAGGGCCTTCGACGGCCGCCGTCTGGGGCGAGGTGCTGAAGCGCCCGATCGCCTATGGCGGCGACGACATGGACGCCTGGGAGCAGCAGGCCGGTTCGATGCTGCCCGACTACATGGCGTTCGACTTCCGGTACATGTACGAGCACTTCCAGCAGCACGGGCTCCGCGCGGCGCCGGGCACCATCGAGCGCCTGACCGCGCTGCTCGGTCATCCACCCCGCGACTTCAGGACGTTTGCCGCGGAAACGGCAGCAGCCTGGGGCGTGGCCTGATCGCGCACCACGACGGCCGCGACCATGTGGGGGCGGCGCGCACCGAGTCGCGCCGCCAGCCTCACGGCGACAGCTGACCAGTCGCAGGCCGCCGATTCGTCGGCGGTCATTCGCCGCGCGTCCAGCGGCCAGCGGCGCACGGCGTCACTCCAGTCGGCGCGATCCTGGCCGTGGGCGTCGAGCGCGACGACGTCGAACGCCGGGCCGTCCTTGACGATGGCGATCACGCCAGCACCTGCGCGGCCAGGCAGGCGGATCGCGAGGCGACCGACGCGGCCCTTCGGGTCCTCCTCGAAGTGCGCCAGGAGGCCTTCGACCAGCGCGTGCCCCGACGCGAAGAAGTCGATGGTCTCGTCCTCGACCGCGTACTCACGGTCGAACGCGCCCACGAACGACGAGCCGCCCGCGACGCCCGGCAGGCTGTCGATCAGGGCTTCGTTGCCGAACTCGATGGCATACGCGCGCCGTCCGCGGACCTGCTCCACGCGGAAGCCGAGACGCGCGGCCGCGTTGACCACGACCCGCTCCATCAGGGCATCGAGGTCGGGGGGGATACGGCCGAGGATCGCCGGCCCCAGCGCCGCCCGATAGGGATCGCGGTGCAGTTGCTGGTACGCGGCGTCGTGGATCCGCGAGCGGGCCGCCTGCGCCTCGTCCAGCAACCTGTCGATCTGCACGTCGGACAGCTCCGCCCCCGGCTGGAGCGCGATCGTCTCCAGTGCGTCCTCGACGCCGGCAAGCTGGGGCTCGATGCCGGCAATCGGCTCGCGGAAGAGCCCGATCCGCTCGAACAGCCGCACCACGCTGGCGCCGATTCCGCCCGGGGGACGGAAGTAGACGACCTCCACGGGAATGCGGCGGCCGATGCGATCGAGGCGGCCGATGCGCTGCTCGACCGTGGACGGCTTCCAGGGGAGGTCGTAGAGCACGAGGCGGTGGCAGAACTCGAAGTTGCGCCCCTCGCCGCCGGCTTCCGTCGACACGAGGAGGCTCGGGCCGTCCTCGGCGCGGAACCGCGCGACCTCGGTGTCGCGTCGCGCTGCCGACAGATCCTCATGGAACACGCCGCTGGCCAGCTGCGCGCGTGCCGAGAGCGCATCGCGAAGCATCTCCAGCGTTTCGCGGTGCGCGACGAACACGAGGGTCTTCTCGCCGGCCCGCCGCCATTGTGGAGCCTGGGACAGCAGCCACTCGAGGCGCGGGTCCGAGCGGTCGGCGCCATCGGCCTGCTCCTTCAGTGCCAGTTCGTCGGCGCCGAGCACCGCCTTCAGCGCGGCGCCCGAGGCCAGGGCCCGCCTCATGCGGTCGAGCGTGCGGCGCCTGGCGACAGGGTCCAGCGGCCCGCCTCCCGCCCCGTCTTCCACCCTGACGCCCGGCACGCGCGCGTGGAGCGCCGGCCCTGCCGGCAGGTCGACGGCCACGGGGGCCCGCGGCGGCAGTCCGCCGATGTCCACCCGTCGCGTCGAACTCGTGCAGGGCGGCAGCGGCAGGCCCGAGGACAGGCGAGCCTCGACATCCAGCGGCTCGGGAAACTCCTCGGGACGCAGCAACTGCAGCAGCCGGAAGAACCCGTGCGCATCGTCTTCGAGCGGCGTCGCGCTGAGGAGCAGCACGTGGCGTCCGAGCGCGGCAATGGGGGCCACCGCGCGGTAGGACGGCTGGCCCGGATGCCCCGGCGGACGGCGCAGGCGCTGCGCCTCGTCGACGACGAGCAGATCGATGGCGGCGGCCACGGCCTGGCGGGTGAGGTCGGGCCGCTGGACGAGCGTCTCCAGCGCGATCACGGCGCGCCTGTGGACGTCGAACGGGTTGAACCCGGCGCCGAAGTCGCGCGCGACGTCGGCCAGACGCGGCGCGTCGAGCAGCGTGAACACCTGGTGGTACTTCCGCCACAACTCGCCCAGCCACTGGACGGTCAGGGCCTCGGGCGCCACGATCAGGCAGCGCTCGATCGCCTGCGTGTGGAGCAGCCGGTTCATGATGAGCGCGGCCTCGATCGTCTTGCCGAGCCCGACCTCGTCGGCCAGGAGCCACCGCACGGGCATCTGCGCCGTCGCGCGCTCCGCCACGTGCAGCTGGTGCGGGAACAGCCTGACGCGTCCGCCGAGGAACGAACCGAGGCCGCCGGCCTCGCGCGTGGCCAGCAGGTGCAGGATGTCCAGCCGCGTCAGGACGTCCTCGGTTTCGTCCGCGTCGCCGGCGGCGAGGCGCTCGAGGAGCGGCCTGTCGCGCAGCCGCGACGGCGCGGCCTCCGGCACGAGCGCATCGCTGCCCGCCGCCAGGCGCAGCGTGGTGCCCGCATCGGGGAAATCCACGACCAGGACGCGGCCGTCGATGGCCGTGACGCGGCCGGTGCCGAGGTCGGCGTTGAAGCGGTGGGTCAGGTGGTCGCCGACGGACCAGGGATGCACGTGCCGATTCTACGTGCGAAACCCGATGAGTCGGTGGCCGCCTTGCTGCTCCACGAACCCGCGTACTACACTCTACGTTCGGCCGCATCGACGGTCGCCGGCCGGGGTCGCTCGCACCGCGGTCCGGAGCCCGTGCAACGCCAGACCTCGAACCGCGTCAGGACCGGAAGGTAGCAGCGCTAAGGGGACCCTGCCGTGTGCATGGGGCCTCCGGGTCGCGGTGGGATCGACCCCGGTCGCCACGCAACCCCGCAACCCGATACTCACGTGTCCCGCCCCTATCAGGTGCTCGCCCGCAAGTGGCGCCCCCAGCGCTTCGACCAGGTCGTCGGGCAGGTCGGGGTGACGCAGACCCTGCGCAACGCGATCCAGCGCGGGCGCATCGCGCAGTCGTTCATCTTCTCGGGCGCCCGCGGCGTCGGCAAGACGACGACGGCCCGCATCCTGGCCCGCGCGCTGAACTGCGAGCACGGGCCGACGCCAGACCCGTGCGGCACGTGCGACGCCTGCGTCGAGATTGCCGAGGGCCGCGACATCGACGTGATCGAGATCGACGCCGCGTCGAACTCCGGTGTCGATAACGTCCGGGAGGTCATTGTCTCCGGGCTCGGCATCTCGCCCGCGCGCGACCGCTACAAGGTCTTCATCATCGACGAGGTCCACGCGCTGTCGGGCCAGTCGTTCAACGCGCTGCTCAAGTCGATCGAGGAGCCGCCGCCGCACGTCGTGTTCATGATGGCGACGACGGAGCTGCACAAGATTCCGGAGACGATCCGGTCGCGCTCCCAGGAATTCGAGCTCCGGACGATCGGCGCGCGCCATGTCGCCGATCAGCTCGCCGCGATCGCGCAGGCCGAGCAGATCCAGGCCGATCCCGATGCGCTGCTGCTCCTCGCGCGGTCGGGCGAGGGCAGCATGCGCGACGCGCTGAGCGCCTTCGACCAGGTGATCGCGTTCGCGGGCGAGCGCATC
Source organism: uncultured Acidobacteriota bacterium (assembly GCA_963715265.1). GTDB lineage: Bacteria > Acidobacteriota > Vicinamibacteria > Vicinamibacterales > Vicinamibacteraceae > Luteitalea. The sequence goes on from CAVQRQ010000016.1 coordinate 222,963, forward strand.
ACGGCTGCCGACGTCGCCTCCGTCCTCGGACTCATCGGGCGTGACGTGCTGATGGACGTGGTCGAGATCGTCGCGGACGGCCGAGCCGCTGACGTCTTCGACGCTGTCGGTCGACTCGTGGAATCGGGGCAGGACCTCAAGCTCGTCGTGCGGGAACTGACTGGGCTGACGCGCGACCTGATGGTCGTCAACGTCGACCCCACGCGGCTCCAGGAGCCGGAGCTGGCTGCCGACGCCGAACGCCTGCAGGCCCTGGCCGCGCGCTTCTCGCGCGAGGACCTGCTGCGCGCTTTCGACGTCCTCGCGCGTGCCGAGCAGGACGTGCGCTACGCCGCTCAGCCACGCCACCACCTCGAGATGGCGCTGCTGCGGTGGATCCACCTCGGGCATCTGGCGCCGATCGCCGACGTGCTGGCGGCCCTGGGCAGCGGCAAGCCGCTGCCGGCACCTCTGCCGCGTCCCGGCGCGGCGGCGACGCGTGCGCAGGGGGCGTCCCCTGCGTCCGGCGGGGGAGCAGCGTCCGGATCTGCACTGCGCCGTCTCACTGAGGGTGTGGCGTCGAGAGCTGCTGCGGTCGCTCCAGAGCCGCCGGCTCGTCGCGAGCCGGCCGAAGTCACGCCCATCGCGGCAGATCCGCCCACGCCTGTGGCGCCCGCTCGGGCCAGGCCAGTCCCGGCTGCCGCTGCCGTGGCAGACGTCAGCGCGGAGGTTGTGGCGACGCCGGCGTCCGAACCCGCCGCCGGCGCCGGCACCGTCGACCAGCTCGTCGAGGCCCTGCGTAAGAGCAACCGCACGTTCTTCGGCACCGCGCTCGCCCGCGCGACGTTCGTCGAGGACGCGGGGCGTCTGGTGCTGACGGTGGGCGGCAACTTCGAGCAGACCCGGTGCGAAGGCCGACGGTCCTGGATCGAGGACACGGCAGAGCAGGTGTTCGGCCGCCGGATGCCGCTCGACATCCGCGTCGTGGCGCAGGCGGCAGAGGCCGTACCCGACCCGACCGAACAGGACAAGGCGCGTCTCAAGGAGCAGGCGCTCAAGAGCGAAGCCGTGCAGGCGATGCTGGACGTCTTCGCCGCGGAGATCAGGGACGCGGAAGAGATCCAGTAGCACGTCGAACGCAGAACGCGCAACGCAGAACGCCGAACGCCGAACGCCGAACGCCGAACAGCGAACGCCGAACGCCGATGATGATCGAGGTAGGGCGTGGTCTCCGACCGCGCCGCTTGCAACAGGCGGGCCGGGAGCCCCTTCCGGCCGTCGTGGAGCCGAGTCAGACCATGAACATCCAGAAGATGATGCAGCAGGCGCAGCAGATGCAGGACCGCATGCAGAAGCAGATGGCCGAGACGGTCATCGAGGCCTCTGCCGGCGGCGTGGTGACCGTGAAGGTGAACGGCGCCAAGCAACTGCTGTCCATCACCATCGACCCCGAGGCCGTCGACAAGGACGATGTCGAGGCGTTGCAGGACGCGATCCTCGTGGCCGTGCAGGACGCCCAGCGCAAGGCCGACGAGGCGATGAACAGCTCGATGAGCGGCATGCTCGGGGGCATGAAGCTGCCGGGCATGTAGGCCGGTCTCCTTTTCGCCCTTTTCACGCCCCACCCCTTGTCCAGCCCCTACCCCGAGCCGCTCGATCGGCTGATCGCACTGCTGCAGAAGTGGCCAGGTGTCGGCGCCAAGACGGCGCAGCGCCTGGCCTTTCACGTGCTGAAGGCGCCCCGTGAGGACGCCGAACGCCTCGCCGATGCCCTGCGCGACGTGAAGACGCAGGTGCGCCACTGCTCGATCTGCGCCAACATCACCGACGCCGACCCGTGCGTGTTCTGCACGAGTCCCGAGCGCGATCGCCGGGTCATCTGCGTGGTCGAGGAGCCCGTGAACGTGCAGGCGATCGAGAAGACGCGTGACTTCCGCGGCCACTACCACGTGCTGCTCGGCACGCTGTCGCCGCTGCAGGGGATCGGGCCCGACGCGCTTCGCATCAAGCCCCTGCTCGCGCGCGTGGCCACCGGCGAGGTGGAGGAGGTCATCGTCGCGACCAATCCGACTGTCGAAGGCGAGGCCACCGCGCTGTATCTCTCGAAGCTGCTCAAGCCACTCGGCGTGCGCGTGACGCGCATCGGGATGGGCGTGCCCATGGGCAGCGACCTCGAGTACGCCGACGAAGTGACCATGACCCGCGCGCTCGAGGGGCGGAGGGAGATGTGAAGGTCGTCGTGGTGATGACGCGCGCGCCGCGGCGGGAGGTCGCCGACGCGGGTGCCCATCCCCACGGCACGGTCGACCAACCCAAGACACGGCTCGCCCCGGTGCTGCCGGACGTGCGGGATCGCGAGGCGCTGCAGCGCGCCATGCTCGCCGACGTGCTCGCCTCGGTTCGCGCCGTGCCAGGCGTGCTGCTGCGGATTGCCGTGACTCCGGGCGGTGCCCCTGACGCGTTCGCCGATCTCGACGTCGCCCCCGGGCATGTCACGACGCAGCGTGGCGATTCGCTCGGTGAGCGCGAGCATGCCGTGTTTGCCGACCTCTTCCGTCGTGGTGCGACGCAGGTGCTCCTCATGGGATCCGATGTCCCGCTCGTCACGCCGGCGATCCTGGAAGAGGCGTTCGCGGCGCTGGCGGCCGACAAGGGGCACGTGGTGCTCGGCCCGGCCAGCGACGGGGGCTACTACCTTCTCGGCCTCGCCGGCCCGACGGTCCCGGACCTGTTCACCGGCGTCCGGTGGAGCACGAAGTACGCCCTGATGGACACCTGGCGCCGCTGCGAGTTCGAGGAGCGCCGCGTGGTGCTCCTCCCGATGCTCGACGACATCGACGACCCCGACGACCTGGCGCGCCTGCGAGACACGCTCGCGGCCTCGCCGCACCTGGCGCCGCAGACGGCCGCCGCGCTGAGCCCGACGCTATCTTTCGACTGGAGCCGCCGTCCTGCCCAGGCCGCGCAGGCCCAGGAACAGCACCCCGACGCCCGTCCACACGAGCATCCTCGCCTTGCGCACGATCGCGAGCGTGACGCCGAGCGCTGACGCGCCGTAGAGCACCTGCGTCAGCAGGCCCGTCCCGGCCTCGTCCACGCCGAGTCGCATGGGCACGAACTTGAACGCCACCTGGATGAACCGGTTGATGGACTCGAGCAGGAACGCGCCGAGGAGCGTGGGCGCGGTGCCGGCCGGGAGGAGCATGGCCAGGGTGAGGTAGGTCTCGGCGACACCGAGCACGTGGTAGCCGATCTCGAGCAGCAGGATCGGCAGCGGACGTGACGGGTGGCGCCGCGCGAACGTGTAGACCCGTTCCTCGAGCGCGTGCAACTTGCCGGCGCGGACCCTGATGGGCGCCGGTACCAACGACCAGCGGTCGAGCGAGCCGAGGCTCCAGCCGAGCGGACGGAATCGCCCGCTCACGAGCGCCATGGCGACGACGAGGAAGGCGACCATCCCGGCCAGCGCCACGAGGCTCGTGAGGCGCAGCGCGGCGGGCACGTCGAACATCGAGAGCAGCGCCACCGTTCCGCCCGCGATCATCGCCGCGACGGTGACGACGTAGAACAGGTTCTCGACGGCGATGCCCGAGAGCGCGCTCATGAGCGACACGCGGTCGCGCACGAAGGCGGCCTTGGTCGGCTCGCTCACGAAGAGCCCGAGCGGCGTGAGATTGCCGAGGGCATCGCCGCTCACGAGCGCCGGGAACGTGTCGCGGAAGCGGAGGTCGTGGGGTGGCTCGGTGCAGAGCACCCAGGCCCACGCGCGCACGGCGAACCGCAGACCCGACAGCACGACGATCGCGAGGAACGCGACGCCGACGCGCCGGAACCCGTCGGCCACAGTGGTCAGACCTGTTTCGCGCAACGTCCACGCGAACAGCGCGAGGCCACCCACGGCGGCGGCGAGGCCGCCGAGTCGCCGGAGGGCGGGCGGGCTCGGTGCGAAATCAGGCATCAGGTGGGGAGGCGAAGCGGCGGGCCTGCGGCTACTATAATGCCGCGATGCTGCCGGAGACGCTTCACGTCCCCGCCGCCGTCCTCTTCCTGGTCGGTGGCGTGCTGTCCTGCTTCATGGGCCAGCGGACATTCAGGGTCGTGCTCGGGCTGTACGGATTCGTGTCGGGCGTGCTGGCGGCCGGATTGATCATCGGCCCCGCGGACACGGCGCGCGACATGCTGATCCTCGCCGCCGGCGGCCTGCTCGGCGCCCTCGCGTTGTCACTGGCCTACTTCATCGGCGTGGCGCTCATCGGCGCGGTGCTGTCCGCCCTGGCCGTCCACGTGGTCGCGGCCCAGTTCGGCACCGAACCTCCCGCCATGCTCGTGTTCGGCTGCACCATAGCTGGCGCCCTCGTGGCGCTGTCGGTGCAGCGGTACGTGATCGTCGTCGGGACGGCCTTCGGTGGCGCATGGTTGCTGGTGATGGGTGCGCTCGGCCTCTGGCACAGCGAGTCGGTCACGGGCCTCGGCGGCGCGGCCTCGGGCTGGCAGGCCTACCCGCTGAGGCCAGCGCCAGGCGAGACCTGGGTGCTGGCCGTATGGCTCGTGCTGGCCATCGCCGGCCTCGTGGCGCAGGTGCGCCTCTCGGCGCCCCGCATGGCCAGGGTCCGCTGAACCCCCGAGGCTGCGCCTGTCTCCCTTCTCGTGTCTGCCATCTCCATGCCGCTGACTCGCCGCTGCATGTTCGTCCTCCTCCTGCTCACGGCCACCGGCGCGCCACCGGTCGTCGGCCAGCCGATGCCGCAGGTTCGCTCGCATCGCCAGCAGGCCGAGATGGCACGGGGTTTTCTGGTGCAGCGCTTCGAGCGTCTGCTGCCAGCGCTGATGCGTCGCCACGGCATCGACATGTGGATCGTCGTCACGCGCGAGTACAACGACGACCCCGTCTTCAGGTCGATGGCGCCGCTCACGACGTACGCGTCCCGGCGGCGGACGATTCTCGTGTTCCACGACCGCGGTCCGGAGCGTGGTGTCGAGCGGCTGTCCATCGGCCGGTTCGACTACGACAAGCTCTACACGGTGGTGCCCACGCACAACGACGGGCAGTGGGCCGGGTTGCGGGCCCTGCTCGACGAACGCGCGCCGCGCGCGATCGGTATCAACACCTCGCGGACCTTCGCGCACGCCGACGGGCTCTCGCACAGCGAGCACGACGCGCTCGTGGCGGCCATCGGCCAGACCCACGCGGCCCGTCTCACATCGGCCGAGCCGCTCGCGGTCGACTGGCTCGAGCGCAAGCTGCCCGAGGAAACGGCGATCTACACGGAGGCGATGGCCATCGCGCACGCGGTGATTCGCGAGGCATTCTCCTCGCGCGTCATCACGCCGGGCGTGACGACGACCGACGACGTGGCCTGGTGGATGCGGCAGCGCGTGGCGGAACTCGGGCTGGGGCAGTGGTTCCAGCCGACCGTCGACATCCAGCGCCGGAAGGGCCGCGCCGGCGACCCGCGCGTCATCCAGCGCGGCGACCTGCTGCACTGCGATTTCGGGATTGTCTATCTGGGATACGCGACGGACACGCAGCACAACGCGTACGTGCTCGAGGAGGGCGAATCGGACGCCCCGGCTGGCCTGCGCGAGGGGCTTCGGCGCGCGGGGACGCCTGCAGGACATCGTCTTCACGCACGCCCGTCCGGGGGTGACGGGCAATGCGGCACTGGCCGCGGCGCTCGCCCAGGGCAGGGCCGAGCAACTCGCACCAGTCATCTACTGCCACCCGATCGGCTTCCACGGCCACGGCGCGGGGCCGCACATCGGCATGACGGACTACCAGGACGGGCTGCCGGGCATGGGCGAGTATCGCTTCCAGCCCGACACCTGGCACTCGATTGAACTGAACGCGACATACGCGGTGCCGGAGTGGGGCGGGCAGCCGGTTCGTTTCGCGCTCGAAGAGGACGCGGTGCTCACGTCGGAGGGCTGGCGCTGGATCCTCGCGCGCCAGGACGCCCTGCACCTTGTCAGGTAGGGCCGAGTGTCCCACCCGGCCGCTATCTGCCGTGTGCGTCCCACCCGGGCCGCTATCGAACGGCGCGGTCGATGGCCAGACGGCCCGCTCGGGAGAGCGGGCCCTACAAGCGGGAGGATGACGATGGCAATGACGCGACGACGATTCACCGGCACGCTGCTTGCCGCCGCCAGTCTCCCCTTGTCTGCCTCGGCCGGCGAGCAGGGAGGCGACGCGCCGTCGGCATCTCAGGCCATGGGCATGGTGTCGATGGCAGGACCGGGCTCACCCATCGTGCTGTTCTCCAAGCACCTTGCGGAACTGGGATGGCGCGATCTCGGGGTGGCGGTGCGGCAGGCTGGCTTCGATGGCGTGGACCTGACGGTGCGTCCCGGCGGACACGTCTTGCCGGCGCGGGTCAGCGAGGACCTGCCGCGCGCCGTCGCGGCGATTCGCGATGGTGGCAGCATGGTGGCGATGCTGACGACGGGGCTCACCCAGCCGGACGACCCCGCGGCGCGCGCCACCCTCCAGGGCGCGCGAGACGCGGGCGTGCCGCGACTCAAGGCCGGGTACTACAGGTACGCGTTTGCCGACGCACGGAATGAACTGGCCGTGGCGACGACGGCCTTTCGCGCGCTCGTGCGGATGGCCGGGGAGTCGGGCGTGATGCTCGCGTATCACAACCACTCGGGAGACTACGTCGGCGCGCCCGTGTGGGACGCGCTGCAGATGATCGAGGGGCAACCGGCGACGGCGACCGGCATCTACTTCGACGTGCGTCACGCGACTGTCGAAGGCGGCCTGGGCGGCTGGCGCGCGGCCGTGCAGATGGCGGCACCGCACCTGCGCATGCTGGCGATCAAGGACTTCTATTGGGAGAAGGGCGCCAACGGCCGGTGGCGCGTCGTGGACTGTCCGGTGGGCGACGGGATGGTGGACTGGAAGGCGTTCGGCGCGGAACTGCGCAAGGCCAGGTTCAGTGGCCCGATGTCCGTACACGTGGAGTACGACCCCGGAGGTCGGACACAGGTGGAGAAGACCGAGCGGATGCTCGAGGCGATGGTGCGGGATCGGCAGCGCCTCGTGTCGCTGCTCGGATGACGAGGCGCTGCGTCAGCGCTTCTTCTTGCCCTTGCCGGCGGCGTCCTCGAACTTTCCGGCCCAGCGCGCCACGCGGCCGATCGCCGAGCCCGTCAGGCGGTAGCGGCGCTGTCGCCCTTCCTTGCGGACGGCGACGAGTCGTGCCTGGAGCAGCAGACGCAGGTGCTGCGAGATGGCGGGCCGGCTCATGTCGAACGGCTCGGCCAGTTCATTGACGGTGCGATCGCCCGTCCGCAGCAGGTCGAGCAGGGCCCGACGCGTCGGATCGGCAATCGCGCGGAAGACGTCGGTCTGGGCTTGCGCGGTCACTTCCACACAGTACGGAAGCGGGCAACGAAATGTCAACGCGCGCCTTCCTATTTCACGCGCCGCGCGAACGGCAGACCCGCTGCCCGGTCGCTCGTTGGACGCCTCTCGGCGCGCGGCAGGACCCGCTCTCGGCCGGTAGGATCAGCTCCTCGCGTGGTCGGACCGGCCCCTCGCGTGGTAGGGCCGGCTCTCCGAGCCCGGCCCACCTGCGCTCGACTGCGCGGCGGCGACCGATTCGCCCGACGTGATCGCCACCTGTTCGTCGGACGTGTCCGACACGATCGTTCGAAGCCAGCCTGCGTATCGTCAGGCGCGGGCGACCGATGCGGCACGGCGGGTCAGCCACGTCGACAGGCCGACGATCGCGGGCCCACAGACGGCAGTCACCGCGCACGCGATCACCACGGCGACCGGAAGAGCGAGGTCCGCAGGCGCGCGGCCGCCGATCGCCTGCCAGAGCGCCACACCGAGCAGGGCCGTGTAGCCGGTGGCAGCCAGCCGTACGAGCCGCAGCCTCCGGCGTGCATCAGTCACGGTCGATGTCAGCACGGCGACGATGGGCAGGACCTGCAGGCCGTGCAGCGCGACAGCGTGAGTCAGCTTGAGGTTGCCGGCCGCGCCCATGGCCTGTGGGACGTGGCCCGTCCGCTCGAGCATCGTCGTGCCCCACACGGCGAGGGCGATCCCGATGACGTTGCCGGCCGCCAGCAGCAGCATGCCGGCGCGCGCCGCGGCGAGATGCTCCGGGGCCGCATCCGTGTGAGGGGCCATCCAGAGCCGCCACGTCCACCAGGCAAGGATCGCGGCGACGGCCAGAATCAGCAGCCCCATCGCCTGGAAGACGAGCGCGTCGAGGGGAGTGGTGACGTTGAAGTGCGAGCCGACGCCGCGCCACTGCTGCACGTCGATGAGCAGCAGTTCGGCGACGAGCAACACGGCGACCCACACGGCCTGGCGCCGTAGCGCGGCCGTGTCGGGCAGCAGGCTGACCACCCAGACGAGCGAGGCGGCCAGGACGCCAATCGACAGCCCGAAGGCGATCGGCTTGCGCCAGGTGACCGGCCCCACGAGCGACGGCTGTCCCGCGACCTCCCAGACGCCGATGTGGAACAACCCGCTCAGCGTCGTCGCGACCGCGAGGGCGGCGAGCGTCTGCTGGGCTGGCGTGAGCGAACGAACCGTCCGGGCGATCGACATGCGTTTCGGAAGACGCGTCTGACGTGCCTGTGGTCCCGGCGCTGCTCCGATTGGGGCGCCTGCCGGCCGCTGCTCGCGGGATGACGGGCGCTGTCCGGGACCGTTCCCGGCGCTTTGACTTGGCGCGCGCCGGTGCGCTACCATTCGGGTTCGCGCCGGGACACTGGCGCCGCCCACCTGAGTTCCTCAGTAGCTCAATGGCAGAGCATCCGGCTGTTAACCGGAGGGTTGTAGGTTCGAATCCTACCTGAGGAGCCATTCCTGGCCTGCGGCCAGGATGGCTCGCGCAGGCAGGATTCAGGCACGCGCCGGCTCGCCGTCGGCTCACCGTCGCGGGCTCGAATCCTCTCCGACGGGTCTCGACCTTCGCCGCTGTCAACGCACCCCAGCAGGCGCTCGCCTCTGGCGGCTGCACCGCCGATTGGCACCTCAGGTCGCCTTCAGGCACTCCATCTCGGTTCGAACGCGCCGAAGTTCCTCCTGCCGAGCATCATGGCCGCAGCTCTAGCCGGTTGCCCGTGGTCAATCTCTGCTCGCTCTGCTCGTCAGATGTATTGACACACTTGGCGACACGTCAATACACTATTTGGCATGCCCAGCAGCACTGAACGGAAGAGGGCAGTGCGCGGCGAAGAGCGGGTATCCCGCACCTACCGCTTGCCCTTGTCGAAGTTGAAGGCGGCCCAGCGAGCGCTCGGCGCGGCCACGGCAACCGAGGCCATCGAGCGGGCGCTCGACCTCGCCGTGTTTCAGCGTGCACTCGTCGACGGTACACAGGCCATGCTGGGTGTCGAGCTCACGTCTCCCGACCTCGAGCCGTGACCGGGACGACACGCAAGTACGTACTCGACACGCAGCTCTTCATCGACGCGTTTCGCGACCCGACCACCAACCAGGTTCTGCAGCGATTCCATCAAGCCTTCGCGCCGTTCGAGTATCTCAGTGTCGTCGTGGCTCAAGAGTTGCGAGCCGGAGTGAGACGGGAGCGCGACCGGGAGGCGCTCGAGCGCAACGTCCTCAGCGTGTTCGAGCGATCCGGGCGGACATTCGCGCCCTCTGCCAGTGCCTGGCATCGTTCGGGCGATCTGCTCTCGGATATGGCACGAAAAGAGGGACTCGAGATCGGCCGCGTGTCGAAGTCCTTCGCCAACGATGTCCTGCTGGCATTGTCGTGTCGCGAGGCTGGCTGCGTGCTCGTGACCGACAACGAGCGGGATTTCCAGCGGATCCGTCGGCACGTGTCCTTCGAGTACGTCAGGCCCTGGCCCGGCGGAGTCCTGCCGTGAAGGCATGCTGATCGTCCTGAGTGGTCTGCCAGGCGCGGGCAAGACGACGATCGTCCGAGAGTTGGCGCACGTTGCCGATGACGGTGGCTGCCGACAACTGCGCATGCGATCCCTCCGATTGCCCAACCGCACTCGTTCGCTGACCGGCCTCTCAGGTCGCCTTCGGGCACACCCCGACTCGACTCACCGGGGCAGGCTCACGGTCCACTCGGCGAAGTCCTCGGGGGCCGAGCCCGGCGGCCCGATGGCCCCGGAGCGCTGCAGGTCCGACCACCGCAGCCGACCGTGGATGCCGTGCGGAATCAGGCGGACCCTGTCGAGCCCGGGTTCGACCTTCACCTCGACGAAGCTCTGGAAGAACGGCGCGGCGTTGATGTCGAACATCGCCGACAGCCATTCGGCCGAGTAGGGCCAGGCGTTGAACTGTCGCGTCCACCACCACACAGGCCACTTCCACCAGGGCGTCGTCGCGTCGATCTTGGCGACGACCTGCGCCGTGGTCGGGTAGTACGCCCATTCGCGGGTCGCGGGCTCCCGCGGCCACGACAGCGCCGTGCCGAAGCTCATGTAGGCACCACCGCCACCGTTGACGAAGTGGTGCACCGGCCGACCCGATCCGCCGGTGTCCTCCAGGTAGTACTCGAGATCGTGCGTGTCGCCCGCCATGACGATGCCGACGCCGTGCTCGCGCAGCAGCGTCCGGAGCGCCCCGAAGCTCTTGCTGGCGCCCACCGTGTCGTGCCCGCCGGCGTAGAACGGATGCCCCAGGATCACCATCACGAGCTTGCCGCGGGCGGCTTCGAGCGCCCGTTCCAGCCAGGCCCACTCCCTGGCATCCACGGTCCGGGCCACGCCCGTGTCCACGGCGATGAGCGCGAAGCGGTCCGTCTGCACCTGGAAGAACGGCGCCGCCTGGAACTGCGTGGGCACCTGGTATTCGCGTTGGAGTCGCGCCGCCTGGGCGATCATCTGGTCGATGCGCTCGCCTGTGGTTGTCGTCAGGCCGTTGTCCACTTCGATCCGCGCGCGCATGGCGGCCCGCGCGGCCGCCGGCGTGAGGAACGTGGCGTTGAACGCCTCGAGCGCGTCGTACCAGTCGTGGTTGCCGGGGATGGCGTAGACGGGTTTGTGGGTGCCCTTGAACGGCAGCCAGAACTTGGCCTCGTAGTCGCGCATGGCGCCCACCGGGTAGACCACGTCGGACGACAGGACGACGAACCTGACGTCGTCCTGTTGCACGACGTTCAGGTACCGATCCTTCAGGACGTGCTGCGAGGCATCGCCCTCACCCGTGTCACCGATGACGATGAACGAGAAGTCGGTGTCGGCGGCGACGCCGGGCGGCTCGAGTGCGAAGGTGATGTCGTCGCCGGCGACCCGATGCTCCGCCGCGATCATCGCTTCACGCCACGTGTCGGTGCGCACCTCGGCCCAGTTGTTCCAGATGCCGGCCGCCCAGTTCTCGGTGTCGAAGTACCAGCTCATGCCGAAGACAGGAGCGGTGGCCGCGATGATCGCGGCTACGGGCAGGCCGATCTGCAGGCCGCGGTTCACGGCTGTCGGGAGCGAATAACGCGCCTGGCGGAGCCGGATGGCGTCGCGCAGGCGGAACGTCAGGACCGCACTCACGCCGCGGTGACGCCAGTCCGCCTGCTGGTCCGGCGTGTCGAGCCACCACGACCACAGACGGCGCTCCATCCTCCGCGTCAGCTTCCGCCACGTGATCCTGAGCGGGACGACGATGGCAAAGGCCGCGATGAGCGCGACAACGAAGTCGCCGAACACGGCAACGGCCGGCGTCATGATGCCGAGCGCGGAGCGGTCGAGGCCAGTGCGGCCCAGATGAATCGCGAAGAGCGTGAAGCCGAAGGCGGCAATCCAGCTCCGGTCAGCCGGCGCCCGCTGGGCCTCCTGCGTTTCGAGACTGCCGACCAGATCCCGGAGCTGAGGCTGGTCCGGCAGGCCGAAGTCGGTCACGACCATGCGGCCCGAGTCGGCCGCGATGAACACGGGCGCCGCCGCGAGACCGGCGGCCGTGCTCGCGATCCGGAAGGCTCCCGCCAGGGCTGCCGCCCACCCCGCCGCACGGTCGCCGAGCACGAGCAGGACGACGGCGACGGCCAGATTGCCGATCGCGCCCGCGATCTCGGTGCTGGCCGGACGGCCTGCGGCCAGTCGGCGCACGGCTTCCAGACCACGCCGGCCGGCGTCGAGGCCGAACCATCCGGCCAGGAAGATGATGAGCGCCCCGCCGGCGAGCCATGGCGCGTTGACGAGCAGCACGCCCATGCCCAGCGTGATGCCGCCCTCGAGCCACGCCGCGCGCTGTGACTCGTGCGTCGTTCGCCGGAATCCCTGCGCGATCTCCAGGAGCGCGGCCACGGCCATCAGGACGCCGACGCGCTCGAGGACGGTCGTCTGCGCCATCACGGGCGCGAGCAGCGCCAGTGCCGCGAGCACGTACGCGGCAATCGCCAGTCCCCGCTGCCTCCTCTGATCGATCATGCCCGAGTCGTCACGAACCCATGCCTTCCTCGAACGATCCTTCGGCGACGGGCCAGCAGAGGTGATCGCGCACGTACGCGATGCCGTTGGCGCTGGTCCAGTCGAGGTCCTTGTGCGCGCTCTCGGCCTCGACGACGAGCGGCGCCGACGCGCTGCCCGTGATCTGCCTGTAGCGCGCGGGGTAGCCGATGTGGAGCAGCAGCTCGGCGTACCGCTGCATGTTGATGTCGCCCGAGGGCAGATCGACGAACTGCATCGCGCGCTTCTGCCAGCTGCCCTCCATCATGCGGAGCGGCATGCCCGGCCTGGCGACGTGGTTCTTGATGTGCGCCGCGTGCACGCGCGGGCCGACCTTGAGGAAGCGCGTCTCCCAGCTCTCGCCCTCCCAGCAGTGTGACGGGTCGGCGTTGACGCCGAGGCACGTGTCGCCGTCGCAGATGTCGACGAGCATGGTGAAGTCGTCGGCGCACATGGCGGCGGTGCCGGGGTGGATCTCGTGGCACAGGTAGATGCCGCGGGCGCCGGCCTCCTTGCGCAGGCGTGCCGTCTTGGTGACGAAGCGTTCCTGGCCTTCCTTGATCAGGTCGAAATCGCCGCCGGCCCAGAAGCCCCACGGGTAGCCCGTCGCCGGCTCCCAGCCGAACGCGACGCCCCAGAACATCGGGAGGATGCGCACCTTCAACTCGGCCGCGAGAATCGAAGAGGTCGAGCAGGTACCGCTCGGCCCAGGCCTCGATGTCGGCCGGGGAGGCGTGCGCGACGTCGGCCGGCACGAACGGTCGCACCGTCGGACTGCCCGTCCAGGCCGTCGTGTGGACCCACACCGGACAGTGGCAGGAGATGCCGTCGAGGCGCAGGCCACGCGACTCGAACAGGTCGGCGATGTCACGTGCCGTCCTGAACCCGGTCTCGGACTGCAGCATGTAGTTCGAGGGCTGGGCGCCCGCCGCGCCGGAGGCCTTCGCGTAGTCGAGGAACTGTGGGAGCGACTTGGCGCCATGCTGGGCGCCTTCGATGCTGGGGTGATATGCGCTGTGTGCCATGGACGTGGTCTCTCGGATCGCGGACGAGGATACTTCGCGCCGCCGGTCGTGTCGATTGTATGCTTCGCCCCATGCTGCAGGCCTCGCCCGACCGGATTGCCCGCGACCTCCGCGTCCTGGCCGCCGACATCGGCGTGCGCCTCGCCGGGACCCCCGGCGAGCGTGCGGCTGCCGACCACGTGCTCGCGTGCGCCAGGGAGATGGGCGCGGCCGCCTGGGACGAATCCCTCCCCGTGCGCGCGAGGGTCGTCACGGAGGAACAGCTCGAGGTCCGCGTCGGCGACGCGTGGCACGCCTTCCCGTGCTCGCTGTTCAGCAGTACGCCCGGCACCGACGGCACGTGGCTGACAGCGGACATCGCGACCCTCACGCCAACCGACTACCAGCGCGACGACCTCGGGCACCTGCGCGGCAAGGCGGTGATTCACCTCGGCTGCCACATCGAATCCCGGGCCTCCTACACGCGGCTGATGGAGGCCGGCCCGGCGTTCCTGCTGATGGTGGATACGCGCTATCCGGCCGACACGCCGCGCGCCGACGGGATGTTCCCCGCGTACACGGCGGCGATCGGCGCGGTGCCCACGCTGAACGTCGCGCACCACGACGCGTGGAACTGGGTGGCGCAGGGCGCGTCGCAGGCCCGCTGCCGCGTCGTCGGCGGCATGATCCCCGCCACGTCGCAGAACGTCGTCATCGACCTGCCGGGAACGGATCTGGCCGACGAGATCCTCTACGCGAGCGCACACCACGACACGCAGGCCGGTTCGCCGGGCGCCGACGACAACGGGTCCGGAGTGGTTGGCGTGATCGAGTTGGCGCGCCTGCTGCACCCACGCGAGCGCCGGCGCACCATCCGCCTGATCTCCTTCGGCGCCGAGGAGCAGCTGTCGGTGGGGTCTGCCGCGTACGTGCGCGCGCACCGCGACGAGATCGCGAGCCGCGGCCGCTGCATGTACAACCTGGACAGCTACGGCTCGCACCTGGGATGGCTGCAGCTGTACCTGAACGCCCATCCGGACTTCGAGGCGTCGTTCAGGCCGCACTTCCACGCGGCGGGGCTGCGCTACCAGACGATCACATCGGTGGTGCCCTACGCCGACCACTTCCCGTTCATCGCCGTCGGACTGCCGGGCGTGTTCCATTACCGCGTCAACTGCGACGGCGGGCGCTTCTTCCATCACAGGCCCGACGACGACCTGTCGCGCGTGTCGCCGGAGGTCATCGCCCGCGACGTCTCGGCCATCGCCGCGTGGCTCGACGAGACGGCCCGGGTCGACGTCCTGCCCTTCACGCCCACCGTGCCAGAGCCGCAACGCGCCGAAGTGGCCGCCTGCTGGGAGGATCTCTTTGGCGGCTGGAGGTCGGTGTAGGGAATGCAGGCACTCCGCGTCGTTCTGGCGCTGCTCTGGCCGATGGCGCTGCTGACGACGCCGGCCGACGCCCAGACGATCAGCCCGACGCGAGTGCTGGGACGCTACCAGCAGGTCCAGTGGCAGGACCGGGACGGGCTGCCGGCCAACGGCGTGGGGAGGATCGCCCGCACGCCAGACGGGTACCTGTGGCTCGCGACGGCCGAAGGGGTCGTGCGCTTCGACGGCGTGCGCTTCACCACGTTCGACAGCATCAATACACCGGCAATCCAGAGCAACAACGTCCAGGCGTTGCTCGTCGATCGCGCCGGTTCGCTGTGGATCGGCACCCATGCCGGCGGCCTGACCCTGTACAAGCAGGGTCGGTTCACCCACATCGCCGCCAGGGACGGGCTGCCTGATGCGCGGGTGCGGTGTTTGTACGAAGACAGCCGTGGCGCGATCTGGGCCGGCACGGAAGCGGGGGTTGCGGTCTTCCGTGATGGCCAGGTGACCGTGTACTCGACGGCGACCGGCCTTCCGAGCAATCAGATCCTCGCACTGGCCGGAGACTCGAGCGGCGGCGGCATCTGGGTGGGCACACGTGGTGGTCTCGCACACCTGCACGATGAGCGCTGGACGACCTATACGGCGCGGAACGGTCTTCCCGGCCGTGAGGTGTCCGCGTTACTCACCGACACCTCCGGCGTGCTGTGGGTCGGCACCGACGCGGGCCTGAGCCGGTTCCAGGACGGCCGGTTCGAGACCTACGGCGTTGCGCAGGGGGCCAGGCCCGTCGAGATCCTGACGATCGCCGAGGATCGGCACGGCACGGTCTGGGCCGGAACCGCCGGCGACGGACTCTATCGCTTCGACGATGGGCGGTTGACGAGGACAACGGGTCTCGATGGCCTGGTCGACGACACCGTTCAGGCCATTCTTCCCGACGCCGACGGTGACATCTGGCTGGGATCGACGTCAGGTCTCGTGCGCCTCAGGTCTGGTCCCTTCAGCACCTACACGACGAAGGATGGCCTGCCGGCCGACATGGTGCGACCGATCTACGAGGACTCGGGCGGGACCATCTGGGTTGGCACGGAGGCAGGACTGGCACGGTTCGCTGCCGGCAGGTTCGTGGCGTACACAGCGCGCGACGGCCATGCCCACCGCCGCGTCACCGGGATCACGGAAGCCCGGAGCGGGAACCTCTGGATCCATGCTGCGCAGTCGAGTCCGGCCGGCAACCTCGTCCTCCGCGGCACGCACCCGGGCCGGACCGAGGCCATCGAGCACGGCTGGGCCACCAGGACGTTCACCGCCATGCTCGAGGATCGCAGCGGCACGCTCTGGTTCGGCACGGCCACCGATGGACTCCATCGCCTGCAGGGTGCACAGCGGCGGGTGTACCGGCAGGGTGACGGCCTGGCCGACCATCACGTGACCAGGTTGTTCGAGGATCGAGAGGGCGCTGTGTGGATCGCCACGGGGGGCGGCCTGAGCCGATTCGCGGACGGGCGTCTCACGACCTTCACGCCGGAAGGCGGGTTCGACGGCGGCCACACGCTGTCGTTCCACGAGGACCGGGCCGGCCAGCTCTGGATCGGCACGTACGGCCGTGGCCTGTATCGGTATGCGGGCGGCCGGTTCGCCAGGATCAGCGCCCGCGACGGCCTGTTCGACAACCTCGCGTACGAGATCGTCGAGGACGATCTGGGCAACCTCTGGATGTGCGCCAACAAGGGCGTCTACAGGGCCAGCCTGCGGGAACTGACCGACTTTGCCGACGGACGGATTGCTTCCGTGCAGTCGTTTGCCTATGGCCAGTCCGACGGGATGTTGAGCCGCGAGTGCAACGGCGCGAATCCGGCGGGCATCAAGGCGAGGGATGGCAGGGTCTGGTTTCCCACGGTGAAAGGCGTGGCGATCGTCGATCCGCGGCACCTCGACACACGGCCCCCGACGGTCGTGATCGAAAGCGTGTCGGTGGACGGGCGCGCGCAACCTGCCGACCAGTCCGTGCGGATCGGTCCGGGCCAGACGAACCTCGAGATTCTGTACACCGCGCTCAGCTGGCATCGCGCGCCGCAGGTGAGGTTCAAGTACCGACTCGAGGGACTGGACCTGGACTGGGTCGACGCCGGGACGCGACGCACCGCGTACTTCACGCACGTCCCTCCCGGTACCTATACCTTCCGGGTCATCGCCGACAACGGCGAGGGCGTCTGGAACACCGTCGGACAGCGCGTCGGCATCGTCGTTGAGGCGCCGTACTACCGCACATGGTGGTTCACGGTGCTGACGGCCACGTCGATCCTGGGTCTCGGTTACGTCGGCCTGACGCGGCGCACCGCCCGACTCACGCGGGAGCGCAACGCGCAGCGCGTGGTGTCGCGCACGCTGCTGGACTCGCAGGAGGCCGAGCGCCGGCGGATCGCCGCCGCACTGCACGACAGCCTCGGCCAGAGCCTGCTCGTCATCAAGAACCGCCTCGCGCTGGCCCGGGCAGACATCGCGGATCCGGACGTCCTTCGGGAGCAGCTCGACGAGCTGTCGGCGTCTGCCTCCGACGCCATCGACGAATGCCGCGAGATCGCCTACAACCTGCGCCCGTTTCATCTCAGCCGATTCGGCCTGGCCGCGACGCTTCGCGCCATGTTCATGCGCATCGGCGAGGTCACCGCCATCACTGCATCGACCGACGTCGACGCCATCGACGATGCGCTGTCGGAGGAGGCGCAGGTCAATGTCTATCGCATCGTGCAGGAGTGCGTGAACAACATCATCAGGCACTCCCATGCCACCGAGGCCTCGCTCGTCGTGCGGCGTCACGGAAACGACTTGACGATGGTCATCCGTGACAACGGCGTCGGCTTCGTCTGGACGGGCTCGCCAATGTCGACAGGTGCCACGCCGCTGGCACCCGGCGGCTTCGGCCTGATCGGCATCGCCGAGCGCGTGAGAATGCTCGGCGGCCGGCTGGACGTGGATTCGACAGCGGGGACAACGGTGCGGATCTCCCTGAGCACGAACGCGGCGACGACGTCATGAGCGCCGATACGACCATCGTCGTGGCCGACGACCACGCCATCTTCCGGCGCGGCCTCGCGGAAGTGATCGCGAGCGAGCCGGGCCTCCGCGTCGTCGGGGAGGCCGACAACGGCCGTTCGGCCATCGAGGTGATGGTGTCGCAGAAGCCCGCTGTGGCGGTGCTCGACCTGGACATGCCCGGGCTCGACGGCTTCGAGGTGGCGCGGCAGGCACGGGACCTCCAGCTCCCGACCCGTCTCGTGATCCTCACCATGCACGTCGACGAACTCCACTTCAACCAGGCGATCGATCTGGGCGTGTGCGGGTACGTGATCAAGGACGACGCGGTGACCGACGTCATCACCTGCATCAAGGTCGTGGCCGCCGGCGGCGAATACGTGTCGCCCGCGCTCTCCTCGCACCTGCTTCGCCGCAGCAGGAGCCAGGTCCCTGCGCCGCCGTCGTCCGCGATCATGCTCACGCCAGCGGAGCGACGCGTGCTGGCTCTCCTCGCAGACCTCAAGACCACCAGGCAGATCGCGGCCGAACTGGGGGTCAGCCCACGCACCATCGACAACCATCGCGCCAATCTCTGCGCGAAGCTGGGCCTCCAGGGCCCACATGCCCTGGCCCGGTTCGCCCAGGAGTACGGGCGCACGCGCGAGTAGTCCACCCAGGTCGCCGCCGCCGTCCGCCCCACGGCCGACACGTCGCTCTCGGGCGCATCCGAATGAGCGATCTTGCCTAGATGAATTGAGCAGGGTTACTCACGCAGGGCTTCTCGACGCTGTGACAGGCTGACTCAACACTAGAGATTGGCCGTGGGCGTCCTGAGGAGAATCGAGACTATGGCGAACCGTGCGTTCGTGTCGATGTCGTTGCGACCGGTATTGTTCGGGGGGCTTCTCGGCCTCTTCAGCGTCGCGGCGGTCTCGCCCGTTTCGGCGGCAACCATTACCGTCACCACGTTCGACGATGAGGACGCCAGCAACAGCAGTTGCTCGTTGCGTGAAGCGATCATCGCCTCGAACACGAACGCCGCCTACAGGGGCTGTGTGGCCGGATCCGGTTCGGATAGCATCACGCTGCCGGCAGGAACCTACACACTCGATTCCGGGTTCGGGCAGTTGCCCGTCGTCACTTCGCCCATCACGGTGAACGGAGGCGGCAAGTCGACCACCTTCCTCCAGGCGTCGACGTGTGATCCGGTGACGCTCGTCGACGTGGTGAGCGGATCGGGCTGCACTCCCGCAACCTATCGCGTCCTGGAAGTGGGTGGCGGGGGAGTCCTGACTCTCGGCGGAATGACGGTGAGGCACGGGAATTGCCCGAACAGTCTCTCCTGCACGAGCTCGGAGGGGAATCCTGACAACTACAAGGGCAGCGGTGGCGCCATCTTCAACGGCGGCTCGCTGGCGCTGAGCAACAGTACGCTCACGAGAAGCAAGTCTGCCAGCGAGGGTGGCGGGATCTACCAGCGGCTCGGAACGCTGTCGATCACCGGTACCGACATCCGGGAGAACTCCTCCGGCAACGGGGGGGGTGGCGTCAGCGCCAATGGCACCGTGACCGTGACGACCAGCACGTTCGTCGGCAATTCCTCCGCCGTCAGCGGCGGTGCCATTGCCACGAGCGGCGGCGTGTTGACGGTGTCATCGAGCGATTTCGACAGCAACTCGGCCAACAGCGATGGCGGTGCCATCGTCAGCGGCGGCCGGTTGGTCGTGGACAAGAGCACGTTTCACGACAACTCCGCTGCGCGGGGCGGCGGCATCTTCAACGCAGGTGGCGGTCCGAACACCATTACCAACAGCACGGTGCATTCCAATACGGCCGGCACCGGCGGCGGCGTCTACAACTACGAGGATCTGGACGTCAAGAACGCCACCTTCTCGGCCAACCAGGGCGGCGCCTTCTACAGCGATCCGTACCAGCACGAGAACGATGAATTCAGAACCGCCGTCGTCACGCTGAAGAACACCATTCTCGCCAACAGCACGGGCGGTAGCGATTGCTTCAACTACAACAGTGGCACGCCCGTACCGATTACGGGGTTCAAGAACCTGATCGAGACGGATAGCGGGGGCAGCCCGTGCGGAACGACCTCGCCCATCAACGGCATCGATCCGAAGCTGGGCACCCTGACGGGGGCCCCGTCGCCGCGGTACTACCCCCTGCTCGCGGGGTCGCTGGCCATCGACGGCGGCGACGCCGCCACGTGTCTGGCCGCGCCCGTGAGCAACACCTCGCAGAACGGCGTGACCCGTCCCCAGGGCGTCCGTTGCGACATCGGCTCCGTTGAAGCCGGCGGCAACACGGCGCCGACCATCTCCGACGTGACCAACCGGACGGTCGCGCCCAACACCACAACCGGCGCGTTGCCGGTCACGGTGGGCGACGCCGAAACACCTGTCGCCTCGCTCGCGCTCACGGGGACGTCGTCGAACACCACACTGGTGCCGAACGCGAACATCGTCTTCGGTGGGAGCGGGGCGAATCGCACGGTGACCGTGACGCCGGTATTCAGCCAGACGGGCGCGACGACGGTCACCCTGACGGTGACCGATGGCGGCGGCCTGACCGCCACCGACACGTTTACCGTCACAGTGACCGGCACCGGCACCGGTCAGTTCACGCGCTACCTTGCCGAGGGTGCCACCTCGTCGTTCTTCGACACGCGCCTGGCCATCCTGAATCCAGGGAACGTGGCCACGACGGCGACGCTGACGTTCCTCCGGTCCGGGACCAGCAGCGTGGTGCACACCGTGCCCGTCCCGGCACGCACGCGCGTCACTGTCGATCCCAAGACGATCGCCGGGATGGGCAACGCCGAGTTCTCGACCACGATTGGCTCCTCGGAACTGCTGGTCATCGATTGCACCATGCTGTGGAACCTGGCCGACCACTACGGCGCGCACGCCGAGACTGCCATCGCGTCACCATCCACGACCTGGTATCTCGCCGAAGGGTCGACCAACGGCGGCTTCCAGTTGTTCTACCTGCTGCAGAATCCGGCGCCGACGCCCTCGACCGTGCGGGTCCGCTACCTGCGCGCCGTCGGGACGCCCCTCGAGAAGCAGTACGTCCTGCCCGCCAACTCCCGGACCAACATCTGGGTCAACGAGGAGATCTTCCCGGGTACCGGCAAACTGCTGGCCGCCGCCGACGTCAGTGCCGTCGTCGAATCGCTCGATGCCACGCCGATCATCGTCGAGCGGGCGATGTACCTGAATGGACAGGGCCGGACCTTCAACGCCGGCCACGAGAGTGCCGGCGTGACGGCCCCGGCCACGTCGTGGTTCCTGGCCGAGGGCGCGACCGGGCCGTTCTTCGACCTGTTCGTGCTGGTGGCCAACCCGAACGCGCAGGACGCGCAGGTGCGCGTGGACTACCTCCTGACCGACGGCCGCACGTTCACCAAGACGATGACGGCGCCGGCCAACAGCCGCTCCAACATCTGGGTGGACTACGAAAGCTTCGATGGCGGGGTGACGTTCCCCTTGGCCAACGTGGCCGTGTCGACGACCGTGGCGTCCACCAACGGCGTGCCGATCATCGTCGAGCGGGCGATGTGGTGGCCGGGCAGCTTCGCGACCTGGTACGAGGGGCACAACTCGGCCGGCAGCGTGGCCACCGGCACCCGCTGGGCTCTGGCCGACGGTGAGGTCGGCGGCGCCGATCGCAACGAGACGTACATCCTGGTGGCCAACGTCTCGCCTTTCCCCGGCAACGCGCGCGTGACCCTGATGTTCGATGACGGCTCATCGTTCGTGAAGGACTACCCGCTGAACCCGAATTCCCGGACCAACGTGGCGGTTGGCCCGGACTTCGGGGCCGTGGTGGCCAATCGCCGCTTCGGGGCCGTGGTGGAGTCCACCGGGGCGACGCCGGCGCAGATTGTCGTGGAGCGGGCCATGTACTCGGGCGCCACGGGCGCGCAGTGGAGCGCCGGCACCAACGCGCTCGCGACCAGGCTGCAGTAGCCGCGTACGCGCCTGAATTGGCCGCCTCCAGCTGGGTCGTGCCGTAGTACCCTGCGCGGCGGGAGGGGCTTGCACCGGTGATGGCACCGGTGACAAGCGGGCACGGGTGATGCTCTCGATTCCGACACGTCGTGGCGCGGCCGCCGTGGCCGCGCTCGAGGTGCGCCTCGTCAGCAACGAGGGCGACGCCGTGTGCCCTCCGTAGACGCGGCCCCGACAACCTAGCCGCGGTCGGCCGGCGTCCCCTCCATCCGGCGGTCGGGTACGAGCCACAGGACCGCAACGAGCATGTAGAGACCGAGCGCCACCCACGGGTGGAGGAACGCGGCCGGTATCGCCGTCGCGTACAGCGCCATCGAGGCGAGGCCCTTGCGGTCGGCGCCGAGTGCCGTGGCGATTCGCGAGCCCGTGCCGTGGTGAGACGCCAGCGCCCGTCCCAGCACGTAGTAGGCCACTCCGGCCATCAACTGGACGAACCCGTACGCGGCCACCGGCCACTCCGCGAAGTGGTTCTCGCCCATCCAGGCCGTGACGAACGGCACGAGCGACAACCAGAAGAGCAGGTGCAGGTTCGCGTCGATCGTGCCGACGATCTCGACTGGCTGCAGACCTTCGTGCCCTAGCGATTCCGGGCCGCGTTGAGGACAACGGGCCCTACCGTCGTGGCTGCGCCCGGGCCGCGTTGAGGACAACGGGCCCTACCGTTGGTGGCTGCGCCAGGGCTGCGTCGGGGACAACGGGCCCTACCGTCGTGACTGCGCCAGGGCTGCACTGGGGACAACGGGCCCTGGCGGCATGGTCGTGCGAGGGCCGCGGTGCGGACCTGGCAAGCGCGGCCCTTACCGCACAGGCGGAGCGGCGGGTGTTTC